>CBDBHK010000036.1:0-13385 GCA_965205615.1 Acidobacteriota bacterium | reverse complement strand
CTACCCTCGACATCCCCGAGGATCTGATTGCGGAGGCCCGCGATCTTCTGGGGTATAAATCGAAAACCGACACCGTGATTTTCTCTCTCCGGGAACTCGTGCGACGGCACCGGATCGATCGACTCAAGCAGCTTATGGGCCACATAGATCTAGAGTTCGATCTCTCCGAGTCACGCCGTAGACCCCGCAGCACAAAAGGGAAAACCGGTTGATCTTCGTTGATACATCGGTCTGGGTCGACTTCTTCCGGGGCCGGCGCCCGGAGAGGGTCGGCGCTCTGGTCGATCTTCTGGATCAGGATTTGGTTGGCCTGGCCGTGCCTGTGTATCTGGAACTGCTATCAGGAGCCTCCGCTGAAGATTTCAACCGGCTGAGAAGGCTCTTGTCGGCGCTGCCGGTCTACTATCCCACTGCGAGTACCTGGCTGTCTCTCGAAGGCTGGACCGGGTCCGCTGTGCGGGCGGGGCAACGCTTCGGATTCGGGGACCTTCTGATTGGAGCTATCGCTGCCGAGTCAGATGGAAGGATCTGGTCTTTCGACCGGGACTTCCTGCGCATGGAGAAGCTCGGTTTCGTGCAGTGCTTTTCCGCTTGAGCCAAGGCGATGGGTTGCCCTGGTGCGAAAACAGAGCGTGAACTGTGCGGTCAACGGATCGTCACCCGGTGCCGGAAAAAGGCTCCTCATCATCAAGAGTCCAGCGATCAAAACCCCGAAAATCGCAGGGGCACTTGTGATAATTCTCTGACGTAAAGCGTCGATATGATCAAGGATCCACCGCTACTGACCGTCAATCGCAACATCTGCCGTCCCGACAAGCACTTGCTCGAACGCTTCGCAGACATTCCCACGGCATACGTGGTTGATGCGATGGGCGGACGAGGCGCCCTGGACTTTGAGATCGGGCCCCTGGCTGGCAATGGGGGGCCGATGAGCGCCTGCGTTGGCCCCGCGCTCACCTGCCACTGTGGGCCGGCCGACAACCTGGCCCTGTTGGCCGCCGCGCTTACAGCCGAGCGGGGCGACGTGCTGGTGTGCGGGACGGACCGCTTCACGGGAACCTGTGTGGCCGGCGATCTGCTGCTTGGTGCGGCCAGGAAACAGGGTGTTGCCGGGTTCGTCACCGACGGGCTGGTGCGGGACGTCGAAGGCATTCTGGAAGTGGGCCTGCCTGTCTTCTGTCGCGGGAAGACGCCAAACTCACCGACGCGTAATGGACCCGGCACCGTTGGGTTTCCCATTGTTGTGGGCCACGTGGCCGTCCGATCCGGCGACGTGATCGTCGCGGACCGGGAAGGTGTAGTGGTTGTCCCTCAACAGTTATTGTCCGACGTTCTAGATGAGCTGGAACCCATCAAGACCGACGAAGCGGCGGCAGAATCGGCCATGACCCGCGGCGAGGGAATCGTCGCTGAGATCCGCATACTGCTGGACTCGGATCGGGTTCGCTACGTCGACTGATCGGAGCGATGAACGGTTCATGAGAATCAGTGTCATTGGTGCCGGTGCCCTGGGCTGTCTGCATGGCGTGTATCTGGCAAAGGCCGGTCATGAGGTCACTCTGATCGACATTCGGCCCGAACTCGTCGAAGCCATCCAGCGTGACGGGCTGCGCCTGGATGGTGTACGCGGCGAACACCGGACCACCGTCGATTCCGCCACCCCGGATACAGCAACCGGACCATCCGATGTGGTGATCGTTGCAGCGCATACCGACGGCACCCTGGCCGCCGCGCAGCTCACCGCAAGATTGTTGACCGAGGATGGCTGTGCGGTCACTCTGCAGAACGGCATCGGCAATGTCGAGGCGCTCGTCGACGCGATCGGGGGGCAGCGCGTACTCGGTGGCATCACCTATAACAGCGCCACGTTCAACGGACCCGGCGACACGACGCACACCAACGCCGGGCCGACGTGGATCGGTGACCTCGACGGCCAGAGCACCCGTCGCGTGGACAATTTGTACCGGACGCTCGAGCACGCCGGCTTCGAAGTGCAGATTTCGGACAACATCCTCGGCGTAATCTGGAACAAGTTCGTTCAGAGCTGTGCGATCCATGCGATCTGCGCGCTGAGTGGCCTGATGGCCGGAGAAATCACGGCCGTCCCGGAGGCCGACGCGCTGCAAGACCGGGCCCTGCAGGAAGCGCTCGCTGTTGTCAAAGCCAAGGGCATCACGCTCACCGATGATGATCCGGTAGCCTCCGTCAAGAGGGTGTCCAGCACGATCTTCGTCCGGCCGTCGATGCTCCAGCACGTGGAACAGGGCCGGGCCACCGAAATCGATTCTCAGAACGGCGCCCTGGTTCGCGAGGGGCGGGCGCTGGGCATCGACACCCCCTACAACGAAGCCTTGACACTGCTGGTCAAGGCCCGTGTAGCGCATGGACGCTCGGCGTCGTTACAAACGGAAAAACGGATGAGCCGATCGTGATGATGAGCTTCGCCTGCTTAAATTTACGAGGGCGGGTAATCCTTCTGAAAACCGTTGCGGCTATTGGTAACGGTGAAGGAGCCGTCGCGGCGGGCGGACAGTTTGATCCAGGAGCCATTGTGGTCGTCTTCCAGATTGGCCAGGTATTCGGGCGGTGAGTTGGCCGTCTCACTTCCGGCCACCGAGTAGTGGAGCTGCCACAGATCCTGCAGTCCGGGAGAGTCACGGATCACTTGCCAGGAGTCGGGGTGGCCGCCCTTGGTGGCGCCGTTGTTCATGACCGCCACCCGAGGACGAAGGGCATGGACGAGTGCCCGGGGACCGGAAGAGGGCAGTCCGTGGTGGGTGGTCAGGTAGACGTCGACCTCGCCGATCAGGTTGCCTGGGCAGGCCAGTTCCAACTCTTTGTTCCAGGTGAGATCTCCCAGGTCGAGAAACCGGAAGCGGCCAAATTCAAGCACGAATCCGAGCGAGCTGGCATTCTCGGAAGGGTCATCCTCTTGCCGCTCAGCGGATAGGCACAAGGGATTCTTTGCTCCGGCCCCCTCCAGTGGAGAGGACAGCGCCTCGCGCGCCGCAGAGACGACGGTCACCTCGGCACCCTGGAATGGAACTTCGTCGCCGGGGGCCACCAGCAGGTGGCGAGAGCGGGCGCGGACCTTCAGGTAGTTCTCGTACAGTTGAGTCGCGGCCTCCGATTCTTCCTGGTTGGGACCGTGATCAACAAAGGTCACAATCGGGATTCGTTCGGCCAGCGCGGGCACTGCTCCTACATGGTCCCCGTGGTAGTGAGTGATCAGCATGTAGTCCAGCTGCTTGAGCCCGGCCCGTTGTGCTGCCTGCAGAATGCGTCCGGTATCGCGGCCCTCGAACCCCGGATGGCCCGAATCGACCAGCATCGATTCGCCTTCAGGGGTGACGATCAGGGTCGCCTGTCCCCCTTCCACATCCACGAAGTAGATGTCCAGCTCCTCAGAATGCGGCGCGCGACTTTCCGGTGTGGCGCAGGAAAGCAGAAGCAGGGAAACAAACAGGGGCAGGCTGCAGGGCAAGAACTTTTCTTTGAACAATGGGACTCCTTCTCTCAAGAGTTCGGGATACTGGGCCGGCAGGGCAGGGTTTACCCGAGTCTCCCCATGGCGCCTTCTCCCCGTGATCGTTGCTCCAAACAAGTCCCACAATACTTCAATGCCCCTTGTGCCACAACCCGCCGGCCGCCTGTGATGCGCAACTGCGAATTGCGGAGATCGCCCCGGCTCTCGAGCTCGCCAGGTCCAGGAATCCCATGCAGGGCGTTCGTCTTTCGTCTACTATGTCCAGTAGGTAAGAGTCGTCTCGAACTCAACCAGGACTTGTCTCAAGGGTGCGGTCATCCTGGATTGCCGGGGCAAGCCCGCTCGAACCTTGACCGACCCCGCGAGACGGGACTTCAGCTATGGCGCAGAGCATCGGCATCGGGCTTATCGGCATGGGGTGGATGGGTCAGGTTCACAGCCGCGCTTACCGGCAGATCGCCGACCGCTACTGGGATGCACAGATCCAGCCACGCCTGGTGATCTGTGCTGATGAAGTGGAGGCGCGATCAAAACAGGAGCAGGATCGTTTCGGATTCGTAACGTCGACGTCGGACTGGCGCGAGGTGATCGCCGAGCCGGAGGTCGAGGCGATCAGCATCACGACGCCAAACCACCTGCACTTACAGATCGCCGAGTCTGCCGCCGAGCAGGGCAAGCACATCTATTGCGAGAAACCGGTTGGTCGAAATCCACAGGAAACAGCTCAAATCGAAGCTGCCGCCCGGAAAGCCGGTGTTCTCTCCTTCGTTGGTTACAACTATCGCTGGGCGCCCCTGGTCCAGTACTCCAGACAATTAATCAAGGAAGGTAAGCTTGGGAAGTTGACCCACTACAGAGGGCGGTTCCTGGTGGGCTATGCCAGCCACCCACAGGGGGTGCTCTCGTGGCGGTTTCAGCATGAACTGGCCGGACTGGGCAGCCTGGGCGATCTCATGTCTCATGTGATCGATATGGCTCACATGCTCGCGGGTCCGGTCCAGGAGATCATCGGCAACCAGCATACCTTTATCCCTGAGCGTCCCCTGGCCACTCCCGGGGAGGGATCCCATTTTTCTGTGAGCACCGGTGGACGGCTGGGGCCGGTCACCAACGAGGACTATGTTGGTGCTCTGGTGCGGTTCGCCAACGGCGCACAGGGCACCTTCGAGGTCTGTCGTGTCATCAGCGGGTCGAAGTGTCAGATGGCATTCGAGGTCCATGGGACCAAAGGGGCTTTGAGCTGGGACTTCGAACGCATGAATGAACTGAACGTTTTTCTTCCCGACGAGGTACCCGGCTGTCACGACGGCTTTGTCCGGATCGCCAGCGGCCCCGAGCATCCATCTCATGCCCGCTTCAATCCGGGTTCTGCGGTCGGGTTGGGGTACGATGACCTGAAACTGATCGAGACCTACCACTTCCTGGAATCGATATCAAAGGGGAAGCAGGGCGAACCCGGTTTTGCGGAAGCCCTGGCCGTGGCCGAGGTACAGGCTGCCATTATGCGTTCCTGGGCGCGGGCGGGCTGGGAAAAGATCGGCCCGGGGTAGAAGAATTCAACCTCGCCGGTTTTTCATGTATGCTGCCGGAAGGCAAAGCTGATTTTCAGGACGGATACCGGAGGAAACTGACGGATGAGCTACTCGATGACCACCCTCGACGGTGGCGAAATATGGATTACTGAGGAACAGGTACAAGCGCTCGCCGCCGGCGCCCAGGGTGAGGTGCTCACTCCTGAGAGTCCCCCCTATGACGAGGTGCGGTCCATCTGGAACGCCATGATCGACCGGCGTCCCGGATTGAGTCTCCGCTGCGCCGGGGCTGCCGATGTCGTCCAGGCGGTGAATTTCGCGCGCAAACATCGTCTTCTCCTGGCTGTGAGGGGAGCGGGACATAATATTGCGGGTAACGCTGTCTGCGACGGCGGCCTCCTGGTGGATCTGTCGGCCATGAAATCGGTGTCGGTTTCGGCTGGCTCAGCCGAAAGTATGGGATGACGATTGACAACCTGCTGGCAGCCGACGTCGTCACCGCCAACGGAGAACTCGTGTCGGCCAGTGCCGAAGACCATCCGGACCTGTTCTGGGGAATCCGCGGAGGGGCCGGCAATTTCGGTGTTGTGACCTCGTTTGAGTTTCGACTCCACCCGGTCGGCCCTCAAGTGCTTTCCGGCCTGATCGTCCACCCTTTCAGCGCAGCAACCTCGGCCCCGCAGTTTTACCGTGACTTTACAGCCAGGGCCTCTGATGATCTGAGCGTGTGGGTGGTCATGCGCAAAGCGCCGCCGCTCCCCTTCCTGCCTGAAGAGGTGCATGGGACGGGCATTCTTGCCTTCGCAGTGTTGTATTCAGGCGACATGGAACAAGGGGAGAAAGAGGTGGAAGAGCTTCGGCGCTTCCGAAGTCCGATCGCCGATGCAGTCATGCCTCACGAATTCACGGCCTTTCAGGCCGCCTTTGATCCGCTCTTGGAACCGGGCGCCAGAAATTACTGGAAGTCTCACAACTTTGCCGCGTTCACTGACGACGCCATTGCCACGGTGTTGGAGTACGCCGGGAACCTTCCTTCTCCTTATTCCGAGATCTTTATCGCCCAGATGGGTGGTGTTCAAAGCCGGGTCGCTCCCACCGAAACGGCCTACTGGCACCGAGATGCCGCCTTCGTGAAGAACGTTCACACGCGCTGGAAGGACGCCGGCGACGACGATCGGTGCATCGCCTGGGCAAGACAGTTCTTCGACGCGACCGCTCCCCACGCTACGGGTGGAGTGTATGTCAACTTCATGCCGGACGATGAGCAGGATCGCGTCGGCGCAGCCTATGGCGAAAACTTCGAGCGTCTGCTGGCGCTCAAGAGGAAATACGACCCGGATAACCTCGTCCGTCTCAATCAGAACATCGACCCCGGGAGCCTTTAGCTGCCCCAAGGCGCCTCCCGAATTCAAGTTCCAACGTTCCAAGGTTCCAAGGAATTCAAAATCCCAGAGTGGGAGGGGCCTCGGGGCCGCGGGCCGCAATCCCTATCCTGCACCACTCTGACCTCAATGTTCTCAGGGCACCTCTGTCAGGACCGGGAAAGCGGTCAAGGTCCCTACCTCCTCGGGAAAAGGCGGCGAAAACTCGTCGTTCTGGAGCAGGGTTACCGCCACGATCGGGACCGGACTCGAGACCTGCAGGAGGCCCCTCATGTTGTCGATCCCCTCCACCTCCGGAAACAACTGCGTTACGCACTGGGCCGTATGTTGACCCGTTGCCAGTTCCAGCTCGCGGCTGCCGATCTCCTGACCTGCCATGTCCAGTAGTTTCAGGTCCAGTATGGTGGGCGGTCCGCCGGCCGGACCCGGTGCAGGATTGGCCAGAGCCAGGCCGGTTTCGGCATTCCCGGTCGTATCGACGAAAAGGGAGAAACTGTTGGCGGGCTGGGAGGCCGGAACTCCCGACTCTGTCTCCAGCAGCCCCGAAGGAAGATCAACGCGAGAAAAGACGGCCGAGCCACCCAGCCCCTCGACAGACGTCACCCGTGCGTAGCCAACCTGAATGGCCCCCTGGCCAGTGGTTCCCAGCACCGTGGACTGGCCCGATCCCAGTACGAAGTTGAATGTTGACTCGGTTCCCAGTCCGTCAATTGTCAGCACCAGGGGAAGCCCGTTGCTGTCAAAGAAATCCAGCTGCACCGGGACCTGACCAGCGCTCACATTTGCCCGGTTAATGGCCGTCTGGACTCCGATCGCCCCCACCTGCCCGTTTCCGATCTGGGCGAAAACTAACTGGACCGGGACCGCTCCCTGAGGCTCCGGTCCCTCTGACTCCAGGGCTTTGCCTTCCAGCACGGGAAAGGCGGCCAGGGTGGGTACTTCACCGGGAAATTCGACTCCAGAACTGTCATTCTGTCGCAGTGTCACCAGAGCGATCAGGTCCAGACTTCCGACTGTGAGAACGCCCTGCATTTCGGCGGCCTGTTCGACGTCGGGAAAGAACTGGGAGACAAAGGTAGCTAGATGCTGCCCCGCCTCCAGTTCCAGGGGCTCCTCTCCCAGCAGGGTAAACCCTTGATCGAAAAGCTTCAGCAGCATCTCACCCGGACGACCCGCTGGAACCCCAGTGGTCCCGATCGGGGATTGTAACCCTGCAGGAAAGTCCTGCCGGTCACTCACGTTGACGATGGCCAGTCCGGTTTCCAGATCGCCCAGTGAATCGACGAACAACGTCGCTTCGGTCAGCCACTCCGAAGCCGGCACTCCGGCCTGGTAGAGAATCGTCCCGGTGGGGACATCCTGGCGCGTGAAGATGCCGGTCACGCCGATGCCTTCTCCTCCACGGATACGGGCGTAGCCGGCTTGAATCCCACCGGTACCCGAAGTCCTCAAACTCCAGGTCGCTCCCGGATCCAGGCGGGCCGAGACCGACGAGACCAGATTCTCCCCGGCTGGAATCTGCCCGTCCAGATCCAGTTCCCAGGGTCCTCCCACCGGATCGAAGAAATCGATCGTGAAGGCGGCTTCACCTGCACCCGGGACGCCGGCCACGTCGATCTGAGTGCTGAGGATGATGTTCCCTGTCTGACCGTTGCCGACCTGGGTCAGGTATTGAACTGCTTCTGCCTGGTTCAGCTCATAAGCACCGATGTCCACGGCCGACCCGAAGACCCGGTCCTCTCCGTCCAGATCGAACTCCCCCAGCCCCCCTGGCGGCTCCCCGCTGCCGGCATCGATGGCCGGGGACCCGGCCGAAAGTCGATAGTCGCCGTTCTCGGGGTCGGCGAAGAAAGGGTCTTTGTCGACGAGATTGCTACCCGTCTGGACGTCTTTGTCGAGGGCGGGATCCCTGCCATGACTAAAAATGATTGAGTTGTCAAAACTCTTCGTGCCGGACCCATTGAATATGATCGAACGGCCACTGTTGTCGGCAATCGTGAGATTGGAGAGACGAAGTGTTGATTCTTCGTGATCGGCTGACGCCGCAATCCCTGATCCGTTCGACCCGGCCACCACCGCATCTCTCACGATCAGAGTCGATGAGTGGGAGGAAATAAGGGAAAGACTACTTGTCCCCTGGGTGACGAGATCCAGGTTGCTGAACCAGAAGTTCCGCTCAGCCACAACTCGAGATTCGTCGCTGAGCCAGATCGCAGCAGACGATCCGCTCCTCTTCGCCGATCTCGTAAAAGAATCGCCACGCGCCGATCCTGTAACGCCACGCCTGGGGCGAGTAGTTCCTGAGCTTCCGGACAATGGTTCCAAAGGGTGGGTGACTGCGCACTGCTGTCCAAATTAGCTGAGATTCGATCATCAACCCCTTGATTTTATTGGCGTCTTGGACGGGATGTTCAGTCTTTTCATGTCCAGGTATCCGATTGTGCTGTCCAGATTACGAGAAGGTGAAGGAGGGTTGAGAGCTCTCCGGTAGTAGGGGTGGGAACTTGAATGGTTGGTTCAACCACCTCCACACGTCTCTATGAACGAACATGTTCATCCTCAGCAGTGCGGCCAGATTGGACAGTGACCAGTCAAAGGTTGCTTTGAGCTGCAGAAACCTCAGAATCAGCAGAGCGATCAATGCTGTCCAAATTTGGGTCTTGAGGGCGTTGGCCGAGGAGCCGACGAAGGTCTTGACCCGTAGATTCTGCTTGAGGGCCTTGAAAAAGAGCTCGATCTGCCAGCGCTTCTTGTAGATTGCGGCAATGGTGGTGGCTCCGAAATCCAGGTGATTTGTCAAAAAAACGAGGCGTCCAGAGAGCGGATCTTGGATTTCGACCAGGCGAAAGAAACAGATTTTGTCCTGGGCGGCCAGTCCGTGAAAGAAAATCACCCGGTCACGGACGACTCGCCGGTTTTTGGGAAGCGGGCGGTCTTCGAGGACCTCGTAATCGGCACGGTCTTTGAGACGGGTCACAAAGAAGTGAGGTGGCCCCGGAAAATCGGACAATTGTTTAAGGTGTATTCCACCGACTAAAGAGGGATATGCGATGAAGAGGAGACGCAGGTTTTCTGGTGATTTGAAAGCGAAGGTGGCACTGGAAGCGCTTCGGGGCGACCGGACGCTGCCGGAGATTGCCTCGAAGCACCAGGTTCATCCGAACCAGGTGAGCACATGGAAGCGCCAAGCGATCGAAGGGCTTGGCGAGGTGTTCTCGAACGGTGTGGACCGCCGTCGGCGAGACCATGACAGCGAGGTCCATGAGCTTCACGCCAAGATCGGAGAATTGACGGTTGAACGGGATTCTTTGTCCAGAGGGTCCGGTCGATGAGCCGGGCCGAGCGCCGGGCGATGGTGACGCGCCCTCACCCTGGGCTGAGTTTGAGCCGTCAATGCCGTTTGCTATCGATCGGGCGATCCTCGCTCTATTACACGCCCAAGGGCGAGAGTGCGGAGAGCCTTGCGCTAATGCAGCGCATCGATGAGTTGTTCCTGAAGCATCCGTTCTACGGAGCCCGCCAGATGGGCGCGTCATCTGCGCCTTGAGGGTGTGCGCATCGGTCGTCGCCGGGCCAGTCGTCTGATGCGCCTGATGGGGCTTCAGGCGATCTACCGGGCACCACGCACCAGTGATCCGCATCCCGAGCACCGGGTCTACCCTTATCTGCTCAAGGACATGTCGATCAACCGGTCCAATCAGGTCTGGTGCGCCGACATCACCTATATCCCGGTGTGCCGAGGCTTCCTTTACCTGGTGGCGGTCATGGATTGGGCGAGTCGGCATGTGTTGGCTGGGCGGTTGTCGAACACCCTGGACGCGGGCTTTTGCGTCGAGGCACTCGATGAGGCGCTGACTCGCCATGGCCAGCCGGAGATTTTCAATACCGATCAGGGCAGCCAGTTCACCGGCTTCACCTTCACCGGGCGCTTGCAGGCGGCCGGTGTCCGAATCTCGATGGACGGCAGGGGCCGTTGCATGGACAACATCTTCATCGAGCGGCTGTGGCGCTCGCTTAAATACGAGGCTGTCTATCTGCACGACCTTGCCGACGGCTTCGAGGCCCGGCTCCTCATCGACGAGTGGATCGGCTTCTACAACACCGAAAGGCCACACTCGGCACTCGATGGGAAAACCCCAGCCGAGGCCTACCGCAGCAACCCGCCTGTGGATATGATGGACAAGCTGCTATCCGCCTTGCCCACACCCTCACAGGCGCAGCAACAACGACAGGAAGATCTGTCCAAGGAGATTCTGGCGGTATGAGTGACAATAGGAATACATCTTAAATAAACCGCCAAGCTGCCCGACTAACCGGGGCCACCTCAGATTGAGAGGGGAGATTTATCCGCGGGATCCAAGAAGAAACCTAGTATCACGTATAGCTCTTCTTGTAGTTGGAGTTGCTGGGGCATGATACCGTTCTTTTCTTTTCTCTGTAATTCTACTGGCGCTAAGGGGTCTCGATTTGACGAGATAAGAGTGGAGTTACCTTAGCTCAAATGCCAAGAACGGAGTCACAAAGACGGTTCCCATACACCCCGACCTGGTCAAGCCCTTGAGGTCCCAAATGGAGCGCAGCAAGAGTGAATGGGTGTTCGTCAAAAAGGATGGGATTACCCGGCTTCGCAACAACAAGACAGCCTTCATGGCCGCTTGTAGGCATGCTAAGCTTACGGGTGTGTCTCCCCACGTTCTGAGGCACACATTTGCTCCGCGACTTGCGATGGCGGGAACGGATCTGAGGACGATTCAGGAGCTGGGTGGCTGGAGGAGTATTCAGATGGTCGAGCGGTTAGCGCATCTCAGCGATGAGCACGAAAGAGCGGCCATTGAGAGCTTGAGCCGGGAAAATCGGATCACAGTTTTCCCCGGCAACGAAAACGACCAAAATCCGAAATCGCTACCAGTTATTGAAAAATAAAGAGTCGGGGCATGGCGCAGTCTGGTAGCGCGCCTGCTTTGGGAGCAGGAAGTCGGGGGTTCAAATCCCTCTGCCCCGACCATTTGTTTTCAATAGTTTACAGGGATGTCTGGCTTTCTTGAAAAACCCACTGTAGTCAATTTTGTAGTCGGTCAAAACCTCACAGATCAACACATTTGCGAACAGCTCCGGAGGACCCTAGTGTTCTGCCGGCGGGAGAATCACCAGCTAACGGCCATTCGTGCAGCGCCGCAAGACCGTTAAATGTCATCAAGTCCGATTTCTTCGGAGGCCCTTGTGTTCCGCTCCGGTGGACGCGTGGGCCTTTAGTGTCAAGCTCGTCCTATCCGAAAACTCGGTGCTTCTTCAGGCAAGTGTTGTTGAGCCATGCTCCCTCCAGTACCCAAACTGGACAGACCTGAGATCCGATTTAGCGTACCGTGCGACAACCAGCATCAAGAAAACTAAAAAGAACGCCAGCTGGCTGGTGAACACGTCCCGTAAGGAGAGCCTCCTCCGCACCAACCCAGCTTGCATAGCTGGAGTCCTCACCGTTTTACCGAATCTCAGAGCCGAGTGCCGACGCACGAAGTTGTAATACGCCATGAGGAGGGCCACCTGACCTTCCAAGAATTTCGTACGGCGGGCGTGACAAGGTGTACGACGGCCAAGATAGGAACAGCCTTGGCGGATGGCTAGATTGTGGCGCTCGATGAAACTGGTGTTCAGGGTGCTGGAATCCTCCGAGTGAAAGAGTGCTTCCTCCAGTTCCGCCGGTGTTCCGAGCAGCAGTCTCCGATCGACTCGGACCACCCTATTCTCCCGGCGCTTCTTGATGACTTGACCGTAAATGCACACGCCGGTGAGGAACCTCTCCACTGCCCACTCATACATCTCGAAACCGTCGGTTGTGAACAAGAAACGGCGTTCACAACGGCCTCGCTGCAAGGTGTTGAGAATCACTCCCTTGATGTTCCGGAAGTTGCGGCGGCCAACCACTGCAGAGACCCAAAGTCTGGACCACACTTCCAGAGTCGTAAGAACCCAGATCACCCGCTCCTTTGCTCCCGCAAATGTCCTGATCTCGTCGGCTTGAAGTTCATAGATAACAAAACCTCGAAGCATCCGACGGTTGAACCGCTGTGCATAGGCGACTGCCGTTTCAAGCCAGCGGGCGACTGTTCCCCAGGACATCCGCTTGATGCGAGCCATGGCGGAGATCCCGATTCCATGCACACACATGTGGACGACTTCATCGAACAAAGACCTGGGTTTATGCAGCCGATAATACGGAGTGCCGTGGGTGGACGAGAAGGTTCGACCGCATTCTTTGCAACGGTACCGCCGCCGTCTGCCCTGTGTGGTGATGTAAAAGGAATGGCGGATGATGTTGCCTTTTCCTGATTGTCCCTTGAAGGCGCAATCGGGGTTTGGACAGCAGCGAGATCGTCTTCTGCTCCGCTTCATACATGTTTGACAGTAGAAAAGCCAGAGAAGATCCAGCTCGCACAAGGGGTTGCGGGGCTGCCGGACACAGTCAACCCGACATTCCTCATATTAACTTCGGAGCTGTAGAGGATATGAGGTTCGCCGACCTCCCTGTGACGAATAATCAAAACCTATCAGCCCTCCAACCAAGGAACAAGTGTTTTTCTTCATATTTCGGCTGAAAAGACCTTCTGATTCGTGGGCTATCCAGGTATTTTTGTCAAAATCTGATCGGCAGAGACACCTCTCCAGCCGCTCGGTCAGAAACACTTGGCGCTAGGCGGTCATCCATCTCAAGCGGTCAATCCGAGACAACATCTCGGCCCATACCTCCTTGCTGACCGCGACTTCCGCCATCTGAAACGTCACCATCCGGCTATGGCGGACCACCTTCGCTCCGATCTTGATCAACTTGGCCAATAGGGTGCGAAGCACTCTTGTCCAAATTAGCCATAAGAGAGGTCGGGTCGACCTCGTAAGATTCGGTTGATCGAATAACCGGACAAGGAGGACCCGACCATGAATCGATTTTGCAGCATTTTCAGTCAACTTCTCCAGCTTTTTCCTCGCTGG
>CBDBHK010000035.1:0-398035 GCA_965205615.1 Acidobacteriota bacterium | reverse complement strand
GGGAGTGAAGTCGGTGGCCATCGAGAGTACGGGAACATATTGGATTCCCTTGTACGATCTGCTGGAAGAACGGGGCATCGAGGTGGTGCTGGTGGATGCCCGCAAGCTCAAGCGGGTCCCCGGCCGGAAGACCGATATGTTGGACTGCCAGTGGATCCAGAAGCTACACGCATGTGGACTGCTGGAGGCCTGTTTCCGCCCCTCGCCCGTGATTCGGGAGTTGCGAGCTCTGGCCCGAGAGCGGGCCAACCTGAAAGAAGCCTTGGGATCGGTGGTGCAGCGCATGCAGAAGGCGCTGGACTGGATGAATATCAAAGTTCACCAAGCCGTGACGGATCTGACGGGAGTGACGGGAATGTCGATTCTACGAGCCATCGTGGCGGGAGAACGAGATCCTCTGAAGCTGGCCCAGTTGAGAGATCGTCGCTGTAAGAAAAGTGAACAAGAGATTTCCGAGCACTTGAAGGGAACCTGGATGCCCGAGCATTTGTTCAATCTCCAGATCGTAAGGTAAAAATATTGTGCGCCGTGCAAAGGCGGCGATTTCCAGTGGGTGCAATTCCCACCCGGCGACGGGTCGTTCCAGCCGGTAGCAGTCGGAGCGGAGGAGGAGGTGACAAATCCGTCGAAGCCTCTGATGAAACGGATCGCCTTGGGCGATTCAGCGAACATGCAGGCCGAAACGTGAGTGAACGCTGAGCAGGCCTCGAAAGACCAAATCGCGGGAGCCGACCCGGCAGTATTTCGGGGAAGGCCGCCGTCGAGTGGGGAAGAAGCGACAGTGCACCCACCCGATCCCGCCGGGGTAGTGGCGTCGGCATGTATGTACATGGAGATCGACCGCAACACGGGAAGCCCCAACGGCGAGGGCGCGTGACCCTCAACTGGACTCCCGCGAGGGCCAGGCCAGGCCGTGTGGGGTGGCGGAGAGGCCCGTATTAGTGAAGAAGCTGGGTAATGCCGGTGGAGCGAAGGGGCCTTAGGTCAAGGTCAACGGCCGAAGTGGTGACAGCCGGGAGATTGGCGTGAGTCTAGTACCTCCATTAAAGGTTGGGAAGCTACGGGAGACGTTGCATGCCAAAGCGAAGGGATCGCCCGACTACTGCTTTTATGCGCTGTACGACAAGGTGTATCGAGCCGATGTGATCGATCACGCCTACCGTCTTTGCCAGACCAATGGTGGAGCAGCAGGCGTCGATGGACAGACGTTCGAGGACATCGAGCAGTACGGACAGAAACGGTGGCTGGACGAACTGGCGGAAGAACTTCGGACGAAACGGTATCGCCCGGAAGCTGTCCGGCGGGTCCATATACCCAAACCGGGCCAGCCAGGGCGGACCAGACCGCTCGGAATCCCGAGGATCAAGGATCGTGTCGTGATGACGGCGGCGATGTGGGTTCTCGAAGCGATCTTCGAGGCTGACTTGCAGCCCGAACAATACGCCTACCGCCCGAAGCGAAGTGCGCGTGGACGCGGTTCGCCGCGTCCACGCGCTTCTGAAGTCGCGGCATTGGGAGGTAATCGACGCAGATTTGTCCGGCTACTTCGACACGATCCCGCATTTCGAGTTAATGAAGTCGGTGGCACGCCGCATCAGCGATCGGCACTTGTTGCGATTGATCAAGATGTGGCTTCAAGCCCCGGTGGAAGAGACCGATAGGCGGGGTCGCAAACATCGAACGAACCGGAACAAGAGTGAAGGTCGGGGGTGTCCTCAGGGCGCGCCGATCTCACCTCTGTTGGCGAATCTCTATATGCGGCGATTCATTCTGGGATGGAAGGTGCTCGGACACGAGGAGCGTTTTCAAGCGAAGGTCGTCAATTACGCGGATGATCTCGTGATCTGCTGCCACAGCCCCCACGCCGAACAGGCCATGGGCGCAATGCGAAGCGTGATGCGAGAACTGAAGCTGACGGTTAACGAAGAGAAGACGCATATTTGTCGGCTTCCGGACGAATCGTTCGACTTTCTGGGTTACACCTTCGGGCGCTGCTACTCGAGGGCGGGTTTTCGCTATATTGGTCAACGCCCGTCCAAGAAGAAGATCAGGGCGGCTTGTCGCCAGATCAGTGAGTGGACCGCCTTGCGCTGGTGTTGGCTAGACGCTGAAGAACAAGTCGACCGACTCAACCGAATGATGGTTGGGTGGGCCAACTACTTCTGCCAAGGCCCGGCGTCCAGCGCCTATCGAAGGATTACCCAACATGCCCGACAAAGGCTCCGTCGCTGGTTGCGCCGTAAACATAAGGTGCAGGGTTGGGGTTATTCACGTTTCTCCGACGCATACCTGCATGATGAGCTTGGACTTGTCCAGCTGCGCTTGTGTGACCGCAACCTTCCGTGGGCGAAAGCACGAGTCCTTGGCCGAAAGCCGGATGCGGGAAATCCGCACGTCCGGTTTGATGAGCGGGGGGTGGAAACGGAGTATGGTCGAGATCGTGTGACACTCGCAAACGAAAGGGCGAGCCAACAGGGAACACAAACTTCGACCTAAACCACCGCGCCACCTCTCGACTCTACCGGTCGGGCAGCGGATCCTTAGGATAGAAGGGCTCATGGGCGTGCGAGCATCGGAATCTTCAGGCGATTTCCGTTGAGAAACCAGCTTTTGGAAACGGGCCTCCCGGTGTGAGGTCGTCGCTCCGGCACAGCGGTGCTGACTCGACCTTCTCCCCAGTCTTATGGAGTGTATCCGAATGCAAGCAGCGTCTCGATAGTAGTATCGAAGCAAGCCACCGAGCCTGGGAGGGCAACTTAATTCGCCGTCCTTGCGACCAACTTCATCTCCCGCATCAATGATTCGGTTCGCGAGTCCCTGATGATTCCGTTCGTGGTGAAAGTGCTCTCCGAACTCTCTCAAGGCCCGACGCAATGACGCTTCACCAATGAAGATCATACGGTTGAGACATTCAGATTTCAGGGAGCGCATGAAGCGTTCCAGATGAGCATTGAGATTAGGACTCTTGGGAGGTAAGACTACCGCCTCGATGTCGCTGGACTTCAAGATCTGACGCAACGGCAAGTGCTTCGTGTCACGGTCAAGGATGACGTGGGTCGAGCTGCGGAAAAAGCCGTCGACACAGTCGGTCAGGTTCCTTCCGACTTGCTGCATCCATTCGGAGTTGGGGTGAGGCGTCGCACCCGCGATTTCAATGCGCCGCGTCTTTAGATGCATCACCACAAGGACGTAGAACGTGACCAGTCCTGACCGAGTCCAGACCTCAACGGTCGTAAAGTCGGCGGCTGCGATCGAATCCCAGTGAGCAGCAAGGAAGGTACGCCAGGCCGTGCGGCTCTCGCGCTCTGGAGCTGGCTCGATGCCGTGGGCTTTGAGAATGTTGCCAACCGTGGTGTCAGAGATGTGGAAGCCCAGGTTGGCTAAAGCACCCTGGATACGGTCATAGCCCCAGCTAGGATTCTCCTGAGCCATGCGCAGAGCCAAGTCCACAATCTGTTGTCGAAATGCCTGGTCGGCCAACGGATTGCCTCTTGTCTGAGTGATCCCACTTGCGAGCGATAAGCTCTCGATGCCAGCGCAGAAGCGTGTCGGGCCTGACGATCTTGGCCAGTTTGCCGAGGCTTTTTCGGCCCAGCACCTTGCCCTTGACGGCCAAGCGTCGACGCTGGTCGTCGTTGAGCAGAATGCGGCCCTTGCCGAGCGTTTCTCTGAGTACCTGATTCTCAGTCAAAAGATACTCGATCGCGTCCTGCTGGTCTCTGTTGATCCAACCGGCCAAGATCAGGAGCAGTTGCTGCCAGGGCCTGAGCACGAAGTTCATGGTTGATTAGATGCTCACGTCAAGTGCTCAGACGCAAAGGGGGAAAACATTGGGGCTCAACCAAGGCTGACTTCTGTTTGCCGTGACGGTTACAACTTGTTGCACAATAGAGACTTGTGGGTCGGCTGGTAGAGTCGAGAGGTGGCGCGGTGGTTTAGGTCGAAGTTTGTGTTCCCTGTTGGCTCGCCCTTTCGTTTGCGAGTGTCACACGATCTCGACCATACTCCGTTTCCACCCCCCGCTCATCAAACCGGACGTGCGGATTTCCCGCATCCGGCTTTCGGCCAAGGACTCGTGCTTTCGCCCACGGAAGGTTGCGGTCACACAAGCGCAGCTGGACAAGTCCAAGCTCATCATGCAGGTATGCGTCGGAGAAACGTGAATAACCCCAACCCTGCACCTTATGTTTACGGCGCAACCAGCGACGGAGCCTTTGTCGGGCATGTTGGGTAATCCTTCGATAGGCGCTGGACGCCGGGCCTTGGCAGAAGTAGTTGGCCCACCCAACCATCATTCGGTTGAGTCGGTCGACTTGTTCTTCAGCGTCTAGCCAACACCAGCGCAAGGCGGTCCACTCACTGATCTGGCGACAAGCCGCCCTGATCTTCTTCTTGGACGGGCGTTGACCAATATAGCGAAAACCCGCCCTCGAGTAGCAGCGCCCGAAGGTGTAACCTAGAAAGTCGAACGATTCGTCCGGAAGCCGACAAATATGCGTCTTCTCTTCGTTAACCGTCAGCTTCAGTTCTCGCATCACGCTTCGCATTGCGCCCATGGCCTGTTCGGCGTGGGGGCTGTGGCAGCAGATCACGAGATCATCCGCGTAATTGACGACCTTCGCTTGAAAACGCTCCTCGTGTCCGAGCACCTTCCATCCCAGAATGAATCGCCGCATATAGAGATTCGCCAACAGAGGTGAGATCGGCGCGCCCTGAGGACACCCCCGACCTTCACTCTTGTTCCGGTTCGTTCGATGTTTGCGACCCCGCCTATCGGTCTCTTCCACCGGGGCTTGAAGCCACATCTTGATCAATCGCAACAAGTGCCGATCGCTGATGCGGCGTGCCACCGACTTCATTAACTCGAAATGCGGGATCGTGTCGAAGTAGCCGGACAAATCTGCGTCGATTACCTCCCAATGCCGCGACTTCAGAAGCGCGTGGACGCGGCGAACCGCGTCCACGCGCACTTCGCTTCGGGCGGTAGGCGTATTGTTCGGGCTGCAAGTCAGCCTCGAAGATCGCTTCGAGAACCCACATCGCCGCCGTCATCACGACACGATCCTTGATCCTCGGGATTCCGAGCGGTCTGGTCCGCCCTGGCTGGCCCGGTTTGGGTATATGGACCCGCCGGACAGCTTCCGGGCGATACCGTTTCGTCCGAAGTTCTTCCGCCAGTTCGTCCAGCCACCGTTTCTGTCCGTACTGCTCGATGTCCTCGAACGTCTGTCCATCGACGCCTGCTGCTCCACCATTGGTCTGGCAAAGACGGTAGGCGTGATCGATCACATCGGCTCGATACACCTTGTCGTACAGCGCATAAAAGCAGTAGTCGGGCGATCCCTTCGCTTTGGCATGCAACGTCTCCCGTAGCTTCCCAACCTTTAATGGAGGTACTAGACTCACGCCAATCTCCCGGCTGTCACCACTTCGGCCGTTGACCTTGACCTAAGGCCCCTTCGCTCCACCGGCATTACCCAGCTTCTTCACTAATACGGGCCTCTCCGCCACCCCACACGGCCTGGCCTGGCCCTCGCGGGAGTCCAGTTGAGGGTCACGCGCCCTCGCCGTTGGGGCTTCCCGTGTTGCGGTCGATCTCCATGTACATACATGCCGACGCCACTACCCCGGCGGGATCGGGTGGGTGCACTGTCGCTTCTTCCCCACTCGACGGCGGCCTTCCCCGAAATACTGCCGGGTCGGCTCCCGCGATTTGGTCTTTCGAGGCCTGCTCAGCGTTCACTCACGTTTCGGCCTGCATGTTCGCTGAATCGCCCAAGGCGATCCGTTTCATCAGAGGCTTCGACGGATTTGTTACCTCCTCCTCCGCTCCGACTGCTACCGGCTGGAACGACCCGTCGCCGGGTGGGAATTGCACCCACTGGAAATCGCCGCCTTTGCACGGCGCACAATATTTTTACCTTACGGTGCGCCGGCGCAAACCGGTGAGTAGCAGAGAGCGAGAGTCTCTCACAGGAAAGGAGTAGCGAACCATGCTGACCCCGAGTCATGCGTGTGCACTCGTAAGAGTGCAGGCGAAGCATTGACAGGGGCACGTGCGGGCCAGGTATTGAGCCGCGGAAGGAAAATGACTTCGGGGGGCCGACGTAGTCGTAGGATCGGAAGGCAACATGGAACCGTTCGCTAATCGCGAGAACGATTCCGCCCCCGCGTGGTCCCGAGACCCTGTGCACGTACGGAAGTTGCTTACACGGGAGCCGGGAGATCCCGCCTCTGACCCCAGGGGGATGGCCCCAAGGTCCGCGCTGTGAATCCGAAAGGAGCACGACAGCGATGCACGGAGGCGGGAAGTCGGACAGGCTGATAGTAGCTGAGAAGCGCTCGAACAAAGACGGCGGTGCGCCGCGGTCGGCGGAGAGGGTGGAGCCAAGCGGCCTGGCCAAAGGGAATTCGTCCTAGCAAAACAAGTGCCGGACACAGAGCCGGGAGAGGAATCGATATGGAGGACTCTAAACGGGCACCAAGCGGGAAATCGCGGACACAGCCAAGAGACCGCACCTACGTCGAAACCGAGGACTTGCAAAGTGCGCTGGAACGGATACGGCAGGTAGCCTGCCGGGATAAGGAGCTACACCCTTATCCCGAACAGCGACTGCGCGTTATTACCTGAGGTAAGAGCCCAGTGCGGTAGTTCCGCTCGCTGGGATCTGTGCGGGGGGCGATCCGAAAGGATCGTCCCTACCGCGACGTGCGCCGGCGCAAACCGGTGAGTAGCAGAGAGCGAGAGTCTCTCACAGGAAAGGAGTAGCGAACCATGCTGACCCCGAGTCATGCGTGTGCACTCGTAAGAGTGCAGGCGAAGCATTGACAGGGGCACGTGCGGGCCAGGTATTGAGCCGCGGAAGGAAAATGACTTCGGGGGGCCGACGTAGTCGTAGGATCGGAAGGCAACATGGAACCGTTCGCTAATCGCGAGAACGATTCCGCCCCCGCGTGGTCCCGAGACCCTGTGCACGTACGGAAGTTGCTTACACGGGAGCCGGGAGATCCCGCCTCTGACCCCAGGGGGATGGCCCCAAGGTCCGCGCTGTGAATCCGAAAGGAGCACGACAGCGATGCACGGAGGCGGGAAGTCGGACAGGCTGATAGTAGCTGAGAAGCGCTCGAACAAAGACGGCGGTGCGCCGCGGTCGGCGGAGAGGGTGGAGCCAAGCGGCCTGGCCAAAGGGAATTCGTCCTAGCAAAACAAGTGCCGGACACAGAGCCGGGAGAGGAATCGATATGGAGGACTCTAAACGGGCACCAAGCGGGAAATCGCGGACACAGCCAAGAGACCGCACCTACGTCGAAACCGAGGACTTGCAAAGTGCGCTGGAACGGATACGGCAGGTAGCCTGCCGGGATAAGGAGCTACGGTTCACGTCGCTCTGGCACCACGTCACTAACATCGATCGACTCCGGCAGGCTTACTTCGGCCTCAAGCGCAATGCCGCACCGGGCGTGGATGGATTGACGTGGCAGCAATACGGAGAGAGCCTCGAGGAGAACCTCCAGGATCTATCCGCAAGGCTCAAACGCGGAGCGTACCGAGCCAAGCCGGTTCGGAGGGCCTATATACCGAAGGCCGATGGGCGGCAGCGTCCGCTCGGAGTGACTGCATTGGAGGATAAGATCGTCCAGCGGTCTACGGTCCAGGTATTGAACGCCATCTACGAAACCGACTTTCTCGGCTTCTCGTATGGTTTCCGCCCGGGGCGCAGTCCACACCATGCGTTGGACGCGCTCTATGTCGGAATCATGCGCAAGCGAGTGAACTGGGTGCTGGATGCGGACGTTGGTGGGTTTTTCGATGCCATCGACCACAAATGGCTGTTGAAGTTCATCGAGCACAGAATCGCCGATCCACGTGTTATCCGCCACCTTAAAAAGTGGCTCAAGGCGGGGATCGTGGAGGATGGGAAGCGAACCGAGATCGAATCCGGTACGCCTCAAGGCGGGAGTGTTTCACCCGTGTTGGCTAATGTGTACCTTCATTATGTGTTCGATCTATGGGCCGACCAATGGAGACGCAGGCACGCTCGTGGCGATGTAATCATCGTCCGGTTTGCCGACGACTTCACAGTGGGTTTCGAGTTTCGTGAAGATGCCGAGCGTTTTCTGGCAGACTTGCGGGACCGGTTCCACACGTTTCACCTGGAACTGCACCCCGACAAAACGCGCTTGATCGAGTTCGGGCGGTACGCCGCTCGGGATCGCAAGCGCCGTGGAGAAGGGAAGCCCGAGTCTTTCGACTTCCTGGGTTTTACGCACACGTGCGACAGAACCCGGAACGGGAGATTCATCGTGCTGCGGCAGACCATGCGGAAGCGCATGCAAGCGAAACTGCGCGAGATCGCTCGCGAGCTTCGGTATCGCCTGCATGAACCCGTCCCGGTAGTGGGTCAGTGGTTGCGCAGTGTAGTACAGGGACATTTCCAGTACTATGCCGTACCGCGTAACCATCGCAAGCCGGCCGCTTTCAAGTATCAGGTCTATCGACTCTGGCTGCGTGCGCTAAGGCGTCGTAGCCAGCGTCATCGGATCACTGGAGAGCGGATGAACCGCCTAGCGACAAGATGGCTTCCTGCACTGCGAGTTGTACACCCTTATCCCGAACAGCGACTGCGCGTTATTACCTGAGGTAAGAGCCCAGTGCGGTAGTTCCGCTCGCTGGGATCTGTGCGGGGGGCGATCCGAAAGGATCGTCCCTACCGCGACGGGACCGCGTTGAGAGCAGAATTGAGAGCCTTATCCAAGGCCGGGTGCGTAGCCGTAGCCATGACTTCGACCGGTAGTTCTCACGGCTGCACATCGAATGTTTTCACCGTTCATCTCCAGGATGTGGACGTGATGGGTCAAGCGATCCAGTAGGGTGCCGGTCAGGCGCTCGGAGCCGAGCACCTAGGTCCATTCGTTGAAGGGCAGGTTGCTGGTAACCATCGTTGCGCCGCGTTCATAGCCCTCTGTGCCAATAATGGTGAGATACTTCTTCCCGGCTAAATTAGAGTAGAGGGCGAGAAGCTGGATTACAGAATGATAGAAAACAGAAGCGACAAGAAACTGAGGATTTTGGAAACCTCGGAGCGGAGGGGAGAGGTCTCCAAAATCGCTGCGGGACGGACCGAGCCCGAGAAGGCGTTGCCGCGACCCGACCCGGAAGTTCCTGCCAAGGCAACCCGTCGCCGGTTTTCAGCCCGCTATAAGCTCCGGGTCCTGGAGCAGGCCGATGGCTGCGAAGAGTCGGGCGAAGTGGGAGCATTACTGCGCCGAGAAGGACTTTACTGGTCGAATCTGCAGACCTGGCGACGCCAACGCGAGCACGGAACGCTGCAGGCATTGACCCCTCGCAAGCGGGGACGAAAGGCAAAGCCGGTCAATCCTCTGGATCATCAACTGAGGCAAGTGGAGGCTGAGAATCGGAAGCTGAAACGCAAGCTCGAGAAGTTTGAAGCCATGCTGGATCTCCAAAAAAAAGTCTCGCAACTGTTGGGAATCTCTCTGGCGAGCAGCGAAGAGAACGGAGACGAGAGCTGATGGACGAAGCTTTGCGATTCTCACAATCCCACGGAGTCCGTGCCGGCTGTCAGGCTCTGGATCTGCCGCCATCGAGTCTGTATCGGGAGAAACTTCGGCGCGAACGGCCGGCGCTGGATCCTCGGCCTCGGGCCGCATCCCCACGCGCCTTGAGCCCGCCCGAAAGGGAAGCCGTTGTGGAGGTCCTGCACAGCCGACAGTTTATCGACAAAGCTCCTGCCGCCGTATGGGCGGAGCTGCTGGACGAAGGGCGATACTTGTGCTCGATTCGAACCATGTACCGCATTCTGGCCAAACGTCTGGAAGTTAGAGAACGCCGTCGCCAGCGCCGCCATCCCCAATACTCCAAGCCGGAACTTCTGGCCACCGGCCCGAACCAATGCTGGTCGTGGGACATCACCAAGCTGAAGGGGCCCGTCAAATGGAGCTATTACTACCTCTACGTGATCCTGGACATCTTCAGCCGCTATGTGGTGGGCTGGATGGTGGCCACCCAGGAAAGCTCCCGCCTGGCCAAGGTCTTGATCGCCCAGAGCTACTCCAAGCAGGAGATCGTAGCGGGTGGTCTCACCCTGCATGCCGATCGTGGCTCGTCGATGAGTTCCAAAGCACTGGCCTTGCTACTGGCCGATCTGGGAGTCACCAAGTCTCACTCTCGGCCTCATGTCTGTGACGACAATCCCTACTCGGAATCCCAATTCAAGACCCTCAAGTACCGTCCCGAATTCCCGGCTCGTTTCGGCACCATTCAGCAAGCCAGAGACTTCTGTCGGGATTTCTTCGATTGGTATAACCGCGACCATCGCCATTCGGGTATCGGCCTGCACACTCCCGCGGATGTGCACTACCTCACCGCCATCACCACCCGTCGCGATCGATCCCAAACATTGGAGGCCGCCCATGCACTCTTCCCGGAGAGATT
Source organism: Acidobacteriota bacterium (assembly GCA_965205615.1). Lineage (GTDB taxonomy): Bacteria > Acidobacteriota > UBA6911 > RPQK01 > CBDAPI01 > CBDAPI01. The sequence goes on along the minus strand of CBDBHK010000035.1, from coordinate 387,579 downwards.
TCCCAACGGCAACCCCGTTCCTCCTCCTCTTCCCGAGGCGGTCTGGATCAACCCTCCCGAAAAGGAGAACTTTTGAGATGAAACTACAGTAATTTATTCACCAAAGTGTCTCAAAGTTGTTGACACGTTCCGTAGCAGGTAGGCGTCTTCCATGTTTTTCCACCAATTTCTTCCTTTCGTTGCGCTTACACGGCTTGTGGGTATCTGTTTTCGCTTGCAACGCCTACGGCTAGCTTGCTTAATGGGCAAGTTTTCTGAGCTGCCGGACCAGGCCGAAACGGGCGAGCTACTCCTGGAGGCCCTCCGTGTCCGGCGGCAGACCGACGGCGTGTAGCGCTTGGTCAAGCGCTCGTTCCGCCTCGCTGCCCGGAGCGAGATCAAGTGCTGCCTGGCGGAGGACCGCTGCGGCGATCGGCAACGACGCAGCAGCAGGCATCAGGTCCCTCATCGCATGGAAAAAGATCCGCTCCATCTCTTCCCGGTTGGCTCCCCCAATGCCTTCGACCGTCATGCCGTTAGTGCGATGCGTGCCGCCCTCGACGGCCAGATAGTACGCATGGCTTAGTATCAGCGAATTCCAATGGTGGCCGCCATATCCAAAATCATCGGTAGAGTCGATGTACTGGCCATCGACGAATACGAACCCGGAGTAGTCCCAGTTCTCGTCTTCGTCCAGAGTGAGGGCGAACTCGTAGCGGTCGCGGTAGACATCCGGATAAAAGCCGTCACGGAGCGACTTGGGGTCGCTCAGGGAGCGAATGGGTCCGCGCTTCGTTTCGCCGCCCACGAGATAGTCGGCTGTGGCGCCTTGATTTTCATAGAAGAATTCGAGGGATTCTCCGAAGATGTCGGAGTAAGCTTCGTGGATGGCGCCGTCTCCCGAGTAAGCGAGGAGGAACCGCCCGTCGACACACCAGGCCGGGACCAGGCCTTCTTCCGGCCCCTCCATTGCCGCCCCCAAGCCGGGGAACCGTGCGGTGGCGCACGTGTAGATTTCACCGTCGACGTCGGTGAAGCTTTCCGGACCGAGTCTCGTGTCCAGAGGGAAGGGGTTGGCAAGACCAAAGGGGCTTCCGGTGCGATTGCTCACGGAGAAGTGCGTCACACCGTGCATTAACTCGTGGCCAACGATATCGAGCACCATCAACGGGTCCTCGCTCGTTTCGTCGATAGCCCGGCCGAAAACGAATATGCCTCTGCCTTCCGGGCCAAACGGCGGGGGAGCAAAAAAGGCATTATCCGCGTCAATATTGACCATGGTGATCGTGCGTCCGTTCGCGCCGTCGATGCCTTCCCAACCGTGTCTGCCGAAGAAATAATCGTACGTCCAGCCGCTGTAGACATGGGCGCCCACCACAGCCGGGTCATCCCATTCGTTATCCGCGTCGGCGGAGACGTCGTCCATTGTCCAGAGCGGTTCTCCGGGCGACATCTGATTGAAGAGATGACCGAAGAGTAGACGACTAGCACGCAGGAGGTTGAACCGGGCGTCCAGAGTGACGATTTCCCCCGGCCGCATCCGGTCGTATGCTCCGAAGCCGGCCCCCCCCTGCGTCGTACTCAGCTTCCTCCGCATACCCGTGGAGTCTGCGCCGGCCCCGACCGCCGACTGCGACTTGAGCGCATGGACGCGGTGCAGAAGTTTGCCGTTGGCGGCGCCGACGAAATAGAAGTGTCCGTTACTCATGGCGACTTGATAGGCCAGGACGTATGAGCCGTCAGGCCGCGGCAGTATACTCAGCGGCGGTTGCCGGTCGGCGACGAACTCTCCGCCGCGCATCACTTCGAGAAGCGCGGCGACCTCGGCCCCGGACAGCGCCGGCGTCGTATCCGCGGCGATCCCCTGGTGCAAGGTGCCGAACAGCGACACGGTGACGCCGCTACCGTCGAGCTGCCGGGAGACGCCGCCGCCGTGCACGGGAATGCCCGCATGGTACTGCGCGAGATACTCGTGGGTGCGGCTTTCCAGGGAGGCGTCGCTCCGGCGCGACATGACGACGAGTTCACTGGTGCGCTCCATGCCGTAGACCGTCGCGTCCCACCGTTGCAACGTGTCGAGGCCTAGAGCTTGTCCGGCTGCGATGGAAACGACATCGAGTTCCTGGGCCGTAGCGTCGTGCCCCGTTGCCATGAGTGCGAAACCGATGAGGCCCAGAGCGATAAAGATTCGTGGAGCGACTCTCATTATGTGTCGATCTCCTTTGGGTCAAGCGAACGAGTTTGCCGGTGCGCTATGTGGAGGCGCATTCAGAACCGCAAGCGCAGGCCCCCGGCCGTATGCAGCCCACCGGGCTTGATGTCCAGTGTTCCGTTGCCCGCGGACGGAAGTTCCAACGCCGCCCGACTGTAACGGGTGAACCAGCCGATACCGACGTGGTCAGTGAAGTAATAGGTGACGTCGGCTCCCACGTTGAATCCGATAGTCGAGGCGGATTCCGTGCTGGCGGCCGCACTGGAGAACGTAGCCGTGTCGAAGGGGTATGCGTGGACGAAATTCACGTCGGTGACAAGTTGCTGCTTCACGTTGAAGAACGTGGGTCCGGTAAAGCCCATTACCGTGAGCGAGTTCGTGGCCGGCACCACCACGTACGCTTGCAGGTGGACGGCCATCTCGCTGCGGGTGAGAGGCGACGAAACGCCCGAGATTGAGCGGGTGCGGTTGAAGTAGAGCGGGTGCGGCAACTGCACCGATACGCTGGCCGTTTTCTCGGTGTTGAACCACGATATACCGGCACCGAGCGCGAAGTACGGCGCGATGCGCACGCCGCCGCTCACATCAAAGAGCGCCCCGGTCCTGTAGCGGTAGTCGCTCTCGAAGCGGGCCTGCTCCTGGGCTGCAGCCCCTGACAGGACCTCGCGATACACGCCTCCCGATTCCGGAAAGTCGACGCTTTCGGAGAAGCTGCCGGTCAGTGCTTGCAGTCCTCCGTTGATGCTAATGAACGTCCGCGCGTTCCCTGCGGGCTGCTGTGCGTGGGAGGGCGCGACGCCAGGCACGGGAATGCCCGCATGGTACTGCGCGAGATACTCGTGGGTGCGGCTTTCCAGGGAGGCGTCGCTCCGGCTGTAACGGGTGAACCAGCCGATACCGACGTGGTCAGTGAAGTAATAGGTGACGTCGGCTCCCACGTTGAATCCGATAGTCGAGGTGGATTCCGTGCTGGCGGCCGCACTGGAGAACGTAGCCGTGTCGAAGGGGTATGCGTGGACGAAATTCACGTCGGTGACAAGTTGCTGCTTCACGTTGAAGAACGTGGGTCCGGCAAAGCCCATTACCGTGAGCGAGTTCGTGGCCGGCACCACCACGTACGCTTGCAGGTGGACGGCCATCTCGCTGCGGGTGAGAGGCGACGAAACGCCCGAGATTGAGCGGGTGCGGTTGAAGTAGAGCGGGTGCGGCAACTGCACCGATACGCTGGCCGTTTTCTCGGTGTTGAACCACGATATACCGGCACCGAGCGCGAAGTACGGCGCGATGCGCACGCCGCCGCTCACATCAAAGAGCGCCCCGGTCCTGTAGCGGTAGTCGCTCTCGAAGCGGGCCTGCTCCTGGGCTGCAGCCCCTGACAGGACCTCGCGATACACGCCTCCCGATTCCGGAAAGTCGACGCTTTCGGAGAAGCTGCCGGTCAGTGCTTGCAGTCCTCCGTTGATGCGAATGAACGTCCGCGCGTTCCCTGCGGGCTGCTGTGCGTGGGAGGGCGCGACGCCAGTCAGTGTCAGGACTGCGGCGGACAGCCAGAGGGCCAGTGCCGACGACGATCGCGTGTTCGAATGTGTGGTTATGAGGTTTCCTATGGTCAAGGAGACATGTTACATCATCAAATTGGGATGTGTTGCAACTTTCAAAAAGCGGCAGGAGAGCGATGGGTTGGGGTCGACCAATCTCCGTCTCATGCAGCCACCTCGAACAGCTGGTTACGGCAACGAGCTTCACCTTTTGACCTGCCCCCACCAACGAGACCACCCTCTAAGTTAGCCCCGGGACCATTTAAAGTCCACTCCAGGGAGCAGAGCCAGGGTCTGGGATCTCGGGAAGCTTACGCCCGGACCTAGCCAAGGCGGTGACCGTGCATCCAATCTGTCAGGAATAACTCTAGAACCCTGGACGGGATGTGTCCGTCGCGGTAGGGACGATCCTTTCGGATCGCCCCCCGCACAGATCCCAGCGAGCGGAACTACCGCACTGGGCTCTTACCTCAGGTAATAACGCGCAGTCGCTGTTCGGGATAAGGGTGTAGCTCCTTATCCCGGCAGGCTACCTGCCGTATCCGTTCCAGCGCACTTTGCAAGTCCTCGGTTTCGACGTAGGTGCGGTCTCTTGGCTGTGTCCGCGATTTCCCGCTTGGTGCCCGTTTAGAGTCCTCCATATCGATTCCTCTCCCGGCTCTGTGTCCGGCACTTGTTTTGCTAGGACGAATTCCCTTTGGCCAGGCCGCTTGGCTCCACCCTCTCCGCCGACCGCGGCGCACCGCCGTCTTTGTTCGAGCGCTTCTCAGCTACTATCAGCCTGTCCGACTTCCCGCCTCCGTGCATCGCTGTCGTGCTCCTTTCGGATTCACAGCGCGGACCTTGGGGCCATCCCCCTGGGGTCAGAGGCGGGATCTCCCGGCTCCCGTGTAAGCAACTTCCGTACGTGCACAGGGTCTCGGGACCACGCGGGGGCGGAATCGTTCTCGCGATTAGCGAACGGTTCCATGTTGCCTTCCGATCCTACGACTACGTCGGCCCCCCGAAGTCATTTTCCTTCCGCGGCTCAATACCTGGCCCGCACGTGCCCCTGTCAATGCTTCGCCTGCACTCTTACGAGTGCAGGCGCATGACTCGGGGTCAGCATGGTTCGCTACTCCTTTCCTGTGAGAGACTCTCGCTCTCTGCTACTCACCGGTTTGCGCCGGCGCACGTCGCGGTAGGGACGATCCTTTCGGATCGCCCCCCGCACAGATCCCAGCGAGCGGAACTACCGCACTGGGCTCTTACCTCAGGTAATAACGCGCAGTCGCTGTTCGGGATAAGGGTGTAGCTCCTTATCCCGGCAGGCTACCTGCCGTATCCGTTCCAGCGCACTTTGCAAGTCCTCGGTTTCGACGTAGGTGCGGTCTCTTGGCTGTGTCCGCGATTTCCGCTTGGTGCCCGTTTAGAGTCCTCCATATCGATTCCTCTCCCGGCTCTGTGTCCGGCACTTGTTTTGCTAGGACGAATTCCCTTTGGCCAGGCCGCTTGGCTCCACCCTCTCCGCCGACCGCGGCGCACCGCCGTCTTTGTTCGAGCGCTTCTCAGCTACTATCAGCCTGTCCGACTTCCCGCCTCCGTGCATCGCTGTCGTGCTCCTTTCGGATTCACAGCGCGGACCTTGGGGCCATCCCCCTGGGGTCAGAGGCGGGATCTCCCGGCTCCCGTGTAGGTGCTTCTTCAGGCAAGTGTTGTTGAGCCATGCCCCCTTCAGTACCCAAACTGGACAGACCTGAGATCCGATTTAGCGTACCGTGCGACAACCACCATCAAGAAAAATAAAAAGAACGCCACCTGGCTGGTGAACACGTCCCGTAAGGAGAGCCTCCTCCGCACCAACCCAGCTTGCATAGCTGGAGTCCTCACCGTTTCACCGAATCTCAGAGCCGAGTGCGGACGCACGAAGTTGTAATACGCCATGAGGAGGGCCACCTGACCTTCCAAGAGTTTCGTACGGCGGGCGTGACAAGGTGTACGACGGCCAAGATAGGAACAGCCCTGGCGGATGGTTAGATTGTGGCGCTCGATGAAACTGGTGTTCAGGGTGCTGGAATCCTCCGAGTGAAAGAGTGCTTCCTCCAGTGCCGCTTGTGTTCCGAGAATCAGTTTACGATCGACTCGGACCACCCTATTGTCTCGGCGCTTCTTGATGACCTGACCGTAAGTGCAGACTCCCAAGAGTAACCTCTTGGCTGCCCACTCATACATTTCGAAACCGTCTGTGCTAAACAGGAAACGGTGTTTCGGACGGCCGCGTTCCAGGGTGTTGAGAATCACTCTCTTGATGTTCCGGAAGTTGCGACGGCCGACCACTACGGAGACCCAAAGTCTGGACCAGACTTCCAGTGTCGTGAGCACCCAGATCACCCGCTTCTTTCCACCAACAAAGGTCCTGATCTCGTCGGCCTGAAGTTCACAGATCACAAGGCCTTTCAGCATCTGAGCGTTGAAACGCTTTGCGTATGCGGCGGCCGATTCAAGCCAGCGGGCGACGGTACCCCAGGCCATGCGTTTGATTCGAGCCATGGTAGATATCGCAATGCCGTGGACACACATGTGGACGACTTCATCGAACAAAGATCTGGGCTTGTGCAGCCGATAATAAGGCGTTCCGTAGGTCGAAGAGAAGGTTCTGCCGCACTGTTTGCAACGGTAGCGCCGCCGTCTTCCCTGTGTCGTAGTGTAGAAGGAATGGCGGATGATGTTGCCTTTTCCCGATTGTCCCCTGAAGCAGCAATTGGGGTTAGGACAGGTGCGAGTGGACTGCTTGCTCCGTTTCATACATGTTTGTTGCCAGAAAACTATCAGGAAATCCAGTTGGAATCATGTGTTGCGAGGCTGTTGGACAGTTGGAGAAAGTCAACAACACTTCCCTGAAGAAGCACCGGAATTCCATGCTCCTCACGACAAGGAAGAAGGTGAGGATCACGGAGAGGGAGGTCACGACGTGCGCGAGGAGGAACTCGAACGGATCGCGCTCGATTCGCGCCGTCAGAGCTATCGTTTTAACTGGGGCCTAAACAACCTCAGCTCGGCAATCGAGAACTTTGGGTTGAAGTTGAGCTATGTCGACTGGGAGCACGATGAAGTTGAGTTGTTCGAGGATGGGGAGCAGGAGATCGGAACAACCTTCAACAATAGCCAGTTCATCTATCGCGGTGTCTTCGAGCAAGGCAAGCACGGGCCGCTGAGTGGCCGCTTTGGATTCTGGGGCATCGATCGCGAATATGCCGCAACAGGCGAAGAGGCGCTCTCCCCGCCGGTCGATCAGAACGGATTCGCGATCTTCGTCCTAGAAGAACTGGACTTCGAGCGCGTTAAATTTCAGTTGGGCGGCCGCGTCGAGACGCAGCGTTACAATCCGGCATTCGCCGAGCGCGGCAATGAGGTCCACGGAGCCAAGGAAGCCGATGACGGCGAAGAAGTTCCAGCCGCCGTCAGACGCACTTTTACCAGCAGTTCCGCCGCGGTGGGCCTGCATGCTAGCCTCTGGCTTGGCGGAGCCTTCGTAGCGAACTACACACACAGCAATCGCGCACCGGCGATCGAAGAACTCTATAATTTCGGTCCGCACGTAGGAAACCTAGCCTTCGAGGTCGGCAACCCGAGCCTTGGTGTCGAAGAGAGCGACGGTTTCGACCTGTCGTTGCGCCACAACGAAGGCCGCGTGCGCGGCGACGTCAACTTGTTCTACTACGGTTTCAGCAATTTCATTTTTCCCTTTGCGACCGGTGAGGAAGAGGACGGACTGCAGGTGATCGAATTCACCCAGCGTGAGGCGCGCTTCCTGGGTGCGGAGGCGAATGCGAACCTTGTCTTGCACCACGACCTGTGGCTGAATCTCGGCATCGACTTCGTCGATGCTCAAGACACGGACACAAATACCCCACTGCCGCGCATCCCGCCGCTGAGAGGTCGGATCGGGCTCGATTACAAATCCGCAGGCTTCCAATTCGCTCCAGAGTTGATTCTGGCGAGCCAGCAACACCAAACGTTCACGGGCGAGAAGCGCACGCCGGGCTACGCCATCGCCAACCTCAAGGTGTCCTACACGTATGCACAGCAACACTTGGCTCACCAGTTTTCAGTGAGCGTCTTCAACATCGGTGACCGGCTTTATCGCAACCACTCGTCTTTCATCAAGGACTTTGCCCCGGAGATCGGACGGGGAGTTCGATTTACCTACATGGCACGATTCTTTTAGACAGTGAACCACAACCAGCCTTTGGCCAGGGCGCAACCTACGACGTGCGACCGGAAACTGCTGACGGCTCTGAGCTGGTACGACCTACCTGTACGCCGCGACCGTCATCGGCGGCGCACAGCTAGCCAATAGCTCCCGTCTGGCAAGCCCGCGCTGTTCTGGCCGGGAGCAAAGTACGGGATGCAACCTTGGAGCAGAATACTTAATTGTATAATGGCTTAGGGACTGAGCCCTTCAGATGGCACTGTCAGAGGAAAGTCGCAAGGACTGAGTTCTCCACCGACGACAGGGAATTAGGCCGCCCCGAGCTGACGCCACTCGGCGAGTGCAGCGGCGCGGTTGAGCTTGAAATTGTCTCGTGAGCAGAGGTGTCGTGCCTGCTTGAAGTGATTGTAAACGGAAGAATGAACGGTGGCGAATTGCTGGAGGCTTTGCATCCGCCTGAAACGGAGCATGGCGTGTTCTCGTCGCCGGAACGGCAGGTGTGCATTCTCCGCACGATTGTTCAGCCAGCGGCCGGTTTGTTGCAGACCGGATCCGCCCAGTTCGCGCAACGCCGCTCGGTAAGACCTGAGCCGATCAGTGATGATCGCATCCGGCCTGCCGTAGCGCTTCATTAGTTTCCTGAGGAATTTCAAAGCGGCTTCGCGGTCTCTCTTCTTCGAGACAAAGGCCTCAAGCACCTCGCCTTCCTGGTCGACGGCTCGCCACAGGTAATGGCCTTCGCCGTTGATCTTCACGAACATCTCATCGAGGTGCCACCGGCAACCCGAAAACGCGCGCATTCGATCCATCCGCTTCTTGCGGATCTCGGCGGCGAAGATCGGGCCGAACCGGTTCCACCAGAACCGGATCGTCTCGTGGCTCACCTCGATCCCACGCTCGTGAAGAAGGTCCTCGACATTGCGTAGCGACAGTGGGAAGCGAACATACATCATCAAGCCCTGACCTTACCCCCTAAAACGAGTCCAGGTTGAGTTTTAGTCGCGTTGTTGCACAATTCCGGTCGGGTCACGGACCGATCCCAGTCCTGTTTGAATGCTATCGAATTCGCACTGACTCAGGCATGCCCCGGCTTGACATACGATTCAGTACCTCACATTTGATGATGGCCTCGACCCGTTGATTGTCGAATCGTCGGGCCGACAGCTTAGGCCCAAACAACGTCTTGAACCTCGACATCGCATTCTCTGCAAGGCTTTGCCTGGTGCAACCACTGGAGATGCGCCATTCATATCGACCGAGTCTCCGTATTTCTCGTAGATGGGCATCCCGCATTGCCCGCCAGGCAGGCGGGTCCACACTTTCACTCAGCCGTGCACTGCGTCGCGGAGGGATGGTGGCGACAGCCTCCCGCTCGAGTATCGATTGATAACAGGCCCTCGTGTCATAGGCCCCGTCGCCCGAGACTTGAACGATGCGACCCGGAATCTGATCCAGCAGGGCCGGCAACAGACGACAGTCGTGGACCCGGCTCGGTGTAACCTCCACCGCCACAATCTCTTTCGTCCTCTCATCGACACCCAGGTGCAGCTTACGCCAGGCTCTGCGCCGACCATGTCGATGCTTTCGGACGTGCCCTTCACCCGAGCCGTACACTCTCAGGCCCGTCGCATCCACAACCACGTGCCGAGGCCGACTGCTGGGGCTAACAGTCAAGAACGTCGCCAAGGAACTCTGTCGTCTACTGAGAGTGCTGTAGTCTGGAACTGGCAGATCGAGTCTGAGCAACTCCAGGAGCGAAGAAACGAAGCCCTGCGTCGACCGAAAGCTAAGCTGAAACACCGACTTCAATATCAGCGCACACTGAATGGCCGTGTCGGAGTAAACCTTCGGAGCGCCGGGGGCCCTTGGGCGGGTCGGCGTTCCGCCAGGCGGCAACGGCGTCCTCATCGAACCAAAAGGTCAGACGCCCCCTGGCGATCAGCGCCCGATTGTAGTCTGACCAGTTGCGTACTCGGTACCGGAACGTGTATTGATTCGGCGTCATTCCTCATGCTGGCACCCTGGCCCATCGGAGACAAGCGGACGTGCCGAAGCGATTTATGCAACAACGCGTCTCAGAGACCCAAAAGCATCGAAAGAAGAAAAAAGCGTGGCTGGAGCCGCCCTCGCTCAAAGCCCCGGAAAACACCGAAAAAAGAAGAAGAAAAAGAAGTAAGATGCAACTCGTTCTTATCGAGTGGATTGATGCAGTCTACCACGATCTGTGGGAGCCTCTTGACGATACCGACCCGACCGACATGACGGTCCAATCGGTGGGCTGGCTTGCCAAGGACACTTCCGAGTACAAACTGATCGTGCCGCATCAGCAATGCTCTCAGGTTCGAGGCGGCTTTACTATCCCGTCCAGAGCGATCGTTAAAATTGAAAAACTAACCGTGGACAAAGGGTAAAGCCTCTGGGTCAGGGTGACTCTAAAGGAGAAAGCGCCATGAAGGAGAAGGGTAAGATCCGAAAGAAAGACAGCCCCACCCGCTGGGACTCCAGCAAGTACTATCCCACCAAGGCTGAGCTTGAGCAAGACTTGAGAATCCCCGGTGCCACCCCTGAGAAGCTGGCAAAGGCGGTAGCAAACTACCACCTGAACAAGAGGAGATAGCCCCTCTCTTGGGTACTACCGTATATAATTCCCCTAAGTTAGACCTGGGACCATTTGAAGTCCACCTCGTGCATCGTTGCCATGTTCTCGTCCTCCTTGCGGACCGGCTTCTCTGATCCGCACTATGTAAAAACGGCCGGTGGTCGAGAAAAGTTCCGGCGATACCTGAACTTAAAAGAGTAGCCTGATTGGTAGAACTCGTGGTAAAAATCGGGTCTCAAAAAGGGGGCTGCCAATGGCGAAGCAGATCACGCGCCGAGAAATCCTCAGGGGAAGTCTGGCGGCGACAGGACTCGCAGCAATGGGCGTTCCGGAATGGGCTCTGCCCGCGCTCGCGCAGGGCGAGATGCTCGTGCCATTCACCGACATTCCAGAGAACTTCAACACGAATCCGAGCGAGCAGGTCCGTTTCCTGGACATCCGCAAGATCGACGGTCCGTTTACGCCCCGGGATCAATTCTTCGCCGTGCAGCACTATGGCCAACCGGAAATCGACGGCGCCAGCTTTCGGTTGAAGGTGACCGGCTTGGTCGCAGGCCCGATGGAATTCTCCATCTCCGACCTGCTTCGGATGGCCGGCGAGGACCTGGCGGTCGGGTTCGAGTGCTCCGGCAACAGCCCGCGCCGGATCCACGGCCTGGTCGGGAACGGGCGTTGGACGGGTGTTCCGGTGCGGACTCTGCTCAACGAAGTCGGCGTGAAGCCCGCGGGCCGGGAGGTGGTTTTCTTCGGCGCCGATAAGGGCGAAGAGGAGGTCGAGTTCCGCGGTCGGACTTACAACGTCGAGCAGGAATTCGGACGCAGCATATCGATTGAAACCGCGATGACCGGGGAGCCGCTCCTGGCCTACGCGCTCAATGGCGAACCGCTGACGCGTCACCAGGGATTCCCTTTGCGTGTGATTATGCCGGGGTGGTACGGCGTCGCCAACGTCAAGTGGCTGGCCCACATCCATGTCCAGGAAAAGCGCTACCTGGGCAAGTACCAGGCGCGCTGGTACCGCACTCTGAGAGCGGAAATGATCGACGGAGAAGTGAAGTACAAGGAAACCGCCATCAGCAAGCTGCAGTTGAAGTCGGTCATCGCCCGCGTTACGCAGGAAGGAAACCGGCACAAGGTTCTCGGCTTCGTCCTGAACGACGGGACACCATTGCGGTCGGTCGAGGTCAAAGTCGACGATGGGGCCTGGCGGCCGGCCGCCATGGATTCGTCCAACACCAAGTACTCCTGGAAGCTGTTCTCTTACATGTGGAACGGCGCGACACCCGGTGAACACACGCTGGTTTCGCGGGTGACGGACGAAAACGGGAACGTCCAGCGGGAAAGCCTGGACGAGAAGATGACTGGCCTGGAGAACCACGCCCAGTTCCCGAGAACGGTGATGATTGGATAGTAGTAAATGGGTGTAGGTGCGCTCACAGAGCGCACCTACACTCACCCGGCCAGGGCGGCGATGTTGGTCGTGCACCGTCCGGCCCAGGTTGTCCAGATTGTAGCCGCCTTCCAGTAAAGACACGACGCGGCCTTCGCCGTGCCGACTCGCCACCTATGAGCACCGGTCCTTCAAGCAGGGACCAGTTGGTCGTGGGGCTGGCGAAGGGAAGTTCCGATACGGACGTGAAACGCTACAGGAAGGTTTAAAGAAAGCCTTTCAACATTTGCAGTCCAACCAGAAGAACTATCGGTGAGAAATCCATCCTGCCCATGGTCGGGAGAACGCGCCGGATCGGCTGCAACAGCGGTTCGGTAAGGCTGTTGACAAACCGGACAGCCGGATTGTCATATGGGAGTTGGAACCACGAGAGTATGACCGCGACGAAAACGATCAATGAGTAGAGATCGATGATCTTGATCAGAATCATGAGTTTTGTTCATTCATCTGGAATTTTCGATTTGGACTTCTGGCTGCAACAGGATAGTCCCTCTGCTCTCCGGAACACAATGAATTCACCGCCGGAAATCAGCCCCGGTTGGATCGTCTTGCGCCTGCGGTTCGATCCGGCCGTGCTTGACTTCCGGCGGGCGGAGGCGCAACCCGCGAGCGCCCCCTGTCGGATGAACACAAAGAGCCGTATTTACATCTCACTAAGGAAGGAGGCGCGATCCGCTCCATGAAGAAGCTCTGTTTCACTCTGGTCCTACTCTTTGTGGCGACCTTAACCACCGGCGGTTGTGCCGCCAAAATAGGCCTCTCCGATCTCCGCCACTTCGCCGAAGGATTTCGGCGCGCCCAAGAAGATGAAATCCGCCGATGCTGGGTAGCCAGGTGCTGTTGGACCGGCTACTACGGTAGTGGTCTCCAGCACGGACCACTCCCAGGATACAGAACCCTTAAGCATCCGTGTTACTGAAGTTTACGAAGCTCGGATCTCCGCAGGCACTCCTTATGCAGCGAGATCAGATGACATACAAAATTGCTACGGGGCTTCAGGCTTGATCTTGGGCCTCCGTTTTCTAGTCGCTCGGATCGTACCTCGCGGCGTCGATCTCTTCCTCGGTGCCCACGTCCTCGGCCATCAAACCGATCCTCTCCCCCAACTCCCCCGTCAATTCCACCGTTTCACCTGTCGTCAGCGCCTTCCAAAATTGGCATTGTCACGTTAATCGTGTTGGGCCGCAAAGGCCCCGCATGGATTCCCTTTCAGGCGGCCGCACTCGCACTTTCCCATACATTGAATGCGTCTTTTCGAAATCGTTTGAACGTGAGTCTGTCGCGTAAATGCCGCTGGACATAAAAGGTGTTGTAAACGGCGGATTGAATGTTCAGGAAGCGTTGGGCCGAACCCGGTGATTTGAAACGCTGCTGTTTTCGTTCTCGACGCCGGACGGGCTGATGCGAATTCTCGGCACGATTATTCGCACGCCTATCGTCGATGGGTTGAGCCGTCAGGCCGAGGGTTCGAATGGCGACGTGATAGGACCTGAGTTTATCGGTTGTAATCCGGGTGGGTGTCCCGCCTTGTTTCTTCAGCAGCTTGCGCATCAACTTCAACGCTGCTTGGGCGTTCCGCTTCGATTGCACGAGGAAATCCAGGACCTCGCCTTCATTGTCGACCCCGCGCCATAACCAATAACGCTGTCCGCGAATCACGATGACCATCTCATCAAGATGCCAATAGCTGGGTGCTTCTTCAGGCAAGTGTTGTTGAGCCATGCCCCCTTCAGTACCCAAACTGGACAGACCTGAGATCCGATTTAGCGTACCGTGCGACAACCACCATCAAGAAAAATAAAAAGAACGCCACCTGGCTGGTGAACACGTCCCGTAAGGAGAGCCTCCTCCGCACCAACCCAGCTTGCATAGCTGGAGTCCTCACCGTTTCACCGAATCTCAGAGCCGAGTGCGGACGCACGAAGTTGTAATACGCCATGAGGAGGGCCACCTGACCTTCCAAGAGTTTCGTACGGCGGGCGTGACAAGGTGTACGACGGCCAAGATAGGAACAGCCCTGGCGGATGGTTAGATTGTGGCGCTCGATGAAACTGGTGTTCAGGGTGCTGGAATCCTCCGAGTGAAAGAGTGCTTCCTCCAGTGCCGCTTGTGTTCCGAGAATCAGTTTACGATCGACTCGGACCACCCTATTGTCTCGGCGCTTCTTGATGACCTGACCGTAAGTGCAGACTCCCAAGAGTAACCTCTTGGCTGCCCACTCATACATTTCGAAACCGTCTGTGCTAAACAGGAAACGGTGTTTCGGACGGCCGCGTTCCAGGGTGTTGAGAATCACTCTCTTGATGTTCCGGAAGTTGCGACGGCCGACCACTACGGAGACCCAAAGTCTGGACCAGACTTCCAGTGTCGTGAGCACCCAGATCACCCGCTTCTTTCCACCAACAAAGGTCCTGATCTCGTCGGCCTGAAGTTCACAGATCACAAGGCCTTTCAGCATCTGAGCGTTGAAACGCTTTGCGTATGCGGCGGCCGATTCAAGCCAGCGGGCGACGGTACCCCAGGCCATGCGTTTGATTCGAGCCATGGTAGATATCGCAATGCCGTGGACACACATGTGGACGACTTCATCGAACAAAGATCTGGGCTTGTGCAGCCGATAATAAGGCGTTCCGTAGGTCGAAGAGAAGGTTCTGCCGCACTGTTTGCAACGGTAGCGCCGCCGTCTTCCCTGTGTCGTAGTGTAGAAGGAATGGCGGATGATGTTGCCTTTTCCCGATTGTCCCCTGAAGCAGCAATTGGGGTTAGGACAGGTGCGAGTGAACTGCTTGCTCCGTTTCATACATGTTTGTTGCCAGAAAACTATCAGGAAATCCAGTTGGAATCATGTGTTGCGAGGCTGTTGGACAGTTGGAGAAAGTCAACAACACTTCCCTGAAGAAGCACCGGCCATTTTTTGGTAGCCGGTTTACATCTCAAAAAATCACATTATATCAGTGGTTTACAGGAAGAGTGTTCCCCGCCCACGCGGGGATGATCCGATTACATCCAACTGTGAAACGTTGCCGAACGAGTGTTCCCCGCCCACGCGGGGATGATCCGGTCGCAGAACGTCTCGAACCTTCCGCTGCTCCGTGTTCCCCGCCCACGCGGGGATGATCCGTCCGTGGAAGCCGAGGCCCATGCCGAGTTCAGTGTTCCCCGCCCACGCGGGGATGATCCGGTGAATTGCTGACGTAGAATGAGCAGACGAATGTGTTCCCCGCCCACGCGGGGATGATCCGGGCTTATCACAGCGTAGGAGACCCTGTGCCTAAATGCGGCAGCTTCTCCGAGTAGTGTAACTTTTTTTCTGTAATTTCTGGTCAGGCCTTGGGTCGGAAAGACAGAGGTCTGGGACAGGATTCTCCAAAAACAGAAACGAGAATCTGGCAAGGAGAATCAATTGAGCCCAGACCTGGAAAAGAGAGTACCAGGGGAGATTTTAGAAGAGTTGATCGAGGAAGGAACAGAAGCCTTTCGAGGGATCCTGGAGAAGCTGTTCAACGTGGCCATGCAGTTGGAAAGAAGCGAGTTCTTGGGAGCGGAGGCCTAGGAGAGGACAAAGAGCCGACGAGGGTATCGGAACGGATTCAAAGGCAAGCGGATTCGGACTCGAGTGGGAGAGCTGCGCTTGGAGATTCCCCAGGTGCGAGGGTTGAGGTTTTATCCCAAGTCGCTGGAGAGAGGCTGCCGTTCGGAGAAGGCCCTGAAGCTGGCCATTGCCGAGATGTGCGTGATGGGAGTCTCGACGAGGAAAGTCACCGAGATTACTGAGCAGTTGTGTGGTCTGGAGATCTCGGCAACCCAGGTTTCAAGAGTGGCCGGGATGCTGGACGAGGAGCTGGGGGAGTATCCGATCGTGTACCTGGATGCCCACTACGAGAAGGTTCGAAGAGGCGGCAGGGTGCAGGACGTGGCCATCCTGAAGGCCATTGCAGCCAATCGTTTCGGGACGCGAGAGGTGTTGGGTCTGAGCGCCAAGATCAGCGAAGCGGAGGTGCATTGGCGAGAGTTTTTGGCGGATCTGCACAAGCGGGGCCTGAGAGGGGTCGAGCTGTTGGTCAGTGACGATCACGAAGGACTGAAGGCGGCCAGACGGGCGGTCTATCCGTCGGTGCCCTGGAACCGCTGCCAGTTTCACCTGAGTAAAAACGCCCAAGAATATGCTCGCCGCAAAGAAGACAAGCCCCGGATCGCCCAGGCCATGCGGGACATCTTCAACGCCCCCTCTCGAGAGGATGCCGAGGAGCTCAAGGATAAAGTCGTCAAGAAGTTCGAAAAGATTGCACCGGAGTTCGTGAGATGGTTGGAAGAGAACGTGGATGAAGGTCTGACGGTGTTTGATTATCCGAGGAGCTGGTGGAAAAGGATCCGAACCATCAACGGACTGGAGAGGTTGAACCGGGAGATCCGGAGACGAACCCGGGTGGTGGGAATCTTTCCCCACGAAGCATCGGCGCTGCGGCTCATCTCGGCTGTGCTTGCGGAGATACACGAGGAGTGGTTAACCGGCCGACAATACCTCAACCTGGCCGGCTGGAAAAAACAAGTGGAGCAATCCTTCCCTACAGGCCCTCAAGGAAATTCCAGAAAAACAGTTGCTTAACCTCGATGGATCCAGGATGACGCGATGCTGATCAACCAGGAGAACATACAGCAACGTTTTAACGAAAACCTCGAATGGCCAACCGAAATCGATCTCGCAACCGCTTGGGCGACCATTCACGACGGCCTTCAAGCATTGGAAAACCACACTCCACCCCTCAAAGTCCGCGCGGTCGTCGGCCTCTGGGGCAACTCCACGGACCCGGAGGCACTCACTACGCTGGCCAAAATTGGCGAACTTCGGTTGGTTGAAAAGAGTGGTTTTCACCCAAAAGTTTACGTGTTCCGAGGGCCGGACAAAGCCGTTGCTTGGATCGGAAGCGCGAACTTCACGCATGCCGGCTTCGGGATGAACCAAGAGGCTCTATTTGAGACTAGGAACAGCCAGGACGTAGAGGAATGGTTTGACAACTTGTGGGAACAGTGCGGATCACTCGACGAATGCGCTATTGGTCGGTACGCGGTGCTTCTTCAGGCAAGTGTTGTTGAGCCATGCCCCCTTCAGTACCCAAACTGGACAGACCTGAGATCCGATTTAGCGTACCGTGCGACAACCACCATCAAGAAAAATAAAAAGAACGCCACCTGGCTGGTGAACACGTCCCGTAAGGAGAGCCTCCTCCGCACCAACCCAGCTTGCATAGCTGGAGTCCTCACCGTTTCACCGAATCTCAGAGCCGAGTGCGGACGCACGAAGTTGTAATACGCCATGAGGAGGGCCACCTGACCTTCCAAGAGTTTCGTACGGCGGGCGTGACAAGGTGTACGACGGCCAAGATAGGAACAGCCCTGGCGGATGGTTAGATTGTGGCGCTCGATGAAACTGGTGTTCAGGGTGCTGGAATCCTCCGAGTGAAAGAGTGCTTCCTCCAGTGCCGCTTGTGTTCCGAGAATCAGTTTACGATCGACTCGGACCACCCTATTGTCTCGGCGCTTCTTGATGACCTGACCGTAAGTGCAGACTCCCAAGAGTAACCTCTTGGCTGCCCACTCATACATTTCGAAACCGTCTGTGCTAAACAGGAAACGGTGTTTCGGACGGCCGCGTTCCAGGGTGTTGAGAATCACTCTCTTGATGTTCCGGAAGTTGCGACGGCCGACCACTACGGAGACCCAAAGTCTGGACCAGACTTCCAGTGTCGTGAGCACCCAGATCACCCGCTTCTTTCCACCAACAAAGGTCCTGATCTCGTCGGCCTGAAGTTCACAGATCACAAGGCCTTTCAGCATCTGAGCGTTGAAACGCTTTGCGTATGCGGCGGCCGATTCAAGCCAGCGGGCGACGGTACCCCAGGCCATGCGTTTGATTCGAGCCATGGTAGATATCGCAATGCCGTGGACACACATGTGGACGACTTCATCGAACAAAGATCTGGGCTTGTGCAGCCGATAATAAGGCGTTCCGTAGGTCGAAGAGAAGGTTCTGCCGCACTGTTTGCAACGGTAGCGCCGCCGTCTTCCCTGTGTCGTAGTGTAGAAGGAATGGCGGATGATGTTGCCTTTTCCCGATTGTCCCCTGAAGCAGCAATTGGGGTTAGGACAGGTGCGAGTGGACTGCTTGCTCCGTTTCATACATGTTTGTTGCCAGAAAACTATCAGGAAATCCAGTTGGAATCATGTGTTGCGAGGCTGTTGGACAGTTGGAGAAAGTCAACAACACTTCCCTGAAGAAGCACCCAATCTCGTCATGGTAGATGTAGACGAGACGCTTGCCGGCAATGAACTTCCGGCCTTCTTCTTTCTTCAGCGCGAGTAGCTGATCGGGTTTCACGGCCATGCCGCCCCGAGTGCCGAGGATCCCGTTGCGCTGTTCTAGAGATGCCGTCGGCATCCCGTCGGCCAGGACATCACCCTTCTCCGTATATTCGAGTTTCGAGTGCGGCAGGAGGCTCGCCATGCCCAGGGCGGTATAGGAAGGCAAAACGCCCAACTGGGACGACAACTCGGCCTGAACCCGGTAGGTGCCATTCAGATAACCCGTCAGTTCTTCCGCAATTTCGTACCGCATGGCATCGCTGATAATGACGAAGGCCCGTCGATTATCGGCTTCGTCCAGCCATGGCCGTACCTCTCGGTCGAAGAACGTGTACTGGTTTTGGGTGCCATCGATCACCCACCTCTCGGGTAGCTCCACATCCACGAACTTACCCCAGGCGAGCGCAATCTTGGCCAGATAACCATTGCAGTAACAGGCTTCGATCTTCTCCCGAAGTGGCTTCAGCATATCCCAGCCCTGGGCGGCGGCGACATCAGCGTTCTCGCAGAAGTGCCGGTATAGCTGGTCAAAGCGAAACAGCCTGGATTCGTAATCCTTGTACATCGCGGTCATATCAGGAGAGTCGAAGCTCGCCTCATGCGTGTTGCGCAGATGCAGGAGCTGCGCAGCGATCGCTAACGCTTTGTATACGGCGCGGCGGGCGTTCCGTTGGGCCTCGGGCACCGAGCGCGAAGATACCCAGTGTCCGGCCTGTCTGCGGTCGACGATGCTGCCGACAGCCTCGGGGTCAATCGCAGCGGTCGTTGAGGTCACACGGTCCAGCAACCCTTGCACGATCCTTTTCTCCACATCGAGAAAAGTCGTCACATCCAGAAGAGCTTCGACTTCACAGCCGCGCAGATGATCCGGCATATGCAGGCGCGCCCCAACCTCGGCCGACAACACATCGTAGCTTCTACTCTTGCTGCTGCTGTCTCTCCATTGGGCCAGGCAGACCACGGCATTCATAGTGCCGGAACGTGGCAATTGGAGGTGCTGCAGCGCGCCGGGTAGTTCCTTCGCAAGATGGTGAGCGTAATCCGACACCAGTAGACGGATGAGCAAATTCTGCAGGGTTGGACTGTCCTCGCCGTACCCAAAGACGGACTTGACCATCACCCAGAACGGCTCGTCGAGTTCGAATTTCTCGATCTGGGCCCAGGCCGGGGGGTTGGCTTCGAGATCAAGTGCCCCAACCTCGGTCATAGAGTGAAACAGGGTTCGGACGATGTTGAATAACTCGGGCTGGTCGGCTTTCGCAACGACCGCAAGCATCTTGCGGTCGAGGTCGAGTTCCAAGTCTTCGGAAGAGACAAGGTTTGTCAGCTTATGCACCCGTTCTTTGTTGTCAAAAAACTTCCGTCGCTTCGCAAGATGCTGCCGGAGATGCTGGTGAGCCAAACCGAGTTCCCGCAGAATGATCGAGGCGCGATCTGCCCGGAAGCTGCGACCGTACAACCGCATGTCCAGCAGCCAGTCGTTTTCGTAGTCTGGCTCCTTTGCAGGCGAGTACAGCAGATATCGCCCAGCAGGATCGTCCTGTTCAATGCGAACCTTTGCTTCGAGTGCTCCAACCTCGTCGAGCTTGAGGACCTCTACGCCTTCGAGAGCGATGTCCGGTAGCGATCCGGCAAACTCGCCGTCCGGATCGTTCCAGAAGACGATACGAGCGTGCTCATCGTCGAACAACTGGCCTATGGCAGCGGTAATCTTTGCTACATCCATCAGACTGCCTTGGCTCCTGCAATCGCCTTGACTTCAGCCAATAAATCGCCGAACTTGCCGTAATTAACCTTCACTCCATCGTCGAGATCGAGACTAATGCGTTGGTCAGCATAATGGCGTAGCTTCTCGTCAAACTCTCGAAGCTCCGATTGTTGCTTAACCAGTTTCGCCCGCTCCTTCTCCAGCCGTTTGCGGTGAGCCGTCGAGGCTGCGGCGGCAATATCCCCCTCCAACCGGCGAACACGGGAAGCCACCATACCTTGTAGCGGGATCACGTACTCGGTACGCATCCGGGCCAGTGTGCCTTCGTTGTAGCGGTGCAGGTAGACGAGGCACTGAAATACCTTCTGCTTGCCGCTTGAGAAGAGCCAGTAGATGGGGCGCTTCTTGTACGCCTGCAGATGGTCCTTGAAGAACCTGTCGCAGAGGTAGCGGCGCAGGGCCTCACGGCTGGGCTCGTTTTTCTTGGTCGAGAGGTTTTCGGCCAGGAAAGCGAGGTTGTCTTCGAGGTGGCCCGCATCCCAGGCCACCGAGATGAACGCAATGAGGCGATGGGCGGCATCATCTTCAAACCAATCGGAGTCGGTGAGTGGGACGATGCCGTCTGGGTCGGCAGGGAACGTGGTGTAGCGGCTGGGGTCAAAGCCCTTACCTCCGCTATGGGCGTAGATGAAGCCCGGCTCGTCCAGACTGTAGCGGCCCATCATGCAGCCGATGGCATAGGAAACCAACTCCTTCATGGTGTCCGGGCGGAAGCGGGTCCACTGGTCTTCTTCGGTGAGATTGCCGCCGTAGCGGTAGGCCGGGTTTGCCGTGAGCGTGATCTGTTCGATGGGGACGTCGGGAGTGAGTTCGCCTTGCAGGCCGTAAGCATCGATGAAGAGCGGTTGTTCTCCTCTTCGAGGCGCTTCATCTCTGCGATGGTGTCGCGATTCTGGGTGGTCCAGGCGATGTAGCTGGATTCAATGGTGCGCGTGGATTCGGAGGATGCGGTCAGGATAGGGAGGGATTCGAAGTTCCAGGAGCGTTCATAGGCGTTCCAGTCGATGATTGTGCTGCGCATCAACCAATCCACATTCTTCATCACGTCGCGGCTGAAGTCTTCCCCAACGCCCTCTATGAATGGGATGTTCACAAAGTTACCGATCTGGAAACTCAGTGTCGGATTCGTAGCCCTAGCGATGGCTCGCACGATCAGCGTATTGCAATAGCCTGCGAGCAGCAGGCGCGCCACTCCACGAAAACTGAACGCTGACATTCCTTTTACGTCGTGGATGCTGCCTCTGTCATTCAGACGAAACGAGGGGGGGCCGGAGGTAACGTCTGACCAAGTTAAAGACTCCTGAAAGTAGAACTCGGTGTTCTGCGCTCGCGATCTTGCCCGCCCTCCGTTCTCGGTACCGAAAGCACGAATCGCGCGGCCATCATGTTCCCAGTTGACTAGGTATTCCTGATTTCCGTACCACTTCCTGAACTCTCCTCCCTTGTTGTAAGGAAACCATTTTTTGCCCGACTGGGCCGCAGCGTCTCTGCTTTTAGAGTGGTAAGAGCACTTTCCTTGGTCCACCTCATGCCAACGCCGCCAGAACTGATCGTTGTCGGCCGTCGCCAGACCCTGGTTTGCATCAACAAGCTTGCCTAGCAACGTCCCTTCTTCAAACACCTCCCGAACACGCTCACTCACCCAGTAAGCCACGGGACTGCCTGGGATCTTCTTGAACTCGTCTTGGGCGGCCTCGAAGAACCAGCCGCAGTCGCGGTTTCGAATGGCCTCAAGCGTCCTCGGTTCCTGGCTGTCCGAACCTCGGAAGTCAGAGAGCCGGATGAAGCATCCTTTCTGCGAGGCCACATGGCCCTTCTGCAGCGTAAACGTACAGATGGGCACGGTCGCGCCCTCAAAACCAGAATACTCGAGTTGGATCAGAGAAGTGATCGTCTCCTCGTCAATAAGTCGTGTTCGCATATGCTCATGACTTGAAATGAACATCCACACGAACGGCGACATGAAGCCCAAGCGCCCATGGGGCTTGCTAAACGCGAGATCACGGTCGATGAAAGCCGAGAACATGTCCTTCTCGTAGCCCTTGTAATGGTCCCTTAGGAACTTCTTGAGGACCGGAGTATGAAACTTGCTTCCCATATACGGTGGATTCGCGACCACCGCGTCGTACTGCGCCGTCAGCCTCTCGGCCTGTCGTACGAGTACCGCCAAATGCGTGAGCGCATCCGACACAAATAGATCTTGACTCGTGGCTTCACTCAATTGCCTCAAAGCCGGTAATTTCGCAGCTAGTTCCTCCGGCACTTGAATCAGTGAGCCAAAGGTTGAGGCGTGCTCGAAGAGCTGCTTCAGTTCTTCGAGGTCGCTGTCCACAATCCCGTAGTCCGCTAGCTTCACACCCTGAGCCAGCCGCTCCGCATCAAACCCTTTGCTGTCTACCAACGACATCACGTTGAGGTCCACACCCCGCTCAAAAAGCCGACGATCATCAGCCCGCCCCTTCATCATTAGCGCAAAGCCCGTCAGCTGCGCTGCGCGCCCGTCGATATCGAGGCCGAAAAGGTTTTTCTCCAAGATCAACCGAGCCACATCTCTCTGGCGATAGCCTCGTTCCAGATAGATGGCCTTGAATAGATCATAGGCCTCTACCAGGATGTGCCCGGAGCCACTGGCCGGGTCGATGAGGATTAGCGCCTCGGGGTTGAGCGTGCTAGGAGTGATAGTCGCAAGCTGCGCTTTGACCTCATCGGTCTGCTCGGCGGGCTTGATGTAGTATTCCATCTGGCCTTTGAGTTGCGAGTCCGGATAGGTCGCCAGCCACTGCGCCCCCAGCGAGTTCTGGACCAAGTACTTCACAATCCAGTTGGGCGTGAAGAGCTGGGTCGCCGCCGGAATGTCTTCGGAGGCCACAACCTTGCCAATGATCTGGCCTTTCTTCTCCGAGATGTAGAATTGGTAGAGCCAGCCGATGATCTCGATCTGCCCCCAGGCGCTCTCGTCGATGCTCTCGACCATCTGGCGGATCAGCGAGTCGGTGTGGAGCAGGTTTGCGGGCAGCAGCAACTCGGTCTCATCCCCGATGCGCTCAAAGAGAAAGGGCATTACCTGGTGCAGGGCGTTGCACTGGGCCATGAGGAGCAGCCGGTAGAGCTCTTCGTCTTTGCTGCCGTCGAGCTTCAACTCCACAGCTTTCTCCCGGTCGAGGCCCGGCAGATCGACATCGGCAGCGTGCTCCAAGATTTCGGGGTATGGCCGGCCCTCGGGATGACTCAGAACGCGGTAGCCGTGGTCCAGATAGCCGTGCAACTCCATGTAACGTATGGCTGCGAAACGGTTGAACCACGTGTAGGCTATCGCTTCCATGACCTGCTCGAAGCCGTCTTGCTGGATCCGTTCTTCCAGACGCTTGCGCGGTTCTACTACATTGCGGGGGAAGGCGTGTGCCCCGATCATGGTCACATCGCCCACTTCTACAACCGGCTCAATGTTTTTGGCAGTCAGGCTATAAAACGCTGCCCGGCCGGTGACCGCCGCGATGAAGTCGCGCCGTGCTTTTTGGGCATAGGCTTCGAGTGTGTTGCGATTCATACTGTATTGGTGCCGGTCTAGCGGATTTCTATGCGCTCGTTTTTGGTCAGGGCATCGGTCAGTTCCGTGCGGAGGTCGTCAAGGAAAGCATCCACGTCGTCTTGAGATTCAAGATAGGATGACTTGACGAACTTGCCAGGAGAGACGACCCGCCGGGGCTTGACTACCGGCTTGTCCTGCCCCGCCTTGCCTTCCTCGACTTTCCGCTCTAGATAGCGCTCGACCTGGTCCAACGCCTCGTCCTTTAAGTGCACGGCTTCGGCCTCAGCCTGGCCGATATGCGCAAGACTCTCGTGGGTTGTCACTTGCTTCGCCAGATCTTCCAGTGGCGTGAGGCAGGTTGTCTTCAACGACTCATCCCCGCCCGCCGTTGAAACCTCCGCGCTCACGCTGGCAGTCTGTTCGGTGATTGTTGCAAGCGCCCGGGTCCGCCGCTCAGAAAGCAACCCCTCGTTCACTTCGCTTACGGTGCGGATCAGCCCTTCGGCTTCCTTGAGTAATCCGTAAGGATTCGGTGCAGAGAGGATTTCGCTCATCCGCCGCAGCGCAGACCCGGCGGAGTCGTCTCGCTCCAGCTCCATTTGGTTGAGTTTGAATCTACCCGATGCTATGCGCAACTTGTCCCACATGGGGCGCTGATGTTCGTAGAAGTGATCGAGATCATGGAACCCATCGGCGAGATTCCGAAGATCGCTTTCGTGCTCATTGACCTGCGCCAAGAACCTGTTGCTGTCATCGGGAGCCACAAGCATCTTCAGAAGGCTGAGGCTGTCGGCTATCTCCGCGGATCCGGGGTAACTTCCGGTATCCGCCAGGGCACGATACTGGCTCAGCTTCTCACGCCAGCCTTCGAGGCGGCCCTTTAGGAACTCGAACATGCCGTCTTCGCTCTCCGGCCCCATCTCCGAGAACACGTCCAGGCCGAGTTCCCTGGCTTTTTGAACGTCCTCAGGCCGGGTCGGAACGTGTCAACAACTTTGAGACACTTTGGTGAATAAATTACTGTAGTTTCATCTCAAAAGTTCTCCTTTTCGGGAGGGTTGATCCAGACCGCCTCGGGAAGAGGAGGAGGAACGGGGTTGCCGTTGGGAAATCTCTCCGGGAAGAGTGCATGGGCGGCCTCCAATGTTTGGGATCGATCGCGACGGGTGGTGATGGCGGTGAGGTAGTGCACATCCGCGGGAGTGTGCAGGCCGATACCCGAATGGCGATGGTCGCGGTTATACCAATCGAAGAAATCCCGACAGAAGTCTCTGGCTTGCTGAATGGTGCCGAAACGAGCCGGGAATTCGGGACGGTACTTGAGGGTCTTGAATTGGGATTCCGAGTAGGGATTGTCGTCACAGACATGAGGCCGAGAGTGAGACTTGGTGACTCCCAGATCGGCCAGTAGCAAGGCCAGTGCTTTGGAACTCATCGACGAGCCACGATCGGCATGCAGGGTGAGACCACCCGCTACGATCTCCTGCTTGGAGTAGCTCTGGGCGATCAAGACCTTGGCCAGGCGGGAGCTTTCCTGGGTGGCCACCATCCAGCCCACCACATAGCGGCTGAAGATGTCCAGGATCACGTAGAGGTAGTAATAGCTCCATTTGACGGGCCCCTTCAGCTTGGTGATGTCCCACGACCAGCATTGGTTCGGGCCGGTGGCCAGAAGTTCCGGCTTGGAGTATTGGGGATGGCGGCGCTGGCGACGGCGTTCTCTAACTTCCAGACGTTTGGCCAGAATGCGGTACATGGTTCGAATCGAGCACAAGTATCGCCCTTCGTCCAGCAGCTCCGCCCATACGGCGGCAGGAGCTTTGTCGATAAACTGTCGGCTGTGCAGGACCTCCACAACGGCTTCCCTTTCGGGCGGGCTCAAGGCGCGTGGGGATGCGGCCCGAGGCCGAGGATCCAGCGCCGGCCGTTCGCGCCGAAGTTTCTCCCGATACAGACTCGATGGCGGCAGATCCAGAGCCTGACAGCCGGCACGGACTCCGTGGGATTGTGAGAATCGCAAAGCTTCGTCCATCAGCTCTCGTCTCCGTTCTCTTCGCTGCTCGCCAGAGAGATTCCCAACAGTTGCGAGACTTTTTTTTGGAGATCCAGCATGGCTTCAAACTTCTCGAGCTTGCGTTTCAGCTTCCGATTCTCAGCCTCCACTTGCCTCAGTTGATGATCCAGAGGATTGACCGGCTTTGCCTTTCGTCCCCGCTTGCGAGGGGTCAATGCCTGCAGCGTTCCGTGCTCGCGTTGGCGTCGCCAGGTCTGCAGATTCGACCAGTAAAGTCCTTCTCGGCGCAGTAATGCTCCCACTTCGCCCGACTCTTCGCAGCCATCGGCCTGCTCCAGGACCCGGAGCTTATAGCGGGCTGAAAACCGGCGACGGGTTGCCTTGGCAGGAACTTCCGGGTCGGGTCGCGGCAACGCCTTCTCGGGCTCGGTCCGTCCCGCAGCGATTTTGGAGACCTCTCCCCTCCGCTCCGAGGTTTCCAAAATCCTCAGTTTCTTGTCGCTTCTGTTTTCTATCATTCTGTAATCCAGCTTCTCGCCCTCTACTCTAATTTAGCCGGGAAGAAGTATCTCACCATTATTGGCACAGAGGGGGTCGTGGCCCGCTGGACGATCGTGATGTTTCGCCACTTGCGCTTTGACGTGAGCGCTTCGTATAGCTTGTCCTTCGGGATTGCCGCACCGCCCAAGACGCATTGCACTTCGCCGGCCATGATAAGCCGGGCCAGAAGAAGAATGACCTCGAACTCGGGCCAGCCATAAGGACGCTTGGCGTAGCGCTCGGTGATCATGCCAAAAAGTACAATCTGCCGACTGGTCTTCGTACAAAGCTCGATGTAACTGCGGAGGTCTTCAGTGGCCTGTGGATTACTCTCGGGTGCATCCATGTTGAGGTTGTATTGTCCAATATCATTGCTGCGTAGAACGGCCTGGATCTCCTTGAGCGGATCGTCGCAAAGCGTCTTGAGATAGCTCATCTTGTTGAAGGTGTTCTGGATGAGGTACTCCATCGCCTCACTCAGGGCTATTTGAGGAGCAGTGGCGGAGACCTCCAGACGCTGACCCGCCACAAAGTAGCTGGCGTCCGCCAGCAGCTCGCCAAGCAGGCGGATCAGGTGGTCGCGGCGCATGCGATTCTCCTCAGCCAAACCGCGGTGGATTCGTTTGGTGGTGGGCGGCAAAGTACCATCATCCTTCGTTCGAATGTATTTTTCCGTCCGTAACAGCGCGCGCAGTTCCCGCCCCAGACTCTCGTCGTCCCGCAGCCGGATGAGAACCTGCCCGTCCTCCAGGCTGCTTTCCAGCACGCACTTACCGTCCTGATAAGACTCGTAGTCATCGGCCAGTGGCGTCATAATCGAGACGATGAGTGCACCCTCGGTGCGATTGCCGACCGGATGCGCGTCGCAAATACGGTTGAAGCTGAAATCCGTTTTGTTGGCGCTGAAGCGATGCTTGCGATGACCTTTCAACACATCGTCAAAAACAAGCTCACCGACGAGCTGAGCCTCTTCTGCGCTACCCAGTTCGACATTTTTGATTTCGCGATTAATGTCGCGCTCTTCGCTGGTCAGGAAAAAGTAGGTGTCGCCGCTGCGGTTGACAAGCGTTTCCCGCTCCAGCCGCTGAAGGCTGGCCGCGATGGTTTTTCGCAGCGCGAGACGATCTGCGTCGATTTGATCAAGGCACAGGGTGACGAGGTTATCGACATTGCCTTTGATTTCATCGACGTAGCGGATGAGAAAAAGCACTTCGAGGACCCGGGTGTCGAAATCCTCCAGACTCGCATTGTCTTTGGCTTGGTCGATGGTGCGCTTGACGGTGGTGTCGAGGAAACTCTCAATGGAAGGGTAAAAACGATACAGCGGAACCAGAATGCCTACTTCCATGTGGGACACGGACTGCCCCGCATGCTGGAAGGCGTCCAGCAGGGAGCGCTCCCCTTGGGCCAGATGGAGCCCGGTGGCTCCCGCCTTGCGGATCGACTCGAAAATCTTCTGGAGCAGCTTGAACTGGTAGGGCGCGAAGGGATAATTCCGCACGAAATCATCTGCATCCCTGAACTGCGGGAAGGTCATTCCGGCATCCTTGAAGGACAGTTGATTCTTAAGGATGTCACCCTGCTTGGCGTACTCCGCCTCTAGATCGTGCCGTACTTCTTCCCGCTTGGCAAGCAGGCGTTCCTGGATAACCTCATCCACATTGGCGCTGGACAGCGACAGGCGGGTGCGGAACCGGCCCTGGATCTTGGAAAAGTCGTTGGCGCGGGTTCCCTGTATCTCACCGAGCACCGCATCGATGTCCTCCTGAGACGTGACGACGACCCAAGCCCGGCCCTTGCAGACGGTGCCCAGTTCTTCGGTGATGGTTTGCAGATTGAGCATCAGGTGGGTATCGGTGCCGATGAACTGCCCGACCTCATCAACGAGAAAAATGATGCGGTGGCCTTCCCCCCTGCCATCGAGATAGTCCTGGACCCATTGGCAGAAGTTCTCAATGGTCAGGGCGAAGTTGTCCTCGGCGCCGTCAATCCATTTCTCGCAGGATTGTTCACTCTGGCGGAGGGTATGGGCCAGCGCCTTGATGACTTCGTCCCGATTGAACGCGTAGGCGTCGCGTTCTTCGGTCCAGTTGGTGCCGGTCTGTGCCCGATAGGCATCGTGAAAGACCTCAAGCCTGCCCTTGCCTTCGAGATAACGCTCCATGTGGGCGATATGCGGGTGATCGCCACTGTAGCCTGCCAACTCGTTCAGTACTTTGAGGAACACCGCCAGGATGGCATCGCGCCCGGCCCGATTGTCCGCCTTGCTGTCGATATTGAACAAAATGACATCGGTATGGGATGCGACCGCGCGCTTGATATCCCCGAGCAGCATCGCGTCCTTGATTTTTAGATCGAAGAACTCGACGGCCTGCCGGGTTTGACCATCATGCGTATGATTCTTGTTATTGAGCAGGTAGGACAGCACTTTGATGAAGTGGGATTTGCCGGATCCAAAAAAACCCGAAACCCAGACCCCGATCTTCCCCGCAACATCCGGGTCCCCGGTCTTCTCCATCGCTTCGCAGTAGCTGGAAAAAAGCGCTGAAGGTGTTGGTCCAGTTCCTTCGTGACAACGAACTCCTCCAGTTCCTGCCAGACCGATGATTCGTCCAGCTGATCGGCTTTCACGACGCCATTGATGGGCCGGAAAATATCCTTCTGAAATAGATTCTGAATACGCATTGATGTTCTCGCTTTAATCAATCAGTCTGAAGGCCCGATAGTAGTTTGTTTGCTTCTTGCGTTCTCCGGCGGAACCACCGGTCAGCCCGGTCTTGCCAAAGAGCCGTAATGTCTGCGTGTCATATCTACCGGGATAGAACATAACCAGGGGCGTCTGCCCCATGATGGTGTGCAGATTGCTGAGCAAGGTATGCGATCGGAGTAATGGATACACACTGCCGATCCCGGATATCAAAACGAGGTCCTGCTCCGCGGGCTTTGCGATGTCGGCAAAACGTTGGGCGATCTTTTCCTCATGCAGGACGCCCTTCAATGCCTTGAGGAGCGCGTCGTTGCCCTTCTCGCGCTGCAACCGGAACGACTTCTCCAGCAGGTTGCGCTCCTCGAGGTATTGGATCAGGCAGTCAAAGAGGTTGACGTGGCCCACCTGCATACCGGGCCTCTTGTTCGGCAAGTGATTCAGGAGGAACTGGATGTGCTCGCGGATGCGTAGCTCATCCTCCGGCGCATAATCGAAGATGTAAAAGGCAATCTCATTGCCAATGCCACGGGTACAGAGGAAATTGTCCGATGTGAGCTTCGGAAGGATCTGGTTGAGCCGGTAGGTGAGCGGGTCACTCATGGTCGAACCCTGATGCAGCGGAGCACGTACTTTTCGTCCTGCTCGTGCAGGTAGTTCAGCACTTCCCTGGCAACATGGACCGTTTGCAACTTGAGGGTGCGTGTATTCTCGACGTAGCCTGCCTGCACGAGGATCGCGAAGACAGTCGAACGTAAGCGCGCTACTGTCGATTCGCTCCAGTCCGGCATGCCCGGGTCACGGTTGCAACAATCCTCAATGAAGTGCTCCCAAATGGGGTTGGAGAGGGCCGGACGGAATAGCCGGTACTGCTCGCGCACCGCTATATCCAGAAAATCACCGAGTAGGGAACGGTGTTTCACGGCAGCGGCGAGGCAGGCATGCGTTGCAAGCGGGACCGAACCATCACGGACCATTTCCCAAAGCGCGGGCTGCATTAATTCAAGGCGGGCACGGAGCAGTTGGCCCCACCGAACGGCGGTCTCCGGGCTTCGGATCTGGAGAACATTTTTCGCCACCAGTTCCGTGCGCCAGTCGTGGGCGTGAACACCCCGCAACAACAGGTCTGCGATGGTTCGGCTCTCGGTGACTTTCAGGGAACTCGCCGCGATGGTTGCTCGATAGCGTTCGGATTCGTGTGAGTTCCTGTTCGTGCGAATATTTATCTCCTCTCCCCAAGGGTATCAAGGTCCAACTCGTTGCGTTCCCCGGGTCATTCTAATTCCCGGTGCCTTTGCAAGGAGCGCCGCCATAGTTCAGTGAGCGGCACGGCGAGCATAAATGTACTCGCCCATGCCCGGAAGGCTCGCCTCGATGAGATGCGGAAGGATTGATCCGAGAAGTTCAATCTCGGAGCTTCCCGGCCGAGAAAGACGGTGAGATGATGATCTATGTGCCGGTCTCCGGAAACTATGACGTTTCCATTCAACAATCGTGAGAATGTTCTGCTCGATCCGGGCGACTTCCCGCATGACGGCAGGGAGACAGCTTCCTCCGATCCACAAGCCGTATCATTCCAACTCCTGTTCGTATGTACGGAGGAGTTCACGCAGCCTTTGGAACCGCGGGTCGTTTTCCAGTTGGGCCGCGGCTGATCGGATCTGTTCGAGGCACTCTGCCAGTTCACTCCCTAACGGGGGCTCGTCGCCGGTCACAAGCTTAAGGAAGCCGAGCGCGGGTTCCGGAAACTCACTGCATAGTTCGAGCGGCTGCTGGCCGGGGAGAAGGCCGGGCTGGTTTTCACCGACCCGCCCTACAACGTGCCGATCCGCGGCAACGTCTGCGGCAGAGGCCAGGCGCGCCATGGAGAGTTCGTCATGGCCTCGGGCGAGATGTCCGAGCGGGCCTATACGGATTTTCTGGGGAAAGCGTTTCGAAACCTTGCCGAGCATAGCCGCGATGGCTCGATCCACTATGTGTGCATGGACTGGCGTCATCTCGGCGAGGTGCTCGCGGCCGGCCAATCGGTCGATTCGGAGCTCAAGAATCTGTGCGTTTGGAGCAAGACCAACGGCGGTATGGGCTCGCTCTACCGTTCGCGGCACGAACTGGTCTTCGTTTTCAAGCATGGCGCGGCGCCCCACATCAACAACATCGAACTCGGCCGCCACGGGCGCAACCGGACCAACGTTTGGGAGTATGCGGGCGTCAATGCGTGGGGGCCGGACCGTCTGGACGATCTCGCTCTGCATCCGACGGTCAAGCCGGTGGCGATGATCGCCGACGCGA
Source organism: Acidobacteriota bacterium (assembly GCA_965205615.1). Lineage (GTDB taxonomy): Bacteria > Acidobacteriota > UBA6911 > RPQK01 > CBDAPI01 > CBDAPI01. The sequence continues at coordinate 356,405 of CBDBHK010000035.1, read as the reverse complement.
TCAGGGATTGCTCACGATGCGGCGGAATCGTACTGGATGGCTTCGCCGGCTCGGGCTCGACGTTGATCGCGGCCGAGCGCACCGGGCGGCGCGGGTTCGGCATCGAGCTGGACCCAAAGTACGTCGACGTCGCCATCGAGCGCTACGAGCGGCTGACCGGTCACTCTGTGGTTCACGCTGCCAGCGGGACGACCTTCGCCCAGATCCGGCCAAGCCGCCGGTCAACCGACACCTCCCGACAAAATGCAACGGATTCATGACGATGGCTGGAGAGTACGAAGTCGGCTACCGCAGACCGCCCAAGACAACGCGGTTCAAGCCCGGCCAATCGGGCAATCCCAAGGGCCGTCCCGCCAAGGCGCGCAACTTCAAGAGCGACGTGAAAAAGACGCTTGAGACCCCCATTCGGCTTGTCAAGGATGGCAAGCCGCAGACCGTGTCGACCCAAGAAGGGGTGCTCCTGCGCTTGCGTGAGAAGGCGCTCAAGGGGGATGCCCGATCGGTGGATCTCCTGCTGGAGCTCGCGCAAGCCTACAACGCGGAAGAGCTGGCCACGGCCGGCGGCGGCGTATTGGGCGCGTCGGATCAAGCGATTCTCGAAAACTACCGAGAGCGGGTTTTGCGTCAGGGAACAAATGCTGAAGCGAACGAACCGGAGGAGCCCGGCGATGCCTGACGCGAGCGTCCTGGCGGCCGCGATGCGGTCGGATCTGGCGGTGTTCATCCAGAAAGCGTTCCAGACGGTCTCGCCGGAGGACAGATACCAGCACAACTGGCACATTGAAGCCAGCGCCTATCCAATTGGGCCGTTGCTTGGATCGCCAATGCCGGCGCCTGATCATCACGCAACCGCCCCGCTCCCTGAAATCGATCTGCGCATCCGTCGCTTTCGTCGCCTGGGCCTTGGGCCGCAACCCCAAGCTGCGCTTCATCTGCGTGAGCTATTCCGACGCCCTGGCGGCCGCGCTGGCCCGGCAAGTCCGGCAGGTCGTCAACAGCGGCTGGTACCGCGCCCTTTTTCCGGGCACGCGGCTTAGCAAAGACACCGGGATCGAGTGCGTGACCACCGCGGGCGGGGGCCGCCTGGCGACCTCCATCGGCGGCACCCTGACCGGACGGGGCGCGGACATGATTATTATCGACGATCCGCTCAAGGCCGGGGACGCCAGCTCCAAGACCGTCCGCGACGATGTCAACGAATGGTATACGACGGCCTTGGTCTCCCGCCTCAACGACAAGGCGCGCGATGTGATGATCGTCCTCATGCAGCGGCTGCACGAGGACGATCTCGCCGGCCATTTGCTTCAAAGCGGCGATTGGCATCATTTGAATCTTCCGGCCATCGCCGAGGAGGACCAATCGATCGCCCTGGGGCCGGAACATACCCACGATCGCAAGCGCGGCGATGTGCTCCATCCCGGGCGGGAATCGCTTCAGACGCTGATGCGCATCAAGGAGGAAGTCGGTAGTCTCACCTTTTCCGCGCAATACCAGCAAAGACCCGTGCCCCATGAGGGCAATCTGATCAAAAGAGAATGGCTGAAGTACTACGACCAGCTACCGGAGCGGGACATCGGCTGGCAGATCGTGCAAAGCTGGGACGTGGCCACGACGGTCAACAAGAGCAGCGATTACTCTGTGTGCACGACCTGGGCGGTGCACCGGCAAACCTGCTACCTGGTCGAGGTGTGGCGCGGCCAGCTGGGTTACCCGGGCGTCAAGCGCGCCATCGTCCAGCGGGCCCTGGCTCAATGCGTAAACACGATCCTGATCGAAAAGGCGGGGCCGGGGCTGCACCTGGTTCAGGAGCTGCGCCACAACGGCGACGCGCGTGTGCCGGCTCCCATCGGCATTCAACCGGAGGGCGACAAGCTGTCGCGCACCGAGGCTCAATTGACGGATTTCGAGTCGGGACGAGTCATCCTTCCCAGGCACGCGCCCTGGCTGGGCGAGTTTCTCAATGAGCTGCTCGCCTTTCCCAACAGCCGGCACGACGATCAGGTCGACAGCGTCACGCAGTTTCTCGGTTGGCAGCGAGGCCGGCAACGCAGGCACCGCCGGATCTCCACCGTGGCTCCCATCCTGGTATCCATGGAGGGTTGACTCCAACGTTCTGAAACCCGCTGTTTCTGACGACGATGAGCGTGTTGAGGCGGCGGTCCGGGGGAGGGAGTTCGCCTCAGACGTGTTGGTCTGGTCGCCCATCCTCCCCCAGCACGATTGATCTTCACTTTCGGACTGTGGACTTCCACCGGGCAACGGAGCGTCAATGGAGGTGACCCGGGCGGCAATCATCGATGACGAGCCTGCCCGGAGGAGGCCACAAGATGCCGACGATCGAGACCCAGATGACCGAGATCCAGGAGATGGACCTGCCGGCGCTGCGCGATGCATGGCGGCGCTATTACCGGGTGCCCCCGCCCCGGCGACTCAGCCGTGACCTGCTGATGCGCGGCATCGCCTATAAGCTCCAGGAACAGGTCCACGGAGGGCTCTCCAAGGCGGCGCGGCGGCGGCTTCGGACCCTGGCTCAGACCTTCGCCGAGACCGGTCGGGTCGCCCCCGACAACGGCACCAAGGTGCGCCCCGGCACACGGCTGGTGCGCGAATGGCGAGGCCGCACCCATGTCGTCACCGCGACGGAAAGCGGCTTCGATTACGACGGGGAGGCCTATGCTTCCTTGACCGCTATCGCCCAACGCATCACGGGCGCGCACTGGTCCGGTCCTCGCTTCTTCGGCCTGCGGCCTTCAGGCGAGAGCGCATCGGCGGCGGAGCATGGCTGAGCATCGGAAATCACCACGGGCGAAGAGTCTGGCCACGGTGCGGTGCGCCATCTACACCCGCAAATCCTCCGAAGAAGGCCTTGAACAGGACTTCAACTCGCTGCAGGCGCAGCGGGAGGCCTGCGAGGCCTATATCGCGAGCCAGAAACACGAGGGCTGGATCGTGCTGCCCACCTGTTACGACGATGGCGGTGTCTCCGGCGCCACCCTGGAGCGGCAGGCGTTGCAACGCCTGCTCGCCGATGTCGAGGTCGGGCGGATCGACACGATCGTCGTCTACAAGGTCGACCGGCTGACCCGGACGCTGTCGGATTTTGCCCGGCTTGTGGAGATTTTTGATCGAAAAGCGGTCTCCTTCGTCTCCGTCACCCAGCAGTTCAACACCACCACTTCGATGGGGCGTCTGACCTTGAACGTCCTGCTCTCCTTCGCCCAGTTCGAGCGCGAGGTCACGGGCGAACGCATCCGCGACAAGATCGCCGCCTCGAAGAAGAAGGGGATGTGGATGGGCGGCAACCCGCCCTTGGGCTACGATGTGAAGGACAAAAAGCTCATCGTCAACAAGGCCGAGGCCGAAACGGTCCGGTCTATCTTCCGCCAGTACCGGGAAATCGAATCCGTGCGTGAACTGCGCGACCGGCTCGCCGCCGAAGGCGTCACCAGCAAGCGGCGAGTGAGGCGCGACGGCAGTATTGTCGGCGGCAAACCCATCAACCGCGGGGCGTTGTATCACCTGCTCCACAATCGCCTCTACCGGGGCGAGATGGTCCACAAGGACAAGGCCTATCCCGGCCAGCATGAGGCCATTGTCGATGAAGCGCTGTGGGATGAGGTTCAAGCCACCCTGGCCGCCAACACGAAGGGCGAGCGCCGAGAAGGGACCCGGCAACCGAGCCTGCTGACGGGGCTTGTCGTTGACGAGCAGGGCGAGGGCCTCTCACCCAGCCATGCCGTCAAGAAGGGACGGCGCTATCGCTACTACGTCTCCCGCCATCTCATCCTGGAGGGCAAGCGAGCCGGCCGGAAGGGGTGGCGCCTCCCGGCGGCGGATCTCGAAGGCCTCGTTACTGTCCGTCTCAGGGACTGGCTCGCTGATGCGGCCGCGACGCCGCTCAGCGCTGTCATCGATGGAGACCCTCAAGAGGCATCGGCTCATGCCAGCTTGATCACCCAGGCGCAATCGCTCGCGGACCGGTGGCCTGAGCTGAAACCGCACCAGGCCAAGGCCTATCTCAATGCGCTTCTCCGGCGGGTGATCGTCGAGTCCGCCCGCATCGTGATCGAGATCGACGGCGAGCGGGCCCTAGCCACCCTCCTGGCAGGACCGGACGTCGTCTCAATAAAAAGATCGAGGCAGGACGCTCAGCCAGCCAAACATCCGATCATCCTGGATATTCCAATCGCCCTGAAGCGCGCTGGCACGGGCATGAAACTAGTCGTCCCCGGCGCCCGCAACAATGCCAAGTGCGCCCCGGGCCTGATCCGGCTGCTGCTGCGCGCCTTCGCCATCCAGGATCGATTGGAGCAAAACCCCGATCTCACCCTGCAGCGGATCGCCGAGGCCGAAGGCGTCTCACCCTCCTATGTCACCCGGTTGCTGCGGCTTGCCTACCTTGCCCCGGACATCGTCACCGCCATCGTCGACGGGCAGCAACCGCCTGGGCTGACCGCGAACACGCTCATGAAGAACACCCGCCTGCCGTTCAGGTGGGAAGCCCAGCGAAAGCGGCTTGGGTTCAAGCACGCTTGACCTCCGGTCCATCCCAAGCCGGCCGGTTCTGTCGCTGGATGCAGGTCGTAGAGAGCTGCGTCAACCGTTTTGGACGTCGAAAAGACGGACCACTGAAAAGGGCTTGAGAGACGATGGCGCAGAAACGGCGCGCCACACCGCAACGACGCGTCTCTTTCAATGGAGGTCCATTGCCAAAGTGCCCGTAAACGCCTGAAAATTAAAGATGAATCTGGTTAGAGAATTGAGAATAACGCAGTAATATCAAAGAGATAAGTGGGTGGCGGAGAGGGAGGGATTCGAACCCTCGGTACAGTTTCCCGTACACACGCTTTCCAAGCGTGCTCCTTAAACCACTCGGACACCTCTCCCGAACTGATTCGGAGGAGGTGGGATTCGAACCCACGTGCCCGGCTCTTCACCGGGCAACCCGATTTCGAGTCGGGCCCGTTACGTCCACTTCGGTACTCCTCCATAATTTTGAAAGCCGGTTCATTACATCGGAGGCTCCTCCGCAAAGTCAAGGCGCCCGCGGTCCTTCCAGGAGCCTCCCGTACTGTTGTATGATGCTTGGTGTGGGTCCGGGTAAACCCCTCTCGTGACAGGTTTCGGGCCCTGTGCAACGGGCCCCCCGAACCATGTCAGGTCCGGAAGGAAGCAGCATTAAGGGGATCGCGCCGTGTGCCGCAGGTCTCCCGAAACCTGACCAAAGACGATCGCACCCGCTGGACCGCAGTTCACGGCACAGTTTGTAAAGATCCAATGTCTTATCAGGTGCTGGCCAGAAAATGGCGTCCTCAGACGTTTGAGAGTCTGATCGGTCAGCAGCCCGTCACCCAAACTCTGAAGAATGCGATCCGGCAGGATCGCGTGGCCCACGCTTTTCTGTTCTCGGGTGTCCGTGGTGTCGGCAAGACCTCCGCAGCCCGCATTCTGGCCATGGCGCTCAACTGTGGGAAGGGGATTTCCGAAGAACCCTGTGGGGAATGCGACTCCTGCCTGGAGATCGCTGCGTCGAGCAGCGTTGACGTGCTGGAAATCGACGCCGCTTCCAATACCGGGATTGACAATATCCGGGAGATTCGCGAGAGTGTTCGCTACCGGCCCGCCCGGGATCGTTTCAAGATCTTTATCATCGACGAAGTTCACATGCTCTCAAGGGGTGCCTTCAATGCGCTCCTGAAGACTCTTGAAGAGCCACCTTCTCACGTCAAGTTCGTGCTGGCGACCACGGAGTCCCACAAGATTCCGGAAACGATTGCATCCCGGTGCCAGCACTTTGAATTCAAGCGCATTCCGTTTGCGGTGATCGTTCAGAGACTTCGTCATATCTGCGATGAGGAAGCGGTTGAGATTTCCGACTATGGGTTACAGGCGATTGCCGCTGCTGCCCAGGGCAGCATGCGAGATGGCCTCTCGGCACTCGACCGGGTGCGGGCCTTTGGAGGATCCTCCATTGAGGACCAGGAGGTCATCACTCTTCTGGGAGTCATCGACGATAGCGTCGTCATTGCTCTGAGTGAAAAGGTCGTCAAGCGAGATCGCCAGGGACTTCTCGGAGAGCTCAGCGCGCTAGCGGAGAGCGGGCTGGAGGCTCAGAACGTCGTCAGAAAAATGCTTCAGCACGTCCGAAACCTGACGGTCTGCAAGATTGTGGGATGGGATGACCGGCTCCTCCAGCTCCCGGACAGTTTCCGCGAGCCGCTGCTCCAGCAGTCAGAGGCCATCAGCCACCTGGAGTTGATTCGTTTTTACGACCTGCTGGTGCGGGTGGAAGACGAGATGAGACTTCACCACAATCCTCATCTGCACCTGGAAATGGCCCTGATGCGACTCGTCGAGCTGGCGGGCCTGTCCGACCTCGAGGAAGTGATCTCCGGCCTGCAGAACCCTGAGTCGGGGCCGTCGCGGCCTCTTCAGAACTCTGCGCCGGAAGAGAAGACTCGTGCAGGCGCGGCTGAGGGAAAACCCCTTGAAAAATCAGCGATCTCAGCCAACCCCGCCTCCGCGGACGGCAACGTCGTAGATCAACTCATGTCCGGGCTGCAGAAGGAGAATCTTCTTCTTCATGCGTCCCTGAGTCACGCCGGCGAAATGACACACGAGGGGGATACCCTCAGGATCGTCTTCGAAGCAGATGCCGCTTTCCACTACCGGATGCTGGAGCCGGAAAAGCAGAATGATCTGGCCAGGCTGTGCGGGAAGCTCACGGGACGGGAGACAGCGGTTGAGGTGAAGTTAAAGGAGGATGGAGTCGCAGTCGAACAGCTCCCCATCGACGAACCGGCCGTCCAGGAGTTTCTGAAGGCGTTTCCGGGAAAATATATCGTGGAGGCTGAGAAGGGAAAATGAAGATCAAGCAGCTTCAAGAGATGATGAAGCAGGCGCAGGCCGTGCAGGACCGCATCGAGGCGGAAATGAACGAGACGCGCTTTGAGGGCCGCGCCGGCGGGGGACTGGTCCGAGTCGTCATGGACGGAAAGAAGAGGGTAGAAGCTGTTGAAATCGATCCTCAGGCGGTGGATCCGCAGGATGTCGAGCTGCTCCAGGATCTGATCGTGAAGGCTTTCCGAGAGGCGGCGCAGAAGGTGGATGAGAAGCTGAGCGACCAGGTGAGCGGACTGACATCGGGCCTGCTTGGCTGAGAAAAAAAGGGACAGTCTACTCTGACCCCTTTTAGTGGTAGCTATGGAGAACGCCGCGGATCCCCTGAGACAGCTTATCGAACAGCTCAAGAAGCTTCCCGGAATCGGATCGAAATCTGCCCAGCGCATCGCCTTCCACCTGGTCCGCCAAACCGTCGAAGACTGCACCGAGCTGGCGGAGGCCATTACCGATCTCAAAGAGGTGCTGATTCTATGCTCGGTGTGCAATGACATCAGCAGTAACGATCCCTGCCGAATCTGCAGCGACTCGGGTCGCGACTCGTCTCAGATCTGCGTTGTGGAGGAGCCTTTTAACGTCCATTCGATTGAAAAGGGCGCCCACTATCGTGGGACCTACCATGTTCTGCATGGGGCGATTTCACCGCTGAATGGGATCGGACCGGACCGTCTCAAGATCGAGAACTTGTTCGAGCGACTCCGGGCCGGGGGTGTAGCCGAGGTGATTCTGGCGACGAACCCGACCAGCGACGGTGAGGCAACCGCCCATTACCTGAGCCGATTGATCAAGCCCATGGACATTGCCGTCTCACGTATTGCTTTCGGCATTCCCGTTGGCAGTGACATCGAATATGCCGACGAAGTAACTCTCTCCCGGGCCATCTCGGGTCGGCAGGCGCTGTAAGAAGGTTCCAGGTTCCAGGTTTGGGGTGCGAACGTGAGTTTGGACGGCAGAGAGATGGGCCACGACGATCAGGCGGGCCGCCTGGAAAAGATCTGGATCAAGCGCTTGTTCCGGGGACCGATGGACGAGAAGGAGTCGGCCGAACTGGTGGTGGGTCGGGGCCTGGAAGGGAACGCAAACCAGGGCGGCAAGAGGCAGGTCGACGCTCCTGGACCGTAATGCCTGGGAGGAGATGACCTCCGAAATGGGGGTCGAAGTAGACCCCTCCCAGAGACGAGCCAATCTTCTTGTGAGTGGAATCTCGCTGAGAAAGACCCGGGGCCGGATTCTGAGGATCGGGAAAGGTCGCCTGCGAATAGCAGGCGAGACCCGTCCCTGTGAACGAATGGATGAGGCTTGGACGGGTCTAAGAGAAGCCATGAAACCAAAGGGAATTATATATTTGACTTGACAAGATGTAGCTGCTCCATTATGCTTTAGGCATGATGAAAGCGACACAAAGGGCCCCCGGCAAATCCCACAGAAAAGGAATCAGCCTGCTCGAATTGGCTGAATTGTTTCCCAATGAGGAAACTGCTACCAAGTGGTTCGAGTCCGTCCGTTGGCCTCAAGAACGATCCTGCCCACGTTGCGGTTGCTGCGAGACTTCACGGGTAAAAAGCGGAAAGCCTATGCCCTTCTGGTGCAAAGACTGCCGCAAGTACTTCTCGGTCAAGATCGGAACCTCGCTTGAGCGGTCGCATATCCCCTTGAGAAAGTGGGCTTACGGCATCTATCTCTGGATGACCAGCCTCAAAGGTGTCAGCAGCATGAAGCTGCACCGTGATCTCCGAATCACCCAAAAATCAGCTTGGTTTATGGCTCACAGGCTCCGGTTGGCCTTCTCCAACAACCAGAGTTTGTTTGATGGTCCCGTAGAAGTCGATGAAACTTACATCGGGGGTAAAGAGCGCAACAAACACAATTCCAAGAAACTGAACGCCGGACGCGGAACAGTTGGAAAAACCGCCGTTGTGGGGGTCAAGGACCGCACTACCAACCAGATCAAAGCTGCTGTCGTTGATGCAACGACTCAAGATGGATTGCAGAGTTTTGTCCGTGACCGCGTAAAAACAGGATCAACCGTCTACACCGATGAGCATCGAGCCTAAATCGGGCTCCACGGCGATTACCGACACGCTGCTGTCCAACACAAGATCAAGCAGTTTGTTGACGGCCAAGCCCACACCCAAGGCATCGAGTCATTCTGGGCCATGCTCAAGCGGAGCTACACCGGAACCTTTCACCGGCTCTCACCTAAGCATCTCGACCGTTACATCCAGGAATTTTCAGCCCGTCACAACCTTAGGGTCCCACTCTGGGATGGGTGAACCCCCTCGCCTTTAGGCGAAGCCTTCAGGAGGCTTGGGGGTACACTGCGGAGGTGTCTGAGTATCGGAAAAGTTCGCATGCAGTGTATCGGCTGAGATATCACTTTGTGTTCATCACCAAGTACCGCAAGCCGGCTCTGCGAGGAGAGATCGGGCAAGAGGTGCGGGATCTGACGCGAGAGATTTGCCGATCGTTGGATATCGAGATCGTGAAGGGGCATGTGCGACCCGATCATGTGCATTTGTTGTTGGATGTGCCGCCGAGATTGGCGCCGAGCCGAGTGATGCAGGCGATCAAAGGGAAAACGTCGCATCATCTACTGCAAGATCACCGCAAGTTGCGCAAGGAGTTTTGGGGACGACATCTTTGGGCACGAGGGTACTTCGTGGCGACGACTGGGAATGTGAGCGATACGATGGTTGCAGAGTATCTAGAAACCCAAGATGTCGAGACCCGAGACGACGATTTTCGGGTCACTGAGTAGTCAGCCTGCGAGCGAAGCGAGGTCTTTAGGCGACTTCAGTCGCATGTCGAATCCACCGCCTTCAGGCGGTGGAGAGTGGGACCCTTCTCAAGCAGCTTGACACCATCGACCAGATGAGAGCGATGGTTATGGCCGTTGTCGGCCACAGACTTCTTTACCGGGACTTGATCCGGTGATTTTGGTTGGAGCAATGCCCTGGCGACATCCTCAGCTTTGACATGAGACGGTAGCGGCGGGAGCATGGCTTCCTTTGGCATAGCCTCAACCCAGGGTAGGATCGGAATTTGTGTAGCCTGAACTTATCCTACTCAAATTTCGCTCGATAAACTTGAAAGACTGCACAGAATAGTGCTACGCTGATGAGATTATCAATCGCCAGGGATGGGTTCTTTAAGTGGTCTCTTACTGAGCTCCCATCCCTGGCAGGCGAAAGGAACGATATGCCCGCACTATTTAGCGGCATAATACAGTTGCCCCCTCAGCGGGGGCTTGCCCCATTTTGACACTCGAAAAGATTGAAAGTCAACACGAAAAGGAGGAGGTGCGTCATGGCGATTGATCGTGACACAATCTCTCGACTTGCCAAAGAACGTAAGAAGGAGTACGAGTTTTTCACCGAACTAGGAATCCTTATGGGTGAAAAGCCGGATTTTGTTCGAAGACTGGAAGAGTATCTTATGTCGGATGAAGCCAAAAACAAGACTCCAGTATTCGCCAACGGTGGCGCAAAGAAGATTGACGTAATTGTTGATATTTTGCGAGAGAATAAAGGTTGGATGTCCTCCAAGAATATTACCGAGGCGGCAGAAGAGAGAGGATTCGCTGTTGCCTCAAAAAACCTGCACCGGGCTTTTTCCTCAGCCTTGTCTGCGGAAAAACGCAAGAAGAGCAGGAGTCGTATTGTCCATTACAAGAGAAAGTGGGGACTTGCGGAATGGGAACAGAGTGACATTGAATTTTCGAACGACCACGAGTCTGGAGAATTGGGTCGGATTGCCTCTGTAGGCCTCCAGGACCCAAACTCGGAGATTTGAAGTTTGGTGGACAAGAAAAAGCAGAAGCTAAGTGGATGGTTGCAGCCCCCATCCTGGTACAGCGCCATTAGGGACGCGATACTGAACAAACATCAGGTAACGGCGATTTACCAAGGGCACTACCGGAGTTGTGTCCCCATACCCTCGGCCACAAAAGAGGTCGGGAAAAAGCATTGTTCTATCAGTTTGGAGGGGGCAGCAGTAGTGGACTGGGGGCCCCAGGAGACCGACACAATTGGCGCTGTGTATTTGTAGATGAACTGACAAACGTAGAGGTGCGCGTTGGAAGATGGCACACAGCTCCGAACCACTCCCGACCCCAGACTTGCGTTGACGATATTGACGTTGAGGTGAGGTTCTAGGCCGTGACTACTTCGACGGCAGAAGATTGCTTAGAGTTTACCCACTCAAGATATTCTCTGGCTCTTTTTTCGGCAAACGGACCGGAGAAGATGGTCACGTAGCAAGCTCCCTCATTCTGGTGGTCAATAGCTTCCACTCGCCACGCACTACCATCCGGCACTTGCCGGTCTCGACAGACTTCAAACTCCATTTTGTATTTTGCCTCCGCTTAGCTGACCATTAAGGTGATCTCTGTCAAGTCAAACATATAATTCCCAAACCAAACTGGCGAGGCGGCGTGTATGGCGAAGTCCTGGCAGGGGATCGCATTTGGGTCGGCGACCGGGTCGGCTGGGAAGAAAATGGCTCCGTTGCCTGACCTTTCTCCGGGTTGAGCCACCGGCAGGAGCGGCCAGACCACGCTGCGCGTCGACGACCTCATCGTTAGGGGTGACTGACAGGACGACGGCTGACGAGCTGATGTTTCGATTTGGACCCGGCATTCAATCTGGAAAACGGGGATCTGGAATCTGGAATCTCCGCTGTTGTAGTCTGTGAAACGATGACGCACAAACTGATGATTTTCGGATCCGGGTGTGCCGGCTCTACTGCCGCCATTTACTCCGCGCGAGCCAATCTTCAACCGATTGTCCTGGAGGGTCACGAGCCCGGCGGGCAGCTCTCTCTGACCACCGACGTGGAGAATTATCCGGGATTTCCCGAGGGAATCCAGGGACCTGATCTGGTAGCGCGGATGAAGGAGCAGGCCGAACGCTTCGGAGCCGTCTACAAAATGGAAGAAGTCGAGAAAGTCGACTTGAGCGGACGCCCTTTCGCCGTCCGCACGGACAAGGGCGAGTACGCGACGGAGGCGGTCATTGTTGCAGCCGGTGCCTCTGCAAAACTGCTGGGCCTTGAATCGGAGCGGGCCCTGCTGGGGCACGGCGTCTCAACCTGTGCAACCTGCGACGGTTTCTTTTTCAGGGATCAGGAAGTGATGGTCGCGGGTGGTGGAGACACAGCCATGGAGGAATCCCTGTTCCTCACCAAGTTCGCCAGGCGGGTGACGGTGGTTCACCGAAGAGACGAATTGCGTGCCTCCAAGATCATGGCCCGGCGAGCCCTGGAGCATCCCAAGATCGAGTTCCTGTGGGACACGGTTATCACGGACATTCTAGATCCCTCCAAACTCCAGGTCGAGGCAGTGCTAACCCGCAATGTCAAGACAGGAAAGGAACGCGAGAGGCCCATCGACGGTGTGTTCATTGGCATCGGCCACAAGCCCAACACGGAGTTTTTTGACGGCCAGCTCGAGCTGAACCCTCAAGGTTATATGAAAGTACACAACGGCTCGTTAACCAGCATGGAGGGCGTTTTTGCTGCTGGAGACGTTCACGATCACGTTTATCGGCAGGCGGTGACGGCCGCAGGTGCAGGCTGTCGCGCCGCCATTGATGCCGAGCGCTGGCTGGAGTCGCTAAACCACTGACCGGGCGGCCCGCCGTTGAACCCCGGGGGCTGCTGAGCGACCCTCCCACGGGAAAGCCCGTTTGGATCCTCATCGAATGCGACGCCTTCACATTATCTTGTTGTTTTGCTGGTTGGCCGTTCTGCTCCTGTGTCTCTTCTTTCCAGCCATTGCGCGGGAGGCCGCAACGATTCCGGATCTCCTGCAAAGGGTGGCTCCCTATTCGGCAGTGAAGCTGTCCAGGGTTGCCTCGCTGGGCCTGGTGCTCCTATCCCTGTACACGGGGTGGTATCTGGCCGGCCGGCCAGCCGGCGATCTCAAGCCCGGGGGTTTGAAGGGAAGGGGTCTTTACGCCGGCCTGGTTCTCATCGTTGCCGGTGGGGCCTTGCTGCGGCTCTACGGCCTCGAGTTTGGCCTGCCCGATCACTTCCATCCTGACGAGGGCCGGAAAGCGGCTCAGGTGCTCGCCATGCTGGCGCGCGGCGATCCGGACCCGCACCTGTTCTACCACCCGAGTTTCCTCCTTTACTGCACGGCCCTTTTCGGGAAACTTCTGGGTCTGGTGCAGTCCCCCGAGAGTCGACAGGCAGCGATCCTGATCGCCGGCCGTGGCGTGAGCGCCGTGGCAGGTACTGTTTCAATTGTGTTGCTTTTCTTTCTCGCCAGGAGGCTGGCGGGCCCGCGGCGGGCCCTGACTGCTGCCGCCTTGTTCGCCGTGGCTCCAGTTTCCGTAACCTGTTCCCGCTACCTTAAAGAAGACGCTCTCCTGGTTGCCGGAGCGCTGGCGGCCGTGCTCTTGTGGGTCGTATCCGTTCAGGAGGAGCGGCCGGCCCTGTTCCTCCTGGCGGGTCTGGCAAGCGGAATTGCGGCGTCCACGAAATACACCGGTTTTCTGCTGATCCCGATGCTGGCGGCGTGGCCCTGGCTGGTTTCCGGTCGGCTCAGACCTGAGGGCATCCTTCTGCGCTGGACGGGGGTGGCCCTGGTGTTGGCTGCCCTGGCTTTTCTAATCGGGACACCCTTTGCCCTCGTCAACCCCCGGGATGTGGCAAACGGCTTTCTCTTCGAGGCCAGACACGCCGTCGAGGGACACTACACCTCGCTGCATCAGGCCCTCTTTCGGATCGGCCCCTGGTCCCAGTGGTGGATGTATCACTGGGGGCGCAGCGCCGTACCCGGGCTCACCCTGCTGCCCTCGATTCTCGGTTTGCTGGGGCTCGGGATTCTACTCCGACGAGGGAGAATGGAGGCTCTGTTCGTGATCGGCTTTTTTCTACTCTTTTTTCTCCCGGCTGAAATAGCCAGATCCAAGCCCCACCCACCGCCCGAGCGCTACATCCTGGGAGCCATGCCCTTCCTTTGCATCGCCGCGGCAGAAGTCCCACGCTTTCTGGCTCGGAGAGGAATCCGCGGCCTCAATGTGATCCTCTTGGTGCTCCTGATCGGGAGTCCCCTGGTTCGGTCGGCGCGTCTGGCGGCCGACCTCGGTCCCGACACCAGGACACGGCTGGTTTCGTGGCTGCCCCACAACCTGCCTGAGGGGTCCCGTATTCTGCTGGACACCTCCCCGACTTACTCGGGGAGACTTCGACGAGCCAAGTTGAAAGGGCTTCGATGCAAGTTCGGAAGTGCGGTGCGCTGGAAGGAAGCCCGGGCTGACGGGTTCACGCACGTGGTTGAATCCAGCTTTGGATCGGGTCGCTTTTTAGAGCAGCCCAATACCCACGACCGGATCCAGGGTGAGCTGCGCGCACTGCGCGGGGAGGCTGAGCTGCTCAAAGAATTCCGCTCCAGCTCGGGATCGTACGGGTTTCACAACCCCAGGTTGCGGGTGTACCGGCTGAACGCAGAGTGAAGTGTGGCTTGGCTTTGCCCTCCTGCGACATCCCCAGTGTAGGAGGACCCTCCGTGGTCCGAAACAGAACGGCACGGCGTGAGCCGGCCGTTGAGCCGGGGAACGGTGGGCTAGCCCGGATTATGCAAGAGATCTAAATTCAAGTGAGATGTGGGCCCAGAAAAAAGGCCGTAGCTCTCTGATATAAAAGGGTTTAGAGAAACAAAGACCCTAAACAGGAGCTACGGCAATGTCAAAAACAGTCTGCCAGAATGACCTGCCATTTCATAGCCACAGAAACATCACGGCTCGTTTTGATGGGGGGAGCCTCACTTCCGACGCAGGATGGTTGTTGTTTGGATCGCTGGATCGTCAACATCGATTGTGCGAGGGCTTCAGTTCCTGTATTTCGGAAAGTCGAGACCAACGCTACATTCGTCATGACCTGTTGAAGTTGATCCGACAACGAGTCTTGCAGATCGTGGCCGGCTACGAAGACTGTAACGACGCCGATACGCTGCGCTCGGATCCGATGCTCAAGACAGTCTGTGATCAGTTGCCAGAGAGCGATCCCGATTTGGCCACCCAGCCGACTTTCTCCCGCCTGGAGAACTCCGTCACCAAGAAGGATCTGATGCGTCTGAGCCGGTGGCTGCTAGGCCGTTATGTGCGCTCCCTGAAGAAGAGACGTCCCAGCAAGATCATCCTGGATCTGGACAGTACCGACGACCACACTCACGGCCAACAGGAGTTCTCCTTCTACCACGGGTATTACCGAAACCACATTTTGCATCCTTTGCTGATCTTCGATGCCGACACGGGAGACCTGGTCTGTGCCGTGTTGAGACCTGGCAACAAGGGGGCTGCCTCTCACATCGTGCCCATTCTGAAGCGAGTCGTGGAGGCCATCCGACAAGCAGTGGGGACGGATGTCGAGATTGAGATTCGGGCCGACAGCGGCTTTGCCACGCCTCGGCTCTACGAGTTCTGTGAATGTGAAGAGAATAAACTCCAATATGTCATCGGGTTAAGCCGAAACCCTCGCCTGCAGCGAGTGGTCGAGCCCCTGCTGGATTCGACTCGGGAAAGGTTCCTTGAGCTGGAGGAAAAACAGCGTCAGTTTGACGAGTTTCTTTATCGAGCCCACAGCTGGGATCGATCCCGTCGCGTCATTGTCAAAGTGGAGGTCGATCAGCGTGGGATCAATCGTCGCTTTGTAGTTACCAACCGGGACGATCTCTGCTCCCAATCACTTTATGACCACTACACAAACCGAGGGCAGACCGAGAACTTCATCAAGGCCTTCACAGAATCATCTGAGCATGGACCGACTCAGCTGTCATCGATTCCTGGCCAATCAGTTTCGACTCCTCCTGCATGCACTGGCTTACCAGATGTTCGTTCGCCTGCGCGACTATCTTCACGGAACCCCCTGGCACAAGCTCGAAATCGAAACCTTACGTCGTCGGATCCTCAAGATTGGGGCCCGGATCCGACAAACCACTCGACGCATCTGGGTCCATCTTTCCTCAGCCTTTCCCGAACAACCCCTCTTCCACCTCGTCTTGAGTCGCCTCAACTCCAGTTAGCTTTTCCCAGCTCCCCCGAAAAACCGCTTCCGACACTCATCCAGGCCCAGATCTGTCTGAAATTCACTCCCCAAACCACTCAGACGCCTCGCCAACCCATATTCTTCGCAAATCCGCCTGTCACACCTGCCCGCTTCCGAGTTGGGCCACTTCTCGAGTCGTTTTTCAACACCGAACTACGGTTCTTGCATAATCCGGGCTAGCCCGCATAGATCACCGATAGGACCTCAAAAGGCCGCCCTGTTTGGTATAAAGCGTTTTGAATGAAAGACTTCAAAGCCAAACGGAGGCGGCCCTTATGAGAACAGGGTGTAAACAAGCCAGGTTCGAATTTCACCAACTATTTCAACGCAAAGTGAAGGCGCGGTTCGACGGCGGGAAGATCACCTCCGATGCAGGGGTGCTGCTGTTGCGAGAGGTCGAGAGGGGGACGGGTCTGATCGCCGGACTAGCTGAGTGTTTCAGGGATCACCGGGATCCGCGGTTGATCGAACACACGGTCGAGGAGTTGTTGGGGCAGCGCATCTACGGACTCTGTCTGGGGTACGAGGATCTGAACGATCATGATCAGTTGCGCACCGATCCGATGCTGGCGGTGGCGGTGAATAAGGCCGATCCGTTGGGGGAGAGGCGGCGGCAGGCCTCAGATCGGGGGAAGGCGCTGGCGGGCAGGTGTACGCTGAACCGGTTGGAGTTGACCGGCGCCGAGGTCGATGAGCAGGAGCGGTACAAGAAGATCGCGATGGACCCGGACCGGATCGACGGCTGGATGGTGGATGCCTTCGTGGAGTCCCACGAATCGGCGCCCGAGGAGATGGTGCTGGATCTGGATGCGACCGACGACCCGATCCATGGCCAGCAGGAAGGCCGGTTCTTTCACGGTTACTACCGCCACTACTGTTATCTCCCGCTGTACATCTTCTCGGGGGAGCATCTGCTGTGCGCCCGGTTGCGGTGTTCCAATATCGATGGGGCCGCGGGATCGGTGGAGGAACTGGAACGGATCGTCGGCCGGATTCGGCAGAGCTGGCCGGAGGTCTCGATCGTCATCCGGGCCGACTCGGGCTTTTGCCGGGATGACTTGCTCCGCTGGTGTGAAGACCATCACGTGGATTACGTGATGGGGTTGGCCAACAATGATCGGCTCAAGTCAGAGAGCGCCGAAGCGATGACTCAGGCCGAAGCCGAGTTCAACGCCACCGGGCGACCGGCGCGGGTGTTCAAGGATTTCCGCTACCGGACTCGCCACAGTTGGACCTCGGAGCGACGCGTCGTCGGCAAGGCCGAGTTCCTGGACAAAGGCGCCAATCCCCGATTCGTCGTCACCTCCCTGTCGCCGGAACGCCTGGGGGCCCGCGCGCTCTACGAAGACTTCTACTGTGCGCGGGGCGACATGGAGAACCGCATAAAAGAACAGCAGTTGGGTCTGTTCGCCGACCGGACCAGCGCGGCAACGATGCGCGCCAATCAACTCCGGCTGTATCTGTCCTCCGCCGCCTACATGCTCATGCACGCCTTGCGTCGTCTCGGACTGAAGCAGACCCCCCTGGCTCGCGCTCAGTGTCAGACGATTCGCTTGAAGCTCCTGAAGATCGGCGCCCAGGTCCGCCTCACGGTCCGCCACGTCTGGATCTCCATGTCGGAAGCCTATCCCTACAGCGAGGTCTTCGCTGCCGTCGTTCGAAACCTCCAGGCCATTCCTCTGCGCTGCTGAGGTCTGTCCCGATCAAACGCCCCCAAAAACGAAATCGTTCCATCGCTCAGGCCGAGCTCTGCCTGAATACATTCCGTCACGCTCTTCCGAACCCGAAAAACGCTCCATTCACGACCATCCACACCACCGCATCACTCGACCTGGACCGGATCGATAGCGAAACTCTCAGAAAACCGTTCCGGCCTGCCAAAATCACCTTCATTTCCAAATCGGTGATCTATGCGGGCTAACGCCCTACGGTTCTGTCGATGGCCGCATGGAAGCGGCTCCTACATTTTGCCTTCCTGGCCACGGGCCGCTTGCAGGTCGACTGCCTCCAGCAGGGAAAAGTTCTCATCTTCGACCAGCGGCCCGGTGCGCTGGAAGACCTGCTCCAGCTCGGGGTCCTGCAGCAGGCCCTTCCACGATCGCTCAAAGTCCGCCATGGATTTGAACTCCCAGAGCTCGAGATATTCTCCGGCGTTGCCGACGAGCGTGCGCCAGAATCCCAGCAGTTTCAGATCATGACGCCGGGTCAGAGGCAGAACTTCCCTCACGAAAAGCTTTTCGAATGCGGACATATGATGAGCCCGAATTCGATAGGTAACTCTCAAGATAGCCATATCTTAATTTTTAGCAGTTCAGGTCTCTCCCGAAAAGCTGCGGTTGATTTTCTCGCCCTCACTCCCGATAATCGAGCCGATGAAGCTCCCGCCCGGGGTCCCGACCGTTCTCCTGATTGGCTCTTTGGCGGGTGCGGCACCGCCTGGACCGGCAGGGGAGCAGGAGGCCCTCGAAGCCACGCGTGAGCGCAAACCCCCGCCTTTCCAGGAAGTGCCCTTTGCCACCACGCCCGTTGCCGAACTGGCGCGTTTTCGAGTGGTTCTGACGACCGACCTGGGAGAGCTGGAAATCGCGTTTTTCCCGGAAGAGGCACCCCGGCACGTGCGCCAGTTCCTTCGTTTCGCCAAACTGGGTTTCTATACAGGGACACAGTTTCATCTGGTCGTGCCCGGGTTCATGATCCAGGGAGGGGCACTGGGGAGCCGCCAGCCGAGGGTACCCCCGGAGCTGACCCTGTACGTCAGGCCGCTGAAGGCCGAGTTCAACAAACGAAAGCATGTCCGAGGGACGGTCTCTATGGCCCGGGGCTCAGATGCAGACAGCGCCGTGGGTTCTTTCTTTATTCTGCTGGCGTCCGCCCCCAACCTGGACGGCAGGTACACTGTCTTCGGTGAGGTTGCGCGGGGCATTGACACAGTGGATGGAATCTCCCAGATGCCCGAGCGGGGAGGGAAGCCCATCGTGCCGGTTTTTATCGAAGATGTTCGCTTGAGGGAGCGGGAATAACGGGGAAAACGGGGAAATAAGGGGACGGGAAATAAGGGGACAGTCTACTCTGGCACCTATTTCTTGGTGGTGAGGACGGAAATAGGTGCCAGAGTAGACTGTCCCTTTTTTTCAGAGGCGAATTCGCTGCTGGCCGGAGTAGATGTTGAATCGGTTTCCGCGGACGAACCCGAGCAGGGTCAGTCCGAACTCCTCGGCCAGCTGGATCGCCAGGCTCGAGGGCGCGCTCACGGCTGCCAGAATCGGAGTTCCTGCGCGCAGCGTCTTCTGCACGATTTCGAAGCTGGTGCGACCACTGACCATCAGGATCTCCTCGGTCAGGGGCAATCGACCGGCCCGCAGACGCTCCCCGATCAACTTGTCAACCGCGTTGTGCCGGCCGACGTCCTCCCGCACCGCCAGCAGGTTCCCTTCCAGGTCGAAACGACCGGCGGCGTGGAGCCCTCCGGTGCTGGAAAAAACCGACTGGTCTCGCCGCAGCCGGTTGGGCAGCGAGCGAATAATGGCCGGTGAAACATGTAAGCCATCCGGCGCCAGCCGTTCCACGCCGCTGACGCGCAGAGCTTCCAGTGAGCTCTTTGCGCACACGCCGCAGCTCGAAGTCGTGTAGAAGTTTCTCTGCAGATGCTCGGGGTCGAAGTGCGTGTCCCGCTCCAGCTGGATTCTGACGACGTTGCATTCGGGACGGCTCGTTGCCGGGGCAGCCGATTTGATCTGATCGCGGCTCTGAATGATCGATTCCGTGAAGAGAAAGCCAAGCGCCAGTTCCAGATCGTTTCCCGGGGTTCGCATGGTAATCGAAATGCTCCGATCGACGACCTCACCATCCTGCTCAAAGACGAGCCGGATCTCCAGCGGCTCCTCCACCGCGACCGAATCGGGCCGGAGTTCCGGACGGCCGTCTTCAACGGTCGTGATGGAGAAGCTGCGGGTCTCTCTGCCTGCGCTGCCGGGACGCCCGGTAGGCGAGAGGAGGAGCGCACTCGGGTCGCCCTCCCCGACGCTACGAGGCCCCGGCTGTTTCTGCTTCGAGTCGGCCATGGTCTCAGTGCCTTTTCAAGCCAGCGGTCAGTCCCTGCCCCCGGGAGCCTGTGGCTTGTACCCGGCTTCGGTCTCAAAGCTGACTGCTTTGGCGGTAGGCGCGACTTTTCTGAAACTCGTTTTCTGGGCCAACGCGCCGTTTTCGTAAGTCTCAACCAGAATCGGGAAGCCCTCCAGTCCTTCAAAGCCGAGGAAATCGACACCTGTTTCAAAATCGGCGAACCTTGCACTCTCTCTAACCCTCTGGCTGAACCTGTTCACTTCCTGAAACACGCTGGCCAGATGTCTGTAGTCCACGTCTCTGGTTGCCCAGATCGCACTGACCTTTTCTTTTGCCCGATACAGCTCGAAGAGCCGGCAGGAGTAACCGTTGATTTCCTTCGTTTCCTGGCGAGCCTCTACCCGGGTCGGGATTTTCCGGGCCTGCTGAGCGGCTGGAGCCTGGGGCATTTGCTCCTCCATCATACGTCTCGCCATTTCCTGCTGATCTTCCGGCAGCTGGGCCAGGTGAGCCTCCATCTGGGCCATCATGTTATCCAGTTGGCCTCCCACCCGGCCAATTACTTTGTCGTCAAGAATGAAGTAGGTCTTGCGGGTGTGATCGAGGACGATCATATGCTGGCGATCGCCTCGAAAGATGACGGAGGCGTTGAGCTCGCCCTTCCGGTCGGGGTCCAGTCTCAGCATTCCCTGCGCGAAGTACATGACTCCTCGGTGGGTCTCGTTGTCCGTGAGGTCAGTGGTCTCGAACCAGGCGGCTGTGACGTCCTGGGCCAGGGCCGACCCTGCCGGAAACGTGAGGGTCAGGAGCACGAGAAGGGACAGGGATTTCTTACTCAATTCAGCGGACTCCTTTCGTCTCCCGATATTGTAACGCGTCCTCGGTCTGATCGCCGCATAGAAGCGGTTCCTACCCTTTGCCGTCGACAACTGGCGTGGAACTTGGAACCTGTAACCTGGAACAGAACCGGGACTGGACCGGTGCAAGCCGGTCCTGTCCCGGTTTTTCCCTCAGGGCTGGATCAACCTCTCCAGAGCCGCCTCTGCCTGGCGCTGGCTGCGTGCAAAGGGATCCCCATCCGGGTCGGGGCCCGTCGACTCGAGGGAAGCCCCGATCCGCGCCGGAATCAGAACGAACGTCGCCTGCACCAGCAGGAATCCCCAGACCGCCGCGGGAATGCTTCCGGTTCCATTGAGCAGATAACCAGAAAACAGCAGACCGGTAAGAGCCACCGCGCCGTCGATGCCCGCTGAGAGCAGGCTGCGCTGGAAAAGCAGGGCCCGGTTGAGGGCGAGCAGGAGCGTCAGCGAAAAGACGACCGAGGCGGCACTGGCAGGAATGAAGCAAAGAGCACCGCTCAGAATCAGATTAGCGGCCACCTGGGTCACGGTGCCGATGCGGCTCCTGCGGACTCTCACCAGATAGATCAGGTAGGCGAGGTAGACAGCCGTCGCGACGAGTCGCAGGGATGTCGGGTAGGAGAACGTGAAGGACAGTCCCCACCACAGGGGTGCTGCAAACAGAGCCGACAGAAAGGCGAACAGGATGCCGCCTGAGACGGTTGGGCGTTTCATTTGCTTTCTCCTTTCTTCCGGGTCTCCTGAAGGCGCATCCACTCGAGCTCGACTTCCTCGTCACTGACGTGCAGGCTGGTACCGGTACCCGTCCCGTAAGGTGAGCTGGTCCGGTACTCGCGCGCCGTCAGAATCGAGTCGGCCACCGCGTAAGCGGAGTCCTCTTCGGAGGCTTCAGGGACGAAGATCCTCGATTTCTCGACAATGGACTCGAGCTGCGACTGCTGGATCTCAATTGCACTTCGCTGCTTCTTGCGGAGCTTCTCGAGATCCACCAGGCGCTGTTGAACCACGGCTGCCTGTTTTTGCAGGGCCAGCCTGCGAGCGATGGTCCTGCGCGTCAGTTCTTCGGGCCCGTTCTTCAGACAGAGCTCCAGGTCCGTTTCGGCTCTGGAGTGTTCTGCTGCCAGCCGGGCTCCCTGGTTTCGGAGAGCGTCCAATTGGCGTCCGCTCCTGGCCAGTTGGCCCTGCTTCTGATCCAGACTCTCCTGCATTTCGCGGATGGCCTGTTTGAGAACCGCTTCCGGTTCTTCGATCACGTCCAGAAGGGCGTGAACATCGGCCTGAAAGAGTCGCTTGACTCGGTTGACGATAGGCATGTTGTTCTCCTTTCCTATTTCTTGATCACGATTCTCTGATTTTTCTGGGCTTCGTCGAGCAGCATCTTGGCGGCGCGGTTCCGCTTCGTCTCCTGGTCGGGGCCGTCGAAGGCATCATCGACCTGCGCTTCCAGTTCCTTGAGCTCGGCGTCAGCGTCACTGTAGATCCCGGGAGCCGCCGCCTGGGCTTCTTCCAGCCGACTCTTGTAAGTCTCGATCACTTCCGAGGCTTTGGACTTCTCACCGCTGCGAACAAAGCTCCCAACCTTGTTCATGAGGACTCCGAGGTTGTTGTTGAGCCAGGCCTCTCGATAGACCTTCTGATCAATCGAGGCCACGACTTCCGCCTTTCTTTCGGGAGCCACGCAGGCGACCATGAGATTCCCCCCGGGCAGTGTCTGCTGGAAAGAGCGGCCGTTGGACTTGTAGAAAAGGTCGATCGACCCCAGTTGATGGGTACCGATCGAGTGGCTCGGAAAGCGAAGTGTCGCCATGAAGCTCTTGGTGCTGTTGCCCAGGAGCTGACCCGTTCGCAGGATGGCGGTGTTCCCCCTGGTCTCGTGCGGATAGCCGGCTACGTCTACGATCGTCACCCCGTGGGGGAGATTCAGGTGCAGCTCGGAGCCGTCCGCGAAGACCCGTCGCGAGTCACTCAGTTCGGAAGCCAGGATAGTTCCGAGAGTCTCCAGATGCTCCAGATAGCTGAAGCTTCCCATGCCCTGGTCGGCCAGCGACGCCATCAGCGTCTCGTTGAATCCCAGGCCCATTCCCACGGTCGAAACGACCGACCCGCGGTCGGCCAGCCGCCGCGCGATTTTCTGCAGCTGGGCCGGTTCCACGATACCGGTATTGGCGTGTCCGTCTGAGAGCACCAGGACCCTCCGTCTACGGGGACTTTCCGGGTCGGATGATGCGGTTCGCTCAGCCAGAAGAAGGGCTGCACCCAGGTTGGTTGAAGCTCCCGGGCCGAGCCGCCCCAGAACCGCTCGGATTCGCTCAACAGTGGACGGTGTGGCCGCCGCCATCGGAGAGTCGAGCCGAGCCGAGCTGTCAAAGCTGATAAAACCGATTCGATCTTCCGGTGTCAGCCGGTCCAGCAACGAGCGGACAGCCTGGGTGGCATAGTTCCACTTGTTGCCTTCCCCCATAGACCCGCTTCGATCCAGGATGACGAGGATGTCTGTGGGAAGCATGGTCTCCAGCCGGTCCAGCCGGCCCGGCGTGACGACTTTGAGGTCCAGATAGACCGTACCGTCGCTTCCCTGGACAATCTTGGGTTGGGAGAGAGAGGCGTTCAGTTTGACGCCGGTGGCGGGATCGATAGTGATGTGCTTGGTGCCGCCTCCGGAAGGCCAGATCTTTCCGAGGCTGGATGTGCCTCCCAGCATCTGCACCCATATCAGGGTGACTCCCAGGGCGACGGCCAGCCCCACCAGGCCGGCTTTCCGTGAGCGGTTGATGAATCGGAATCTGTCTAGAATGCTCATGATGTTTTCTCCTTTTTCGCGAACCCGATAGCGGCCCCGATCATCAGGGCTCGTGGACCCGCGCTCACCCCAGCTAACGACACACCGCCCTCCCAGAACAGACGGCTCCTCGTAAAAAGAACGGGCCGGGCTTTTACAATCGGTTTACGAAAGACTGGAGGCTCGGGGAATACAATGGTGCTATGAACGTCAGCACTAAGCCACGGATTCTGCTGGTCGAAGACGAAGAGCCGATTCGGCGGGGACTGACCGACGTTTTCGTGTACAACGGATATGAGGTCGAAGCGGCAGCGGACGGGCCCGACGGACTGGAGAAGGCCCTGGGCGGCGGCTTTCACCTTGTCATCCTGGACATCATGCTTCCAGGCGTCGACGGATTCCACATCTGTAATCGGATTCGAGCGGTTGATCGACAGCTGCCCATCATTATGCTGACCGCCAAGACTTCAGAGGAGGACATCATCCGGGGGCTGAAGCTGGGAGCGGATGACTACGTGGCCAAGCCCTTTTCAGTGCGCCAGCTGGTGGCGCGGGTCGAAGCCGTGCTGCGAAGGTCCGGCAGGTTCTACCGGGACATGCAGGCTTTTCGCATCGACGACCTGGTCATTTACCCGGATCGCCTGACCGGCAAGCGAGGCCGAAAAGAGATCGTGTTTACGCGCCGGGAGCTGGAGATGCTTCTGTACCTGAGCAGTCAGGAAAATCGACCGGTGTCGCGGCAGGAGCTTCTGAGAGAAGTGTGGGGTTACCAGAACGTGGACTTCATCGAGACCCGGACCGTGGACATTCACGTCACCAAACTCCGCCGCAAGATTGAAAAGGATCCCAGGCGGCCTCAGCGCTTGATTACGGTCAGGGGCGAGGGCTATCAGCTGCAGACAGGCGCATGAAACGACTTCGAATCTACTTTGCTGCGTTCTTTCTGCTCCTGGCGATTCCCCTGGGACTCCTGCTCGGGCGCACCTACAACAACCTGGAGCAGGAAGCTTTCTACTTTTACAGAAAGGAGGCTGAGCGTGTGCTTCGGGACGTGGGGGAGGGTCTTTTGAGGGATTTGCGGAGAGAAGAGGATCGGCCCTACACGCAGTATCGATATATCCACGTGGCCGACGATCCGGTGCCGGAGCAGTCCGGACTCAACCTCTCTCCTCTGTCGGCTTTCCCGGTCCAATCAGGAATTCCGGGTATTCTGGGTTATTTTCAGGTGGATCCGGGTGGTAGCTTCCACACACCTTTGCTGCCGGAAGACTCCGTGCACACGAACCTTTCGGTCCCCCGCCGGTTGGAGCGGCAGGCGCTCCATGCGAAGCTGGCGGCATTGATCGCCACGCAAATTCCCGGCTCGCCGGACAGCGATTCACTTCAGGACGAAGCCCTCGGGGAGGCGGGGCAGGGTGCCGCCTCTTATGCGGACCGTTTCCGCCAACAGCTGTACTCCAATGTCGACGCCAAGCTGGAAGCAAGATACCTGGAAGAACAGGCCGACGACTACGCCAGCGGCGTGTCCGCCCCCGAGCCGCAGCGATACGCGCGGAAAGTCCAGAAGGCATCGCCCAGCCAGGCCCGGATCTTCGACTCCAAAGTTGAGGACGTTGCTTCCAGCGGCGGAGAAAAACTCAAGAATCGGACGGAGGAAGCAGAAGCCGACCGCGAGGTCTTGAAAGAAACGGCCAAAAGCAGGGAGGGATCCATCGACCAGCCTTCCCGGCTGACGCTCAAATCACTTCCCGCCCTGCTCGACGTAGCGGCGGAGGTAGACCCTTTTCAAACCCGGCTGGTGGATCGCCGCTGGATTGCCTTTACGCGCCGGGTCTGGTCGCAGGATCGACGTTACGTGCAGGGTTTTGTGGCCGACCTGGGCGGTTTCCTGAAAGCCTATCTGGAACCGATGCGGCGAAACTCCGTGCTCCCGGCCGAGGCGACATTCCTCATCTTCTACCGGGACAGGCTGCTGGCCGGTGAAGGATTCGAGGCCCCGGGGGAAAGCAGGCCACTGCTGCTCTACAATGCGGCGCTTCCTTATCCCTTCTCTGACTTCAATGTTGCCCTTGCCGTTGCTTCACTCCCCCGAGGTCCGGGGCACAGGATGGCCCAGGTCATGGGCGTGTATCTGCTGGTGTTGCTGGTGGGCGGCCTGCTGGTGATCTACCGTCTGGCAGCGACCCAGCTGGATCTCTCCCAGAAAAAGGCGGACTTCGTCTCTGCGGTCAGCCACGAGCTGAAGACGCCTCTGAGCACGATACGGATGTATGGAGAAGTCCTGGTGGAGGGCTGGGTGGAAGATGATGAAAAGAGGCAGGAGTACTACCGCTACATTCATGAAGAAAGCGAGCGCCTCAGCCGCCTCATCCAGAACGTCCTGCAGCTGGCCCGGCTGGAGCAAAACGAATGGCAGGTCCAGCTGGATTCCCTGGATCCCGTCCAGCTTGTCGGGGAAATCGTGGGCGGGCTGGAGCCTCGCCTGGCCAGGGCCGGGTTTCAGGCGGTGGTGGAGGCTGAAGGGAAGCCGGGGCCGATTCACGCCGATCGGGATGCCATGACCCAGATCCTCATCAACCTGATTGACAACTCGATCAAGTTTTCAAAGGATGCGGACAGAAAAGAAGTCCGCATCATGGTTGGCCGGCTGGGTGGCGACTGCTTCATTCGGGTTCGCGATTTCGGACCCGGAATTCCACGCCCGCAGCTGAAGAAGATCTTCCAGAAGTTCTATCGCATCGACAGCGAGATGACCCGGACCACCCGGGGGACAGGGATCGGCCTGGCTCTGGTCAAGATGATGGGAGATGCCATGCAGGCCCGCGTAGACGTGGCCAACCGGGACCCGGGGGTGGAGTTCACGCTGAGGTTCCGGTCCGCAGGTCCTGGGCGCTAGCAGCGAACGCAGATCCCTGGCGCGCGGCCTGCGGGATTCCACGACGGACTGCTAGGGTTCTGGAATCAGAGCCCCGGGCGGAAGCCGGGGGAAAGATCCTGAAGTAAGCGAAACCTGTCCGTCCGGGCGCTTCCTCACCCGGCTCTGGTGTGCCTACAGCTCCCCGTTCCACCTTGCATTTTGCCGGTGTCTTGCGGGAGGGGCTCCCGGGCAGTACACTCCGGATCAGGGTATTCGAAACAGGGGAAAGGCCGGTGGGGAAAACACTTGTTCTTTTCCAGGATTATTTCTGGCAGGGGGTGACTCGCGTGCGAATTTCACAGAGGCTCTCTATCGTCACATTAACCCTTTTCTGCTGTGGCCCAGTGTGGGCACAGGAAGGAAAACGCAGCCCCAGTTTCCATGACCCGTTTACTAACGTTGTCTTTCCTCAGGTCGTGGTTGGGAACGTACTCGGGTTTTCGTTCGATGTGGAATCCCGAATCTCGAATACAACCGATGAAGTTGTGAATCTGTTCGTGAGCGTGGTTGGGAGCGACCTGTCGTTCCCGGCAGGGCTCCTCGTGAATACGCAGCCCTACCCGCCTGGAGGGTTTCCTCTCACGCTGGGTCCGAAGGAATCCAACAGCCTTTCCTTTACGGCCGCTGCCGGAGGGCAGCCGTCTTCAACCGGTGGACTGCTACCCTGCAATCCTCTGAACCCGCTGGGCGGGATTTGCGCCATTGAGATCGAAAAGCTCGGTATGCCGGAGGGAAGTCCAAATGGGCCGGCGGGTGGCGGGGCGACCATCGACGACCTGGTTTTTTCCTTTTTCTACAATTTGAGGGACGCCCAGGGAAATCTGCTCGACAAAATCAACATTCCTCCCTCGGTACCCGCCCGGGGCATCAGCTTTGTCTTGAGTCGGGGCCAGGGCTTCGACACCGGTGTGGCGCTTCTGGTCTCGCCGCCTCAGATGGTCAACGTGAAGGTCTATCTGCCGGCTGAGGCATCCCCGCTTGGAATTCCCGGTCTGAATATTCTGGAGAGCAATTTCATGATGGAGAACTTTCGCGACGATTTCTTTGTTGCCGAGGTGGTCCCGGAGCTACCCCTGGATATTCCTGCAGCTCTGGTGGAAATGACCGTTGCGGACGGCCAGGTGTTCGGAACGGCACTGGGTGTTCAGTCCGAGGGAAGTACCGTCCAGATAGCGGGCCAGAACGTGAGCCCGATCGGCCCGATCAGGGACTAGTGCAGCCCGCACTAGTTTTCCCGGTCCAAGGTTAGTACACTTCTGCCCAGCCAATTCGAAACGGGGAAAGACCGGTGGGGAAAACACTCGTTCTTTTTCTAGAACTATTTTCGGCAGGAGGTGGAAGTGTGAAAGTTGCTCGAAAACTCTTAGTTGCATTGCTCGTCCTGGCCTCGGTTGCGATCACAGTGGCGCAACAGGGAGACCGATCCCCCAGTTTCCACGATCCGGCGGGGACTGCGATCTTTCCGCAGTTCATTGTGGGGAGGGTCGGGAGCTTCATTTTCGACATCGAACAGCGGATCGGTAATGGAGGCGACCTGCCGTTCTCCGGCAGGGCTGTCGTTCTCAATGGAGATCTCTCCTCGCCAGTTGGGCTTGTTGTCAATGGAGCCCCTTATAACCCGGCCGGAATTCCGATCAACCTCGGTCCCAAAGAGTCGCTGAGTCTCAACTTTACTCAGGAGCCGGTTCCTCCTCCTACGCCTGGTCTCATGGGTAGTTGTGAAGAAGAAGAGTGTGGAGACAAAGGCGGAGAAGCGCTTGAGCAGTGTCTTTGTGATGAATGCGATTACACTTGCGTAACGATCGATGGTGCACTAGTAGCCGAGGAGAACGGCTCGGCCCCAGCGGGAGGTCAAGCCTCCGTATCCGACCTGAGCCATTCGTTCTTCTACAACCTGAGGGACCAGGAAGGGAACTTGATCGACAGCGTGGCCGTGCCGGAGGGCCGCGTAGGCACTGGGATTCGTTTTGTCATGGCGCGCCGTCCGGGATTCGTAAGGGCCGCGCGGACCGGATACCCGGAACCCGCCATCCACCTTGATCCGTCCAGCCGCGAACTGAAAGAATGACAACTGTCAATGAGCAAACCCGCCGACAGGATCGGCAAGGCGGCCGCACAGGCAGAACTCGAGGCGATCGAGACCCGGGAGTGGCTGGAGGCCCTCGACTATGTGATTTCTGAAGGCGGATCGGAACGGGTCCGCCAGCTCTTCAGGCATCTCCATGCGCGCGCGCTGAAACAGGGTATCCGCATTCCCTACGCCGCGAATACCCCTTACATCAACACGATTGCCCCTCAGGACCAGGCCGAATTCCCGGGAGATTTCGAGATTGAGGTGAGGCTCAAGAGCTGGGTCCGCTGGAACGCTATGGCCATGGTGGTTCGGGCCAATCGTGAAGAAGACGGCATCGGGGGTCACATCTCCACCTTCGCCTCGGCCACGACTCTTTATGAGGTGGCCTTGAATCACTTCATCCGAGGGAAGGATGCCGAGGGCGGCGGCGACCTGGTTTTCTTTCAGGGCCACGCAGCTCCCGGCATTTACGCCCGGGCATTCATGGAAGGACGGTTGACGGTTCAGCAACTGGAGAACTTTCGCCGCGAGTTGGGGAAAGAGAAAGGTCTTTCCTCTTACCCGCACCCCTGGCTGATGCCCGAGTTCTGGGAGTTTCCAACCGTGTCCATGGGCCTGGGGCCGATCATGGCGATTTATCAGGCGCGCTTCAATCGATACCTCGAAGATCGCGGTATCCAGGACACGAGCGAGGGAAAGGTGTGGGCTTTTCTGGGCGACGGAGAAACCGACGAGCCGGAGACTCTGGGCGCCATCAGCCTGGCAGCCCGGGAGCAGCTGGACAACCTGATCTTCGTGATCAACTGCAACCTGCAGCGACTCGACGGGCCGGTGCGGGGAAACGGCAAGATTATCCAGGAACTCGAACGAGTGTTCCGGGGGGCCGGGTGGAATGTCATCAAGGTCATCTGGGGCCGCCGCTGGGACCCGATTCTCGAGATGGACGAAACCGGAGCCCTGGTCGAGCTGATGAACCGGACGGTGGACGGGAAATGGCAGAAGTTTACGGTTGCCGGACCCGATTACTTCCGCAAAAACTTCTGGAACACCGACCCCGAGGTCAAGAAGATTGGCGACACACTTTCCGACGAGCAGCTCGAGCAGCTCAAGCGGGGGGGACACGACACCTACAAGATGTACGCGGCCTACGCTGCCGCCATGGAAAACCGGGGTTCTCCCACCGTCATCCTGGCCAAGACCGTGAAGGGATACGGGCTGGGAGAGGCCGGTGAGGGGAAAAACATTACCCACCAGCAGAAGAAGCTGAATCTGGAAGAACTGCTCGACTTCCGGGAGCGCTTCGACATTCCGATTTCGGATGAACAGCTGGCGCTTGCTCCGTTTTTCCTGCCTTCCGAAGACAGCCCGGAGATCATCTACCTGACCGAAAGACGCAGGAAGCTGGGGGGCTATGTTCCGACTCGCGCGGCGCGGGCCGAGCCCCTTCAGATGCCTCCGGATGAGCTCTTCGATGAATTCATTGAGGGGACTGGAGAGCGGTCCGTTACCACGACCATGGCGATCGTGCGCGTCATTTCCCGGCTGCTGCGCGAAAAAGACGGCATCGGCAGGCACATTGTCCCCATCATTCCCGACGAGGCCCGGACCTTCGGTATGGAGGCCCTGTTCAGCCAGTTCGGCATCTACTCGCATGTGGGCCAGCTCTACGAGCCGACCGATGCCGGAAGCCTGATGTTTTATCGGGAGGCCACCAACGGCCAGGTCATTGAGGAGGGAATTACCGAGGCGGGTTCCATCTCCTCGTTTATGGCAGCCGGAACGGCCTATGCGAGCCACGGCGTGCACATGATCCCGTTCTTCATCTTTTATTCCATGTTCGGGTTTCAGCGAATCGGGGACCTGATCTGGGCCGCCGCAGACATGCGCTGTCGTGGTTTTTTGATCGGCGGAACCGCCGGACGAACAACTCTTGCCGGAGAAGGGCTCCAACACCAGGACGGGAACAGTCATCTTCTCGCTTATACAGTGCCCAACCTGCTGGCGTATGATCCTGCCTTCGCCTTTGAGATCGGGGTGATCGTACGGGAGGGCATCCGGCGTATGTATGAAGACGGCGAAGACGTCTTCTACTATCTTACCGTGGAGAACGAGAGCTATCCGATGCCTGAAATGCCGGCCGGGGTCGAAGAAGGGATTCTGAAGGGGATGTACCGCTATCGCAGCAGCAAATCCAAAGCGAAAAACAGAGTCCAGCTCATGGCCGCGGGGGCCATTCTCAACCAGGCGCTGGCTGCCCAGGAGCTTCTCTTGGAAACGTTCGATGTCGCCTCGGATGTCTGGAGTGTCACCAGCTTCAAGGAGCTCTACCGGGATGGTCTGGAGGTCGATCGCTGGAACATGCTCCACCCCGGAAGCCGGCAGCGGGTACCCTATGTCCGACAGTGCCTGGGCGACGAGGCGGGTCCCGTGGTGATGGCATCCGACTACGTCAAGGCGCTGCCCAACTCACTGGCGGCCTGGATTCCGAGTGTGCCGGTGTGCCTGGGAACCGACGGGTTCGGGCGCAGCGATTCGAGAGCCGCCCTGCGAGATTTCTTCGAAGTCGACTCTCGTTACATTGCCCTGGGTGCCCTGACTGCATTGGCCCGCCAGGGGAAGGTCGAACGAGCCACCGTCGTCAAGGCCATCAAGGACCTCGGAGTGGATCCGGAAAAAGCCAGTCCTTTAATGTCCTAGGAGGGGAGTGAAGACATGCCGATGGAGTTCAAACTGCCTGATCTGGGCGAGAACATTGAGTCCGGGGACGTCGTCTCGCTCCTGGTCAAGGTAGGAGATCGTATCGAGCCTCAACAACCTCTTCTGGAGTTGGAAACCGACAAAGCAGTCGTGGAGGTCCCGGCCTCCGTTGGGGGGACCATCAAGGAAATCCACGTCAAATCGGGAGAAAGGGCCAGTGTAGGACAGCTGCTCCTGACCATTGATTCGGAGGGATCAACCCCAACACCCGACAGCAGTAGCGCGCACGCAGTAAGCGCGCCGGCGCAGCCGCAAGCAGACCCGGTAGAGCCCGACCCCTCTGCAGCCGGACCTGCCGAAGTCGTTGCCTTTGCGGTCCGACCCGAGGCCGACCGGGAGAGGCTGCCCCGTGTGATTCCGGCCTCCCCTGCCATTCGCCGGCTGGCCCGGGAAACGGGCGTCGATATCGAGCAGGTGACCGGCACGGGTCCCGGAGGCCGAATTACCAGAGAGGATCTCCAGCAGGCGAACTCAGCGGACCCGGGAGTCTCGCCCCCACTTAGCGCCGCGCCGGAGGGATTGCCCGACTTCAGCAGGTGGGGGGAGGTTGAAGCCAGAGCGTTTTCCAACGTGCGCCGGGTGACCGCCCGGCGAATGACCCGGAGCTGGCTTTCCATTCCGCACGTGACCCAGCACGACGAGTGCGACATCACGGAACTGGAGAAGCGGCGACAGCAGTACTCCGCCAGGGTGGAAAAGGCCGGCGCCAGGTTGACGGTGACGGCCATCGCCGTCAGGCTTCTGGCTTCCGCCTTGAAGATGTTCCCGGAGTTCAACGCCAGCATTGACACACAGGGTCAGCGGGTTATTTTGAAGAAGTACATTCACATCGGGGTGGCCGTGGACACTTCGCGGGGTCTGCTGGTGCCCGTCATCCGCAACGTGGATCAGAAGAACATTGTCCAGATTGCCGTTGAGCTCGCGGAACTGGCGGAACTCGCCCGGGAGGGGCGACTGAGCCTGGATCAGATGCAGGGCGGAACCTTCACCGTAACCAATCTGGGCGGGATCGGGGGCACATCTTTCGCCCCCATCGTGAACTGGCCCGAAGTGGCGATTCTGGGAATTGCACGTGCCGGGGAGCGACCTGTCTATCGGGACGGTGCTCTGGTCCCGAGGATCATTCTGCCCGTCTCTTTGTCCTACGACCACCGGCTCATTGACGGGGCCAACGCAGCGCGTTTTCTGCGCTGGGTGGCCGCCAGTCTGGAGGATCCTTTTCTCTCCGTTTTGGAGGGATAACTCCGCCTGATCGGTCACACCGGGAGGGATTCAAGACCGTGGGGAGGACGTCGGGAAATTGCAGAACGGGCCCTTTCACTTATAACAAACGGGCCCTTTAGCTTATAATATCTGCCGACCGGCCATGAATTGCCGGTGCTCGGAAGAAACGGTCGAACAGAGTCAGGGTCGCGTCGTTCGGGTCTTTGCCATACACGATTGAGGCGGATGCCCTCCCGTTTTGGGGAGCGGGTGGCGCCCCGGGAGAAACCAAAACATGACGTCAGGGAGATTCGATTTTGCCTTTGCGATTGGGGGTGCAGCAGGGCAGGGGATTGCCACACCCGGAAACATCCTGGCGCGATTGTTCGTGCGCCGCGGCCTCGGCCTCTACGCCTACAACGCCTATCAGTCGATTATTCGAGGGGGACATATTTTTCTTACGATTCGTGTCAGTGACCGTCCGGTCCTCTGCCACGGGGACAAGCTGGACCTGCTGGTGTGCTTGAACCAGGACACGCTCAACCGTCACCTGTCTCTTATGGGCCCGGGGTCCAGAGTGATTTACAACAGCGGGGCCGTGAAAGCTCCGAAAGCGGCCGAGGGCGTTCATCACTGCCCGTTGCCCGTCGTCGAGATGACCGGGGGGAATCGCAACCGTCTGATGCAGAATACGGTTGCCCTGGGCTCGATCGTTTCCCTGTTGGGGCTCGATTTTCAAATTCTCGAGGATGCATTGAAACTGCATTTCGAGCGCAAGGGTCAGGAGGTTGTAGACGAAAATGTGGCCGTTGCCCGAGCCGGCTTCGACTTCACCGGCACCAATTTTGAGCCCTGGGAGCAATCGGTTCCGGTGGGTCCCACACCCCTGGCCGTGTGGACCGGGAACGACGCCCTGGCCATGGGTGGAGCTGCCGCCGGGGTCAAGTTTTATTGCGCCTATCCCATGAGTCCAGCCAGCGGAGTACTCCACTGGATGGCTCGAAACGGCCGTGAACTGGGGATTATGGTTCGCCAGGTTGAAGATGAGATCGGCGTCGCCAACATGGCGATTGGCGCCGCCCATGCCGGTTGTCGATCCATGTGCGCGACCTCGGGCGGGGGTTTCGCCCTGATGACCGAAGCTGTCGGGGCGGCTTCCATGATGGAGGTACCTGTTGTCTTTATCAATGTACAGCGAGCCGGGCCCTCCACAGGCGTCCCCACCAAAACCGAGCAGGGAGACCTGTGGCAGGCACTGGGCGCCAGTCAGGGAGACTTTGAACGAATCATTGTCGCTCCCAGGGATGCACTCGACGCCTTCAACACGGTTCCCAAACTGTTCAATCTCGTAGACAAATGCCAGTGTCCCGGCATCGTCATCTCCGATCTGCTGATTTCAGAAGGCACCTTCAGCGTTGATCCGGACGACATCGATATGCAGCCGACCATCGATCGGGCCGGGCTGATCACAGAGCCCTCACAGGAAGACGGCTATCACCGCTACAAGGACACAGATACTGGTATTTCTCCGAGAGCCCTGCCCGGGTTGGAGGGCTATGTCCACGTGGTGGCGACCGACGAGCACGACGAGGAGGGCATTCTCATCAGTGACGAGTTCACGAATCCCCATAAGCGCCGTCAGATGGTCGAAAAACGAGCTCGAAAGTTCCAGAGTATCCTGAATGAGATCCCTCCCCCCCTGCTTGAGGGCGCCGAAGATGCAGAGGTGACGCTGATCGGATGGGGATCGACCCACGGAGTGATTGAGGAGGCCGTACAGCAACTGGCGGAGCAGGGAGTGAGCGCCAACCAGCTGTCTTTCAAGTGGATCGTTCCGTTCCAGGCCGCGGCGGCGACCGATATTATCAGCCGCTGCAAGCGGACGATCATTGTCGAGAACAATTACTCGGGCCAGTTCTTCCGTTACCTGCGCAGCGAGACGGGGCTCGACGTCGATGGGCACATTCGCAAGTACGATGGGGAGCCTTTCATGCCCCATCACATCGTCAACGGTGTGCTCGAACAGATGGCCGGGCAGACGAGTCATTCCGTGCCCTATCAAGAAATCATGGCCTAGAGAGGTCTAGAGAGGAGTCAAGATGAGTATCACCCCGCAAGATATCAAGGCCGGCCCACCGCAGGGCGCGCTGAAGCCGAAAGACTTCAAGGGAAAAGTCGACCCGGACTGGTGTGCTGGATGTGGTGATTTCGGAGTCCTGAAAGGACTTCAAAGAGCCTGTGCCGAGTTGGGACTCAAACCGCACGAGATCCTGACGGTCAGCGGAATCGGCTGTTCTTCAAACCTGCCCGGGTACTTCAACGCCTACGGAATGCACACACTCCACGGCCGTGCTCTGGCCGTGGCGACGGGGGCCAAAATGGCCAATCACGAGTTGAACGTCATCGCGACGGGGGGAGACGGGGATGGCTACGGCATTGGCGGAAATCACTTTGTGCACATCGCCCGCCGCAATGTCGACCTGACGTATGTCGTCATGAACAATCAGATCTACGGGTTGACGACCGGCCAGATTTCACCCACCAGCTGCGACGGAATGAAGACCAAGAGCACGCCTTTTGGCAGCGTGGAGTTGCCGGTCAACCCCATCACCTCGGCCATCATGAACGGCGCCACCTTCGTCGCCCGGGCTTTCAGCGGAGACCCGGGTCATATGGTGGCGCTGATAAAGCAGGGGATTCAACACAAGGGATTTGCGCTGGTCGACGTGTTCAGCCCCTGCGTCACCTACAATCACGACAACGACTACAAGTTCTTCAAACCACGGGTCAAACGGCTGGAAGACGAGAATCACGATACCAGCGACTGGAAGGCCGCCTGCGAAAAAGGCCTGGAGTGGGGAGATACGATTTACACGGGACTCTTCCTGCAGAAGTTACAGCCGGCCCTGGGACACCGTGAGCCCGTTCTGGATGAGAGAGGACCGCTCGCCTTCCGGCCCCTGGGCCTGGGCGCAGAGGAGAGTCAGCGGGTCATCCAGCGGATGATGTGATCTCTTTGGCCACGTCCGCCAGAACCTGACCCAGCAGATTGTGGCGCGGATAACCGTGACCCAGGTGCTGCCGAAACACTTCGGCATGCCGATATCCGGCCTCGACTCCGCGTTCCCGGCTCCAGGTGCGAGCCGTTTCCAGGTAGTCGTCCATTCCATGCTGGCGGCGCAGCCACTCCCGCTGGGAGGCATGACAGGCCAGCATCTCCAGCTTGGTCTCAACAACGGATGTCGTGTCGATCGCAATGGACGCGGGCACTCGGTTTCCGAACAGGTCCAGGCCCTCGATCGCGTCCGTGTAATAGAGAAAAGGAATTCGCTCCAACGGGGGGGGCTTGTCTTCCTCCAACGCGACGGCATGAGGCGCGGGAGCGGCGAAACAACCGGCCCGGGTCAGCCTGGATGTTTCTTCATGGTCGAGCAGGTAGCAGGAAGGGCTGTGGGTGATGACCAGATCGGGTCGGACCCGTCGCAGCAGGGAGGTGACCCGGCGCAGCCCGTCTTCGCCGTAGAAAACGCGCAGGTCCATCAGCTCCAGGCAGTGGTAGCGTCCGCCGATGACCTGCGCCGCCTTTGCCCCCTCGGCTCTGCGAATGGCGGCAATCTCATGGGGAGGCAGCTCCGCGCTGCCAAGATCCCCCGGCGTGGCCGTCGCGACGTGCACTTTCCACCCCCGCCGGGTCAGAAGGGCAAGGGTGCCGCCACACAGGAATTCGGTGTCATCGGGGTGGGCCAGCAGGGCCAAAACGGTGCCCCTGGTTGGGTCCATCATGGTCAAGGCTCTCTCAGTGACCGACTCCGCCGAAGCGGATCATTGCCTCTGTTCAGTGCCCTCAGCCCTCTTACGCAGATACCGCGCCAGGCCGTACCAGCTCATCTTTGAGGCTGTGGTGATCTCGTAAGGGATGGCCCGCAATTCTCCCAGCCGGGTCACGACGTCATCGTGAAGGCGGCGGCCGAACTCGGTCGCGTGTTCCTCGTCGCTGCCGGGACCGGCAAGTTGCCGCTGCACCCGGTCACGCCAGATCCGAAAGGCCTCGATCAGAGAATCGAAGTGTTCGTTCACAGGCGAAGCCGCACCGAAATGGGTGAGAAAGAGCAACTCCGGCTGCCACTCCCGGATCTTCTCGATGCTCGCTGTCCATTTTTCCAGGTCAATGTCCGGGGGAGGCGTCACCGGGAGGATGCAGTCCCGGTTCGAGATCCGAATGCCGGCCGTATCTCCAATAAAAGCCACGCCGATCGACTCGTCTAAATACGAAACGTGATGGGAAGCATGCCCCGGAGTGTAGAGCACGTTGAGCTTGCGGCCGCCGAGTGAAACCGTTTCTCCCCCCTCGAGCGAAGTGATGTGATCCGAGGGCACGGCCTCGAAGTCTCCCCACATCCGTTCGAAATCGTGGCTGAAAACACGCCTCGCACTCTTCAACAATCGGGATGGGTCGATCAGGTGCGGCGCTCCGCGCTCATGCACATAGACCTGCAGCGAAGGATTTTGCCTGAAAAGGGTTCCGGTGGCCCCCGCGTGATCGAGATGGATATGGGTGAGCAGGATCATGTCGAGGTCGCTCACGCCAATGCCCAGCGAATCCAGTCCCCGGGTCAGGTGGTTGAGACAGGACGTCGGGCCCGGGTCGAGGAGGGCGAGCTGCCCGTTGCTTTCCAGGACACAGGCGGCGATGACCTCCGTCGTGTCGAGGTGTCGGATATCGATGAGGGTGCTTTTCGGAGCGATTCGCCTGGTTGGGGAGTCCACGGTTTTAGGTTAAAGGTTAAAGGTTAACATTCAGGATCTTAAGAGCGATCAATTCAGGTCGTCGAGCATGCGGGTGTAGATGCGGCGGGCGTGATCGTAAGCGGCCCGGGCGGCATCTCTCTCCTCTTTCCGGATTCGCTCTTCTTTCATCTTCCAGCACCGGTCGACGCCCTTCAAGCACCACTCCACGCTTTTCCGGGAGCGGATCGGACTGCCGTTCACCAGAACAAAAATGGGATTGGTGTGGCCGCTGGTGAGGATCCGGACGGCGATCCAGCTGGACTTTTCGAGTGAAAGCTCGAATGTCAGATCGTTCCACCCACCGTCCGCAACGATATCCTGCTTGGCGACGGCCACGCCGTTGACGATTAGCTCCACGGGAACCCGGCGGCTTTTACCGATACGGGCTCGCTCCAGATCCCAGTAAGGAGGCTGGTTGTGGGCCCGCGAGGCGATAAAAGCCCCGATTTCATCCTGTTCGACGGGCAGGAAGGCGGCTACCCTGGCCTCAACGTGGACCGTCTGGGGACCCTCGAGTCGGAGCTCGCTGTCCTTCGTCCCCAGCTCGAGATCGTCGACTTTGAAGTCGATGATGTGAGATTTGCCGTCAGAGACATAACTGCGACCCGCCTTGATCTCGTCCACGATCCGATCGAAATCGAGCCCGTCGTCCAGTTTGGCGTAGGTCCGCGCCATCCCGATCCGTTCGTCGAAGATGCACGGGAAATCGGTCTCCCCGCTGCCCCGAACCCGGTAACCCACGTTGAGGGACTGGTACCACATGTTCAGCTCGTACACCGAGGGAGTGTCGCCCAGCGAGTAAAAGTCAACGGCGTCGTGTGTAATCGTGACAACGTACTCGTTGGCGCCGATGCCGTCGTAGTTTGGGATCAGATAGTTGGGCAGCTCGGTCGTGAGGGGCGCCTCGGTATACTCCTCTCCCTGGGGTGCCAGACCCCACCCCGAGTGAGAGTAGCCGACCGCCCCGCCCTCAGACCGGGCCCATTTCAATATGGGCAGGGTCCAGCTGGGCCACTCTTCGACACGGGTCGTACCCGGGTAATCGTCCTCGGTCAGCCTCAGGAGCACGAGATGGCCGGCATGAGAGGAGGGGAAGCCCGAGACCTCCACGTCGTAACGCATGAGGTAATCGCCGCTGGAGAGATCGTGGTCTTTGCCCTCGAAGTACTCTTTCTGGTGGTACCAGCAGGGCCCCCAGGTGAGCACGCAGGACACGTTCAGGTCTTCGCCCAGGGGCTGCCGCCACATGTCTTTGGGGCGAACGCCTTCTTCCGGACTCTCATAGTGGCTGCACCCGGCGGCGTGGACGTGATGATCCAGGCTGTACCAGCCCAGGTCCGCCATGTCCACCCACCGTTCCAGCTGAAAGGTGGCTTCGTACTCCGGCGTGCCGGCGGGAATATTGAGCTCGGTGTGCTGGAGCAGATACTCCGGCCCGCGGGTGTACTCCACCTGGTAGTTTCCGGGGGGGAGGTCAACGTGCTCGCCATCCGCCCGGTATACCTGGGGGTGAAAAAAGAAGTCGGGATAAGGGTCGTGGGCCAGGCGCCTGGAGGGGAGAGGATAGATTCCCACCAGCCGTTTGTAGGGAAGCGGTGTCGTCCCTGCTCCCAGGGTCCGCTCCCAGGTCCGCGTCCGCGCCCGGCGCAGACGATAGTCCTGCTCCGGCAGGGCATTCACCTCGGGGCTGGTCACGAGTCTCTCGATGCCGTCTGTGATCGTGAAGGAGGCCATCGCCGGAGAACCGTCATGATCCCGGACGCGGAGCCTGACTCGAACGGAGGGACGGATGTCGAAGAGAACGTCAATGGCGTTGCGGAATCCAACATCCTGCGTGCCCTGTCCGACGTGGAAGCCGATCCTGGCCTCTCGTTTCCCCACTTCGGGTGTGTAGACCTGTAGCACGGCGTACTCGAGCACCAGGCCGGAAAGACCGGGCTGCAGGGGCCGTCTTCGATACAGGGCAAGCTCCAGAAACCGATTGGCCACGTCACCGGGGGAGAGGAGATTCTCCTCCTTGGCACGTTTTTCGTTGCTGGATTTGTGGAGCAACGGCTCGGCATTGGGACTCTCCACTTTCAGAGCAGCCCTGACCTCGGCCTGGTTGTTGACCTTGACCAGAAAGCTCTTCCACCCTCCCTGGATCAATTCCGGTTGCACCGGACCGTGCAATACCTTGACCCGTGCTTCAGGATTGATCTCGACCATGGCAATGCAATAGGGGTCCAGAACGTCCTGGACGAGCGCGACCAGCTCCTGGTCGGCCACATGGTCGCGGAGGGAGAGGAGTCGCTGCTCGTCTTCCGGCTGCAGGCGGCTCCCCAGGAAGGTCAAGGCCTCATTGAGGCGAATCGCCTGCGCCAGAAGAGGCTGGGGCTCTACGCCCGTGACTGCCGGCAGCTCCCCGGCATTGAGTGGGGAACACGGGGCCAGCAGGGAAGCAAGGAGAACTGGCCACCGGACCCGCGACTGCA
Organism: Acidobacteriota bacterium; assembly: GCA_965205615.1. GTDB lineage: Bacteria > Acidobacteriota > UBA6911 > RPQK01 > CBDAPI01 > CBDAPI01. The sequence continues at coordinate 316,543 of CBDBHK010000035.1, read as the reverse complement.
TCATCAATTGACCTCCATGAGCTACAACGATACTAGAGGATCAGGAGGTGCTACTCAAATCCGGGGGTCGGGTGGGTTTCTATTTGACTGTACGCTCATCTTTGGGGATCATTCGGAGTTCAACAAGGTTGCAAAGCAACCCTTCATAAAGGCGGGGAGGAAGGTCAACGCAGTGGAAAATGCCGGCCATGTCCTGCTGGCAGCGGCAGGATCCATCGGATTTGTGCACACCATGATCGGAGTGGACCACACTCTGCCCTTCGTGGTGTTGGCCCGGGCCCAGAAATGGTCCCTTTCCAGGCTGCTCACCATCACTCTGGTGTGCGGAACCGGGCACGTCCTCTCTTCGGTCCTGCTGGGCCTGGCCGGGATCTCGATCGGGGTCAGCCTCAACAGCCTCGAGTTGATCGAAGCCCGCCGTGGCCAGGTGGCCGCCTGGATTCTGATCGGCTTCGGGCTGGCTTATGCGATCTGGTCGTTGCATCGGGAAAGGCAAAAGCGTTTTGGGGCGTCTTTTTCTTCTGACCCTTCTTCCGGCTGGCGACGTCCGAAGGTCGCTACGGTCTGGACTCTTTTCATTGTTGCCGTCCTGGGACCCTGCGAACCACTGATTCCCATCCTGATGGCCCCCGCCTTCGATTCTATGTGGCCCACGGTGGCGGGCGTCGTCCTGATCTTCGGCCTGGTCACTCTGGGTACGATGTGCGCGCTTGTCACGGTTGGCTACTTCGGGCTGAAACTGTCCGCCTTTTCGTTCATGGAAAGACATGTGCACACGGTTTCAGGACTAGCCATAGCGGGCACCGGCCTCGCCCTTCACGCCGTGGGGATCTGAGCAGCCACGAACCCTTTGATCCCGTGGAAGAGGGCGGGATGGAAGCTTAGGAGCGGACCCTTAGGAGACCAATCATGACCGACCAGAACTCACAGGCAATCGCACACTCGACCCGCGAACTTCAGGAAATCGATCGGGCCCACCACATTCATCCTTTGACCGATCACCAGGCGTTGCACGCCGCCGGGACCAACGTCATCGTCTCCGGGGAAGGGTGTTTTCTGATCGACTCGGAGGGCAAACGGCTGCTCGACATGATGGCCGGCCTGTGGTGCGTCAACGTCGGTTATGGCCGTCCCGAGATAGCGGAAGCGGTTTACGAACAGCTGAGGGTTCTGCCCTACTACTGCTCGGCTCTGAATTCCACGACCGACACGACGATTCTGCTGGCCGAGAGATTGAGCAGGCTGGCTCCCCCGCCTTTGAGCCACGTCTATTTCAGCAGTTCCGGTTCGGAAGGGAACGAGTCGGCCTTGAAGCTGATCCGCTTCTACAACAGGCTGACGGGAAGGGGGAATCGAACCAAGATTCTGACGCGTGTGCACAGTTACCACGGTGCGACTCTGGCCACCACCAGCATGTCCGGGATCCCGCCCATCCTGGAGCCGTTCGATTTGCCTCTGGAGGGCTTTGTCCATTGTCCGGCACCTCACTACTACCTGGCGGCAACTGAGATGAGCCTTGAGGAGTACGGTCGCCGGAGCGTCGAAGAGACGGAAAAGGCCATGGAAAGGGAGGGCCCGGAAACGATCGCGGCGATGTTCGTGGAGCCCGTCCAGGGGGCCGGCGGCGTCATCATTCCGCCGCCGGGCTACTTAAAGGGTCTCCGCGAGCTGTGCCGCCGCCACTCGATCCTGTTCGTGGCGGATGAAGTGATTACCGGTTTCGGTCGCCTGGGTGAGTGGTTCGCCAGCCAGCTGTGGGATCTCGATCCCGATCTGATGAACACGGCTAAAGCGATTACCAGCGGGTACCAGCCTCTGAGCGCGCTCTTCGTCCGCGACGAGATCGCCCAGACCGTCATTGACGGCGGTTTCTTTTCTCACATCAACACCTATGCCGGTCACCCGGCAGCCGCGGCAGCGGCCCTGGCCAACCTCAACATTATAGAGTCGGAGGATCTGGTTGGCCGGACCCGGGACGAGATAGGTCCTTATCTCCAGCGCCGCCTGAGAGAGTTCGTCGACCACCCGCTGGTGGGAGAGGTGCGGGGTCTTGGCCTGATTGGCGCCATGGAACTCAGGCCCAGCGCAGATCAGCAGGGGAGAGGCGTTGCTCTTGGTCCCCTCGCCTTTACCATGTTCCGCGAGGAAGGTGTCGTCGTCCGCGCCGTGGGCAACGGGTTCACGGTTTGCCCTCCCCTGGTCATCAAAGAATCCGAGGTGGATTTGTTTGTCGAGGCGACTCGCAAAGTCCTGGACCGCCTGGCTTCCGTCTAGTACGAGAGTACCCGGCAGTCCCTGGTTTATTCAGGCGCGCAGCGTGTTCCAGGGTGACTCCCCGGACACATCCTCTGTTTCATACCCCTGCGGGCCTACACTGGGCCCGAGAATGGCCAGCAACCTGGAGTTTTGACTGGAGGCGTTGAACGAGGCATGGACGGTGTTCTTGGGGATGAAGACTGAATCTCCCGGCGCCAGTTCTCGCGAGTTGGTCTCGATCCATGATTGGATCGCTCCCTCGAGCACGTAGATCACCTCTTCCTGATGCGGATGAAAGTGAAAGTTGTGGCCGCCGCCAGGGGAAAACGTCACCTCGATGACGACCAGTTTTTCCGCTCCCGTTGTCCCGGGACGGCTGAACCAGGCCAGGGTTCCCCAGCCCAGCTGGTCACGTTCTACTTCTGCTGCGGTAGTGAATCGACCCTCCATATGGCGTCTCCTTTCTAAATGAGTCCGTTGTTCAAAGATGAGTCGGGTACAGCTTAAGAAAAGGGGGTTGGCCCTGCAACCCGGCTGCCGGCAGCCGGTGGGATGTCCGGCACGGACTGCTAGCCGCCATTTCTCACCGATAGGACCTGAAAAGGCCGCCCTGTTTGGTATAAAGTGTTTTGAATGAACGTTTTCACACGCAAACGGAGGCGGCCCTTATGAGAACAGAGTGTAAACAAGCCAGGTTCGAATTTCACGGACTATTTCAACGCAAAGTGAAGGCGCGGTTCGACGGCGGGAAGATCACCTCCGATGCAGGGGTGCTGCTGTTGCGAGAGGTCGAGAGGGGGACGGGTCTGATCGCCGGACTGGCTGAGTGTTTCAGGGATCACCGGGATCCGCGGTTGATCGAACACACGGTCGAGGAGTTGTTGGGGCAGCGCATCTACGGACTCTGTCTGGGGTACGAGGATCTGAACGATCATGATCAGTTGCGCACCGATCCGATGCTGGCGGTGGCGGTGAATAAGGCCGATCCGTTGGGGGAGAGGCGGCGGCAGGCCTCAGATCGGGGGAAGGCGCTGGCGGGCAGGTGTACGCTGAACCGGTTGGAGTTGACCGGCGCCGAGGTCGATGAGCAGGAGCGGTACAAGAAGATCGCGATGGACCCGGACCGGATCGACGGCTGGATGGTGGATGCCTTCGTGGAGTCCCACGAATCGGCGCCCGAGGAGATGGTGCTGGATCTGGATGCGACCGACGACCCGATCCATGGCCAGCAGGAAGGCCGGTTCTTTCACGGTTACTACCGCCACTACTGTTATCTCCCGCTGTACATCTTCTCGGGGGAGCATCTGCTGTGCGCCCGGTTGCGGTGTTCCAATATCGATGGGGCCGCGGGATCGGTGGAGGAACTGGAACGGATCGTCGGCCGGATTCGGCAGAGCTGGCCGGAGGTCTCGATCGTCATCCGGGCCGACTCGGGCTTTTGCCGGGATGACTTGCTCCGCTGGTGTGAAGACCATCACGTGGATTACGTGATGGGGTTGGCCAACAATGATCGGCTCAAGTCAGAGAGCGCCGAAGCGATGACTCAGGCCGAAGCCGAGTTCAACGCCACCGGGCGACCGGCGCGGGTGTTCAAGGATTTCCGCTACCGGACTCGCCACAGTTGGACCTCGGAGCGACGCGTCGTCGGCAAGGCCGAGTTCCTGGACAAAGGCGCCAATCCCCGATTCGTCGTCACCTCCCTGTCGCCGGAACGCCTGGGGGCCCGCGCGCTCTACGAAGACTTCTACTGTGCGCGGGGCGACATGGAGAACCGCATAAAAGAACAGCAGTTGGGTCTGTTCGCCGACCGGACCAGCGCGGCAACGATGCGCGCCAATCAACTCCGGCTGTATCTGTCCTCCGCCGCCTACATGCTCATGCACGCCTTGCGTCGTCTCGGACTGAAGCAGACCCCCCTGGCTCGCGCTCAGTGTCAGACGATTCGCTTGAAGCTCCTGAAGATCGGCGCCCAGGTCCGCCTCACGGTCCGCCACGTCTGGATCTCCATGTCGGAAGCCTATCCCTACAGCGAGGTCTTCGCTGCCGTCGTTCGAAACCTCCAGGCCATTCCTCTGCGCTGCTGAGGTCTGTCCCGATCAAACGCCCCCAAAAACGAAATCGTTCCATCGCTCAGGCCGAGCTCTGCCTGAATACATTCCGTCACGCTCTTCCGAACCCGAAAAACGGTTCATTCACGACCCTCCACACCACCGCATCACTCGACCTGGACCGGATCGATAGCGAAACTCTCAGAAAACCGTTCCGGCCTGCCAAAATCACCTTCATTTCCAAATCGGTGATCTGTGCGGGCTAGAATCGAAAAGAGGTGTTAAGTTGCAAAAGAAGCCGATGTACGGGTTCGCTGCTGTAGTCACAGTTATCCTGGCGGGGTGGTTTTCGGGGTGTGCGGGTCCTCCGGACGAGGAGGCCGGAGGGGCGGCCGGGACTCCTCTCCCTGCGCCGGAGACCGTTGAGAACCTGCTGGCTACGAATATTCGAAAGACGGACCCTTTGACCCCTGAGGAAGAGCGCCGAACCTTCCATGTCCCCGAAGGCTTTGAAGTTCAACTCTTTGCCGCGGAACCCGACATCGGAAAGCCGATGAACATGGCTTTCGATGCCCGGGGCCGACTCTGGGTGACTCAAAGCCAGGAGTATCCGCTCCCTGCCGGAGAGGGCCAGGGTCAGGACCGCATTACCATCCTGGAAGACACCGACCGCGACGGGAAGGCCGACAAGTTCACGGTTTTTGCGGAGGGTTTGAACATTCCGATTGGAGTGATCCCCGTGGCCGGGGGAGCCATCGCTTACAGCATCCCCTACGTCTACCGCTTTTTCGACCTGGACGGAGACGACCGGGCCGATCAGAAGGTTGTGCTTTACGGGCAGTTCGGATTCCGTGATACCCATGGGATGGTCAGTGCTTTGACCCGGGGCTTCGACGGTTGGGTGTATGCCTGTCACGGGTTCAAAAACATCTCCACCGCCCGGGGGGGCGACGGATCTGCAATCACTCTGGACTCGGGAAACACGTTCCGGTTTGCACTGGACGGCTCCCGGGTCGAGCAAAATACTTACGGTCAGGTCAATCCCTTTGGACTGACATTCGACCCGCTGGGCAACCTGTACTCCGCAGACAGCCACACCCAGCCGGTTTACCAACTCCAGAGAGGGGGGCTTTACCCCCACTTTGCCCGGTCGCCGACAGGCATCGGTTTTGGACCGGAAATGATCGACCATCCCCATGGCTCAACGGCGATCGCCGGCATTGTCTACTACTCTGCCAATCAGTTTCCCGAGGCCTTTCAGGACAACGTTCTGATCGGCGACGTCATCACGAATCGGCTCTACCGGGATCGGGTTACGGCCCGGGGCTCGACTCCCGTCGCCGAGCATGAATCCGATTTTCTGGTGAGCGATGATCCGTGGTTTCGCCCTGTTGATCTGGAACTGGGGCCTGACGGCGCTGTCTACGTGGCTGATTTCTACAATCGGATCATCGGGCACTACGAGGTGCATTTTCAACATCCGGACCGCGACAGAACAAGAGGCCGGATCTGGCGGGTCGTGTATAAGGACGGGGTCCGGCAGGCCTCAAGAAATGCCTCGCGATCGAACTGGGGTGAGGCATCCATCGGCCAGCTCATCGCGGATCTTGGTCATGCCAACCTGAAGGTTCGAATGTTGGCCGCCGATCAACTCGCCGACCGCTGGCAGGGCGCGGCGGCGGATCCGGTGCGTGCCATGCTGCAGGACAAAGGCACCAGCGCACAACAGAGAGTGCAGGGCCTGTGGATACTGCATCGGCTGGGGCACCTGGACACCACTCAACTGGCTGCTGCGGCTGGGAATCCAAACAGGGATATACGGGTGCACGCCATGCGGATCCTGGCCCAGTACTCCGTGCCTTTTGGAGATGCCGAGAGGGAGCTCGCTCACGCAGGGCTGCAGGACTCTGATCCCCTCGTGCAGCGCCAGGCCGCCGATGCCTTGCGTGCCCATCCGGCCGGCCCCAGCGTCAGACGACTCCTGGAACTGGCAACCACGATCCCTGCAGAGGATTCTCACCTGGGTTATGTGACGGCCCTGGCGCTTCGAGATCAGCTTCGGGAAAAGGAAGTCCTGAAGTCCGTGCTGGAAGAGATCTGGACTGAAGCCGAGTTGCATAGCCTGCAGACGGCCCTGGTCGGGGTGCGCTCAGCCCCGGCAGCACATTTTCTTCTGAAGCGAATTCGAAGCTCGGCGGATGGGCAGGACGTTGAGGCGGCTCAGATCCAACACGTCGCCCGGCACCTGGCCGGGGCAGACTTTGATGGTCTGGTGACCTGGGGACGTAGCAGAACCTGGGCGAGTTTGGAGAACGAGCATGCAGTCTTTCGATCCTTGTTGCGAGGGGCCGAGGGGCGCGAAGATGAGGCCGGGACTTTACTGCATCCCTGGGGCCGGAGCCTGGCCCAACAATTGATGGCGTCTTCCCACGAGAAGAGGCGCGGCCTGGGATTTGGCCTGGCCGGCTCTTTGCAGTGGACGCGCGTCGCGCCCGGTCTGGTTCGGGTGTTCGGGTCCCGGGAAGAAAGTGTGGCTCTCCGATTGGCGGCGGCCAGAGCGCTCATCGCTATCGACGAGGCGCGCTATGCACCGCTTCTGGTGCGCGTGGCTCGGGAATCGGCCAGGCTGCCGCTGCTCCGGAACGGGATTCTCGACGTGTTGCTCGGAGGCGACCCCGCGGCGGTCCGGGAAGCGCTCGTGGAGCTGATTCCGATTCTTCCCCGGAAGTATCAGAAAGCGGCCGCCGGACGCCTGGCGTGGACTCCTGAAGGTGCTCGCATTCTGCTGGCTGCCGCAGAGAAAAACCAGTTTCCGCCCACGGTTCTCCTCTCCAGTTCCCTGGCGATCCACTTGCCGGCGGGTTTCCCGGAATTGAAGGAGCGCTATGAGAAACTGACAGCCGGCTTGGAGCCTGAGGATGATCGCAGGCAGGCCACTATTGACCGGCTTCTCGAATCAGTCGATCTGGAGACCGCTTCTCCCCGAAGCGGCTGGGACCTGTTTCAGGAGCATTGTGCGCGCTGCCACCAGATCGCCGGCCGCGGGGAGACGATCGGGCCGCACCTGGATGGGATTGCCGAAAGGGGCGTACCACGCCTGTTGGAGGACCTGGCTGACCCGAGCCGAAATGTCGCGGAAGGGTTCAAGACCCGGCTCATCCGTTTGAAGAACGGAGCCATCCACATGGGCTTTCCCGCCCGGGAAGACGATGAACGGCTGCTCCTCGTGGACGACCTCGAAAATGAGTCCCACATTTTGAAGTCCGACATCGAGACCATGCGCGAGATCGGCGAGTCACCCATGCCTTCCGATTTCCCCGATCTGCTTGCGCCGGATCAGGTCAATGACCTGATGGGTTTTCTGATGGCGCCTGAGGAAGGGATGGAGTGAGGGGGGTGCTGGTTACCGGTTGCTGGTTACCGGTTCTTGGTTCTGAATCCGGGACCATGCCTGTTGTTGACTCTCTGTTCCGGGTCCATTTAGTAGTGGAGACATGGGTCGGCTTCTTTGGCGCCAGCAGCGTCGAGCGCCTGCCCACTGAGATCGCGATTACGGGTCAGGTGAGGAGCTTCAAGAGCCTCCGTCTGGGTGACCACTGAGGAGGCAGATGTGATGACCATCGGGCAATTGCTCTCGAAGACGGCCAGGCGGTTCCCGGATCACGATGCTCTGGTCTATGTGGAACCCGATGTCAGGTACAGCTATCAGGAGTTTGACCGGACCTGTACTCAGCTGGCTAATGCGCTTCTTCGGCTGGGCATCGGGAAGGGCGAACACGTGGCCCTCTGGGCCAACAACGTTCCGGAGTGGGTGATTGCCCAGTTCGCGACGGCCAGAATTGGAGCGGTGCTGGTCACGGTAAACACCAGTTACCGCTCCGCCGAGTTGGAGTACCTTCTCAAGCAGTCGGACACCCGCACGCTGATTCTGATCCCGGGAGTGCGGGGCCGGGAGTATCTCGAAATGGTGGAGAAGCTCTGTCCTGAGCTGGCCGCTGCTTCTCCGGGCCGCCTTCACGCGTCCAGGGTCCCGTCCCTGCGAAACGTTATTTTTGTCGGAGACGAGAGCCCCCCGGGAATGTACCGGTGGCGGGATGTTTTCCAGGAGGGAATGGAACCGTCCGGCGGGGCTCTCCGCGAACGGGAAGCTGAACTGCACCGGGACGACGTGATCAACATTCAGTACACCTCGGGAACGACCGGCTTTCCAAAGGGCGTGATGCTCACCCACAGGAACCTCATCGAAAATGCTTCCAGCATTGCCAAGGGGCTGAACTTTTCAGCCGAGGACCGTCTCTGCGTCCCCGTTCCATTCTTCCATTGTTTTGGATGCGTGCTCGGTACTCTCCTCGGCGTAGTTTCGGGTGCTGCCCTGGTTCCGGTGGTCGCCTTCGAACCGGCCGAGGTGCTGGCTTCGATCGAGCGGGAGCGCTGTACGGCAGTCCACGGCGTGCCCACGATGTTCATTGCCCTGCTGGAGGAATTCGCCACGGGTCGCTACGACACATCGTCGCTGCGCACGGGGATCATGGCGGGGGCGCCGTGCCCCATTGAAGTGATGAAGTCGGTTGTTAATGAGCTGGATGCGCCCGAGATCTGTTGCGCCTACGGCCTGACTGAAGCCTCCCCGGGAGTGACCATGACCCGTGTTCAGGATCCTCTGGAAGTCAGGGTCGAGACGGTGGGGCGGGCTCTGCCCAACGTTGAAGTCAGGATCATTGACCCCGATTCGCAGAGAACTCTTCCCTGCGGCCGGCAGGGTGAGTTGTGCACCCGCGGATATCATGTGATGCGCGGCTACTACAAGATGCCGGAGGCGACTGCCCGGGCGATTGACGAGAGGGGCTGGTTGCATACGGGAGATCTGGCCGTGATGGACGAGAATGGGTATTGTCGGATCACGGGCCGCTCCAAGGACATGATCATCCGGGGCGGAGAGACTATCTACCCTCGTGAGGTGGAAGAGTACCTCTACTCGCATCCGAAAGTTAAAGACGTCCAGGTTGTGGGCGTACCCAGCGCGCGCTGGGGAGAGGAGATGGCAGCCTTCGTTGAATTGAAACCGGGTGCAGAGGTCGCTGAAGATGAGATTCGCGACTACTGTGTCGACAGAATCTCCTATTACAAGATTCCCGCTTTTTTCTTTTTTATCGATGACTTTCCCAAAACAGCCAGTGGAAAGATAAAGAAGTACAAGCTCAAAGCGCAGGCCATCGAGCTGCTGGGACGGGAAAGCGACGCCGGCCTGGAGACGGCCTGAATTCAGGCAAGCTCCGGGGGTCACTATGCGCAGGATCACAATTCGGCAGGAACGTCTACTATAATAATATCCGCAACGAATTGTCTCGGATTGCAATCGAAAGAATAACCCATGGGTCTTAGCAACCTTTTACTGGAAAACGGGCATATTACCGAGGAGCAGTTGGAAGCGGCCTCGGAGCGCCAGCGGCTGGCCGGCGGTTTCGTGTTCGAGAACCTGGTGTCCATGGGTTTTGTCGAACGCGACCAGGTTGACCAGCTTTACCGAAGTTCGCCCCCCATTCCCCGCACCCTCGAAGCCACGGGGCTGGAAGAGCAGTACCTGCTCGACTTCATTCTCAGGTCGATGTACATCTCGGCCCATCAGACCGTAGCTGAGATCTCCAGAGAGGTGAAGCTGGCGAAACCGGTTGTAGAAATCCTTCTGACCTTGCTGCGGGATCGGAGTCTGGTGGAAATCGCCGGTACGGCAAAGAGCCACTTTCTCCTCCGGCACGTACTGACCGAACGGGGCCGAGACCGTGCCATCGAGGCTCTAAGCCAGTCGGCCTATGTCGGTCCCGCACCGGTTCCTCTGGAAGACTTCAGCATTCGAGTCGAGGCCCAGTCCATCGTGAATGAACGTATTGACCTGGGAAACCTGAAGGGGGCGCTAAGCGATCTGGTGCTGCCGGCCAGACTTCTGCGCCAGCTCGGCCCCGCGGTCAACTCGGGCAAAGCGCTTCTCCTGTACGGGCCCAGTGGCAACGGCAAGACCTCTGTTGCCGAACGCCTGGGTGATGTGTTTCAACAGACAATCTACATTCCCCACGCCATTAAGGTGGACCAGCAGGTTATCAAAGTCTACGACGAGGCCGTCCACAGAACGTGGAATCCGGAGGAGGGGCCTTCGGAGGAACACGAAGAGATCCTGGATCGTTCGGCCCCATACGATCTGAGATGGGTTGCATGCCAGCGCCCGGTCGTGATGGCCGGAGGAGAGCTGACGCTGAAAATGCTCGACCTTGACTTTGATTCTCTGGCCAAGTTCTATGAGGCTCCCCTCCAGGTGAAGGCCATGGGCGGCATCCTGGTCATCGACGATTTCGGCCGCCAGCTGGTCAAGCCTGAGGACCTGCTTAACCGCTGGATCGTGCCCCTGGAACGGAAAGTGGACTATCTGACGCTGCACACCGGGAAAAAGTTTGAGGTTCCGTTTGATGCGATTGTGGTTTTCTCCACCAATCTCTCACCTGCCGAACTGATGGACGCCGCTTTCCTCAGGAGGATCAACTACAAGGTCCGGTTGGATCCTCCCACGGTGGAGGAGTTTACCGAGATCTTCAGGCGCCTGTGCGAGTTTTACAACCTCAAGTTCTCGGACAAAATCATCTCGGTCATGATGAGTGATTTTTACGACAAGCACGACATTCCCCTTTGTTCGGTCCACCCCAAGCTGGTTCTTGAGCATGCCATCGCCGCCGGGAAGTTCTACGGATGGGAACCGCGACTGACTCATGAGCTGATCGAAGAGGCCACCGAGAATCTGGCGGAACGCGTGCGTAAGGAGGGCGGCCTGACTCCCCCTGTTGCCCGGGTTGCCGGCAGTTGAAATCCTTCCCGTAGCGGCCCCTGGCGTGGACCGCGCGATCCTCACCACGCACTTCTCAGGTCGAGACCTGGTTACAATTCTCGTTGTGAAGACAGATACTCCTCGACCCCGAGGAGATCCTTGAGTTCCTGGAAGCTGAGCAGGTCCCGGACATGGCTGTCCAGACGACCTTCGCTCAAGAGTGCCCGGCACATCTCTCGGACCGCCCGGGCGGTGACCATCAGAGACTCGACCGGGCACACGGCGACCTTGTAGCCGAGTCGTTCGAGTTCCCCCATCGACAGGATGGGTGTGACACCACCCGAGAGCATGTTGGCGAACAGCGGGTAGGGGACCCGCTTCGGAATTTCTTCCAGTTCAGCACGGTTCTGGGGCGCTTCGATGAAAGCAATGTCGGCACCGGCTTCACAGCAACGGACGACTCGATCGATGGAATCGTCCAGGCCGTTCACCTGCCGGGCATCGGTGCGTGCGATGATGACGAAGTCCGGGTCGGAACGAGAACGCACGGCTGTCCTGATCTTTAGAACCATGTCGGAAACCGGGATCACCCGCTTTTCCTCGAAGTGGCCGCAGCGCTTGGGAAAAACCTGATCCTCGATCAGTATGCCTGCTGCACCCGCCGCTTCGAACATCTCGACGGTGTGGCGGACATTGTGAAGATCTCCATGTCCGGTGTCGCCATCGGCGATGACCGGAATCGACACCCGGGCCGCCATGCGCCGTACTGCATCCGCCATTTGACTGGCGCCCAGAAAATCGAGGTCGGGTAGCCCCAGCAATGAAGCACTGGTGCCGAAGCCGCCGATGAACACCGTCTCAAAGCCGGACTCTTGCACAATCAGTGCTGTGAGCACATCGTGGGCGCCGAGGCTGCGTATGATCCCGGGCGAAGCCAACAATTCGCGAAAGCGGCGGGCGGGTCGATGTTTCATAACGTCAAGACGGTAGCTGGGAGACCTTCATGGTCGGGCCCCTTCGAGAGCCCCGGTCTTGGCCCTGGTCCGCGGCTGCGGAAGCGGTTTTCGCGGGAGTCTTTCGGCCCGGGTTGCCGTATGGTAGGCGAAGGAGGCAATGATGGCGGCCGCCTGTGCCAGATCGCCCGGCTGGATGCGGTCATAGAGGTCCATGTTCGAGTGGTGACTTCGAGTCTGGTATTCGATCGGATCCTGCAGGAACTGGAATCCAGGAAGACCGACTGCGTCAAACGAGACGTGGTCCGTCCCCCGGGCGTTCCGAATGGAGAGTGTTTGCGCTCCCATGTCGGAGAAGGGAGCCAGCCAGCTGGCAAAGATGGGGCGGACCATTTCCTTCTCCTGCAGGTAAACTCCCCGAATTCGGCCAGTGCCGTTGTCCAGATTGTAGTAGGCCGACAACAGGGGGTGCTCTGGCTCCAGCTCCATCGTGGCCCGATCGGCAAAATGCTCGGCTACGTATCCTTTCGATCCCAGAAGACCCTGCTCCTCTCCACCCCACAGGGCCAGCCGAACCGTTCGATCGAGTGGCTGCCCGAGGCTGCGCAGAATGCGCATCACTTCCATCATCACCGCGCACCCGGCCGCGCGTTGTCGGTAGCTCCCAGACCCGGTCCAACGGAGTCCAGATGGGCGCCTACCATCACCACCTCAGTCGGCATGGCAGCACCCGGAAGATCCGCGATAACGTTAAAAGAGTCTGTATCCTCGTCGTGGAAACGGGTCTGGACCTCGACTTCCAGGCGCGTCGGAATTCCCCGGGCAGTCAATCGAAAAATGCGGTTGTAGTGCTCGGGAGTCAGCGCAATCGCCGGCGGCGGAAGCGGATCCTTTGGGTTCCGGCTGCCCATCCGGGGAGGAAATACGGTTCCACCGTCACCTCTCCAGCCGGGATGAATCAACAGGGCCACACCCTCCTTGGCCAGAAACTCGTTCAAGCGATTTTGCTGCCCTCGGCCGCGCCGGGCCCGGGGCTGATCGGTTGGTGGCTTTGCTGGACCGGGATTTCGATAGTCGAAGTTCTCCCGGGGTCGGGGCGTGGGAGCCTCCGATCGTTCTTCCAAATCGTCTTCACCTAAACGAGTAAACAGTGGAGAGTTCCGCCCCTTGACCTCTTTGAGCTCGGAGAAAAGCACGATCCGGCCTTTCAGCTTGCCTTCATTCGCGCGGATGTAAGCGTCAACCGCGGCGGCTGACGCCCGTCGCCAGGGCCCTCTAAAGGGTGCAATCAGGGGCTCCCCTCGGATCACTCCCGGGGTGCCCGGCGTCCAGCTCAAAGGCACGCCGATGAGAGCCTCGTACTGCGGCGCTATCAGATGTGCTGAAAAACGGGAATAGGACCAGCCCTGACCATAAGGCCCCCATTTCTCCAGATGAGCGTTGTCCAGCCCCCACTCTTTGAGTCGGGAGACCGTCCATTCTGCAGCTTTCCGAAAGCCGGGCGAGCCGGTCAGACGTGGCCCGTGAACTTCCACCAGGTAAAAGACGTGATCCATGACCTGAGAGTTCACCAGAGCTTCCTGCTTGATCCGAAACACCGCTTCCAGGTCAACCGGCTCCCCGGCAGACAGGCTGTCGCTGAGGGCCATCGATAGGAGCGCGACCACGCGTCCGATCTGCCCTGCTCGCTTGATCGCTCTCACCGGTTCTGTGACGTCCATGAAAAAACATAATAGACTAGAGCCGAGATGGCGGCCAGGAAAGTCCTTTTGACAGTGGGAACGCACAAGGGCGGTTTTCTTCTCACCAGTAGCCCGGAGCGAAGCCGCTGGAGCGTCAAGGGCCCGTTTTTCGAGGGGAATGACGTCAACGATCTGATTCTGGATCAACGAACGGACCCGACTCTGTTTGCCTGCGTGAACAGTCCCTGGTGGGGCGCCGACATCCGCTTCAGCCGGGACCTTGGCGAAAGCTGGGAAGAGCCCGAGAGCGGAGTGAGGTTTCCCTCGCAGTCCCGGAGTTCGGTGAGCCGGGTCTGGTGCCTCGTTCCCGGTTCCGCGATCAGCCCCGGGGTGCTGTTCGCCGGAGTGGATCCAGCCGCTCTTTTTCGGTCCGACGACGGAGGCCGGAGCTGGTCGGAGATCGGATCCCTTACCGAGCATCCCTCACGAGAGCACTGGACGCCCGGAGCCGGGGGATTGATGGTGCACAGCGTCTGTGTCCACCCCGTTGCGTCAAACCGAATTCACGTCGCGATTTCGGCAGCGGGCACATTCAGCAGCGAGGATGGGGGGAGTAGCTGGGAGCCTCGAAACCAGGGGGTTCTGGCTGACTTCCTTCCCGACCACTACCCGGAGTTCGGGCAGTGTGTTCACCACATGGCGGTTCATCCCAATGAGCCGGAGCTGCTTTACCAGCAGAATCACTGCGGGGTGTATCGAAGCGAAAACGCCGGCCGCGATTGGATCGATCTGTCGGAGGGCCTGCCCTCGCGCTTCGGATTTCCGCTCCAGATCCATCCCCATGATCCCGATACCATCTACGTGGTTCCCGAACGGGGTCCCGAGTTCCGGTGTCCCGTTGACGGACGCTTTGCCGTCTTTCGTAGTCGCGACCGTGGCGACAACTGGGAGCGCCTGGAGCGGGGCTTGCCCGGTCCCGACAGCTATCTCCATGTTTTTCGGCAGGCCTTGGCCGCGGATTCCGCAGACCCTTTCGGGCTCTATCTGGGGACCAGCACAGGGCAGATCTTTTTCAGCAGAGACGAGGGGAGCAGCTGGGAAATCCTGAAGGATCACCTGCCGCCTGTCTACTCCCTCAGTGCCGCAATCGTGTGAATCGGCCACGTTTCGGACTCTCTCTGTGATCAAGGACCGCTTGTGGACAAGGGACAGGTCTCAGCCACCTTTCATCTCGGCCGCTGGCTCTTTCTGCGGCTGCTGGGAGGCATCTATCTCATTGCATTCTCGTCGCTGGGTGTCCAGATTCTCGGCCTGGTGGGAAGCCGCGGCATTCTTCCGGCCCATGATTTCCTGGAAAGAGCCTCTTCCTTGTGGGGGACAAAGGCACTTTTCAGATTGCCCACTGCGTTTTGGATTTCCGTCTCCGATGAGGCTCTGGTAGCGGTCTGCTGGATTGGCGCGGCGCTCTCGTTTTTGTTGATACTGGGTATAAGGCAGCGCTTTGAATCTTGCCCTTCTGTGGTGGCTTTACCTGTCTCTGTCGATCGTCTGCCAGTTATTTCTGGGTTTTCAGTGGGACGTTCTGCTCCTGGAAACCGGTCTCCTTGCCATTTTCTATGCCCCCTGGGTCAGGCGCGACTCCTTTCCTCGACTCGACCGCCCGAGGAAAGACGCAGGAAGGAGGGCTCCAGCGGGCCGTCCGGAGGGAAACGGAGTGGCCGCGTCGAGTTCAAACGACGTTCTCATGCGCTGGATGGTGTCCCTGCTTCTCTTCAAGCTGATATTTCTTTCGGGGATCACGAAAATACTCAGCGGCGATGCGGCATGGGCCGGCTGGACTGCGCTCGAATACCACTATCAGACGCAGCCACTGCCCACCTGGACTGCCTGGTACGTGCATCAACTGCCTACCTGGGTGGACAAATCGTCACTGGTGTTCATGTGGGCGGCCGAACTGCTGGTTCCATTCGCCTTTCTTGCTCCGGTCCGGTGGCGGAGGATGCGCCTTTCGGCGGTGGTCGTTACGATCCTCTTTCAACTGAGTCTCATCGCGACCGGAAACTACACCTTTTTCAACTGGCTGACGATCCTGCTTTGCGTACCCCTGGTGGATGATCAGACCTGGAGGGTGCTGACCGGTCACCGGGTGTGGCGGGGACGGCACGCATCATCTCAGACCTTGACGCAGAGCCGTCTGAAGCGGCTGTCGTGCAGGGCCTTTGTGGCGGTGACGATTCCGTTGAGCGGCCTCGTGTTCATTGAGGAAATGGCAAGGACAGCCGGCTGGATGCAGGTTCAGACGTGGCTCCGGGTGACCAGACCCGTGACGACGCTGGTGCAACCTTTCCGCTCGGTCAATGGATACGGCCTCTTCCGGGTCATGACCACCCGCCGACCTGAGATCGTGATGGAGGTAAGCCCGGACGGCGAAACCTGGCTGGAGTACCCCTTTCGCTGGAAGGTGGGCAACGTGCACCACAGACCTCGATTCGTGGCTCCTCACCAGCCCAGGCTGGACTGGCAGATGTGGTTTGCGGGTTTGAACCCCGCCGGAAATGAGGAATGGCTTCTCAACCTGGTTCGGCGACTGCTGGAAGACGTACCGGAAGTCAGACTGCTGCTGGGGCCTTCGCCTCTGGACGAGGGGCAGGCGCCTCAGTATGTGAAGCTGGCCTATTACGACTACCGGTTCACCCGCCACGGGGAAGACCCGTCCGGGGCCTGGTGGACTCGCAGGCGGCTCGGCGATCTGACTCCCACCCTCTCCAGGGAGAGTTTTCCAGAATAGCGCCGGCCGGAGGCGACGCACGAGTCGCCGACGTCCGTCTCAGAACTCCTAGCTAACGCCTCATCGTCATCTGAAAGACCAGGACGATCGCAATGACGATCAGGCCACCAATCAGCATCAGCAGTTCGGGTGGCTGTCCCCTGAGCGATGCGGCGACAGGGTCGGGCACCCAGTCAAAAAGTACTTCCATCGATTAATCCCTAATCCCAGCAGTCCCTGGTGGGAGGCTCGCGGGGCCCATTCGCCCACCAGGCAACGCGAAAGACCGTTCTCGTGAAAGGTCACGCAAAACGGGTCTTTTCCCCATTCTAGCAGAGCCCGTGGTGAGAACGTGGTGACCGCGTGGGCTTTCAACAGGGGGTACTAGACCCCCGCGCTGACGACGGTCGCGGCTCGCGGTTCAGCGATCGACCTCCGCTCCAGGTGAGCTCGAAAGCCAAGATGGCGTCGCCGGGTCACCTCGACCAGAGGCCCCCAGACGGTGGCCGTCAGCCGATGCTGGATGAGAAACTGCCACAGCCGATTGGACCGTTTGTACAGGTAACTCATGAGCAGATAGGGAGCGACCGCCTTCCAGTCAGAGGGCCGCCGCCGCCAGATCGAACGATGCGAAAACAACCTCGTGTAGCACCACTCATAGCCCTCCGCCAGTTGCTCAGGAGACATCCGCTGAGGACGAAAAACAACGTGAGCCGTATCGTAGAGGTCCCAGTTCGTGTGGAGCAGCCGTCCCTGTTCCTCCATTTGGCGAAACAGAGGAGTCCCGGGATAGGGGGTGAGGATGTGAAAGGTCGCGCACTCCAGGCGGTTCTCTTCTACCCAGTCGACTGTTCGCTCGAACACATCAGGTCCGTCGTGATCGAATCCGAGAACGAAGCGGCCGTTGACTTGAATGCCGTGATCGTGAAGCAGGCGGACGCGGTGCGCGTAGTCCCGCGGAGAGGGGCCCTTTTTCCCGGCCGCCCGGATGTTGGCCTGGCTCAGAGACTCGAATCCGACAAAGACTCCCGTACATCCGGATAGGGCCATTTCCCGCACCAGTTGCGGCCTGTCCGTCACGTCAATACTCACCGCGGCACTCCAGATTATTTGCAGAGGAGCCAGCGTTGCGCACAGTTTGAGTAAATACTCCGGTCTTGATCCTAAATTATTGTCAACAAACACTGAATATGGCTGTCCGTCCTCGACAATCTCGGCCGCTACTTGAGCAGGATCTCTCATCTGATAGGGCATGTGCAGACCCTCGGTCGCCAGATAGCAAAAGCCGCACCGGTTGTGGCAGCCGCGTGTTGCGATAAGACTGGTGGTGGTGAGAAACGACCGTCTGGGCAGCAGGGTTCGCCGCGGAGCGGGTTCCTGTCGATAGGGTGCTGTAAAGGTTCCCCGGTAGGTTTTCTGGAGACGCCCGCTTCTCAGATCACCTAGAACCCGGGGCCACACCCCTACCCCCTCTCCGATCACGACCGAGTCGGCGTGCGACATCACCTCATCGGGGCAGGTGGTTGCGTGCAGGCCTCCCAGGATGACGACGGATCCCCGGGATCGGTACCAGCGTGCCAGCTCGCAGGCGCGGCGGGCAAAGGTCAGGTGCACCGTGATCCCCACGACCTCGGGAAAGGGATCTCCCGGCGGAGGGCCCTGCAGGAGGTTCTCGTCCCAGTACTGAATCGTCCATTCGGAGGGGGTTGCCGCCGCGATGCTGGTCAGCGCCAGGGTCGGTGTCAGGACGTGCTTGCCAAAGCTTGCGTGAGGGTCTTTGGGATAGAAGGGGTTGATCAGAAGAATGTGCCCTGGGCGGACGCCTTCCGGCTGAAAGGCGGGATTCAACAAAGGCGCAACTCTCATTTTCGATGGGATTTGAGTACGCATAGACGTTCTCCCGGTAGAGACGTTTGAGGTGATGGCTGCACTCTGCCGAAACGGCGGTGGCGTCGGCTGAAATCGCGGATCGCCCTGGCCAGGTGGCTTCCGGAGAAGTCGGGCCACAGAACCCGAGTGAAGTAGAGCTCCGCGTAAGCCGATTCCCAGAGCAGGAAGTCGCTTAATCGTCGCTCTCCTCCGGTCCGAATCAAGAGATCGACCTGTGGGGTTTGCGGGTCCGAGTGGATGGTCAGGTTCAGCTCTCGGGAAAAGGCTTCACGGTCGAGTTGCAGGGATCCAGACGCCCGTAAGGCCGCCCGCAGGATCGAGTCCCTTGACGAGTAGTCAATCGCCAGTCGCAAGAGAAGTCTCTGGCCGGAGCGGGTTCCCGCCTCGGCTGCCTCCAGGGAGGACAAAAGCCTTGCCGGAAGCCGGTCCCGCCGTCCAATGACACTCACCCTGACCCCGTGCCGGAGGCAGTTCGAGAGCTCCCGGATCAGATACTTTTGGAAGAGCCGAAGCAGATGGCCGACCTCTTCGGGAGGCCGGCACCAGTTGTCGCTGGAGAAGGCATAGAGAGTGAGGACGGAGATGCCGAGTTGGGGGGCCGCTTCGACGACACTGCGGACTGCATTTGCGCCCCGCCGGTGGCCGTGCCGGCGGGGCTCTCCCCGGCTGCGGGCCCAACGCCCGTTCCCGTCCATGATGATGGCCACGTGAACAGGCCTTCCGGATTGTTGAAAAGTACTTTGTTTCATAAAGCTAGTTCCCAAAAAAAGCTTCGACAGCTACCCTCTCGTGGCCTCGATGATGGCTTCCATGTGATTCAGGTAGCGGTCGAGCGCCTGCCGACCCTGTCGGGTGAGGCGGTATGTAGTTCGCGGAATTCGTCCATCGAAGCCCTTGCGGCAAGAGATGTATTCGGCTTCCTCGAGTCGCCGGCAATGGACACTCAGGTTTCCGTCGCTGGTCTGGAGCAGGTTTCTCAACTCTGAGAAAGAGAGGCGGCGGTTGACGGCCAGGCTACTCAGGATTCCCAGCCGGACGCGCTCGTGGACGAGCCGATCGAGGTCCGCGGAAACGGAACTGTGATGGGCGAGTCGGACGGGCTCGGGGTCTGCGGGGAGCGCAGCCGTGACCCGGGCTTTGCGCTTTCTAACCGCCATAATGTCTCGCGATGATGGCGCCGAAGACCAGATGCAGGCCTCCGAAACCGATGCCCATCATGATCTGATTCCAGTGCGGGGAAAGCATCAGGGTCAGAACACCCAGCGCCATGAAGCAGATACCCATGAGTGGGACAGCCCGAATCGAGAAGGCTCCCGCCGTTAGAACACCGGTTCCGTACAAGAGGAGCCACAACCCCGGTAGCTCCTCGAAAACACCGGATCGGGCCAGGGCAACAGTCAGGACGGCCGCCGCAAGCAGGGGAGGAGCCAGGCTCAAAAGGAAGCGGCGGCTGACGGGATGCCGAAGGTCCCTCCCGTCCCGCCTGGCCTTCTTGATCGTACAGATCAGTCCCAGGGTTGCGGCCAGCGCGGCCTCGGCAACCCACAACTGCAGGCGTTCGGCGGGGGTTGAAAACTGGCTTGCCAGCCAGGCCGTTGCCAGCGCCGAGAATCCGATCAAAATAGCGCCCAGGCCGGGGACAGAAGTGAAGGAGCCCGAGGTCTCAATAGCTTTCCGTATATACTGCAGATCGGCCGCGGCTCTGGAGTGAAGCGAAACCAATTCAGATTGGGAAGTGCGCATATGTGTTCTCGCAAAGGTCTTTGTATCACAAAGTAAAAATACCGGTCAAGCCGGGTCGATGTCTTCATGGAGCGAGTACTGAGATGGTGGAAGTGGCTGGACCTCTGGTTGAGGGCGGAGGTCGTGGGTTTTGTCCTGCTGAAGTTCGAACCCCTGCTCTGGAGGGTCGCCTGGGTATGGCGACGCCTCCTTTTCCGAACTTGCTTCATCACCATCACTGGAAGCCTGGGCAAGACAACAGCTAAAGAAGTACTGGGCCGACTACTCGCCGTGGACGGTCGCGTGCTCCGCTCTTTTGCCAATCAGAGCGGGGGAATTCTGATCCTCGTCAACGTCCTGCGGGTCAGACCCTGGCACCGATATGCCGTCCTGGAGGTCGGCGGGCACCGTCCCGGTGCTCTCGACGTCCTCGCTCCTCTGCTGAAACCGGACGTGGTCCTGCAACTGGGAGTTAAAGCGACTCACTCCACTGACTTTGATAGTCTCGAGGCCAGAGCCGGGGAAAAGGAAAAGCTCTGCCGGGCGCTCGGAAAAGGCGGGATTGCCATTCTCAACGGCGATGATCCACTGGTCCGTGATATGCAACACCGGGTGCGGGGGCGGACCGTACTCTTCGGTCAGGGTGCCGGATGTGACGTTCAGGGGCGCGACGTCTCCTCCGGTTGGCCTGAGAGGCTGAGCTTTACCTGTCACGGGGGCGGGGAGGCCTTTCAGGTAAGAACCCGGCTGGTCGGAAAACACTGGGTTCCCTCCGTCCTCGGTCCTCTCGCCGTGGCCCGGGCACTGGGTCTCGATCTGAAAGAGATCGTCCCTTCGGTCCGAGCGATTGCGCCGTTTACGTCCCGCCTGCAGCCCCTGGAGATCCCTCAGGGAGCCACTCTTTTGCGAGACGAATACAACGCCTCGATTCCCAGCCTGCTGGCTGCTATGGAGGTCATGCACGAGGCTTCCTGCACTGGAAGAAAAGTCCTCATCCTGACCGATCTCTCGGACTTCGACGGCCATCGCAAACAGCGCCTCCGCTATCTGGCCTCGGTGGCCGGGCATGCCGTGGGCACAGTGGTTCTGATCGGAGAGAGTGCGGCCTACGGGTTGCGACGCTTCATGGAGGCCGGGGTGGAGCCACACAACTGTTTCCGCTTCAGAACTCTCTCCGAGGCCTCTCAGGGTCTGCGCGGCAGGTTCGGAAAAGGGGATCTCGTGCTGGTCAAGGGGCGAACCACAGATCATATGGCCCGCCTCTATCACTCCTGGGTGGGTTCCATCGATTGCTGGAAGAAGGCTTGCCCAAAACAAATGCTTTGCGACGAGTGCTGGGAACTGGGTGCCCGTCCCGCCGGCCCGGGTTGAAAGACCATAGCCCGCATAGATCACCGATTTGGAAATGAAGGTGATTTTGGCAGGCCGGAACGGTTTTCTGAGAGTTTCGCTATCGATCCGGTCCAGGTCGAGTGATGCGGTGGTGTGGATGGTCGTGAATGAACCGTTTTTCGGGTTCGGAAGAGCGTGACGGAATGTATTCAGGCAGAGCTCGGCCTGAGCGATGGAACGATTTCGTTTTTGGGGGCGTTTGATCGGGACAGACCTCAGCAGCGCAGAGGAATGGCCTGGAGGTTTCGAACGACGGCAGCGAAGACCTCGCTGTAGGGATAGGCTTCCGACATGGAGATCCAGACGTGGCGGACCGTGAGGCGGACCTGGGCGCCGATCTTGAGGAGCTTCAAGCGAATCGTCTGACACTGAGCGCGAGCCAGGGGGGTCTGCTTCAGTCCGAGACGACGCAAGGCGTGCATGAGCATGTAGGCGGCGGAGGACAGATACAGCCGGAGTTGATTGGCGCGCATCGTTGCCGCGCTGGTCCGGTCGGCGAACAGACCCAACTGCTGTTCTTTTATGCGGTTCTCCATGTCGCCCCGCGCACAGTAGAAGTCTTCGTAGAGCGCGCGGGCCCCCAGGCGTTCCGGCGACAGGGAGGTGACGACGAATCGGGGATTGGCGCCTTTGTCCAGGAACTCGGCCTTGCCGACGACGCGTCGCTCCGAGGTCCAACTGTGGCGAGTCCGGTAGCGGAAATCCTTGAACACCCGCGCCGGTCGCCCGGTGGCGTTGAACTCGGCTTCGGCCTGAGTCATCGCTTCGGCTCTCTCTGACTTGAGCCGATCATTGTTGGCCAACCCCATCACGTAATCCACGTGATGGTCTTCACACCAGCGGAGCAAGTCATCCCGGCAAAAGCCCGAGTCGGCCCGGATGACGATCGAGACCTCCGGCCAGCTCTGCCGAATCCGGCCGACGATCCGTTCCAGTTCCTCCACCGATCCCGCGGCCCCATCGATATTGGAACACCGCAACCGGGCGCACAGCAGATGCTCCCCCGAGAAGATGTACAGCGGGAGATAACAGTAGTGGCGGTAGTAACCGTGAAAGAACCGGCCTTCCTGCTGGCCATGGATCGGGTCGTCGGTCGCATCCAGATCCAGCACCATCTCCTCGGGCGCCGATTCGTGGGACTCCACGAAGGCATCCACCATCCAGCCGTCGATCCGGTCCGGGTCCATCGCGATCTTCTTGTACCGCTCCTGCTCATCGACCTCGGCGCCGGTCAACTCCAACCGGTTCAGCGTACACCTGCCCGCCAGCGCCTTCCCCCGATCTGAGGCCTGCCGCCGCCTCTCCCCCAACGGATCGGCCTTATTCACCGCCACCGCCAGCATCGGATCGGTGCGCAACTGATCATGATCGTTCAGATCCTCGTACCCCAGACAGAGTCCGTAGATGCGCTGCCCCAACAACTCCTCGACCGTGTGTTCGATCAACCGCGGATCCCGGTGATCCCTGAAACACTCAGCCAGTCCGGCGATCAGACCCGTCCCCCTCTCGACCTCTCGCAACAGCAGCACCCCTGCATCGGAGGTGATCTTCCCGCCGTCGAACCGCGCCTTCACTTTGCGTTGAAATAGTCCGTGAAATTCGAACCTGGCTTGTTTACACTCTGTTCTCATAAGGGCCGCCTCCGTTTGGCTTTGAAGTCTTTCATTCAAAACGCTTTATACCAAACAGGGCGGCCTTTTGAGGTCCTATCGGTGATCTATGCGGGCTAGCAGTCCGTGCGATTTTCACCACGGACTGCTAAGGTTGTCTAAGGGGGCTTCATCAGGACCTCGATCCGGTATGAGGCAACTCCAAGGGGGGTGACTCTCTCACACAGAACACATACCCGACCCAGATCAAGATCAAGCCCAGCAACTCCATGACGTACAGAACTTCCACCGCCCCGCCCTTGGCCATACCGCCCCCGATGGCAGGCAACAAGGCCCCGGTAGCGATGAGCGCGTTGCCAACCGCCCGGTTGCCATCACCGGCACGCCGGGCAAAGTGCCAGGCGCTCCAGGCGGCGGTGCCAATGAGAAAGACAACCGCGTAGATATTGATGAGGGGGGTAAAGAGGCGGATCCACTGCCAGCCCAGCAGGTCCCCGGATGGCCGGAAGCTCTCCATCGAAGCCGCCTCCACGGGGGAGAGAACCACCAGCCCGGAAAGTAAAACCAGGACCGGGAGAGTCAGCAGGCTGAGGAAATCGGCGGTTTTCCGCTTGAAGTGAAAATAGACCGAGCCCTGGGCCAGGGGATATCCGCCCAGCAGCGCTCCGGCGATGTACCAGCTCTTGGTCAGCATCACGCTGTTACCGAAGAGCGTAATCGAGCCCTCCAGCGCCGTGCCCAGACCGTAGGCCAGGATCCCACCCGACCACCAGATATGATGCATCCCGCCGCGAGTCCGGTAGCGCCTGATAAGAATCAGACTGAACGCCGCTGCCAGCAGGGTTGTGATGATGGGCAGGTAGTGGACGAAGGAGAGACCATCGGGAATGAAGCTCACGGATGGGTGCTTTCCGCCGCGCTCACTGTCGCCATCAGAACCTCATTGAAAAAGCGATCCAGCCGCCGGTACAGCTGAGGTTCTGAGACATCGAGCTCGCCGGTCTTCGCTACCGATTCGAAGGTCACTTCAAGAATCGGGTTTCGATAAAAGTTGAAGGTTGCGATGGTCGTGCTCACGGACATTCCGGCACGCCGACACAGTCGCCCGTACGACGTGCCCATCTGACGAGCCTGTTCCAGAACTCCTTCGCCGGTCTCTCCGGCAGCGTAGCGAAGGACCAGCCCCACCAGCTGCCTTCCGATGGCACGCATTTCCTGCCGCTGGGCATCTGTCAAATCGACCGGAAGCCCGGCATGGTGGGGAGGATGTCCAGCCGGGTCATCGGTGATCGCATCTCGAATCGCCTCCTGGGCAGACTCTGTCAGATTCGGCCCGCCGGCCCACTCTCCCATGCGGCGGACGAATTGTTCAAGATCTCCCCGTAGAAAGCGTCGGTGTCCCCCCGGAGTCTGGATATGGGGAACGTGCCCCTCGTCGGCCCATCGCCGCAGGGTTCGCGGATGGACTCCGAGAACCTCTGAAGCCTGGGTGATGCCTAACAGTTCTCCCCTTGTCATTGTCTTCCCAGTCTCCTCGCAGCCATTTTATCTAAGAATCTACCCTTTTAGTCCGATTTTTTCCAGCAATGTGTCAAGTTTAGTACTGTTTATCCTTCTCAATAGTCCTGAGTTTTGATAATTTTTATTTTCCGTGACACAAAGGGAGGTTTCGTCCATGCAAAAGGGACTCCTCTGGTTCGTGGTTTTGGCCCAGGGGATGACTTTTAGTTTCCTGGGTTCCGGATCGACTTGCCGTGCTGCCGGCATCGCGGGGACGATCACGGACCAGACCGGCGCCGTGCTGCCGGAGGTTCGAGTCGTAGTGCGCGAAATCAGTGCTGGAATCGAGCTCGATTCAGAGACCGATGATACCGGCCGGTTTCGCTTTGAGGCGATCCAACCGGGCGCGTACTCGGTGTCGGCTCGGGCAGAAGGTTTTTCTGAGCAGGCCAGAACCATCGTTCTCAGCCAGGACGATGAAACGGCCCGGGTGGATTTCGTACTCCGGATTGGAACTCTGCAGGCCGAAGCCTCGGTTACGGCCAATCGCGGGAAACGAGATGCCCTGGCGGTCCCGCTCCTCACCCAGTCTTTGAATCGGGATGTGATGGAGCGTTCCAATCCGACCAGTACCGGCGACTCGCTGATTCAGGCGGTGGGGGTGACTCCGGTCGGCTCGGGACCCTACCAGATCAGGCCCCGTCTGAGAGGCCTGGACTCCAGCCGTCTCCTGATTCTGGTCGACGGTCAACGGCTCAACCATGCCCGCGTTGCCACCGACCGGGCAGGGGTCGAGCCGAGCCTTATAGAACCAGCCCTGATCCAGGAAGTTGAGGTCGTGAGCGGTACGGGAACCTCACTGTATGGCTCCGACGCCCTGGCCGGAACCATCAATATCATCACCAGGCAGCCGAAGCCCTCGGACGAACTTCGTTTCCACGGTGCCCTGGATGCCTTCTTCAGCAGTAATGAAACGGGTCGTCGCGGAACTGGGACTGTAGGTGTTTCGGGTCCTCGTTTCGGACTCCGCTTTTCGGGCTCCCTGGAACGTTTCGACAACTACAGCGCGGGCAAGTCTTACGGGGAAGAGAGCTTTCACCTGCATGAGGCGGGTGTGATCACGCAAACGGACACCATTGACCAGCTGGGATTTGATTTCGGGACCTTTCCAGAGCCCTTCAACCAGCCTTTTGAACGGACCAGCCAGGAGATTCCCAACTCCTCGGCTCACGGGAGCAACCTCGGATTCAGCGGTATCTTCAGCCTCACGAAACGACAGACGGCGAGCGTCGACTACATCCGAAGAAGAATCTCCGACAGTGGTTTTCCGGACTTCCAGACGCCCTTCTTTTTTCAGCAGATCACGCTCCCCTTCAGCAATCTGGACAAGGTGGCCGGACGATATCAGATATTCAACCTGACTCCCCGCTTGACCAGCTTCTCGGTGAGGGCCTACCATCAGCGGCACAACCGCCTGCTGCGCAACGATTTCCCGGTCCAGTTTCCGGCCCCCGATCCGCGAACATTTTTTCCCATCAGCGTGTTCCGACTACAGATCCTGAGCGACACCGAGCAGTACGTGGAATCAACCGGGGTCGACACCCAGGCTAACTTTCTGATCTCTCCCCGGAATGTTCTCACGGCCGGGTTTACGGTCTACCGGGATCAAAGTTCCGACTCCCGCACGACAATTAGTCAGATGAATCTGGTGGGAAATGTCACGCTGGGCGATTTCGGGCCGCAGGCGAACGTGTTGCCCCGGCTCCTTCCGCTGGGCCCGCCAGTCCTGGCCCACCCGGTCCGGGTGCCGGATTCGAGCCTGCGCGACATTGCCTTCTTCGCGCAGGACGAATGGGAGGTCAACAAATGGGTTCGGCTCTACGGCAGCATCCGTTACGATCGATACACCGCCCGCTCAGAGTTGACACCCGGCTACGAGGTGGAAAGCCTGATCGAGGGAGCCGACCCGGAGATTCCCCCGGAAACGCTTCCCGATCTGAAGGGCGAATCCAGTTCCCGCAACGCCCTGACTGGAGACGTTGGTCTGGTCCTGCGCCCGCACGAACAGGTTGCTCTGGTCACGCACTACGGGCGGAGTTATCGCCATCCAAATCTTGAAGAGCTCTTTTTCTCGGGCCCGGCCACCGTGGGAAGTCTGATTCCCAACGTGCTGGTGGAACCGGAAACGGGGGACAATCTCGATTTCGGGGTCAAATTTCGCACGGGACGATTCCGCGGAGGCGTCACTTACTTCAACAATCAGTACCACGGCTTCATCTCTCCGGAGATCGTCTCCGTAGGAGAGGCCGGGCCCCTCTTTCAAGCAGTGAATTTTGCCGAGGTGCGGATTCAGGGAGTCGAGGGCGACTTTGAGCTGCCCCTCAGCGTCAGCAACCTGCAGGTCATCCCCTGGGGAAATCTCGCCTACCACCGGGGCGATGTTCTGGAGGCGCAAAATCCACTGACCGGCACCAGCCTGGATAACACGCCACAGGACAACATAACACCCTTCAAGTGGTGGGGTGGGCTACGCCTGATGGATCGCAAGGGTCGCTACTGGCTTGAATACTCGAACCGTCTCCAGACACACGTCAACCGGGTTGCCCGCCTGTTGGAAGAGTCTCCCTTTCTGATCGCGCAGGACCTCTTCTCCCTCAACGGCTTTACCGTGCACCGACTGGGCGGCGGCATCAAGTGGCAGAGAGAATCCTACCGCTGGGGACTTACCTTCGCTCTCGAGAACCTGGGAGACAAATTCTACCGGGAGCAGTTTCAGTTCGCACCTGCACGGGGGCGGAGCTTCACTGTCGGGTTTCACATAGAGACGCTTTGATTTCTGCCTGATCGATCAGGAAGGCGTAGTAAAAGGCGATCTCCCTGTAGCGCCTGTAGCGGCCCGACGCTCCACCGTGCCCCGCGTCCAGGTTGGTTTTCAGAAGCACCGGCTCTGTGCCTGTCGTGAGATCCCGCACCCTGGCAACCCACTTGGCGGGCTCCCAGAACTGAACCTGGGAATCGTGCAGCCCGGTCATGACGAGCAGGCCTGGATAGTCAGTGGCCTCCACGTTGTCATAGGGCGAATAGGAGAGCATGTAATCGTAGTACCGGGGATCTCGAGGATCGCCCCACTCGTCGTACTCACTGGTCGTCAGAGGAATCGCGTCGTCCAGCATGGTGGTGACGACATCCACGAAGGGTACCTGCGCGACGATGGCCTTAAAGAGAGCCGGCCGCAAGTTCATGACCGCGCCTATCAATAAGCCGCCGGCACTGCCTCCCTGAGCAAAGAGGCGGTCCGGGTCCACATGCTTTTGACCCACCAGGTATTCCGCGCAATCCACGAAGTCTGTAAAAGTGTTTTTCTTGTGCAGAAGCTTGCCGTCTTCGTACCAGGCCCGTCCTTTCTCCTGTCCCCCCCGCACGTGGGCAATAGCGAACACAAAACCCCGATCGAGCAGGCTCAATCGCGCTGGGCCAAACGCAGCGTCAACACTGATTCCGTAGGAGCCATAGCCGTATAGCAGCAAGGGGGCACTTCCGTCGAGTCGCGTACTTTTGCGGTAGACCAGAGAGATCGGGATCTCCGCTCCGTCCCCGGCCCTGGCATAGTGGCGTTCAGATGAATAGTTTCGGGCATCGAAGCCTCCCAGCACCTCCTGCTCCTTGAGTCGTGTCTTCTTCCTTTCGCTCATGTCGTAGTCAAACGTGGAGCGAGGAGTGGTCAGGGATGAATAGACATAGCGCAGAAGCCGGGTCTTGAACTCCGGGTTGGTGCCGATGCGGGCTGCGTACGCCGGCTCATCGAAGTTCAGATAGTGTTCGGGCCGGCCGTCCAGGGGTCGGACCCGCAGCCTGGTCAATCCGTTGCCCCGCTCGGCCAGAACCAGAAAGTCCTCAAAGATCTCGAAGTCGGCCAACAGCACATCTTCCTGATGAGGGACCACCTCCTGCCAGTGTCTCCGCCCCGTCTTCTCGAGGGGAGTCTTCATGAGGCGAAAGTTCCGGGCCCTGGAGTTCGTACGAATCAGGAAGTCATCCCCGCAGTGATCGACCTGGTACTCGTGGTCCGCTTGCCGGGTCTGGAAAATCCGGAACTGCCCGTCCGGTGTTTCGGCCTCCAGGTAACGGTATTCGCTGGAGAGTGTCTGGTGAGACGACAGGAATAGATACCGCTTTGATTTGCTCTTCGAGACGGAGACGGCGAAGGTTTCGTCCGTCTCCTCGAAAATCAAAGGGTCGCTCTGCGCGTCTGTCCCCACGAGATGCTTGAATAACCGGCAGGCGCGTAGAGTTTCCGGATTCTGTCTCGTGTAAAACAGGCTCTGGTTGTCGTTAGCCCAGGCCATGTTTCCGGTGACATGCCGAATCTCATCCTCGAGGATCTTGCCGGTGTCGAGATCCTGGAACCGAATCGTGCTGATGCTGCGACCCTCCGTATCGAAGGCGTAGGCCAGAAGGTTCTGCCCGAAGCTCACCTCAAAGTCCGTTAGCTCGTAGAACTCGAATCCCTCGGCGAGCCGGTTCACATCGAGCATAATCTGCTCTTCCCCATCCATCGAACCGGGGCGCCGGCAGTAGATGGGGTAGGCCTGGTCGTTCTCATGCCGGGTGTAGTACACATAGCCATCGAGTTTGTACGGGACCGAGGAGTCCGTCTGCTTGATTCGACCCCGGATTTCTTCGAATAGCTGCTGCCGCAGTTTTGTGGTGTGGATGGTCATGGCCGCGGTGTACCGGTTCTCCTGCTCGAGATGCTCGATGACCTCCCGGTTTTCCCGTTCCCGCAGCCAGTAGTACGGATCGATCCGAGTGTGGCCGTGGTTGCGGAGCTCCCGGGGCTTCTTCGGCGCCGCGGGAGGAGTCGGCGGCTCCGGGTCGGGGGTCGTCATTTTTCGCGACCTGCCTTCATCTGATCGTGGAAAAACCAGCCGAAATCGAAATCATGAGGAACATGATTCTGCTTCCCGCTCGAGACGGGACCGGACGGCGGGCAGGAGATAGATTCCCGACAGGTCCAGGCCGGATAGACCCCGGCACAGTACCTGAACTCGTCGGGAAGTCGGCAGTTTTCGATTGAGCAGCAGGACGGGGCGCCCATCGACCCGGCACAGGCCGCCCGCAAATTCGCCCGCTGCGAGGCGCAACTCGATCCCCAGAGCCTCAACCACGGCTTCCAGTTCTTCCAGCATCTTGGCTTCGGACATGACTCTGGCAGCCTTTGGAAACTTCCCCACGGGCTGCCAAGGCAGTGTAACCCGAGGAGGTGCAAAAAACTCCCAGGATTCACACCTGCCAGACTTTCCGACATGCCCAGGATTTTTCTTGTCCTTGCGACGGTTGGGGCCGGCCCGGGCAGCCCGCACCCGCGCATTCCCATATGCTATTCTGAAATCCTCAATGAAAACGGCCACTCTGGCCGTTGCTGTGGAGCTGCACGGATGATGATCAGAGCGCCGCTCCTGCTGATCCTGCTCCTGACTCTGGGGCCGGGGTCGGAAGGTACGGATCAAATTCTGCTTCAGGATATCGAGGGCCGAGAACTGGGCGACCTGCTGAACTCGGACTACGCGGCAAGTATTCTCTTTTTCGTTACCCACGACTGCCCGATTTCGAACCAGTTTGCCCCCGAGATCCAACGCATCTGCCGAACCTATCAGAAGGACCGTTTCCAGTGTTACCTGGTTTACGTGGATCCCGATCTGACGGCCGAGCAGATCCGGGAACACCAGGCCGATTTCGGTCATGAGTCACCGGCTATTCTGGACAACAGCCTGCGGCTGGTCGAGTTCGCAGAAGCGACGATCACTCCGGAAGTCGCCGTTGTTTCAGCAAAAGGGGACATCCTGTACCGGGGCCGGATCAACAATTTCTACGAGCGCCTGGGAAGGCCGCGGAGACATGTTACGAAGCACGATTTGCGCCTGGCCCTGGACCAGATTCGCGACGGCTTCGCCGTCGCCAAGACCCGGACCCAGGCCATCGGCTGTTTTATTCCTACGGGCGGCTAGCGTGCTGTCCGGGACCTTCGCCCCAGGCCCTGGAGAGGCCATGCATGTGAAGACAGAAGTGATGCCGGCTGCTCATTTCACAGGGGCGGTTTCAAACCCTCCTGGGCGACGCTTGTGGCCCTGAGAACTCTCCTCGGCGTTGTGGCGCTGGCGGGCTTGCCGCAAGGCTCCCTGGGATCTGCCAGAGAGATCGTTACCTTTCGCGAGCACATTGCCCCGATCATTCTCGAGAACTGTTCGGTTTGCCATCGGCCGGAGGGGGCGACGCCCTTCTCTCTCTTGACTTACCGCGATGTTTCAAAGCGAGGTCGGCTGATTGCGAGCGTCACGGGAACTCGCTTGATGCCTCCCTGGCCGGCGGCACCGGGCTGGGGCCGATTCAAAGGCCAGCGAGCCCTTTCCGAAGAGCAGATCGACTTGATTGCTCGCTGGGTGGAAGCCGAAATGCCGGAGGGGGATCCAGCTATCGAGCTTGTCCCGCCCCCCGTTCGGAAACGCTGGGAATGGGGTGCACCGGACTTGATTGTGAAGATGGAAAAATCCTTCGAAATCCCGGCCGAAGGTCCGGACATTTATCGGAGCTTTGCCGTTGCTCTGGGCCTGGAGGAGGACCGTTGGCTTCGGGCGATTGCCTTTCGGCCTTCGGCACGATCAGCGGTTCATCACGCGCTTTTTCTGGTGGACGCGACAGGGGAGTCTCGTCGGCTCCAGAACCTCGATCCACAACCGGGCTTCGCATCCATGACGGAAGGTGGTGGGGGCTCTTTTTCAGCGGCGTCGGTGGTCGGTACCCGCCCGGTCGTTGTTGAATCGTGGCTGGGGACCTGGGCCGTCGGAAGAACGGGATGGATGCTCTCGGAGCGAATGGCCAGCCCGCTACCGGCGGGGTCGGATCTGGTAGCGGGAATACACTTTCACCCTTCCGGAAAAAAGAAATCGAAGAGGCGGAGTTCGGGCTCTATTTTGCCGGGAAACCACTGAGAACCCATCTTGTTCTAGATAGATCACCGATTTGGAAATGAAGGTGATTTTGGCAGGCCGGAACGGTTTTCTCTCGATCCGGTCGGCGAGTGATGCGGTGGTGTGGAGGGTCGTGAATGGAGCGTTTTTCAGAGCGTGAAATGCATTCAGGCAGAGCTCGGCCTGAGCGATGGAACGATTTCGTTTTTGGGGGCGTTTGATCGGGACAGACCTCAGCAGCGCAGAGGAATGGCCTGGAGGTTTCAACGACGGCAGCGAAGACCTCGCTGTAGGGATAGGCTTCCGACATGGAGATCCAGACGTGGCGGACCGTGAGGCGGACTTGGGCGCCGATCTTGAGGAGCTTCAAGCGAATCGTCTGACACTGAGCGCGAGCCAGGGGGGTCTGCTGTCCGAGACGACGCAAGGCGTGCATGATGTGGAGGCGCTCTCGGCAACCGCTGTCATGCTCACTACCTGGGCAAAGAGTTGAAGTTGAGGGCGATTCTTCCAGATGGACGGGAGAAAGGCCTGCTCTTCACACCAGCGGAGCAAGTCATCCCGGCAAAAGCCCGAGTCGGCCCGGATGACGATCGAGACCTCCGGCCAGCTTGCCGAATCCTGGCAGGAACAGTACCAGTATCAAGAACTCGGCCTTCCTGTTGGATGCCCGCATCCAGATCCAGCGGGCGCCGATTCGTGGGACTGGGCATCCACCATCCAGCCGTCGCTCCGGGTCCATCGCGATCTTCTTGTACCGCTCCTGCTCATCGACCTCGGCGCCGGTCAACTCCAACCGGTTCATCACCTGCCCGCCAGCGCCTATGCCGCCGCCTCTCCCCCAACGGATCGGCCTTATTCACTCGGATCGGTGCGCAACTGATCATGACCGTTCAGATCCCTCGTACCCCAGACAGAGTCCGGATGCGCTGCCCCAACAACTCCTCGACCGTGTGTTCGATCAACCGCGGATCCCGGTGATCCCTGAAACACTCAGCCAGTCCGGCGATCAGACCCGTCCCCCTCTCGACCTCTCGCAACAGCAGCACCCCTGCATCGGAGGTGATCTTCCCGCCGTCGAACCGCGCCTTCACTTTGCGTTGAAATAGTCCGTGAAATTCGAACCTGTCTTGTTTACACTCTGTTCTCATAAGGGCCGCCTCCGTTTGCGTGTGAAAACGTTCATTCAAAACACTTTATACCAAACAGGGCGGCCTTTTGAGGTCCTATCGGTGATCTATGCGGGCTAGAACTTCCGCCTCTCCTCGGCGCCTTCTCAGGAATCGACATTCCAGGTGGTGTGGCAGGCTACACCATTCGCGACAGCTTTGTCCTGCCGGTTGATGTGGAGGCGCTCTCGGCAACCGGTCATGCTCACTACCTGGGCAAAGAGTTGAAGTTGAGGGCGATTCTTCCAGATGGACGGGAGAAAGGCCTGCTCTGGATCCCGGACTGGGATTTTTCCTGGCAGGAACAGTACCAGTATCAAGAACTCGTGTTTTTGCCCCGTGGGACGCGGCTTGAGTCCGTCATCACTTATGACAACTCGACCCGCAACCCGGACAACCCACAGCATCCGCCGCGCCGGGTGGTCTGGGGCCGTGAAACTGACGATGAGATGGGGTCGATGCGACTCTGGGTTGTGCCGGTGAAGCAAGCACACATCCGTCGCCTGCGGTCGGCCTGGCAACGACACCTGCGGAAGACCTTTGTGGGCTGGTTGCTGGATGAACCGGACGGATGGGAGTATCTTCCCCTGCGGCTGTTGGAAAGGTTCGATGTCGACCATAGTGGCGAATTCTCCGCGGCCGAGAAGCGGCAGATTCGAGCGTTTCTGGACCGTCCCGGCAGGCCCCGCTGAAGGAGCGCCCGGAGTCGCCGGTTCGGTTTCAATCGAGGGGAGTGCCGGGGACCGCCGAGAGAAAGGTCAACTGCTGGTCCGCAAAAAATTGTTGCGCGACCACCGGCTGCCCGGATTCGAGAATGATGTAACCGTCCACATGTCCGGCGACAGTAGGGATCAGCTCCGCCAGGGTGCGGGCCAGCCTTTGCCCTGCCCCCAGAGAAACCAGAATGGACCCTCTCCCGCTTCCGGAGGGTGAGAAAACGGTCAGCCTCGCTTCAGTTGGCAGGGGACCGGGATTATACAGCGCGATTCCGGTGAAAAAGCCCAGGCCACTTGCAGCCTGGCTGAAAGCGGCTCTCGAGAAGAGCTCCGCCTGCAGAGGGAGGGCGGCCGCGAAAACGGCGCTGCTTTCGCCGAAAACGATATCTCCCACGATTCCGGGTCCGTCGGCTAAGATGTCGAGGGAACCGGCGAGCAGGTCCGCGGGACCTTTTCCCGCAGGCCCGCCCGAAGAGCCGAAAAGGACAGGGATGTCCTCCTGGATCTCCTCTCCCGGTCCCAGGATGACCTGGATCGGGCCGGCCGCCAGCTCCCCGCTGTCCCGCCGAACCTCCAGCAGCAGCCGGCGCGTTTCCAGGGCCGAGTTGTGGAGCTTGAGGTTCGTGAACAGGTTCTCGGCGCTGGCTACCTGGGCTGAGTAGAAGCGGGTCGCGGCGAAATCGTGAGCCGGGTTCAGGCCTATGATCGTCTTGCCTCCGTCGACCTCTATAATCTGAACGCCAATCAGGCCGGGCCCCTCCAGAACCTCGCCCAGCACAACCCCCCGGGTGGCCTCTTCAACTCCGAAGAGGTCCGAAAGCCCGGTGTAAAGAAAGCCGTGGGGTTGAATCGTGAGTATTCTCTCCTCCGCTCCCAGCTGGAGCCGCACTCTGACGGATTCCTGGTTGGGGTTGGCAAAACTGAAGTGAGTGGAGGAAGGCAGGTTCCTGAAGGACTGCTGTCCCTGGAGCACGCGCGTGAAGATGAACCGTTGAAACTGGCGGGCAAAGGCAGCGCCACCGTCCAGAGAGCCGGGGCCGAAGAGCTGAAAAAGGGCGACGATCTCAGGTTGGTCGGCCCGGATCCACATCCAACCCGGGGCGGCTGGCCAGTCTCCGAAGATTTCCTCGGGCAGCAATGTCCGCTGGCGCCGTCGCTCGAGCAGATAGCTTCTGGGGTTGAAGGGGAGAGACTCGTGGCCCTCGCCGGGAAACGCCCGAAACAGAAGGTTGGAAGTAAAGGAGGAAATGTTGGAAACGGCGATTCCGCTTTCCAGGGTTGGGGTTCTACCGAAGAAAGGAATGAACCACTCGGCCGAGGGGGAGACCACCAGGACTTCTGCCGTGGCCTCATTGTTGGCGGCAATCGGGTCGAGAGCGGGGCCACTGATCGAGGCGAATGCCGTCACCGTTCCTGCCCCGGCGGGCAGGAAGGCCATCCTCAGCCCGGCCGACTGCCCTTTTCCCAGCGCCTCGAGCCGACAGGTGATCACTTCGCTCCCAGCCACGCACTCGCCCGGCACCTGTTGCAGTTCAACCTCTGCATCGAAGCTCAGGGTCACCTCGATCTGGCGCCCGTCTGCGGGGCCGTTGTTGGTGGCCCGCAGATCCCAGTTCAGGATTTCCCCGGTGAAGCCGGAACGGGGCATGTCTTCGAGCTGAACGGAGAGGTCTGTGTTCAATGCCTCGGTCCGGAGGAAAGCACCTCGGCCATGGGTGAAGGCAACCAGTTGACCGTTTGAACCGGCTTCAAGATCGAGTACGGCGACTGTTGGGAAGCCCTGATCGAGCGTGACGGAATGCCAGTCCTGTCCCCCGTCGGGGCTTTTCCAAAGGCCCAGATCGGTGCCTGCGTAAAGAGTATTGGAATCCTGGGGCGACAGGGCGACCGTCTGAACCGGTACGTCGATCGGAGGTGAAATGTTTTGCCAGGCGGGCTCCGGCTGAAGTGCCTGATCCGTCACAAAGACGTGGTTGAACGGGCCCTTGACAGATCCATCGAAGCCGCCCAGGGAGAGATAGAGAACATCCGAGTCGTCGGGATCAAACTCCAGGTCGGTGACCGGTCCCGCCGGTACGGATTCGAGCGGGTCGAGATCGGTCCATGTTAACCCGCCATCAGTAGTCAAATGAACGCTCCCGGCCAATGTGCCCGCGGCGTACGACCGGCAGCTCGAATCGGCCGGCGAGAAGGCCAGAGCCGAAACCGCAGAACCCAGATCCGGACTGGCGGCTTCCCAGATTGGACTCTCAGCAGAGAAGAATTCGATTGTCTTCCACACTTGCACCGTGCCGGCAACGAGGACGTCCTCGTCAAAGGCACAACCCTCGATCATGGCAATGAAGGGAGGGTCGGATCGGTCGATCCCTTCGCTTGCACGGCTGTAGCTGCGACCCCCGTCGGTCGTCCTGAAAATGTTCAGGTTCTGGAAGGAAACGGCCCAGTGCTGGTCCGGTTCCTGTTGAGAAATCACGTTGGCCGCTCCGTCTCCTCCCACCAGCAGCCGCCACTGATTGGATCCATCCCACATCTCGGTCCCGTTGTCCTGGCTTCCCCCGATTGCGAACTCGGGGTCGGATGGATGAAGAGAGCCCAGGTAAAACTGCGTGATCGTCAACCCCAGGTTGTGAACGAACCAGCTCCCGCCGAGATCCAGGCTGCTGTAGACCCCGCCGTCGTTTCCTACGATGAGCTGCCCTCCGGCCCAGGCGAAGGCGTGCTGATCCACGTGTGGCGGGGAAATCCGGGACCATGAGCTGCCATCGAAGATCCAGCGCGCGATTTCTCCAAACAGGATGAAGTGATGGTTGGCCGGGTGAAAAGCGATCTGCTGGTTGTACCAGACCGTGCTTCCGGTCGGAGGAGAGGGAAGCTGTACCCAGTCGGGCGTCGATGCCCAGGCGTTCCGGGTCAGCCAGATTCCGAGCAGGCGTCCGTCCCGGTCGCTGTCGGTAAAAGCATCCTGGACGCTGACGACGAGATGGTCCGGCCGGGTAGGAGAGACGGACATCTCCATTCGACCGACGCCGCCCTCCAGATCGCTCCAGGGCCCGGCGACCATGGTCCAGTTGTCCCCCTCATCCAGGCTCCGGTAAAGACCCTCATCCTCCTCACTCCCGAAAATGCCGGCGAGGCTGGCGTACTGAGCGTCGAAATTGTCGGGGTGGACCTCCAGGTCATTTGCCTGTCCCGCTATTCGCTGCTTGAACGTCTCGCCTCCGTCGGTGCTCTTGTGGATCCCGGTAGCGGCCCTGTCGGGGACAGGGCTGACCGCGCTGACGGAGGTGACGAGCAGAATGTCTGAGTCGTCGGGATGGACACGAATCTCGCTGATGCCGCGCCCCGCGAAATGCCCCTGGTTAACGAAGCGCCACGTACTGCCGCCGTCCAGCGACTTGAGCAGTCCGAGCCCCCCATAGGAGTCTCCGGAGAAGGTTGATTCTCCAGTGCCCGCATAGACCACCTTGTGGTTCCCCGGGGCAAAGGCGAGAGCCCCGCTGGCCAGCGATTCCAAGTGATCCGTTCGGCTCTCCCAGCTTTTTCCAGCATCCATAGTCTCCCAGATTCCACCCTGGGCGGCTCCGATCAGCCAGTGCTTGAAATTCTGCGGATCGACCGCTACCGTCGCTGTGCGACCTGCGAAGTAAGGCAGGTCGGCAACTCGGATAGGGGTGGGCCCGATACTGATCCAGCGGTCCGGGTCACCGATCTCACCGGTCTGGCTGGACTGCGCCGCTATCTGTCGCCGATCGAGCTCACGTATGCGACCGAGTTGCCGGGCCGCTCGACTCAGGAACGAGGGAAGAATGCCCTCCTTCCGGGAAGCCCGCCGTTGAAAGAGCCAGTTCCAGCGCTGGAACTGTTTGCTCTCGAAGAAAATCGGACTGCCGCCGCCGGTCGGCAAGGTCTGTGTCGACAGCGTGCCCATCTGCATGGACAGGAAAAGCCAGAGTACTGCCGCGACGGACGAGCGAAGCGCGGGACCGGTTCCCTTCATCCAAAACCCCCGACGATAGTCGTGGGCGGTCGCCCGCAATCCCCCCCGTGAAACATCCACCACAGGATGTTCACCAGCCGGGGGACACCGTTTCGGCCGGGAACCATGACCAGAATCACAAAAACTAAGGGCATGGACTGATCATAATAGGTTCGGCTCGTGAAGGAATAAAAGTGAAACCAAATCAATTAAATTTTCCACGGGGGTGGGATCTATGCGACTTCATCAATTAAATCAGCTGATTACCGATTCCAGGGCGGCTTTCGAGCGCACAGACCTTGCGAATGTGCTTGAGGAAACGGCGGCCGCGGCGGGTGCCTACAACCTGGACCCGGACCTGGAGAAACGGAATCTCTTGAAATCGAACCTGGCGAACATAAAGAGAGCCAGCGCTTCCTTTGATCCCGAGACGGGTTCCAAGGTTCGGACTACGATCGCTCGCGACCTTGGACTGGGCCTTGCTTTTGGGTCGGAGGCAGAGGCTTTTGTTGGAGGTCTCCTGGAAGTCTCTGTCGAGGAGCGGGGTCTGATTCTGCAGCAGCTGCAGGTCCGCTCGAGCGAGGTTCGGGAGTTGGAGAGAGTCCTCGCCGGTCTGGAAGAGGGCCTCAACCGGATTCAGACAGATGCACCGAGTACTTCAAAGGCGAACCTGCGGATCGCATTTGAAGAGTCGACGGCGATCGAAGGCCTCGATCAGCTGGCCGACGCTTCAGCCGAGTGGAAAACGACCCTGGAGGGATTCTCCGGACTGCTGCGCATCCAGCCTGCCCCGGTTGAACTCATCTCGGCGGAGTCGGGTTCGACGGTATTCGGGGTAGAAGCCTCGGGAGATCTGGAAGTATTGATTACGCGTACCGTGGGCTGGGTGCAGACCGGGATCCGCGATGTATTTGAAATCAGGAAGCTCTATGACCAGATTCATTCGATCAAAGACGACCTGGCATTGCCCGAAGTCGACGTTGATTCCGAGTTCTCTTCCCGGGTCGATCCTTTCGTCGAAGAACTCATGGATGGTCACGGATGGGGAAGACGCGACAAAGAGTACGATGAGGTTCAAGAGAGCCTGAGAGCGTCCCTCCGGACCGTGTTCAGCTTTGTAGCCAAGGGCGGCAGGTTCGAATTCGCGGATGATACGTCGAGCGATTGCCACAAGGAGCTCGCACGGGGATTCAACGAACTGGAAGAACTGCAGGTTGCGGAAGCCTAACGGCCCGCATTTCTCGCACTGAGGGTCTCGCGCCGCTGCGCGGTCTGACCCTGAGTCATCCTCCGGCCGGGGCCGTTCCATGAATGAGCCTCGGCACCACCCCCCTCCTCCGGCCACGACCTGACCCCGCAAGACCCATCCCAGAACGGCACCGTATTTATAGAAGGGAGTACTCAGTACTCTCCTGCACGAATTACAATGACATTGAGCGTGGCACAAGTGCTCCGTGGGACTTCAAGAGAATCTTTAATCAGGGAGAGGATATGGATCGGCTCATCGATCAGGTAGCGGTAGTCACGGGCGCCAGTTCGGGCATCGGTAGAGGAATCGCGGCGGCCTTCGCGGACGAGGGTGCGACGAGCGTACTCGCCGCGCGCAGGTCCGAGGAGTTGGAGATCACAGCCGAGGAGGTTCGGGGCAGGGGTGCAACGGCGCTGGTCGTGCCCACCGACGTTACGCGGGAAGGGGACGTCGTGAGGCTCTTCCGGGAGGCGATACAGGCCTTCGGTCGGGTGGACATCCTCATCAACAACGCCGGGATCAGCGGGGCCGGGCGGACCGATCGGCTGTCCCTGCAGGTCTGGCAGGAGGTACTCGCGGTCAACCTGACGGGAGCCTTCCTGTGCAGCCGCGAGGCCCTGCAAGTGATGCAGCCTCGCCGTTGCGGTCGTATCATCAACATCGGCAGTGTTTCCGCCAAGGTGCCGCGGCCCCACTCGGCTGCCTATACCACCACGAAGTTCGGGCTGGAGGGACTGACCCGGTCTCTGGCACTGGATGCCCGCAAGTACGGTATCGCGGTCTCCATCCTTCATCCCGGAAACACGACCACGCCGCTGTGGAAAGGCCGCGAGGAAACGGCGCAGCGGGAGGGAACCATGGACCCGGCTGATCTGGCCCGTAGCGTTGTTCTGATGGCGACTCTTCCGCCGGAAATCAACATGCTGGAGGGCACCATTCTTCCCGTAAGCATGCCGTTCGTGGGCCGAGGCTAGCGAGTTGGCCCGGTTGATCGAGTGTGTGCCCAACTTCAGCGAGGGGAACGACCTGGCCGTGATCGAGCAGATCGCTGCTGAAATCGAAACCGTGGGAGGTGTCCGCCTGCTCGATGTCGACCCCGGCCGGGCCACCAACCGCACGGTTGTGACCTTCGTGGGCACACCGGACGAGGTTGTGGAGGCGGCACTCCGCGGCCTGCGCAAGGCCACCGAGTTGATCGACATGAGAGCTCATCATGGCCGGCACCCCAGATTCGGGGCCACGGACGTGTGTCCGCTGGTTCCCGTTTCCGGCGTCAGTATGGACGAAACGGTCAGGTATGCTCGGAGGCTGGCCCGGCGCCTGGGCGAAGAGATAGGACTTGCCGTCTATTGCTACGAGAATGCCGCTTTTTCCGAGCAGCGGCGTAACCTGGCGGTGCTGCGTGCCGGGGAGTACGAAGGCTTGAAAGCAAAGCTCTCCCGGCCCGAATGGAAGCCGGACTTCGGCCCTTCCGAGTTTAATCCGAAATCGGGCGCGACCGCCGTGGGGGCCCGGGATGTGCTGGTGGCCTATAACGTCAACCTGAACACGACCTCTCTGCGGCGTGCCGATGCGATCGCCGGTGACGTGCGGGAAAAGGGTCGTATCCAGAGGGAAGGGAACCCCTTGACCGGCAAGATCGTCCGCAACGCAGAGGGCCAACCGGTTTACACCCCCGGCACCCTGAAATGCGTCAAGGGCATGGGCTGGTTTATCGAGGAATACGGCATCGCTCAGGTGTCGATGAATTTGACGAATGTCGACGTGACGCCGGTGCACGTCGTCTTCGACGAGGTCTCGCGCCGGGCCCGGGCCCGCGGTGTGAGGGTAACGGGCTCGGAGATCGTCGGCCTGGTTCCCTTAAGAGTCATGCTGGAGGCGGGCCGCCACTACCTGCGCCGGCAGGATCGTTTTCCGGATATCGGGGATCGAGAGCTCATCCAGATTGCCGTCAAGTCTCTGGGCCTGGACGATCTGAGGCCGTTCAAACCGGATGAGAGAATCCTCGAATACGTACTGGCCGGGAAGTGGTCGGGCCACTGACACAGGGTCGGTCTCGGACGAAGGCAGCGTCCCGTGGGTTGATCAGGCGGCGGAGCTGAACGCGCCGGACTAGCGAACCACGGTGGGAGGCACGGCCGAAAAGAGCTGAATTCCACCAGGCCCGATCACGCCAAACAGCCTCTGACCAATGATCCGCTCGGTCGAGAAGATCCGCACGTATCCGCCGGCGAGCGCAAGCTCTCCCACCAGTTGCTCCACGAGCGGTGATATCCGCTCTCCGGGAGCGAGTACGACCATGCTCTCGCCTGCCAACTCGCCGCCGGGCAGGAAAACCTGAATCGTAATCTCGGCAGCCGGTTGGGGTCCCTGGGGTGAGGCTCCCTGGCTCTGCTCAGGGTAAAAAAACGCGAGGCCCGTAAACAACCCTGAGACGTTGGCCACCTGGTTGAACAGGGCTTCAGTGAAAGCCTCGGTCTGCAGCCCCATCAGGCCCTGAATATGAAGGTCCCAGCCGATCTCTATACAAGTTCAACCAGACCCTACAAGGGACTGGGCGATCTCGACTATCCGTTCCATGACTGGACGGCCACCGTTACCACTTGTGGCCGCATCTGTTACAAACGCCGGAAGATCAACCTACCCCGGATTATGCAAGAACCGTAGTTCGGTGTTGAAAAACGACTCGAGAAGTGGCCCAACTCGGAAGCGGGCAGGTGTGACAGGCGGATTTGCGAAGAATATGGGTTGGCGAGGCGTCTGAGTGGTTTGGGGAGTGAATTTCAGACAGATCTGGGCCTGGATGAGTGTCGGAAGCGGTTTTTCGGGGGAGCTGGGAAAAGCTAACTGGAGTTGAGGCGACTCAAGACGAGGTGGAAGAGGGGTTGTTCGGGAAAGGCTGAGGAAAGATGGACCCAGATGCGTCGAGTGGTTTGTCGGATCCGGGCCCCAATCTTGAGGACCCGACGACGTAAGGTTTCGATTTCGAGCTTGTGCCAGGGGGTTCCGTGAAGATAGTCGCGCAGGCGAACGAACATCTGGTAAGCCAGTGCATGCAGGAGGAGTCGAAACTGATTGGCCAGGAATCGATGACAGCTGAGTCGGTCCATGCTCAGATGATTCTTGAAGGCCTTGATGAAGTTCTCGGTCTGCCCTCGGTTTGTGTAGTGGTCATAAAGTGATTGGGAGCAGAGATCGTCCCGGTTGGTAACTACAAAGCGACGATTGATCCCACGCTGATCGACCTCCACTTTGACAATGACGCGACGGGATCGATCCCAGCTGTGGGCTCGATAAAGAAACTCGTCAAACTGACGCTGTTTTTCCTCCAGCTCAAGGAACCTTTCCCGAGTCGAATCCAGCAGGGGCTCGACCACTCGCTGCAGGCGAGGGTTTCGGCTTAACCCGATGACATATTGGAGTTTATTCTCTTCACATTCACAGAACTCGTAGAGCCGAGGCGTGGCAAAGCCGCTGTCGGCCCGAATCTCAATCTCGACATCCGTCCCCACTGCTTGTCGGATGGCCTCCACGACTCGCTTCAGAATGGGCACGATGTGAGAGGCAGCCCCCTTGTTGCCAGGTCTCAACACGGCACAGACCAGGTCTCCCGTGTCGGCATCGAAGATCAGCAAAGGATGCAAAATGTGGTTTCGGTAATACCCGTGGTAGAAGGAGAACTCCTGTTGGCCGTGAGTGTGGTCGTCGGTACTGTCCAGATCCAGGATGATCTTGCTGGGACGTCTCTTCTTCAGGGAGCGCACATAACGGCCTAGCAGCCACCGGCTCAGACGCATCAGATCCTTCTTGGTGACGGAGTTCTCCAGGCGGGAGAAAGTCGGCTGGGTGGCCAAATCGGGATCGCTCTCTGGCAACTGATCACAGACTGTCTTGAGCATCGGATCCGAGCGCAGCGTATCGGCGTCGTTACAGTCTTCGTAGCCGGCCACGATCTGCAAGACTCGTTGTCGGATCAACTTCAACAGGTCATGACGAATGTAGCGTTGGTCTCGACTTTCCGAAATACAGGAACTGAAGCCCTCGCACAATCGATGTTGACGATCCAGCGATCCAAACAACAACCATCCTGCGTCGGAAGTGAGGCTCCCCCCATCCAAACGAGCCGTGATGTTTCTGTGGCTATGAAATGGCAGGGTATTCTGGCAGACTGTTTTTGACATTGCCGTAGCTCCTGTTTAGGGTCTTTGTTTCTCTAAACCCTTTCATATCAGAGAGCTACGGCCTTTTGTCTGGGCCCACATCTCACTTGAATTTAGATCTCTTGCATAATCCGGGCTAAGCACTGTGTTAGCCGGCCAGAAGGTCGGCGTCAAACAGGTTAGTGACAGAATCTGGCTCGTCAGCTTCATGCACTACGACCTCGGATACTTTGATCACGAGACCTGCGGGCTCGAGCCCATCGAAAACCCGTTCACTCCGGAGAAAGTGTTAACTATGTCTCCGGAATAAAACGTAAACCATGTGTCCGGAATGGACCCGACGCGAGCTGGCGCGCCCGACAGGATTCGAACCTGTGGCCTCCGGTTTCGTAGACCGGCGCTCTATCCGGCTGAGCTACGGGCGCGGCCAAGGGCAGGAGTTTAGCATGGCCCCTGAGACAAGATCTATTTCCGCCCCTCTGGGAATTTTCAACTTTCAGCCTTCAACTTTGAACAGGGCACTCTTGCCCAATTCAATGCCGTGGGCTAGAAAAGAGGCATGCCATACACACACGACGCCCGATTGCGCGTCCGGTATGCTGAAACCGACCAGATGGGGGTTGTCTACTACGGAAACTATTTCACCTATTTCGAGGTTGGCCGTGTGGAATTCTGCCGGGCCATCGGCCTGAACTATCAACAAATGGAGAAGCAGACTCAGTGCTTCCTGACCGTTGCCGAAGCTGCCTGCCGCTACGAGAAGCCTCTGACCTACGACACGGAGTTCATGGTCAGGACCAGGCTCGAAAATTTCCGCGACTCCCTTCTGTCCTTCCACTACCAAGTACTGGCCGTCGAAGGGGAAAAAGGATTCGCGCGGGGCTCGACCAAACTCATCGTGACTGACCAGCGGGGGAGACCGCAGAGACTTCCCGAACCCTATGCCGGCCAGCTGAGAGGGGTCATGGGTTGAAAATGGATCAGGGTTGGCGTTCCGGCACGTCAAAGGTATGAAGAAAGTCAAGAATTGGGTCCTCTATCTGGGTGTACGCCTCTCGGTCACCCTGCTGAGATGGACGCCGAGGGCGCTGGCGTACGTCATCTGCCGCCGGATTGCC
Source organism: Acidobacteriota bacterium (assembly GCA_965205615.1). Taxonomy (GTDB): domain Bacteria; phylum Acidobacteriota; class UBA6911; order RPQK01; family CBDAPI01; genus CBDAPI01. Next base: position 272,556 of record CBDBHK010000035.1, on the reverse strand, counting down.
GCCCTGATCTGGAGGGTCGATTCGAAGCACCGTGCCATCGGGATGACCAACCTGGGCATCGCCTTTCCGGAACGATCGGTTGGCTGGAGGCGCAGGGTCCTGTTGGACAGCTTTCTGCATCTGGGAGAACTGGCGGTGGAACTGTCCCGTATTCCGGCAATGCGGCGGGGCGAAGTCCGCCGGCGCGCGCCCTACGAGGAAGGCCGTGGTCTGGACAACTACTTGAAGGCAAAGAATTCCGAAACGGGCGTTTTATTCGTCACCGCCCACATCAGTGCCTGGGAGTTCCTGCCTGCCGCCCATGCCGCCGGAGGTTACCCCCTCAGCTTCCTGGTTCGACGTCTCGACAATCCGTGGCTGGACCGATGGAGCCGCAGGATTCGCTGCAAGTTCGGCAACGGGGTCCTGGACAAACGCCAGTCGATCCGGAAGGTGATGTCGCTCATCAGAGGGGGAGGGGACGTCGGTTTTCTCCTCGATCAGAACGTGATGGAGCGTGAGGGCATCTATGCGCCGTTCTTCGGCCGTCCTGCCGCGACCAGCTCAAGCGTGGCGGCCCTGGCTCTCCGAACCGGAGCTCCTGTCGTGCTGGGTTTTCTGTGTCCGCGGGCCCGGCCCGGTTTTTTCCGGATTCGTTTTTATCCCCCGTTGAGAGCCCGGCAGGAGGCTGAAGCTGAGGGAGAAATTCTACGTTTGACCACTCTGATCAACGACCGGATCGAGGAAGTGATCCGGGAATTCCCGGCGTACTGGCTGTGGGGTCACCGCCGTTTTCAGACGCAGGCAGGCGGACGGAGTCCCTACCTCTAACCGCCCGTGGGACGTGATCAGAGCCGGCCGCGGGAGCGGCCGGGAGAAAACGTGGCGGCCTGTTTCGGTCCGATCCCCCACTTCCGCCGGGGCTCTGATTCAAGTTTCACGGCCTTCCATATTGTCGAGACGTAGAACAAATCTTCGGCGTCGGTTATCCTGTTTGGGTTCTTGTTTTCACGCGTCTGACGGTGCTCGCGCCGGGTCCGAACAGGGAGGAGTCAATTGGCCACTCGGGTAGCAATCAACGGGTTTGGGAGAATCGGGAGAAACGTCTTTCGAGCCTCACTCAAGAAAGGGTCGGATCTGGAGTTTGTAGCGGTCAATGACCTGACCGATCCGGCAACGCTGGCTCACCTGCTCAAGTACGATTCCGTTTACGGACGTCTCGGGCAGGACGTACGCCATGATGGGAACTCCATCCGGGTTGGTAGTTCGGGCTTGAGAGTGTTCTCAGAGCGCGATCCCGGGAATATTCCCTGGGAATCGGTGGGCGCCGACATCGTCGTCGAGGCAACCGGCCTGTTCCGGGCCCGCGAAGCCGCCAGTAAGCACCTGCGCGGGGCTGTCCAGAAGGTTGTTATCACCGCTCCCGCCAAAGACCCCGATGTGACCCTGGCTCTGGGTGTGAATGAGGAAGCCTACGATGCGAGTCGGCACCAGATCATTTCAAATGCCAGCTGCACCACCAATTGTCTGGCCCCGGTCGCGAAAGTTCTGCACGATGCTTTCGGGATCCGAAAGGGTCTGATGACAACGATTCACAGTTACACGAATGGCCAGCGCATTCTGGATCTACCCCACAAAGACCTGAGAAGGGCGCGAGCAGCGGCGCTCTCCATGATTCCAACCACCACCGGAGCCGCCGCGGCCGTGGCGCTGGTTCTCCCGGCCATGGAAGGCCGTCTCGACGGCATTTCTATACGGGTGCCCACGGCCACGGTTTCCCTGGTGGATCTCACGGCAACTCTGGAAACCAGTGTCGACGTGGATGCTGTGAAGCAGGCTTTTCGCCTCGCCTCTGAGGGTCCCATGAATGGAATCCTGCACTACACGGAGGAGGAGCTGGTCTCCTGCGACTTCAGCGGTGACTCTCACTCAGCCACGGTGGATGGACCATTTGTCCGAACGCTGGGTGAAGACATGGTCAAGGTGCTGGCCTGGTACGACAATGAGTGGGGGTATTCCAACCGAGTCCTCGACCTGACGGAGCTGGTCTCGCAAAAGCTAGGCGAACCGGTGGTTGGCTGAGGCTGGACTGCTGGCGTGCGTCGTCCCGGGAAGCTTTCCATCTCGGACCTGGAGCCGGCCGGGGCGAGAGTTTTTCTGAGAGTTGACTTCAACGTCCCTCTCAGTGGGGCCGAGGTAGCGGACGACTCGCGGATCACCGCAGCCCTTCCTTCCATCAGACTGGCCCTGCACAAAGGGGCTCGTCTGGTTCTGGCCTCGCACCTGGGAAGGCCTGGTGGTCGGAGGAGAGACCATCTCTCACTCGCGCCGGTGGCGAGGGGGCTGGCGACGCTGCTCGGTAGGCCTGTCGATCTGGCCGGCTCCTGTGTGTGGGAGGACGTGGAGACCCGGGTGGCCGGCATGCGTGCCGGAGAACTTCTGATGCTGGAGAATCTCCGCTTTCACGACGGCGAAAAAGCGAATGACGCCGATTTTGCGGGTCACCTGGCCCGCCTGGCGGACCTGTACGTGAATGACGCCTTTGGAACCGCCCACCGAGCCCACGCCTCGACCGTCGGGGTGCCGCGGATCCTGGACGGTGGGGCCGCCGGCTTGCTGATGGAGAGGGAGTTGAAGTACCTGTACGGGGTGTTGGACAACCCGGAGCCACCGGTTGTGACCATTCTGGGAGGAGCCAAGGTCTCGGACAAGATCGGAGTCATCGAATCTCTTTTACCGCTCACGACCACGCTGATCATCGGAGGTGGTATGGCCTACACCTTTCTGCGGGCCCGGGGCATCGGCTGCGGCACCTCCCTGGTGGAGGAGGACAAGCTGGACGTGGCCCAACGGCTTCTGGAAGAGGCCTCCTGCCGGGGTGTGGAGGTCCTGTTGCCGGTCGACCATATGGTGGGATCCGCCCTTGCGCCTGACGTTCAGGTAGAATCCTGCCGGACGGCCGAGATTCCCGCTGCAAAAATGGCTCTCGACATCGGCCCCGGGACAATTGCAGAATTCAAGAGGGCGATCGGCACTGCGCGGACGATCGTCTGGAACGGTCCAATGGGGGTCTTTGAGATCGAGAGCTGTGCTTCCGGAACCCTGGAGATTGCCCGGGCAGTGGCTGCGGCTGCGGCCATGTCCGTAGTCGGCGGCGGCGATTCGGCTGCGGCCCTGCGAATGGCCGGGGTCGGTACCTCGATCAGCCATGTTTCCACCGGTGGAGGGGCTTTTCTGGCGCTGCTCTCGGGAAAGCCTCTGCCGGGGGTTGAGGCGCTGACGGATCGAGGGGAAGAGACCGGATCAGACTAGGGAATCCCATGCCGAGAAAGCCGCTGATTGCCGGAAACTGGAAGTGCTTCAAGACCCTCGCCGAGGCAAGACTCCTGGCCCGTGCAGTGCGGAAGGGTCGGGTTTCGACCGTCGACATGCTGGTGGCTCCGCCCTTTACGGCGCTGGCCGCCGTGGCGGAGGAACTGGCTGGCTGCCCGATCGGGATGGCGGGACAAAACGTTCACTGGGCACCCCCGGGAGCCTGGACCGGGGAGATCGCGGCCGAGCAGCTGCTGGACGCCGGTTGCAGATATGCCCTGGTTGGACACTCCGAGCGACGGCAGTTCTTCGGAGAGACCGCTGAGACGGTCAATCGACGGCTCCGGCGCTGCCTGGAGACAGACCTGGCCCCCATCCTGTGTACCGGGGAGAGCCGCGACGAACGCCAGTCGGGTCAGGCTAAAGAGATCATTTTGAGGGACTTAGCGGGCTGTCTGGAAGGTTTGACAGCCTCCGGGGTATCCCGTATCATCGTCGCTTACGAGCCGGTCTGGGCCATCGGGACGGGGCTCACAGCAACTCCGGAAACGGCCCAGGAGGTCCACGCCTGGATTCGCGGCTGGTTCAACAGCGAGTACTCTTCGCAACTCTCCAGCCGCTTACGGATCCTTTATGGCGGAAGTGTGAAGTCCGACAATGCCGCCGAACTGATGGCGCAGCCGGACATCGACGGAGCGCTGGTGGGTGGAGCCAGCCTGGATGCAGAGAGTTTTCTAGGGATTGCCAATTTCGAGTCCTAGCGGTCCGAGGAATTTTCAGCGCGGGCTGCTACTCAACCTTTGATACAGAAAGGCCGGGAAGACCAAACATGATTCTGATCATCGCCTTACATATCCTGGTTTGTGGTTTCCTGATCCTGGTGGTGTTGCTGCAGTCCGGGAAAGCGGGAGACCTGGCCTCGACCTTTGGTGGTGCCGGGAGCCAGACCGCCTTTGGGACCCGCTCGGCTACGACTTTGCTTACCAAGCTGACGGCCGTCAGTGCAGCCCTGTTCATGGTGACCTGTTTGATCCTGGCCGGCTGGGCCCAGCGGGGGGAATCGAGCGTGATGGAGGGTGCTGCCACTTCGACAGCTCCGGCCGAGACGGCCCCGGATTCAACGGGCCAGGAGACTGGGGGCGAAACAGCCGAAGAGCCGGTTGCGTCCGAACCCGGGGCGCCCCCGGCTGAGGAGGGTTCCGGGGAGCCCGGCAAGAGTCCTACAGGGGGCAACTAGCCCCAATCGTGCCGGAGTGGTGGAATCTGGTAGACACACCATCTTGAGGGGGTGGCGCTCTTGCGAGTGTGCGGGTTCGAATCCCGCCTCCGGCACCATCTTTGCCTTAGAGGCTTCTAATACACGATTCCCGGGTGGCGGCCCCCGCCACCCGGGGCGTAGTCTTGATCCCGGCCCTGCTCCCCGGGTAGGCAGGATTCGCAAAGCCCCCGGGCTAGACCAACTTCGAAGCCACAAAGCGCTCGACCGTCTTCAGGGGGGCCTTGTCGGCCTTCAAGTGGTCGCGAAGGTAGATCGGATATCCCTTCCTGACCTCGAATAGTCCGCCGTCATCCGACGCCATTTTGACCAGGTCCGGTCCGTCCCGGCGCGGAGAGATATCCACCAGCGTGTTGCCCCTGAAGTCGCAGGTGCACTGCCGCTCATAACTGGGCAGGGTGAACGTTTCTGTCGACTCTACGACTGGAAACTCCACCCGCACCACATCCGAGGGGCGAAGGCCCTCCAGGATCAAGTAGTTGCTCAGCCAGTGGGGGGACGCCTCCCGGTCGTTGACATGGCAGCGAACCGCCCTCTTGTCCACCCACGAAGGGATGCGTACCTGGGCTTTTCGGGCCGTCTTGTTCTTGAGCACGACCTTGCCCTCGTAGGGCAGATAGCTGTCCACGTCCAGCCACGGGGAAGCCCGGTTCAAGAGCAGATTGACCTGGACCACGCCGTCGGAGTGATCCATGATCGCTTTCCAGGCCTGGTAGAGCGCCAGGCTGCCGTTACCCTGGCAGCACATCGAGTACCAGGCATACAACCAGGCCGGATCACTGCCCGAGACGAAGGCACCGATATTTCTCTCCAGCACGTTTTCGGCACTCTCGATGGAGGGGTCGACTTCATGGGTGGGAGCGGTCGCGATGATCTCCTCCAGCAGATCACGTCTCAGCAACTGGCACTCGACCAGGTGGTTGCGTACGTACTGGTCGACGTGATCCCAGTAGTCTCCGATCCCGGCCTCGCTGAGCCGTATCGCCAGGGCGATCATGTCTGCCGTAGCACAGGTTTCGGCAGTCTGGGGCGTCTCTCCATTCGGACCCGTGTCCCCGCCGGACCGCCGCCCGGGAGATCTGATCTGGGCCGGAAAGAAGCCGATGCGCGAAATCCCGATGCTGCGGCCCTGCTGGTAGGCTTCCGCGGCAATTCGCCTGGCCCGGGCGTCGTTGGTGACGATGGCGTACTCGAGGAGTCCGATCAGCCCCATCGTGTGAGTGTGAAAATGGCCGTTCCAGCGGCCGTGCTCCTCGGCCGCCGACATCTCCTCACCCTGGCCCGTCCACATGGTGGGTTTGAGCATGTAGGCAGCCAGTCGTTGAGCCATGTCCAGAGCCTTCTTGTCGCCACTGAGCGCGTACCAGCGTGAGAAGGCCCGCAGGGGAAGGCCGATGTCAAAGAAATGACGGTTATCCGGCTCCTCAACGATGCGTTGCTCGTGGCTTCCCGTGTGGGGGTTGACGTGCTCTTTCCACTGTCCCGAGCGGGTGAAGCCGGTGTAGTACCAGGCCGTCGGACATGCGCCCTACCAGTTCCAGCCATTTGTTGTCGCCGTCGTACTTGTGCCACTCCAGAAGGGCCACCATCAATCGCGCCTGAGCCACGGGCCAGGACTGATCAACCCCGAAGACATCCCGCCAGGGCCGATTCTCGACAGGCCACCACCACAGCCCGTCGTCTTCAATGGTTCCGATGACCGATTCCATCATTTTGGCATCCATTTCGGCATTGACCGTGCTCCCGCTCATGAGACGCAGACCGGGAAGGGCGTGAATCGGCTTTTGCTGGCAGGTGCCGCTGGTTCGCCAGCTCATATACGGAGGCTGGTGGTCCAGGTGCATTCCCACGCAGGTCTCGTAAAAGAACTTCGGGTCGGCCGCGTTGGTTAGAGACTGCAAAGCCAGGGCACCGCGAGCGGCCAGGTCCAGGGTGTCCGGGACCTCCGCCTGGTAGCGGGAAGCCGTGGGAGCGGCCGGCTCTTCCGGCGCGGACGAGCACCCGGAGACCATCCCGGCAGCCACTGCCGCTACGGTCCCGGTTTTGACGAAGTCACGACGATCCAGTTCATCCTTTTTCATTGAAAGCCTCCCGATCAGATTGGACTTGAGATTATCTATACTCCAACCTGAGCACACCGGCAAGTCCTATCGCGGGCCCCAATCCGGGAGATTCTCGCCTGGGACGGCTAAGTGATCGCAGGCACCCCCATCCGGGGCGTCGGGGTGTTCTAATCTCTACCGACCCGTGGAACTTTTGTCGCGGGCTGTTTTAGGCCCAGTCCTGATCCTCATTCAGAATTCGGCGAGATTCTTCCAGAAGGAGATCAAAGTGAGGCTCGATGACAAAACCTTGCGAGTAATCGGCCAGGACCTCGAAACGATCGGTCTGTTCGACTTCGATCTGGAGCTTGACGGGGAGAGGTGTGTCGTTCGTGGAAACGTGCAGCCGTCTGCTTCTTCGGAATCTTCCTCCGCGCCCCCTCCTCTGAAGCGTTCCTGGAAGTTCTGGAAGAGCGAGTCCGAGGTGGCTGCGAAACAAGAACCAGAGCCGGTCGAGAGGGTCTATCGTTCGGATGACATCGATCGCCTGGTCGCAGAAGGCGAGTCCCAGCGCCGGGAGGATCAAGCCGGCCGGCCGCCGCCGGGTTCCATTGGTGAGAGTCTTCGGGTTCTCGGAGTCTACTGCGAAACCGCCGGTCTGCAGCCGGTGAGTGTCTCCAAACATGGAGAAAAGCTCACCTATGACTATCTCACGGGTTCCGGAGCTCGGCAGGTGGAGGAACGCGAGCTCTCGGAGCTGCAGAGCTTTGCGGATGTGATGGTCTTGAAGCGCAGACGATGATTCGGCACACTTTCAGTGCTGCGTTATTTTCAGAACGAAGCACTGGAGCCCCGAATGTCCATTCGACCTGTCAAGCGTCTGGTCAAAGCCAGGCCCACTCTCGAAGGCGCAGGCGTTCATCTGCGCCGCGCGTTCGGGTTCGGAAACACCTCCGACTTCGATCCGTTCCTGCTGCTTGACGACTTTCGCAATGAAAAGCCGGAGGATTACCTGGCCGGCTTTCCCTGGCACCCGCATCGAGGCATCGAAACCATTACCTACGTTCTGGCGGGAACCGTGGAGCACGGCGACAGCCTCGGTAACAGCGGCGCTATCGCGGCCGGCGACATCCAATGGATGACGGCCGGGAGCGGGATCGTTCATCAGGAGATGCCCAGGGGAGACAAATCGGGCAGAATGCACGGTTTCCAACTGTGGGCGAACCTCCCTTCGGCGCTGGAAATGACCGCGCCACGGTACCAGGAAGTGCAGGCGTGTGACATCCCCGAGATCATCGATGATGACGGCACTCGGGTTCGCGTGGTCTGTGGTAGCTTCTGGGGAACGAGCGGCCCCGTAGACGGGATCGCAGCGGACCCGATTTACCTCGACATCTCGATGCCGCCGGGCCAGCGCAAGACCCTCCCGGTCGCAACCACTCGCCACGCCTTCGCGTACGTCTTCGCTGGAAGTGGAGAATTCTGCGACGCATCCGCCCCACTGGCGGTTCCGACCGAGGGGCTGGGCTGGGCGGATACAGACCCCCCGAAGGAGGTCGACAACCGCTCGCTCGTGCTCTTCGACCGGGGTGATGAAGTCTCGATTCAAGCCGGGGAGGAGGGGATTCGGTTCCTGCTGGTTTCAGGTAAGCCGCTGGAGGAGCCCGTGGCCTGGTACGGACCCATCGTGATGAATACGCAGCAGGAGTTGCAGCGGGCGTTCCGGGAAATCAAGGAAGGTACATTTCTGAAATCACCCGGAAACGCTTGAGACCGGGACGGATCCCGCATAACCTTGTTCAGGGAGAAGCCATGAGGTTGGAAGGTCCGTTTACTGCTCTGGTCACGCCCTTCCGTAATGGAAGAGTGAATGAGGAAAGGCTTCGGGAGCTGGTTTGCTTCCAGGTCGACAACGGAAGTCTGGGCCTGGTTGCCTGCGGTACGACCGGAGAGTCTCCGACTCTTTCCCGGGACGAAAGTTGTCGCATTTTCGAGATCGTGATTGAGGAGGCCAGGGGCAAGGCCACGGTCGTGGCCGGCACCGGGACCTACGGCACCGCTGCCACTATCGAAGCGACCCGGAAGGCGCGCGATCTGGGTGCCGACATGGCTCTGGTCATCACGCCGTATTACAATAAGCCTACGCAGGAGGGTCTTTTCCGGCATTTCGAGGCGATCGCCCTGGCCGTCGACCTTCCGCTCATGGTTTACAACGTCCCTGCCAGAACCGGCGTCAATCTCCAGCCCGCGACGGCGGAGAGACTGAGTCGGATTGACACGATCATGGCCATCAAGGAAGCCAGCGGAGATCTGAATCAGGTTTCCGAAATCGTGGACCGTTGTGGTGACCGTGTGAGCGTGTTTTCCGGTGATGACTCCCTTTTTCTCCCGATTCTAAGCGTAGGAGGCGTGGGAGTCGTGTCCGTCGTGGGTAATCTGGTCCCTCGAGATTTAAGGGCCCTGTACGAGGCCTATCGGGAGTCGAATCTGCCGAAACTGCGCGAGGCCCACCGAAAACTCTTCCCGCTGTGCCAGGCCATGTTCTACGAGACCAATCCGATTCCGGTCAAGACGGCCCTCAATGTCCTGGGCCGGGACGTCGGGGATCTGCGTCTTCCCTTGACGCCTATGTCCGACCCGAACAAAAAAAGGCTCGTGGAAGCGATGGAAGCCTACGGGTTGTTGAATCAGGTCGAGTTTGCCTAGCAGCCCGTGCGATTTTCACCACGGGCTGCTAGCGAACTGCCGGCGAGTTTGAAGCCAATGGGACTCAACCTCGGACTGATCGGAACCGGCCGGATGGGGCGGGAGATCTCCCGTCTCGCGCCTGAGCAGGGGCACAGGGTCGCTGCTGCCTTCGATCGAAGCCAGCCCCTCACAAATGATGCCCTGGATGAAGACGTCGATGTCTATATCGATTTCTCACACCCCGGAGCCGTCATGGCCCACGTGCGCACGCTGGCCGGTATCGGGGCGCCCCTCGTCGTGGGGACAACAGGCTGGTACGAGCGATTGGAGGAAATCAGGAGTCAGGTTCTTTCCTCCGGGATGGCGGTGGTCTACGCCCCCAACTTTTCCCTCGGTGTGAGCGCTTTTTTGAGGGTCGTGCATGCGGCCGGAGGGCTCTTCGACCAACTTCCGGACTATGATGTCTTGATTCACGAGAGTCACCATCGGGGCAAGGTCGACAGTCCCAGCGGAACGGCCCTGGCTCTAGCCGAAGTCCTGTTGGAGCAGGTGCGACGTAAGAGTGAGATCGTGTCGGATGCGTCACCCGGTGCCATGGCGCCGCATCAGTTGCAGGTGGCTTCTTCGAGGGGCGGAGAGATACCGGGAACCCACGCCGTTTTCTTCGACTCCGGCCCTGACACGATTGAGCTGCGCCACACGGCGCGAGACCGAACTGGCTTTGCCCTGGGCGCCCTTCTGGCCGCCCAGTGGATCCAGGGAAGGAAGGGTTTCTTCACCTTTAATGATGTGCTCGAGGACCTGTTTGGCTGAAGAAGATCTGAGAATGGACACTGTAAGAGCAGTGCGGCAGGGAATTGAAGAATTGTATGAGGCCGCTGGTGGGGAATTCGAAAGCGCCGGGCACGCGCTCTTCGAACGGTTCAAGTCCCTTCTGAACTCGGGTACCATCCGTGCCGCCGAGAAAACAGAATCCGGGTGGAAGGTCAACGACTGGGTCAAGAAGGGGGTGTTGCTCGGGTTTCGGGGAGGTGTCCTGGCAGACTACTCGATCGACTCGGAATTTCGCTTTTTTGACAAATCCACGTTCCCGCTCAAGAAGCTCCGCCTTTCCGACGGAGTCCGCCAGGTACCGGGTGGTTCATCGATTCGGGACGGGTCCTATGTTGCCCCCGGCGTGGTCATCATGCCGCCCGCCTATATCAATGTGGGCGCCTGGGTGGACGAAGGGTCAATGATCGACTCGCATGCTCTGGTGGGCTCGTGCGCGCAGGTGGGGAAACGGGTGCATCTGAGCGCGGGTGCCCAGATCGGGGGGGTGCTGGAGCCGGTGGGAGCCATGCCGGTGATCATCGAGGATGAAGTTCTGGTCGGGGGAAACTGTGGAGTGTACGAAGGGACCATCGTGTCGGAGCGGGCGGTGATAGGAGCGGGAACCATTCTCACCGGTTCCACTCCGGTCATTGATCTCGTCAGGGAAAAAACCTACCGACGGTCGGGTACCAGCCCTCTCCTCATACCTCCCGGCGGGGTGGTGGTTCCGGGCAGCCGGTCGGTAAGCGGGAAGTTTTCGGCGAGCCACGGTATCTCCGTAAACTGCGCCCTGATCGTCAAGTATCGGGATGAGCGAACCGACGCCGCTACGCTTTTAGAAGAGGCACTGCGCTAGCAGTCCGTGGTAAAAGTTCCGCGGGTCGCGCGCCAGGGATCTGCGTTCGCTGGCAAGGCACGAGGAGGAAACCGATGCTGGTCATCGGAGACGACGAGAAACGCCGCCAGCGGGCGCAAACCCCTGGCGCCCTTGGGGTTGCGGGCGGCGCAGACCCATCTGCCGCGTTGCCCCTCCTCGCCGATGCTTTGGCATGGACTGCGTCGGTTCGCCTTGCATCTGGACCCACGGCGCCCGCAACGCGGCCCGCGGGACTTTCACCACGGGCTGCTAGTGAACGAGGCCCCTCAGGGGCCAGGTCGGGTCGCTAACGAACCTGCACGTCCTTGACCCCTCGGACAGCCCGGGCAATGGCGGCGGCACGGTCCTGGTCCTGGGATGAGCTGTCACCAAAGGTCAGCGTCACGACACCTCCCTCCACAAGAACATGAACCTGAACGTCGCTGAGGTGGGAATCACCGACCAGTTGCCTCATGATCTGCTTGCGGATCTTGCCGTCCGACTGTCCCACGCCCAGAAAATCGGTCACGCCTTCACCGGCCTTTCGGGCGCCCTCGGCTGTAGTCCTGCCCAGCCTGGTGGCACCTTGACTGGTGGTTTTGCCCACCTTTTCCGCGGCCCCGAGCGCAGCTTCTCCGCCTTGTGTAACTCCCTTGCCCGCAGTCTCGAGACCTGTGGCCGTACTTTCTCCTGCCACGACAAGACCCCGGGCCGTGCTCTTACCGGCTGCGGTGGTGCCCGCAACGGTCGCCTGACCGGCGGTCTGGGCCGTCTTCAGGGCATCCTCCCCCGTCCTGGCTACCGGGTTCTTGTGGTTCTCGATTATGCCCAGTGCCGCAAGGGTGGATCGATCCACCATCCCCGTGGCATTCAAACCCTCTTTCCCCTGGAACTCCAGGAGAGATTTTCGTGTCAGCTCCGACATTGTCCCGTCAATGGGGCCTCCGTAGAAGCCCCTCTCTCGCAAGGCCCGCTGGACCGTTCGAACGGTTGCCGGGTCGGAGATTTCTTGCGTGTCGGATGGGGCGGTCTGACTTCTGGCTACCGCCATTGTAAGCGGCAGAAAGACGGTCACGATCGTGCAGAGAACAATCTTTGCTTTCATTCCGGAAGCTCCTCCAAGTGCTTAGAGCCATCGCCTCCAGGATTCGGTTCACTGAACCCCATTCAAGTCGGGCACCGCGGCCATCTGCTTGCCCACGGGTAGAGTGGCAAACTGATCGGGGCGAACCAGAATCACGATAGCGGCAAACTGCTCCGTGCCAGAGAGTACTACCGACCCCTGAAAATTGGCGAAGTCGACTCCTTTCACGTCCCAGTCGTAGTCCGTAAGGTTACGGGCATCCTGACCCCGGGGCGATGGTTGACAGGGCGACCAGCAGAACACAGTAATTGAGAGCGGAGATTTGCAGTTGGTTTCGCATTCGAATCCTCCTTCCGGGCCCCTCGAGGGCATGTCGATTTTTAATGCAGGGGAAAAGCTTCTGACCGGCCGATAGACCAGGCGGCCCCCTAATCAGAAGGGATACAGTTGAAAGTTGCAAGTTCAAGGTTCAAGGTGGATAACCACTGAAACCTCAAGAGTAGAATGGGAAATCAAAGGCGCACGAAAGACAGCCCCGGGCTGTCTGGAAGGCTCAGAGAGATCGTTATTCGGAAGTTCGCGGCCTCCCCCGGCCTTCCTTTCGAGGCCGAGTACCGGGCACGGGCGGCAGTTCTGATAGGGATTGCCGGGCGTCAAGGCGGACCCAGCCTCCTCCTCACCCGACGTACCAACTCCGTTCCCACCCACAAGGGCGAGGTTTCATTTCCCGGAGGTCAGCGCCAGAAAAGCGACCGCAGCCTGGAACAGACAGCACTGCGCGAGACTTTCGAGGAGTTGGGAATCCGCTCGGAGAGCATCGAGATCGCCGGCCGGCTCAATGACTACCTGGCGGTGACCCGTGTCAGGGTGACGCCGTTTGCCGGCTTCATAATCGGTTCCCCCGACATCACTCCCAGTCCAGCCGAAGTCGCACGCGTTCTCTGGGTGCCCTTGCGTTTTTTCGTGGAGACCGGGCCCAGGACCGAGATCTGGGAGCGCCTGGGAGAACGGGTCCCCGTGCACTTTTTCGAGTACAGGGACGAAGTGATCTGGGGCTTGACGGCCCAGATAATAGTGGACCTGGTCAAGGCGGTCGGCCCCGAAATCGGCGAGCTGGTTTGAGAAAATGGTGATGGACACAGACAGGCTGAGAATCGCATACATCGGTGCCGGTGCGGCGGGGATGATCTGCGGCAGCTGCCTTCGCGACAATGCACTGGTCGCCGCCCTGCAGAGAAAGGGCTGCGACGCCGTCCTGATTCCAACCTATACGCCCCTCAGGGTGGACGAGGAGGATGTGAGCCTGGATCAGGTCTTTTTCGGTGGAATCAATGTGTTCTTGCAGCACACTTCCGCAATTTTCCGCCGCTTGCCACGCCCGCTCAGGAGATACCTCGATCACCCCGCACTATTGAAAAGGGTAGCGGCCGGCAACATTCCGACCGAACCCCGATTACTTGGAGACCTGACCCTTTCCATGCTGGAGGGAAGCGGGGGTCTGCAGTCCGACGAGGTGAAACGCCTCACCGGTTTTCTCGAGCGGTCCCATCGGCCCCACCTGGTGAACCTCACCAACCTGCTGATCTCCGGCGTCGTTGCCGAGATCAAGGCCAGGCTGGGCGTTCCGGTGGTGGCTACCCTCCAGGGGGATGACTTATTTCTGAAACAACTGCAAGAGCCCTATCGAGCACGAGTGCTCGAGCAGATCAAACGAATCGTCCCCGCACTGGACGGTTTTATCGTCTTCAATCGCTTCTATGGCGAGAAGATGGCGAGCATGCTTGATATTCCCGCTGCCAAGATTCACCTCGTACCACTGGGTCTCAACACAGACGCCTATCCGGTGAACTTCCGATTCCGTGAACCGGGGAAAACGCTCCGTCTGGGCTATCTGGCGAGGGTGTGCCCGGAGAAGGGTCTGGGTGTGCTGGTGGAGAGCTTCATCAAGCTCAAGCGAATGGATGGAATGGAACGCCTGGAACTACATGCGGCGGGCTGGCTGGGGGCGGAGCACCGACTCTTCTTCGACGGTCTTCGGGCAGAGCTGACGGGAGCGGGTCTCGCGTCGGCGTTTCAATACCACGGCGTTCTGGATCATTCGGAGAAACGGGAGTTCCTGCGCAGTCTCGACCTGTTTTGTGTACCGGCCGTTCACGAAGAGCCGAAGGGCCTTTACGTACTGGAGGCGCTGGCCAGCGGTGTTCCGGTCGTAGAGCCCGACCAGGGTGCTTTCCCGGAACTCCTGGAGGAGGGCGGGGGCGTCCTTTTCAGGCCCGGCGACGCGTCCCGGCTGGCCGACACCCTGTTCGGGCTGCTGCGTGATCCGGAGCTGCGGCAGACCCTGGCCAGGGAGGGGCACCGCCGGGTGCATCGCGACCTGACGGCGATGCGAATGGCAGAGCGTACGCTGCAGGTGTACCGTGCAGTCCTGGAACAGGCCCCACAGTAGCGCGCGTGCAACAAGCGCGTCTGGACCGGCAAGGACGCGCTTACTCCGTGCGCGCTACTGTCAGCGATGACTGCGACAACAGAAGCGCGCGTGACAACAAGCGCGTCTGGACTCTCACGGACTGCTAAAATAGGACCGCAATGCCGAGAGATCTCCTCAATCGACCCTTGCGCGACCTCCGGGTTTCGGTGACCGATCGATGCAATATGCGTTGCTCTTACTGTATGCCCAGGGAGTTCTTCGGTCCTGATTACACCTTTCTGGAGAGAAGAGAACTTCTGACCTATGAGGAAATCACCCGCATTGTGAGGGTGTTTGCGGGCCTCGGTGTGGAGAAAGTCCGGATCACCGGCGGGGAGCCACTCTTGAGAAAAGAGCTGGATCGTCTGGTGTCCAGCTTATCCTCAGTCCCGGGCTTGAAAGATCTCACCCTCACGACCAACGGTCTGCACCTGCAGCGATATGCGCGAGGGCTCAAAGAGTCGGGGTTGCACCGGGTCACCGTGAGTCTGGACTCACTGGATCAAAGGGAGTTCGCGGCCATTGGTGGCGTGGAAGCTCGGGTGGAAGACGTGTTGAAGGGCATTCGTGCGGCGCAACGGGTCGGGCTAAAGCCGGTGAAAATCAACTCGGTGGTCCGACGGGGCGTCAACGAGGGAGCCATTCTCGACCTGGTGTCGTTTTTCCGGGGCAGCGGATGCATCCTGCGCTTCATCGAATACATGGACGTCGGCAACACGAATCAGTGGCGGCCGGACGAAGTTATCCCGGCCGATGAGATACTGGGCCTGATCGGCTCCCGCTACCCCCTCCAACCTCTGAAACCGCTTTACCCCGGTGAGGTGGCGCGGCGCTGGCGCTATCGGGACGGTCAGGGAGAGATCGGAATCATTTCCTCCGTTTCCGAGCCTTTCTGCGGCGAGTGCACCAGGGCGCGGCTCTCACCCGAGGGGAAGCTCTACACGTGCCTGTTCGCTTCCCAGGGCTATGACTTGAGAGGCCCATTGCGCAACGGAGCCGGGGACGAAGAGCTGCAGGAGTTGGTGGGCCGGATCTGGGAGTCACGCAGCGACCGGTATTCGGAACTGAGAGCCTCACGTCCCTCCGAGGCCGCGAAGGTAGAGATGTCCCATATCGGGGGCTGAGTGGAGCCCGGTCAGAGCCCGCCGCGGGAGCGGCGGGAGGGGAGAGCAAACCGTTTCGGTCGTTCCCCCGGCCTCCGTCTGGGGCCCTGATTCGACCCCACACCTATTCTACCAGACTCACCGGGACCGGAATAAAGCACACGACAAACACGACAAGTCCTACGAGGCCGATCCACCAGCGCTTGCGATCCAGGGGTTCCTGGGCCCTCGGCTGGGGGTGGTGCGGCCCCAGGAAGACCAGGATCAGGGCGAAAAAAAGGTAGCTTGCAGTGGGCAGAGAGAGAACACTCAGACCCACGAGTGAGACCAGCAGCGCCGCCGAGACGAAGCGATGCCGCCGCCTCCCCACCAGCGCAAAGACAATGTGTCCCCCGTCAAGCTGGCCGAAGGGCAGCAGGTTCAGGCTGGTGGCCAGAAGTCCGAACCAGGCGGCCCAACCGATGGGATGGAGGTTAATAGTGGCGGGATCACCATCAAAAAAGGCGCGTACCGCCATCTTGAAAAGGAGCGGCTCTCCGAACTGGAGTAGCCCGGCCTCGTTCTCCGGCCAATGAAACTCCGTGGAGAGAGACACACCCAGGGCGAGAGTCGGGACTATGACCGCAAAACCGGCCAGAGGTCCGGCAATACCGACATCAAAAATCTGCCGGCAGGAAAGGAAGGGCGTACGGATCCGGATAACGGCTCCAAAGGTGCCGAAGGGATTGAGAGGGACGACTCCCAGCCCGGGGACCGGCAGAATGGGTGGCGCGGGGATCAGGTAGGGAAGCGTGCATCGAATCCCATACACACGGCAGGCCAGATAGTGTCCCATTTCGTGAGCCAGAAGAATCGCCAGCAGCGCCAGCGAGAAGGGCAGCCCCTGCAGCAACACCAGCGGATCTTCGAGAACGCCGGGCAAGGGAAGCGGGCCGCCGGGGGAAGCCGCAACGAAACCAGCAAAGAAAAGGAACCCCGCGATCAAAGTGGTCAGAAATGTTGCCGCCAGCAGGATAGCTGCCAGACGAAAGGATGCGGGCGGGTCGCGCGGCTCCCGTTCGGTATCGGGAACGCGGGGCCTGGTCTCGGAGAAAACAGAAGGAGGGGAATTCACGGAAGGGATGACTTATCGGCTGAATCGGATCTCTTTTCCGGGCTTGAAGCGAACCGTTTTTCCCGGCGGGATCGGGACTTCTGCTCCGGTACGAGGGTTTCTGCCGATACCGCTTTTTCGTGGCTTGACGACAAAAACACCGAAACCGCGCAACTCGATCCGTTCGCCGCGCCTGAGTGCCTGCCGGAGGGTGTTCAGGAAGGAGTCGACGGCAACTTCGGCTTTGACCTTGGTGATTCCCATTTTTTGAGCCACACGACTGACAATATCGGCCTTGATCACAACTCCTGGAACCTCCCTTAAGTGCTGATTTTAAAAATACTTGGCCAAGTTTATCTTGTCAAGAGAAGGGGGAGAAGCGGGATGCTTGAGGTAGCAGGTCGAAAAAGGTGGAGATTTGAGGGGGTATCATGGGAAGCACAGCCTTTGTGTAGGGGTTGTATTTCCCGAACCGAACAGCAGCTCCCGAATAAAAGGAGGAAAGTCTGGTGGGTGTGAAACCTGATCACTGGATTGCCAGGATGGCGCGTAAGCACGGGATGATCGAGCCCTTCGAGGAGTCTCAGGTGAGCTCGGGCACCATCTCCTATGGCGTCTCGTCGTATGGATACGACCTGCGTCTGGACCGCGAATTCCAGGTGTATCGCGGAACGGAGTCCGACCTTGTCGATCCCAAGGCCGGTGAGGGGATGCCCTTCCAGCGAATTGAGGCCGGGGACTGTCTGGTGCCCCCGGGCAGTTTTCTGCTTGCCAAAAGCCTGGAATACTTTCGAATTCCCCGCTCCATACTGACCATCTGCACGGGAAAGTCCACCTATGCTCGCTGCGGTCTCTTCGTCAACGTGACGCCGTTCGAACCCGAGTGGGAAGGATTCGTAACGATGTCCATCTCCAACCCGGGTCCTTCCCCGGTCAGGATCTACGCCCGCGAAGGAGTGGCCCAGGTGATATTCCTGGCTGCGGACGGCTTGTGTCGAACCTCCTACGCTGATCGAAAAGGCAAGTACCAGCTCCAGGACGAGATCGTCCGTGCTAAAGTGGTCGACGATCCCAATGCTTGAACACCGACGGCAATCCTGTTGCACCCTGGCGGGAGTTCTGCTGGTTTGCTCAGCAGGGGCCTGCGGATATCGAGTTGCGCACAAGAACCGGCTGGATCCGGGGATTGCTTCCGTGGCCGTTGAGCCCTTCGAGAATACCACCACGACCTACCGTGTCGAGCAGAAGCTGGCTCAGGCCCTGGCTCAAAAGTTTGTCGAGAAGACCAGCTGGGACGTCAGAGGCCAGCCCGCGCAGGCTGATGCCGTCTTGAGCGGGGTGGTCTCCAGGCTGTTCGTGAGTCCCGTGACCTTCGGGCAGGGTTCCTTTGGCACCACGTTTCTGGTAACGATGAATGCTCGTGTGGAGTTTCGGGAGAACGCCACGGGGCGAGTATTGTTCAGGAATGATCGCTATATCTTTCGAGACCAATATCAGATCAATATTGATGTGGACCAGTTCTTTACGGAGCAAAATCCTGCCCTGGACCGGATTGCCGAGGACTTCGCGGCCAGTGTCGTCACCGCGATTCTGGAAGCTTTCTAGCTTGCAGCAGGTTACCACGCGCTTACTATCGTGCGCGCTACCGAAGCCGGCGCCAGCGCCGATGCAACAGTAGTGTTGGAGGTCAGTAGCGCGCGTGTAACAAGCGCGTCTCGATGATGGCGAATCTCATGGATCTCGAAAAGTTGCGCAACTCTGACCCCCTCCCGGTCTACCAACTGTCCGGCAAAGACGTTTTTTTGCGGGACAGTGTCTACAAGGGGGCCCGGAGCCGGATCGAGAAGCAGGCCCGTAGCTTTGACTGGGGTTCATACGACCTGGAGGAGGACTCCGAATCGCAGGTTGTCCTGGAGGCAAGAACCCTTCCCTGGATGAGCCCGAAGCGATGGCTATACGTGCGCAATGCCCACCTGGCCGGGCCAGAGCTTCGAAGCTACTTGAAGAGTCCCTCAGACCGCACTGTGATGATCCTGGAGCTCATGAAGAAGCCGGGCAAATGGCCGAGGCTACCCGTGATCAAGGAGGAAGGGGCGAATTCAATCCGGTGGGTTAAGGAACGGCTGCGCCGTGATCAGTTCAAGATCGATGGGGCGGCCGCCCGCACACTTGTGGAATTGACCGGCGATGATCGGCAGCGTCTGGCTCTCGAGCTCGACAAACTGATCCTCCACTGCGCGGGAACGAGTCACATCGATCGTGAGTCTGTCCTGGAACTAACGCAGCAAACGCAGGATTACGACGTTTTCGCCCTGATCGGGTGTCTGGCAGAAGGCACTTCCAGGAGGGCTCTCCAGGTACTGAACAGGCTCTATTCTCAGGGCATGGGGACGCCTCAGATTTTGTCGCTGCTGTACTGGAATTTTCGTCGGCTTCTGGTTGCCAGGGAGCGGCTCGAAGGGGGGGAGAGATTTCCGGACCTGGTCAAAGATCTAAAGATCTGGTCCTATCGGGGACGGAGATCCGCACTGGAGGCGACCTCGTGCCGGTGGCTCGCCGGCATCGCCATCAGGCTTCGTGAGGCGGATCGGATGTGCAAGACGACAGGAACGGACGAAAGACTGGCTCTGGAACAACTCGTTGTTGACGCCTGTCGCGGGCCGTCCCTATAATTGCTGTCTTCTCTTGAAGAGGAAAGGCAGCCTATGCCCAACATCAAGTCAGCCAAAAAGCGTATGCGGCAAAACAGTGTTCGCCGTCTTCGCAACCGAGCAGCCCGGAGCAATATGCGCACGGAGATCAAAGAATTCAGGAAGCTGGTTGCCGAGGAAAAACTGGATGAGGCCCGGATTCAGCTCAGCAAAGTTTACTCTCTCATTGACAGGACAGCCCAGAAAGGCATGATCCACCAAAATACCGGAGCCAGATACAAATCACGTCTGAGCCGACTGCTCGGCTAGAAGCCCTTTGTTCAAGACACACCCTTATCGTCTTCCCTCCTCTGCGATCCCTGACCATGACCCGGAGTAACCGGATTACGCTTCCGGACCGGGGCGCGGAGGTTCTGTTCGACCTGCAGGACAAGAACATCCGTTTTCTGGAAGGCCTCTTTGAGGTGGAGATCCATGCACGTGGAGACACCCTGTCGATTCAGGGCAGCCAGGCGAATGTGGACGTCGTCGAGAAAATGCTCCGGGACTTCTCCAACCTGGTGGGCCGGGGCGAGCAGTTTTCGAACGGGGCGCTCCGTGAGGCCTTCGAGCAGATTGCCCAGGGGTCGGCCGGCACTCTTCATGACTTTTTCCCAAAGCCCGTCGTTCTCAAGACCCCCTCCCGAACGATTGTTCCCAGAAGCGTCAACCAGAACCGATATGTGGCCAAGATGGAAGCCTCCGACCTGGTCATGGCAATCGGGCCGGCCGGCACCGGGAAGACCTTTCTGGCAGTGGCCAAGGCAATCGCATTCCTGCTGGAAAGGAAAGTTGATCGGATCATTCTGTCTCGACCTGCAGTCGAAGCGGGCGAGAAGCTGGGATTTCTACCCGGTGACCTGCAGGAGAAGGTGGATCCTTACCTGCGCCCCCTTTACGATGCGCTCTTTTTCATGCTCGACGCGGCCAGGGTCGAGCAGTTTCTGGAGCGGAGGATCATTGAAATTGCGCCGCTGGCATTCATGCGGGGCCGCACTCTCAGCAACTGCTTTGTCATCCTGGACGAGGCTCAGAACAGCTCGGTCGAGCAGATGAAAATGTTCGTAACTCGAATGGGCCTCCATTCAAAGATGGTTGTGACGGGAGACGTGACCCAGATTGACCTGCCCCCGGGCCAGGTCTCCGGTCTTAAGGATGCCGAAAGGGTGTTGAAGGGTACCGAGGGAATCGAGTTCGCCTACTTCGACGAGAGAGATGTGGTGCGGCATCGTCTGGTGCGCCTCATCATTACGGCTTACGAAAACCAGAATCAGTCCCGTGGCAAATCGAAGGATTGAGGTGCGCGCTGGTTGATTGGGGAATGCTCATCTGATAGATTCCGCAATGCGAATGCGCCGTCGTTCTGCCTCAGGCTCGCCCACACCGAAAATCCAATTCAACAGGAGGGTTCATCTTTATGGATGAACAGATCGCCAAGGACTATCTGCGGGAAAACAGCAAGAATTTCCGGGAGATCTGGGACCAGCACCAGATGTATGAGACAGAGTTAAAGGGGTTTATCCGTCGCCCTTATCTGAGTGCTCAGGAACAATTCAGGCAGACTGAACTGAAGAAAAGGAAGCTCCTTCTAAAGGATCAGATGCAGTCGATGATCAATGACTATTGGTCTCAAGCAGTCGGCAACTGATTCGAATCCCGCTTCCTGCCGCCTCTGATCCTGTTCATGAAACGCGGTACCTGGTCCGATCGTCAGCCAGCGCTGTCGTCTTTGTCGGAGTGAGTATTCAGTCCTTGCCTGCTGAAGGCGCAACGCCTCAGCGGGCATTTTTTTGCCGAACGTATGAAAGGGCTCATAGCTAAGGAGGGAATTCCATTCCTGCTCGTTCCACTGGTCGGCGCCCTGGTTTGCGTGCTGCTTGGCTGGGGGTCGTGGGGAGTCGTCCTGGCCCTGCTGGGATGCGGTCTCGGTGCTTTTTTTCGGGACCCGGATCGCACCATTCCACAAGAGCCTGGTTTGATTGTCAGCCCGGCTGACGGAAAAGTGATCCGGCTCGTCAATTCCGCTGAGGGAACGACCGTCAGCATCTTCCTGTCCATTTTCGACGTCCATATCAATCGAGCTCCCGTGGGCGGGATCATCGAGAGTCAGGAATACCGGGTTGGAAAGTTCCGATTTGCCTTCGATGATCGCGCTTCCGAAGAGAACGAGAGGATGATCTGGAAGATCGAGGGTCGCGAATCGGTGACGTTCCGCCTCGTTGCGGGCCGGGTCGCCCGTCGCATCGTTGCCTGGAAGCGGCCGGGTGATCGGGTCCAGCGGGGTGATAGAATAGGCCTCATCAGATTTGGCAGCCGCGTTGACATTACAGTACCTCCGGATTTCGTGCTGGCTGTTGAGAGAGGGGATCGGGTACGGGGAGGGTCGAGCATTCTTGCCGCTCGAGAGACATAGTGTGACAGAACGACGGACCAGAACGGTGGCGCCACTGAGGCGCAGACGTAAACTCAAGCGGACCATCTATATCCTTCCGTCTATCTTCACCGTAGGGAACATATTTGCGGGTTTTCTGGCCCTGATTGCAACCTTGACCGGCGAATACGAGAAGGCGGCGATTGCCATCGGCGTCGCCGTGATTCTGGACGGCCTGGATGGTCGGGTAGCGCGGATGGCGAAGGTAACCAGCGATTTCGGGGTACAGCTCGACTCGCTGGCGGACGCTATCAGCTTTGGAATCGCCCCCGCCGTGCTGGTCTATTCATGGGGTCTGGCGGACTTCGGCAGGTTTGCCCGCTTCTCGGCCTTTGTCTTTCTCATTTGCGGGGTGATGCGACTGGCACGGTTCAATGTTCAGATTGGCGAGTTGAAGCACTTCGCGGGCCTTCCGATTCCCGCAGGGGCCGGATTCATTGCCGCCACCGTCCACTTTTTCCCCGACCCGCCGGACAACCCGTTGTTCAAACCGGCGCTGGTTGGAGCGACTTATCTGACAGCCCTGCTGATGATCAGCACCATTCGATACCCTTCAATGAAGCGACTCGACCTGGGTCAGGGAAAGTCGCACCTGGTGATCCTGACGCTGGCCGTCCTCGTAGCCGGCATCTTCTTTTACTCGCGTTACGCCCTGCTGGTGCTCGCCTACTCCTATCTTCTGAGCGGACCCCTGACCCGCATGTACCAGTTCTCGAGATACCGGTTCGGTTTTGTGCGCCGCGTTCCTTCGCGCGGGGCTGGCCTGGATTAGCAGCCCGGAGCCGGGTCTCCTCCGGTTGGTCAACCCGACTTCCTTTCTCCTAGCAGTCCGTGGTAAAAGTCGCGGGGGTCGCGCGCCAGGGAACTGCGTTCGCTGGCAAGGCAGGAGGAGGAAGTCCCGCGACTTTTACCGCGGGCTGCCTAGAGTTAACGGCTTTCCACGGAGGTTGAGAAGGTGAACGTCATGGCCAGCTCTGTCAGGAAGCTGCTCCGTCGTGGTGCCCACGCCCACGCCATTCGCCTCGTTCAAAAGCTTCATCCCGGTGACATTTCTCAGGTCATCCAGGAGTTCAACCATCCCGATCAGGTACGCCTCTTCGCCCTTCTCGTAAAGGAAGATCGGGAACTGGCGGCAGAGGCGCTCACAGATCTCGGCCTCGAGCAGGGTGTCGCCCTGCTGACCGCTCTTTCGGCCCACGAGACATCGAGGCTTCTGCAGGAAGTCGAAACCGACGATCGAGCCGCCTTCATTTCGGCTCTCCCTGAAGAGCTTGCCGATCAGGTCCTCGAGACGATGCGGCTGGAGGAATCCGTTCAGGTCCAGGGCCTTTTGCAGTACGAGAGAGAAACGGCGGGGCGGATCATGACCCCCAACGTCTTCGCTCTGCAGGAAGATCTTTCGGTCAGCGAGGCGATCCAAACGATCCAGGAGACGGACGAATTTGAGATGGTTTTCTATCTGTACGTTGTGGATGAACGCAACCATCTGGTGGGCGTGATCTCGCTGCGGCAGT
Organism: Acidobacteriota bacterium; assembly: GCA_965205615.1. Lineage (GTDB taxonomy): Bacteria > Acidobacteriota > UBA6911 > RPQK01 > CBDAPI01 > CBDAPI01. The sequence continues at coordinate 249,205 of CBDBHK010000035.1, read as the reverse complement.
TGCTGCTGGTCGCACCCAGCACCCCGCTCAAGAAGATTATGTCGGGTGACGTGATTTCCGTAACGACGGACACCGATCAGGAAGAAGTGGCCGATCAGGTGGCGCTCTACGATCTTCTAGCCATACCTGTGGTGGATCACGAAAACAAGCTGGTTGGGGTGATTACGGTTGATGACATTATCGACGTGATCAAGGAAGAAGCGACAGAAGACATTCTTCACCTGGCCGGCGTAGAAGCCGACGACACGGTGCGCGGCACCGCCAGAAGCTCGGTGCAAAAAAGACTGCCCTGGCTGGGTCTCAATCTGGCCCTGGCGTTGATGGCGGCAACGGTTGTGTATCTGTACGAAGACACGATCGCCAATCTTCCCACACTGGCCGTCTTCCTGCCGGTCGTTGCCGGGATGGGAGGCAACTCGGGGACTCAGGCTCTGACCCTCACGGTTCGAAGTCTGGCGCTCGGAGAAATCAGTTGGAAAAACATCCGGGATCTTTTCACGAAGGAGCTGCTGGTGGGCATCTCCAACGGCCTGGCCCTGGGACTACTTTCCGGGGGAGTCGGCTATGTCTGGTCGGAGGGAAACCTCTCGGTCGGCCTGGCACTGGCCTGTGCCATGCTCTGCACGATTCTCTTCTCCGGGATCCTGGGCACGCTCATTCCGATGGTACTCAATCGAGCAGGGATCGACCCGGCGGTGTCTTCCGGAATTTTTCTCCACACACTAACCGATGTCATTGGCTTTTTCTCCTTCCTGGGGCTGGCCACGGTCTTTCTGGGAGTTCTGGAAGTATGAGTTTCCATCAGTGCGAGGCCCTGACTCTGCGGAGCTATCCATACTCGGAAACTCATCTGATCGTCATTCTCCTCACCCGCGATGCCGGCCAGCTGAGAAGCATTGCCTATGGCGCCAAGAGCGGGCGAAATCGTCGCTTCGGCAGCGGTTTCGAGCCTCTCACACATCTCAATCTGGCCTACTCGAATCAAGCAGGCCAAGACCTGGCAGTTCTGCGGGACCTGGAGATCGTGCATGCCTACCCGGCTTACGACCTGGACTGGGAAGCCAAGCTCTACTTTGCCTGCTTTTCCGAGCTGTTGCAGGAGTTCACGCGCGAGGGTACACCTGCCGAGGAAGTGTTCCGGCTCAGTCTGGCCGTGCTGGAGTCCGTTGCCAGCGTGCCGATTGCCAGGCTGGCCCGCTACTTTGAATTGTGGCTTCTGCGCCTGGAGGGAATCCTTCCCGATCTCGCTACCAGGCTACCGGGAGAACTGGCGTCCAGGACCGTCAAGTACATGGCCACCCCGCCTCACGAACTGGCCGGCGACGGACTGAGCAGGGGAGAACTGGAACGGCTAGGAAGGCTTTCAGAGGAGCTGATAGAATCTCACCTGGAAACAAGGCTGAAAAGTAGAAGAATGTTAAAGGAGCTGCTCTGAAAGGAAGAGATTCAGCAACCCCGACCCGCCTCTCAGAGGTGCCAACCGGCGGCCCCCACGGCTGTTAACCTTCCAGTTTTCCAACCGCGCAGACTCCTTCCGGATGGATGAGAGAACCATGACATTCCAGCAGCTCATTCATCGACTCCTGGAGTTCTGGGGAGAAAAGGGCTGCGTGATTCAGCAGCCCTACGACCTCGAGGTGGGAGCCGGCACCATGCATCCGGAAACTTTTCTACGAGTACTGGGTCCGGATCCCTGCAGAGTGGCCTACATCCAGCCCTCCAGACGGCCTGCTGATGGTCGGTACGGAGAAAACCCGAACCGCGTATACAAACACCATCAGCTTCAGGTGATACTCAAACCCCCTCCAACCGATGTGCAGGATCTTTATCTGGAGAGTCTTGCGCACCTTGGAATCGGGCTCCAGAAACACGATCTTAGATTCGAAGAAGACAACTGGGAAAGCCCGACCCTGGGTGCCTGGGGGATTGGCTGGCAGGTCCTGCTGGATGGGCTGGAGATCACCCAGTTCACCTATTTCCAACAGGCCGGTGGTCGGGACCTGATGCCGATCTCCGCCGAACTGACCTATGGACTCGAACGAATTGCTTCGTTTCTCAATGACACGGACAGCGTGTTCGAGCTGCAGTGGAACGAGGAGTTCAGCTACGGGGACCTCAGAAAGAGGGAGGAATTCGAGTTTTCAAAGTACAGTTTTGAGGTGGCCAGCGGCGACGCCCTGTTCGAGATGTTTGACCTGTACGAGCGGGAGTGCCAAAGAGCGCTGGCAGAGGCTTGTGTCAGGCCAGCCTATGACTACTGCTTGAAGTGTTCCCACACCTTCAACCTTCTGGACGGCCGCGGGGCGATCAGCGTCACGCAGAGAGTCGAGCTGATTGCCAGGGTCAGACGCCTGGCGGTGGCAGTGGCTGAAAGATTCTGCGACGAAGAACGAGCGCCGGATGGAGATCAATGAACAAGTTTCTGTTTGAACTGGGGACCGAAGAAATCCCCGCCACTATGATCAAGCCGGCCTTGAAACAGCTGTCCGAAGGTTTTCAGAAACTTCTCGACGAATCTTCCGTACCCGTACCTTTGATGCATTGCTACAGTTCACCCCGCCGACTGGCCCTGCTCGTCGAAGATCTTCCTGAGCGCCGGCCCGACCAGCACACAACGGTCATCGGCCCCCCGGAGAGGATTGCCTTCGATGCGGACCAGGAACTGACCGGAGCGGGTACGGGGTTTGCTCGTAAGTATGAAATTGATAAGGACCGGCTCGAAATCATCGAGACCGACAAGGGACGCTATCTTGGCTTTCGCCAGGTCCAGCCCGGCGCTCCCCTCACGGACGTCATTGCCGCTGGCTTCGGAGACGTGATTACCGGGATTGGCTGGCCCAGGAACATGTACTGGCGAGAGAGCCGATTTCGCTTCATTCGCCCGATCCGATGGCTGATCGCCCTCTGGAATGAAGAAGTTGTGGATTTTGAGTTTGAAGGGATCCGAACGGATCGCCGATCCTCCGGGCATCGGTTTCTGGGGGCGCCCACAGTCGAGATCCCGGACCCCGAAAGTTACGTGGAGATCTTGCGCCAGAACTCTGTGGTGGTGGATGCTCGGGAGCGACGCGCCCTGATTGTCAGCGCACTAACGCAATTGACTCCGGAGGGCTGCACACGGGTCGAGGATCCGGAGCTGGTTGAGCTGACTTGCTTCCTCAACGAACAGCCGAGCGCTGTCCTGGGCCGGTTCGACAGTTCCTTTCTGAGGCTTCCCCGGGAGATTCTGGTCACGGTCATGAGAGTTCACCAGAAATATTTTGCCGTGACCGGAGACGCGGGCCAACTCGAGCCTTTCTTCCTGACCATCATCAATGCCGGGGGAGACCCGGACAACCTGATTCGGAAAGGACACGAGAGGGTACTGCGCGCCCGGCTGGAGGATGCCGTGTTTTTCTGGGACTCGGACCGCAAGAGGAGTCTGAAAGAGCGGGTCGAGTCTCTTGCCGGCATGACTTTTCAGCAGAAGCTCGGAAGCTATCTGGAAAAGGCCGAACGGCTTCGAGAGATCTGTCGCAGGCTTAGCCCCGATAACGAGCCCCTGTCGCAGGCGGCGCTCCTTTGCAAGACCGATCTGACCACGGAAACCGTCTTCGAAATCAGCGAACTCCAGGGAGTCATGGGAGGCCTTTACGCGCGTGAGGAGGGCTATCCCGAAGAGATCTGGAAGGCCATTTACGAGCACTATCAGCCCGTGGCGCTCGAGGACCCCGTTCCTGCCTCAGAAAACGGAGCCCTGCTCTCGATTGCCGACCGGCTGGATACGATCGCCGGCTGCTTCAGTATAGGGATTCGTCCCAGGGGATCCAGTGACCCCTTTGGTCTAAGGAGACAGGCGCAGGGATTGATTAAGATTCTGCTCGATCACGGGTTCGATTGGAGAATCGATGACCTGCTGGGCGTGGCGCTCCAGGTCCTGGGCTCCGAGCCCGTGGAGGTCAGAAACGAGATGGCCACCTTTCTGGGCCGGCGACTACACAGCATCCTGCTGAGACAGGGGCTGGAATACGATGTGATCAACGCCGTTATGGGGTCAGGTTTAGGCAGTGTGTCGGACACTTATCGTCGCGCCAGAGCCCTGCAGGAGGTCCGTGCACAGCCAGAGTTCGAGTCTTTGGCCGTTGCCTTCAAACGGATCCGCAATATACTCGACGCCCGCGAAGTGGATGATTCGAAGGTTGATGAGTCACTCCTGGTAGAAAGTGCAGAGCAAGATCTCTTTCGAGAATTCTCGGACCTGGACCCCGATCTGGCGGAGCGCTTTAATTGTGGGGAATATCGAGAAGCTCTAAACCTCATGTCGACTCTCCGTGGTGCCGTAGATCGTCTTTTTGACGAAGTCATGGTACTGGCCGAGGAAGCTGACCTGAGAGAGAATCGCCTGCGGCTGCTTGGCCTGATCTCGGCGAGGTTCCTGCGGGTGGCGGACATTTCACAAATGGTTCGAAAGGGCTAACAGCTGCTAAGGGAGCAAGAACTGATATGACGCAAGAACTCCTCGACGTCAAAGAAGCGAAAGGTAAACTGGGAGTTTTCCTGGTCGGCATGGGAGCGGTCAGCACGACGTTTATCGCTGGTATCGAAGCGATCAAGAAAGGCCTGGGCAAACCGATTGGATCTTTGAGCCAGATGGGAACGATCCGCCTCGGCAAGAGAACAGAGGGACGCGTTCCCCGGATCGCTGACTTTGTGCCTCTGGCCGGGATCGACGATCTGGTGTTCGGGTGCTGGGATATTTTTGATGACGACTGCTTTGAAGCAGCGACCAAGGCGGGCGTTCTGAGCGGAGAGCTTCTGCAGGACCTGGAGACGGAACTGCGGGCAATTCGACCCATGAAGGCCGTCTTCGATCAACGCTATGTGAAGAGACTGGACGGCCCCTTCAAGAAACATGGATCCAGCAAGCTGGAGCTGGCCGAGCAACTCATCAGTGACATTCAGGAGTTTTCAGAACGTCGCGGGTTGCAACGGGCTGTCATGATCTGGTGCGGGAGCACTGAAATCTACATTTCGCCGGGTGAGGTCCATTCCGGCCTGTCTCAGTTTGAGGCGGGCCTTCGCTCCAGCCACGAAGAGATCCCCTCCAGCATGATCTACGCCTATGCGGCCCTGAAGCTGGGTATCCCGTTTGCGAATGGGACACCGAATCTCACCGTTGACGTCGCGGCGATGCACGCCCTCGCAGAGGAGCACAAAGTGCCGCTGGCGGGCAAGGACTTCAAAACAGGCCAGACTCTAATGAAAACCATTCTCGCCCCCGGTCTCAAAGCCCGGCTCCTGGGCCTGTCGGGCTGGTTTTCGACCAACATTCTGGGAAACCGAGACGGGGAAGTGCTGGATGACCCGGGGTCTTTCAAGACCAAGGAGGAAAGCAAGCTGGGAGTCCTGGATTACATTCTCCAACCCGATGTTTACCCCGAGCTTTACGAGGATTTCTACCACAAGGTTCGCATCAACTACTATCCTCCTCGGGGCGACAACAAAGAGGGCTGGGACAATCTGGATATATTCGGCTGGCTGGGCTATCCGATGCAGATCAAGATCGACTTCCTTTGCAGAGACAGTATCCTGGCCGCGCCACTGGTCCTGGACCTGGCCCTGTTCCTGGACCTGGCCCAGCGCTCCGGCATGGTCGGGATACAAGAGTGGCTGTCGTTTTACTTCAAGAGTCCCATGACCTTGCCCGAACTGTATCCGGAACACGACATCTTCATCCAGCTGATGAAACTAAAAAACACATTGAGGTATCTGCAGGGCGAAAAACAGATCACGCACCTCGGCCTGGACTACTACGAGGACTAGCAGTCCACGGGCTGCTAGTGCAGCGGGCTGCAACAACTCGCGGGCTTTCACCACGGGTTGCTAAGATCTGGCGCGGGAAAGGCCGAGAGCGATCAAGGGGAGTAGGCCCAGCCAGAAACGGTGGACCTCGCTGATTCCCACAAGATTGAGCAAAAGTTGGCACCCTGAATAGCCAACAACGGCAAGCACGATCGCAGTTCTGCGAGCAGGGGTCATGGATCGCGAGACGACGACCTGTACCAGACTCTCCAGACAGGGAAACAGCAGAATAACCTGGTCGTAGCTCCAGCCAAAAGGCGAGCTCAGTGAAGAAGCCAGCAGAATGGGGCTGATGCTTTGCCTCCAGGAGAAACCGCGCTTGCTGTTCATCAGAAGCAGGGCTCCCCCGATCGCTGCGATGGGGGCCAGGTACTGAAGCAGGCTGGACTGGACGTGAAAGTATTCTCTCAAAACCCCTCCCAGAGTTGGGGTGGCCCAGTAATGAGGGGGCTGCCCGAGGGCCCCCACATAGTCGGCGAGCCAGCTGGGTCTGAGGATCGTTAAGAAAATCGCTGCGATCGCCAGCAGCAGTGCCGAGGCCGAGGGTAGTTTCCAGTTCTTTTCTCTCACGACCCGGACCAGTGCCACCACGCAAAACAGGTAGACGATCTGGGGCTTACAGGAGATTAAGAGCACTCCCGCTGCCCCCAACCAGGGACTCTTTCGCTGTTCTCCCAGCAGAAAGAGGACCACACCCACGAGTGCCAGACAGGCGGTCTGGCCGACTCCCCAACACAGCAGGAAGGGAAAGTAGAATACGCTGCTCAGCCACGCCAGCCACAGGCCAGGCCCGGAGGGCCCGCCGAAAAAACGCCAGATAAAGCTGCCGGAGGCCAGGACCATTCCCAGGTTCAGCGTCAGCCACAGTAGTGTCGCCAGGCTGAAATCAAGCGACAGGACGGGGAAAAGGACGATGAGTAACCAGGGGGGATTCCACATGAGCAGGGGTTCGGTTCCAGGCCTTCCAAGGCCTTTTTGAACCCGCTGAAGGAGTTGCGGATCATAAGGGTTGTCCCCCTCCAGCAGAAGCGAGGCGGCGCTCCAGTATTGCACGAAGTCGACTGTGCCCAGGCTGCCGTAGCGGGTTTCTCGGGCCAGGCGTTCGCCCAGCACCCCCAGGATTCCGAGCAAGAATACGAGGATCAGGATGCGCAGCCAGGAGCCGAGTCGAGCGAAGGGAACAAACATCATCGTATTTATGGAAGGGAGTACCTGGTCTTCAGGTGCTCTGCCGATCTCGTGCCTCCCGAAGAGTGAACCAGGCGATCAGGCCCAGCCACAGGAAAAGGATCTGTTCCAGCCACGTCTTGGGGACCAGGAAGTTCAGGAAAAAAGCACTCATGTGACCGAGCAACGCCACCTGCAACAGCTGCCGGCGATGTTTCCTGCTTCGAACTTCAGAAAAGAGGATCAGGAAGGGAATTAGAACTACAGCCAGATCATAAGCGAAAAGATGGGGGGAGAACATCAGTCCCAGCACTATGGCCTGTGCGATCAGGATCGGAAAAACAGGTTCCCCGGATGTACGCCCGGCCATCCAGCCGGGTAGAAACAATCCCAGGCAAAGGAGCGAGAGCAGGATCGAGATTGGCCGAGTTCCGGCCCCCTGAAGACCGGTTCCCAGCCAGGAACTAAGCCGTACCACGGTTCCATGCAGGTTAGGCATCAGATCAACCCGTATTCCCGGATCGTCCAGCAGCTGCGAGGCTGTGGAAGGATAGGCCAGGAATTGCGAGGGCCCGACGACAAGGACGGAGATGCCGACCAGCACAGCGCCGCAGACAAGAACGCCGGAGACCGCCCGCCAGCGCCTGTGGAGGAGAAGCAGGAGAAAAAGAAGAGCCGGGAGTTGGGGCTTGAGGAAAGAGAGGCCCAGCATCAAGCCGGCTCCAAACGGGTGGCCGCGCTGAAACAGCGCATAGAAGCAGGCAAAGAAGAACAGAAAGAGCAGACTGGTTTGCCCCTGAAGAAGGCACTCCAGTATCGGGAAGAAGCTTATCTCGGCGAGAGCCAGCACAGGCAACGAAGCCGGCGCTTCGCCGGATTTCCGAGGCACAAGATGCGTCGACCCGACCAGGAAAGCGATCCCGGCAAGGGTCCAGAGGAAATAGGAGAGAAGCAATGGCAAGGTGGAAAACGGTACGAAAAACACGCCCAGTGCAGCAGGTAAAGGAACTTGATCACGGCTCCATTCATGCTGCGGCCCGTGTCGGCGAGGAGTTGTTCCTGTAGCTCTGCCTGGCGGGCAACATCGTACATTTGTGACCCGTCGCCGCTGGCGAGCAGATGTCCGGCCGCATAGAATGATATGAAGTCGCCCGGGAAGAGGCGTGGGTCGATCTGAGTTAGCGAGACCAGAAACGAAAGGACGATGACTGTAAAATAAGCGGTACAGATCCGCTTGGCTCTGGAGGCATGAATTGCCGTCATGTACGTGTCGTTCGCTAAAATACCATGGGCGACTTGAGCCGGGACAAACGGAATCGCTTGGTATGAACTGATGAGATCCTTAATCAGGAAGGCCGGGAGCCTTAGCCTTGGGGACTTCCAGCAGTATCTGCCCCATGTACTGGCGGTTCTCCTCGTTGCCACCACGACCCTCATCCTGCGGGCCGACAGGGGCATTCGGGCATTTCCCTCCGTCGACGACTATGCCTACTTGCCGCTGGCTCGCAGATTTTTGAATGGAGAGTTGTTTCCCGACGACGTTTTTGTAACCACCTCGATCCTGCATGCGCCCGCGTGGTCTGTCGTCATATGGCTTTCCGAGAAGACGATTGGCGTGGCATACGGCTTCTATGCAATGGTTCTCCTGCTCTCATTTTTCACAATCCTGGCCGTGTGGCGGCTGCTTCGGATACTGGGAGGAAGCGGAGCCCTTTTGCCTGCCGCGGCCATGCTGGCCTTTGCCAACCGGGTTCCAGGTCTGGGCAGGGGGTTGCACGACGGAGTCTTTGGCGCGGGCTTCCACACTCAGTGGCTGGCGTTGTGCCTGATGCTGTGGGTGTATACGGCGTGGCTTCAGCAGAAACCCCTTCGTACTGGAGTGCTCCTGGGTTTATGTGTGGCGGCCCACCCCGTCGTGGGGGTTCATGCAGTCGTAGTACTGGGAATTGCGACCGTCGTTGCGCTTGTCGATGTCACTACGCTGGTGGTCATGATGTTCGTGGCCGGTCTGATCGCGGCACCGGTCGTCGTACCCGTCATGATGGTTCTGGTCCGCGCGCCCCAGACCGTTGCATGGCCTTCCGTCGACCTGATCGAGAAGGGCTACCTTTTCCGGACTTCCCACGAGTTTACCCTGGATCTCACGTCATCGGGAGAAGCCATAACGCTGGTTCTGCTTCTGGTTCTCGGGCTCGTCGGGTCTATCTTGCTGACGCAGCTGCGGGCCGTGCGATGCACGCCCGAAGTCGCTGGGTTGATTTCAGGTCACGCTTTTCTGGCGGGCACCTTCGTGGTTTTCCACGGGGACCTGCTGCCCGAGGCCTGGCGAAATATCTCTATCGTCCCTTATCTCCTGCATCTGAGCCGCACCACTCCAGTGCTGGTGACGCTGGCGGCGGTTTTGGCTGTGGCCGCGCTGGAAGCCATGTTTGAGGCCAGAAATCCCCGCGGCTCCTTTCTGGCAGGTCTTCGTATCGTATTCCTGGTTGGACTCATTTTTCTGTTCACGGTTTACGTGGAATGGAGCGGTCTGCTGGTGGTACTGCTGGTTGTTTCCTGCAGCCTTGTCTTCTTTCGAAGCGAGCCCCGCACTCTGTACCCCGCAATTGCAGCCCTGGCATTCCTTGCGGTTGTCGGGTTCGCCTCGGTCAGGGCCCAATTCGGCCAGGAGCGAACGATAGCTGTATCCACGCAGCAGCTCTTCGATTGGGCAACAGGGAATACGCTTAAGGAAGATCTCTTTATTGTCCCGCCGGGCCTTAAAGAATTCCGAACCTATACGAGTCGCGGAGTCTTCGTGGATTTTAAGCTGTTTCCCGCCTCGACACCGTTTCTAATACCCGAATGGCGCCGGCGCCTGGAACTCGTCACGATGCCCGATAAGATCGCTCTGCGGGAACGAGGCTGGCCGGTTGTTTCCCAGCTCTCGCGTACCTACGCTCAAGCCAATGGGCCTGATCGGATCGTCGAGCTGTTGGAGCAGACCGACTCCGACTATTTCGTTGTCGACGAGCTGGCCGAAGAGATTCCTCCGTTCCTTCCGCCTCATGCCAGGGCGCATTCTCGCCTGGAGATTGTTTTTGAGAATTCCAGATACCGGGTATACAGACTGCTGAGAAAGGCGTTATGAAAGGACTATCCGACCCCGTCGTTACGATCACCAACATCGTGAGCGCCTACCTGGTCCTGGCCGCACTCGGCGTCTGGATTGGTGTGGTCGCAATGGACTCGGGCCCGCCCGGCAATCCGATTATTTTGCGGTCCACGACGATCGAACCGCATTCCCCGGAGCAGCTCGAGCGGCCGGGAGATCCGGAGTTTCACCTCCTCTTTGCCGGAGACATCATGCAGCATACCGAGCAGGGGGAGGACGACTTCGCAGCCAGTTACGAGAGCCTGCGGGAATTGGTCGGGAGTGCCGATCTTGCGATTGCCAACCTGGAGTTTCCCGTTAATCCCTTCGAACCGCCCGGCATGGTACCGGGGACGGTTCGGTTCAACGGCATGATCGAACACGTGCGGGCGCTTCGCGAAACTGGTTTCGATGTTATGGTCACCGCCAACAATCACGCCTTCGATCAGGGCACCGATGGCCTTCGCCAGACCGTCAAGGCGATCAAGCGAAGCGATATGACCCCCGTCGGCACGGCAGAATCACTGGAGGAACTGGCCGAGCCGATAGTCCGTGACGCGGGTGGAATCAAAGTCGGGATTTCGGCGTACACGTACGGCTTGAATCCGGTTATTCGGGGGGCAGAGGATATTGACTTCCCTCCACGAGATCTGCCCGTGTCGAGTCTGAACTTCCTCGAATGGTCGGGGATCTGGAGAGACAGGGGACTGGAAACGATTCGTCGGGACATCAGGAAGGCTCGGGATGCCGGGGCAGAATTCCTGGTGGCATATTGCCACTGGGGCGAAGAGTGGGATTTTTCGCCCTCGCAGGATCAGCGCCTGGCAGCTCACGACCTGATCGATGAGGGCTTCGATCTGGTGGTTGGCGCCCACCCCCATGTGCTTCAGGGACCGGAGGTGTACAAGGGGAAACTGATCGCTTACTCCCTTGGGACTGTGATCTCGGCCTTCAGGCCCTGGGAAGTGAGGACTGCAGCTGTGCTGGAAGTAGGACTGGCAAGATACCGGCGACGTGTCTACGTGGTCCACTTCGCCTACTACCCGACTCTCGTGGAACTGGAGGGGCACCGGGTGACGCTGCTGGACTCGACACTCCGGGGTGAGGGCGGACGCGCTTATGAGCTGGGCATGGCAGTATTGGGTCAGGCTGCGATACGAAAATTCAACTAGTGGACTGTACGGAGCAGCCCGTGGGATTTTCACCACGGACTGCTAGGCGGCGTCCGCTGACTTTCGCCACCTCATCACCGCGTACAGCCAGCTGCCGCCGAGAGGAAGAACCAGCCAGGCCTGCGGCAGCCCGATGCTTCCACCCAAAGACAAGGTGAGAATCGGTGTCATGCTGAGGAGGAAGAGAAGATAGAACGCGCTGCTTTTGAGCACTGGCAGCTCGTTGAGGACCAGGGCAAAGGCGGGAAGTAACAGAACCAGGTCGTGAAGGTAAAGATGGGGGGCCAGCAGCAGCACGGCCAGAATCGAGGCCACGCAGCCCCAGCCCCCTAACGGCCACACCCGGGTCATGCCGAGCGCCACGAGGATGGTGACAGTGCCAGCGATCCAGAGCAGGTTTCCCGCGCCAATCCAGATATCCAGGCTTCTCAACCCGCACATCCCTGCCGGGGAGACGCTTGGATAGGCTCCAGAACTTAGCTCACCGGCGAGCTCAAACCAATCGGCCATCACTCCGGTTCCGGTCCACAGCAGCGGGAATCCCCAAAAGCAAAGTGAACAGGCAACCGCCAGGAGTAAAGGGCGCCACAGGCGGCGGCTGAAGAGAGTCATCAGCGGAACGGGTGTCAGGGAAGGCTTGCCTGTCAGGAGAGCGAGCCACAGGAAGGATCGAAGGGGTTGTCCCCGGTAAAGTCGCAACCAGAAAAGGGTCAGAAAAAGCCCGAAAATCAACGACAACTGGCCTTGCGCCAGGGTCAGGTAAACAGGGAAAAAGGCAGTGATCAGCAGAGAGAGGACCTGACTCTTTCGCCGCTCCAGGTTCAGGGAGCTGACGAGCAGATAAACAGCCGCCAGGAGACTCCCGAAGCTGATCACCAGAAGGACTCGGAAGGCCAGGTTGAACTCCAAGGACGCAGGCAGGGACAGCGCCACAGCGACAAAGGGCGGATAGGGGAAGGGGAGCAGGTCATCCTGTTTCAGGGGCAGTCTCGTAGACTCCCTCTCTTCCCTCAGCTGCTCCTGCGGATCGTAAAGCCCTCCGGGATTCGAGAGCATCAGCTTTCCGCCCACGAAGAGGGGGACGAAATCAATGAGCGGCTGCGTTTCGCTCCGGGCCGAGAAGCTCTCAATGCTCGCCAGGAAAATGCCGAGCACCAGGGAGACCTGGAAGGCCGTCTGGAGGGACGTCCGCAGAGGAAGGCTCAGACGACGATTCCTCTTCCTGGACCAAAAACCTGTACTGATCCACGCGATCAAAGCGAGAGCCGTCAGCGTAAAAACGAAAGTACTATCCTTCATTCGACGGTTGCCAGGATTGATGAAGTGCCAGCCCGAAGAGGCTCAGGAGAAGGAGGGCCATGACGGGAATTTTCTGCCCCACCCAGGGCCAGATCGAGCATCACGGTCAGCAGCGGAAGAAGGCCAAACAGGGTCAGCCCCAGCAGATGAGCGAGCCTGATCGAGTCCTCATACGCCGCCAGCAAGGCAGCCAGAGCCGGCAGGACAAGGATGAGGTCGTGAGGATTGGACTGGGGTGAGGCAAGTATCATTCCCAGAACCAGTGTCGTGAGATGCCACGGAGTGTCGGGTCTTAGCCAGGTCAAAGCAACAGCCAGGGCGACGAGCACCGAGCCGGCAACCCAGAAAGGGGCCGCCAGCTGCAAAAAGAAGACCAGGGAGCGAAGGTTGTACTGATGCAGGGGCGGTGCCGTGCCTTCGCGACCGGAGGCGATCTCCGCCATCAGTTCAAAAACCCGCAGAGAGCCTTCCCATCCGACCAGGCTGATTCCAAGAAGGGCCAGCGTGAGGACACAAACCAGCATGCCCAGGAGCCCTTTCCAGGCCCTTCTGCAGACCAGGACGAGAGCCGGAAGAAGCAGCCACTGTGGCTTCAGGAAAAGGAGTCCTGTCCATACCCCGGCCTGCCATTCTCGACCCTTCCGCAAGGCCAGGAAGGCCAGCGTTGCCAAGAGTAGAATCAAGGCAGCCGTCTGACCCTGAACCAGAGCGATGTAGACGGGGAACAGAGCCATGGTGCCCATGGCGAGGAAGCGGCGTCCCTCCTGCCGGAGCTGGAAATCGCGCGCGCAAAGATAGATACTCAGGCCCAGCATGAAGAGGCTGCTTGAAACCCAGAGCAGATACGCGTGCCCATAGGAAAAAACGGTCAGTGGGAGAAAAAGAAAGGCAGTGATCGGGGGATAAGCAAAGGGCAGAAAGCCCTCCGGCCGTATGGCGGCAAGCGACTGTTGAGTTGCCAGTTGTCGATCTTGATCGTAAAGGTGCTCCGGATCAACCCGAACCAGTTGGCCGGCAGCGTAAAGTGGGAGAAAATCGGGGACCAGATCATCCTGCCCCGATTTCCAGAGTGACAGGTACAGAAGGCACAGGACAAGGGTCACCCCCGAGATTGGAAGAATGAAGCTCTCCAGGACCAGCCGGTGCCCGCTCACCGAATCGCCCCGGACCAGAGTGTGTGCGTTGCACACGGCTGTTTGATCAACCGGATAAGGTCCATGTCGCTACAATTAAAACCTGTGGGTATGCTAACCAGCTGGAAAACCGGCCTGAAAATCGAGCATCTTTGGACTCTGCTCCCCTTTGTCTTCCTGATCGTCGTCACCTTTGGGACGCCACTGCGCCTGCTCGATTTCTGGTGGCATCTCAAAATGGGGGAAGTCATCGTTACGAGTTTCGATCTTCCCGAGACCGATATCTTTTCCTTTACATCCGGGGAAAAGCCGTTTCTCCTGCAGAGCTGGCTGGCAGAAGTCGCTTTGTATCTCCTGTATCTTGTGGGTGGCCTCCGGCTCATTGTGGCCGGCAACGTGGCCGTGTTGACTCTAGCGCTGCTGGCCGTCTATGCGAGCTGCCGGCGTCACCTGGCGACTCCCCGGCTCTGTGCGCTGATCTCGATGCCGCTGATTGTGCCGCTCGTCATCTACAGCAACGTGCGGCCTCAGACGTTTTCCATTCTTTTGTTCGCGGTTTTCTTCGGTCTTTTGAACGAGTATCGCTGGGGGAACCGAGATCGGCTCTGGTTTTTGCCGGCCCTGATGTTGATCTGGGCCAACCTGCACGGGGGTTTTCCTCTGGGTCTCGGGCTGATCGGGATCTTCTGGCTGGACACACTGGCCGCCGCCCTGCGGGAGAGTGAACGACGAGGCAGGGAAGAATTCAAGAGACTCACCCTGGTCGGTGTCGTGGCCGCCCTGGCGACGCTTGTGAATCCGGCAGTCATTGGTCTTCACCTCGACGTGCTCGGGGTTCTCAGAGATCCTCCCTCCCAGCGCTTCGTCAGCGAGTGGCAGGCTCCTCTGATCAACGACTGGACGGGCGGACTGGGTTTTTTCTTCCCTTTCGTGGCGACCGCCGCGGTCTTCATCCTGAGCAGGGGTGTTCGCCGAGTCGACTTCATCCTTTATCTGGTCTTCTCACTCTTTGCGTTTACGGCCCTTCGCAACGCGATCTGGTTCGCCATCGTGGCCCCGCCCATTGTTGCGCGGCAACTGGCGGCGCTGCCGAGATTTGCTCAGGGCCGAGTCAACGGGACCAGGGTAGCTTCAGGCCATCCCGGGTTCAACCTGATCTTTCTGCTGCTCATGATCTGCGTCGTGATCGGGTCCTCTCCGTGGGTCTATCCAACCTTGAAACAGAAGCCTCTCTGGGAGCCGTCCACCCCGGCGCAGGCAGTCGATTTCATCGAATCCGAATCGCTAGAGGGAAACTTTTTCCATCCTCAGATCTTCGGTGACTTCTTTATTTGGCGGCTGTGGCCCTCTCACCGCTCCTTCATCGACGGACGGGTCCACCTTTTTGATGGCGACTTCGTCAGGGACTACTTTGCGGTGTTCGACGATCCCGCCTGGGAACTGAGGCTCAGACCCTACGATATCCGCTACCTTTTCCTTAGCCGGAAAGATCCCGGGGACAGGGGCCTCTATGACAGAGCGACTTCCAGTCCCGAATGGGAGCTTCTCTATGACGATGGAATCGCCGCTGTTTTCGAGCACATCGAAGCGGGTGATTGATCGGCTTTTTGGGGTGACAATCCCGCGAGATCTGGCCCCAGGCGTTCGCAATCGGGATCGGAGGGGACGCCCCCTCGGGTGACTTTTCGATTGATTTAGGGGAGAGCCGCCTGTTAGGATGTCGGCACTTAGCCCGGATTATGCAAGAACCGTAGTTCGGTGTTGAAAAAAGGCTCGAGAAGTGGCCCAACTCGGAAGCGGGCAGGTGTGACAGGCGGATTTGCGAAGAATATGGGTTGGCGAGGCGTCTGAGTGGTTTGGGGAGTGAATTTCAGACAGATCTGGGCCTGGATGAGTGTCGGAAGCGGTTTTTCGGGGGAGCTGGGAAAAGCTAACTGGAGTTGAGGCGACTCAAGACGAGGTGGAAGAGGGGTTGTTCGGGAAAGGCTGAGGAAAGATGGACCCAGATGCGTCGAGTGGTTTGTCGGATCCGGGCCCCAATCTTGAGGATCCGACGACGTAAGGTTTCGATTTCGAGCTTGTGCCAGGGGGTTCCGTGAAGATAGTCGCGCAGGCGAACGAACATCTGGTAAGCCAGTGCATGCAGGAGGAGTCGAAACTGATTGGCCAGGAATCGATGACAGCTGAGTCGGTCCATGCTCAGATGATTCTTGAAGGCCTTGATGAAGTTCTCGGTCTGCCCTCGGTTTGTGTAGTGGTCATAAAGTGATTGGGAGCAGAGATCGTCCCGGTTGGTAACTACAAAGCGACGATTGATCCCACGCTGATCGACCTCCACTTTGACAATGACGCGACGGGATCGATCCCAGCTGTGGGCTCGATAAAGAAACTCGTCAAACTGACGCTGTTTTTCCTCCAGCTCAAGGAACCTTTCCCGAGTCGAATCCAGCAGGGGCTCGACCACTCGCTGCAGGCGAGGGTTTCGGCTTAACCCGATGACATATTGGAGTTTATTCTCTTCACATTCACAGAACTCGTAGAGCCGAGGCGTGGCAAAGCCGCTGTCGGCCCGAATCTCAATCTCGACATCCGTCCCCACTGCTTGTCGGATGGCCTCCACGACTCGCTTCAGAATGGGCACGATGTGAGAGGCAGCCCCCTTGTTGCCAGGTCTCAACAGGGCACAGACCAGGTCTCCCGTGTCGGCATCGAAGATCAGCAAAGGATGCAAAATGTGGTTTCGGTAATACCCGTGGTAGAAGGAGAACTCCTGTTGGCCGTGAGTGTGGTCGTCGGTACTGTCCAGATCCAGGATGATCTTGCTGGGACGTCTCTTCTTCAGGGAGCGCACATAACGGCCTAGCAGCCACCGGCTCAGACGCATCAGATCCTTCTTGGTGACGGAGTTCTCCAGGCGGGAGAAAGTCGGCTGGGTGGCCAAATCGGGATCGCTCTCTGGCAACTGATCACAGACTGTCTTGAGCATCGGATCCGAGCGCAGCGTATCGGCGTCGTTACAGTCTTCGTAGCCGGCCACGATCTGCAAGACTCGTTGTCGGATCAACTTCAACAGGTCATGACGAATGTAGCGTTGGTCTCGACTTTCCGAAATACAGGAACTGAAGCCCTCGCACAATCGATGTTGACGATCCAGCGATCCAAACAACAACCATCCTGCGTCGGAAGTGAGGCTCCCCCCATCAAAACGAGCCGTGATGTTTCTGTGGCTATGAAATGGCAGGGTATTCTGGCAGACTGTTTTTGACATTGCCGTAGCTCCTGTTTAGGGTCTTTGTTTCTCTAAACCCTTTTATATCAGAGAGCTACGGCCTTTTTTCTGGGCCCACATCTCACTTGAATTTAGATCTCTTGCATAATCCGGGTTAGTGTTTCCATCGTACGGCTAGTCCGACGATGGGTGGGGGAGTTAAAGTCATATGAAGTTCTGCGGGTTTGTTCTGTTCTACCTGCATCGTGTGCTTCGATTCATACTCCTTCCCCGGAATCGGGTCCTTTGTGCGGGGGATCACTGCGGTAGTGGATCAGAAGGGGCAATATTAACAACGTCTCGTTAACACAATTATCAAGGAGGGTTTTAACGTGTACATGATCGAGACTTTACGTCAACTTCTAATGCATCTCCGTGACGACGAGCGCGGTGTGACCACGGTTGAATACGCGGTCATGCTGGTGCTGATTGCCATCGCCGTAGCCGCGTTTGGTCTGGGTCTTTCAGGATCCGTGACAAGCGTGTTCTCGCGTATGATCAGCGCGTTAGCTCAGGCTACCTAAGCGGAGTCTGCAAACTAACACGGAAGCCCGACCAATCTACGGAGCGGTCGGGCTTCTTTGTCTTTGGAATTGAGAGCCCTTTTCGGGAATTTTAATCAGTTTTTTGTCTTTTGAAACGGGCTGAAAAGCCGGAGGAGTCAGCATGCAGCGAACCAGGATGTTGGTTTTGGCGTTAGTAGCACTTGGTTTGAGTGCAGTGGTCACGTATTTGATCTACCGCGAGCTGAATTCGCGGATACAGACGGAAGACGTCCCGACCAATCAGATTGTGATTGCGTCGCAAGCTCTTTCCGTGGGGGTACCGATTGAACCCCAGCACCTCAAGGTTATTGACTGGCCCGGGGAACCGCTGGGCGGAAGCTATGCGACCACCGACGAGTTGGTCGGTCGTGGCGTGTTGTTCCCGATCCAGCCCAATGAACCGATCCTGGACGCCAAACTTACCGCCAAGGGGAGCGGCGCCGGCCTGGCAGCGACCATACCGGAAGGCAAGCGGGCAGTCGCCGTGCGAGTGGATGACGTGGTTGGCGTGGCCGGATTCGTTTTGCCGGGAACACGGGTCGACATTATTCTGAGTGGTTCTGTGGGGGGGGGCGGCGTAAACGTGTCCACTGTCGTGCTGGAGAACATTCAGGTTCTCTCTGCAGGTCAGAACGTCGAGTACGACTCGGCAGGCAAACCGCAGAGAGTGCCCGTTGTGACCATGCTGGTTACTCCTGAGGAAGCCCAGACGCTCACCCTGGCGACGATTGACAGACGGATTCGCCTATCTCTACGGAATCCGCTGGATATGGTGGAGGCCAAGCCGAAGCCCACCAGGAGGAGTTCGCTGTACAGTGGCGCCGAGCCACCCAAGCCGCCCAGTCGGCCAATCAGGCGCATCGCACGGCAAGCTGCTCCTGCGCCACCTCCACCACCCAAGCAATTCGAGGTCGAGCTGATTCAAGGGGGCAGTCGGCAGACTCTGCAGTTCGAGGGGCAGGAAGAACAGCCATTTTGACAACAATGAAGCGAAAACTAGTCGGAGTTCGGCTTTTTTACAACACCGGGGATTTGAGCTTCGCTCTTTGAGCGGACCGGAAGGAGTAGGTAATGAAATTGCGAAATAGTGTTCTGCTCCTCAGCGGGATTCTTCTCGTGTCCCTGGTGTCCTCGGGGGCACTTGAGGCCAGTCAGGCCGGCATCGAGCCGCCCAAACTGAGAGTCCTGCTGGGAAAGTCGTTGATTGTCAACTCTGACGAGCCCCTGCGGAGGGTGTCCGTCTCCAATCCCGAGATAGCGTCGGCACTGATCATTACGGAAAGACAGGTGCTTATCCATGGACTGCGGGCCGGAGTCGTCAGTTTGATCCTGTGGACCCAGCAAGAGCAGCCTCGGACTTTCGACCTCGAAGTCCTGCTCGATCTGGGCAAAGCCCGGGATGTCATCATGAGCGTGGTTCCCAATGAACCGATCGAAGTCAGTCAAACCGCCGGGGCCCTGGTCCTGACTGGAACAGTTTCCAGTGACAACGTTGCGGCGCACGCGGCGGCGATGGCAGCGACGCAAAGCAGCAAAGTCGTCAACCTGCTTGGTGTTACCGAAAACCGTGACATGGTACTGCTCCAGGTACGCTTTGCCGAGGTGGACAGGCTGGCCGTTGAGGAGTTTGGAATCAACATCTTCAGCACTGGAGCTACCAACTCTTTCGGCCAGATCTCGACCCAGCAATTCGGCCCGCCGACGAGCACCGGAACGGTTAAGGAAACCATCGGAGGACGCCTGGAGGGATCGGAAGGCGAGTTCCGCCTGACCGATCTTCTCAATGTCTTCGTTTTCCGGACCGACATCAACCTCGGTATCACGATCCGAGCTCTGGAACAGCAAAACCTGCTCCAGATTCTGGCCGAGCCAAACTTACTGGCTCTGAACGGGGTGGAAGCGAGCTTTCTGGCTGGTGGAGAGTTCCCTTTTCCCATCGTTCAAGGCGGCACGAACTTTGCCGTTACGATCCAGTTCCGGGAGTTCGGGATTCGTCTCAACTTCACGCCCACGATCATGGCGGATGGACTTATCAGATTGAAAGTGCAGCCCGAAGTGAGTGCTCTAGATTTCGCCAATGCGGTGGCGATAGCAGGCTTTCTGATTCCGGCACTCTCGACCCGCCGTGCTGAAACGGAAGTTGAATTGAGGGACGGCCAGAGTTTCGCTATTGCCGGTTTGCTGGACAACCGTTTGATCAAGACGGTTAATAAGGTTCCGGTGCTGGGGGATATCCCCGTGCTGGGCCATTTGTTCAGGAGTCACGCGATAGATCGGCAAAATGCTGAGCTCCTGGTGACCATAACGCCCCGCCTGGTTAACGCGCTTGGCGCGGAGCAGGTGCCCGAGGGTCCGGACTTCCCGCTGCCTTTCCTGGATACAGACACCTGGGACGAGGGTGTTGGCAAGAAAAAGACGGAACCGACCTCCGGTGGATCATAGGGGCGAGACTCGGTCAGACTGAACCGAGTGTTTCCCCCCGGGGGGACCTGGCTTGAAGGTCCCGCCGTCTTGCCCGGCTTTGTGAGAGAATACGAATTATGGCAGATTCGAAGGTCAGCATCGGACTTGTTGCGGGAGCCGAGGGGCTTCAGGACCTCCAGGAAAAGCTCGGCCAGGAATCGGGAGTAGAGGTCGTCGCAGAGACCACCGAATACGCTTCCGAATCGAACCCTCGTGCTTTCAACCGGTTCGTTCGAGCCAATCCGGACATCGTTATTCTGGAGGCTCAAGGGCTGGTGAAAACGACCGATGCCTTGACGGTCCTGCGGTCCCGGGTGCCGGACACCTGGCTGCTGGCTCTCTCCGAGCTCAAGATCCCATGGTCATCATCGAGGCGGTCCGTGCCGGTGCTCGTGAGTTCCTGCCCAAGCCTGTTTCTCAGCAGGCCCTGAACCAGGCGATTGAGCGCTTCAACGCCAACAAATTCCGAGACAAGGACGTCAAGGAGGCTGGACGTGTTTACTGGGTCACGTCAGGCAAGGGCGGCGCCGGAGCCACCACGGTTGCGATCAATCTGGCCGCCTCGATGTCGAAGATGGTCAGCGCGCGCGTGGTGATGATCGATCTCAGCCTGCCCGTAGGGGATGCGACGCCGTATCTCAATCTCCGGAACGAGTTTACGGTGACCGACGTGCTGGCCAACGCCGAACGCCTCGACCCGGTCCTGCTGGAAAGCTACGTTACCAATACCAAAGGTCTGGCCGTCCTTCCCGGCGCCAGGGACTTTCGTTCCGGACGACTGCTGACCGCCGAGGCGATCGAGACTCTTCTCGACGTGGCCAGACAGGCCTATGCCCACGTTCTGGTGGATCTTCCGGGCCTTCACGACGAACAGGTATTGGGGATGATGGCGCGCATCTCACAGGATATTCTTGTGGTGCTGACTCCGGAACTGCCCGCAATCTGGCGCACCCATCGCCTTCTCTCTTACCTGGAAACCATCATTCACCCGGAAGAACTCAATACCAAAGCGCACCTGGTTCTGAACCGTGCCGACAGTCGCACCGACTTGTCGAGAGCAGACATCGAAAAGACCCTGGAGCGAAAGATTAAGTGGAAGCTGAGCGACGACTTTCAGGCCGCTATCGAGGCCATCAACTCAGGCACTCCGCTTGTCTCGCTCAACAATTCTGGGCTGGCCGCAGACTATGAGCTATTGGCCCGTGGCTTGACCGGCGTTAGCGAGTCTAAGAAGCGCAGCTTCCTGGGCCTTTTTCCGAATTGAGAGGGATGTAAGTGGCTCAAAATACCAGTAACAGGCTTGCGAGCGAGTACAAAAAGATCAAGGGTGCGCTGCACTCTCAGATCCTGCGCGAGATTGATCTGGAAAGCCTCTCCCGCCTGGATGACGAGCGGGCGCGCCGGCAGCTCGGTGACTTCATCGCGGGTCGCCTGACCCGAGAACGCACCCCGCTGACCTATGCCGAGCGGGAGCGTCTGACCAAAGAGCTGCTCAATGAGATCTTTGGTCTGGGTCCGTTGGAGATCCTTCTACAGGATGACGGGATCTCCGATATCCTGATCAATGGAGCCCATCAGGTTTACATTGAGCGCCGCGGCCTCCTGGAGCTAACGGACGTCGAATTCGACGACGACTCACATCTGCGCAGGATCATCGACAGCATCGTTTCCAGAGTGGGTCGACGAATAGACGAATCTTCTCCCATGGTCGACGCCCGCCTGCACGACGGTTCCCGTGTAAACGCCATCATTCCACCGCTCTCGCTGACCGGGCCCGTGGTGTCCATCCGGCGCTTTGGAAGGGATCCTCTGACCGAGAAAGAGCTGGTTGAGAACGATAGCATGAGCAGTGAGATGCTGGCCCTGCTCAGTGCGACCGTCAGAGGGAAGCTGAACATCTTGATTTCCGGGGGTACCGGTTCCGGAAAGACGACCCTGCTCAATGTCCTCTCTGCTCACATCCCGTCTTCCGAGAGGATCATTACCATCGAAGACGCTGCCGAGTTGCAGCTCGTACAGGACCATTGCGTGAGACTGGAGACCCGGCCTCCCAACATTGAAGGGAAGGGAGCTATCCTGCAGCGACAGCTGGTCATCAACGCGCTGCGTATGCGTCCGGACAGAATCATCGTAGGTGAGGTTCGTGGCGAGGAGGCAATCGATATGCTCCAGGCCATAAATACCGGTCACGAGGGTTCCCTGACGACCATCCACGCCAACAGCCCGAGGGATGCTCTCAGCCGCCTTGAAACGATGGTTTCCATGGCCAATCTGAACCTTCCCGACAAGGCTGTCCGTTACCAGATTTCATCGGCTATCAACGTCATCGTTCAGGTGAACCGGCTGCCGGACGGTTCCAGAAAAGTCAGCAGCATTTCCGAGATCACGGGCCTGGAGGGTCCCGTGGTCACCATGCAGGAGCTGTTCGAGTTCACTCGTAGAGGCTTCGACGAAAATGGGAAAGTGCTGGGCGAATTTGTTTCTACCGGCATCAGGCCGAAGTTCACGGATCGGCTCTATTCTTACGGAGTGCGGCTCCCAGCCGAGGTCTTTGAGGTGAAGAAGAGCCGCCGGACAGTTATCTAATGCCAATCTGGATTCTTCTCACTCTTGCGTTTCTAGGTGTTTTCGGGGTTACGACCGTCCTCTTCTATTTCCTGGTCCAGGTGCCTGCGGACCGGAGACGTATGCGCACCCGGCTGGAAGCGATTCAGCAGGTGTCTTTTCGCTCTCCGGCGGAAGACGGCCTGGCGCTTGTCCGTGAGGAGGTTGTGTCCGGGCTGCCTTTCTTCGAGCGACTGCTCCTCCAGTTGCCGTTTGTCAACGAGATGGATCTCTATATCCAGCAGGCGGGAATCGAACTGCGTCCCACTGTGCTGGCGATGCTCTCGGTTGTCTTGGCGCTGGGCGGCTATGTGTTGACCTTCCTGCTGGGAATGTCATTCGTGGTCAGCCTGGTGGCAGCCGCGCTCGCGGCTACGGCACCACTGCTGTATGTCTCGTTTTTGCGCCGACGACGCTTTCTGAAGTTCGAGGAACTTTTTCCGGATGCCATGGATATGCTGGCGCGGGCCGTCCGTACCGGCTACGCGGTTTCGTCTGCCTTTGAACTGATTTCGGACGAGATGCCTGCACCGCTGAACCAGGAGTTTCACATTCTCTACGAGCAGCAGAATCTGGGTCTGCCCTTGAGAGAGGCTCTCGAGAACCTGTGCGTCCGAATGCCGCTTCCAGATGTCCGCATCTTCGTTACGACCATGCAGATCCAGACTCAATCGGGAGGAAACCTGGCGGAGATCCTTTCGAACCTCGCAACCGTGGTTAGAGAGCGTTTCAAGATTCTGCGGCAGATTCGTATCTATACGGCTGAGGGTAGACTTTCCCTGATCATCCTGACAATCCTGCCACCGGTTGCCGGTCTTCTCTTTTATATTCTCCACCCTGCTTACATGGAACGGTTGTTCGAAGATCCGCTCGGCCACATGTTCATCGCAGTAGCTCTGGTCATGCAGTTCCTTGGTTTCATGGTGCTCCGCAAGATTGTCAGCATTCGAGTGTAGCCGAGTACTAAGGACAGTGATCGATATAAAGCTGTCAACTTGATCGGGGTAACAGTTTGTAATTCCATTCCCCATGGAACGCATCGCGGACCAGCGCGATTGCGTCCATCTGTTCCTGGGTCACCTTGACTCCCGTGGGATACTGACCGGCGTCGAGTTCGGCCAGGACCCGGAGCCCGGTCGCCGTCCGGGTGTTCCCGATACGGTCGACGATAGTCTCATACGTCGTCAGCGGGGTACCGCGCCAGTTCGCCGTGATGTGACAGAAGAGCCGGTGCTCGATCTTGTTCCACTTGCTGGTGCCGGGTGGAAAATGGCTCCCCTGGATGGTCAGTCCGGTCTCGTCGGCCAACTGTTGGAGCTCATGCTTCCAGGCGCGATACCGATATCCGTTGCTCCCGCCCGAATCGGCCGTGATGAACAGGGCTGTGGCATCGGGGTAGGCGCCGCAGCCCATCTGGTGCCACCAGTGGCGAATCGACGCCACCGCGAACGTCGGTGTGTCATGGTCCCATCCCACGCTCACCCAGGCTTCGTTGCGCGCCATGTCGTAGACACCGTACGGAATCGCATTGCCCTCCGCGTCGCTTGGGAAATCATGGACCAACACCGCCGCCGGCGTCCCCTTCGGCTGCCATTCCCGCCCGCCGTTCTTGAAGTTCCCGACCATCTCCTTCTTCTTTGTGTCGACCGAGATCACCGGCTGCCCGTCGGCCAAAAACGCGTCCGCGGTCGCGTTGATGTACTCGAACTGCGCGTTACGGTCCGGGTGGCTCGCTCCCTCCTGACGCTTGCGGACCGATTGCAGCCGGTAGCCCAGTTGATGCAGCATCCGGCCGACGGTGGTCGAACTCACTCGCCACCCCTGTTGTGCCAGCACCGCGGCCAGCTTCGCCCGACTCTTGCATGTCCAGCGTAGCGGCGAGGTCGGGTCTCCGCGTGTCAGCGGGTCCACCAGACCTTCCAGTGCCGCCAGCAGACCGGGCTGGCTCTGTTCGAGACGGGGCCGTCCGGCACCCGGACGCCGTACCCGGTCTGTCGGCGCTTCGCCTTGCGAGATCTCCCGGCGACCCTTCCGAATCGTCTCCCGGGCCAGACCCGTGGCCGACGACACCAGCGCATCCCCGCCATAGCCGATGGACAGAGACTCGGCGGCCGCCCACCGGCGGTGACTGCGCTCATCCAACACGGGCGAAACTGCCGTATACTTCGCGACGATGCTGGCTTCCAATTCCACGTTGCGCTTCATGCCACCGAAATAAACAACAAAACCCAGAAGACGGCCAGTTAATTTCCGTCACTGTCCTAAGGAGCGTCTGAATGGATATCACTATTCTACTGTTGGTCGCCGGCGCACTTTTCTTCATCGGAATATTCTTCCTTCTTTCCGGAGTCCTCAGGAGGGGAGTCAGTCTTCGTAAGAGGGTACTGCCGGAGCACCAGGGTCCGGAGAACGCGGAACCCATCGGAGATCGACTTTCCGAAATGCTCATTCCTCTGGGCAAAGCGTTGCCTTTGTCCGAGGAAAAGCGGGTCAAGGAGCAACACCGCCTGGTGACGGCCGGGTTCAGGAGCAGGAACGCGATCTGGATCTGGTACGGAGCGATGGTTACGACCGGCCTGATCTCCTTCCTGGTATTGGCCGTGCTGGGGTTGCCTTTCTCGAATCCTCTGCTGGGAATCATGCTCCCGGTGGTCATGGGAATGGTGCTTCCGGATATGTGGCTGAGGCTCCGAATATCGAAGCGGAAGGAACGAATCCAGCTGGCACTGCCGGACATGATGGACCTGGCCGTCGTTTGTGTAGAAGCTGGAATGGGCCTCGACCAGGCTTTGCAGAGAATCGGACAGGAGCTGGAAGAGACTCATCCAGATCTCTCGCAAGAGTTGCACCTGTACAATCTGGAGGTGAGTGCTGGTTGGAAAAGACCCGAGGCACTACGAGATCTGGCCGATAGAACTGCCGTAGATGACGTGAGGGCGCTGGTCGGAAGTCTGGTCCAAACGGATCGGTTTGGCACCAGCATTGCCGATTCCCTGCGTGTGTTTTCAGAATCCCTACGAGTGAAGAGACGCCAACGGGCTGAGGAAAAGGCCGCGAAAATGAATGTCAAGATCGTCATACCTCTTGTCATTTTCATCTTCCCTGCAATTTTCGCCGTCGTCGCCGGACCGGCCGTAATCGGCCTGATCAGGGAGCTCCTCCCACTCCTGGCAGGAACCCAATAGGAAGCAGCTCAGGGTGGAGGCACGTCTTGTTCAAACAAAAGCGAGCTAAAAGAGGAGTGGCTGCGGCCGGACTGTTCTGTCTTTTCGGTCACGGGTGTGGGCCCAGGTCGGTTCAACCAGCCCATCCGCAAAGCGTGACGCTTGGCGAGACAAAACCCAAGGCTGATCCGAGTTCCTATAGGTCGGTCAGCTCCAAACAGATCTCCGAGTATCTCGAGACGATGTATCGGACATCCGAGGGCGATCGTATCAGGGCCGTTGAGGATGGCCCGGTCGCGATCATGAGTGCCCAGGTCCGGGAGCTTGCAGACCGTGCGGCTGAAGGTCCAAACAACCTGAAAGTGCAGAAAGAGCTGGCGCGGGCCTTGATTAAGGAAGGGGAACTGGTCAAGGCGTTTGAGACCTTGGACAGGCTGCGCACAATGCCCGCAGTCGATCCCGAAATCGAGTCGGGTCTGGCTCTCGTCTGGGAGAAAATGGGCTCTACCTCGTCTGCCCTTTATCATGCCCGGCAGGCGGTCCACCTGGACCGAGCGCCGGCGAATCTGGCCCTTCTGGGCAAGATTTATCTGCAGCGAGGTGAATACGAGAGGTCGTTGGAAGCGCTCAAAGAAGCCCATCGCGCTTACCCGGATCGGCTGTCTCTTCTCCTGGCACTCGCTCAAGCCTCCCTCGGGGCGGAGCAGTGGAAGCTGGCTCAAAGCTATGGCAAACGGGCTCTCGAGCTGAACCCAACATCAACACCGGCCCGAGAGCTTCTGGCAACGGCTCTCGTCAGGATCGGCGAGAGCGATGGCGCCCTGGCGCATCTCAGGCACGGATTGCCTGCCGGTGAAGCATACGCCCGCCTCGGTGAGGAACTGATGGCTGCCGAACAGTGGGCTGAGGCCCACCGCGCGTTGAAGAAGGCGCTCCAGTATTTACCTGGCAACGAGGACCTGGCACTGCAGCTGTCAGTCGTCGCCTCACGTCTTCCCATCCCGGTAGTCGTTTCACTCAGCCCTGGCGATGGAACCACCGTTGATATCCAATCGGTGCCTTCGTTGAGCACCTACGCGATCGTTGAATTGAAAGCCGGACAGATCAGAATTTCCGGTCCGACCGACCCGTCGCGGGGCGCAGATTCGCCTTCAGCGATCCCTTCCAGCGTTTCCGTCAGCCTCTCTTCAACGGATGAGACTGCCGAGCCTGGGCCCAACCCTGCCGAGTCGAGAAAGCCGACTTATGTTCAGAGAGTTCTCGCACCGGGTGTCGTGGAACTTGTGGAACTCCCCGCGGGTCTCGGAGGATCGGTCGGCCAACTGGCGGATTCTGGGACTGTATCGAAACCGTTCGGGTCAATCGATTCCGAACCGGTGGCTGCGGCCACGCGTCAGGAAGTTTCCGGAGATCTAGGAGAGAATCCGGGCGTTGCTCAACTCGCGCAACTGCCGCTCCACCGGAATCTGCAGGTGATACAACTGGTTCAGGGCCGGGATTCTACAGCCCCTGACCCGGCAGCGGCACTCACTGAGGCTGCTCCCGGTACTCCACACACGGTTGCTGGAGACTATGACGAACGCGGCGAACTGAGTCTTGTGCCGGTGTTCAAGGAAACGGTACACTCGCCGCAAACTACCGAAGAGACCTTTGCCGTCGTTGATAGGGGGGGGGCTCGGGGTCCATACCGGAAGAAAGGACCGAGCACGGCGTCGAGAGTGTGTTCACCGGCCGGGTCGCTCCGCTGGCCCTGCAAGTGTTACCTATGCCTATGCCTGCTATGCCGGTTCGGGAACTCTCCGCTCTGAGCGCCTCGCGGGCAAGCGTCAACGTGACATTCGAAGGGGCGGCATCAATTCCTTCGGGAAGCGTGGAAACAAAAGCGCAGTTGCAAAAAGAGGCTGTTGTGAAGAAAGTATCGCTGGGCCCCGTTGCAGCGCTGCCGGTTGCTGCCCGGGTCTCGCCCGTGGTTCTGGAGCGGCCGGCCCCAGTTCCAGCGGCTGAACCGACATTGCTGCTGCAAAGCTCTGTTTCGGTATCTCGGGTACCTCCAATCGTCGACAACCTGCTGGAAAAGGACCTTGGTGGCGAAAGCAGACTGGTCCTGAGCGCCGACACGAACAGAGCCCAGGCCGGGGGGAACGGAATCGACACGTGGAGGCTGCCCTTCGTGTGGTGGTCGTCGATTGCGGGACTTGCTCTGCTTGCGCTTTTCGGGTTGCTGCTGCGAAAGCCACAACCGGCGCTACTCCGGAAGAAGCTCGCTGACCGGGAAAAGTAGGCAGCCCTCCCTCCCCAAATCTGGAGCCGGGGTTGAGAACCGTAGCAGCCCGTAGTGAAAATCGCACGGCCCGCGCGATTTCCACAACGGACTGCCAGGGCTCTGTGCACTAGCAGCCCGCCATAGTTTCCTCGGCCAGCATGTCGACGACGGCTTCCAGGCTTCCTGTCTTCTGATAGGTCAAGATCTGCCTGTCCGCGCTGGTGCCCTCGTCAAGGATGCGTCGCACTCCTTCGACCTCCTGCCGGGAGTCGAGAGAGTCGACGACATCGTCCACGAATTCAATCATCTCTTCGATCAGGAGGCGTGTCGGGACCTGCTCGGTCTTCCCCAGGTCGAGAAGGTGCCCGTCCAGGCCGTCCTTGATGGCACGCCACTTGTTTTCCTCGACGAGAGCCTTTCGGTAGTGGCGCCAGGTCTGATTGTTCAGGCGCAACTGAATCATCTTGGCAACCATTGCCTGGAGTAGAGCGACGACCGAAATGACATCGTCAACCTTTGTTATGGCGTCACAGATTCGAATCTCCAGCGTGGGGAACCTGGGGTGCGGTCGAATGTCCCACCAGATCTTGGTGGGTTCATCAATACAGTTCGTCTTGATCAGGATATCGAGGAACTGATCGTATTCGGAGGCCGTCCTGAAGTATTCGGGAAGCCCTGTCCGCGGAAGGTCCTCAAAAATGACACTCCGGTAGGACTTGAGTCCGGTGTGTTGACCCAGCCAGAACGGTGAGGACGTGGAAAGACTGAGGGCATGAGGCATGAAATAGGTGAGCTGATTCATGACGTCGATGCGAAGCTGGCGATCCGGGATTCCCACATGGACGTGCATGCCGAATATGAGCAGCCGCTGGGCAATGACCTTCATCGTTGTGAGCAGTGCCTTGTAGCGGTCTTTCTCGGTAATGAGCTGATCCTGCCATCGGGAAAACGGATGAGTACCGGCGGAGACGATGCAGCAACCGTTTCGTTCGGCGGTTTCAGAAACCAGACCGCGCAGACGAGTCACCTCCTGCCTCGCTTCTCGAACATTGCGGCAGACGTGGCTTCCGATCTCTACCTGGGACTGCAGAAACTCGGGCTTCACCTGGTCCCGAAAGACGGTCGCCCCCTGTTCGAGTACGTCTCCCACGAAGGAAGTGAGCTCCCGGCTCTCTCTATCGATGATTTGGTACTCTTCTTCGACGCCTAAGGTCAGCTCTGAGAAATCCAAGGTCGAGGCCTTCCTGGCGGCCCACGGTGGCCCTCCCGCGGGTCGCGTTGCGGGCTCCCTCCGGCCCCGCGCCGGGAGAGCCTTGAACCAGTGGATCAAATATTACATGATTGGTCCGCCAACGACCTTGAGGAAAAACCGAAAGACGTGAAAGGAGAAAAGGGGATGAATGCGGGGAATCTGACCGAAGTTGCCCGTCAAATGGTCGCACCGAATCGAGGGATTCTGGCAGCTGACGAGAGCACGCCTACCATTAAGAAACGATTTGACACGATTCAGGTGGAATCAACCGAAGAGAATCGGCGCCAGTATCGTCAACTGCTCTTTACGACTCCAGGAGTCGGCGAGTTTATCAGCGGAGTGATCCTCTTCGATGAGACCCTGCGCCAGAAGACAGATGACGGTTTGGCGTTTTCGGAGCTGCTCACTTCGAACGGTATTCTGTCCGGCATCAAGGTCGACCGGGGAGCCAAAGCTCTGGCGGGGGCGCCCGGGGAGAAAGTGACGGAGGGGCTGGATGGACTGAGACCGCGGCTCGAAGAGTATCGTGGTCTGGGAGCTTCTTTCACGAAGTGGAGAGCTGTGATCACAATCGGAAGAGACATCCCGACGATCCGGTGCATTGATGCCAATGCCCATGCCCTCGCCCGTTTTGCGGCTTTGAGCCAGGAAGCCGACCTGGTTCCTATTGTGGAGCCGGAAGTCCTCATGGATGGCGACCACACCCTGGGTCGCTGCGAAGAGGTTACCGGAGAGACCCTGGAGGCCGTTTTCTCAGCGCTGTTTCGGCATCGTGTCAACCTGGACGGAATCTGCCTGAAACCGAATATGGTGTTGTCGGGATCGGACTGTGCTGTTCAGGCGCCGACCAAGGAGATTGCCGAAGCGACCCTGCGCTGCTTCCAGCGCCACGTCCCCGCTGCGGTGCCTGGAATCGTGTTCCTGTCGGGAGGGCAAAGCGAGATCGAGGCCACCCGGAATCTCAACGCCATGAACCAGCTTGGCGGCGTTCCGTGGGAGCTGAGTTTTTCCTACGGCCGAGCTCTGCAGGCTTCGGTTTTGCAGGCCTGGGGAGGTGATTCGGCCCGCGTGAAGGCAGGCCAGACGGCCCTGCAGCACCGGGCCAGATGCAATGGTGCCGCCCGGACGGGCAGCTATGATGAAAGCTGGGATAGTTAGTGGTTGTCGAGAACTACACCCTGGAGATCCCGACCAGGCCTGTCTACCACATGGTCGACATTACGCCTGAACTGACCGCCAGGGTCAGCGAGTCGGGAGTTCAGGATGGTACGGTCTGTGTCTTCAATGTGGGTTCCACGGCGGGCGTTACGACAGTCGAGTACGAACCCGGCCTGGAGACCGATATGGAAACCCTGTTCGAACGTCTGGCTCCGGCCGAAGGTCGATACGACCACAACGAAAGATGGCACGACGGCAACGGGTTTTCACATGTCCGCGCCTCCCTTCTCAAGCCCTCACTGACCATTCCCATCATGGGAGGAAGGTTACGGCTGGGGACCTGGCAGCAAGTCGTCGTAATCAATTTCGACAACCGCCCCAGACAGCGAACCATCGCGCTTCAGGTCATGGGTATGTAGCCCGGACGTGAATAATCCGGGCTGGCTGCCCCTGCTGAACGTCGCTGAATGCAATTCACGCGCAAGCTGCAATTCACGCGCTCACTGGGTGCGCGCTACCGTAGCCCCGGACTGCTAGTGGATGCTGATACTGGGTAGAAGCAGGCGAGGCCCGGGTGTCTGAAGGCCATCCAGTTCCGCCTTGACCAGGTCAACCACGGTATTTGATTGCCGGGTTCGAATCGTCCCCAGCTCGGAAAGGGTTTCCCACACGCTCTTGGGTTTGGGCAAGCGGATCAGCCTGACCTTGGCATCGTCGTCGAGTTCGAGCGCCGCTCGGACGTATTCGAGCGCCTTCGGGAAGCCGCCGATGTCATCGACCAGACCGATCTCGCGGGCTTGCTCACCAGTGTAAATCCGGCCGCGGGCCTTCTCCTCGAGCTGTGCGAATTCCATCCCTCTCCCTTCTGCCGCCTTGGACACGAAGGCATCGTAAATTTCCTGCATCCAGGCGATGACCTGCCCTCGCTGCTCTGGTGTCATAGAGGTGGAGAAGGAAAACAGGTCCGCATTGGGCGATGTCTTGACGCGGTCAACGCTGATGCCGACCCATTCATAGAGACCCGCCAGGTCAAACTTTCCAAAAATGACGCCGATGGAACCCGTAATGGTGCTGGGCTGGCTGACGATCTTACTGGCGGCCATTGCGATGTAGTAGCCACCCGAGCCGGCTACCGCCGACATCGAAACGATGACGGGAATGCCCGCCTTTTCCAGAAGTTGTACCTCGCGCCAGACCATATCCGAGCCGACCGCGGATCCGCCCGGACTATTGACACGAAAGAGCACGGCATCGTATTCCCCGGACTCACGAACCTCGCGGAGGGTCTTGGCCATGGAACTGCCGCCCAGCGTCTGACCGAAGGAATCGCTTTTCCCTGAAGTGATCAGCCCGGTTCCACCGATCAGAGCAACCTGGGGCCCTTCCGATGACAGGCGTGAGCGTGCGGCAGCAAGATAGTCGGCCGCACTCATGGCCTCATACTTGGATCGCCCGGCTTCCTTCGCCAAACGCTCCTGCACCTGGTGGCGATACCCGGCCTGGTCGATGACTCCTCGGGTCACGGCCGCCGGGGCATTGATCATCCCCTGGTCGATGATCTCGCGCAACTCCGATTCTTCGATTCCGCGGTCGGCGGCTACTGACTTCACGAAGCGGCTTTCCATGTCCTCGAGAATCGACTGCAGCATCGAGCGGATGGGCTCACTCATGTTTTCCCGACCGTATTGTTCCGGGCTCTTGAACTCTTTGAACTGGATGAACTCGGGCTTGATCCCAAGCTTTTGCAGCGTTCCCTTGTAAAATTGAATCTCCGCAACGAGCCCGTTCAGGAGGAGGCCCGAACCCGGGTTGATGGAAAGCGTATCCGCAGCCGAGGCCAGATAGATCTCGTTCTCGCCGGCCATGTCCAGAGACAGAAATGCGTGGATCTTCTTGCCCGATGCCCGGAACTTCTGCAGGCCCTCTCTTATTTCCTCGATTTGTCCGAAGGTCATGCTCAAGGGCTGCACTTCGAGGTAGATCGAGGACACATCCTCGTCCACCGAGGCCAGCTCAAATAGTTCCCAGAGATCGTAGAGGGTGGGCTTGCTGGCCTCGAAGACTTCGTAGAAGGCGCTCTCGGGAGGCACCTCGTAAATCGTGCCTCCAATGGCAAGCTCAACGATCGTGTCCTTGGATACCGAGGGCGGACGACTGAGTTGCCAGTAGGCCCAGAAGCTAAGGACCAGGGCGAGACTTACAATGACGGCAAAAATCAGAAAGACGGTGATCCAGGGTCGAGTACTCATCATGCACACTCCTCTCTCACATTATCTTATTATTTCCGGGCGGTTTCAGGCCAGCCAGATCAGCCCTCGCCCGACTTTGGACCTGGGCTGCCATTCCTGAGATGAAAGCTGGCAACAGCTCACCGCCTTCTCTTTTCTCGATTCCTTCTCGCAACAATGATGCTCAAGCGTTATTGTGTTCGTGAACACCGTACGGGGCCCGGATTGAGCTTACAAGCGTTACGATCACTTAAGGAGTTTTATGCAGCCAAAAATCGGATTTATTGGTCTGGGAATCATGGGAAAGCCCATGGCGGGTCACATTCTCCAGCACGGCTTCCCTCTGACCGTCTATAACCGGACTCGTTCCAGGGCAGAATCGCTGGTCGACGCCGGGGCCGAAGAGGCCGCCAGTCCGGGGGAAGTCGCCGGCGCGAGCGAAGTCATTATCACAATGGTCTCGGATACGCCCGATGTGGAGGAAGTGGTTGCCGGTCCGAACGGCATCATAGAGGGGATCAATCCGGAATCCGTTGTCGTCGACATGAGCACCATTGCTCCCGCCATGGAAAGGACCCTGGATGAGAAACTGCAGGAAGTGCAATGCACCCTGGTCGATGCCCCGGTTTCCGGGGGCGACATCGGAGCTCAGAAGGGAACCCTGGCCATTATGGCAGGAGGCCGTCAGTCTGACTTCGAGAGGGTCAAGCCGGTGTTTGAGGTGATGGGATCGACGATCACCCATTGCGGGCCGGTCGGCCACGGACAATTGACCAAACTGTGCAACCAGATTCTGGTGTCCGTAACCCTTCTGGGCGTCTGCGAGGCCATTCTGTTTGCACAACGGAATAATCTGGACCCGGGTGTCATGATTGAAGCGGTCCGCGGCGGGGCGGCAGGCAGCTGGCAGTTTTCCAACCTCGGACCCAGGATTGCCGAGGCCGATTATGCCCCCGGCTTTATGGTGGATTTGCTACAGAAGGATCTAGGGCTGGTTCTGGACGCCGGCTATCAGGCGCGGACGACACTGATGGGAACTTCCCTGGTTCGGCAGCTCATGTCGGCGGCCCAGGCCATGGGGGACGGACGAGAGGGGACCCAGGTACTGGCCAGAGTGTTGCAGGTCCTGGCCCCTGGCGGGGTGTAGTGAAAGTGTCTCGCACCCCTTGGGGCCCCCCGCAGCCCTCTGCTCAGGCGCAGCTTCTGGCCGAGATCCGGGATCTGCTGGCCCGGGCTCCCCTTCGTTGACCGGAGCCCCGGTGCCATTTGAACCCAGGGAGGTTCCCCGCTTTCCGGGTTACCTGGCGATGCTGGGTCCGGGAATCGTGTGGATGGCGCTGGCTCAGGGGAGCGGCGAACTGATCTGGTGGCCGTATCTGGTTGCCAAGTACGGTCTGGGCTTTCTTTTCCTGCTGATCCCCGCTTGCCTGATCCAGGTTCCGCTTCTCTACAACGTCGGGCACTATACGATCCTTACCGGAGAATCCATCTTTCAGGGGTTTTTCCGAGTCCACCGCTGGTATTTGATCTTCTTGTGGGTGCTGTTCATCGTTCATTTTCTGTGGTTTGGGGCCTTTGCTTCAGCGGGAGCCACGGCTCTCGTCGAATTGACAGGCCTGCCCTCAGGCCACTGGTTTCCAGAAAACATCGACCCAAGGCCCTACCAGAGACTGGCCTGGGCGTACTTCATGATCCTGGTCTTTGGTGGGGCGGTACTGGCGAGCAAAGTTGTCTACACTCTCATTGAGCGGTTCATGTGGCTGGTTGCGGTTGTAACCGTGGCCGGATTGCTGGCGGCCTGCTTTCAATCTGAGGTTTCCTCTCAGATTGGCCAATTCGGTAAAGCCCTGGTGATTCCGGCAGGCCTCAGCCGACCGTTTGAGGCGGCGGAGGATCTGACACGACTTCTCACCGCCGTGACCTTTGCAGGCCTGGGAGGATTCTGGATGCTGTTTTACAGCTACTGGGTGCGGGAGAAGGGCTGCGGCTTGGCCCGCCTATGTCGGCCGCGTCACAGGGCTATCAGGACAAGAAGAAGAAATCCCCGATGAAGGCTTCCGTCCTGTTGCCACGGAACAGGCGGCGAGCCGCCTCAGCAAGTGGAGGCGGTTCCTCCTGTTCGACAGCCTGGTGGGCGTCATCGGGAACATCTTCACGACGCTCATGACCTGCCTGCTGGCCTTTGCCTTCCTCTATCCCCAGGGTTTGTGGCCGATGGGCGAGGAGCTGGCCGTCGTCCAGTCCGAATTCTTCTCCCACAGCTGGGGTGCCTGGGGAAAGGCGGTGTTTCTGATCGTGGCCGCAGCTTTTCTGGCTGACACCTGGATCGCGACCGCCGACAGTGTGGCTCGCACGCATACCGATTGCAGCCGCCTGCTCAGCGCTTGGTTCAGGTCGCTCTCGACCCGCCGTTTGTACGGGATCTACTTTGCTCTGTTGACCGTGCTGACCTCGGTGACGATGCCGCTGGCACAACCCGGCACCCTGATACTGCTCACCGGAGTCATCGGCGTTGTCGCCACTGTGTCTTATTCTTTTGGCCTGCTGGCCCTGAACCTGAAGATGCGTGGCTGGCTGGGAGATCTGGGTCCCTCCCGTCTGGCCACCGGTTCCCTCCTGCTGAGCGCCCTGGCGTATCTGGGGCTGGCCCTGGCTTATTTCTGGGCGCGGTTTCTGCCCGGGTTCTAGCCGCCATTTCTCACCGATGGGACCTGAAAAGGCCGCCCTGTTTGGTATAAAGCGTTTGACGAGAACGACTTCAAAGCCAAACGGAGGCGGCCCTTATGAGAACAGAGTGTAAACAAGCCAGGTTCGAATTTCACGGACTATTTCAACGCAAAGTGAAGGCGCGGTTCGACGGCGGGAAGATCACCTCCGATGCAGGGGTGCTGCTGTTGCGAGAGGTCGAGAGGGGGACGGGTCTGATCGCCGGACTGGCTGAGTGTTTCAGGGATCACCGGGATCCGCGGTTGATCGAACACACGGTCGAGGAGTTGTTGGGGCAGCGCATCTACGGACTCTGTCTGGGGTACGAGGATCTGAACGATCATGATCAGTTGCGCACCGATCCGATGCTGGCGGTGGCGGTGAATAAGGCCGATCCGTTGGGGGAGAGGCGGCGGCAGGCCTCAGATCGGGGGAAGGCGCTGGCGGGCAGGTGTACGCTGAACCGGTTGGAGTTGACCGGCGCCGAGGTCGATGAGCAGGAGCGGTACAAGAAGATCGCGATGGACCCGGACCGGATCGACGGCTGGATGGTGGATGCCTTCGTGGAGTCCCACGAATCGGCGCCCGAGGAGATGGTGCTGGATCTGGATGCGACCGACGACCCGATCCATGGCCAGCAGGAAGGCCGGTTCTTTCACGGTTACTACCGCCACTACTGTTATCTCCCGCTGTACATCTTCTCGGGGGAGCATCTGCTGTGCGCCCGGTTGCGGTGTTCCAATATCGATGGGGCCGCGGGATCGGTGGAGGAACTGGAACGGATCGTCGGCCGGATGCGGCAGAGCTGGCCGGAGGTCTCGATCGTCATCCGGGCCGACTCGGGCTTTTGCCGGGATGACTTGCTCCGCTGGTGTGAAGACCATCACGTGGATTACGTGATGGGGTTGGCCAACAATGATCGGCTCAAGTCAGAGAGCGCCGAAGCGATGACTCAGGCCGAAGCCGAGTTCAACGCCACCGGGCGACCGGCGCGGGTGTTCAAGGATTTCCGCTACCGGACTCGCCACAGTTAGACCTCGGAGCGACGCGTCGTCGGCAAGGCCGAGTTCCTGGACAAAGGCGCCAATCCCCGATTCGTCGTCACCTCCCTGTCGCCGGAACGCCTGGGGGCCCGCGCGCTCTACGAAGACTTCTACTGTGCGCGGGGCGACATGGAGAACCGCATAAAAGAACAGCAGTTGGGTCTGTTCGCCGACCGGACCAGCGCGGCAACGATGCGCGCCAATCAACTCCGGCTGTATCTGTCCTCCGCCGCCTACATGCTCATGCACGCCTTGCGTCGTCTCGGACTGAAGCAGACCCCCCTGGCTCGCGCTCAGTGTCAGACGATTCGCTTGAAGCTCCTCAAGATCGGCGCCCAGGTCCGCCTCACGGTCCGCCACGTCTGGATCTCCATGTCGGAAGCCTATCCCTACAGCGAGGTCTTCGCTGCCGTCGTTCGAAACCTCCAGGCCATTCCTCTGCGCTGCTGAGGTCTGTCCCGATCAAACGCCCCCAAAAACGAAATCGTTCCATCGCTCAGGCCGAGCTCTGCCTGAATACATTCCGTCACGCTCTTCCGAACCCGAAAAACGCTCCATTCACGACCATCCACACCACCGCATCACTCGACCTGGACCGGATCGATAGCGAAACTCTCAGAAAACCGTTCCGGCCTGCCAAAATTACCTTCATTTCCAAATCGGTGATCTATGCGGGCTAGACCCGTAAGGAGTCCCCCCGGCTCTGCCGGGGAGGCAGCCAGAGTTTGACAGTTCCGGGAATAGGTGAAAAAACTCCCTTCCGTGAGCCGAGCAAAGCATCACGAAAAGGAGTTTTATGAGTAACTACAAGAGCTTACAGCATACAAAATGGGAGTGTAAGTACCATGTGGTGTTCATCCCCAAGTACCGCAAGAAGTTGATTTATGGGGAGCTGCGCAGACATCTCGGTCAGGTGCTGCGACGGTTGGCTGGGCAGAAGGAAAGCTTGATTGAAGAGGGCCACCTGCTGCCGGATCACGTGCACGTGATGATCTCGATTCCGCCAAAGTTTTCTGTGGCGCAGGTGATCGGGTACATCAAAGGGAAAAGCGCCATCCACATTGCGAGGAACTTTTCAGAGAGTCGGCGTAACTTTGTTGGACAGCACTTCTGGGCTCGCGGATACTTCGTATCGACGGTGGGTCGGGATGAGAAAGTGATTCGTGAGTATATCCGGCGGCAAGAAGCAGAAGATCGTCGCCAGGATCAGCTCAGGCTGCTGTAGCCAAGCCACCTGTAGGTGGCACAAGTGGCCGCGGTAGCGGCAACGTCAAGTCCGCTTTGAGCGGCTCACAAGATTAAAGCCCCCGGCTTTGCCGGGGGATACTTACTTGGGTGGTAGGTGGTTACCGGTAACCAGTAACCCCTACCCCTTGGGCGCGTAGTAGCCTCTGCGAGTGCGGGGTACCCAATCGCGGCTGTCACGAATCCGGATCCTGATTTTGCGCCAGGATCCGTCGTTGTTCGTATTCGTAGAGT
Source organism: Acidobacteriota bacterium (assembly GCA_965205615.1). Lineage (GTDB taxonomy): Bacteria > Acidobacteriota > UBA6911 > RPQK01 > CBDAPI01 > CBDAPI01. Next base: position 211,287 of record CBDBHK010000035.1, on the reverse strand, counting down.
TGTAAGCAATCAGGTACTGGACACGGAGGTCGTCCGCGATCTCTTCGAACATCCGCTGGACGTCATAAATGCTGTTGGGTCCGTAGAAGCGTCCTCCGGTCTGGTCGGCGATGGTCTGCATCTGGTGGTGGGCCATCTCATAGACTCTTGGGCCTCCGCGCCCCCCGTGATTCTGCGTGTCTAGAAAGATCGTATAAATGATCGATTCGGTTTCCTGAATGGACCGGTACAGCTCGTGGAAAGTGATCCGGGATCCGCTGCTGCGCTGTCGGATCAACTGCCCGTCGACCCCATCCGTGAACACGACGACGGCCTTGCGCCCTTCCTCTCCGTACATGTAATCGTTCACGGAAACGTCGAGGGCATCGTAAAAGGCAGTCCCTCCGCCCGTGCGAATGTGGCGAGTCTGCCTCTCCAGTCGGCCGTGGTTGCTCGTAAAGCCGTGCAGCAGGTAGGTATTCGAGTTGAAAATGGCGATCGCAATGCGGTCGTCGGACCTCATGCTTCTGAGGAATTCGATTGCTGCGGTCCTGACATCATTGACGTACTCTTCGGTACTTGCGCTCACATCGAGGAGCAGCAGAATGCTGAAGGGGACGTCCGTTGACTGGAACTGTTCGATCTGTTGAACCTGGGAGTCCTCGTAGACCAGGAAGTCCTCCCTGCGGAGATCGGGAATACTACGGTTGGTGGTGCGATCCCGCACGGAAACGTTCAGGTAGATCCAATTGACATCGACTTTGACTGAGAACTCCCCCATTGCCGGGTCTGGTGAAGCGGGAATTGAGGGGTGAGCGGGCGGCGACTCGGGGGGCGAAGGATCCCGCCTCTCGGCCCTCACCGGAGGGCGCTCGTTGACGGGCGCATCCGCCGCTCGAGTACGGCTGTCGGGGAAGGGAGGCGCCGACTCGGGTGGGTCGGGAGAAGGGGACGAATCGCCGGGGGGGGTCTCTGGCTGAGCTGCACCCGGACCGTTCCCTGTTGGCTCGCAGCCAGCACGAGCGGCCCTCCGATGCCGCGCTGGCGTTCCAGTTGACCGTTCTCGAGCTCAACCTCAGAGTTCCACGAGAGGAGGCCTCCGGCGCGCAGCCAACCCCGCAGGTTGAGGTCTTCCACCAGTTCGCATCGCACTTCTCCCCGAATCGACTCCAGTCGGATGTCACCCTCTGGCTGGCGACGACCCCGGAACACAATATCTCCCGATTCGGTGGTCAGGGAAACAGAGGAAATAAGGTCCTGTGCCGTTATCAGACCAGTCTGGGTAAACACCCGAACGTATCCATCAATGCCGGAAATCTCGACGGCCGGGTTGGCTCCCCAGATCGCTACATTAACGAAGGGAGGCACCTCGACGTCGAAGTAGACAGACTCAGAATGGTAGTCGAAGTAAAAGGCACTCAGGGAAATTTTCGATGACACTTTTCGGGCCAGAATAGCGATGTTCTCGAGGCGCTTGTCGCTGGCCGCGATTCTTCTCGTGGAGACCCTGACCTGACGCCCGGTTGCCCTCGAGATTCGAATTCGACCGTAGTCATTCTGGACCACTATCGTATTCCCGGGAGATGCGTCAAAGACGCTCTCCTTGCGGTCCTGAGAGGGCTGGTTTCCCGGCAGAGTTGTGCCGGTGGCCAGAAGGCAGAGAAATGAAAACAGACGAATCAGACGGCCACTCACGGCACTATCCCGCATAGATCACCGATTTGGAAATGAAGGTGATTTTGGCAGGCCGGAACGGTTTTCTGAGAGTTTCGCTATCGATCCGGTCCAGGTCGAGTGATGCGGTGGTGTGGAGGGTCGTGAATGGAGCGTTTTTCGGGTTCGGAAGAGCGTGACGGAATGTATTCAGGCAGAGCTCGGCCTGAGCGATGGAACGATTTCGTTTTTGGGGGCGTTTGATCGGGACAGACCTCAGCAGCGCAGAGGAATGGCCTGGAGGTTTCGAACGACGGCAGCGAAGACCTCGCTGTAGGGATAGGCTTCCGACATGGAGATCCAGACGTGGCGGACCGTGAGGCGGACTTGGGCGCCGATCTTGAGGAGCTTCAAGCGAATCGTCTGACACTGAGCGCGAGCCAGGGGGGTCTGCTTCAGTCCGAGACGACGCAAGGCGTGCATGAGCATGTAGGCGGCGGAGGACAGATACAGCCGGAGTTGATTGGCGCGCATCGTTGCCGCGCTGGTCCGGTCGGCGAACAGACCCAACTGCTGTTCTTTTATGCGGTTCTCCATGTCGCCCCGCGCACAGTAGAAGTCTTCGTAGAGCGCGCGGGCCCCCAGGCGTTCCGGCGACAGGGAGGTGACGACGAATCGGGGATTGGCGCCTTTGTCCAGGAACTCGGCCTTGCCGACGACGCGTCGCTCCGAGGTCCAACTGTGGCGAGTCCGGTAGCGGAAATCCTTGAACACCCGCGCCGGTCGCCCGGTGGCGTTGAACTCGGCTTCGGCCTGAGTCATCGCTTCGGCGCTCTCTGACTTGAGCCGATCATTGTTGGCCAACCCCATCACGTAATCCACGTGATGGTCTTCACACCAGCGGAGCAAGTCATCCCGGCAAAAGCCCGAGTCGGCCCGGATGACGATCGAGACCTCCGGCCAGCTCTGCCGAATCCGGCCGACGATCCGTTCCAGTTCCTCCACCGATCCCGCGGCCCCATCGATATTGGAACACCGCAACCGGGCGCACAGCAGATGCTCCCCCGAGAAGATGTACAGCGGGAGATAACAGTAGTGGCGGTAGTAACCGTGAAAGAACCGGCCTTCCTGCTGGCCATGGATCGGGTCGTCGGTCGCATCCAGATCCAGCACCATCTCCTCGGGCGCCGATTCGTGGGACTCCACGAAGGCATCCACCATCCAGCCGTCGATCCGGTCCGGGTCCATCGCGATCTTCTTGTACCGCTCCTGCTCATCGACCTCGGCGCCGGTCAACTCCAACCGGTTCAGCGTACACCTGCCCGCCAGCGCCTTCCCCCGATCTGAGGCCTGCCGCCGCCTCTCCCCCAACGGATCGGCCTTATTCACCGCCACCGCCAGCATCGGATCGGTGCGCAACTGATCATGATCGTTCAGATCCTCGTACCCCAGACAGAGTCCGTAGATGCGCTGCCCCAACAACTCCTCGACCGTGTGTTCGATCAACCGCGGATCCCGGTGATCCCTGAAACACTCAGCCAGTCCGGCGATCAGACCCGTCCCCCTCTCGACCTCTCGCAACAGCAGCACCCCTGCATCGGAGGTGATCTTCCCGCCGTCGAACCGCGCCTTCACTTTGCGTTGAAATAGTCCGTGAAATTCGAACCTGGCTTGTTTACACTCTGTTCTCATAAGGGCCGCCTCCGTTTGCGTGTGAAAACGTTCATTCAAAACGCTTTATACCAAACAGGGCGGCCTTTTCAGGTCCCATCGGTGAGAAATGGCGGCTATTCCTGCAGTCCGTGGTAAAAGGCGCGCGCGCTTTCGTGCACCAGGACCGCTAAGTCTAAGACGAGATCGGCCGACTGATTGTTCATCATTCTTCGATACCAGAATACGCGACTCCGTGGCCGCAGGCGAGATAGAATAACCTCGGGAGCCCACGGGCTGCCCGAGTGAAGGAAGTACAATTCGGTTCACTTCCACCTGTACCAGGGTTCTTGAATGATGAGGCTGACGGTATGTCTGGGAATCCTCATGGCCACGAGCTGGTACGCCCTGGGTCAGGCTGCCCAGACCGGGGTTCAATATTTCCTGTATGTCTCAAACCGGAGAGTCGTCGCTCTAGAGCTCATTGATGCAGGTGAGGCGATCCTCAACTATATCAACCTGGGCTCGAACTATGAACTCGTCGAATCCAGCAATCTCCTGATTCTCGATTCAGGCGGAGACAGCTACAGGGGTCATCTGTTCAGGCGGGACGAGGCCGACGAGGAAGGGCAGATCTACCAGGTCAGCGATCTGTTTGCCCCCCGTGAGTTCAAGGGCTACTCCGTAGTGGGCAACTTCCGATTTCGGGCCCCTCCGAAGTCCGCCTATCTCCGGGTTGGCTCCAGAGTTCTCGAGCTGGCGCCCCTGAGCCCTGAGGAGTTCGAAAGGCTTGCCGACTCGATAGGGAAGGTCAACCTGGACACCGAAAATGCGACGCTGGCTCTCTATGACGCAGGCTTTCAGCACGGGTTTGGCCAGCGGCTGAGTGCCGGCACTCCGGAAGCCTCTCCGATTACCAGCCTCATCGAGAAAAGGGAGGTGTTTGGGCCGGTAGTCCTCAAGAGTCCGACCCACAGACTTTTGCCCAAGTTCAGTCATCTGCCCGATCCCGTGGTGGTCGGGATTCGCCTTCAGCTCACCCACCTGGGCGGCATTGTGAATCTGTCCGTGGAGGAGGGTGTGGACCCGGAGCTGGACCAGATCGCACTGGACGTCGTACGCAACTCCTGGGTGTTGCTCCCGGCGGTCTCGGAGGGAAAGACGACCGGTGGCGAAATGGTCGTTCGAGTTCTGTTTCAGCGCTAGCGACCCGCGCGATTTCCACCACGGACTGCTAGAAGATACGCGAAAAAGCAGCAGCCGGGATCGCGAATACTCTGTGCTACCATGACCCGGTGTACGATATCGATCTAGCCCGGGCGTTTCTGACCCTGGCCGTCCTGCTCGTGGCTTTGACGATCCACGAGGCGGCCCATGCCTGGTCGGCCAGCCTTTTGGGAGACCCCACGGCTCGTGCGCTGGGTCGAGTTTCGCTCAATCCCCTGGTTCACATTGACCCGGTGGGAACGCTGCTCTTCCCACTGCTGGGGCTGGTTTCCGGGGGGGTGGTTTTCGGCTGGGCCAAGCCGGTACCGGTCAATACGATGAACCTCACGCATCCGCGCCGGGATCACCTTCTGATCGCAGCAGCGGGACCGGTGAGCAATCTCCTTCAAGCTCTCTGCTGCATCCTCGGACTTTACCTGTTAAGCGGGTGGTTCGAACGCTACGAGATCGCCTCGCACTTGCTCCTCCGGCCCCTCTTCGAGCTGTTGTACTGGGGTTTGATTCTGAACGTGATCCTGGCGGTGTTCAATCTGTTTCCGATTCCGCCACTGGATGGGAGTTGGATCCTGCAGGGGCTTCTGCCGGAAAACCTGGCCGCTGTGATGGACTCGCTCCGACCCTATGGCTTTCTTCTCCTCCTGATGCTCCTCTTCAGTGGTGCCTTTCACTCTGTTCTGGGCCCGGTCTTTGCCCTAATTGACCGGATGGTTCCATTTTCCTCCTAGCCCCCGCCCTTGGGCCTCGCCCTCCCCCGGCTTCCGCCGGGGGCTCTGATTTGCCGTCCCAGGCTTCGCCCTTGTCCCTTGAAATTGAAGCGTCACAACTTGCCATAGAGGAGCTGTTGGATTTATAAAGCGCTCATGAGGAAACGAGTGTTCAGTGGTATGCGACCGACGGGAGCTCTCCATCTGGGCCATCTGGTGGGCGCGCTCGACAACTGGGTTCAGATGCAGGATGAATTCGACTGTGTCTTCGGGGTTGTCGACTGGCATGCTCTAACCACCGAATACCAGGACGTTGAAGAGATCTCCAAGAACGTTGTTGAGATCGGTCTTGACTGGCTGGCCGCCGGACTGGATCCGGGAAAGTCGATTTTGATGATTCAGTCACTCGTTCCGGAACATGCCGAGTTGCAGCTTTTGTTTGGAATGCTCTGTCCGGTTCCCTGGCTCGAGCGAGTCCCGACATACAAGGAACAGATCCAGCAGATCAAAGGCAGGGATTTATCGACATTCGGCTTCCTCGGGTATCCTCTCCTGCAGGCAGCCGATATCCTCATCTACAAAGGGGAGGTCGTACCCGTCGGGGAGGATCAGGTCTCCCACATTGAGCTCACCCGTGAGATCGCCCGTCGCTTCAATCATTTGTTTGAGAACATCTTTCCTGAGCCTCAGGCGCGGTTGACCCGGGCGCCGCGACTGCCGGGAACCGACGGACGGAAAATGAGTAAGAGCTATGGGAACGAAATACGGCTTTCGGACGACCCGGCCGAGATCAAGAAGAAAATCATGCCGATGGTGACGGACCCGGCCCGGGTGAGGCGCAACGATCCCGGAAATCCTGAGATCTGCCCGGTCTACGATCTGCACAAGGTATTCACCGATGATGGGGGAAGGGAGTGGGTTGTCGAGGGTTGTACCACGGCGGGAATTGGGTGCTTTGACTGCAAGAAAGTCCTGTTGGATGGAATGTTGCCGAGGATCGAGCCCGTTTCGAGGCGCAGAAAGGAGCTGCAAAAGGACCCCGGATCGGTGCTGAACATCCTCAAGGAAGGCAGTGCCCGGGCCCGGGAAATCGCCTCTCGGACCCTGCAGGAGGCGCGTCAGGCTATGCAGTTAAAGTATTGACTGCCGGCGGGTTCACTTGGTCCGGCGTTTTGGATGGTGTCTCAGGCAGTCCCAGTTTCGAAGCCCCCCCAGGGGGTTTTTGACTACAAGGTTCAGCTCGAAGGTTTCGAGGGTCCTCTCGACCTTCTTCTCCACCTCATCCGCGTTCAGGAACTCGATATTTACGATATTCCCATCGCGACCGTGACGGACCAGTACCTTGACTACCTCCAGACGATGAAGGATCTGAACGTCAATCTGGCCGGCGAATACCTGGTCATGGCGTCGACCCTGATTCTTATCAAGTCGAGGACGCTTCTCCCTGTCGATGAAGCGGCAGTACGGGACGGAGAAGCAGAAGACCCGCGAACCGAACTGGTGGAGAGGCTTCTCGAGCACGAAAAGTTCAAGAACGCGGCCCAGATGCTTTATTCCAGGGAGACGATCGAACTCGCCGTCTGGCCCCGCGGCCAGTCCGAGTTCGAAGAAGACGAAAAGGAGGCCGTTTCAGCGACCGTGTTCGATCTGGTCAAGGCGTTTCACAATCTGGCGGAACGCTTCAAGGACAACATCACTGTAGAAGTGGAGCGAGAGACGGTGACGCTGGAGGATAAGATCAAGGAGCTGCGGGGACTTCTCAAAGTCCAAAGCGAGGTCTACTTCTCCTTTTTCTTCGAGAGAGGACTGTCCAAGCGTCATCTGATAGTCACTTTTGTGGCCCTGCTGGAGCTGGTCAGGCTAGATGAGATCAGACTGTTTCAAAAAGGAGCTTTCGAAGACATTCGGATCGTGGCATGTTGAAAGAAGAGTTGAGCAATCAGCTTGTCGCCATTCTCTTTGCCGCTGAGGGCCCGGTCACCACCGAGCAACTCGGAGACGTTTTCACCGATCTCTCTGAAATCGAACTCACGAGCGCCCTGGACGGGCTGGGACAGGACTTCAAGGCCCTGATCCCCGCCATGGAGGTGCGAGAAGTAGCGGGAGGTTACCGGATCACAACCAGGCCCGAATATCACCAGGTCGTACGTTCTTATCTGAAGACCAAGCCCTCTGCCAAGCTCTCTCTGGCGGCGCTTGAAACCCTGTCCGTGATCGCCTATAAACAGCCTGTTACTCTCCCCGAGATCATGGAAATCAGAGGCATCAAGAACACGTCGACAATTCGAACTCTTCTGGAAAAGCGTCTGATCGAAACCCGGGGCCGGCGAAAGGTTGTAGGCAAGCCGATCATGTACGGAACCACGCGAGAGTTTCTTCTCCACTTTGGCCTGGCTGACCTCCAGGATCTTCCCACTCTAGAAGAGTTCCAGGAGATTCTTGAGGATGTATCCTAAAGCACCAACAAATAAACGCTTTTATCCCTGAATGGATCGGCGTTGAGGCGGGGATTCCGTAGGGGTGCTCCGTTCGGGCGAATGGAAAGACTGCAAAAAATTATCGCACACGCGGGAGTGGCTTCCCGGCGCCGGGCAGAAGAGCTGATCCTGGCCGGGAGAGTCCGGGTCAACGGCCGCGTCGTCCGGAAGCTGGGGGTCCGCGCCGACCCTGAACGTGATCACGTCAAAGTGGACGGAAAGCTGATCCGGGCCGAGAGGCTGGAGTACCACGTTTTCAACAAGCCGCGCCAGGTCCTGAGCTCGGTACGAGATGAGAAAGGGCGCCCGGTAGTGGTGGATTTTCTGAAAGCGAGGGTACGTCTCTATCCCGTTGGCCGGCTCGACTATGACAGCGAAGGCCTTATGGTTTTGACCAATGACGGTGAGCTGAGCCAGCGGATGACGAGGGCCGGAGGAGTGGAAAAGCGTTACCGGGTCAAGGTCAGGAGAAAACCCTCCGAGAAACACCTGAACCTCCTGCGGAAGGGTATCCGTCTCTCTGGTGAGCGGCTGGCCCCGTGCTCGATCAGAGTCGTCAGCGAGGGGAATAACACGTGGCTCAACGTGACGCTGAGGCAGGGCAAGAATCGGCAGATTCGAAGGATGTTCGAGCACATTCGCCACCCCGTGATGCGGCTGCGCCGTATCTCCATAGGTACTCTTGGCTTAGAGGGGCTGAAACCGGGGGAGTCCAGGAGGTTGTCCAGCGACGAAGTCAGGAAGCTTGACGAGGAGTCTTCCGCGAAGCGGCCTTGACCCGGGCAAGGTAGTCGCGAATGAACCGCTGCTTGGAGCTGAGTTGATGTTGCCCTTTGCGGATGCCGATGAGCTCGGCGGCCACGCTGACTGCGATTTCTTCGGGAGTCTCGGAGCCGATGTCGACGCCGATGGGAGCGTATAAATGATCAAAATGCTCGGGTGGATAGCCCTTTTCCAGCAGGTTATCCACCAGCAGTTTGATCTTGCGCCTGCTTCCGATCAGCCCGGTGTACAAGACTTGCTGCGCCAGGGCAGCTTCCAGTGCCTGCTGATCGTGGCTGTGTCCACGGGTAACCACGAGAATGAAGCTGTCCGGCCTCAGCCCGAGGTCCTCCAGGCTGTCCTCTAAGGGACGGGCGTGGCGCTGCTCCGCCTCCGGGAATCGATCCTCGGTCACGAAGTCTTCCCGGTCGTCGATGACCGTGACACGGAAATCGACGCGGGCGGCCAGCCGGCAGATCGCCTGGCCGACGTGGCCCGCCCCCAGAATGACGAGCTGAGTTCCGGTCGCGATCGGCTCGACGAAGATTTCGACTCTGCCGCCACACACCAGGCCGTCCTCGTCCACATCTTCATCTGTCATCTGGTAGTCGAGCATCCGGGTGCGGCCTGTTCGGATAACCTCCTCCGCCGTCTGCCAGACCTGAGCCTCAACACACCCTCCACCCACGGACCCCACTGAAGTTCCATCTTGCCGAATGAGCATCTTGGCAGCGTCTTTGCGTGGGGTACTTCCCGAATGGCGGACGATGGTCGCCAGGGCGGCCGGCTCTCCCAGCTGCCGGAGACGAACAATTTCCTCGTAGAGGTCGGTCTCGTTACCGGGCATCTTTAGCTTCGAACCTCCCTCGGTGCCTGACCCTAAAACACAGGCTGGGCCGCGGGGACGCGCTGAAATGCACGCGCCCTGCCGTGATCCACGCGCTGACTAGGTGCGCGCTACTGCAACTGGCAGAGCGGGGATTCACCAATACCGCTCGCGGTCAGTAGCGCGCGTGCAACAAGCGCGTCGGAATCAGTCGCAACCATCAAACTCCAGGGGCTGCTAGTGTTTCATCTCCATTGGTTCGACTTCAACCGCTTTCAGGTCGCCGGCCGTGTAGGCCCGGCGCGTAACCCTGGCCACCACGCCACTGAGGAAGATCAATGCAATCAGGTTGGGGAACGCCATCGCGGCGTTGCAGATGTCCCCGATGTTCTTGACGATGGGTGCGCTGGGTCCCGTGAAAAGAGTGCCGGCAAAGAGCAGTATGACGAAGAGAACCCGGTACGGCTTCACGACCTTGAGCCCGAATAGATATTCGGCGCAGATTTGCCCGTAATAGCTCCACCCGATCAGGGTGGTAAAACCGAATATGAGAGACGCGAACACGACCACATTTCCTCCCCAGCCGGAGATGACGGAAGGCATTCCCCGGTTGAAGGCCTCGACGGTCAGATTGGAGTCGCCCAGCCCCTGTTCGCCGGCCAGAAAGATGGCCTGTTTATAAGCACCTGAAACGGTAATCGTGATGGCGGTCAGGGAACAGACAACGATCGTGTCGATAAAAGTGCCCATCATCGCAATGCTGCCCTGGGCGACGGGGAACCTGGTTCTGGCCGCGCCGTGAGCTATTGCGGCGCTCCCCATCCCGGATTCCTTGGAGAGGATACCGTGGGCCACGCCGAAGCGAATGGCCTGTTGAATCGAGATCCCTACGGCACCGCCGAATACAGCCTGAGGGCTGAACGCCGACTGGAAAATCATCGCGATGGCAGCCGGTACCTGTGTCACATTGGTCAGAATCACGAGCAGAGCGCCGGCAAAGTAAAAGATAATCATGCCCGGCACCAGTCGTTCCGCAACAGCGCCGATCCTGCTGATCCCTCCCAGAATCACGAGTCCTACCAGGAAGCTGATCAAGACCCCCATGATCCACGGCTCGATCCCCCACTGCTGCTCCGCGGCCAGAGCAATCTGCTGCGACTGGAACATGTTCCCGGTCCCGAACAGTGTCGCAATTCCCCCACAGACGGCGAAGAACACACCCAGAAAAGCACCCAGCCGCCCCCCGATTCCGTACTTGCAGTAGTACATGGGACCGCCGGCCATGGTTCCGTCTTCCATCTTGACCCGGAATTGGATCGCCAGCACCGCTTCGGCATACTTGGTTGCCATACCGACGACGGCAGTGAGCCCCATCCAGAAAGCGGCTCCCGGTCCCCCGGCGGCGATCGCCGTGGCGACGCCGGCGATGTTGCCGTTACCCACCGTGGCTGAGAGAGCGGTCATCAGGGCCTGAAAGGGACTGATATCCCCTTCACCCTGCCCCTTAGCACCTTTTCCGATGGCTTCGGAGAGCACCAGCCGGGACGCCTTTCGAAAGTTCCGCAGCTGGACGAACCCCGTGGTAATCGTCAGGAGCAGACCGGTCCCGAACAGGAGAATCACCATGGGAGCTCCCCAGATCCAGTCGGAGACACTCCCGGTCAGAGTGAGCAGAGTCTCGGTCAACCAATTCATATCGTCTCCAGGCCGGCGTCTATCGGCGGGTCTTTCTTCTGAGGATGTAGGTTGCCTTGCCCTGGGACTCGTGGTGGGTACGGGCCATGAGCTCGCACATCAGGCCGGAGAGGATGAGCTGAACTCCCACCAGGAACAGAAAAACCGCCAGCAGCAGGAGCGGATTGCGATGAGCTTTGACCCCTTCGAAAAACTTCTGATAGAGCGTTATCCCCGACAGCGCCAGCCCGAAAAGAAACGATAGCATGCCCATGCCCCCAAACAGATGCATGGGCTTCGTGGAGTATCTGGCCAGAAACAGAACGGTCAGCAGGTCGAGCGGCACCTTGAGTGTCCGGACCAGACCGTATTTCGATTTCCCGTGAGCCCGTGGCCGGTGGGACACTGAAAGCTCGGTGACCCTGGCCCCAGCCCAGGCAGCGTAGACCGGGATGAAGCGGTGCATTTCACCGTAAAGACGAAAATGCTCAGTGACGTCACGTCGGTAGCCCTTCAGGGTGCAGCCGTAATCATGCAGCTTCCAGCCTGTGGAGCAGCTGATGATCCAATTGGCCACCCGGGAGAGGATAGTCCGCAGGAAAGAGTCCTGGCGGGGGTTCCGCCAGCAGCTCACCACATCGTAGCCCTCTTCCAGCTTACTCAGAACCTTGGGAATGTCGGCCGGGTCGTTTTGCAGGTCGGCGTCCAGCGGTATCAGGATTCTGCCGCGGGCTCGTTCGAACCCCGCCGCCATGGCGGCTGTCTGACCAAAGTTGCGAACGAACTCGACAACCCGCACCCGCTGGTCGGACTCTTTCAGTTGCCTGAGTATCTCGAGACTTCGATCCGTGCTGCCGTCGTCCACCATGAGGATCTCACTCGATTCATCCAGCGAGTTCAGCACCCGGTCCAGTTTCTCGTAAAGGAGACCCAGGCTCTCTTCCTCATTGAAAACCGGAATCAGGATCGAAAGGTCCACGGTCGCCGGGGCAATGTGCAGCCTGGGCGCCGCTCTGGCGATGGGTTCGCCGGCGTCTGTGTTCATCTCGCGCACCAGAGTATACCGTTGACGGTCGACAGTTGACAGTTGACGGTTGAGGTAATCCGGTGGCCGTCCACCTGGAAGAAGTGTTCAGGGAGACGAAGAGCGGAAGAACGAAGACCGACGGCAGCAGCCAGAGTCTGACGTGGATCGTGGCTGCGCAGCGACCCGCTTACTACTCAGAAACAGGTTCTTTTTCCGGAAGGATCTCGACCGGATCCAGGAAGCTCATGCGGCTTCGGAGATCCCGCCCGACTTTCTCTATGAGGAGACTACGATCCTTCTGTCTCTGCAGCCGGAAGCGAGGCTGTCCTTCCTCATTCTCCCGGATCCATCTCCTGGCGAAAGATCCGTCCTGAACTTCTACGAGGAGTTGGCTCATGGTTTCTCGAACGTGATCGTCGATCACCCGCGGACCACTCTCGTAGTCCCCGTACTCGGCCGTTTCGCTCACGGAATAGCGCATGTAGCTCAGGCCTCCGCGGTACATCAGATCAACGATCAGCTTCAGCTCATGGAGGCACTCGAAATACGCGATTTCGGGCTGATACCCAGCTTCGACCAGGGTCTCGAAAGCGGCTTTGACCAGCTCGCTGACCCCGCCACACAGAACCGCCTGTTCGCCGAAGAGATCGGTTTCGGTTTCTTCTTCAAAGGTGGTCTCGATGACGCCGGCTCGTGCGCAGCCCAGCGCGCTGGCGTAAGCAAGGGCCAGGTCCCGCGCCCCGCCGCTGGCATCCTGGTGGACGGCGAGCAGGGCCGGGGTGCCTTCACCCGAAAGGTACGTCTCACGCACGCGGTGGCCGGGACTCTTGGGAGCGACCATCGTCACGTCAACGTCAGCCACCGGCTCAATAGTTCCGTAGCGGATGTTGAATCCGTGACTGAACATCAGGGTCTTTCCGCGATTCAGGTGCGGAGCCACCTGCTCGCGGTAGATGGCAGGCTGAATGGTGTCGGGGGCGAGGAGCATGATCACGTCACCCCACTGGGAGACCTCGGCCACCGACTGGACCTGGAGGCCAGCGGCCGCTACCTGCTCCCGGGTGCTGCTGTCGGGCCTGAGTCCAACCCGAACCTCCACTCCACTGTCGTTCAGGTTCAGAGCATGGGCATGCCCTTGAGACCCATAGCCAACAATCGCTACTTTGCAGGCTCGAATCAGGCTCAGGTCCGCATCCGCGTCATAAAAAGTTCGCGCCATTTTCAGTCGTCTCCTTGATGTCCGTTTTAGTACAGGTTCTGCTCGCGTTTGGCTTTCGGCACATGGGCCGGGACGAACTGAGGGTCAAGCGGAGGAGGTTCAGCTCCCCTGGTCATTGCCAGGCCGCCGGTGCGACCGACTTCCACGATGCCAAACTGATCGAGAACTTCAATCAACCCGTTGATTTTACTGGGAGTTCCCGTGATCTCAAAGACCAGTGCTTCCGTCCCCATGTCGACGATTCGGGCCCGAAAGACTTCTGCTATCTGAAGCAGCTCTTTTCGAACATCCGAGTTGGAGGAGACCTTGATCAGAGCGAGTTCCCGTTCCACGGTGGATTTCCCGGTCAGATTGACAACGCGCAGGACGTTGACAAGCTTGTACAGATTCGCCTCGAAGCGTCGGGCCGTGGCTTTGCCACCACGCATCACAATCGTAAGACGTGAGACGCCGGGCTGACTCGTCTTTCCGACATTCAGCGACTCAATGTTGAAGTCTCGCCTCCTGAAGAGGGAGGCAACCCGGTTCAATACGCCGGGCTTGTCCTCCACATAGGCAACCAGGGTTTGCTGCGGTATCTGGGGCGGCGCTGCCGTGTCTTCTTCTACCACTCCGAGTCTCCTCTGTCGGCCAGAACCGTTTCCCGTGGACGCCGGATCATGGCGTCCAGGTCAGCGCCGGCCGGGACCATCGGGTAGACGCTGTCTTCCTGCTCCACGCGAAAGTCGATAACCACCGTGCCGTCCTGAGATTCCGCCTCGCGAACAGCCTCTTTGACCTGGCTGCGCTTTTCGACCCTTATGCCCTTCAGTCCGTGCGCTTCGGCCAGCTTGACGAAGTCCGGACTGAGCAGCGGAGTGGCGGCGTAGCGTCGTTCGTAAAAAAACTCCTGCCACTGGCGGACCATGCCCAGGTACCCGTTGTTGATGACCGCAACGTTCACCTTGATCTCCTCCTGGGCGATGGTCGAAAGCTCGGCGGCCGTCATCTGAAAGCCGCCATCACCGGCGATGACCCAGACTTCCTTTTCGGGACAGGCCAATTTCGCCCCGATCGCTGCCGGCAGCGCAAAGCCCATCGTTCCCAGGCCGCCTGAAGTGATCAGCGTACCGGGCCTTTCGTGCTTGTAGTACTGCGCTTCCCACATCTGATGCTGCCCAACGTCCGTAACGATGAGTGCTTCGCCCTTGGTCAGGTGCCAGAGATCGTTGATCACATGAGCCGCCCAGAGTTTGCCACTGTCCGGTAGAAACTGGATGTCCCGCACTGCGGCATCGCCCTTGAGCTCCTGAATGTGGTCGACCCAGGCCGCCCTGTGACCGTCCTTGACCAGGCTCAGGAAAGACTCGAGAGTCTCCCGAAGGTCACCGACGATTCCCACATCGACGCGCACGTTCTTGTTGATCTCGGCAGGGTCGATATCCACATGGATCTTGCGGGCATTAGGCGCATAGGTCTGGACGTTACCCGTCACGCGATCGTCGAATCTCATTCCAAAGGCGAGCAGCAGGTCGGACTCCTGAATGGCGGTATTGACCCAGGCCTCACCGTGCATCCCCATCATTCCCATGTTGAGCGCATGGGAGGCCGGGAAACCGCCCAGCCCCAGCAAGGTCGGAGTTACCGGGATGCTGGTCTTCTCGACGAACTGCAGCAGCAGCTCAGTGGCGCCCGACTTGATGACTCCCTGACCCGCCAGTATGACCGGCCGCTTGGATCCGTTGATCAGCTCGAGAGCCGTTTCGAACTCTTCGGGCGGCGTCTCGTGGCGGGGCCGATACCCCGGCAGTTCCACTGCCGTCCCGTCCCATTCCCAATCCGTCTCGGCCTGCTGGGCATCTTTGGTAATGTCCACCAGAACGGGGCCCGGCCTGCCGGAGCGGGCGATGTGAAACGCTTCTTTCAGCACCGGGCCGATTTCATCGGCTTCGTTGACCAGGTAGTTGTGCTTCGTAATCGGCAAAGTGATGCCGGTGACATCCACTTCCTGAAACGCGTCCCGCCCGATTAAGGCCGAGGGAACCTGTCCCGTAATGCAGACAATAGGGGACGAGTCCAGCATGGCCGTGGCAATACCGGTCACAAGATTCGTCGCTCCGGGTCCCGAGGTCGCCACGGCAACACCGACTTTGCCCGAGGCACGGGCATACCCGTCGGCCATATGAGCCGCACCCTGCTCATGGCGGACCAGCACATGGCGGATCGGGTAATCCAGAATCGTATCGTAAGCAGGCAGAATGGCTCCGCCCGGATAACCAAAGACGAGGTCGACCCCCTCTTTGAGCACAGCTTCCCAGATGACATGCGCACCCGTATGACTCATTGCAACTTCCGTTCAGAAAAAACCGGACCTCAGTATGGAGCAAGTCCGTTGGCTAATCAAATTTATAATTAGCTACTTAACTATAATAAAAACTTATTATATACTGGCCCGATGAGCGAACTCAAACCCACAGATCTTGACATTTCAGCCCTGTCAGTTTTCCGAACCGTGGTGGAGGAAGGCGGCTTTTCAAGGGCTTCCAGGAAGCTGTTGAGAACCCAGCCGGCGGTTTCTCTCGCGGTCCGCAGGCTGGAAGAGCAGATCGGCTACACTCTGATCGATCGAACCAGCCGGAAAGTGCTGCTGACCGATGCGGGCCAGGTCGCCATGGAATATGCCAGGGGTTTTGACACACAGAAGCGAAAGCTCGTTGATGAGCTGGATGAGCTGGGCAATCTGTCTGCGGGCCGCCTGATCATTGGGGCCAATGAATCTTCTGCGCTTTATCTGTTGCGTCATCTCCGAAGGTACCGCTGGCTTTATCCAAAGATCAGGATCCGTGTCCGACGTTCACGGTCCAGCCACATTCCCAGCGAAATCCTGCAGGGCAATCTGGAACTTGGTGTCGTCAGCTACAAGCCGTCTGAGGAGAGTTTGGACACCAGCGTGATCTACACCGATCACCTGGCGTTCGTAGTTTCACCCAAGCACAGGCTCGCGTCCCAGGATTCCGTCTCCATCAAGAATCTCGGGGAAGAGATTTTCATCGCCCATAACGTCGTATCACCTTATCGCCAGATTGTCATCAGCCGGTTCCATGAGCATCGGGTGCCTCTGCGGATGGATGTGGAAATGCCCACCATCGAGACCATCCGAAAACTCGTCCAGGCCAACGAGGGCGTGGCCTTTCTGCCGCGCATGTGTGTCGGCCAGGAGATTCGCCACGGTACCTTGTGCGAGGTCAGCGTCAAGGAGATCGATGTCGAGCGACCCATTCGGCTTGTCTATCCCCAGCGGCGGTCTCTGAGTCGGGCCGGTCAGGCCTTTCTGGAACTGGTCAGCGGACAGGCCGAGTCAAGCCCGAGAGCAGAGGGAACCTAGCAGCCGGGCGACAACAGAGGATCGGCAACATCGGACCAAAGCGGGAGGAGACTCGGGGGAGGCGGCCGTTTAAATCCCTCCGGCCGCAGCCCCCGAGTTTGCTCCCGCTTTGGTCTTGCCGAGTCCCCAGTACCCGGCTGAAGGTAAAGGGAATCTGGCTAGGAGACACGCGCCCGGGCGTAGCGACTTTCTGGAGAGTTGGAGGGACCTCCCCATTTTTGGAGGGACCTCCCCATTTTAAGAGAACCGCAGAACTGATCACTCGGCGCCCACCAGGGCAAAGTGGAAATCCATGACGTTCGTCCCTGTGGGTCCAGTGAGAATCAGGTCGTCGAGCTGCTGGAAGAAGTGGTAGGAGTCGTTTCGTTGCAGGTAGTCCCTGGAATCCAGCCCCAGCTTTGCGGCCCGAGCCCGCGTGGCTGCCGACACGACGGCTCCGGCCGCCTCCGTCGGACCATCGGATCCGTCCGACCCAAGGGCGGCGAAGATCTCTGATGAACTCTGCCAGGTCCGCGTCTCATGGAAACACCAGAGGGCGAACTCCTGATTGCGCCCCCCTTTTCCACCGCCCTCGACTTTGACAGTCGTTTCGCCCCCGGAAAGCAGACAGCAAGGGGCGGGGAGGGGGTGCCCGGTCGCAAGGACTTCGCTGACCATGGATACGTAGAAGCGCGCCAGGTCGGCCGCGCTTCCCTGCATTGAGGCGGAGAGAATCAGGGGCTGATAACCGCGCGAGCGAGCCTCTTGTGCAGCGGCTTCGAGGCTGGCTCGATTGGTGGAGACGAGGCAGTTTTGAGTTCGCTGCAAGAGCGGGTCTCCCTCCTTCAGAGTCTCCAGTCCATGGGGTGACCGGGCTGATTCCTGGAGATAGGAGAGCACGGTTTCCGGAATCCGGGTGTTGATCCGATAGCGGTCCAGCACATCCAGGCATTCGCGAAACGTGGAAGGATCGGGAGACGTGGGGCCGGAGGCAATCGTGGAAGGATCATCCCCGACCACATCGGAAACGATCAGCGCCAGGACGGTGGCGCCTCGCGCATGGTTGAGCAGACGCCCGCCCTTGAGACGGCTCAAGTGCTTCCGAATTGTGTTGATTTCGTGAATCGTAGCACCGCAGGAGAGAAGGACTTGCGTCGTTACTTTCTTGTCGTCGAGCGAGATGCCCTGCACAGGACTTGGCAGCAGAGCCGAGGCGCCGCCCGAGAAGAGGACGATGAGAAGGTCGTCTTCCGACACCTCCGACTCCAGATAATGAATCAGAGTCCGGGAGGCCATGAGTCCCCGCTCGTCAGGCTCAGGATGGCTGGCCTGCAGGATCCTCATCGATGGCACATCCCGGGGTGGCAGATCCCGAACCACCAGCAGGCCTTTCTGAAGGCGGTCGCCCACCAACTCTTCGACGGCTCGGGCCATTTCGGCGCTGGCCTTTCCGGCTCCCACGACGTGGACCGCCCGGTAGCTCCCCAGCGAATAGCTCTGTCCGCCGGCGTCGACTGAGTTTCCCCGGCGCCGCACCCTGGCCAACACCGAAGCATAGGGATCCGCAGCTCTCAGGGCCGCTTCGTAAATCTTTGTCAAGTCGGACTGCAGACCGCGCATGGACGGATTATTCCACGTTCCACGTCCTGCGTTCCACGTACCGCGTTGTGGAGGTCGGATAACAGGACACGAGAACGGCACGGCACTCCGGGCGCGAGCCGGGGATCTGGAGAGTTGAAGGGGCCTGGGCCCTCGACCGGGGGGATTTAAACGGTCGCTGTCCCAGGCCCCTCCAACTCTCCAAGCATAAGCCTGCCGTTGAGTTACGGAAGAGGGGTGAGTTCCCGCTCTACGGTTGTGTCAGCGCCGCTTCGACTCGATCAGCGCCTTCTCCCCGGCGCACAATCCGAGCCGGATCCGTCGTCAAATCGACGACCGTCGAGGCCCTCTCATCCTGTGGTTCCCGGGCCAGGAGCAGCAAGTCGGCGCTATCCTCAAACGCTTCCCTCAGTTCGAGTGTCGTAGCCGGAGGTTCTTCTCCGGAACGGTTGGCACTGGTGGAAAGAAGAGGGTGCATCAGACTCTCCAGCCAGGCCCGGAGAAAGACGTCATCTGGACATCTCAGACCGATCTTCTGCTCGGAGCTGACCACTTCCTCCGGTGCCTCGGGTCCGGCCGCGAACAAAAAGGTCACGGGTCCCGGCCAGAAGTGCTTCAGGCGCCCGAAATTCCGCGGGGTCACCGCGCCCAGGCGCCTCACCCATTCCGGGGTGGAGATCAGGAGTAGAAAGCCCTTCTCCGGAACGCTTCCCTTGATTTTGCGGACCCTCCCGATAGCCTCTGGCCGGCCCGGGTCACAGGCCAGCCCGTAGACGGTGTCCGTCGGAGAAAGAACAACGCCGCCCTGTTGAATCACTTCCACCGCGGCCTGCAGAGCAACCGGGTCAGGTTGTCGGCTATCGATAAAGAGGACCCTTCCCACGGGCTGCTAGCCTCCACCTGGCCAGTATTTCTTGCGCAACTCTCGTTTGAGGACCTTGCCGGTTCCTCCTTTGGGAAACTCGTCGTAGAATTCCACGCTTTTTGGCGTCTTGAATCCGGCCAGCCTGCGGCGGCTGAACTCGATGATTTCCCCGGCTCTGACACGAGTGCCCGGTTTCAGGATGACCAGGGCCCTGGGGACCTCGCCCCACTGAGCGTCCGGTACCGGGACGACGACACATTCCAGGATTGCCGGATGGGCGAGAACCGCCTTCTCGATTTCGACCGAGGAGATGTTCTCGCCTCCGCTGATAATGATGTCCTTTTTTCGGTCTACGATCTGAAGATAGCCGGCCGGATCGATAGTGGCCAGGTCACCGGTGTGGAACCATCCTCCTTCAAAAGCAGCAGCGGTGGCCTCGGGCCGATTCAGATAACCGGTCATGACAGTATCCGAGCGGACCACGACTTCGCCAATCTGCTCCCCATCCCAGGGGAGGGTATTGCCGGCATCGTCGATCAGCCTCAGCTGAACGCCGGGCACCGGATGACCGGCCTTGGCCATCAACTCGAACTGCTGCTCTTCGCTGAGGTCCAGGTGGGTTTTGAGTTTGGCGATCGTGAGAACGGGCGCCGTCTCCGTAAGACCGTATCCGGCATAACATTCACAATCGAAGGCTTCCGCGACTGCACGGATCTGCCCCGGATTGGAGGAGGCGCCCCCGATGATCACCATGCGAACAGAAGCGAAGTCGAAGCGGCCCAGCGATTCGTGGTTCAAGAGGGTGGTGGCCATCGTCGGTACGAGCGAAAAGGCAGTCACTCTGTGCCTCTGGATCGATTTAAAGACCTCTTGTGCGTCGAACCGGTGAAGCATGACGTGGGTGCCTCCCAGACAGGTCAGGTACTGTGGTGTTCCCCACCCGTTGACATGGAAAAGAGGAATCGCATGAAGAACAACGTCGGCCTCCGAAGTTCCCGTACAAAGTGCGGCCTCCAGAGCATGTAAATAGAGGTTCCGATGACTGAGCATGACTCCCTTGGGTTGTCCTGTGGTCCCAGACGTATAGAAGATCTCGGCCACGGCGTTTTCGTCCTGCGCCATGACGTCGAGCGGGCGTTCCGGGGCCTCTTTTTCCATGAGTTCCTCAAGGGGATCGGAGTGGGCCCAGTCCGGCGGCGTGTCCGTGTCCAGCAGGATGAAGTAACGAACCGACTCCAGCTGATTGGCAATCCCTTCCAGGGCATGGGCCAGTTCTCGGTGAAACAGCACGACCTCGGCCTGACAGTCATCCAGGATGAACCGGACCTCGGCGGGAGACAGGCGAATGTTGAGTGGGACAAGAACACCTCCGGCCAGGTTGACTCCGTAGTAGGCTTCCAGGAGGTGGTGCGTGTTGTAGGCGAAGCAGACCACGCGGCCCCCCGGAGAGAGCTCGAGGCGGTCCAGCAGGTTGGCCAGTTGGCGGCACCGAGAGGCGTATTCGGAGTAGGTCCACAGGAGGTCGCCGTCTACGATCCCGGTCTTGTCACCAAACTGAGTCGCCGCGCGCTCCAGGAAGCGAAGATGGGTAAGAGGAACGTTCATTCGATCCTGACGAAGATCTGGCGGGCCAGTTCTTCGCTGAGACTGTGCTGGGTGCCATCGAGCCGGATCAGCACCGGACCGTTGAAGGGGGCCTTCTCGAGAACGCGTATCTCTGTCTGGGGATGTATCCCCAGAGAATCCAGGTACCGCAATACCGAAGCGTCCCGGTCCTCGACACGGGCCACAACGACACTGGTCAGTTCCTTCACGTCCCACAGAGAAGGGAGTTGCTCCTCCATGACCGTCCCGTCTTTCCGAGGGATGGGATGCCCATGCGGGTCCCTGGTGGGATAGCCCAGCGCCTTGTCGATACGCTCCTCGAGCTCCTCCGACATCACGTGCTCGAGTTCCTCGGCTTCAGCGTGGACTTTGTCCCAGCTATAACCCAGCACCTCCTTCAGATACAGCTCGATGAGACGGTGGTGGCGCAGGACCTCTAGAGCCACGCGCGTACCTGCTTCGGTCAGGTCAACTCCCTGGTAGGGCCGGTACTGCACCAGTCTGAGAGAGGCCAGCTTCTGCAGCATGTTGGTGACACTCGCCGGCGAGCAATCCAGTTTTTCCGCCAGCTTCGATGTCGAAACCTTCTCTCCATCGTGCCCCAGCAGGTAGATGGTTTTCAGGTAATCCTCCATGGCGTGGCTGATCATCAGGTTTTCTCGTCTCCTTCCCTCATCGGGCCCATGATACGGGTTCCGCCCGGGATTTCAACTCCCCTGCAACTGAGTGCGCAGAAGCTGAATCCGCTTGTGCGCGATTCGGCCGTGGAGGGTCGTCTTGTCGAATTCGAGATAGGACTCCCAGTGAAGGATTGCCTTTTCCAGGTCTTCCAGCTTCTCGGCTACGCCCGCCAGATGGTAGTGAGCTTCCGGGAAATCGGGCCTCGAGACCAGGGCCTGTTCGAAACAGGCCAGGGCCTTCCCGGGGCGGTCGCACTCTTCGAAAACAACGCCCAGGTGGAAGAGGGCCTCAGCATTCCCGGGTGTGATCTCCAGGGCTCTTGCGAAGTTCCGTTCGGCCTGCCGGTATTTCCGTCTCCGATAGTAAAGGGTCCCCAGGTGCACAAACGCCCGTTCGTGACGAGGGTCCAGCTTGATGGCCTGCCGACAAACATGCAGGGCCTGCTCATGCGTGGAAGGATCGAAATCGTGACGAAGGCCCTCCTCGTACCATTCGTCTGCCTCCCGAGTCCCGGCGAAACTGTCGACCCGTTCTCTGACCTCACCCCGCACCCTGTCCCAATCCAGACCGAGGAGGTATTGCCCGGACAAACTGTCGACCAGCCGATCTCCTTTTGCCGCGATGACGCGGTCTCCCAGTGCAAAGACTCGAAGGCTGCTGAGGTGGTGGTCCCTTTCCGGAAACCGCCTGATGAGTGAAGCGACACTTCGATTCAGGTGAGTTGCCGCAACCCCCCTCTTGATGATCTTTTTTACCGTGCGAAGACAGATCAGGTCCTGGAAATCGTAAAATACCTGGCCGCCCTGGCGAAGGCTCGGCTTGACCAGCCCTATCCTGTCCCAGTATCGAAGTCGGCCGACTCTGATCTCGAGAATCTTGGAAACCTGCTCCCGGTTGAATTGTTTGAGCATGGTTGGCGGTCTAGCCGTTCATGGAGGAAATCCCACGAACCGCTTCAGGCTTGCTTGCGTTTCTTTTCCGGCAACTCCCCGGCGTCCTCCCGGTTCTCATCCTGCCTTCTTCCGGAGGTGGCGTCGAGACTCTTTTTGAGGGCTTCCATGAGGTCGACGACCTTAGCCGGCTTCCTGGTCTCTGCAACCACGATGCTCCTGCCCTCGATTTTCTGCCGGATCACGTCGAGAAGCCGGATCCGGTATTCGTCATTGAGCATGTCCTCGGAGAAATCCTGGACATATTTTTCGATAATCTGCTCGGCCAGATTCAGTTCCTTGCTCGAGACCTCTATTTCCAGGTCTGGAATCACGTCTTCGATATCCTTGAACTCGCCCTTGTGAAAGAGGATGTGCATCATCAGGCCGCGCTCGCTGAAATTCACGGCTCCAATGTATTCCTTGCCTCGCATGACGAACCGGGCTATGGCGACTTTCCGGGTTTCCCGCATGCTTCGGTGGAGCAATGCATAGCTCTTTTCGGCATCCGCTTCAGGGACCAGGTAGTAGGTGCGGTTGAGGTAGACCGGTTTCAATTCCGCGGCGTCCACGAACGCGATGACCTCAATATTGCGAGACGCATTGCTTTCCGCTGTGCTGAGGTCCTCGGGGTCGATCAGCACATACTCGTCCGGCTGATACTGATAGCCTTTCTTCAGCTCTGCACGCTCCCTGTACTCATCGCAGGCGGGGCAGTAGGGAACCTGATTGATTCGACCCAGGCATTCGGGGCACAACAGATTGAAGCCGAGCCTCTGACTGCGCCGGGAAACCTCGAGCCGCACAGGGATTGAAACCAGGCCGAAGCTGAGAGAGCCAGACCATAAAGAAGGCATTGCAAACTCCTCTCCGAGGCTTGAGTTATGTTACCAGAACGTTAGGCCTTCCATGTTCCTGGTGCCGGGGATCGGAGTCCGGGAACCCGATAAAGAAGGGGCGTCGTTATCGGTCGGCCCTCTGGATTCCCCTGGCCGCGGCATTTGAAACGGGGGCCTAAAGTTTGCTAAGATCCAATCTCTGAATAACTTATGCGGAATAACCCCCGAGATCACCTGCTCGACCTGCACAGAAAACATGTGAAGGCATGGGAGCAAAAGGACCTCCCCGGACTACGCAGCATCTATGCCGAGCATGCCGTGATTTTCAACACGGTTCCGCCGCCTCGTTTCTCCGACTTCAAGACCTTTGAGAACACGCTGCAACAATACTTCGGAAAACTGGCCGAACTAACCTTTTTCACCTCCAATATTCAGATTGAGGTCAAAGAGGAGGTCGCGTGGATTACCTCCCAGTATCTCCTCGCCCACCAGTCCAACGGGCAGCTTCAAAGAGAGAACGGCCGCTGGACGGAGATCTACCACAAAAACAACGGCAGTTGGAAGCTGACGCATCTTCACTCCTCGCCGGACCCGGTCCAGAGTTCCATGGCGGTGGGCTAGCAGCCCGCGCGATTTCCACCTCGGGCTGTTGGTACCTGACGCTAAAGGCGTACAACTACCCGTCCTAGTGCAGCCCGCCACAAATTCTGACCCACGTTCAGACGTCCCTCCTCGCCGCTGGCGTTGTTGCGCTCGCTCGCCATATAGCTTGATAGGACTCGCTCCCGACGCCTAGCCAGCGACGACGATTGACGCGCCGACCCTGGCTCAGAACTTATGGCGAGCTGCACTAGCCGCCATTTCTCACCGATGGGACCTGAAAAGGCCGCCCTGTTTGGTATAAAGCGTTTTGAATGAACGTTTTCACACGCAAACGGAGGCGGCCCTTATGAGAACAGAGTGTAAACAAGCCAGGTTCGAATTTCACGGACTATTTCAACGCAAAGTGAAGGCGCGGTTCGACGGCGGGAAGATCACCTCCGATGCAGGGGTGCTGCTGTTGCGAGAGGTCGAGAGGGGGACGGGTCTGATCGCCGGACTGGCTGAGTGTTTCAGGGATCACCGGGATCCGCGGTTGATCGAACACACGGTCGAGGAGTTGTTGGGGCAGCGCATCTACGGACTCTGTCTGGGGTACGAGGATCTGAACGATCATGATCAGTTGCGCACCGATCCGATGCTGGCGGTGGCGGTGAATAAGGCCGATCCGTTGGGGGAGAGGCGGCGGCAGGCCTCAGATCGGGGGAAGGCGCTGGCGGGCAGGTGTACGCTGAACCGGTTGGAGTTGACCGGCGCCGAGGTCGATGAGCAGGAGCGGTACAAGAAGATCGCGATGGACCCGGACCGGATCGACGGCTGGATGGTGGATGCCTTCGTGGAGTCCCACGAATCGGCGCCCGAGGAGATGGTGCTGGATCTGGATGCGACCGACGACCCGATCCATGGCCAGCAGGAAGGCCGGTTCTTTCACGGTTACTACCGCCACTACTGTTATCTCCCGCTGTACATCTTCTCGGGGGAGCATCTGCTGTGCGCCCGGTTGCGGTGTTCCAATATCGATGGGGCCGCGGGATCGGTGGAGGAACTGGAACGGATCGTCGGCCGGATTCGGCAGAGCTGGCCGGAGGTCTCGATCGTCATCCGGGCCGACTCGGGCTTTTGCCGGGATGACTTGCTCCGCTGGTGTGAAGACCATCACGTGGATTACGTGATGGGGTTGGCCAACAATGATCGGCTCAAGTCAGAGAGCGCCGAAGCGATGACTCAGGCCGAAGCCGAGTTCAACGCCACCGGGCGACCGGCGCGGGTGTTCAAGGATTTCCGCTACCGGACTCGCCACAGTTAGACCTCGGAGCGACGCGTCGTCGGCAAGGCCGAGTTCCTGGACAAAGGCGCCAATCCCCGATTCGTCGTCACCTCCCTGTCGCCGGAACGCCTGGGGGCCCGCGCGCTCTACGAAGACTTCTACTGTGCGCGGGGCGACATGGAGAACCGCATAAAAGAACAGCAGTTGGGTCTGTTCGCCGACCGGACCAGCGCGGCAACGATGCGCGCCAATTAACTCCGGCTGTATCTGTCCTCCGCCGCCTACATGCTCATGCACGCCTTGCGTCGTCTCGGACTGAAGCAGACCCCCCTGGCTCGCGCTCAGTGTCAGACGATTCGCTTGAAGCTCCTCAAGATCGGCGCCCAGGTCCGCCTCACGGTCCGCCACGTCTGGATCTCCATGTCGGAAGCCTATCCCTACAGCGAGGTCTTCGCTGCCGTCGTTCGAAACCTCCAGGCCATTCCTCTGCGCTGCTGAGGTCTGTCCCGATCAAACGCCCCCAAAAACGAAATCGTTCCATCGCTCAGGCCGAGCTCTGCCTGAATGCATTCCGTCACGCTCTTCCGAACCCGAAAAACGCTCCATTCACGACCATCCACACCACCGCATCACTCGACCTGGACCGGATCGATAGCGAAACTCTCAGAAAACCGTTCCGGCCTGCCAAAATCACCTTCATTTCCAAATCGGTGATCTATGCGGGCTAGTCCGCCAGGTGTCGAGCTCGCTTCAGCTTTTCGATAGTGAGCCACCCCAGCAAATAGGCGAAGCGAGGAATCCAGAGAGCGATTTTGAGTGTCTGGTGGAGTAACTGTGTGCGCCCGCGGCCATGATAGGAGGCTGGACGGCTGGGAAGCCGGAGTGCCCGAGCAAAACCACTGCGGGCCATGTAGAAGCAATCTGAATTCTCGTTGAAAACCAGCCGGTCCCGAGCCGGGAGGAGAAAAAAGGCCAGCTTTTGCAAACGGAAGATAGGCTGTCCGGAAAGAGTGGCGGCGATAGCGTCGCGGGCCCTGCAGAGTCCGATGAGGAGCTTGAGGTTGTCCATCGACCAGCCCGGTGTCCAGGTGCTCACATCCTCTGCGGGGATCCGGGAAAGATAGCGGTGCCGATCTTCCGCTCTGCACAGGAGGCGAATTCTTGCGCCTCGTGCAGCGGTGACGGAAAGCAGATATTCCAGGGCCTCCATGGTCGTGGAGACCGAGTCGGTCTGGATCAGCAGGGTTTCACCACGGCTCTCAGACTCAATGAGGAGAGGCTCTTTGCGGAAGATCCGCGGCCAGGAGACGGGGCCCAGCCAGTAAGCGTCAAGCCTGGCGTTGAAGGCGAGCTTCGAACGAAACGGAAAAATCAGCAGAACCCAGAGTTTGTGCGGCGAAAACACCCGGCGACCTGAGAAAATGAGGCTGATCACCTCCGGCCGCTCTTTGCGGAGTTGACGAGCCAGGCGGATCCAGCCAGCCAGGCCTTCAGGGAAGTGGAAAACCACGTCGACGCCCGGGAGATTCTCCAGCGCAGGGGCGTCTTCAGCCTTGCAGACAAGGGTGATCGCAGCCTCGGGATAGAGGCGGCGGCCCCGGAGTCTGGCCATGGACTCCCTGAGCATCGAGCAGTGCTCCGTTTGCACGACTGCAATGCGCGATGCGGCTGGTTCTTCGAGAAGGAACGTTTCTCGCGAGAAGATCCGGGGGATCGTACTGGGCCTCAGGAAGTAGCATTCCAGACCAGGGTTGAAGACCAGGGCGGGGCGGTCGCAGAAAAGAAGGAAGAGAAGCTTTGCCTTCCGGAACACCGGTCGCCCGGACAGTATGGCCGAGACCATCCCCGGGTTGAGCCGGCGCAGCGCCTGGAAGGTACGCCAGTTTTCCAGGGCCGCACCGGTCCTCAACTCGAATACACGGTTGACGCCATCCACGCTCCGGAGTTCGTGAGCATCCTCCTGGCGGCACAAAACAACAACTTCGCTGTCCGGGAAGAGTCGGCTGGAGACGAGGGTTTCCAGCGCCTTGCGAGAACCGGCAACACCCTCTGTCTGAATGAAGAGGATGGTCCGGATGAACCCGGGAACAGGCGACCCGACTCGGAACCTGTGATACAGGTACCGAAGCAGGCCGCCAGCCGTACAGTAGAAGAAGTCACCTCTGTCACTAACGGCCACCGACCTGGGCACCCGCAGCAGGAAGGGCAGTGTCTTGAGTCCGAAGAATCCCGTTTCCCCGGAAAAGAAGGTAATAGAGGAGTCAAAGTGCTGGTTCCTCAGTTGGCGCAACGCACGGTGTAAAGGTTCTCCCGAGACACGGGTCAGCTTGCACCGTTCTGACAGCACCGGTTTCCAGACAGGCTCGGTTGCTTTTACGAGGGAGGAGTGACAGCTCTCTATGAAGAGGATGTTTTTTTCCAGGGGACGGTGGGGAAAGGTGGCGAAGTATTTCCGGAAAGAGGCATCGGGCTGATGCAGGGAATGGATCAGCGACCGGGCCAGGCGGAGCCTGGAGAGGGGTTGGAGACCGGCCTCATAGTCAAGCTCGAGCCGGTCTCCGGAAAGCCTCCAGGCCACCCGCTTGATGCGCCCGTATCCACGATTGAAGCCGGGAAACACGATTCGTTCGTGGCCGGAATCCCCGAGAGTTGAAGAGTCGGAGTTCAGGATTGAGGAAAATGGACTCATCTTGTCCAGGTAGAAGTCGACCGCCGCTGAACGCTTCACCAGGGCGTCCATTCGGACGCCGGGAAGGCGCCGGCGCAGCAGTGAGGCCGCGTAAAAGAACTGGGGAAGGTGACAGCACTGAACGAGCAGGATCCCACCCTTTCGGAGCCTGTTTGCCGAGGAGTGCTCTGAAGTCACGTCGTCCTGCCTGTCTGGGACCGCGGAAGGCTCCCGGCAGTGGCCCGGTAAAGCGCGGCCAGCTGGCCCGCCAGCTGATCCCATTCATAATAGCGGACCGCTGTCTCCCGACCGACCCGTCCCAGACGCCGGCAGTGCTGCGGACGACCCAGCAGGGCCACGGCCCAGGCTGCGAACTCCTCGGGGTCGTCGGCGATCAGGATATTCTCGCCGTGTTCTGCGCGGATGCCCAGGCAGGCCTGTGACGTTGCCACCATGGCTTTTCCGGCCGCCCAGCCTTCCAGGATCTTCCCTCGAATGCCAACCCCCGTTCGCAGGGGTACGATCACCACCTGGGCGCGATCGTAGTACTCGCGGATGTCCTCTACAAAGCCTGTGACTGTAACATTAGGGTGTTCACTCAGACTTCTAACCACGGCCGGCGGAGATGATCCCACAATGTAGAGATGGGTCCCGGGTCTGGACTTCAGGATCCGGGGGAACACCGCTGTGTGAAAAAAAAGCATGGCATCCACGTTGGGCTCGTGGCGGAAAGCTCCGACGTAGACCAGGGAGTCCGGCTCGACCCGCTCGTCTGGTCCAGGGGTAAAATACCGGGTGTCGACTCCCGTGTTGAGTACGTGAAGTCTTTCGCGGGGAACATAGCCTGCCAGAAAATCGGCATCGGAATCCGTCACACAGATCACTCCCTCGGTTTTCCTGCACAGTTGCAGCTCCCGGTTGAGAGTCTGAAGGGTGTTGTAATAGAGCCTGAGGCGCCGAAAAGGATTTCTTTCGAGTCCCACCAGGCTGTGGTGGGCTGCGTAATTCACCTCGATTTCCGTGACCAGCTTGGGAATGTGGGGAACCAGATCGGCGTATTGCGCCATTTGAGTCCACTCGAAGTGGACCAGGTCGAAGTCCTGTTCGATAAGGACCTGCTCGAGCGACTCCCGAAAGTTGGAGCAGTTGAACTCTTCAAAGGGCTCGTAGGGATACGAGGAGACGGCTTCGAACTCTCGCCTGAGAACCGTTTCGACCCGTGCGCAATAAGGACTCACCTGCGCGACCTCCCGCAGCTCGAGCCTGTTTTCCACAAAGCTCACGAGCGTAACGCGACACTGATCGGAGAGCCGTCTGAGCAACTGAAAAACGCGTCCTGCGCCCCCGTGTCGCCCCAGATGAGGAAGATAGGCGCTGGCAATGAGGACACGCCGGGTACTGCCTTTCCCCGGAAGGCGCCGACGAGAGTGAAAATGATTGAGATAGGCCAGTGGCTGTTGTATCCACTTCTGAAATTGCGCGTCTTTGAGCTTTCGACGAGGCTCACAGGCACGCAGCACTAAGGCCCAGGGAGCTCTCAACAAGGCGCCAAGATAAGCGCGAAGAGTTATTCTCCTGGAAATCACCAGTGGATAGAAGATGAAATGGGAGAGAAGACTTCTGAGCTGGAAGTTCTTCCACAGGTACCACAGTTTGCGCTGTTCGACCATTTCCCGAATCTCGGTTCCGCGGAAACGCTTCCGCGCGGTGGTTCGGTGCTTGTGGAGCACATGACTCTCGGCTGCGAGCAGGACACGCAGCCCCCTCCTCCAGGCCCGGTAGGACAGATCCGTGTCCTCGACGTAACAAGGCGAAAAGATCGAAGAAAACCCTCCAAGTCGGAGGAAGTAGTCGCGCCGGAAAGCGGAAGAGCCTCCGCCGGCCCAGAGAATGGGGAGAAATCGGCGCGTCACATGGTGCTTGTGGATGGCGGCGTGACTCAAGTCAAGGTAGCCCCTTGCAATTCGTCCACGAGTGTTTCCCGTCTCTTCACGCTGCTTGTCCGGAGGAAGGAAAATCTGGCTGCTGACGGCAAAGACGTCCGAGTCTGCAAAGGGCTCCAGCAGAGGAGTCAAAAAGGAAGAATCCACGATCATGTCATTGTTCAGCAGAACGACAATCTCGTTCCTGGCTGCAGCCACACCCCGGTTGTTGCCTTCTCCGAAGCCCAGGTTCTCATTCAGCTCGAGGGTCGCTGCGCCTGGAAAATGTTGGCGCGTCCACTCCACGCTGCCATCGGAACTGCCATTGTCCACGACCAGGATTTCGTGATCCCCTCCGTCCCTTTCCACGGCGCGGGTCACGGCCGGAAGACATTGTTGAAGGAGTTCTCGGCCATTCCAGTTAAGAATCACAATCGAGCACTGTTGACTGGTGACGGTGGTTCGCACAAAGGACCTGCGCAAAGCCCCGCGGCCTAGAGAGACAAGCTCGGCCAAAACGGAGGAAATCAGCAGGGCAATCTGCAGCGGAAGCAGCAGAAGCCAGATGAGCACCCTCAGAAGCATTTTCCAGGCCGCCATTTGCCGCGGTAGAATAAGAGATTTGGACCGTCCAGGTAAAGAGGCGGGTGAGATGGGACAGCAGCCGTGAGAGATTACCGACTTTCAGTTTCTCTGGTGCTTCTGGGCGCCACAGCGACCGTGACGGCCACCAGCATCAGGGTCGTCAATCTCTCGGAAATGGTGGATTCCTCAAACCGTGTTTTTCGCGGGCGCTGCATCGCAGTCACAGAAACCACCCATTCCAACGGACTTCCTGTCGTGGAATACCAGTTCTTCGTATCCGAGGGTATGAAAGGTACCACAGAAGGCGAGGAAGTCGTTTTTCGTCAACTGCCCCCGGGCGGGACCGGAGGGCACGGGGGAGTGGGAATCCTGGGTCTCCCGGCTTACCGAAAAGGGCAGGATGCCGTCATTTGCCTGGCCCCAGACAGCAGGATCGGTCTGACCAGGCCCATCGGTTTTGCTCAGGGGGTGTTTGACGTTCACGAGGACGCCAGGGCCCAAGCCACTGTCTTGAACGGCTTCGGGAACCGGAATCTGCTCCGCGGTCTCGACGCGACTCGGCTTCTCAGGATGGGATTCAAGCATTCCGAGGTCGATCTGTTGCGCGTTCAGGGCCCCGTTCTGCTGGAAACACTCTCGCAGGCGGTTCGCAGGATCGATGACTTCCAGGCGCGTCGCGCTTCGAAACCCGATCAATGAGAACCGCAAACGTGCCAGGAGCTGCCCCGGCAGCGCACGGGTTGCTCAGACAGCTGACGCTTCTGCTGGTGGGCTTCATCCTGCTCTCCGGCAGACCTTGGGCCGGGGGACCCTCGGCGCCGACAGGAGCCGGGACTTTCGCTCGCTGGAGTCCGCTGCAGCCGTTGGTCATCAGGATGGACCAGGGGCTGTTGAGCGATGTGGGTCCGATCTCCAACATCGAGGCGGTGGACTTCGTCCGCTCCACGCTGGCCGAATGGGAGATCGATACGGCAAGCATTACGTTCGCAGAGGGAGAGCAACTGCCCTTCGATGTCGATGCCTCCAACTACCTCCCCTTTATAACTCCACCCCAGCCACAGGGGAATCCCGTGATCTTCGATCGCGACGGGTCGATTATCGATGACCTGTTCGGAGCCGGCAGCAGCACCACTATCCTGGGCGTTGCCCAGGCCCAGACCAACGGGCCGGGCCTGGACTTCCGGGGAGGGTTTGCGGTGCTCAACGGCCGCAGTGCCAACCTGAGCCAGACCGGAACCTTCCGTCGGGTCGTTGTCCACGAGCTGGGCCACCTGCTGGGACTGGATCACAGCCAGGGCGACCTGGAAATCTTCACCAATCGCGTTTTGAGCCGTCTGTCTTTCCTCCCGGTCATGTTTCCGTTCATTGTCAGCGCAGGATCGGCAGGGCCCCGACACGATGATCGCGTGTGGTTGTCGTACATGTACCCGGCCGCAGGGTTTCGGGAGCAGACCGCCACTCTGGCGGGTCGCGTCCTTCGCCGTAGCGGGGGAGGACTTTCCGGGGCCAATGTCGTAGCCGTTGCCATCGAGATTGACGCGGAAGGGAACTGGATCGAGAGGCCCGAAGCGACGGTGTCAGTTGTCTCTGATTTCCTGAGGGAGGGGGTCGGCCGGTTCGAACTCCCCGGCCTTGAGCCGGGTCCCTACCTGCTGTTCGTGGAGCCGATCGCCGCCTTCTTCACGGGGGGAAGCAACGTGGGTCCCTTCGAGGTGCGGTTCGATCAGTTCCCCAAAGACTACTATAACGGCGAGAATGAATCGGCGACAGAACTGGATGATCCTGCTGAGCGGATCCTGTTGACTGCTTTTGAGGGCGAAACTGTTGAAGACATCCTAGTTTATGCCAACGAGGGCAGTAACGATCTGGCCTCTTTGACGGATGATGCCCAGGAGCTTTTCACCTTTCCACAGGAGTTCACCTTTCCCTTCTTTGGACAGGTTTACGATCGAGTCACCGTGAACACCGATGGAAATCTGACCTTTGGTCAGGGGGACAGCGAGAGCACCGCTCGTGATGAGGAGCGGTTTTTATCCGGCCCACCCCGTATCGCACCCCTCTTCACCGATTTGAACCCGGACTTTGCAGGGTCTATTCAGGCACTGTTCGACGGCTCCAGTATGGCGTTTCGGTGGATCGGCGTGCCGGAGTACACGGAGGTGGGAATTGCGCCCGGGAACACCTTCAGCGTCCGACTGTTCCCCGAGGGCAGCATTGAGTTCGACTACGAACAGGTGCGGGTAACCGCCAACTCCGGGATTCAGGCCGTCGTAGGACTCACGCGCGGGGGCCCGTCCGCTTCGGGACAGCTGGACTGGTCCGAGGCTGTGCTTCCAGTTCAGTTCCTGCCCGACGAGTCTCTTTACGAAGTGTTTAACGATCAGAGCTTTGACCTCGAATCGCGGCACATCATCGTTATGGGATCCGAAGCCGACCGGGAACTCCTGTTTCCAGTCATCGAACTCTCGGACTTGAGATTCACCGGGGTCGCTGTCGGCAACGACTCGGCGGAGAGAGCAGTGTTGCTGGCACAGGCCTGGGGTGCGAACGGTCAGAGTCTGTCTCTGATGCGCAACCCCGTCATATCGTCGATCGGACCGTTCGGCCAGCTGGCTGTCCTGGCCCGCGATCTTTTCCGAGATCCGGTTGCCGAGCCAAGGATCGGCTGGTCCCGAATCAGCACGAGTGCACCGGGGCTCTCGAGCTTTTTCCAAATAGGAAATGGCGTTGGAGGACGTCCCAGCCGGCTTGACGGAGGCGTCGCAGAGACCACCACAGCCACCCGACTCGTCTTCACCCGCGTCCATCAGGGGGAGGGTAGTTTTCGGGCTGGGGCTGTTGCCCTTGAAGCCGTCACCCACTTCTATCTGGCCAATCCCACCGAGGCGCCCCTGGGAGCAACTTTGGAGCTGATTCGCCTGGATGGGACGGCCCTCCGGCAAGTGGTCGTACAGCTTCCAGCCAGGGGCTTTCGGGGGCAAGCGGCTGATGTCCTGTTCGGGATCGGGGAGATCGCTGACAGCTACGTTGTTCTCGAGTTTGACGAGCCGGGGGGTATCGCCTTCTCCTTGATTCAGGTGGGTGACGCGCTCATTGGAAATCCTCCCAGCAGAATTCCGGAGAGCCGAATGGGTTATTCCGCTCAGCTTGCTCATGGAGAAGTGGGAGGAGTGAGTCTGACCACGCTGGTCAGAGTCGTGAATCTCTCCGGCGAAAACAGGACCGTCGAGCTGACTTCGGTGAATGATGACGGCAAAATCGCTACGGTGCTGGAGCCGTTTTTGGTGCCGCCTGGAGCCGGCGTGGAGATCGAGGGCGCAGAGATTCTCGGCGCTGGTGAAGAGTCCGAGGTCGTAGTAGGTTCGCTCATCGTCGGCTCGGATGAGGGCGGGGTGGTCGGGAATGTGGTTTTCGGAGAGGCTCTTAGCTTTCGCTTCGGAGCTCAGCTGCCTCTCCAGAGCCATGGTTTCCTGCGGGGCGTCTTCGGGCACGTCGCCAACCTGACGGCCCCGGACCCCCGTGACAGCACGTTCACGGGGATTGCTCTTTTTAATCCCAACCAGGCCGATGCCGAGGTGGAGATCATCGTCATCGGACCCGAGGGGATCCCCATCGGCCGCTTCGAGGTCATCCTGAAACCCGGCCAACGTTTTTCAAGAGTTCTTTCCGAGCTGGTGCCCGAGAGCCGGGGCAGGGTCGGTGGTACCGTTATCGTGCAGTCCAGTCTCCCGCTGGCCGGCCAGGAGCTATTCGGCAATGTCACTCTCGACTACCTGTCAGCCGTCCCCCCCACGGCTTCCTCGGGGGAACCTTGAACCGGCAACGAATAACCGTCAGCCCATAACGCTGGGGGATCCACGCGCTTACTTCGTGCGCGCTACTGTAACCGGTAACCAGCGACCCTTTCGACGACAACTCCGACGACCAAGGTGGTAGCAGCCCCGATCAAAACGTACCAGGTCCAGGCGACGGGGGGAAGCAGGCTCCAGTCACAGGCACGGTTCAACTCGAGGAAAAGAACCACGCCAAGACCACTGATCATGGCCGTCAACCCCGCCAGCTCGCTCCTGACCCGGGTCCACTGTCCCAGGAGGAACGCGCCGAGAACCCCACCCATGACGACGCTCGTAATGCCGAGTCCTACCTCCAGCACGCTTCCCCAGTTGCGAGCCAGGAGGGAAACACCGATCAGGACGACCCCCCAGCCGGCCGTGAAAAAACGCGACAGGCGGATGTAGTGTTCGTCGCCGGCGTGGGGAGCAAGATAAGGACGGTAGAAGTCGTTCAAGGTGGAAGAGGCGAGGGAGTTCAGAGAACTGCTCAGAGTTGACATGGCGGCGGCAAATACGGCGGCGATGACGAGGCCCGAGATCCCGCGAGGCAGCTCCTCAACGATGAAGACGGGAAAAATGCGCTGGCTGTCCGAGGGTAGATTGGGATTGGGATAATCCTGATAGAAGCTGAAAAGGAGGATTCCAATCACCAGGAAGAGCAGGAACTGACCCATGACGATCAGACCGCTGAGTATGAGACCCTGCTGGGCCTTTCTCCTGTCCGAACAGGCCAGATACCGCTGCACCATCATCTGATCCGTGCCATGCGTGGCAAAGGCCAGAAAAGCTCCGCCCGCCACAGCGCCCGCAAAGGTGTAAGGGTTTGCCAGTGAGAAACTGAAATCGGTGATTTGAAACTTGTCGGATTCTCCAGCCAGACGTGCAACTTGTTGCCATCCCCCGGGGATGCGTTCCAGAAGGACGAAGAAAGCGCTCATAGCCCCGATAACGTAGATAAAGAGCTGAAGGACGTCGTTCCAGACAACGGCTTTGAAGCCCCCGTAGAAGGTGTAAATAATTGTAATCACGCCGATGATAACGACCGTCCACACGTCTGAGATCTGAGTCACGACGGAGAGAACCAGGGCGGTCGCAAACAGGCGGACGCCGTCCGCCAGGGTCCGATTCACCTGAAACAGTCCCGCAGAGAAGTTCTTCACTTTCCCTCCGAAGCGAGAGTTCAGGATCTCGTAAGCACTTTGAATGTCCCCTCGAAAATAGGACGGGATCAAAACAAAACTGACCAGGATTTTGCCGATGACATAGCCCAGGGCGAGCTGCAGGAAAGTCAGATTCCGGTCATAGGCAAAGGCCGGGACACCGATGAAGGTCAGGGTACTCGTCTCGGTGGCAACGATCGAGAGCGAGAGAGCCCACCAGGGCAGACCCCGGTTGGCTAAAAAGTAGTGCCGGGTGTTGCGCGAGCCCCTGCCCGCCCGAAAACCCAGCAGAGTGGTTGCAATGAGATAAGCGAAAAGAATCAGATAATCGAGGGAGCTGAACTCCATTTTTCACAAGCGGGCTGCTAGATGTTTCTGGCCTCTGCTACCTGCCGGGGAGAACCCATCACGATCAAAACGTCGCCCTCCTTTAGTTCCGTATCTGACCTGGGGCTGAACTGATAGTCCTCTCCCCCCTGCCGCTGCAACGCGACCAGCAGCAGTCCGACTCGCTCGCCCAGGTTTAAAGCCCCAAGGGTCTGGTTCTGCATGGATGCGGTTACGGTGACCTCTTCGACTCTCAGCGTGTCTCCGGTCACGCGCAGCATTTTGTCCAGGAAGGTCACGGCAGAAGGTCGGATCATCATGGACGCCATTCTCAGACCCCCGATCGCCTGGGTCTGGACAACCGCGTCAGCCCCCGCGCGAAGCAGTTTTTCCCGGTTCCGATCGTCGGCGAGCCGGGCAATGATCCGCAGCTCAGGGTTCAAGGCTCGGACGGTGAGAACCAGAAAAACGTTGGCCTGATCGTCCGGGAGAACTGCCAGCAGTCCCTTTGCCTTCTCGATCCCTGACCTTCGAAGCACGGAATCCTGGGTCGCGTCACCGCGCAGGTGAGGGATCTCTTCCAGAAAGGGAAGCCTATCCAGAGCCTCCCTGGATCTTTCCACAATCACGAAGGGCGTCAGGGTCTTGTAAAGTTCCTGCGCGATTTCCAGCCCTGTTCTCCCGGCGCCGCAAAGTACGATATGGTCTTGCATCCTGGCAATTCGATTGTCCATTTTTCGACCTCGAAACACTCGTTTGAATTCACCTTCGACGACGTAGGCGGCCACCGTTGAAATCGCATAACCCGAGATTCCGATGGACGTCACGATCAGCAACATGGTGAAGGCCCGCCCCATCTGAGTCAGCTCACGGGTTTCACCGTAGCCGACCGTTGTCATGGTAATGACGGTCATATAGAGGCCGTCCGACCAGGGCCAGTCTTCCAGAAAATGATATCCCGCCGTTCCCGCGCCGGCGGTCACGAGAATCAGCGCAAAGGCGGAAAGAATCTGCGACTCGTAAACGGAAGAAATGACATATGGGAGGATCCGGTTGAGGATGTAGCCGAGCACACAGGCCAGCAGAAAAAGCGCAATCAGTGCAAGCCTTCGATCGCGCAGGATGACAAAAAACGAAACCAGTGTGATCAGAGTGAAGTGCAGCCCCACTGCCAGACTCCAGCGCACGACGGGATCCTTCCAGTGGGTTGCCAGATTGACTAAAGCCACGGGTACCCGGTGAATCAACGCCAGATGGTGCGTCCGTGCCAGATTCACGTAAAAAAGCCAGCTGATCATCCCAATGGCAAGGCAGGGTCCCGCCAGCAGAATCCACCATTCGACTGGTTCCGGCGCCAGTTGATCCCACCGGCCCACAGATAAAGACAGAAGGATTGGGATCACAATGGCCGCCACCTCCTGCCGTGTCTTCAAGGGCGAGGTCTGGCGCATGGCCTTCGAAAAAGCATCCTCGTCGAGCACCGTGCGACTGTGAAGCTCCGTAATCGTCAACAGGAAATTGCGGCCCAGCAGAAAGTGGGAGATCCAGACCATCAGAGTGGTCAGGGGAGCGAACAGAAGTAGACCGGCAAGAGCCTCGAAACTTTCCCGGCCGTGGAAGGTCCAGGCCGTGAACGAGCTGAGGGAAACCACAACCAGAATCAGGCCGGCAGCCAGAATCGAAGGGATTCCAAGGCCTGCAAGATCCCTCTGGATCGCCGTTTCAGAAGGCCGTCCGGGCATGGCGCTATCCTACGACAACCGCCTCACAATTGCGATCAAACGGGGTGCTGGCGGTGCAAAAGAGCAAGGATGGAGAGGCAGGTCAGACTCCAGAGGGCCAGGTTGATAAAAAGGGCGCGATCTCTGAACACGACCTCCTCGGGGCGTTCCGCGATCTCTTCTCCGGAGAGATACTGGTAGCGCAGAAGCCCGTACAAGACGAAGGGGACGGTCAGCATCATCCAGGAGCTGGGCGCTCCCTGGATCGTCCACAGGGCATAGGCCATGAGAATACTCGCCAGCAGGGCCGTTTCGACGCGCTCCAGGTAGGGAAGCGAATACTCCCGAAGGATCGGGCGTGTCGTGACACCGGTGTAGGACATTCTCACCAGCTCGCTCTTGCGCTTCTGCAGACCTACATAAAAGGCCAGCAGGGCGACGCAGAAAAGAAACCAGGGCGAAAGGACTACCGACGCTGCAACGCCGCCTGCAACCGCACGCAGAACGAAACCTGACGCCAGCGTCATGATGTCGAGAATCAGGAGGTCCTTGAGAAACAGATTGTAGGCCACCTGAATCACGATGTAAGCGCCCAGCACCACCAGCAGAGCCTTCGAGACACGGGCGGCCAGCCCCAGGGCTCCCAGGGCCAGCAGGACCGCGGTCAGAACGGCTGCTCCGGCAGAAATCCGCCCCGAGGCCAGAGGGCGGTCCTTTTTGACCGGATGCAGACGGTCGCTTTCCAGGTCAACCCAGTCATTGAGCAGGTATACGGCGCTGGAGATGGCGCTGAATGAAAGAAACGCGATCAGGACCCGGAGCAGTGCACCAGAGTCGGTGGTGAAGGCGAAGAGCGGGGCTGCAAAGACCAGGACATTCTTGATCCACTGGCGAGGACGCAGCGCTGCTACGAGTGACGGAATCTTTCTCGGTCCCTGTCCACTCACCGCATTAACCACGGACTGTTAGAATAAGCGGGCTCATGTTTACTGGTATTGTAACCGGCCAGGGCCGACTGGCCAGCATCGAGGGCAGGGCTGAAGGCTCGATTCTCACAGTCAAATCCCCGGAACTGGCTCCCCGCTTGAAGTCTGGAGACAGCGTCAGCGTGGATGGTGTTTGCCTGACCGTGGTGGCGTGCACCGAACGGGAGTTCAGGCTGGAGGTGACGCCGGAGACGATACGTCTGACCAACCTCCGGGCCCGTGAGGAAGGAGACCTGATCAATCTGGAACCTGCAGCTCGCGTCAGCGACTTCCTGGGTGGGCATCTGGTCCAGGGCCACGTTGATGGGACGGGCCGGCTGACAGCCGTCAGGGAGGAGGGGAACTCAAAGATCCTGCGGTTTCGCGCGGCCCGCGGGATTCTGCGTTACTGTACGCTGAAGGGAAGTATCGCAGTCAATGGCGTCAGCCTGACCATCTCAGCCCTCGAAGAAGACTGGTTCGAAGTGACGATTATCCCTCATACTCTGGAGGTGACCAATCTGGGCCGGTTCGAGAGTTCGGAAGAGGTCAACCTGGAAGTCGACATGATCAGTAAGTACGTAGAACTGCACGTCAAGCGAATCCTGGTGAGTTGCGTGCTGGTTCTGTTGGCCTCACTGGGATCGCTGCAGGCGTCTTCCCTCGAGGTAGCCGGCAACACCATTCTGATTTACGAGAATACAACCAGCGAAAGCACCAGCGAGATTGTGATTCGCGTGGCGCGCTACCAGCCGGACATTGTCATGGAGTGGGAGACGTCCGCCGACCAGGGAACCGTCCAGCTCTTCAGCAGGGCGGTGGATCGAGCAGACCGGTTTACGCTTCGAGGACTGTTCAAGGTCGGTATGAACAGGGTCTCCGGGGACGAAACGACGCTCTGGCTGTCCCGCGCGCTGTACGACAGGGTGGTTACTGGAGAACCTCAGAAGATTATTCTGAATCGGATTGCATTGAAGACGAAGCTTGCCAGAAGAGAGAACATCGATATCACTGTGGACAAAGAGATGGCCAGCTTCCCGGTAGTGGTGCTGGAGGACAATCGCAAGGGAGAGTGGGCCTTTCTGGATGACCGGGAGAATCCTCTGCTCGCGAAGTACGCTACTCCGTTTTACGAGACGAAACTGAGCCGGGTCGTGAATCCAGACAAGATTTCCCTGCGCTGGATCAAGCGGCTTCCGCCAGTTCAATAGGGTTTGAGAAACTGAATGCCAACCTCGTCGTTGCCGAAAACACAAGAAGGGCTGGACCGCATCCAGGATGCGCTCGACGATATTCGCAACGGCAAAATGGTGATCGTAATCGACGAGGAGCACCGAGAGAACGAAGGCGATCTGACCCTGGCTGCGGAAAAAGTGACGCCCGAGGCCATCAACTTCATGGCCACCCATGGTCGGGGGCTGATCTGCCTACCCATGACCGCCGAAACGCTGGAACAGCTTCAGATCCCGCTCATGGTAGCCGAGAACGAGTCGCCTCACGAGACCGCTTTCTGCGTCAGCATCGAAGCGCGCCGAAGAGTGTCCACCGGCATCTCGGCAGCCGATCGCGCCAGGACCATCCTGACGGCGATAGATCCCGGGACACGTTCTCAGGACCTGATTCGTCCCGGGCACGTATTTCCTCTGCGGGCCAGGCCCGGGGGAGTGCTGGAGCGGGCCGGTCAGACGGAAGCCGCTGTGGATCTGGCACGAATCGCGGACCTCAAGCCCGCCGGCGTGATCTGCGAAATCATGAACGAGGACGGCACCATGGCACGTTTGCCGGACTTGCTCCGCTTTCGCGAGAAACATGGCATTCGGATCGTATCCGTCGTAGACCTGATCAAGTTCCGTCTCAAGACGGAGCGCTTCGTGGAGGACATCGAGGAGGTCCCTTTTGTGACCCAGTATGGGAGCTTTCAACTGATTGTCTTTGAGAATCGTCTCGACGGCGACCGTCACCTCGCGCTGGTGAAGGGGGACATCAGTAGTCCGGAACCCGTTCTGGTCAGAGTCCACGCGGAGTCAGTCCTGGGTGATGTTTTTCGCTCTAAGCTGGATCCCGCCGGCCAGGAACTGGAACTGTCACTAAGGAGAATCGAGGCCGAGGGAAGGGGAGTACTCGTCTACCTCAGAAACAATAACAAGGACCTGCAGTTAACAGGAGAAGTGGAGAGACTCGCTGCCCACACCCGGGAGGAGACGGCGTCCCCCGACTCACCGGCAGCCTCATTCCGTGACTTTGGGGTGGGAGCTCAGATCCTGACGGGGCTTGGGCTGCACGAAATCCAAATACTAACGAATCATCCCAAAAAGATTGTGGCCCTGGAGGGATTTGGCCTGAACATCGTGGAACAAATTCCGATTTGCGAGTAGCGCTGCACACCACCAGGGTGGCTGACGCGCCGCCGGGTCGCTTCAGATCGGGAAATCAGCTGTCATGATCCAAAGGAAAGTCTGTATGCTCGGCGCCTACGCGGTGGGCAAGACAAGCATGGTTCGCCAATACGTCCAGAGTATCTTCGACGAGAAGTACCTGATTACGGTTGGCGTCAAGATTGATAAGATCGTTGGTCTCGCTCGACGGCGAAGAAGTACAGTTACTGCTTTGGGACGTAGCCGGCGCCGAGGATCGGTTTTCCGTACCGTCGTCCTACGTGCAGGGCGCCTCAGGCTACATCCTGGTCGCTGACGGCACTCGTGCGCATACCGTTGACGTTGCTCTGGATCTCGTGGACCAGATCAACGGGGACGTCGGAAAGCTTCCTTTCGTCGTGGCCTTGAACAAGGCCGACCTGGAGGAGGAATGGGAAGTTGATGAGCCGCTCCTGGAGCCTCTCCAGAGGTTCGGGTACCCCATTCTCCGGACCAGTGCCAAGACCGGGGAAGGCGTGCAGGAGGCCTTTCTCGCCCTCACCCGTCTGATCCTCTGACCCCGGCGCCGGGAGACATCAGAGATCAATCACTGTTTCTGCGCGCGCCAGTGCGATCAGCGAAGCGGTCCCGGCTGAGGTTCTCTCCAGAGACTGGTCGATCCACTGCCTCTCACTCCAGTCGCGGTTGGGATCGTGATGTCCGATGAGCGTGCGGCGGACTTCGCTGGTGGTCACCATTTCCTGGATGTCCTCGATGCAGCTGTGGCCCCAGTCGACCCTGGGAACAGCGGCCGCATTGCCGATTCCCTTCAACCCTTCGTACTCGCTCCTGAGGTACTGCCCGTCTCGATAAAGCAGATCCGCTCCGCGGGCGTGGTGGATAAGACGTTGTTCGGCTTCGTGGCTGGCTGTCTGGGCGGGATCGCTGTCGTCGGGACCCCTTCTCAACTCGTGGTCGGTGCAGAAAACGAACTTCCGACCGGAATTTTCAACCGCGTAAGCCAGACAGGGAGCGGGATGATAGACCTCGAATGCCGTCAGGGTCGTCTCGCCAAGGCGAATTGTTTCCTCGATGTGATGGTATTTCTGATTCAAGCTGCCGCCCTCCCCGGGGGCGGGCTCAAGGTTGCAGTCGCGGATCTCCGTCGCCTCGAATTCGGTCGGCATAATTCCGTAGAAGATAGGCGTATGGACCCCCAGAACTTTCTCGTCAACATGGCGAGAGAAAACCCCCAGATTGGCGTCGAGAGCGGTCAGAAACTGCCGGTTGCCGAAGATGTGGAGGTGGTTTCGCGGATCGAAGCAGACTGCTGCCTGATCGAAGCCCTCGGTGT
The DNA here is from genome assembly GCA_965205615.1 of Acidobacteriota bacterium. GTDB lineage: Bacteria > Acidobacteriota > UBA6911 > RPQK01 > CBDAPI01 > CBDAPI01. The sequence goes on along the minus strand of CBDBHK010000035.1, from coordinate 169,472 downwards.
GGTCCAGGTGCGAATGGCTTCCAAACAGGTAAAGGTGGCGCTCCTCTCGATCTCCCCACTTCGCCTGCAGGTCCTTGGCACAGTTCCGAAAGCCGCTGCCGCAATCGAAGACGAGGTCATAGCCGTCTCCCGTTTCGATCCACACGCAAGTCGTCCAGCCACCATAGACACCGGCGACGTCGTCCGGGAACTGGGAGCGAAAGGCCTTGATCGTCCGCAGACTGCGGGGACCCCCCAGGATTTCCTCGAGAGTGCAGTCGAGACGTCCCTCTTCGTCGAGGAACCCGGCCATGTGGTCAAACACCTGACCCAGCAGGTCGTGGTCGTGGATGCGTTTTTATGCCGCCCGTTCTTCTTTCGACGGGAAGATGGAGCCACTCCCCTGGACTCCGTGGAAGTGAATTCTCAAGTGCTGGAGGGGCTGTTCTGTCATCCGTCGGAAGGTTGTCGTGCGCCCTCAGGACAATACCTAACGCTTCGAGGGATAGTAGCCTTCCTTGTGCAGAACTTTCAATTTATCGGGCTTGCCGTCCCCGTTCACATCCACTCCCACCTTGATCCGTAACTTTCGATACTTGCTGTCGGTTTTGGTGTTGGTGGAAACAAAGCTCAGTGAATACTGGCTCCTGACCAGGGCACTGATGTTCTGAAAGACGCCGGGGAAGGCGGCCACGAAGCGCGGGAAGTATGCTGCCCCCCCCGTCGACTTGGTAATGGCCTTCAGCATGGCTTCTGCCTGCTGGAAGTCCATTCGCGTGATCGCGGACAGATGCATGTCGTTGCGTGCCAGAAACTGACCTCCCAGGCCGAAGGCGTAGATCGTCACATTCGTGTTCTTGGCTCGTTTGAGAAGCTTCCCGAGGTTCGCCTTGCTGAACGAATCGAGACCGCTGGTCACGAGCACCATCGAAACCTTCCCCTTAACCTCTTCCATGCGATCCAGCGTATCGATCACCGTGTCATACAGATTGCTTTCGGAAAAGGCAGGATTCTGGAGCCGGCGCAGGGCGCCGTAAACTTCCCCTTGATTCTGAGTAAAATCGACCAGGATTTCGGATCGCAGGTCGTAGGCGATCACCGCAATCCAGTCGCCTTGCCGCATACCACGGACAAAGGTGTGGGATGCCTGCAACGCCTCATAGATCATCTCCCATCCCCCATAGTAGTCCACACGGTTGCTGATATAATTGCTGAACTCGACGACCAGCACCGCTGTCATCGCCGCCTCAGTGGGAGAAAAGTTGGTGATCTCCTGCTCTATTTTGTCCTCATAGACTTTGAAGTGTTCCTGTTTCAGACCCCGGATGAGGTTGCCCTTTTTGTCCTGGACGGTGACGTCCACCTGGACCTGTGAGACACCGACCCTGATGGTCGTCCGTCCGGCCGGGCGATCCTCTTCTTCTTCGAGTGGCCGCTGGCCCTGCTTCTGGGCACGGGGAACCTCAATTGAGAGGAAGAGAACCGCGCTCAAAAGAGCTGCGAAAACCGCCAGCGCTTGCTTTCTCATCGGTTGATTCCGTCAAGAATAGGGATGCAAACAGAGCAAAATAGTATCATACCGACTGCCCGCCGCCCGCAGCGGAATCGGCGCCCCGAGCGGGGAGGGCTAAGAATCCGGAGATTCCGGATCGGAACCGACCCGCTGCATGTAGACCCGCTCGGAAATCCGGCGAACGCTGGACATTGTGTGTTGAGTCAGTGTGACCCCGACTGCGCCCCGACCCTTAACCGCGTAAGCGTCAAAATCGACGTACAGATCGGGCTTGATCCGCGGTTTCTTCCGCAACCGGACGTGACAAAAACGGACGTCGGCCGGCTGGAAGAAAAGGGTCCGTGTTCCATGCTTCTCCTTCCCCAACGAATAGCACCGGTCCCGTGTGACTCCTCCCATGCGGAAACGCTTGACCATGCCCCTGCCTGTGCGTTTGTCCTGGTAGACCGAATTGAATGTAGTTTCTCGATTATGTTGTTCAAACAACTGTAAATAAACTATTTTATCTCCAACATACTTCTTAGCTTCGATTTTGGTCACGAGCAGTCGTCCGTCTCCTAGAACCACCATTACATCGTGGAGGCTGGAACAGGGGCCGATTTCGTCGCCGATTCTGGGATCCGTCCCGATGAATCCCGCCTTGTAATCGACATAGAGTTTCTCGGTCTTTGCGGCAACGGTCTGGGCCTTGACCGTACCAAAACTGGTCAAGCGCGTTTTTCGTTCTCGGCCCCGGCCATAGCTCTGGATGAGGTGATCGATGTAGTCAATCGTATAGCGGGTCAGGTTTCTGAGATTGCGGCGAATGGTGCCGAGCTGCCGGTCGATTTTTTCCAGCTCTGCGTTCGCTTTCTCCGAGTCCCAGGCACTGATTCGCCTGATCTTGACCTCTGTCAGATAGATGAGATCCTCTTCAGTGACCTCTCTCCGAAGCTGGTCTTTGTGCGGTTCCAGTCCCTGATCGATCTCAAAGAGCACGGCGTCCCAGGTTTCGCAATCCTCGATGCGTCGATAGATTCGGTTCTCGACGAAAATCTGCACGAGGCGGAGTCGGTGCCAATTTTTGATGAGCTGCTCGAGGCGATGTTCCAGATCCTGTTTGAGCAGTTCCCTGGTCCGCCTGGTGCTGTCGATCAGAAGCCGGGAAATAGTGCATGCCTCGGGACGGGCCTTGCGAATGACCATGGGGTTGGAGGCCAGGCTGACCTCACAATTCGTGAAGGCATAGAGCGCGCGTCTGGCCTGCTCCATGTTCGCGCCTCGCTGGAACGTGACCACGATCTCCACGTTTTCAGCAGTGTTGTCCTCAATGTGCGCAACCTTGATCTTTCCCTTCTCGCTGGCGCTGACAATCGATTCGATGAGCGACTCGGTGGTCGTTCCAAAAGGGAGTTCCCGTACGACGAGAGTCTTTCCCGATCCGTTTTCCAAAAGGGCGCGGACCCGGACGCGAGAGCCTGGCGCGCCGTCGTTATAGTTGCTGACATCGGCCAGTCCCCCGCCGGGGAAGTCGGGATACAACGTGAATTCCTGGCGGTTCAGGCAGGCCTTCTGTGCTTCCAGCAGCTCCACGAAGTTGTGGGGCAAAATCCGCGTGGTCATGCCCACGGCGATCCCTTCCGCGCCGCTTGCCAGGAGCAGCGGAAACCGGACTGGCAACAGCACCGGCTCCTGGTTTCGGCCGTCGTAGGAAAGCTGATATTCGGTCAGATGGGCGGAAAATACGACTTCTCTGGCAAAGGGTGTGAGACGGGCCTCAATGTACCGGGCGGCGGCGGCCGAGTCTCCGGTGGCCGGGTTGCCCCAGTTTCCCTGGGTATCTATGAGGAGCTCCTTCTGGGCCATGCCGACGAGCGCTGCATAAATCGAGGCATCACCGTGGGGGTGATACTTCATGCAGTGCCCGACCAGGTTTGCCACCTTGTTATACCGCCCGTCTTCGTTTTCCCACAGCGAGTGGAGAATTCTCCGCTGTACCGGTTTGAGGCCGTCTACAGCGTGGGGAATGGCGCGGTCGGTGATGACGTAAGAGGCGTACTGAAGAAAATAGTCCTTGTACGTACCCCGGACGCCCATTTCACCATTGTCCGGGGAAATACCGTCCGAGACTCTCCCGGGCCCGCTCACTTGGTCGTCCCCTTCATAGCCACGGTGGCGTCACAGGACCTCTTCCGGGCTGAGCGCAGCATCCATCGATTCCGTGATCAGGTTCTTGAGAATGAAATCCCTTCGATCGGGAGTGTTCTTTCCCATGTAGAATTGCAGGTGGTCTTTGAGGTTCAGTCCGTGGGGCAGGTGGACACGGTCGAGGCGAATGCCTTCGCCGATGAAATCGCGAAACTCGTTCGGGGAGATCTCGCCCAGGCCCTTGAAGCGGGTGATCTCTGATTGGCCACCCAAATCCAGAAGAGCGTTGCGCTTTTCTTCTTCGTTATAGCAGTAGAGCGTTTCCTTTTGTCGCGTACCCGAAAGAGCGGCGTCTGGAGAATGTAGAGATGGCCCTTGCGCACAAGTTCGGGGAAAAACTGGAGAAAGAAGGTCAGCAGCAGCAGTCGTATGTGCATCCCGTCGACATCCGCATCGGTCGCGATAATGATCAGGTTGTAGCGAAGGCTCTCGAGGCCGTCTTCGATGCCCAGGGCATGCTGGAGCAGATTCAGCTCCTCGTTCTGATAGACCACCTTCCGGGAGAGGCCGAAGCAGTTGAGCGGCTTGCCGCGAAGCGAGAACACGGCCTGGGTCTGGACCCTCCGCACCTTGGTGAGGCTCCCGGATGCGCTGTCTCCCTCGGTAATGAAAAGCTGGCTGCGGTCAAAGCCCTCCCGGCGGGGTTCATTGAAGTGTACTTTGCAGTCCCTGAGCTTCTTGTTGTGAATGTTGGCCTTGCGGGTTCGCTCACGAGCCAGTTTCTTGATACCGGCCAGGTCTTTGCGCTCCCGTTCATTGCGACGGATCTTCTTGAGGATCTCCCGGGCCGTCTGCGGATTCTTGTGGAGAAGGGTGACCAGCCGTTCGCGTACGAAGTCGACCAGCCAGGAGCGCACAGTCTGCCCGTTCGGTGAAACATGGGTGCTTCCGAGCTTGGTTTTGGTCTGCGACTCGAAGACCGGCTCGTGAATGCGCACCAGAACCGCTCCCACGATCCCTGTCCGAGCATCGGAGGGGTCAACCTGCTTGCCGAAGTACTCTTTCAAGCCCTTCAGGAGGCCTTCCCTGAAGGCGGCCTGATGAGTTCCGCCGTCCGGAGTGTACTGGCCGTTGACGAAGGAGAGATAGGACTCCCCGTAGGAATCAGTATGGGTCAGCGTGAACTCGATGGAGTCAGTGACCTCATGAATGGGCTCATACAGGCCGCCATTCTCGACTTGACGACTCAACAAATCGAGCAGGCCGTTTCGGCTGGCAATCACTTGCCCCTGGAAGTGAATGCGGAGTCCCCGATTCAAATACGCGTAGTTCCAGAGCCGGTCTTCCAGAAACTGCACGTTGAAACTGTAGGCGGGAAAAATCTCCGGATCGGGACTAAACTCGACGAGAGTACCGCCCGGTTCGCCGGAGGGCAGAGCCGGGAACTCTTTGACGAGTTCTCCACGCGAGAACTCGGCACGCTTGACCTTGCCTTCTCGAAACGACTCGACGACAAAGCTGGTGGAGAGCGCGTTGACAGCCTTTGTCCCAACTCCGTTCAATCCGACGCTGCGGTAAAAAGCCCCCGTATCGTACTTGGCTCCCGTATTGATCTGGGCGACACAGTCGATCAATTTACCGTGGGGAACCCCGCGACCGTAATCGCGCACGACCAGCGTTCCGTTTGCCGTCGTGACCTCGATCTTCTTGCCGGCGCCCATCAGAAACTCGTCTACGCTGTTGTCGACCACCTCTTTGAAAAGTAGATAGATCCCATCGTCTTCATGGGATCCGTCTCCCCGTTTCCCGATGTACATCCCGGGGCGAGTTCGAATATGCTCCTTCCAGTCGAGGCTCCTGACATGTTCTTCGCTGTAAGCGGCCACCCGGGCCGGTGATCGGTTGGTTGCCAAAGCTGTTGCACCTCTCATTCCCCTGTTCCGGAGGACGTTCAGAGGCGGTGCTGAAGCGCCGGCCAGAATCATCGCACCGGTGAGGGTATTGTAAGGCTCATTGTACCCAAGCGGGCTGGCAGCCCCGGGGGCGTCTGGCAGGGGCAGGTCTGGCGGCTGCGGGCGCGCACGACTAGAATTGACGCCGATGAAAGACAATATTTCCGTTCCCAAACTCCTGATCGTTACCGTGCTGGCCGCCGGCCTCATCTATTTCGGCGTCCGGTACGATCTTCAAACGACCGTCCGGCAGACCCTGGACTGGATCCGAGGCCTGGGAGCCGTCGGTCCACTGGTCTTCGCGTTGATCTACGTCATCGCAGCGGTGGCTCTGGTGCCCGGGTCCATTCTGACGCTGGGAGCCGGGGCCATTTTCGGTGTCCTGGCAGGAACGCTGATCGCCCTGGTTTCGGCGACCCTGGGAGCCACCGCTGCCTTTCTGGTCGGCCGATATCTGGCCCGGGAGTGGGTGGCCTCCAAGATTGAACGCGACCAGAGATTCAAGGCCATCGACCGGGGAGTTGCGGAGGAAGGTTGGAAGATTGTAGGTCTGACCCGCCTCTCACCGGTGTTCCCCTTCAACCTGCTCAACTATGCCTTCGGTCTGACGCGGGTCTCGCTGCGGGATTACGTCGTGGCCTCGTTCGTGGGGATGGCGCCGGTAACCTTCGTGTATGTCTATATCGGGTCACTGGCCGGAGATCTGGCTGCCCTGGGGGACAGTGACCGTGGACGCACGACCGGCGAGCTTGCGCTCTTCGGAGCAGGTCTCGTCGCCACTATCCTGGTTACGGTTTATGTCACTCGCATTGCCCGTGCCGCGCTCAACCAGCGTATTCAATAGCTACTGAACGGAGTCCATCATGGCAACCTCTGACGGCTTTCCAATCCTTCCACGCGACCGGCACAATGAACTTCTGGTCAGCAATGTCCACCCCCCGGACTGGGTCAACCCCGAACCCCGGCGCCGATACAATCTGGTGGTGGTCGGGGCCGGAACAGCAGGGCTTGTAACAGCCATCGGAGCGGCGGGCCTGGGGGCCCGGGTGGCCCTGGTCGAGAGGCACCTCATGGGCGGAGACTGCCTCACTGTCGGTTGTGTTCCGTCCAAGGGCCTGCTGGCGGCGGCCAAAGTTGCGGCCACGGTGCGCAAGTCCGGCGACTACGGGATTCGGGCGCCACAGGCTCTGGAAGTGGACTTTGGGGCAGTCATGGAGCGGATGCGCCGTCTGCGAGCGGACATCAGCCGCCACGATTCGGCCAGGCGCTACACCGAGGCCGGAGTCGACGTCTTCATCGGACAGGGAGAATTCGTCCAACCACACCAGCTCAGAGTGGGAGACCAACTCCTGAACTTCAAACGCGCGGTGATCGCCACAGGGGCCCGTGCTGCAGCGCTGCCCATCCCCGGTCTGGAAGAGACCGGCTACCTGACCAACGAAACTCTCTTCGGCCTGACCCGGCTGCCGCCGCGACTGGGCGTGATCGGGGCCGGGCCCATCGGCTGCGAAATGGCCCAGGCCTTTGCCCGTTTCGGCTCTACAGTTTACCTCCTCGAGCGCTTTTCTCAGATTCTGGGTCGGGAGGATCGCGAGGCCGCCGCCGTTGTTGAACAGGCTCTTCGTCATGACGGGGTCGAACTGGTCCTGAACTGTTCGACACAGTCGAGTTCGGCCGTCAACGGCGAGAAAATCATCGACCTGGAGTGCGGGGATGAGAGCCGGAGAATCGCTCTCGATGAGATTCTCCTGGGGGTGGGCCGGGCGCCCAATGTGGAAGGCCTGGGCCTGGAGAAGGCGGGCGTGGAGTATGATGCACGCCAGGGTGTGACCGTCAACGACTATCTGCGGACGTCCAACCCGATGATCTACGCCGCTGGAGACATCTGTAGCCTCTACAAGTTCACTCACACCGCGGACGCCACTGCCCGGATCGTCATTCAGAACGCTCTGTTCCTGGGCCGCAAGAAGGCCAGCGCCCTGACCATTCCGTGGTGCACCTACACCGATCCGGAAATCGCCCACGTCGGCATGTACGAAAAGGACGCTGAGGCCCGGGGGCTGAAAGTCGATACCTTCGTCCGAGAGCTCAAGGAAGTGGACCGCGCTGTCCTGGATGGGGAGACGGAAGGGTTCGTTAAGGTCCACACAGAAAAAGGGAAGGATCGAATTCTGGGCGCCACCATTGTGGCGCGCAACGCCGGTAACATGATCAGCGAATTCACTCTTGCCATGGTAGCGGGTGCGGGTCTCGGTACCGTGGCGGGAACCATACACCCCTACCCGACGCAATCGGAAGCCATCAAGCAGGTGGGTGACGCTTACAACCGGACTCGTCTGACGCCCCTGGTACGAAAGCTGTTCTCTCGCTGGCTGGCCTGGAGGAGATGATCGTTCTTATGGTGGGAGGGGCATTGAGGGCGGCGACCGGGGGGATTTAAACGGTCGCCGCCCTCAATGCCCCTCCCACTCTAGAGTTCCGATCCCTCGGTCGCGGCCAAGGCCCCTCCCACCTTCCATTCGGGCTCCTGAAGCTCACCATTTCCACAGAACGGTAGAGCGTAAGCTTACCGTTGGGACGGCAGGCTTACGCCCGGCCGTTCTGTAGGCTCAAGCACCCCGGCGGTACCACGCGGCCAGCTTTTGCGGGGAGACGCCGCACCAGTAGGCGAGCACGATGCCCCAGTTGCGGAGGGTTGTGCGCACCAGTCCCAGCCGCTTCCACCGTCTCGCTGAAGTGGTGGCCGCGCTCGGGGAGATGACGATCCTTCCTGACCTTCCCAGTCTTCGCACCAGCTCGAAGTCTTCCATGATGGGCGTTTCCAGGAAACCTCCCGTTTCGCGAAAGGTGCGCGCCGCCACAAAAAGTGCCTGGTCTCCGTAGGGAGTAGAAAAAAGGCGTGATCTGAGGTTGGTGACCAGTTCAATGAGTCGAAAGCCCCATTTTTCGCCCCGGATCCGAAGCCTGAAGGCGCCGCCGGAGACTGCCTGTGTTGTCAGAATCCGGGTGACTTCCAGCAGGTAGTCATCCGGCAGTTGAGTGTCCGCGTGTAGAAAGATTAGAAACCCGCCGCCGGCAACTCCGGCAGCGTGGTTCATCTGAATGGCCCGGCCCGGCTTCGAGTTGACAACGCGGGCACCGAATCGCTGCGCAATCTCCAAGGTCCCGTCGCTGCTGCCGCCGTCGGCCACGATGATCTCCTGCCTCTCCCGGTCCCCCAGTCGGGTCAGCGTTGCCGGGAGCCGGGGGGCTTCGTTTAGAGTCGGAATGATAATGGTGACCGTGGGAGCCAAAGTGCCGGTCCCTTCTACTGCTGATTGAGCGTCCAGTCGTAGCTCAGATACTTGATCCGAAAGGATCCGGTGCTCAAGTAGGCCCGTTCCCTATCGGTCAGGAAAGGAAAGACAAAACTGAGGACGGCTCGCTGCGCAGAAGAACGCCCGGGAAAAGCATCTTTCGGTGGCAGGTATTTGTCCTCGAAGTCCCCGCCAAACCAGCTGAAGATAGAGGACAGAAACACCAGGCCCCGACCCTCCTCGACTCGAACCTTGGATGGATCGCCAAGGAAACGGGCGGCCTGGTCCTGTAGCTGGCTTTCCAGTCTCTCGCCGGAGTAGGCCTCGCGGCGCAGCGGAGGACAGCCCTCAGCGGCACACACGAGCGCCACATGAATCCTGGGTTCATCAAACTGTTTTCGCAGAATCGAATGCTCAATCTCGTTCAGGCTCAGATCACGACCTGCCACCCTGAAGCGGATTTCATCCCAGACCCCATCGATTTGGCGGATGCTGTTTTTCGGGTAGGCCAGGGAGGTGAGAAAGCTCGAGCGAATCGGATAGTTGTCAACGATGACGCGAAGAGTCAGCGCATTGTAAACATTAATCCAGAAGGCGATCTGAGTGCTCGCACTCCAGGGGGCTACGGAAATATTACGGAGCCTTTGGATGAATTCATCCAGCCCTTGACGGTCTTTCCTCAATCCGGCGTAGTCCACGCGACCGCGAGCGTCAACGAAGGAGGTCAGCACTTCATCGTAAGGGCCGTAAAACTCGGATTCGTTCAGCTCGCTTCGAGCCGGCCGCAGCGCGCCAGCAGGGAGGACAACCAGACTGAAGAAGATGGGTAGGTGGCAGGTGCGGCTGCGTCTTCCTGAACTTATCATTCTCGGGACAGTTGCCTGAATACGATCAAGATACACGGTTGCCCCCAACCTCGGCCAGTAGCAGGCCGTGTCGTCGCGCCGAATCTCGGATCGGAACTCATGACGCGCCGCACAGGTATGTAATAGAATTTCTTCCGTGGCAGTCCCCGGGGCCTGCTGGCCAATGTCCGCTTATGCGAGTATCCGCGTTCCCCTCAAATATCCTGGTCATACTCCTGCTCTCGCTTGCCGGCTGCCCGACGCCGGACGGGTGGACCATACAGCCTTGCGGCCATCTCAGTGATCCGGAACTAACCGAATCATCGGGTCTGACCGCCAGCCGTCAGTTTCAGGGCGTTTTTTGGACGCATAACGACGACGGAAAGCCGACACTGTTCGCGGTGGACCAGCGCGGTGAGCTGATTCGAAGGTTTGTCCTCCCTGGAGCGAGCAACCGGGACTGGGAATCCATCGCGCTGGACGACCGACACCACCTTTACATTCTCGACAATACGTCACGCCTGCGTTCCGACTTCAAGAGCACGATCTACATTTTCCCGGAACCGGATCCCTTTGGCCAGGAGAACGTTAGCCCCCCTCGCGCCATCAAGATCTGGACAGAAAAAGGCTTCGACCTTGAGGCTATGTTCTTTTGGAAAGACAGGCTCTATATAGTGAGCAAACCCTGGGACGCGTCTAAACCTCGGGCCTACCGGGTTGAGAATTTGATCGAGGGCGGACCGGCTACGTTTCTGGGTACGGTAGAGGTCGCTGCCATGATCACGGGAGCCGACGTCTCGGAGTCGGGGGAACTCCTGGCCCTCTCCTCCTATCGAGCCGTGTTTATCTTCAGCGGGGAGGGTGAGCCGGAGGCACTGCTGCAGTCCGCTCCTCTGGTCTGTCCACTCAATGCCGGGCAGATCGAGGGGATCACCTGGGTCGACCAGGATCTCTTTCTCACGAGTGAACAGCGGGACCTTTATCGAGTGCCCAGGGAAAGCTGGGAAAAGGAGGCCGCGCCCTTTTTGAGAGCACCCAAGGCCAGGGTTCCCTATGTCGAGAAGCCGCCGGATGTCCATGAGCCCCTGCAGCGTTGGGTCGAGGGTCGATGGGTACGCGCCATCGTGGGACCCGCCCTGTACGACATGGGTCGGGTAGCCTGGAGTCCCGAGGGACTGCATGTTGGCGTCCAGCTCCCCGAGGATCTGCCGGTCGCCTCCCTGAGCACAGAAAAACCCCGTAACTTCGGGGAGTGGTTTTCTCCCGGGCTCGTTTACCTCTTGATCAACCCGGATGGGACCCGGCCCCTGGTCTTCGGCTCGGACGACCGCTGTGTCGTCCTGGGGGAGTCCGCCGACGGAAAGCTCTTTGCCCAGGCCCGCCTGCTCGGCCCGGCCACTGTGGTTAAGGCATTCGAAAACCGACCCGACTGGCTCGTGGTCAAAAGGCAGGGGTCCCGCCTCCTGGTGACCCTTCGACCTGATACGCCCGGGCTGAACCGGCTGAGCCGGGCTCGCCGGCTGGGATTCAATCTGATGTACGTGGGAAAACAAAGGGAACTGGTGTCCTGGACGCCGCTCACCATGAGGTTTTCCTGGGATTCGCCAAGCTTGTGGGGACTGCTGGAGACAAAATAAGCAATGGCCCGGTACCCCCAAGACGAATCCCGTTTCCAGCCTGTCCTCAGTTTCTTGAGGATTCAGGCCGATGAGCTGCCGCTGGTATCGCTCATGACCCTGTATTTCTTCCTGGCAATGGGCTGTACAAGTGTCGTGCGCGCCCTCCAGAACGCTCTCTATCTGGGCAATGTGGGTTTCGACTGGCGCCTGCCGGTTCTCTATCTGCTGCTGGCCGCAGTGTCGATCGGCACGGTGGTGGCGTACCGCAGCCTGGCCTGCCGGTTCTCGCGCGTGTGGGTGTCCATTCTCACGCTCATTCTTCTCATCCTTTGCCTGCTTCTGTTTACGGCGCCCATCGCGGAGAACCGGGAATGGGTGTATCCCGTGTTCTATTTATGGGGTGGTGTTTTCAGCCTGCTCGTCCCCACCCAGGGATGGCTTCTCTCCTATGAGCTCTATACGATTCGTGCGGCCAAACGGCTGTTCGCCATTCTGGGGACCGGGGGTATCTTTGGAGGTGCCTTTGGAGGGTTCTACGCGGCATCTCTGTCTTCCAGAATCAGCACGCTGTCGATGCTGATTCACGTTGTCGTGGGGCTGTGCCTGATGCAGCTCGTCCTCATCGCCATCCAGAGGGTGCGAGCCGGGTCGGTGGCGGCGCAAGATGATATCCGGACCGAAGGACCGGCAAAGGGCAGAGGAAAAGAGGCTGAGCAGGCCTCCTTTTCACTTCTTTTTCAGTCCCGCTACGTGCTGACGATGGCTGCTCTGGTCCTGGTGGTCGGGGCCACCACGACAATCCTTGATTTGCAGTTCAAGGGGCTTCTGGAAGAGCGTTACCCGGGTTCCCCCGAAGCCATCACTCGTTTCTTTGGAGTGATGCTGGGCGTCATGTTAAGTCTTTCGGCAGCCATACAGTTACTGGTAACAACTCGCGTTCTGCGACGATTCGGTGTGGCTCTGACTTTGCTTCTTCTGCCTCTGATTCTGCTGGCAGGAGGAGTGCCGACGCTCATTTGGGCCGGTTTTTGGCTGATGATGCTCCCCAAGTTGATCGATGGCAGTCTCAGGTCGAGTGTTCACCGGGTGAGTGTCGAGCTTCTCTACATTCCAATCGAAGGCCGCCAGACGATTATGGCAAAGGGCCTGATTGATCTGGTTGTCACGCGGCTGGGGGACGCAGCGGGGGCCTTCATCCTCCTGGCGGTGCTTTCCTTCATCGGCCTCTCTCTCGAGTCCCTGAGCTGGTTCGTCCTGATCGGTGCTCTGGGCTGGCTGCTGCTGGCGGGACAACTGGGCCGGGAATATGTGCGACAGCTCCGAGGCAGCCTGGCTACCGAGGCGCCGCCGGAACTGAGCGGCTCCTGGCGAAAGGCCGGAGGCGCCGGAGGCCAGCTGCTGCTCGAGGCTCTGGACAGTCCGACCCCATCCAAGGTGATTCTAGCGCTGAAACTCTTGTCGACTTCTGAAAAGCATTCCATGGATCTCATGGACAGGTCGGGGGAACTGCATGATATCTCGGGAGTCTATCGAGCCGTGCCCTGGCTGGACAGGGTCGTGCCTCTGGTGGACCACGAAAACCTCAACGTGGCCGCGGCCGCCTTCCGTCTTCTGGTCAGTCACTATCCGGAAACCTACCTGGGGAAGATCAAAGAGAGCTGCTCCCTGGAGGAGATTCCGGACCGACTGTGTCTGTTCTATCTTGACCAGTACGAACCCCGTCCTTCCCGGTACCTGGATCCTGACAGGGTTTTGTCCTGGCTGCAGACCGCGGACGAGGAGCAGACCATTTTGCTCATCCGGCTGATGGGCAAGGCCCGGTCGTCCCCCTATCTGGAAGTGTTGAGACCGTGCCTCGAGAACAGCTCCCGTCCAGTGGCCTGTGCCGCGATCGCCGCCGTGGGCCGTTTTCAGCAAGAAGAGGACGTCAGACCTCTGATCGGCTTTCTAGAGCAGAGCTGGAGCCGGGAGGCTGCCCGGTCCGGCCTTTCAAGCTACGGAGATCTGATCGTGGAGGATCTCGTGGGCGTGATTCAACGACCCGACACGAGCCAGGTCGTGCGGGGATCCGTACCGTTCATTCTCGGTCGCATCGGCAGCCGACAGGCCCAGCAGGCGCTCTTCCAGTGCCTCTACCTTCAAGATTCAATCGTGGCCTTCCGCGCCCTGAAAAGCCTGAACAAGATTCGAGAGCACGGCGGGTTGGTGTACGAAGCCGACCTTTTCCTCCCCATCCTCCAGATCTGGGCCAGGGAGCACTACGAGCTCATCAACCTGGAGTTACTCCTGGGAGCCGACGGGAAGGGAACCCGCCGCTTGCTGCAGAACACCGTAAGCCAGCGTATTGAGTGGGGAATCGAACGAATCTTTCGAGGACTGGCCCTGTTTCTCCCGGCCCCTGACGCCCACACCTCTTACATGGCCTATGTAGGCGATCAGACAGTCCTGCGAGAAAACGCCATTGAGCTGATCGATTCCCTCGTAAAAGGCGAGCTCAGACAGACCGTCATGCCCATCCTCATGGCGGAATCAAGTGAGGCTAAAGCCGAGATCGGCCGGGACATTGTCAGCCTTTCCGGCAATCTCGACCAGGTCCTTTCGGATGCGCTCTTCCAGGCCGACGCCTGGCTCAAGTGCTGCCTGCTGGCCTGGATCAAGGGGGAGGCCAGATCGGATCTGAGACATCGCGTCGAGGATGCGCTGGAGGACCCCAACCTGCTGGTCCGGGAGACCGCTGACTGGGCCCTGACCACCTGGGGGAACCGTCCGTGATTGTTCGCCCCGGGCTGAGGGGGTGTCTTCCCGCCGCCAGACCGATGACCTGCCGGAAGGGAAGGACCGTCGTGTTTCATGAAACGGAGAAGGAGCGGGTAAAATACCCGTGGGACTTCACCACGGACTGTGAGAGGCGAACCCTATGCTGAATACCGTCGAAAAAGTGCTTCTTCTCCAGGAGCTGAAGGTTTTCCGGGAGGCTACGTCCGAGCAACTGGCCAACCTGGCCATCATTTCCGAAGACCGCAACTTCGAGGAAGGGGCCATCCTGTTCGAGAAGGGCTCGGCCTGCGATGATCTTCAACTGCTGGTCGACGGAAAGGTTCAGATCGGACCGCAGCATGGAAACGGCCGGGTGATCGAGACGGCTATTCTCGACCCCCTCTGCTTCTTTGCTCAACAGTCCCACAGCATCTCGGCTAAGGGGCTCAGTCAAGGGATTCTGCTGGAGGCGCCACGTGAGTTGCTGACAGACCTGCTCACGTCGGAAGGGGAATTCAGCTGGATCATCCTGACAGAGGTCGCACGCATCGGACGTCAATTGATGAGCCGGCAGGTGTTCGGGACAGGCTGACAGCTAACTGACTGCTAGAAGGCCCGCGCCTGTTTTGCCTGTTGTCGCGCGATCCGGACGAGGCAGAACAACAAAGCCAACCACACGCCGACCTGCCAGAACTCCCACAGCCTTCCCCAGGGAAAGACCAGCAGCCGCAGGTCTCCAGGAGCGATCAGCGAGACGATGCTGAGGACCAGAACAATGCCTTCCCATCGCTTCTGCCCGAGGCGGCCGGGCAGACTCCCGAGGTGTCGGTAGAGTGCGATCAGAGCAGGCACCAGAACGAGGTCGTCATAAATTTGATGGTAAGTCCCGAGACGGGTGATCACGGCCAGAACGCCGGCCAGGATCCATGGATCGGCCGCCCGGTAGACGAGAACCCACAGCCCTCCCGCGAACAGGATCAAGAGACTCGGGAGGGGCTGCAGGTCGTGCACAAAAGGCGCTGTCAGGAGGCGGTCCAGATTGGCGTAGCCCGCTTCATTAAGGTTCAAACGGGTTTGCTGAAACCAGGAGTCGAGCAGTGTCATCAGGGACTCCCCCTGGAAAGCCGAGGAGAACAGCGACAGAGCAACGTAAAAGAGGAGACCGCCGATCAGCGGGAAGGTCCTTCCGCAGGCTGGGAAGAGCCAGAGAAAAGGCAGGCTTGAAGACGGCTTGATGAGTGCCAGGGGCAGCAGCAGCGTGGGCCACCAGGGGCGCCGGGACCGGTCGGCTTCCAGGGCCAGGATGGTGGCCAGCAGCGCGCCCAGTACCACCAGTCCCAGTTGTCCGTTGCCAACCGTTACCGATGTGGAAGTCATGGAGAGGACAAGCAACGCCCCCAGGGTTCGGCTGCGTCCTGTTTGCAGGCCGCAGGCTTCCCACAGAATGCGAATCAGGACCAGACACAGCAGGACGCTCACGCCCGCCCACAGCCAGCGGACCGTGGTGCTGTTGCTCCAGCCCAGAGCCGGGAAGAGCAGCGCATAGGTGGTAGGCGGATAGGTGAGGCGGTGAAGCCCGTAAACGTCTCCCCCCGCAAACCAGAGGCTGGTTTCTTCATGGCGCAGCAGGAGATCCACCGCCCCCGAAGGGCCGCTCTCGAGAACAAGTCGCAGGAAAGCCCGCCCCAGACGCACCGCGGCAATCAACCCGAGGAGGCCTGCCAGGATTCGGACTTCACGCCTGTGCACGAACCGGGATTATAACCTTGACACGAACCCTTCCCAGTCTCTACGATGTAATTTACAACTTATCCAGAGTGGCCGAGGGATCGGGCCCGCAGAAGCCACAGCAACCCCCACGGGAAGGTGCTAACTCCCGCAGATCCAGTTTCGATCTGAGAGATAAGAACTCTCGACACTGAAACCCTTCCCGAGGCGGGAAGGGCTTTTTGTTGCCCCACCTTGACGGTTGGCTGGCCTCCGTCCCTACCCCATTCTGGCGGGTGACCTCCGATACAGCGCGTCCCCGGAAAGGGTCGTAGTATCGAGATTAAGGTCGCCCGGAGTCCGGCACGCGAGGAAGAATGAGCTACTTTACCGACTTAAAATGCAAGGAATGCGCAACCCCTTATCCGACCGATCGGAGCTTCATGTGTCTGAGCTGTCTGGGACCGCTCGAGGTTGCCTACGACTACGAAAGAATCCGCTCCGAAGTCGATCGGGAGGAGATTTCGGCGCGGCCGCTGAACCTCTGGAGGTATCGCGAACTCCTGCCGGTGACCGATACGCCGATCGCGGGTCACTACTCGGGCTGGACGCCTCTCATCCGGGCCCGCAGACTGGGTCGGCATCTGGGAGTGGAGCAACTCTACCTGAAGGATGATTCCACCAACCGCCCCACACTCTCCTACAAAGACCGCGTGGTTCCGGTGGCGCTCAGCCGCGGCGTTGAGCTTGGCTATGAGACTTTTGCCTGTGCCTCGACGGGAAATCTGGGGAACGCCGTGGCGGCCCACTGTGCAGCAGCCGGTCTCAAGAGTCTGATCTTCATACCGGGTGACATTGAACCGGCAAAAATCACCGCTTCGCTGTTGTGTGGACCAAGGGTCATTGCCCTGAACGGCAACTATGATGAGGTCAACCGGTTGTGCGCGCAGATTGGTGACGAGTACGGTTGGGGCTTTGTCAACGTCAATCTGAGGCCTTACTACACGGAGGGGGCCAAAACGCTGGGTTTCGAGATCGCGGAACAGATGAACTGGAAACTTCCCGATCACGTGGTACTGCCTACGGCCGGGGGGACGCTTCTGCCCAAGGTGGGAAAAGCGCTGGAGGAACTGCGCTGCCTGGGCTGGGCTCAAGGAGAGACGGCGCTTCACGTTGCCCAGGCCAGCGGCTGCGCGCCGGTTGTGCGCGCTATGGAATCCGGTCAAGAAGTAATCGATCCCGTCAAGCCTGACACGATCGCGAAGTCGATTGCCATTGGAGATCCGGCTGACGGGCCTTACGTGCTTTCCACCGTGCGCGCGTCCGGAGGCCAGGGCATGGCGGTTGAGGATGAGGAAATTCTCGAAGCCATCCAGTTGCTCGCTGAATACGAGGGAATTCTCACCGAGCCGGCGGGAGGTACCACACTGGCAGCCGCCATCAAGATCATCAACAACGGTGGGATAAGGTCCTCAGAGACACTGGTGGTCGCGCTGACGGGCAACGCCTACAAATCGATCGAGATCTTTGACGGGCGTGCCTCGGTTACGGCCACCCTGCGCCCCAACCTGGGAGTTTTCAAGCAGTGGTACGAGAACGGCGCCGGCGCGGGTGATGTGACACCCACGGCCCGCTAGCCGCCATTTCTCACCGATGGGACCTGAAAAGGCCGCCCTGTTTGGTATAAAGCGTTTTGAATGAACGTTTTCACACGCAAACGGAGGCGGTCCTTATGAGAACAGAGTGTAAACAAGCCAGGTTCGAATTTCACGGACTATTTCAACGCAAAGTGAAGGCGCGGTTCGACGGCGGGAAGATCACCTCCGATGCAGGGGTGCTGCTGTTGCGAGAGGTCGAGAGGGGGACGGGTCTGATCGCCGGACTGGCTGAGTGTTGCAGGGATCACCGGGATCCGCGGTTGATCGAACACACGGTCGAGGAGTTGTTGGGGCAGCGCATCTACGGACTCTGTCTGGGGTACGAGGATCTGAACGATCATGATCAGTTGCGCACCGATCCGATGCTGGCGGTGGCGGTGAATAAGGCCGATCCGTTGGGGGAGAGGCGGCGGCAGGCCTCAGATCGGGGGAAGGCGCTGGCGGGCAGGTGTACGCTGAACCGGTTGGAGTTGACCGGCGCCGAGGTCGATGAGCAGGAGCGGTACAAGAAGATCGCGATGGACCCGGACCGGATCGACGGCTGGATGGTGGATGCCTTCGTGGAGTCCCACGAATCGGCGCCCGAGGAGATGGTGCTGGATCTGGATGCGACCGACGACCCGATCCATGGCCAGCAGGAAGGCCGGTTCTTTCACGGTTACTACCGCCACTACTGTTATCTCCCGCTGTACATCTTCTCGGGGGAGCATCTGCTGTGCGCCCGGTTGCGGTGTTCCAATATCGATGGGGCCGCGGGATCGGTGGAGGAACTGGAACGGATCGTCGGCCGGATTCGGCAGAGCTGGCCGGAGGTCTCGATCGTCATCCGGGCCGACTCGGGCTTTTGCCGGGATGACTTGCTCCGCTGGTGTGAAGACCATCACGTGGATTACGTGATGGGGTTGGCCAACAATGATCGGCTCAAGTCAGAGAGCGCCGAAGCGATGACTCAGGCCGAAGCCGAGTTCAACGCCACCGGGCGACCGGCGCGGGTGTTCAAGGATTTCCGCTACCGGACTCGCCACAGTTGGACCTCGGAGCGACGCGTCGTCGGCAAGGCCGAGTTCCTGGACAAAGGCGCCAATCCCCGATTCGTCGTCACCTCCCTGTCGCCGGAACGCCTGGGGGCCCGCGCGCTCTACGAAGACTTCTACTGTGCGCGGGGCGACATGGAGAACCGCATAAAAGAACAGCAGTTGGGTCTGTTCGCCGACCGGACCAGCGCGGCAACGATGCGCGCCAATCAACTCCGGCTGTATCTGTCCTCCGCCGCCTACATGCTCATGCACGCCTTGCGTCGTCTCGGACTGAAGCAGACCCCCCTGGCTCGCGCTCAGTGTCAGACGATTCGCTTGAAGCTCCTCAAGATCGGCGCCCAGGTCCGCCTCACGGTCCGCCACGTCTGGATCTCCATGTCGGAAGCCTATCCCTACAGCGAGGTCTTCGCTGCCGTCGTTCGAAACCTCCAGGCCATTCCTCTGCGCTGCTGAGGTCTGTCCCGATCAAACGCCCCCAAAAACGAAATCGTTCCATCGCTCAGGCCGAGCTCTGCCGGAATACATTCCGTCACGCTCTTCCGAACCCGAAAAACGCTCCATTCACGACCATCCACACCACCGCATCACTCGACCTGGACCGGATCGATAGCGAAACTCTCAGAAAACCGTTCCGGCCTGCCAAAATCACCTTCATTTCCAAATCGGTGATCTATGCGGGTTAGGGATGGGGACTATGCCATTTTTCATACAGCAACTCGGATGGTTTGTCGTCAGCCTTGCGATCCTGGCCGGCGTACCCCTGCTTCCTCAGAGCCAGACCGGCGTACCGGGTTACTCACGGGCTGAACCCACCCGCGACGGAACCGGTAAGTTCTACATGGGGCGGGAGATTGCTCAGGTGATGGGCCATAGGGGGGCGTCCTGGCTGGACCGGCCGGAAAGGGAAGAAGAGGAGAACCCGGACGAGCTGATCAGCACACTGTCACTGAAAGCGGGCGACGTGGTGGCAGATATTGGCGCCGGAACCGGGTATTTCACCTGGCGGATGGCCCGGGAGGTCGGTGGGACGGGTCGTGTTTACGCCGTCGACATCCAGCCCGAGATGGTGCAATTGTGTGAGAGAAATATGAAATCCCGGGGGCTCGACAATGTGAGGACCCTGCTGGGCACGGAGACCGATCCAGGTCTTCCGGCTTTCAGCCTGGACCTGGCTCTGATGGTCGATGTCTACCATGAATTCTCCTATCCCTATGAAATGATTCAGGCCATCCGACGGGCTCTCAAGCCGGGTGGGCACCTGGTCTTCGTGGAATACCGGGGGGAGGATCCCGACGTACCCATCAAGGTGCTCCACAAGATGACGGAGGCCCAGGTGCGCAAGGAAGCCGCGGTGCACCGTTTGAGGTGGGTCAGGACGATGAGCCGCCTCCCCCTCCAGCACGTCATCGTCTTTGCGAAGGTGGATTGAGTAAGAGGGTCGTCGCGGGTCTATAAAAAGGACCCGATACTGCAGCATGGCCAGTGCTCGATTAAACGAACAAAGGAGAGAGTTCCAAGGCTCTCGAGGCAGTGCCGAAGGCTCTATTGCTGAGAGGCTACGGGCAGGGTGGCAAACTGGCCCGGTCTCGTCTGGATCACCGTGGCGGCGATTCTTCCGCTGCTGGAAACTCTCAGCAGGCCCTCGAAGCCGCTGAAGTCCACTTCGACGCTCCACTTGAACTGGTCGATGAAGATGGCCAGATGTCCCATTCCGTCCAGCTTGACCTGTTCCGCCGTGGCCAGGACCAATCCGTCGCCGGACAGCAACTCGCCATCAATCGTGACCTCGCCCATTTCCAGATTCATGATGGCCACGCCCGTATTGATGCGCAGGACCGCATCCGTCTCCATAGGAGCCAGGAATCCGGCTTCAAGTTCAGCGCTGCTGCCGACTCCGGCGGCACCCACACCGGCTCCGGCGAAAACAATGACCCCTGCCAGCGGCTGATCCGAACACACGGTGACCGAACCCGCCGATGGTTCTCCCGCTCCGTCCGTCGCCAGAAGTTGTAAGCCGCCCGGCGGGATCTGCACTTGAGTCTGACCCGCGACCTCCTCCCCATTCAGATCCACGGTCAGGAGCGATCCGTCGTCTTTCTTGAGGGTGATCTGCACCGTGGCTGTCTGGTCGGCGCTCAGGTTGAGCAGGAGGATCTCGCTGGCCAGACCTCCCCCGTCTGCGAACTGGGCAAAGTAGTACTTGAACTCGGCTGCGCCGGCCGGCCCACGGGATGCCGGCTCTGGCTGGTGCGGCGGTAACCCGGCCACCGGCATGGTGATCAGCTCGTCGCCCCGCACCTGTACGACCGTGGCCGTAATCGGCTCGGGGCTGGTGACCTGAAGAATGCCCAGAAAATCGGAAAAATTCTGCGCCGGGTCCCACTCGACCTCGCTCACGAAGAGCGCCTTGTGTCCGTTGGGGTCCAACTGATCTGCGGCAGTGGCCAGCATGGCGCCGTCGGCGTCCAGAAGTGTCAGCTCCAGAGCGCCTTCTTCCTGGCCGAGCAACCCGCGTTCTGACTGGGGACCTTCGCCGTTGCTCGGTCTCGTCACGGCGATGCCGGAGTCGATGCCCTCGGCATCGCTGGTGCGAAGGGGAGCCGCGAACCCGGAAGTAAAGTCGGGGCTGCTGCCCACGCCCGCCAACCCGTTTCCCCCGCCGAAGACGACGACTCCCTGCAGGTAGCGGTCCGAGGTGACTCGAGCCGATCCCGCCTGCAACCCCCCCTCTCCGTCGGTCCGAAAACTGAGGAGACCCGAGGGGGGTACTACGAAATCCTGCCTGCCTCCCTGGATGATCTCGCCGTTGAGGTCGACCTCCAGGCCCGCTCCCGACCCTCCCAGCAGGTCGATGTGCCCGGTGGCCTCGTTGACCCGGTTGAGGGAGAAGAGCACGATCAGGCTGAACAGTCCCAGGCCGTCTCCGAACTGGGCGTAATAGAGCTGAAGAGTCTGAAAGCGCTCCCAGTCGCCTCCGCACTGCTTGGCATCCAGGAACTCCCGCAGGGCATCGTTGTTGGTGTAGAGGTGGTTGAAGCGGAGGTCAAGCCCGTCTCCGTCGATCAGCTGATCCAGTTGGGCCAGCTCCTCCGGGACCGCTCCCTGCAGGCGGTTGTCGGCCAGCCTCAGGAACTCCAGGGTGCTCAGATTGCCCAGCTCGGGAGGGATGGGCCCCGTCAACTGATTCACGGCAAACTGAATGGTTTCGATGTCCGGGAGGTTACCCAGCTCCGGAGGGATTCTTGTCAGCTGGTTGCCGGTAAGAACAAGGTCGCGCACAGTGGCAAGGTTACCCAGTTCCGGAGGGATCGGTCCGGTGAGCTGGTTGTTATTGAGATGGAAGGTCCTCATGTTGATCAGGTTGCCCAGCTCCGGAGGGATCTCCCCCGTCAGTTGGGTGTCGCCGATGAACACTTTATTCACCGTAACCAGGTTGCCCGGCTCGGGAGGAATCTCTCCAGTCAGTGGATTGGCGCTCAACTGGAGAGACTGAAGCCGCTCCAGGTTCCCGAGTTCGGGCGGAATCGGCCCGCTCAGGTTGTTGTTTCGGAGGCTGAGGTGCCGTACGTTCTTCTCATCATCGTGGCAGGTGATTCCGAACCAGGTGCACTCCGTTCCCTCCCCACCCAGCCAGTTGGTGTTGTCGGTCCAGTTGGCGCCGTCGGTGGCGTTGTAGAGGGCGATCAACGCGTCGCGCTCGGTCATCGCGATGGCTCCGTGCAAGAGGGTGGGAACGAACAAAAAGGTTGTCGATAGTCCCAGGGCAATACCGAATCTGTTGCATCATGCGCTTCTCCCTGGCTGGCATTGTAGGTGACCGTCGAGAAAGGCTGCAAAGACAAGCGCTCGGAAAGAACATGTGACGCTCGTCACAACCCTGTGGATTTTCGTTTGGGCCTCTCAATCATCGTGCTAATCTCAGCCTGGTATGAAGGGTTGGGGGATTCTTGTGGTCGCGGTTTGCGCAGCCACCTGGTTGCTTGTCACTCCATCCTCGGAGGCTGACCTTGGCGAGTTCGATTCGAATCCCGTCTGGCCTCTGTGTGGGCGAATCACCGAGAATCCGCCGGCAGGCTGGGATGAAGACGACGGGTGTCCCGCGGAACGCTGGGGAAATCCGGCCTTTACGGACACACCGATCTCCTCCACGTTTGGTTGCCGGCAGCTCGTATCAGGGGGGTACCGCTACGACTTCCATCGCGGGATTGACATTGGGACTCCCATCGGCACAGCCGTTTTTGCATTCGCCGATGGAGAAGTGAAAAAGGCAGGTCCGGACCCCGCCTATTCCGATCCGCTGGTGCAGCTCCGGCACAAGCGACCGGGTGAGGGAAGTTGCTCGAGCGGGGGAGGGTGTTATCACACGAACTACCTCCACATGTCGGGCTGGACCGTCAACATCGGAGACGATGTTTCCAAGGGCGACCTCATCGGCTACAGCGGAGAGAGCGCCTCCGGATTTGATCACGTTCACTTCGAAATCCGGGATGCACCGCCCCAGGATCCCTTCAGCAACTGGAGCCGGGACGCCGTCCATCCCCTGGGGGTCCTGCCCTATCCGGACACCGGAACGTCGAACTTCCAGCTGGTCCTCGACTCGGTCGACGCTACCGACCCGATGAATCCTGAAGTCTATGTGACGCTCACCATCCCTATGAGCGTTGAGCTCGATCTGGACGGTTTCGAGGCTCTGGTGTTCGAACATCAGCCCGACGGAACCCTCAGCCTGGTGTCCCAGCCGGGGGACACGCCGGTGGGCAACACCATCGAAGGAACCGGCTATCTGGTTGAGCCTTCATGGTATTCGATGAATGTCTGGAACCGGATGTACTCGTACAAGAACAGCGGGGGCGTTTCCTGGAGCTCCTTTGAAGAAGAAGGGGTTTTCGAGAGCCCCTACTGGATGGATCTCCCGGAGTCTTACAACGCCAACGTCCACATGGACGCCGCGCCCAATGACTTCCAGGTCGGAGAGTTCAATGGCTGGTCCTGGGAACCCAGCCACACGAACGCCAACTCGAGTGAATACACCCTCACGGTTGGACTGCTTTCGCTGACCGGGACAGCCGCTGCGGAGGACCTCTGCGTCCAGGTCCGGGCCCTCGACGTGCACGGGAATGCGACAGACTGGGTGCGGCACAACTGCCTGCCGCCCTGTCAGGAGAACTTCTCGCTGACGGCGGGAAACTGGAAGCAGATTTCACTGGCCTGCGATCCGGGCGCAGCCGCCTCTTTGGAAGCGGTCTTCGGCGATGATCTCAGCGGCACCTACAAAACGGACTGGTTCGTGTTCAGGCGGGAGCATCATGCCACGGATCCCGGCCTGGACCACCACGTGGCTGTGGAACTGGGAGAAGACCTGGAGGTCGGGGAAGGGTACTGGATCAAGACGGGGCTGGCACAGGTGGCGGGCAGTGAAGGGGTCTACAACGTACCGGTGGAGGTGGAGCTGGCACAAGCGGCGGCAGGTCGTTACAGCCTGGTCGGGCACCCGTTTGAATACGAGGTGTGCTGGAGCGACGTAGAGGTCCTCAAGGGGGCTGCGACGCTGACGCTGGATCAGGCACACGCGCAGGGAGTGATCTCGAGGATCGCCTACAAGTGGACGGGTGCGTCCTATGCAGCCTTTGACGGACAGACTCCGGGGCTGGAAGGGACGCTGGTTCCGTTTG
Organism: Acidobacteriota bacterium; assembly: GCA_965205615.1. Classification (GTDB taxonomy): domain Bacteria; phylum Acidobacteriota; class UBA6911; order RPQK01; family CBDAPI01; genus CBDAPI01. The sequence goes on along the minus strand of CBDBHK010000035.1, from coordinate 145,310 downwards.
ACGGGTTCTGGGTCAAGGCCTATGAAGCGCCGCCTCTCGAAATCGTGAGTCTGCGGATTCCGGCCACCGGAGGCAACTGCGGGGCACCGGCGGAGACGCTCTCTGAGTCTGTGGCGCTGCGCAAGAAGAAGAAAAACAAGAGGAAAACAGACTGGTTCGTACGGCTGATAGCCGAGTCGGGAGGCCTGCGCGATGAGCACAACGTACTGGGTCAGCTTGGGGACAGTGTGAAAGGTCTGGACTCTCACGACCTGCCTGAGTTGAGCGCCTTTTCGGCGCCCTACCTGAGCATCGTGTTTCCGCAGGACGACTGGGGGAGTGAAAGCGGAGACTACACTTCGGATTTTCATGGGCTGAAGAAGAGAGCCAAAGACAGCTGGTACTTTGAGGTCGCGAGCTCTGAGATCGGTGAGACGGTGACGCTCAGGTGGGAGGCCGATGAGGTGCATTTGAAGAGAAGCTTTCTGCTCGATGCCGCGACGGGGAAACGCTTCAAGGTGAAGCCCGGCGGCAGTTACTCCTTCACCGTACAGAGCGAGCGGGAGGGATTCTACTGGCTGGTCAAATGACACGGCTCAGGGGCCTGTGTGCCGGGCAGGGAATCGGGCTTACTGTTTACCGCAGGTCCAGGGTCGGTGGTAATATACCGGGAAGAGGAGCTTCCTCATGACAATTCCTGCCCACCGCTGGCCATTGACTGTTTCGCTTTTGGGCACAGTCCTTTTCAGCTGTTTCTTTACGTTTCAGGAAGACCCTCTTTCAAAGGCAAAGGCCGTCGGCAGCGGGCGGCGCGCTCTCACCCTTGTCAACAACCCTTTTTTCCCGGCAGTTCGAGCTCTTCCTGAAGTTGAATCCGGAAAGGCGGTCCTCAAGCTGCGAAACTACTCCCACGAGACGATTGTGGTCGAGAACCTGCTGGTCTCGGACGAGGGCGAGTTTCGCAATCAACCGCTCTTGAAGGCACCGCTGGAACTTCGTCCAGCCGACACCCAGTGGCTGGACGTGACCGCCGGTCTCTGGACACTTCTTCCGGGCCGGAACTCCGAAATACGAAAGAAGACGGTCCGGATAGAAATCAGCCTGCTTGCCAAGCGTGCCGCTCCGCAGCCCTGTGACTACGTCGTCGCCTACGACGGTCGTTCCATCCTGGAGTTTTCTTTTCGAGAGGCGGGAGTTCAGGACCGGGACGCTCACTCTGATTCATCCTGCCTTTCCCCTTAGTTTCCGGGGCTCTAGTTTCGAAGTCGCTTCAGCCAGACGGCCAGACTCAGGGGCGCGATGACGACATAGGCCTCCTGGAAGTTCCGGGCTTCAAAACGCTCGATGGCTTCCTCGGCTCTCGGAATCGAAACGTACTCCCCCAGGCCCGGGGCCGATCGCAGATAATGCTTCCATCTCTCACGGTCTCGATCCAGCTGGAGTCGGAGCCGTGGCCGTGCAGGAATGTTGGTCTTGGGACGACAGCGAACCTCCTCGGGCAGCCGTCCGCGCATGGCTTCGCGCAAGATCTGCTTGTTCAGACACCAGGGGATGGCTGGAATCGAGAGGACGAATCTCACCAGCCGCAGGTCAGCGAGCGGATGGCGAACTTCGACCCGGGCAAAGGTCTGGCCGGGATCCAGTGCCTCCAGCAGATGCGAAAAGCCGCTCGACCGAGACCGAAGGTAAGTCTCGATTCGATTGGATGGGCTGCAGGCCTGCGCCCACTCGTGTTCCCAGCGATCGGCCAGCTCCATCCGTTCTGCAAAGCCTCGAGTCACCCAGGAGGGAAAGGATCGGCGCCAGCCCCACCGCCAAAAAGTGCTCTTTACGGTAGAGCGCAGTAAGCCCAGCCGAGGCAGAGTTCGATGCATCCGGTAGTGCTCGCGGAGATCCCCCAGCAAGTGGCCCATCCGAAGGGTCTTGAGCAGATGCAGAATGTGATCGGGATAGAAACCCAGGACTTCTGCATTATGTCCCATCAGCGCCACCCGGCAGTCTGCGGACAGGCGCTGCAGGGGCAACGGAGCGCTGGCGGCCAAAGGGCCTTCAACCGAAACCGGGATCTGGTCCGGGGGCTGATAACGTGCATACAGGGGGTAGTCGTTCTCCCGAAGGTAGTGTTGAGAAATTCCCGCCGTTCTGGAGACCAGGTCGGCTAAACTGGCCTCGTCGTTCTCGATGATACGGGAACAGTCCCAGGTCCAGGCCTGGAGTTCACGCCCCCCTCGTTCCTTCAGGTGCCGCTGGGCCGTGACGGCGACAGACGTGGAGTCCAGTCCTCCGCTCATGAGGGCACCGACTCGATCGGTTCCAATCCGATCGGCGACGGCCGTGTCGAACAGCTCGCGAAAGTGCTCGACATATTCCTCACCTCGCCGGTAGCGGATGGGCTGGAAGTCGGAGAGGGTCCAGTAGCGGCGCAAGCGCGGCTCGGTTCCGAAAAGTGCCAGGGAGTGTCCGTGAGGAAGACTGCGGACGTCGGAAAAGAAGGTCGCTTCCCCGCGTATGTTGCCCCCAAAGGTCAGTTGATCGCCGACCGTCCGTTCGTCAAGATGGTCTCGAACCAGGGGATGTTGGAGGACAGTGTTCAGGTTGTTACTGAGAACCAGGACGCTCGCTCGCCGGGCGTAGAAGAAAGGTTTGATGCCCAGATGGTCGCGGGCACAAAACAGGCGCTGTTTGTCCTTCTCCCAGATGACAAAGGCAAAGTCGCCCAGCAGGTGATTGACGCAATCGTCTCCCCAGACCGAGTAGGCGTGCAGGATGAGTCGTGCATCCGGGGCATTCGGGGAGCCATCCAGTCCCATTGCCTGCAGCGATCGAAGCAGATCGAAGCGGCCGTCCAGACGTACATCGGCGGTGACCCACGTGTTCTGGTCAAGGCTGAAGGGCTGTTCGTCCAACTCCGGAAGGGATTGGGTCTTGAGAAGAGCGTGGCCCAGTCCCACCGGCCCGAGAAGCTTCGCTTGCTGGCCATCAGGTCCCGCGGCGCCAAGACTCTTGGTCAGGTGTCGAAGCTGGCTGTCATCGATCGGGGAGCCATCCAGGTGGACGATGCCGACGATGCCGCTCATTCGGAAAGTGGCGAGCCGGCCTCGACGAGCAGCCCCTGGATTGCCAGGCCATGCCTCTCTCCGGGCGTCAAGCCAGTGGCCGGCCGGTCGATCTCAATCACTATCACACAGACGGAAAGGTCGGGTCGGAGTGCAGCATGCAACCGCTGTTCAGAACGAAGTGGAATCGAATGATGCATCCCCAGCGGTGCCTGGAGGACCAGCACCGACCAGATCCGAAAGCGTCCCAAAAATCGCCAGCCGTGGAGTGACGTACACGCATTTCCTCCGGGCTTCCTCTACCTGTGTCTGAGCCGGAGTCGAATTAGCCTCGACTGATTCTTTCATCGTGTTTCTTGTGGCTCGTATCCCTCAAGGCTGAGTCTACCAAAGACAGGATGACGCTCAAAGGTCCTCTTTGGCTAATCCGAGAGCCTCGTCCTGGAGCCGGGCCAGAAAAACGCCCACCATGAAGCCCTTCAGTAGAGCACTCGGCGTAAGGCGCCCCGAGACTGAGGAAGAGCCGATCCTCTCAACCAGGCGGCTCATCCTGGGCAGGTCGAGCCACGCGGCCGCCGGCCGGCACCGCTGCAGACCGGCCAGGGTCTTTTTCAGATCGGGAGCATCTTCGACCAGCCGCCTCCCAACATCGGCAGCCTGGATGCCTCTGGCCGGGTTCCAGAGTACCGCTTCGGGGAGCAAGCCGGCGAAGGCCCGCCTGATCAGCAGCCGGTCGTGCCCCAGCCCGTGAAACTGATCCTCTGGAATGCCCAGGCAGAACTCCACAAGCCGTCGGTCAACGGTCGGGTCGCGAATTTCCAGCTGGTGCGCTGGGGCCAGTTCGGAGAGATGGGCCCGGGGCAGGCTGTGCATGAGCATGAGCCGGCGCAGCAGATGACTGTCCGTTTCTGCGAAACCGGGATCGTGACCGCTGGAAAGCATTCGTCGCCGAAGGTCGAGCCCCTGGGCGAGGCCCGGGTTCAGAAGCAGGAAGGGACCTGCTGCCCTGAATCTGATCCGGTTGACGAATCGCAGGAGCCAGAACGGGATGGCGGGTCGGACGACTTGTTTTTTGACCGTATGGGTAAGCGTCGCCCGGGTGGTTTTTCGCCAGGCGCGTGCCTCCTGCCAGTACCGGCTAATCTGCCCGGTTCGCAGCAGCCTTCGTACGTAATCCCCGTAGCCGGACCAGGAAACGGTCAGGTTTCCAAACTGACCTGTCAGCATCACTCCAACGTCACGGTTCCGTGCCTCCTCGAGAATGGCCAGGAGCCAGTAAAAATTAGAAGCAGCATGGGCCGGTTCCTGCAGGATCGCTAGTCCCCTGAGCACACCATCGAACGGGGAAATCTCTCCGGCCTGGACCAGGTGGACGTCGGTATTCCCGATCCACCGGGCGGTGGACTGTGCGACAGGGCCTTCATTTCCGGCGACGCCGAAGGCAACCGGGTCATGAGCCGGTACGGAAGTGAAAGCGTCAAGGCGCTGATTTCGACGGGCCAGTTCAGGCGCCGCCAGGGCGGCCACCGAGCCCGAATCAAGTCCGCTGCTCAGAAAGATTCCGACCCCCCTGTCGGTACCCAGGCGGCAGCGGACTGCCGCCTCGTATGTTTCCCTAAACGCCTCCAGATACTCCTCATCGCAGGACCGCTGCAGCGGGGAGACGTTCTCGACGGTCCAGTACTCCTCCAGCCGACTCCGTGCGAGCTCGACCCACACACGATGAGAGGGTGCCAGCCGCTGAATGTCCTGGTAGAACGTATCGCCGAAGTTCATGCCCTCGACCCAGGCCGTGATCAGTCGAACCAGCCTCATCTGGTTGGGGCGGCGCGGGACCTGCGGCAAGGCCAGGAGTCCCTTCAAGGAAGAAGCGAAGGCGAACAGGTCCTCATCCTGGTAGTAATAGATACCCGAGATGCCGCAATGATCCCGGGCCACGAGCAGCCGCTGCTTGATCGGGTCCCAGAGGGCGAAAGACCAGTCACCCAGAAGCCGATGGACGCACTCTTTACCCCAGCTCTGGTAACTCTCCAGGATCAGGGAATGGTCGGGTGAGTCGCGGATTTCGGCCGGGGACATGCCCAGCAGGTGCCCCAGTTCATCCCGGTTGTCGATCCGGGCGGCCGCGGTGAGGACCGCCCCGGAGTCGGGGCTCACGAACGGTCCTGCATCGGCCGGGGACTTGTTCCCGAGCAGCAGATGTCCCAGGCCGACAGGTCCTTCCGACCAGAGGGACATCCCATCCGGTCCCCAGAACTCCATCGCCTGCCCCATGGAAGCGAGGACTTCTTTCTCGACCGGCTTGCCGTTTCTGTGGAAGATCCCGAAGATGCCGCTCATTTGCGGCGGCGCATCTTGTACCCGGCCGCCTCGCGATTCCAGGCGTCTTCTGCGCCCTCCTGGCGGAGCCGGTATTTCTGGACGCGCTGGGTCGGGGTTTTGGGTAGTTTGTCAGCGAACTTCACGTATGCCGGAACCATGAAATAGGTCATCTGCTCCAGGCAGTAGTCGACCACAGCTTCGGGCGAGAGCGTCGCGCCTGGTTTGAGCACGACGACGGCCATGACATCCTCTTCAGTCAGCTCCGAGGGCACACCCACCGCGGCCGATTCCTGAATCAGCGGGTGCTTATTGAGAATCTGCTCCACCTCAAACGAAGAGATGTTCTCGCCACGGCGGCGAATGCAGTCCTTGGCACGGTCGAGAAAATAGAAATACCCGTCCGCATCCATCGTCCCGCGGTCACCTGTGTGGAACCAGCCGCCGCGCATGGCCTCTGCCGTCTTTTCGGGCATCTTGTAGTATCCCGACATCCACACCCGGTCATCGACTCCGCGAATGACGATCTCCCCGGGTGTACCCGGCGGCACCGGCCGATCGTCTTCGTCCACGATTTTCGCCTCGAAATGAGCCAGTAGTTTACCAACGCTGCCCACCCGCACCGAAGCGAGTGGATTACAGTGGCTGAAGGTGGCGGTTTCAGTGAGGCCGAAGGCCTCGACGATCCTCACATCGAATCGCCTCTCGAAGTCTCGCCAGATCTCTTTCGGGGCAGCGCCTCCCAGGGTGAGGCGAGCGGGATTGTCCGCGTCGTCGGGACGTTCGGGTTTTTTGTAAATGATGGTGAGGATGGCGCCCAGATAGTTGAAGACCGTCGCTCGATACCTGCGAATTTCCTTCCAGAACCCCGAGGCGCTGAATCTCGGAGACAACGCCACTCGAGTTCCCGCCATGAGCCCGCCCATTACGGTCAGCTGCTGCGCGTTGCAATGAAAGAGGGGCAGACACGTGTAGAGAATATCCTGGAGGGAGGCGCCTCCGATTTGCTCGATAAAGGCCCGGCCGGTATTCAGATAACTGTAGTGACCGAGCATGACCCCCTTGGATGGGCCGGTCGTACCCGAGGTGTAGAGGATCCCCGCCAGCGCGTCTGGATCTTCGCACAGATCAAACGAGCGCTCCTCCGGGGCCTCGGCCATGGCCCGCGCCAGGTTGAGCGTACCCGGTGTTTCGGGGCCGCAGACGACGACCTTCTTGATGTTCGGCGCCTGCCCGGCGACCGCCAGGTAGGGGGGGAGCAGATCGGGATGGACGATGAATATGGCGGCGTCGCAGTGGTGAAGGATGTAAGCCAGCACGTCACCGCGCAAATGGACGTTGATGGGCACGAGGCCCGCGCCGATCTTGGCCAGCGCGAACCAGGCGTACAGGTACTCGGGTGCGTTGTTCATCATCACGCAGACTGTGTCGCCGGGGCGCACGCCCCATTCCCACAGAGAGTTGGCCGCGCGATTGGTGCGCCCGCTCAATTGTGCGAAAGACACCGTCTGGTCTTCGAACAGGAGGAAGGGTTCATCGCCGCGTCTCTCCGCCATGGATTCGACGAGACGGCCGATCGTCATCACATCCCAGACGCCTTCCACTGGAACATCGTGCGTCTGGAGACCCGGCGTGGTCAAGGTTGAACTGGCCTGACCGTTGACTTAGAGTTCACCTGGGCGCGAGCAACCATGCAACGGTTGCAGAAGCGACCCGGGGCAGCAGCGAGGGGGTGCCCGAGGAGGTGGGATATGAAGAAGCTGGTAAGCACTGGTGCAACGGCCGGCGTGGTCGCTCTCAGTCTCGTGGCCAACACCGCAGCGCAACCCAAGTCGAAGGGTGTCTATCGAATTCCGTACCAGAACGGCACGACCGTCAAGGTCACGAACGACCACAAAAAGCATAAACCCCTGGGCCGGATCGACATGAGCGGCACGGGTGGAGGCAGGTACAAGATTGTAGCGGCCGCCGATGGCACCATCCGCTTTATTGTCGACGGTTTCAGCAAGCAGGTAGACAGTTCGAGCGGGGATCCCTGCACGAACAATTACGTCTGGATCGAACACGCCAACGGAGAATGGCCGAAGTACTCCCACATGACCAAAAACTCCACCAGGAAGACGGCCCGGCTCAAGGTGGGCCAGTTCGTCAAGGCAGGCAAATTTCTCGGCTATGAGGGCCAAGTCGGCTGCGCCTCGGGATCGCACCTTCACTTCGAAGTGGGTGTCCCCAGGGCCAGCGATCCCATCACCACAACCGGAGGGTTCCTGAGGGATAATGCCGGAAGCAAACGCAACCGGATTCCCAGAATCTGCAGCATCCCCGGCGGCGCCTTCCAGAGCGGCAAGGACTACGAGGCGCGGAAGGTCCCCGGCAATTTGTCCCCCGGCTCCAAAGAAGTCGCCAGGCACGGGCTGCCCGAGCGAGATTACCAGTGCTTCTTCGATCAGGCCAGGAACGCAGGTTACGAGCCGGCATGGGTTGACGGCTTCAACCACAAGGGAAAGGTGTACTTCAACGCCGTCTTCCGTCCCAAGAGCGGCGCGAAGTGGGCGGCGTTCCATAACCTGAGCGGATCGGCCTACCAGAGTAAGTTCGACCAGTACACCAAAACCGGTTTCAGACCGACTCAGATCGAGAGCTACCGAAAGGGAAGCAGCGCGCGTTATGCCGTCATCTGCAAGAAAGGATCGGGTCCGCGGGTTGCCGCCTATCACGGACTCTCGCCGGCCGCTCACCAGAAGCGCTTTGACGATCTGACCAAAAAGGGCTGGAGACCGAAGAACATTTCCGTCGTTTCCGTCAGGGGAAGCCGAAAATACACGGGGCTCTATGAAAAGACGAGCATCGGCAGCTATGTTTCCAAGTCCTTTGTTTCTGTCGGTGACTACCAGAAATTTTTTAACGAGAACCAGAAAAAAGGGCGGCAGGTTGCCTACCTTGCCGCATATGAGCACAAAGGGAAGCCGTACTTCTCGGTTATCTGGAACTCGAAGACGAAAGGCGCCTACAGAGCGCGCCACAACTTGAGTGGCAGCAAGTATCAGACAGAATGGAAGAGTGCCGTTCAGTCAGGTTATCGAACCCGCAATGTGACTGGCTACAGTTCAGGCGGCACGATCCGATACGCAGCGGTCTGGAGAAAGTGAGTCGAACTTATCTTTACTTCCCGACCGTGCTGGCAGCAGCCGGGGGATTCCTCTTCGGGTACGACCTCTCGATCGTTGCCGGTGCCACGCCTTTTCTAAAGAACGAGTTTTCTCTGTCACCGGGCCTTCTCGGATTCGCCGCCGGCAGCGCCATCATCGGTTGCATCCTTGGTTCGCTTTGCCTGGGCGGCCTGACCGACCGCTGGGGAAGAAAAAGAGCCCTCTACCTGTGCGCGATTCTGCTTGGAGCCTCAGCCATCGGGACGGCTCTCTCGCGAACGATCCTGGACTTTTCGATTTTTCGCATTGTGGGTGGAATGGGTGTGGGACTGGTTTCCATCGTCTCGCCCATGTACATCGCCGAGGTGGCGCCGGCAAGGCTGCGTGGCCGCCTGGTGTGGAGCCACCAGCTGGCCATTGTGATCGGTTCGCTGGCTTCGCTTCTTGTCTCCTATCTTCTCTTCTCCACCGGGTCCTGGCGTTGGATGTTCGCTGCCGAGCTGCCACCGATTCTGGTTTTTCTCTTAGGCCTGCGATGGATCCCGGAAAGTCCGAGATGGCTGGCCCGGAGGAATCGGATCACGGAGGCGCACGCGGTCTTTTCCCGGATCGGAGGATCGCACCACGCCGACCTGGAAATGGAGCGGATTGCCGACTTGCCCGTACCGAAACCGGGAAGGTTTACCGATCTTTTTGGGCCCGGTATCAGGAAAGCACTCTTCATCGCCTGCGGGCTGGCTGTCCTGCAGCAGGTGAGCGGCACCGGGCCGTTGCTCCTTCACGCCCCTCTCGCCTTCAGACGCGCCGGCTTCGAGACGATCGCCTCTGATTCAATGCTGCAATCAATCATCATCACCTCCTGGAAACTGCTCTGGACGGTGGCCGGGTTATGGGCTGTCGATCGGTTCGGCAGAAGACCGCTGCTGATGGGCGGCACGGGTACCATGGCTCTTGGACTGGCCCTGGCGGGCGCCGTCTGGAGGTTCGACTCCGGCCCCGCTCTTTTGCTCACAATGCTGCTGGTCCTGGCAGGCGTCGTGGTCAGCCTTGCCCCTCTCGCCTGGACGATCATGTCTGAAGTCTTCCCAACCCACCTGCGTGCCAGGGGCATGACGCTGGCCGCGCTGAGTCTGTGGGTATCGGCCTTCCTGGGTCCGTCGCTGCTTCCGGCCATGATGTCCTCTATCAAGGACAGTCTCGGAACCGAGGCGTGGAGCCTTGGCGTCTTCGTGACCGTCTGCCTTTTTGCCGTGTGGTTTGGATGGCGGGTGATGCCGGAGACGAAAGGCAGATCCCTGGAGGAGATTGGTCAATCCTGGCAAACTGAAGCGGGGAACCCGGCAGCGGAAGGTTGATGCCCGGACCCGGCGAATCTGGGGTCTAGAAGCACATGTCGCAACGTCTCGTCTACTTCAACGGCAGTTATGTCGCGGAACGCGAAGCTCGCATTTCGATCTTTGACTCGGCGCTGATGTACGGCGACATGGCGTTTGAAGTAATCCGCACGTTTCAGCAACGGCCCTTTCGGCTGCGTTCGCATCTGGAGCGGCTCTACGACTCGTTGCGTTTGCTGGAAATTGACTGTGGATTGTCACTCGACCGCATGGAGCGGGTCACCCTGGAGACACTGGAAAAGAATCTGCCGACCGAAGCGGACGATGTGGACTGGCAAATCATGCACGATGTCTCGCGCGGGCCATTGCCCGTTTACCGAACGGCGTTTTCCCGAGGGATTCAGCCCACGGTATCGATCAATTGCTGGCCGTTGATCGCACACATGGGCGGATTCGCTTCCAACTACGAAGAGGGCGTGCACGTCATGATTCCGGCTCAGCAAACTCTTCCCGCTCATCTTGTCGACTTGAAGGCAAAGACACGCAGCCGCATGCATTACCGGATGGCCGAGTTGCAGGCGGCACGGGCTGGCAGTGCCTGGCCGGTGCTACTCGATCCGGATGGGTTTCTGGCGGAAGGACCCGGATGGAATATCTTTCTCGTGAGGCATGGCAAGATCTACACACCCGAGCCGCGAAACATACTGAGGGGAGTGAGCCGCCAGGCCACGATAGAACTCGGCAACACACTGGGCATCGAGGTGTGCGAGGCAAACCTGGGCCGATACGAGGCGCTGAAGGCGGATGAAATTTTCTGCACGGCCACGTCGTTCAGTCTCGTCCACGCGGCAACCTTCGAGGGACAACCGGTCGGCGACGGAAAGCCGGGACCCGTGTTTCGGAGACTTCTGGGCGCCTGGAAAGAGATGGCGGGCGTCGACTTCGTGGCACAGGCCCGCGATTACGCCAATCGGCTGCCGGAATGGATGGAACGAGCAGAATGAACCTTGCGCAACGACTTGAAAAGACATACACCGGCGCGGTCCACGATGTGCTGCACAGGATGGGACACGCAGATTGCGTGTTACCGCCGGAGATTGGGCCGCTGGATCCAGCTCGCCGGCTGGCCGGCGAGGTCTTCACCATATCCGGCCGCCGGGACGAGAGTCTCGATGATCACGAAACGTTGCTGCAGTGGACCGGTATGTTGTCCTGGGTGCCGGCCGACACGGTGGCGATTTGCCAGCCCCACGACAGCACCATGCGCCACATGGGAGAACTATCCGCGGAAACCCTGAAACTGCGGGGTGTTCGTGGGTACATTGTGGACGGTGGTTGCCGCGATACCGAGTTTATCGATCGGATCGGGTTCCCGGTCTTCTGCCGGTACTACACGCCCAAAGATATTGTCGGCAGCTGGGTGCCCGATGCCTATAAAGAGCCCATTCAGATCGGTGACGTGACGATCCACAACGGCGACTATGCCGTTGCCGACCGCGATGGAGTCGTGATCATCCCCGGCAGGATGGCCGAGGAGGTGACCGCCGAGGCCGAAAGGGTGCTGCGCACGGAAAGCCTGGTGCGAAAGGCGATTCTCGAAGGAGAGGATCCGCAGAAGGCCTTCCTGAAGTATGGGAAGTTCTGACGAGAGCGGCGTAAAGCCAGATGGAGCACGAACAAACCTTTCGGATGATCCTCATTCTGGGCTGTGTGGCCATACTTCCAATCGGCGCGTGGCACCGGATAAAAGCCCAGGCAACCGGCGAAAAACTTGATCGGCGCCAGGAAGGCCTCTTCATTCTTCTGACGTTGCGCCCGGTTGCCCTTGCCGGATTCGTCGGCCTGATCCTGTACATGATCGATCCCTCGCTCATGGTCTGGTCTTCGGCTCCCCTGCCCATGTGGTTGCGCTGGTTGGGAGTCGGGCTTGGGATCATCGCGGGCGCCCTTCTAATCGTGACCTTCCGAACCCTGGGCAAGAACCTGACGGACACGGTTGTCACCAGAGCCGTGCACGTCCTCGTAACGTCAGGCCCGTATCGGTGGGTACGCCACCCGTTCTATGTCGCCTTCCTTCTGGCCGTTACAGCCAACTCCCTGGTGACGGCGAACTGGTTTCTTGCTCTCACTGGTGGAACTGCTTTCGGCCTGATCGTGTTACGAACCAGGAAGGAAGAAGAAAACCTGGTCAAACGATTCGGAGAGGAGTATCTGCAGTACATGGAGCGTACCGGACGGTTTTTTCCCAGGCGGATTCGTCCTTCGGCTGTTGCTCTCTAGCAGCCCGTATCTGGACTCCTCCTGTCAAGGGTCCTGTTCATTTTTTCGAATTCAGCTGATCTGGGCCCTGGCGACGAAACTCGGATGCTGGGTTGAAGCCAGGAGTTTCGCTGCAGGTCCAGAATCGCTATCGGATCATCTTCTCCTCCTTGGGTCTCTGGCATGAAAGCATCGACTTTTTGCGATTCGGTGTGGACTGCAGTCGTATCTCCGGCCTCTTAGTGGAGCTGTGTTCTGGCTCCGGGCCATGATGAATATTCGCGCGTGGGGCGCCTATCGTGGTGACGGCCATCGAGTGGCCAAGGCTGCTATCGGCGTGTTCCCCGCGCCGGTCTGACCGGTTCGCCATCAGTTCGAATCCTCTCATGCAGTTCCCAGGGAAAGATCTTGACAAATCTTTTATCGCTTAAGCTCGCTGGGGTTCATAGGCGGCGTCACGGGTGGAAACGGCCCAGAGTAGACGGGCCAGCTTATTGGCCACAGCCACTGCCGCTTTGTTGTGCCCCCGTCGTTTTTCAATCTCCAAACCCCACCTGTGCAAACGGTCTGGCCGCTGCTTGGACTGGGCCGTCCACAAGACCGATCGCCCACCGTGGATCAAGAGAGTGCGCAAATAGATGTCCCCTTGCTTGCTGATGCACCCGAGTCGACGCCGCAGACCGCTGGAGTGCTCCCGCGGTGTCAAGCCCAGATAACTGGCAAAGTGTCGTCCCGAATCAAAGCGCCTCAGATCTCCCACAAAACCGGCCACCGCTGTGGCTGTCAGCAATCCCACCCCGGGGATCGACTGCAGTTGTTCAATCGCAACACTCTGTCGCGATAGCGCTGTCAGTTTCCTTTCGATCCGATCGATTCGCCCCTCCAGCTCTCTGACTTCCAGACAGATCTCCTCCAGCACCGATCGGATCCCATTCGGAATCTCCACTTCTGCATCTTCGATCCATCCTCGCACCCGCTCCACGGCCTGGCAGGCTCCAACGGGAATTGTCAAACCGAATTCCCGTAGAATGCCCCGCATCGTATTGATCCGTGCCGTGCGGGTGCGCATCCATGCCGTCCGCACCCGATGTAAGGCGGTCAACTGCTGCTGCGATTCATTTTTGATCGGAACCGGTCGAATGGCACTGTTGCGGTGGGCTTCCAACAACCCTTTCACATCACTGCGATCCGTCTTGTTGCGTAACACGTACGGCCGGACGTAGGCTGGCGGCAGCAGCACAACTTCGTGCCCCAGTTCCCGGAATCGCCGGCCCCAGTAGTGAGCCGAACCGCAGGCTTCCATCAGAATCGTTGCCCGTTGTTGCTTGGCCATGAACCTCAACAACCGAGCTCGACCCAGGCGATGCGTCTTCTCCATCCGACCAGGCTGCTCGGAAATCCCAATCTCAAAGACCGACTTTGCCAAATCCACTGCGATTGTTCTATGCTTCATTTCAGACTCCTCCTGATACAGTTAAAAACTTTGGCTCTGGCACTTTAGATGCCGTCTAAGCCTAAAGGAGGAGTCCATCTCATCATGGTGAGAGTTCCGCCCGTCGCGCGACCGATTGCCGGACGGACTTTGAGAGTGCCGTGAAGGAAGTCAAAACCCTGGAGGAAGACTTGCAGTACTCCGTGCTGGCCAAGTTCACGGGTTGGATTGCCGGTAATCAGACACGCAACCTGTCTTCCCGCTCGTTCCAATAGCGGGACTGCCGCCCAATTCCTTGCTCTTCTGAAGCTACTCGAACGCCCCGCTGTCCCTAAACGGTATCCGGACCCGGGAGGCGGGGCCAAGGGAGTGGCCGACTACATGCTGTCGTAGCCAATGGAAGCCGGACTCTCTTGCCCTTGTCCTGGAAAGGTACTACGGGTCAACCGGCTAACGTCGCCGAACTTCCTTATCTGGGGCCTTCGGAAAGGCTTGCGGTACTGCATATGTCGAAGGATGCCAGAGAGAATAGGAGGTTGCAAGGATGAAATAAATGGTCAGCGAGCTGGGATTGAATAATCTAAAGGAGCAGACGTAAAGATGTTAGATCGGAGTCCAGCCATGAAGAATACGCATGCATACAGGCACACACAAGTGGCTATAGTCTTCATCGTGGGGCTCGGCCTGGGTTTGCTCGTGGTCTTCACGTTTGCGTCCTCCCTCACCTGGCTGCCCCTTCTCTACCTTCCGCTCGTGCTCCTGTTCGGCTGGTTGACCGTCGAAATCAATGAGGGGTTTCTGGTCTGCCGGTTCGGCGTCGGCCTGATTCGCAAACGTTTTGCTTTACGTGATGTCGAAGAGGCCAAAACCGTGCGCAACAAATGGTACTACGGCTGGGGGATCCGCTGGACGCCTCATGGCTGGCTCTTCAGCGCATCGGGACTCGACGCCGTACAGATCAGGATGTCCAACCGGAAAAGCTATCGGGTCGGAACCGACCAGCCGGCGGAACTCCTCAGGGCCATCCAGCAGAGCACCGGGATGGCGGCGTGAACACCGGAATGAGTCTTGCCCTCATCATTGCCCTTGTCATTCTAGGCGGGTTAGGGCTGGGTTGGGTCCTGCACCGCAGGGCCGTGGGCCGTATGGCACCCGTTCTGAGACGGCTGGCAGCCGAGACAAACGGCGTGGTCCAATCGCAGGGCCCGTTCGTCATGCCCAAACTGGTGTTTTCCTACTCCGGAACGGAAGCGGAAGTTTCCAGCGCATCGACAGGCATCGATGGAGAATCCATCCGCTATACCTATGCACTGTTCCAAGGACTGGCGCCTCACGGATTCGAGTTCCGAATCCGCCCTCGTTCGCTTCAAGGGGTCGTCGATGAATGGGTGGGGTTCAAGAGTCCCATGACCGGCGAGGTCGGCAGGCTCAAGAATCGCCTGGCCATCTACACGAATGACGACCGGCGAATGAAAGCCGTGCTTTCTGAGCGCATTCAGGCGGATCTATTGTTCTGGGCGGAGGGAGAAAGGGTCAACCGGATCAACGACATTCGGAACTACGACGACAAGCTGATCTACGCGGTGACCGGTACCTTGACCGACCATGAGGAGTTGAAGTTGCTTCTCGATTCCGCCTACAGGTTTTTTGCTGGGCTTCGTGACGTTTTGCCCCCTCCATCCACTGTGTCGGACGATCACCCCACCTGACCGCCCGCCCCTCCAGCGCCTATTTGGGGGGTGCTTTCTTTTGAGCCTGGGCAAGCAGGCTGTCCAGGACTGCCTTGAACGAGCTGAAGGGCTGGGCGCCCTTGAGATTTCGAACCACCCGGACTTTGTTCGGGTCCTTGGGGTCGGTAAAGCCCATTCCGAAGGAGGGAATTGAAGTCAGGCCGGCCCTGCGGGCGGTTGCCATGTCCTTGCGGATCCCAGGGACATGCTTGCCGCTCTCCAGGCACTCGTCAAATGCCCCCGGGTCCAGCCCCAGCGCCGGCCCTTGGGATCGGAGCTGCTCGGGCGCCAGTTTCTTCTGATTGGCAAAGAGATAATCATGCATCTCCCAGTACTTGCCCTGCTCACCGGCACAGGCGGCGGCCTCGGCCGCCTTGAGAGCGTGGGGGTGAATGGATTCCAGGGGAAGATCCATGAAGACGAACTTGATCTTCCCCGTCTCGATGTATTCGGTTGTCAGCTTGGGGACCGTCTCACGGACGTGTCTGCCGCAATACGGTCACTGGTAGTCTGAGAACTCGATCAGCGTCACCGCGGCGGTCTCATTGCCCTGGAACGGATTTCCCGTGATATCCAGGACGACTTCTTTCGGAGCGGCGGGAGCCCGCCTGGTCCGCAGCAGACTCCTGATTTCCTGGAGCTGTTTTTGAATGGCCTTCTGTCCATCTTTCAGTGACTGGATTTCTTTCTTCAGATCCTCGATCTACGGGTCGGCAGGAGCCTGCGCCTCGACGGGAGATACACACAAGAGCATGAAGAGCCCTGTTCCCAACAGGCCTTGGATTTTGTTCGGCGTCATAATTTCCCTCGAGCTTGGTTGTCCTGTCTTTCTTCCCAACCCAGAACCCGGGTCAGTTTATCCAATGCTACTTCTCTGCGCACGCCTGCCGGGAAATGCCGACTCCCGCTCGTAGACGAGGCTCCGCGCCGACTTCAGGCCGGAGTCACGAGCTGAGGCTCCCTTTCCCCCCTGACGTAACGGATCACATCGCCGGCGTCGATGAGGAGTGAGACTCCTACCAGGACCAGGGTAGTGAAGAGCCAGTACCTGAAGAGGCTGCCCGCCGGAGCAAGGTCGAGGCGAGTCCAGAGCCAGGCCACCATCGGGACCCACGCGATGTGGCCGATTCCCAGCAGACAAACGAATCCTTTCGCAGAGAAGATCGCCGTCTGAAGAACTGCCCCTAGTACAAACGCTCCCAGGACGACTTTCCCTTCCAGCGTCCCCAGGTAGAACAGGGGAACGATCATGTTAACGGTCATCAACGCCATCACCCAGCCAATCCAGGGCGCGGGCAGTGTCAGCATGGTCCGGAAAAAGTCGACCATTGCTTTCATCGGGGCTCCTTCTTTCCTTAAAACGCTGGCAGGGGGCGGCAGCTTGCTGGAGCAAAGCCCTATTGGCCCTCGCTCAGCCGGTCGTACATGCCGCGCACTTCAAGCTCGCGCACTTCCGGGCGGCCGGACTGAAAGGCGGCGTACTGGTCGTACTCTGCCAGGTCGAGTTCGGCGAGAGCTTCTTCGACAGACAGTCCTTCTTCGTAGAACCTTTTTACCTGGCCCCAGTACTTGCGCAGGTATGCCTGGGTGAAGTCGATTTCGGAGCGGTCGCGGACGAGGGGGCCGTGCCCGGGCAGGATCAGGTCGAAGTCCAGATCCTTGAGCTTCTCGAGCGTCTGGATGAACTCTTCGGGAAAGGCATCCCCCAGATAGGGAGCGCTGGAGTAGAGCAGATCCCCGGTGAAGACGACCTTCTCCGCCGGCAGGAAGACCACCACGTCTCCGCCCGTGTGGCCGCGGCCCAGGTGGTGCATCTGAATCTCACGTGATCCGCGAAAGAGGGTCAGCTTCCGCACTAGAGTGGTCGTGGGGGGTGTAGGCTCTACTTCGCCCAGAGCCGTGACATGCCGCCTCAGCGTGGCCAGCTGTCCCTGCAGCGACTCGCGTTGCTGATCGTCTGCGGTGGCCAGCGTCTCCTCCATGGCCGCTATGACCCGGTTCTCATAGGCTTCACTGCCAATAACGAGGTAAGCCGGTTCCTTGCGAGGGTCGGCCAGGAGCCTCTCTCGAGTGTACTCGTGGCCGATGATCTCGACGCCCTCGGGGAAGACCTGGTTGCCGTTCGCATGATCAAAATGGAAATGGGTGTTGACGAGATAGCGGACGGGCTTAGCGGTGACGGCGGCAACGGACTTGATCAGCTCGCGGGCCGCGTCGGGCGTGATGTGCGAGTCAACCAGGAGCACGTCCTCCTGGTTGACCACCACCATGGCATTGCTGCCCAGCCTGACCGTTTCGGTACCCGTGGCGAAGTAGACACCGGGCGCCACCTCTTCGAAGTTGTGGGTGTCGGATTGCCGGTTTCCGGATACGGTCCTTTCGGAAGCCGTCGACGGGCCATCAGTGCCAGGGCTCTGGCAGGCTGTCGCCAACAAAAGGGGCAGGCTGACAACAAAGACAGGTCTCATCATGGGAGAACCCCTTTCGAAAACTCCCCCACAGTGTAGCCTTTGCGCTCGGAGAGGTTTGATCCAGTCCCGCAGAAATGCGCCGGCCTCTGATCAGCCCTTGTCGCGCTTTAGACTCATGCCCCGCGCAAAATCGACCAGCTCCGAAAAAGGTCGCTCCTCTTGCTCCCGAGCTCCCGATTTGGTCAGGTACTCACACTTGAGCTGTTTCCACTGCTTTGAAACACTCACAGGCTGCAGCTCCGCAGTCTCGCAATAAAAAGCGAAGACCCGAAGAATCTCCCCGGTGGAATACCTCTCCGGTTTGTGGGCCTTCCTGGGCCTGGCCTGTTCCTTCTCTCGGCGGGACTGAGCTTCGCCGACCAGACGGTCAATGTCATCTGAGAGATAAACCCTCTCCACAGGTTTCGGGCCTCGTTCCGACTTTGGCCCCCAGAACTGTCCCCACAAGGCCTTGAAGCTGCGGGACGGGTGTGGTGGTTCCGTCGAGTCGGGCGAAGCAACCTCTCCACGAACCACACACTTCTCGCCCTCGAGCTTCAGATCGAAGTCGAACAAACCAATTGTTTCAAGATCCTGCCCGATTGCCCTCAGGGTTGTGTGATCAAGCTTCATTGCGACCTCCCGGATGGCGCCAAGGCAAAGCTAAGAACCCCATGCTTGCCTCCTTCCAAGGTTGGGGACACCAAGGTTTCTGGACATCGTGTGTAGCCCATGCTCAAAGTGTACTCCGATTCGACCCGGAGGGCCAGGATGGCCCGGCACAGAGGTCCTCAGCTCCAGAGGTGGCGCCTGGGGGCCTACCTCCAGTCCTAGCAGTCCGTGGCGGAAATCGCGCGGGTCGCCCGCAACCCCGCGATCTGAGCGCTCGACTATCGCGGTGATTACAACGGGAAAGCTGCGCCGGGCGCCATCTGTTTCCTTCATCGTTCATTCCTTGAAAATCCTACGCGATAATCTCCTAACTGACTGAAGTAATGAGTGTTATGAGCTTTCGTGGAGTTGAGGAGAAGTCAGTGGCACGGCTCGTGCACGGTGAGACGCCAAAAGCAATCCCAAACTTCAAGGAATCCCGAACAGGAGGCGTATGCGATGTCAAAAAAGGTTTTGGTTGTCATTCTTGCAACTCTAATCGCTCACGTGCCAGACCCTGGCTTCAGTGTGATGGCCCAGGCGGCAACCGGGGCGCAGCAGGTTCAGCGACAAGTCTACAGTGCGGGCGTTGGGGCCTCCGTGGCGCTGGAGCTGGTGGACCGTCAGAAAACGAAAGGGCGTCTCGAGCGCATAAAGGACACACATTTTACGATCCGGTTGTTGGCAGGCCGGGGGCCCACACTCCGGGTCAGGTATGAAGAGGTCATGAAGCTGAAAGTCATCAAGAAGACTTCCCACCCTGCCGGGCGCCAAACGGAGCCGGGGCTTGTGAGGCAAGCTGTGGACGGTTTGGGAGTGGATACTCATGTCAGGGTCAAGCTGCCTGCCGAAACGATCCTGCGGGGACATATCCAGGCGATCGACGAACGCAGGTTTACCCTGAGGATGGACGGAAGTGGCCAGCTGGTACCGCTACGCTACGACCAGGTGCTGCAGGTTCGAGAGAACCCCCACGTCCCGATACTCATTGGTCTCTTTGTCGGTGTCGCTGCCCTGATTGTGCTGATCGTGGTGCTGGTCAGGAAAAAATCCGGAAACGAGCCGTTCGTGAGCACGATCAAACCGAACACCATACAGGCAGGCCGGGATGTCAAGGTCAGGATTAGCGGAAACAACTTCGCCGCTGGAGCCAGGTTGAAATTCAAAAAAGGCGATGGTCCCAAACCCATGGCGTCCAATGTCGTGGTGCTTGATACGAACACCCTTACGGCAACTGTGGCGGCAAACGGCCGCGGGCCGTCCCGCGATCGGGTCTGGCATGTCCTGGTGACCAATTCCGGAGGAAAAACCGGCAAGTTGAAGGATGGCTTTACCGTGACCCCCTAGTGCGATTTCCACCACGGGCTGCTAGCGGTCAGTGGTGTTGTCCCCGTTTTCGCACTAATATACTGACCAGGAGACAGGCACTCGATTCAGGGTCGAATGGGTCGAGGCGGAGTAACCGGCGTTGGACGGCAAGAGGGATCACAGTCCGGGACCAGACCACGCGGGCGTCGCCTTTCACCCACCACTTCTGCTGCTTCTCGCCATAGTTGTTGGATTTCTGGCCAGGTGGCTGCTGCCACTCAGCATGCTTCCAGATGCCGTGGCCCGGGCATCCGGCCCGGTTCTGACTGTTGCCCCGTTTGCTCTGTTCCTCTGGGCCGTTTATACGATGCGCAGTGTCGGCGCGTCGATACCGACCAGCAAGTCGACCGACGTGATCGTCGTGCGGGGCCCGTACAGGTTCTCACGCAACCCCATTTACCTGGCGATGGTGTTTCTCCAGCTTGGCATCGGTGTCTGGGCCAATAGTCTGTGGTTCTTCGTGCTGGCGGTGATATGTGTCCCCCTGTTTGCGTGGGGCGTCATCTCGCGCGAAGAGCGCTATCTGGAGCGCAAGTTCGGTGATGGCTACCTGACATACAAGGCGCGGGTTCGCCGCTGGCTCTAGTGACACACGGCTGTTGTGCGCCCAGGCGAGCTACAGCGTCGGGGAAGCCCCGGGGATCAGTTCTTGCCGCCCACCTTTTTCAGCCGCCCCGGGTTGAGGTCAGGCTTGAGCGTTGAATTCGCGTCTGATTGTCTGCGACAGTTTCTCGGGAGGAGATGTCCATGAAAAGAGCTGGCTTGTTCAGTGCCCCGGTGCTGGTGCTAGCGATAGCCTGTCAGGGCCCGGTCAGCGAGGGTCCTGAATCGGCGGCCACAGGCGCCGCCCCGGGAGATCGCCGGTCTGAGACTCATAAGTTCGAAGAGGTGGCGTCCGGTGTATATCACGCCACCGATACCGGCGCGGTCAGCCTCGGCAGCTACGCCATGGTCGTGGTCAACGAAGAAGACGTACTTCTGGTGGACTCGCACATCACTCCCGACGCCGCCCGCGCGCTGGTCAAGTCCGTTGCCGCTATCACGGATAAGCCAGTCCGCTATCTGGTCAACACCCACTTTCATTTCGATCATGCCCATGGCAACCAGATCTTTCCCGAGGGCGTGGAGATCATCGGCCACGAGTACACTCGGGAGAGGCTGCTGGGAGACGTCCTTTCAGAACCGTCCTACACGGTTATCGCCAGCCCAGCTTATAAGATCCGGGGCCTGGCGGCCCTGAAGGAAGAGCTGGAAAGGGCGGAAGCTTTGAATCGCGAACAGGTGGAGCTTGAGGTGGCGACGCTCAAACGACACGTGAAGGCGCTGGGCGAGGTGGTGCCCACTCCTCCCACCACGACGCTGCTGCGCAAACTGACGCTGTTCCGGGGATCACGTGAGATCCAGATACACCACCTGGGGCGCGGTCATACGGGCGGAGACGTGGTGGTCTTCCTGCCCGCCGAGAGGGTGGTCTTCACGGGCGACCTGGTTTTGGCCAGTGCCCCTACCTGGGGGATGCCTTCCCCGAGGAGTTCATCCAGACGTTGGAGAAGCTCAAGGAGCTCGATTTCGGCGTGATCGTCCCGGGGCATGGGTCTCTTGTGAGGGACCGTTCCAAAATCGACTTTGCTCAGGAATATCTGCGCCAGTACTGGGACCAGGTGAAGCGGTTGCACGGGCAGGGACTGCCAGTCGAAGAGGCTCTCGAGAGAGTGGATCTTGCAGAGTATGATGAGTACACTCTCTTCCGCCGGTCCGAAGTGCGCGCCCTGGAAGTCCGCCGCATGTACCATCTTCTTAACGGCGGCGAGTAGAGAACGCCGTCGTTGCCCGGGGTGCAGGAAGCGCATACGGCTGGAAGTCTTCGCCCTCGTCCCCAGCAGCGTTCCCTCCCGCCGTTTCAGGGAGTTCCCTTCGGGCCGGAGTCCCGGCTAGCGATGAAAGTGATTAACGAGACAAGGTCTGGAGTAGCGCTGCTGATAGTATGAGACGACATGGGGGCGATCCTCCATGTGGGGCAGCCCGCGGGAAGCCTTAACGAGACATTTCCGCGGGCTCATCATTGTCTGGTGCTAGTGCACTGTCCGGCGAACCCGCCCAGGCGAAGCGAGAGAACGGCGGTGCTTCTACTGGAAGGGCTCGACGTAGCGCTTGAAGTACTCGATTGAAAGCTTCTGAGCTTTGGCAAGCGTGGCAGGGTCCACCGTCGTAGCGACGACCTCACGGTTTTTCAGAGCGGTGGCGTTTCCCTGGGCTGCGGCGATGTTGTACCAGACGTAGGCCTGCACGTAGTCCTGCTCAACGCCGTGGCCCTGAGAGTGGAGAAGGCCAAGGCTGAACTGGGCCAGGACGTGGCCCTGCCCCGCGGCCTTGAGAAACCATTTCCGAGCCTCGACGTAATCCTGCCCACCGCCCAGGCCCTTGGCGTGTAGAACACCCAGGTTATATTGTGCCTCGGCGGTGCCCTGCCCTGCGGCCTTGAGATACCAGTTGCGGGCCTCGACGTAGTCCTGCTCAACGCCGTGGCCGAAGGCGTAGAAAACGCCCAGGCTGTACCGGGCTCCGGCCACACCCTGTGCTGCGGCTTTGAGGTACCAGTGCCGGGCCTCGGCGTAATCTTGCACACCGCCGTCACCGTCATGGTAGAGAACGCCCAGGTTGTACTGGGCCCCGGCCACACCCTGTGCTGCGGCTTTGAGATACCATTTCCGAGTCTCGGCGTAATCCTGCGCAACGCCGTCGCCGCTGTGATAGAGAACGCCAAGGCTGAATTGGGCCAGGGCGTGGCCCTGTGCGGCGGCCTGGAGATACCAGTTCCGCGCTACGGCATAATCCTGCTCAACGCCGTGGCCGAAGGCGCAGAAAACACCCAGGTTGTACTGGGCCCCGGCGACACCCTGAGCTGCGGCATTGAGATACCAGTTCCGGGCCGCGACGGAATCCTGCTCGACCCCGTCGCCGCGATGGTAGAGAAGGCCCAGGTTGTACTGGGCCAGAGCATGGTCTTTCTCGGCGGCTGCGAGATACCACTTCCGGGCCTCGACGTAATCCCGCGCGACGCCGTAGCCCCAAGAGTAGAGGACGCCAAGGTTGTACTGGGCCGAGGTATAGCCCTGCGCTGCGGCCTTGAGATACCAGTTCCGGGCGGCAACGGGATCCCGCTCAACACCACGGCCCCTTCCGTAGATAATGCCAAGACTCCATTGGGCCGCGGCGTGGCCCTGCTCAGCGGCTTTGAGATACCATTGCCAAGCCTCCACATAATCCTGC
Organism: Acidobacteriota bacterium; assembly: GCA_965205615.1. GTDB lineage: Bacteria > Acidobacteriota > UBA6911 > RPQK01 > CBDAPI01 > CBDAPI01. The sequence goes on along the minus strand of CBDBHK010000035.1, from coordinate 122,313 downwards.
GCAACGCCCCTGCCTTTTGTGTAGAGAACGCCCAGATTGTACTGGGCCTCGGCGTTGCCCTCCTCGGCGTCCGAGCGAAGCTGAGCCACGTAGTCGGCCTCGGATCGCTCCTGTGAGGAATGAAGTGGGGCGAGCGGCGCCACAAGAACAACGAAAAACACGAACAGGTAGCGCATGATCCGCTCCTTTGTTTCGGGGAGTCTGAAAGATTATAACTCAGACGAAGCAGGGTGATGAAGACCCCCTGCGTGGAGCAAACCACGCGCCCTAGGGCGGCGCTGCGAGCAGCCGAAAGGCTTCGCCACTCGAGAAGCCTGAGCCCGCTGCCGCTTCTCGGCCGCGCTGCCGGAGCCACGCAACCGGGTTGGTATCCCCCACAATACCGTTGAGTTGACTGGCATGTCGTCCCAGCGCCTGGCCTTTTGTCTCCAGCGTTGCCGCAATGTCGATGATGGCGTTTGGGTTATCCGAGTCCTACAGCAGGCATCGGTCGACCCGGTGGACACAGAGGCCGGCGGTGATCTGGTGAGGGTAGTGCAGAGGATCGCGGGCATAGGGGTAGATGGCGTCCAGGGCCACCTGACCGGTAATCCGATGATCCCTGTGGATAAAGCGATTACGTGCATGCGGATCGTGTGTGAGAAGGACTTCGGGCCGGTGTTCGCGAACAAGCTCGACCAGAGCACCCCGGAAATCGTTGCTGTCCTGAAGTCCCCCGTCGGCATTTCCCAGCATGACGAGATGGCGCACACCCAGGTCGTCGGCAGCCGCCTTCTGCTCCTTTCTGCGGCACTCGGTGACGGCCTTCGGAGCCATGCCGGGATGGGGGCTGCCCGCGCCGCCGTCGGTGCAGACGACGACCGTCACTACGGCACCGAGTTGGCTCCACCTGGCCAGGGTGCCTCCGGCGCCGAGCTCGACGTCATCCGGATGGGCTCCGATTGCCATCACGGTGTCGGGCACGCCATCGATAATGTTGAACGCTGTCTTTCTTGACATCCAGAGCTTGACTATAAGGCTGGTTTTTCTCGCTTGAAGGTGCACCGATGAGCGTCTCTCGCCGTCTTGCCGTTGTGTGTCTCCACACTTGCCCCTGGCAACGTCCCGGTGTGGGTGACGGCGGCGGACTGAATGTCTATGTCCGGCAAACTACGGCGGCGCTGGCGGCACAAGGCTGGTCGGTCGATATCTTTACAAGGCTACATGCCGGCTCAGCCCGGCACAGGGACGCGATTCCCGGCGTGCAACTGTACCACGTGCCGGCTGGTCCAATCGACGCGCGCAAAGAGAGCCTGCACGAATGGCTGGAGCCGTTCGTCGCTGAGGCACTGGAAGCCGAGCGGCAGCGGGGTGGGCGCTATCATGCCGTTTTGAGCCACTATTGGCTTTCCGGACTGGCGGCGATCGAGCTGGCAAGGCACTGGCGGGCGGCGCACATCGCCAGTTTTCATACGCTGGCGCTTGCCAAACAGGCTGTCCTGCCCGAAGAGGAAGAGCCTTCCGCGCGTGCCGACGGTGAGCGCCGCATTGTCGCAGAGGCCAACCACCTGCTGGCCGTCAGTCATCACGAGCGCGCCGCGCTGACGGATCTTTACAACGCACATCCCGCCACAGTCTCGATTGCATCCCCGGGGATCGACCTTGAACGGTTCCATCCACAGTCCAGACACGACGCGCGGGATCGGCTGGGCCTGTCGCGCCGGGATCGCGTTGTGCTGGCCGTCGGCCGAGCCACTCCCATCAAAGGGTTCGACATCCTTCTCGAGGCGCTGGCGCAGATTTCGGACTGGAGGGTGAAGGCACTGTTCGTGGGTGGCAATCTCGGGAGCGTCGATCACTGCAACATGCAGGCGCATGCCCGCCGGCTGGGGATTGAGCACCTCGTTCGCTTCGTCGGCAGCGTTGAGAACGAGGTCTTGCCGATCTACTATGCTGCCTGCGATGCCTGCGTGGTACCCTCGCGATACGAGAGCTTTGGCTTGGTGGCGCTCGAGTCGATCGCGTGCGGGCGCCCGGTTGTCGGTTCCCGGGTCGGAGGGCTGCAATCGATCCTTGTTGGTAACGCCCTGGGCGTGCCGGTGACGCCCGGCTCGGTCACCGAACTCGTGGAGGCGCTGCGCCGCGTGCTGAGCAGAGCCGAGAAAAGGAACAGGACAGGCATGGATGGCTCGATCACACCCGAGCTGCCATCCTGGTGGTCGACCGCCGACGCCATCTCGACGGCGCTGAACAAGGTTCCTTGATGTGAGGCGTGACCGGCTTCGTGTGACGGTCTCAATTCAACCCTCGAACGGATAGCCGTGAAAACAAGCGGACTGTACCGCGCGCTGCGTGGCTTGATGGGCCCTCGGTTTCGGTCCCGTGAGGAACTCGAAAGCTACCAGAGCGCCTGCCTGCGGCGCCTGGTCGACCATGCTTACCAACAGGTTCCCTATTACCGGCGACGGTTCGATGAAGCCGGTGTGTCTACCGGGCAGATCCGAGGTATCGAAGACCTGGGTCGGCTTCCCACAACCGAACACGCGGACATTCAATTGCTGCCCGCTGAAGATGTCTGCGCAGTGGGGCTGGCGCACCGCATCAACCGAATAACCCGCAGCAGCGGGTCCAGCGGGTCTCCGCTGGCGGTGAGAAGAACAGCAGCGGAGGAGCGTGTGCTCCTGGCCTTTAGAGCCAGGGCAGTTGCTGCCTGGGGCTTTGGTCCGCGTGCCCGCCGCGTCAAGATCGATCATATCAACGCCACGGCGCTGGCTGCCGAAGCGCCGAAGTGGTACGAGAAGTTCGGCATCAAGCCCCGCTTGATCCTGGATTGGAGAATGCCCAGGGAGGAGACCGTGGCTGGCGTCGCCCGGTTCCAACCGCATCTGATCAGCGGCCCTCCCTCACTGCTGGCGGAGCTGGCTGATGAGCTCACCGACTCCGACCGGGCACGCATCCCGGCCAGCCGAATTCTGACCGCCGGTGAAGTGCTTTCGGCTTCCGCTCGTGAGCGCATCGAGCGCGGCTTCGGATGCCCGGTTTCCGACGTATACGGCTGCACCGAGATCGTTTTCATCTCTATGGAGGCGCCCGGCGAAGAGGGTCATCGACTTTGCGAAGAATCGTTGATTGTTGAGGTGTTGGACAATGGAGTACCGTCCAGACGGGGTGAGATCTTCCTGACCGGACTTCATCAATTGTCAATGCCGTTTATTCGATATCGGTTGGGGGACTACGTCGAAGTGATGGACGGCGCCGGCCCCCACCGTTTGCTCCGATCGATCGACGGGCGAGTCACCGATCGGTTCCTGCTCCCGGACGGTCGCCGGTTACATGGTTATTCACTGGGGGAACTCGTGGAAACGAGTGGCCTTCCGGTCCGGAAGTTTCAGATAACCCAGATCAGAAGAGATGTGTTTCGAATTCGGCTGGTGCTCGAGGCGGCGGGACAGGAGAGCCTGGCCGCACTCGATGAGAAACTGCGCCATATTCTGGGACCGGGGGTCCAGGTCCGCCTTAAAGTCGTGGACTCGCTGGATCGACCGCACCGAAAGTTTTATCCGTACGTTTCCTGCGAACGTCTGAACGAGCTCCGCGGATCTGACATCCCCGGGTAGGTCGTTCAGAGAGCGCTAAGCTCCACGTACCAGGTCTGTCTTCTCTGCCGCAGAACACTCATAATGAGTTGAGACCGGCGCAACCGGAGCTACCATGAAAAAGACTGAATCTAATCGCTTGATTCTTGCTCTGACGATCGTTGTCCCTCTATTTCTGAGTACAGGATTAGTGTTTGCACAGGTTGACCGCTGTAAAGTGCGGAAGGGCAGGGCACTTGAAGTGTGGCGTATAACTGATGATCCGACTGTTCGCGATTGGGCCAATTATCACAACATCCAGTGCTGGAGTCCGGATGGACGGTACATCGGCTTTACCCATTTTGCATCGAATGGGGTCGAGTTCGGTACAAACGAAGCCGCGGAAATTCACATGTACGACCTGTTCGAAAAGAAGGACATCACGGTAGATAACGGGACGAGTCCGCGATGGGCGAACGATCACAGCTGGCTTTTCTATCTGCGAACCAACCCGGAACCAGGTCCTGCAGCAGGGAAAGGCCCACAGGTGATGTGGCTGGATGTCGACAAAACCAAAAAGAGACAGATCGCTTCGGGCGTGCAGAGATTGAACGAAACCGACCATGAAGACCGCTGGGTTACCGGAATACAGTATCTTGCCGACAACGAAAAGAAGGCCGTACGCATACCCATCAGAGAAAACTCAGGGGTAGAAGATTTACAAGGACTTGGAAAATACATCAATGGCGACAAATGGAACGTCAATCCGAACTATCCCATTATGAGTTATTGGGATGCCCGCTATAAAAACTTTTATTACGCGACCGATGGCACCCGGGATATCCCTTTCAATGCGCGGCACCGTGTGATGTGCGATCTCGAGGGCAATAACAGGACTGCGCCATTTCCCATCATGGAAGGTGCTCACTTTGGCTGGTCAGGCGATGGTCGTTACCTTATGTGTGGAAATGGCCAGGTGCGAGGTGTGCGGCACAATGAATCTCTCCCGGCAAATATTCATTTTCTCGCCGGGATCCGGGTCGGTGATATCTGCCGGTGTGGCCTGAGCGGACGCTGGATCTGCGGCAGCACGGAGAGTGGCAGGGGACCGTTGCAACTGGCGGATACACGATCCGGGGATGGCTGGATGGTTCTGAGAACTCACTCTGTAATCTGCTATCCGGGTTCTGGAGATCATTCAGGGCCCTACGATATCGATGCAAAAGGGAGTCCTGATGGCACGAAGATCACATTCATAACAAATTACGATCTAAAAAATGGCCCTTATACCGAGATAACTGAAGACGTGACCGGGGACCGGATCGTCGTCCGCTCGACAGATGGATTTCCGGAAAAAGGCCTGTTGGTCGCGGTCAGCCACGCCATCGGCCGGATTGGCTTTCACCGGGAAGTATTGAGCTATGACCGGAAGACCGCCACCAGCTTTGAAGGCTTGACACGGGGGCTTTATGAAACGACGGTTTCAAGCCCGGTGGCCGGTCAAACCGTTACCTCATTTGAAGCGAGACTCATGGCCAGGGATAAATGGCAAGACCTGCCACTACCATCCAGAAGTCTGCGTAACATCATAAAAAATGAGAATTCACCGCTGAGAAAACAACGCTCGTCGGATATTCATGTGGCCGTTGTGCGTTTGCCGGACCAGCCTTATCTCAGGAAGATTGATGATCATGTGGAATTGATTCCGGGAGAGAATCACTGGGAGATCCATGGCTATTCTATTTACCGGGATGGGAAAAAGGTGAGCAGCAGGCCCATTCTGCCTGGCTCATTAGTTTCGATAAATAGACCTGGAAAGTACACAGCCGTGGCTATTGAATGGTCCGGGCTGGAAAGCAAAAAAAGCCACCCATTGCAGATCACCGGCGGCACGACATTAAGAGTGCGTCAGGATAAACCGTCCGATTTTTCCTGGACCGTCGATCGCTGGCTGGTGGCAGGAAAGGAAGTGTCCGCGAAAGATGCCACAAGAGCGATCGAAGCTGTTAAAGAGATCGTCCATCGCTATGATGGTGTCATTCAGAGGGAGTGGTCTAAGCGGGGAAAGATCGTGAAAAGACATGATCTGAATCTTGCCGGAAAACCCACACGTCATTTGTACTATCAGAATGGCCGGCTTGCGAGACGGGAGTACCACAAGCCGGACGGCCGTCATGTAAGCACGGAATATTTTGCTCCTGATGGCTACATAACGGAATCGGCTCAGTACAAGACTGTTGACGGAAAATCACGTGAGTCGTCTCACTGGTGGTATGTGAAGGCAGTGCCGGTGAAAAACATTTCAGGTGGTGCTGTTTTTGAGAAAGACGGCGGCAGATGGGTCCGCAAGTAAAAAAAAGGGTTCTGCCCTCGTTGATGGTCCGGTGAGTGTTCGCGCTCAGCAAGGAGAATGAACTCGATGACGACTCCCGACACAGGCGTCTCAAAGCATTACACGACGCACGACCTTGGGAATCAGATTTTTGCCGCGCTCAGAGCAGCGGGGGAAGGATCTCGACGCTCTGACGGCCGATGACTTAGCGCCCGTTGACGAGTTCCACATCCGTGGACGGACGGCCACCGAGGAACTGGCGCAATGGGCGGAGATCCAACCTGGTCACCTGCTCCTCGACGTCGGGTGCGGTTTGGGTGGAACGAGCCGGTATTTGGCGGCCACCGTTGGCTGCCAGGTGGTCGGACTGGACCTGACCGAGGAATACTGCCGGGTTGCCGAGATGCTGTCGGCCCGAGTTGGCCTGGCGGATCGGACCGTTTTTCAGCAGGGGAGCGCGCTCGCGCTACCCTTCGGTGATAGCCACTTCGATGTTGTCTGGACGGAGCATGTCCAGATGAACGTTGCTGACAAAGCTGGCTTCTACAGTGAAATAGCCAGGGTGCTGAAACCCGGTGGGCAGCTCGCATTTCACGACATCTTCGCCGGGACCAACGATGGTGTACAGTTCCCGTCCCCTGGGCCGCTGACGCTTCCATCAGCCACCTGATCGGCCTCAAAGAGCTCCAAGCTGTATTGTCGGGTTCAGGGTTTGCACGCGTGCGTTGGGAGGACAAGACAGGCGCGTCACTTGATTTCTTGCGTTCAGTGCTGGAACACGTGCGGACCGAGGGGTGGATGCCGGTTGGACTGCACTTGTTGATGGGGAACGACGCGGTTGCCAAGTTTGGGAACGTACTCCGTAACCTGGAGGAGGACCGAGTGCAGGTGGTGCAGGCAGTGATGAAGCGGGTTACCTAGCCCGGATTATGCAAGAGATCTAAATTCAAGTGAGATGTGGGCCCAGAAAAAAGGCCGTAGCTCTCTGATATAAAAGGGTTTAGAGAAACAAAGACCCTAAACAGGAGCTACGGCAATGTCAAAAACAGTCTGCCAGAATACCCTGCCATTTCATAGCCACAGAAACATCACGGCTCGTTTTGATGGGGGGAGCCTCACTTCCGACGCAGGATGGTTGTTGTTTGGATCGCTGGATCGTCAACATCGATTGTGCGAGGGCTTCAGTTCCTGTATTTCGGAAAGTCGAGACCAACGCTACATTCGTCATGACCTGTTGAAGTTGATCCGACAACGAGTCTTGCAGATCGTGGCCGGCTACGAAGACTGTAACGACGCCGATACGCTGCGCTCGGATCCGATGCTCAAGACAGTCTGTGATCAGTTGCCAGAGAGCGATCCCGATTTGGCCACCCAGCCGACTTTCTCCCGCCTGGAGAACTCCGTCACCAAGAAGGATCTGATGCGTCTGAGCCGGTGGCTGCTAGGCCGTTATGTGCGCTCCCTGAAGAAGAGACGTCCCAGCAAGATCATCCTGGATCTGGACAGTACCGACGACCACACTCACGGCCAACAGGAGTTCTCCTTCTACCACGGGTATTACCGAAACCACATTTTGCATCCTTTGCTGATCTTCGATGCCGACACGGGAGACCTGGTCTGTGCCCTGTTGAGACCTGGCAACAAGGGGGCTGCCTCTCACATCGTGCCCATTCTGAAGCGAGTCGTGGAGGCCATCCGACAAGCAGTGGGGACGGATGTCGAGATTGAGATTCGGGCCGACAGCGGCTTTGCCACGCCTCGGCTCTACGAGTTCTGTGAATGTGAAGAGAATAAACTCCAATATGTCATCGGGTTAAGCCGAAACCCTCGCCTGCAGCGAGTGGTCGAGCCCCTGCTGGATTCGACTCGGGAAAGGTTCCTTGAGCTGGAGGAAAAACAGCGTCAGTTTGACGAGTTTCTTTATCGAGCCCACAGCTGGGATCGATCCCGTCGCGTCATTGTCAAAGTGGAGGTCGATCAGCGTGGGATCAATCGTCGCGTTGTAGTTACCAACCGGGACGATCTCTGCTCCCAATCACTTTATGACCACTACACAAACCGAGGGCAGACCGAGAACTTCATCAAGGCCTTCAAGAATCATCTGAGCATGGACCGACTCAGCTGTCATCGATTCCTGGCCAATCAGTTTCGACTCCTCCTGCATGCACTGGCTTACCAGATGTTCGTTCGCCTGCGCGACTATCTTCACGGAACCCCCTGGCACAAGCTCGAAATCGAAACCTTACGTCGTCGGATCCTCAAGATTGGGGCCCGGATCCGACAAACCACTCGACGCATCTGGGTCCATCTTTCCTCAGCCTTTCCCGAACAACCCCTCTTCCACCTCGTCTTGAGTCGCCTCAACTCCAGTTAGCTTTTCCCAGCTCCCCCGAAAAACCGCTTCCGACACTCATCCAGGCCCAGATCTGTCTGAAATTCACTCCCCAAACCACTCAAACGCCTCGCCAACCCATATCCTTCGCAAATCCGCCTGTCACACCTGCCCGCTTCCGAGTTGGGCCACTTCTCGAGTCGTTTTTCAACACCGAACTACGGTTCTTGCATAATCCGGGCTAGGTGTGAACTCTCAACAGGTTGTTCAGTAAAAGGGGTTGTCCATCCGAGCTTCTTCGGGGATGCTGATGGCCGTCATCACGGTTGAGCGGCCTCCCAACGCTCACCGACAACGGGCCGTCGATGTCACCATCAAGGGGCACTCCGGTAGGCCGGTCCTGTTAGCCGAGTGTCCGGGGAATCACCATCCAACGCAGCGACCAGGAGCCAGCATCCCCCCGGCCCAGGCAAACGATCCCCGCCATCTGAAAGGCGACGATCTGGGCTTCGGAGTCCCCGGTCAGGAGCAGGCTGGTCAGCCGACTCAGGTGGGGAAGGTGGCCGACGACGACGGTGTCCTCCTGCAGATCGGAAGCCCTCTTCGCCCAGATGGATGGATCGTCCAGGGGCTTCAGTCCCTCGGCTTCTTCCAGCCCCCGCCGGGTCTCAAGGGCCTGGGCCAGAGCTTGGGCGGTCTGGCGGGCTCGGGTCTTTCCGCTGTGCCAGATCGTGTCCACCCTTACCTCGGCCCGAGCAGCGAAAGCAGCAGTCTTTCGGATGTCTTCCCGCCCCTGGTCGCTCAGTGGCCGGTCCGGGTCCACCTCTTCGGGTACGGACTGCCCATGTTGCAGCAAATAGAGGTTCATCTTTGGCTTCCTCGTGCCGCCCCGAGCCCCAGGGATCGTTCCACTGGCCACTCGACGGCCTGGTCAGATTAACTTGAGCGGGAGGCAGGATTCAAACTGGGAACTGCGTTCGCAGCAAACACCCCAGCTGTCTACATCGACATTCTGCTGCACTTTCCCCGGGGGGACTTTGTTCGGGTAGCAGACACTCCAATTCCCGACAGCCGTTCGGAAAGGGCTGGTGATGTCATGGTCGGGTAGAGCAGCACCCGGGATTCCCGGGATCAGTGGTCTCTGTACGTGTTTGCCAAAGACCACGGTCGTCAGGACTCAATACCTTAGAGCGGCGTCCCCAGGTAGCATCCGTCCCGGCAGCGTATGGCCATAATGATTAATACCACCCCCGCAACTACGCCGAGTGTAATGGCGATCTTCGCTCCCTTGCCAAGCCCGCCCCGGAAATCGTCGTTGACTCCGCGACTCCAGCTGGCAAGCTGTTGAAGAGTCTCTTCATCCAGCGTGGGGACGGCCTTCTCAATCTGCTCCAGATCAAATAGCTTTCCGAGCTGTTGTTGAACCTCGTTGTGTCGGAGCAGCCTCTGCACTTCCTTGACATTCTCTGATCGGGCCTCGTAACGAGCGACCAGCAAGCTACGCAGTTCCTCCAAATCAACGACGTGGAAGGTCGTCTGCTGCGCTACAACAGCCTGCTGGAAAGGAAAGCTTGCCAGGAGAAAGATCATGACAAGAGTCGAGTATGGGTTCATTGAGTCCCTCCCGTGTCTGTAATCAGACATCCTTCAGGTTTACCTGCGTCCCGGCACCCTCCCGGGTCTCTACTTACTAGTGAAGCAAGGGGGCGGAAAGGTTTCACCTGCGAAGTAAGCTGAAGAAGCGAACTAAGGTCACATCCCATTCTCCAAATGAAAGGTTGGAGGTCAGATGATGGAGCTAACTATCTGTTAATAAAGCAAAAGACTGGTGGGCGGTATTGGACTCGAACCAACGACTTCCTCCTTGTAAGGGAGGTGCTCTACCAGCTGAGCTAACCGCCCACCGATTCAGGTCAGCATACGATTCGGGCCTGATCCTGTCCACCAGGCCGGAACGAGCAGACGCTGGACCTGGAATGGCGCGTTTCAGGTTCCGCACTTAAACGGGGACGGTCTACTCTGTCCCCATTCTTCTTATGATCAGGAGTGTGACAGACACCCTGGGGCGGGAGCCCGGTTGAAATTCCCAATCTTCCAGTTCGCTACATTCACCGGGTCCGTCGTTACTGGTAACGACACCTGCGCTCAAGCTGAGCGCAGGGACCCAGCGGAAATGCCAACATGTGGTTTCAGATTCTGGGACGGATTGGACAAGTCGAGGTCATTGCCTCCGGTTCGAGGATTCGGAACCTGCAAAGGCTCCAGAAGGTCTACGGAAGGGGTCGCTGGCGGAAACTCAAGGGAATTGCCCGGGTAAGACTCCGGCAGGGCCAGACCCTGCGGGTTGAGATCCACTGGTATGAAGCACATGGCATCGGGCGTAAGGAATGCAAGATTAAGCGTATACTGAGGTAAAGATGGATGACAAAAACGTGCCCGACTTCGTAGTGTGTATCTGCAGTGATGGTGTGGGGGCTTCCCTGGAGGTACGGAAGATCTATCGGGTCCTCCCGGATACCGAGGCAGCCTCCAGGTCGCTCGTCCGAATCGTTGACGAATCGGGTGAGACCTATCTGTATCCATGCGAGTTTTTCCGTCCGATTGATGTTCCGTCGATATAGCGCAGACCTTCTCCGGGGGTTAGCAGCCCGCGAACCCCGAGCAGTCCGTGGTAAAGGTCGCGCGCGCCGTCGCTCGCCAGGGAACTTGCTGGCAAGGCAGGAGGAGGAAACCAAAGTGAGGCGCTCTGAATCAAAAGACAAGTTTCACCCTCCTGAAGTTGACTTTGAGGAGGGCCTGAATGACGAGGAACTGTTCGAACGGGCCATGGAAGGCGTGCGTCGGCTGCCCGACCAGGACCGGATCCTCCGATCCTCGGGAAAACGGCGAGAGTCCATGGAAACCGTGTATCCAGCGGACCTGATGGAGGAAGCCGTCGAGGACATCCAGGAACTAAAGTGGCCCTTCGCACCCGGCTATCTGGAGGGCGGGGACCAGCAGTGGAATCGGCGACTCGTGCGACGCCTGCGCCGGGGCCGCTTCGCCGTCCAGGCTGAACTCGACCTTCACGGTTACAGCCAGGTGGAAGCCCGGGAAGAACTCAACAAGTTTCTGAGGGCCTGCTCTGAGCGCGGCCTCTTCTGCGTCCGAGTCATTCACGGTCAGGGTCACCACTCGCCCAACCAGAGGCCCGTTCTCAAAAGACGCCTGCCCGAATGGCTGCGCTGGAAGCAGAACGCGCGATATGTCGCGGCCTTTACATCTGCCCGGCCCAATGACGGGGGAGGAGGGGCAGTTTACGTACTCCTGAGCAAAATCAACAACCGCAAGGGTTGACCAGGCCGTTGAGAAGGGTCCCACTCTCCACCGCCTGAAGGCGGTGGATTCGACATGCGACTGAAGTCGCCTAAAGACCTCGCTTCGCTCGCAGGCTGACTACTCAGTGACCCGAAAATCGTCGTCTCGGGTCTCGACATCTTGGGTTTCTATATACTCTGCAACCATCGTATCGCTCACATTCCCAGTCGTCGCCACGAAGTACCCTCGTGCCCAAAGATGTCGTCCCCAAAACTCCTTGCGCAACTTGCGGTGATCTTGCAGTAGATGATGCGACGTTTTCCCTTTGATCGCCTGCATCACTCGGCTCGGCGCCAATCTCGGCGGCACATCCAACAACAAATGCACATGATCGGGTCGCACATGCCCCTTCACGATCTCGATATCCAACGATCGGCAAATCTCTCGCGTCAGATCCCGCACCTCTTTCCCGATCTCTCCTCGCAGAGCCGGCTTGCGGTACTTGGTGATGAACACAAAGTGATATCTCAGCCGATACACTGCATGCGAACTTTTCCGATACTCAGACACCTCCGCAGTGTACCCCCAAGCCTCCTGAAGGCTTCGCCTAAAGGCGAGGGGGTTCACCCATCCCAGAGTGGGACCCTAAGAAAGACCCCTTCAGTCCCGGGTCGTCTTCACCTCCTCGCGCAGGAAGGCTTTGATCTTCTCGGCCAGCTTGAGCGGGATCTCGACCGCCCGGTCGCGGAGGCTGTGGCTCATTGTGGAACAGGAGCGATAGGTGCTGAGAAAGTGGACGCAGGGAGGGCATTCGGCCAGGTGCTCGTCCAGGCGCCGGGCGGTTTCAGGATCGAGATTGGAATCTACGTAGTCGTCCAGAAGCTGAGTACATTCCCGACAGGTCACATATTCGTCCATCGTTCATCCCCCCTCGAAGTATCTGGAAAGCTTCTCGCGAACGAAAAGCCGGGCCCTGTGAATGCGGGTCTTGGTAGTAGTCTCCTTGAGATCCAGGAGGCCCGCGATCTCCCGGATCGAGTACCCCTCGACATCCCGCAGGACGAGAGGGACGCGGTACTCACGAGAAAGCGATTGGATGGCGTCGTAAAGGCGCCGCGACAGCTCGCTGTTTAAAGCAACCGACTCGGGGTCGACCGGCCAGTCGTTGATGAGAGTTTTATGGTAGCCGTCGCGATTGAACTGAGGGAGTTCTTCTTCCATCTGCACCTCCCTCTCGCGTGCGTTTCGATGCTTTCGAAGCCACATGATGCAGTTGTTGATGGCGATTCGCTTCATCCATGGCCAAAGATGACTTTCTTCCCGAAAGGTTCCGATTTTTCGGACCACCTTCAGAAGCGTCTCCTGCAGGACTTCTTCAGCGTCCGCCGGATCCTTCAGGTAGTTGAGGATGACTCCGAACAGCGGTTTGGAGTAGCGGTTCACGAAGTCGTCGACGACCAGATCATCATGTCGCTTGAGCCCGTCAATGATGGCCCGTTCGTCTGTGGCTCCTGCCTTCATGGTATGATCCACTGGTCCCTACTTAAGCATACAAAGGGACTGCCAAGCAACATAGCCAGACCATGGTTTCCTGCCTGACGCGCATCCCCACTTCGATCAAGCGGAGCATCGCAACCGGGCCTGTTCTGGCCCTTCTGGCGGTGACGGTTGCGACCGACTCCGCTGCCCAGAAATCCCGTACCCAGGGCCAGCGGGTTCCCGACTTCTATCGGCAGTATGTTCGCCGGGAAAACATTGGAACTTCCGCCCGCGCCCGGCTGGGGAATGGTCTCAGGGTGATTGTCGAAGAATATGGGGCCCGGCCCATTTCTGCGGTTACGATGGTCATCGGGACGGGCTATGCCGACGAGAAGGCTACGGAACCGGGTGCCGCTTCGGCCCTTGCCTGGTGGGTTCGGCATCACGGGGAAATGTCCGAGAAGATCGCCCTGGAAGGAGGTGCTCTGGAGTCGGAGGCCAGCGCCCACGAGACGTTTTTCACTGCCGTACTGCCAACCCTGAACGCGCTGAAAGGGCTCGAGATCCTGGCGGGTCTGGTCCAAAGCCCGCTGCTGGAAGGGGTGTCCCTGGATCACATCAGAGTTCCTGAGTCGATGGGGCGGGGCCACGAAGAATGGCTGACGTTTCAGGGAGCCGAACAAAGGCTGTGGAACCTCGTCAACCCCGAGTCGGGATCCCGCGTCGCGGCCCAGGAAATCGCCAGGGTTCCGGTGGTGGGTGCGGCACTGACGCATGAACGGCTGCTGCAGTTCCATCAGAAGCACTACCAGCCTGGAAATCTCACGATCATTGTGTCAGGCGGCGTGGTTCGGGAACGCGTGCTGGCGAAGGTGGCCGAGATTTACGTCCCATTGAGCGGTAGCCCGGTTACCGACGCCGGGATCGGGGCACCGGCCCGAGAGCCTGGCTTTGTCTACGAACACAGACGGGAGCCATCGGGCCCGATCCAGTGCCTCTTCGGATACCGGATTCCAGGACGGGCCCATCCGGACATGGAGGTTTTGCAGCTCATCGAGGCTGCACTGGCCGGCCCCAGGGGGCTGCTGGTCTACCATCTGGTGCAGAAAGGGCTGGCCGCCGGTCAGGAGACCAAACTCTGGCCCTCTGCACAGGGAGGGCTCTTCTCCATCCTTCTTTTTCCTGATCAAGATAAGATCGACGAAACCGAAGTTCGGCTGCTGGCGCTGCTGGAAACCATCGCACGGGACGGCCTGGAGAGTCATGACCTGACCCGTGCCAAGGCCCAGCTGACACGCCGGTATTTCTCGCGCTTGAGGAGTAAAGAGCAACGGACCCGAATCCTGTTCCGGCAGGCGGGGAGCGCCGACTGGTCGGATCTGAACCAGTGGCCGCGCCGGGTCGCCGGACTGGCGAACGAGCGCGTCAAGGCGGTCGCTTCCCGCTACCTGCTGCGGGGGAATTTGACCCTCATCGAAGCGTTTCCTGCGGCCGGTCCCGTGCGCCAATTCACCACGCAATCCCTGAGTGAGACCTTTGACCTGCTGGTTCCGACTACGATCGACGAAGTCCATCGGGACCAGGAAGTCCGCTGGAATTCGGATCCAACCCGGTTTGTGATCCAGAAGGTTCCCCAGCGCACGCAGGCGTCCAGATTGATGAGGACGTCCGTGCTCAGAGGGCCGGAAATCTTTCAGGAAGAGGAGCACAGTTCTCCCCTCATCGACATCGGGTTTTTTTTCCCCGGCGGCCGTGTTCAGGAAACAGAGAGCAACCAGGGAATTACGGAACTGATGCTCCGTTCACTGGTCATCGACCACCCTGAAGCCGGCAGTCGGAAAGCCTGGGAGACGCTGGAAGAGAAGGGAACTGAGATCCGGATCGTCAATGAACCGGATTTTTTCGGCTTCACGGCGCAGCTCTTCAGTCGACACCTTCAGGACAGCCTGACTGACTTCATCAGGTGGTTCCGCGCGGCGCGCATCTCGTCTACGCGGGTCGCCTCGGCCCAGCAGACCCTTTCGGTACTCCAGAAGATGGAACAGAAGGACCTTTTCTCGGCCGGAAGACTGGCCATCAGAAAGGAGCTGTTCCCCAAGCATGGCTACGGATTGAGCCGCTACGGCAACCAGGAAAGCCTGTCGAACTCGAACCTGCAAGCTGTAGATAAGTGGTACGGGGATCTCATGAGGGGTGTGCATCCCCTGGTCGTGATCTACGGAGACGTTGAAGGAACCGCCTTTCTGCCCGATCTGGTGCCTTTGCTCAGCAGCTCCAAATACCGCTACCGCCGCCGGGAGGACCACCCTTTTTCGGGAGAGAGCGGCAACCCGCGCTTGCTCCATATCGGCGAGAACTGGGTTTTCGGAGGCGTATCCGGGCCTGCACAGGGAACCCGGGCCGACTGGGTTCTGGACGTGCTGACCAATCTCTTGAGGCTCAAGCGCTTTCGTTCCAGGAAACCTGGAGAAGAGCAGCTTCCCAGCCACATTAAATCGGAACGTCGAGCCTTTTTCGAGGCCGGCATTCTCTATTTCGGTCGGCCCAGTCCAGCTACCGAGACGGAGAAGAAGGATTTCTTCAGACAACTTGCCGGATTGAGCCAGACCCGGGTTACGGAACAGGACCTGCGAGAGAGCATCGTTTTAGCCATCACGCAGTACTACATGCAGCGGGGCAACGGGCCAAACTACGTGCTGGATGTGGCTCGCCACCTCCTGGCCGGTGAAAAGCCGGGTTACCAGCTGGAATACCAGACCACCATCAAAGCCCTGCAGGTTGCGGATCTTCGCGCGGCGGCGGCCCGCTTTCTCGGTCCCCTTGCCCGCTTCCAGACGCCGGTGGATAATCCAGACCAGAAATGAAAGCCGTCATCATGAGCGGAGGGCGTGGAACGCGCTTCTGGCCGGCCAGCCGCTCCCGGAAACCGAAGCAGTTTCTAAAAATCACGGGGCGACGGACCCTGGTCCAGCAGACCTTCGAGCGGCTCCAGCCGTTGCTGTCTCCGCACGAGATCTTTTTCGTGTGCAGCTCTCAGTATGCGGATCTGCTCCAGCAGCAGATTCCCGGGCTGGAGAAAGAGCAAATCATCCTCGAACCGGCCGGCCGGGACACAGCTCCCTGTATCGGTCTGGCCGCCCACTACCTGGAGAGGCGCTTTGGTGATGAGGTCATGGCGGTGCTGCCCGCGGATCACATTATCGGAGATACGGAGGCCTTCCAGAAGGCGCTGGGAGCCGCCCAGGCAGCAGCGGGGGAGAAGCGGCTGGTTACCTTTGGAATCGAGCCGACACGAGCCGCCACCGGCTACGGATACATTGAAAGAGGAAAAAGCCTGGGTCTGTTTTCGGGCCTCGAAGCCTTCAGAGTGCGAAATTTCCGGGAAAAGCCGGATCTCGAGACGGCCCGCAGCTACGTCCAGGGCCGCGACCACTACTGGAACAGCGGCATGTTCGTGTGGCGAACGTCTGCGATCCTGGAGGAGATCAATTCTGCCCAGCCGGAGTTGGGCTCGGTCCTGCGTCAAATTGCCGGGAACCAGGATCGGCAGAGGGTCAAGGAGCTCTTCGAAGGCCTGGAGAGCCTTTCCATCGATTACGCCGTCATGGAGAAATCGAAGCGTGTGACCGTCATTCCGGTCCGCTTCGACTGGGACGATGTGGGAGACTGGCGGGCGCTCTTCGACCACCTGCCCTCGGACCGGGAAGGGAATCACAGCAACACGACGCTGGTGCCCCTGGATGCCCAAAACTGTCTGGGGTACAGCACAGGAGGCAGGTTGATCGCCCTTGTGGGTGTCCAGGACCTGGTCGTTGTCGATGCAGATGGCGTTTTGCTCGTGTGCCATAGAGAGCGCACCCAGGATATCAAGAAAATACTTGAAAATATTGAATCTAAACTACTATGAATAAAATATTTAGTTCCGGTAGTAACGGGAAAATTAATCTGGACGACCCGGCCCTGGTGCAAAGCATCGATTCAGCCGGGATCCTGTCCTACCTGGAACACTTTGACCGCCAGGTCAAAGAAGCGCTTGCCATTGCAGAGAAAGTGCCACCGGCTGAATGGCAAGGAGGCGACTTTGCCCCCTCACAGATCATCTTTTCGGGCATGGGGGGTTCGGCCATCAGCGGTGACCTGGTTCGGGAGCTCGTAGGGCCCGACCTGGCCGTTCCTTTTCTGGTGAACCGCAACCATGAGCTGCCCTTTGTGAATTCTCGAAGTCTTGTGGTGCTGTGCAGCTACTCAGGAAATACGGCCGAGACGCTGTCGTGTCTGGACCGGGCTCGAGCAGCGGAGGCCCGGATTTTCTGTATCACCTCGGGAGGGGAGTTGTTGCGGGCCAGTCGCCGGGCCGGAATCCCGACGGCGGTCATACCGGGAGGCTACCCACCTCGTTGCGCGGTCGGATTCACCTGTGTGATTCTCCAAACGCTGCTTCACGGGCTGGGTCTGGCACCGGCTCTGGACGGGGAGGCGTGGCAAGCCTGGAGTCGCCGCCAGGCTGACGAGTTGAGCCCCGAACAGCCAAGCCTCCGGAACCGCAGCAAACAGCTGGCGGAAGATTTGTATGGACGGGTTGTCATCGTCTACGGGAGCGAGGGGCGCACCGCCGCTGTGGCTCGCAGGTGGGCCAGCCAACTGGCCGAGAACGGAAAGCAACTGGCCTACTTCAGCGCGATTCCCGAGATGAATCACAACGAGATCGTGGGCTGGAAGCACCCCCGAGACCGACTGGAGGGACTCGTCGCTGTTTTCCTGCGCGACAAGGAAGATCATCCGGAAGTCTCAAGGCGGATCGACTTTACCGGTCGGCTCCTCGGGGCTCGGGCCGGACGCTGCCTGGAGATCTCGACCGAGGGATCGAGCTGGCCGGAGAGATTCTGGTCCCTGGTACTGCTGGGGGATTTCGCGAGTGTCTATGCCGGAATACTGAACAGTGAAGATCCTACTCCGGTGGAAGTGATCGAGGAGCTGAAACTGAGTCTGCGAGAAAAGGAATCCAGGCATGAGGATTAACTTCGAAATCTTCCGCGAATACGACATTCGGGGAATTGCCGACCGCGACCTGGCCCGGCCCGTGTCCACGAGGCTGGGTCAGGCCGTGGGAACCCTCCTCAGAAGAGCCGGAAGCCGGCGAATCACGCTGGGGCGAGACTGCAGGACGAGTTCGGAACGCCTCGCCTCCGAAGTGTCAGCGGGCCTGATGAGTACAGGACTGGAGGTGGTTGACATTGGCCTCGTCCCCACGCCCCTGGTCTACTACTCACTTCACCATTTTGAAGATGTGGACGGGGGAGTAATGATCACCGCCAGCCACAATCCCGGCGCATACAACGGTCTCAAGATCTCACGGGGCAAGACCTCGATCCATGGTGAAGAGATGCAGAAGATCGGCCGCATTCTGGAAGCCGGAGATTTCGACGAGGGAGAGGGAGAGAAGGAATCCCGGGAGATCGAAGATCCCTATCGGAAAATGGTCAGAAAACGGATCGGCCGTCTCTCGCGCCCGCTCAAGATCGTCGTGGATGCGGGAAACGGAATGGCCTCGGATCTGGCTCCGTGTGTCTACCGGGATCTGGGCTGTGCGGTCATAGAGCTTTTCTGTGAAATGGACGGACGGTTTCCAAATCATCATCCGGACCCAACCGTGGCGGAGAATCTAGAGGATCTGGTTGCGGCTGTGCGGGACCATGGGGCGGACCTGGGTATCGCGTTCGACGGCGACGCCGACCGACTCGGGGTCGTTGACGATGACGGCAGGATCATCTGGGGGGATGAACTCATGATTCTCTTCAGCCGTGAGATCCTGGCTCGAAGACCGGGCGCCACGATCATTGGAGAGGTCAAGTGCTCGATGAATCTGTATCGTGACATTGAAAAGCACGGGGGCAGGGGCATCATGTGGAAGGCGGGCCACTCGCTCATCAAGGCCAAGATGAAGGAGACGGACGCCGCCCTGGCCGGCGAGATGAGCGGCCACATCTTCTTTGCGGACGGCTTTTACGGTTTCGACGATGCCACCTATGCGGGAGCCCGGCTTCTCAAACTGGTTTCGGATTCGGGTCACTCCGTCAGCCGGCTGCTGGAGGATGTGCCCCGGCTCTACAACACGCCGGAAATCAGGATAGAGACAGACGAAAGTGTGAAGTTCGAGATCGTCCGTAGACTTCAGGAGCATTTCGAGCGCGATTACGAAACGGTCAGCGTGGACGGCATTCGCGTGATCTTCGAAGAAGGCTGGGGACTGGTCCGCGCCTCCAACACAGGGCCTCACCTGGTTCTTCGATTTGAAGCGTCCTCACCGGAGAGTCTGCGGGAGATTCAATCCCTGATCGAGTCGAAGCTGGCTGAAGTCAGCCGCGATGTGAATCCATAATGCGAATTGTATTTGCCAAGTGGCACGGTTACGGCAACGATTTTCTGGTTTTCGATGACGCTGGCTTCAGGGACGGGCAGCTCAGGCCCTTCACCGAATTCATTTGCCGGCCGCATTCGGGACTGGGTGCGGACGGCTGTGTCTTTCTCCAAAAGCGATCTGACGGGAACTTTGGATTTCGGATCTTCAACCGTGACGGCGGTGAGGCGGGGATGTCGGGAAACGGCGCACGCTGTGCCGCGGCTCAAATTCACCGCAGTGGTCAAGGGCCCGGCGCGCGACTTGTTCTGGACACGCGCAGCGGGAAGAAGACGCTCCAGTTGCTCGGGCAGAAAAACGAGACCTGCTGGACCTATCTCTCCGACATGGGCGCGGCGGCCTTCTTGCCTTCCGAGATCCCGTGCCTGGTCAGAGAGACACAGATCGTGTCCCGGTATCCGGTTGAGATCGAAGGCCGAACACTGGAGTTGAATGCCCTCTCGGTGGGCAATCCCCAGTGCGCCGTCATCTGTGACCCGTTGCCCGAGCCCGAGACATTCCGACTCCTGGGCTCAAAGCTGGAAACGCACTCCCTGTTTCCGGATCGGACCAACGTCACTTTTGTTCAGGTGGTTGACCGCAAGCAGATTCTCATTCAAGTCTGGGAGCGTGGTGTGGGACCCACCTCATCCTCCGGGACCGGATCCTGCGGGGCGGCCGTGACGGCGATCCGGCTGGGGCTGGTCGATTCCCCCGTTCAGGTGAGTACCGCCTCCGGTTCTCAGTTGGTGGAGTGGAGCGAGGGATCCACCGTCTTTCTGACGGGCGATGCGGAACTGGTTGCAGACGGCCATTGCTACTGGCAACCATAATGCCCTCCCCGGGTCCCGTTCCCGGTTGCCGAAATGATCAGAGCCGGCTGCGGAAGCTGCCGGAAGGAAAGCAGATTCTGTTGCCCCAGGCTTCCGCCGAGGGCTCTGATTCAATGTTGACTCACCCTGGTGTCCCGAGTAAGTTGTAACCTTCCCTGGCAGGAAAGCAGATCTCATGGGAGAAATAATCAGAGTCGTCGAAGGCCAGCTTCTGGTACCCGACGAGCCCGTCATTCCCTTCATCGAAGGGGACGGGATCGGACCGGATATCTGGAAGGCGACGAAGAAGGTCGTGGATGGAGCCGTTGAGAGGGCTTTCGGAGGCTCCAGAAGGATCGAGTGGAAAGAAGTGCTGGCCGGAGAGAAGGCCTTCGAGAAGACACAGGCATGGCTTCCCCAGGACACCATTGACCTGATCTCCCAGCACGCCGTCGCTATCAAGGGACCCCTGACGACGCCCGTGGGGCGGGGAATCCGAAGCCTCAACGTTACCCTCCGGCAGGTCCTCGATCTCTATGCCTGTGTGAGGCCCTGTCGCTACCTTCCCGGGGTGCCTTCCCCGGTCCGGGAGCCGCAAAAGCTGGATGTGGTGATCTTTCGGGAGAATACGGAAGACGTGTACGCGGGCGTGGAGTGGGCCAGCGGCTCGACGGAAGCCAATGAAGTCATTGAGTTCGCCAACGCGCGCTCGGACCGCAAGATCCGCGCGGGCTCGGGTATCGGAATCAAGCCCATCTCTGAATTCGGCACCGCACGGCTGGTCAGGATGGCGATTCAGTACGCTATTGACAAGGGCAGAACCAGGGTGACGCTCGTACACAAAGGGAACATCCAGAAATATACTGAGGGGGCCTTTCGGGACTGGGGTTACGGGCTGGCCCGCCACGAGTTTTCTGACGTTTGCGTTGACGAGGAGACACTGTGGAAGTCTCACAATGGCGAAGTTCCTGAGGGAAAGATCGTCGTCAACGATCGTATTGCAGACGCCATGTTTCAGCAGATTCTTCTTCGTCCGGACGAATACCAGGTCATTGCCCTGCCCAACTTGAATGGAGACTATCTCTCTGATGCCTGTGCAGCGCAGGTGGGGGGCCTGGGGATGGCGCCCGGTGCCAATATTGGAGACGGGGTAGCCCTTTTCGAGGCGACCCACGGCACGGCGCCCAAGTATGCGGGGCAGGACAAAGTGAACCCGGGATCCTTGATTCTCTCGGGTGTGATGATGCTGGAATACATGGGGTGGCACGAAGCGGGTGAGTTGATCACCCGAGCCCTCGAAACGACCGTCGGTCAGCAGCGTGTCCCCTATGACCTGGCACGCCAGATGGAAGGGGCAACCACGTTGAAAACGAGTGAGTTTGGCGCTGCCATCGTGGAGAATATGTAAGGGAAGTCGAAATGGAATCAAAAGTAACCGTTGTCGGGGCTGGTCATGTCGGAGCGACCACCGCCCAGAGGATCGCAGAGAAAGAATTTGCCGACGTCGTCGTCGTTGACATCGTGGAAGGAATGCCACAGGGCAAAGCACTCGATTTGCTGGAAGCCGGGCCCGTCGAGGGCTACGACACTCAGGTGTCGGGTACGAACAGCTACGAGGCAACCGCAGGATCAGACGTCGCGGTCATCACCGCAGGCCTGCCTCGCAAACCGGGAATGAGCCGGGACGATCTGCTGCTCAAGAACGCTTCCATCGTCAAGTCGGTCACGGAGGGCCTGGCCCGGCACAGTCCGAACTGCATCATCATCGTGGTGAGTAATCCCCTGGATGCCATGTGCCACGTGGCCATGCGGGTGAGCGGGTTTCCCAGAGAGCGGGTGATCGGGATGGCCGGAATCCTTGACTCGGCGCGTTTTCGGACTTTTATCGCCATGGAACTCGGTGTCTCGGTGGAGAGCACCCACGCCTTTGTCCTGGGAGGACACGGCGACACTATGGTCCCTCTGCCCCGCTACTCGACGGTGGCCGGAGTTCCGATTACGGAACTCATTGCGGCGGACCGGCTGGAGGCCATCATTCAGCGCACCCGCGACGGAGGGGCCGAGATCGTCAAACTGCTCAAAACCGGGAGCGCCTTTTACGCCCCCAGTGCCGGTGTGGCGGAAATGGTCGAGTCGATCCTCAGGGATCAGAAGAAGATTCTGCCCTGCGCCGTCCATCTGGAGGGCGAGTACGGCGTCAACGATCTCTTCGTGGGCGTGCCGGTGAAGCTGGGCCGTGGCGGCATGGAAGACATCTTTCAGATCAGCCTGAGCACCGACGAACAAGCGGCGCTTCAAAGGTCGGCCGCAGCGGTGCAGGAGCTCAAGGCAACCCTGCAGGAAAACGGCTACCTTTAGGTCGAGATGCGGCTAAGGCAGACCACGCGCTAACCTGGAGCCACGCGGCGCGCGTGATAACAAGCGCGTCGGGATGAGCTTCACTGCCCAAACACTTCCACCAGCGCTACCCGCGCGGCTCCGGAGGACGGCTTGGTTCCCAGAAACGCAGCCAGCGTGGGTGCGACGTCGACCGTGTGCACCCTGCGCCGGACCTGTTGTGCAGGAATACCGCGACCGGCGAAGACAATGGGTACGAAGGTGTCGTAGCTCCACGGCGATCCGTGGCTGGAGGCCACCACGCGCCCGTCGAAATCGTTGGCGAAACTGTGGGGCTCAAGGACGACATAGATGTCACCCGACCGCTTTGCATGAAAGTTGAGCAGGACAGACCGGTAGGGCGCCTTGTCGGGAACCCTTCCCCGGGACAGCTCGGTGCTGGGAACGGCGAAGGCAATACCAGGCATCCTCTCCAGTTCCGAGGCCACGGCACGGGAGACGCCATCCGCGTCCAGGTCTCTTTCCCCGATCAGATCACGATTCAGGTACAGGTAGGGGTGAAAATAAGCTCGGATGAGCTCTTTTCCGACGCCGAACTGCCGCTCCAGTGCTTCCAGGGCCGGGCCTTTGTCCAGGTCGCCGGGATTGACATAGCGAGCCGGTATCCCCATTTCCTGGAGATAGGCGGGCGCTTCAGGAGCACCGTGATCGGCCGAAAGTGCGATGAGCGTGTGTTCGAGACCGACCGTGGCGTCCACAAACGCCAGAAGCTCTGCCAGCGTACGGTCGAGACGAAGCAGGTTGTCCTCGCTTTCCAGACTGGAAGGACTGAAAATGTGACCCACGTAATCGGTGGATGAGAAGCTGACCGAGAGGTAGTCGGGCACTTCATCTTGACCCAGTTGTTCTTGCTCAATGAGTGTCTTGGCAAAGTCGAGGGTCAATGCATCCCCCACCGGACTGAGCGTCAGAAGCGTCGTGAAGTACTTGCTCCCGGCCGCGCCGAATGAATGGGGGAAGGTGCGGCCGTACCCGGGAAAATCGGTGTCCCATTTCTGGTCGTCCCTGTCGCCAAAGAGATAGGAGGACCTGTCGTGCAGCAGCTCCCATGACTTGCCGGCGTAAGAGAAGGGAACCCGCCGGGCGTTCCACTCCCTCACCCAGGCCGGGTACCGGTCAAAGTAGTAAGTGCTGGTCACGAACTGCCCACTCTGCTTGGAAAACCAGAAAGCCTTGCCGGCGTGACCCGCCATCGAAACAGCCCCCCGGTCTTTCACGGAAACGGCAAAGATCTTTGCCCGGCCGGCCGTGTGGACAGCCAGCTCGTCACTGAAGGTGGAAACCAGCAGGGCCGACGGCGAACGACCCTCACTCCGGGCTGTCCTTTGAGTGGGATCGATCTCAGTCTGGCGATCTACCCCGGCCCCAACCGTCAGCAGTTCATAGCGGCTGTCTTCAATGTTATACGTCAGCCGTCCGCTCTCCCGGTCAAACCAGACATTCGCCACCATCCCGTGGGCTGCCGGATGGGCACCTGTGGCCAGGGTGGCATGACCGACTATCGTTTCGGTGTTGGCATGCGCATGGTGGGCATCAAGGTAGACGGTACCCTGCTCCCACAGGTAGCGAAAGCCACCCGCCCCGAGACGATCCGCGTAGCGCGTGGGCAGATCTCCGCGAAGCTGATCCACCGTGATCTGCAGGACCAGGCGGGGCCCTGTGGCCAGCGCCCGAGCAGAGGCCCCCGTCAACGTGGTGAGGACAATTGCCGCCAGAGCAGCTCTCGAACAGCGTTTTGGATTAATGCGAGCCACCTAAGCTCAGGAGCTTCTCCATCACGTCGTCGAGAGCGAAGCTGGCCGCTTTCTGGCGAGGCGGAAACTGGATAAAGGTCTCGAGAAACCGTCCCAGGTAG
This sequence comes from Acidobacteriota bacterium, assembly GCA_965205615.1. Taxonomy (GTDB): domain Bacteria; phylum Acidobacteriota; class UBA6911; order RPQK01; family CBDAPI01; genus CBDAPI01. The sequence continues at coordinate 97,858 of CBDBHK010000035.1, read as the reverse complement.
GCCTGCGCGGGAACCAGGAGGTAGGCCCGGTCAAGCAGCCAATCATAATACGTGTTGGAAGTGACCTGAGAGCGCTCGTAAGGGTCTCGTCGCAGGTTGAAAATCAGGGGTATGCGCAACGGAACAAAAGGCTCGGCCCAGGCCTGAAACGTGGCCTCCACCCGCTGTTCCATGAAGATGAGTTTCCAGTCCCGATAACGAAGAGCAGTCAGATCACCGTCGTCCGAGAAGTAGAAGATCTCATCCCGCCGCCCCTTTTCCTCCTGGCCCGTCCAGCAGGGCAGGAAGTTGTAGCCGTCGAGATGGACCTTGTAATCCCTTCCGATGGCCTGGTGGCTCTTCAGGAGCTTCTCTTTGATCCCGGAGTCCCCGGCAGCGGCCAGGAAAGTGGGCAGCCAGTCCATGTGGTGCATGATCTCGTTGGAGACCGAGCCAGCTTTGATTCGGCCAGGCCAACGGACCGCGGCAGGCACACGCCAGCCCCCTTCCCAGTTGGTGTTCTTCTCCCCCCGAAACGGCGTAGAGGCGGCGTCCGGCCAGGTGTTGTAATGAGGGCCGTTGTCGGTCGAATAAAAGACGATAGTGTTGTTGGCGATGCCCAGCTGGTCCAGCTTGGCCAGGAGCTTCCCCACGTGCCTGTCGTGTTCAACCATGCCGTCGCTGTACTCATCCTGTCCCGAAATGCCGCGGAGGTCCGGCTTCACATGAGTGCGGAAGTGCATGCGCGTGCCGTTCCACCAGAGGAAAAAGGGCTTTCCCTGTTCGTGAACCCGATCGATGAAGTCCAGTGCGCCCTCGATGCTTTCGTCGTCAATCGCCTCCATACGCTTCTTGCTCAGCGGACCGGTATCCTCGATCCTGCCGTCAGCGTGGGAGTGGATCACTCCCCGGGGACCGAACCTCTCGCGGAACTTCGGATCCTTGGGATAGTCTTCATTCTCCGGCTCCTCTTCCGCGTTCAGGTGGTAGAGGTTGCCGAAAAACTCGTCGAAGCCGTGGTTGGTTGGCAGATGTTCGTCGCGATCTCCCAGATGGTTCTTGCCAAACTGACCGGTGGCGTAGCCGTGGGGTTTGAGAAGAGCGGCGATGGTTGGATCCTCGACCCGCAGCCCCAGCTCCGCTCCGGGTAGACCGACCTTACTCAGACCGGTTCGAAAAACGCTCTGGCCGGTAATGAACGAAGAGCGGCCGGCGGTGCAGCTTTGCTCACCGTAGTAGTCGGTGAAAATCATTCCCTCGCGGGCGATGCGATCAATGTTGGGTGTGCGGTAGCCCATCACGCCCATCGTGTAGGCACTGATGTTCGACTGACCGATGTCATCTCCCCAGATGACCAGGATATTGGGCTTGTCCGGGGCAGCCAGGGAAGATGTCGCGATGGCGATGAGCGCCAGCAGGCCGGCCAGAAAGAGGAGATGCTTCAATTTGATCATTGAATGCTCCGTTCTATGTTCGCAGGTGGTGGTGGTTTCGATCCGGGAGTTGCTTCGTACAACCCGGACCGGTCGTTGAGAACTTGTATTAGATCAGGGTGCCAACCGTTTGTAAATTGGCCTCTAACCCGCATAGATCACCGATTTGGAAATGAAGGTGATTTTGGTAGACCGGAACGGTTTTCTGAGAGTTTCGCTATCGATCCGGTCCAGGTCGAGTGATGCGGTGGTGTGGATGGTCGTGAATGGAGCGTTTTTCGGGTTCGGAAGAGCGTGACGGAATGTATTCAGGCAGAGCTCGGCCTGAGCGATGGAACGATTTCGTTTTTGGGGGCGTTTGATCGGGACAGACCTCAGCAGCGCAGAGGAATGGCCTGGAGGTTTCGAACGACGGCAGCGAAGACCTCGCTGTAGGGATAGGCTTCCGACATGGAGATCCAGACGTGGCGGACCGTGTGGCGGACCTGGGCGCCGATCTTGAGGAGCTTCAAGCGAATCGTCTGACACTGAGCGCGAGCCAGGGGGGTCTGCTTCAGTCCGAGACGACGCAAGGCGTGCATGAGCATGTAGGCGGCGGAGGACAGATACAGCCGGAGTTGATTGGCGCGCATCGTTGCCGCGCTGGTCCGGTCGGCGAACAGACCCAACTGCTGTTCTTTTATGCGGTTCTCCATGTCGCCCCGCGCACAGTAGAAGTCTTCGTAGAGCGCGCGGGCCCCCAGGCGTTCCGGCGACAGGGAGGTGACGACGAATCGGGGATTGGCGCCTTTGTCCAGGAACTCGGCCTTGCCGACGACGCGTCGCTCCGAGGTCCAACTGTGGCGAGTCCGGTAGCGGAAATCCTTGAACACCCGCGCCGGTCGCCCGGTGGCGTTGAACTCGGCTTCGGCCTGAGTCATCGCTTCGGCGCTCTCTGACTTGAGCCGATCATTGTTGGCCAACCCCATCACGTAATCCACGTGATGGTCTTCACACCAGCGGAGCAAGTCATCCCGGCAAAAGCCCGAGTCGGCCCGGATGACGATCGAGACCTCCGGCCAGCTCTGCCGAATCCGGCCGACGATCCGTTCCAGTTCCTCCACCGATCCCGCGGCCCCATCGATATTGGAACACCGCAACCGGGCGCACAGCAGATGCTCCCCCGAGAAGATGTACAGCGGGAGATAACAGTAGTGGCGGTAGTAACCGTGAAAGAACCGGCCTTCCTGCTGGCCATGGGTCGGGTCGTCGGTCGCATCCAGATCCAGCACCATCTCCTCGGGCGCCGATTCGTGGGACTCCACGAAGGCATCCACCATCCAGCCGTCGATCCGGTCCGGGTCCATCGCGATCTTCTTGTACCGCTCCTGCTCATCGACCTCGGCGCCGGTCAACTCCAACCGGTTCAGCGTACACCTGCCCGCCAGCGCCTTCCCCCGATCTGAGGCCTGCCGCCGCCTCTCCCCCAACGGATCGGCCTTATTCACCGCCACCGCCAGCATCGGATCGGTGCGCAACTGATCATGATCGTTCAGATCCTCGTACCCCAGACAGAGTCCGTAGATGCGCTGCCCCAACAACTCCTCGACCGTGTGTTCGATCAACCGCGGATCCCGGTGATCCCTGAAACACTCAGCTAGTCCGGCGATCAGACCCGTCCCCCTCTCGACCTCTCGCAACAGCAGCACCCCTGCATCGGAGGTGATCTTCCCGCCGTCGAACCGCGCCTTCACTTTGCGTTGAAATAGTTGGTGGAATTCGAACCTGGCTTGTTTACACTCTGTTCTCATAAGGGCCGCCTCCGTTTGGCTTTGAAGTCTTTCATTCAAAACGCTTTATACCAAACAGGGCGGCCTTTTCAGGTCCTATCGGTGAGAAATGGCGGCTAGAACTCCTCGGGCGGTACTCCGGACCTGCCTTTCTTGAGTTCTCCACGCTTCTTCTTCAGACGCAGTCTTGTCTCCCTGACGCGCCAGGGTTTTCGCGTTGGGCGACGCGGCTTCTCCCGCTGCAGTGCTCCGCGAATAAGGGCGGCAAAGCGGTCGGTGGCAGCCTGCCGGTTGCGCGCCTGGCTGCGGTACTCCTGACTGCTGACACGCAGGATGCCGTTGCGGTTGATCCGGTTTCCGAGGCGCTCTCGAAGCCGCTCCTTCTGGTCGGGAGTGAGGCTGGCGGAGGCGGTCAGGTCGAAGAGCAGCGTGACCTTGGTGCTGACCTTGTTCACGTGTTGTCCGCCCGGTCCGCTGCTGCGGGCGGCCGTAAAGGAAATCTCGGAAAAAGGGATGCGGGTGCCTGCCTCGATCTCGATACAGCCGTCGTCATCCACAGGGGCCATGGCGTCCACTGTGCCAGAAAACGCCCCTATCGTGCGAACCAAATGTTCCGAACGTTCGTCTCACGTGGTAGGGGCTTTGCCCCGCCGGATCCAAAACAGGGGGGGGTGGAGTAAAATGTCCTGAGAATGCTGAGAACGCCCGAAGGAGAGCAGAAGATGTTTCGTATTTGCTTGATGATTTTTATGTTGAGCCCGGCAGGCGCTGTCCTTGCGGCCGAAGGTGACGACAGAAAGCAGGAACCCGGCAAAGAGTTCATCATTGGGGGTGACCCTGCGTTTATCAGCACCTATCCATTCCTGGGGGCCGTCATGGATCGGACGTCCCTGGATTCGTTTTTTGCCCCGGACGACAAGTTCCTTGCCCAGTATTGTGCAGGAACTCTGATCGCGCCGAGCTGGGTCCTTACGGCTGCTCACTGCGTTGTCGTGACCGATCCGGATGGCTTTCCCACGAACATCCTCATGGATCCCGAGCAGATCGTCGTGGTTTTCAACATGACCGATCTGGATTCCAACCAGGGCGATCTTTCGGACGTGGAGCGAATGATCGTCCATGAAGACTTCAACGGAAGGCTGGATGCACCGACCGTTACGGCCGACATCGCCCTTCTCAAGCTGGCCACGGATCTTACGCTCCAGCCTGTCGTGCACTATAACCGTGACGCTGCAGTCCCCGCCGGTACGCCGGCAACGATCACAGGCTGGGGTGCTGACGGTTACGACAATATTGAGGACGAGCCCACCAGCTTTCCAAGCATTCTGCAGGCAGCGGAAACCATGGTTGTTTCCAACCAGGACTGTGTCGATGCCTATGCCGGGGCCCAGGTTGAGATTAACGAGACGCACGTCTGCGCTGCCGCGCCGGGTGTCGATGTTTGCGCTGCGGACAGCGGCGCCCCGCTCCTGGTAGAGGCCAAGCAACTCGCCGGCGGGGGTTCCGGCTTCGTGCAGGTCGGTATCACCAGTTTCGGAATTGGCTGTGCGGACCCGGACTTTCCCGGGGTCTACACTCGCCTATCCGAATATACCGACTGGATCGAGCGGAATATGCTGGTGGAAACTCTCTTTGCCACTTTCGGCAACGGACAGAGCGGAGCCCTGACACTGGTCAGCGACATCGTGGTTTACAATCCGCATGGCTCGAGAACACTTGGGGGCTCTTTTCTCTTCAAAGATGCGGGTGGCAACCTGCTGGATCCCGCGGACATGCTGGAAGCCGGAGATGGCAGTTTTCAGATTCCCCCGCTGGGCTCCTCGACATTTTCGACGACCGGTACGGGAGACATTGTTTCCGGATCGGTGTGGGTCTCGAGTGATCACGATCTTTCGGGTGTCATTCGTTTCGCTCTTTCCGGCATTGGAATCGCAGGAGTGAGTCCCAGTGCCCCTGGAACGAAACTCATCGCCCCCGCGCGGCGGGAGGGAACGGTGAACACCGGCGTGGCGGTTCTCAATACCACCAATGAGAAGGTCCGTGTGATCCTCGACCTGAAGGATGAGGGAGGCAACGTCGTCGCAGCCGGCATCCAGGACCTCGAGTCCATGGCCCGAACGGCCAGGTTCCTGGACGAGCTCTTCCCGGGCTTCGACACCACCGATTTTCGAGGTACGGTTTGCCTGACTGCCGAGACCGGTAAGATCGCCGTCATCGCCATCGAGCAGGGAAGCGGGGCAGGCGAGTTCACGACTCTGCAAGTCACCGTGGTGGAGTAACCAGGCACGGATATGGGCCAGAAGCGGCTTGCGAGGTTCCTCGAATTACCGTTGCGCGAGAAGAGTCTGCTGGTGGAGGCCTGGATCATGCTGGGCGTCTCCAGAGGAATGGTCCTGAGCCTCCCCTTCCGTTGGATTGCCCCCGGGCTGCGTGCCAACCTGAGCGGTTCATATGCGCCGGGTTCGCGTCTGGCGCAGGCAGAGACCGTGGGCTGGGCTATTCGTGTGGCCTCTCGCCTGACGCCGTGGAAGAGTAACTGCCTGGCTCAGGCCATTGCCGGAAAGCGGATGCTGCAACGACGCCAACTGGCAAGTACTCTTTTTCTAGGCGTACGCAAGGGCGAGGAGAAGCAGTTCGAGGCCCACGCCTGGCTGAATTGCGAGAGCCTCGTGCTGACCGGTGGCCACGACCATGGTGGTTATTCTGTTGTGTCGACGTTCCCTGACGAAGAGATCGATCAGGACAACGCGTAGACGGTTGAGCCCAGGAGTTGCACCGGGTGCAACATTTCTTTGGCGGTCGACAAGCGGCTGACCAGCTCAACAAACTTCTCTCAAATAACTGATACAGAGACACTTACGTCCTATGCAGGGGACGAAAATCGAGAGTGGCACGCCTTTTGCTTTAAAGCGGGGCAGAAAGGATTAACGTTTTGAGTGATGGAAACAAAAAGAGCGAGACACGCATCCAGAACGGCTTTCTTTCGCGAGTCGAGAGCCGAGTTCTGAAATGGATAGCGGCTCGCCTTCCCCAATCGATTGGACCGGACCACCTGACGCTGCTGGGCCTGATCTCGATGGCCGGAGCCGGGGTGGCCTATGCCCTGTCGGGGACTTCGACGTCGTTTCTGCACGTCGTCAATTTTTGCCTGTTCCTGAACTGGTTCGGGGACAGTCTGGATGGAACCCTGGCCAGATACCGACAGAAACTCCGACCCCGCTACGGCTTTTACGTGGATCACCTGATCGACAGCTTCGGTGCAGTTTTTCTCCTGGTCGGGCTGGGCTTCTCGGGATTGATGAGCGAGCGCGTGGCCTTTTCCCTGCTGGCCGCATATCTGCTGCTCTCGATCCACTCCTACCTGGCTACACACACACTGGGAGTCTTCCGCATCTCTTTTTTCTACTTCGGTCCCACGGAACTAAGGCTGCTGTTGGCGCTGGGCAACCTCGTGGTGCTGTTCAAACCGGTGGTTTCCGTGGCCGGCTACCCTTTTCTCCTCTTCGACGTAGGAGGAGCCGTCGGGATTCTGGTTATTACCGTGGTTCTGCTGATCGCAACGACCCAAACGACCAGGACGCTCTATGACCTCGAACGTGTTTAGTTACAGCTGGTTACGCCGCTACACCCGCTTTCTTTCCGTGGCAGCAATCGGGCTGGGAATCCAGCTCTGGACCCTGTTCCTTCTTCTTCAACTTGGTGTGGAGCCGGTGCTGGCTTCCTTGTTGGCGGTGGAGGCGGTAATGCTGACCAATTTCCCCATGCACCGATCCTGGACCTGGAGCGATCGTCCGGCATCCGGAATATCAGAAGAACTGCGACGTCTGGGCCGCTTTCATATCAGTAACGGGGGGACGTCACTTCTCGGACATGCTCTGAAGAAAGCGCTCACACCGGAAGCTACATCACACAGACCGTGCTGCCTTCTGCAGACTTGCTGACCTGAATCCGGCTGGGAAGTCGCCTGGCGAGCTGGGGCAGGTGAGAAACGACCCCGATCATGCGATCGCCGGCAGCCAGGGCTTCGATGCCCTCCACGACCAGATCGAGAGTTTCAGGATCCAGGCTGGAAAAGCCTTCGTCCAGAAAGAGCGATTCCAGCTGCAGCCGTTTCGTTGTGGAGCAGTAGCCGGTGAGACTCTCGGATAGAGCCAGGGCCAGCGACAACGACGCCAGGAAGGACTCACCGCCACTCAAAGTGGCCGCCTTTCGAATCTCTTCCCCGTTCCAGTAATCCACGACACTGAAGTCTCCCTGGTTGAGAGCGAAGCGGTAGCGACCCGAGCTGAGGTGTGAAAATGGTCGGAGGCATCCGCGGCCAGGCGGCTCAGAGCTTCTTCCTGTATGAAGCTCACCAGTTCAGTGGCTTTGAGATCCAGGGCCAGCTGGCGGAGCAGCTGCTCCTCACGAAGGACCTTCGCTCTCTTCTTTTGAAGCTCCCGGACCTCGCGCTTCACCTTGCGGGCGGCTGTCAGTCTTTCCCGCAACCGGCCCAGCTTTGCCGAGGTCTCCGTCAACTGCGCCTCCAGGCGGCCGCGCCACTGCTCCAGAACGGCGACGGGATCCTCTTCACGGGTCGGTTTCATTCTCGCCACGAGACGCTCCAGCTCCTCACTTCCGGCAGCTATGGAGCCATTGACCTGTCCAAGACGATCCCGGCAGTCCTCCAGCTTCCGTAAGGTTTCGTGAAGCCGCTTCCGCGTCGAGTCGGCCCGCTCCTTGACTTTGATGAGGGTTTGATCCTGCATGAGCAGCTGCCGGCTCATCTCCTGGAAGTCGCTGCGATGCTGCTCCTGCTCCTCGATGGCAGCCCGCAGGGCTGATAGATCCGACCATTCCTGCAGGTCGCTTTCAAGATCGCGGAGCTCGGCTTCGGTGCGGGTGAGCTGCTCCCGGCAGGCCACCTCACTCTGTTTCGCAAGAGAACCAGCCAGCCTGGCCTCTTGTCGAGCCCGCTCCAGTTCGTCCAGTTTCAGGCGTAGATCCGACTGGCGTTCCGTCTCGCTGTGGATGAGGCGTCGTAGCCCTTCCAGGCGGGAAACCGTTGCTACCAGAATATCCGCCTCTGAACCGGTGTCGTGTATTCCAGCGACTCCGGACCGAGCCCGCTCCGGTCGCCTCCGATTCACGTGACCGCGGGATCCAGTCGGGGTGGGAAGCAGGCTCACCTTTTGCGTACACACCGGGCAGGCCCGGTCCGGCTCGAGCCCGGCTCGCAAAAACACCGCCATGGCGGCGCGGGAGGTCTGCTGCAGTTCAGTCAGTTCTGCTTCGGCCTCCAGGATTGCACCGGCACACTCAGCCAGGCTTTTCTTTACCTGGACTCTTTTTTGGTCGAGCCGAGACAGCGGCTGCTCGAGAGAGTCCACCTGTCGGCGAACGTCTCTCCATTCTTGTTGGGCACCGAGTCGCTGTTTCCTGAGATTCTCCAGGGCCTCGGTGCGGGGAACCAGGGTCTGGAGCTTGAGGTGGGATCTTTCGTCGTAGGCGAGGGCACTTCGTTCTTTCTCGAGTCGGGCGAGCAGGCCGTTTGTGTGAGTGACGGCATCCGTTCCCCGGGAAAGATCCTCGCGCAGTGCGGCGCATTCCTTCTCCAGATCTTCGACCCGGGCCTCCAGGTGACTTTTTCGTTCGCGCTCCACTGAGGTTTTCCGCAGCAGATGATCAGCGCTGCTCAGCTGCTTCAGGTCTCGATGGATCGCCCGAGATTGTTCCTCCAGTTCTGCGACCTTCTGATTCCGTTGTTCAATCGTCCCTTCCTGTATGTCAGCGAGCCGGTTCTGGATTTGCTGATCGAGCAGTTCTATCTCACCCTCGAACTGGCGCTGTTGTTGTCTGGCCAGTCGCCCCATCCGCTCGTAAACATCGAGCTGCAGGAGGTCAGACAGTATCTTTCTGCGTTCTCCCGCGTTTCCTTTCAGAAACTGGTCAAACTGCCCCTGAGGAAGGACAATGGAGCGGTTGAAGCCGCCGAAATCAAGTCCCACGATCTCCTTGACCTTGTCCCGCACATTCCGATTTCTACTGGCCAGGCTTTTCCACTCGCCCTCGACGTACTGTTCCAGGTGCCGCCGGCTCACGATCGATGACTTGCCTCGCTGCAGGATTCTGGCAATACGGTAGAGGTCCTCACCTGCGGCAAACTCGAAAAGAACACGGGCCCTGTCGCTGGAAAGGTGGATCAGCTCGGCCGTGCAGCGTTCACCCAGTCGCGGCGTTGCCCCGTACAGGGCAAACGTCATGGCGTCAATAATGGAGGACTTTCCGGCGCCCGTAGCACCCGATATGGCAAAGAGGTCGAGGTTTGAGAAATCGATCTCAATGCGCTCGCGGAAGCTGGCAAAGCCCTCGACCCTGAGACTAACCGGTTTCAACGGTGGCCTCCTCATAGAGCTCGTGGAAGCGTTTGAGCAAACGACGGGGGGGCTTTGGACGCTGCCGGTTCTTGTAGAACTCGCGATACATATCCTGCGGCGAGAGCCTCCCGATGCGCCGCTCCTGCACGCATTCCTGCGGGGATGCGGCAGCCAGTCGGACCTCTACCGCATCCGGAAAGAGCTCGCGCACCTCCTGTACCTGTCCAGGTTCGTACCGAGGTGCCTCGAGCGTGATTTTCAGGAAGGCATCTCCCACTGAATCTCGGAGATCCCGCAGCTCCGGCAGCGTTCCTTCCAGTTGGAAAACAGGGCGTCCCGTCCGCAGAGAAACGCTTCGGCACTCAGCCGGCAGGCCCGGAGTGGCGTCGACGACCACGACCCGCTTCTCCTGACCCTGCTCACCGAAATCGAGCTGCAGGGTTGATCCGGCGTAGCGGGTGGGCGAGGGGGCCGAGACATCCTGGGGCTGGTGGAGGTGTCCCAGAGCGACGTAGTGCAATCCGGTCGGCAGGTGGTGGGGTGACACTTCATAGGGCGCACCCAGGTGCATGGATCGCTCGCGGCCGCTGGTTCGGGCCTCCGAGATGTGCAGATGACCTACCAGAAGATTGACCGAATCCGGGGAAGGCTGGTAACTGCTCTTTCCGAGGATTGCCCTGACGGCTTCTTCGTAGGTCTTCACGTCCTCTCCGGTACCCTCGAACAGGTGGGTGGCCCGAACCAGAGAAGAGTGCGAAACGAAGGGGAGAGCCACGATACGAGCCGAATACGATCCATTGGGAACCTCAATCACTGATTCCCGGCTGTCGCCGTGGGGCCGTGTTCGAATGAATATCCCCAGCGGCTCAACAAGCCTGGCCAGCGCTTCGAGTCGCTTGGGATGATCGTGGTTTCCGGCGATCAGCACAGCTTTCATTTCTTGCCCGATGACCTCGGCCAGGAACTGAAAGACGATCCGCTCTGCTTCGGCGGAGGGCGCATAGCTGTCAAAAATGTCCCCAGAGACCAGCAGGCAGTGCACCTGCTCTCTCCTGGCGATGTCCAGGATCTCGGCGAGAACCCGCTCCTGTTCGTCGAGGCGAGACCGCCCCCGGAGAGTCTTGCCGACGTGCCAGTCCGCAGTGTGGAGAAAGCGCATGTCCAGCCCCGAGCTAAATACCCAGAATTGATGCTAGCAGGCGACCCTGATCGGCCCGGGCCGAGGTATCGGGGGTACGCGAGCAACCCGGCGTCGCGCTGAGTCGGGGGTGGCGAGGCCATTCGAAACTTTTGGTGCCCCGGTAGCCCTGGACTTTCCATTTTCTGAACTGGAATTCGACGATAAATCCTGTTATGGTAACCGTTTTTGGGGTTTTGGCGGGAGATGCGAATCCTCAAACCCTCCTGGAAGACCGCATCGACTCCACGAAGGAGAGTGAATGCCAAGACGACCGTACCGCCCGCGCTGGCGCGCGGGGAGAAGAAAAAAGAGGAAAAAGAGGAACACAGCGAGGACGACCGCTGACGGCCCCAGGGGCGGTAAAGCGGATGCCATCGAAGTGACTGGTACGGTCATAGAAGCCCTGCCCAATGCCATGTTCAAAGTGGAGCTGGAAAACGAGCACGTCGTTCTGGCTCACATCTCCGGCAAGATGCGAAGGTATTTCATTCGCATTCTGCGCGGTGACAAAGTCATGGTTGAATTGTCTCCCTACGACCTCACCCGGGGGAGACTTGTGTATCGGTTCAAGTAGTGGTTTGGGCCCTGGTTCAGGGTTGAAAGTTCAAAGTTACAGGTTGAACTCCTTTAGCCGATGCGAGGGGCCGATTCGGTACACAGGAAATCACTCGGGCGACGGATTCAGCCTCTGCAGGTACTCGGCAGCCCGAGGCAGCTCGCCGGTCCTGGCATAATAGTCGGCCAGAAAACGGAGGGCCCGTGTGTGAGATGGGTTCTTCTCCAGAGTCTTTTCCCAGTGTTCGACTGCCTGGGCTCTCTGACCCAGTTCCCAGTGAGCGGCGCCCAGATTGAAGTACGCGTCCGCATAATCCGGATTCACCCGGACTTCCATCTCGAAGTAGGGGAGGGCTTCGAGGGGGCGCTTGCGGCGGATGTGGAGCACCCCCAGATTGTTGTTTGCCATGGGTTCGCCCGGGTTGATATCGAGCGCTTCGCGCAGGAGTTTGCCGGCCTCGTTCAGTTGGCCTGCCTGCAGGCGCACGGTCCCCAGGTTGAAAAGGGCCAGCGAAGAGTGGGGCGAGGCTCGAACCGATGCCTCCCAGAAGGACTCGCGGTCCCGCAGGTCGGAGATCCGTTGCCAGCACAATGCGCCCGCGCTCAGGAGCAGCAATGTGGTGACAGCGACCCCACTCCTGGTGGCCGACGCTGTTGCGACGAAATCGAGGGCGGCCACCATTATCAGGATCCCGGCCAGGGCCAGGTAGAGACGGTGTTCCAAACCAACCAGAACCGGCACGACCAGCGTGGGCAGCAGGAAGAGCAGGAACCAGCTCATTCCAAAGAGAGCCTGACGCGGGCGACCAAAGCATCTTAGCACCGCCAGGGCCCCCAGTGCGAGCAGCGCCGCCAGCCCCGGAAGCAGGGAAGTGTCGGCCAGGGTGGGAAGAAGGGCTAACTGGACGGGGATAAGCGTTTTCCCCAGATAGTGAATGGCGAGGATCCAGTTGTCGGCCAGATTGGCCAGGAGACCCGGACCCAGCTGGCCCGGCGAGACGGCCAGGAATCGAAAAACGGCCCACACGGCCGCCAGGAGGATCTGCTTTTGGGACAAGGGGAGGCGTTTGTGACCGATCGTAACCAGGTAGACACATCCCAGAAGAGGAAACATCGGGCCGGCCTCCTTGGTGAAGAAGGAGGCAGTCAGGAACCCGAAATGTGGGATCAGGTTTCGCCGCTGCCCTGAGCGAGCGTAACGTTCCAGGAAAAGCACCGCGGCGAGAACGAAGACGGCCAGCAGGGAATCGTTGCGGCCTGGAATCCAGGCGACCACCGAGACGAAGGCTGGGTGGAGCGCAAAGAACAGCGCCAGCGCCACACTGGGAAAGAGGGCTGTCCCCAGTTGAAGCAGGCGTGCAAATACCAGACAGGTGGCCACACCGTGCAGCAGAATGTTGGTGAGGTGGTAAAAGGCGGGGTCGGTCCCCGCCATCTGGACATCGAGCATGAAGGAAAGGGTGTAAAGCGGCCGGTAGCCCGGATTATGCAAGAACCGTAGTTCGGTGTTGAAAAACGACTCGAGAAGTGGCCCAACTCGGAAGCGGGCAGGTGTGACAGGCGGATTTGCGAAGGATATGGGTTGGCGAGGCGTCTGAGTGGTTTGGGGAGTGAATTTCAGACAGATCTGGGCCTGGATGAGTGTCGGAAGCGGTTTTTCGGGGGAGCTGGGAAAAGCTAACTGGAGTTGAGGCGACTCAAGACGAGGTGGAAGAGGGGTTGTTCGGGAAAGGCTGAGGAAAGATGGACCCAGATGCGTCGAGTGGTTTGTCGGATCCGGGCCCCAATCTTGAGGATCCGACGACGTAAGGTTTCGATTTCGAGCTTGTGCCAGGGGGTTCCGTGAAGATAGTCGCGCAGGCGAACGAACATCTGGTAAGCCAGTGCATGCAGGAGGAGTCGAAACTGATTGGCCAGGAATCGATGACAGCTGAGTCGGTCCATGCTCAGATGATTCTTGAAGGCCTTGATGAAGTTCTCGGTCTGCCCTCGGTTTGTGTAGTGGTCATAAAGTGATTGGGAGCAGAGATCGTCCCGGTTGGTAACTACAAAGCGACGATTGATCCCACGCTGATCGACCTCCACTTTGACAATGACGCGACGGGATCGATCCCAGCTGTGGGCTCGATAAAGAAACTCGTCAAACTGACGCTGTTTTTCCTCCAGCTCAAGGAACCTTTCCCGAGTCGAATCCAGCAGGGGCTCGACCACTCGCTGCAGGCGAGGGTTTCGGCTTAACCCGATGACATATTGGAGTTTATTCTCTTCACATTCACAGAACTCGTAGAGCCGAGGCGTGGCAAAGCCGCTGTCGGCCCGAATCTCAATCTCGACATCCGTCCCCACTGCTTGTCGGATGGCCTCCACGACTCGCTTCAGAATGGGCACGATGTGAGAGGCAGCCCCCTTGTTGCCAGGTCTCAACAGGGCACAGACCAGGTCTCCCGTGTCGGCATCGAAGATCAGCAAAGGATGCAAAATGTGGTTTCGGTAATACCCGTGGTAGAAGGAGAACTCCTGTTGGCCGTGAGTGTGGTCGTCGGTACTGTCCAGATCCAGGATGATCTTGCTGGGACGTCTCTTCTTCAGGGAGCGCACATAACGGCCTAGCAGCCACCGGCTCAGACGCATCAGATCCTTCTTGGTGACGGAGTTCTCCAGGCGGGAGAAAGTCGGCTGGGTGGCCAAATCGGGATCGCTCTCTGGCAACTGATCACAGACTGTCTTGAGCATCGGATCCGAGCGCAGCGTATCGGCGTCGTTACAGTCTTCGTAGCCGGCCACGATCTGCAAGACTCGTTGTCGGATCAACTTCAACAGGTCATGACGAATGTAGCGTTGGTCTCGACTTTCCGAAATACAGGAACTGAAGCCCTCGCACAATCGATGTTGACGATCCAGCGATCCAAACAACAACCATCCTGCGTCGGAAGTGAGGCTCCCCCCATCAAAACGAGCCGTGATGTTTCTGTGGCTATGAAATGGCAGGGTATTCTGGCAGACTGTTTTTGACATTGCCGTAGCTCCTGTTTAGGGTCTTTGTTTCTCTAAACCCTTTTATATCAGAGAGCTACGGCCTTTTTTCTGGGCCCACATCTCACTTGAATTTAGATCTCTTGCATAATCCGGGGTAGTAGCTCTCCGAACTGCGGTGGCCGGGGACGTTCCAGGCATCCTGCGCAAAGGCTTTTGGGATGTTCCCGAGGTCCTGCAGGAAGGCCTGGTTTTCGACGATCAGGAGGGTGTCGTCGTAGCGCAGGAAGGGAAAAGCGATGGACCGGCCGTAGAGACCGAAAGAGGCGGCCAGCAAAAGAATGTAAACGAAAAACACAGGTCTTTGACAACCGCTCCCGGACCGGTGTCTTGACCCTCGCCCCACCTCAAAAATTCCTGCCTGCCAAATAGGCCTGGAAGTCGACCTCCTTGTCGTCCAGATCGTAAGTGCCGCACTTAGCCGAGAATCGGATTTCAAAGACCGCGGCTATACCTGCCGCTTGTGCTGATCGAACGAAACCCTCTCCTGTTTCTGTCAGACTGACCTTGGCAATCGCCAATTGCTCGTTCTCCTTCGATATCTTGAACTCTTTCTTGATCTCAAGACCTAGGTCGTCTTCCGGGCTGTTCGGCTCCACGTCTAGGAAGGAGCAGGCTCCAGCATCGTCTCCCGAAATCTTCACTTCAATGGTCGTTATGTCAAAGACCAGACCACCGGCTCTGTTCACAACCAGCTTCGGAAAAACAGGAATAACCTTCAGTTGCTTGGTGTCGCTCAAGGTACCTTCGGTTTCGTCCTTCCAGATCGCAATGATGTCCCAGAACCAGGGTCCCTTCTTCCTTCCGGGTTCGAGGGAGGTCAGTTGGGCAGCGCTGACCTGGCCTGCAACCTCGTTTCCCTTCCGTGGCTCCCTGAGAATCACGCGAACCTCGGGGAGGATCATGGCGGGGAAGGAAAGGGTCCAGGTTCCTTCCTGGCCTCCAACCAGCCGGGCGGTAAAATCTTCCAACTGGCCGGGAACAAGCCGAAAGACGTTCTTGGAGAGCTCGATCTGATTCAGCGCCTCACAATCTTCACATTCCCCCTCGACGAAGAATTTCCAGATTGGTCCGGGAATCGTCAAGACACAGACGGTCAGCAGGATGACCAGCCGGGCCTCCGGAAAAAAAGAACTCATGGCTGCTCCTCGACCAGGAACACATCAGTCGTGAACGAGGTCAGAACTGAGTCCAACCCCTCTGCGCCGGTCACGCCGGAGGTGGTCTTGGCTGTCGCAAACACCGGGTTCCCCGGAGCCGGAAACGTGACCGGCAGGCCCGTAAAGACAACCTCAAAAATGGATCTGAAGAAGAGAAGGGAAATCCCCTCCGGGAAGAATTCGGTCTGATGGTCCAGGTGCAGAAGCTTCACCCCGTCCTCTTCCACGACCTCGAGTACAATCGTTCCCTCGGAGGAATTCTCCAGATTGAAAAGAATGTCCAAGACGACACGATCCGGCTCCACTTCCTTTACGAACAGCGTCGCGTTCACATTAAAGCCCTGGATCGTGCCCACCATCTGATCGACCGAGAGATCCCCCAGAGAAGCACTGTCGATCAGGAGGCTGCCCTGAAACCGAACCATGGGGTAGAGACTGTTGTCCTGAGTAAAGGTCAAACGAAAGTTTTCCGTTCCCGCAGTGGACGGGCTGGCGCCGGCCGAATCAATCGTTAAGTCCAGAACCGGTCCGTAGAGGCTCTCAACCAGATATCCGTTGCCGGGGCCCTGGCCGTTGTCGATCCGCACGCGGCCGCCAATCAAGCCGGGGGGGGACGACGACTCCCCAGGAACCGTCTTCGCGCTGGAATGCCCGGTACTTGAGCTCCTTACCAGGAAAGAGCACGTCGGGCATTTCCCCGAAATTGCTGCCGGCCATTCTAAGACTCTCCCCGGCCACCAGGAGGTTGGGGACCAGGGACTCCAGGTTGGCCAGAAGGGGATCCGGGTCCATAAAGTCGAGAGACTCTTCGGTGCGGCGGAGCATCCGTTGCTCGGCCGCGATCGACCTGGACACGGAAACAAACTCAGAATGAACCGTGGTGCTGGCCTCATCTGGAATCCTGAAAAGATCCTCACCCAGATGAATGACAATGTCGGCGTCGTCTCCCACAAAGGTGTTGGGAGTTTTCCCCAGGTACTGGAGATCAAAGAGGAGTCCTCCCTCACCGTCGTCGAGGAGGGTGCCGTTGGCCTGTATGTTGAACCCGTCATCGGTACTTTCGTTGATCAAGGTGAAGGCGACCGAATCGTCGACTCCTGCGGTAGAAACCACTTCACCGGCCACCAGGAGAACACTGCGGGCAGGACTGTTCAGATAGCCGGAACCAAACTGCTCGCCTCCCCGAAAGTTCTCAGTCAAGAGCTGAACCCCCGGGATCCGGGCGCTGACGAACTCCAGGGCGGTGTCGCGGTCGTTTTGGTGAAGTGTCAGCCTGACGGCAGGGGACGTCCCTTTCAGATTCTGGGCGAACTCGAAAAGCAAGGTGGGAGCAAAGGGATGCTGTTCCAGAAAGAGGGGTACCGAGGTCAACTTCTCCTGAGCGGACCGGAGGGAAAGTGCAGCCACGTAATCCTGGCTGCTCGCAACCGAGATTTGCAGCCGTCCATCCAGCTCGTCGATTCCCTTCACATCGGGAAAGAGCTGGGTCACGAACAAGGCTGTGTGTTCTCGAGCCAGGAGCTCGATTTCCGTGGTGCCCAGCAGGAGTCCATTCCCGTCCCGCAGCGAGATTCTGGCCACGGTCGGATCCTCTTCACTACCCTTTTCCGCCTCCAGGGGGTTGACCAGGGCAAGCGCGGTGTCGAAGAGCCGTGTGGTATCGGCCAGGATCTCAAAATTCTGGCGCAACGCGGCCGAGTCGACGCCCACGGCCGCCACGATCGTGTCTGTTGCATCCCTGATGGTAAAGATGGCGACACCGGCCAGGGGACGGTCCATGGCGACGCGGGCCCAGCCGACGGCCAGTTCGCCCACACCGTCGGTGTCCACGCGAAAGACACCTCCCGGTGGAATCTGGAAGGGAATGGCCGACATGGCAACACCTCCCACACGAACCTCGTTGTCGGAGCCGTCTCCCTTAAAAAACTCGATCAGCCCCGTCGCCTCCTGGTCGGTCAGGTTGAACAACACGGGGGTGGTGGAGACCTTGAAGTCCCCCAGCTCACCGTCGGCAGCCTGAGGAAAAGCCATGCGGGTGAATTCGGCGCCGGGCGGCAGGGGAGGCACCATGGGGACCGACGTGAAGACGAGACTGGAAATGCGCAGGGTCAGGCCCGCGAAGGGTTGCAGTGCGACATCGCCCTGGGGAAGATCTGAAACCCGGGATCGAGGTCCTGCGACCAGCGGGGTGGTGGATCTCAGGACGACCGTCCCTTCGAATTCATTGATGGTCCCGACATCGGGGAACAATTGCCCCAGGAAGGCGGCCAGATGCCCGCGAGCTTCCAGGTGCAGCATCTCCTGATCGACGTCGTTTCCGGCGGCATCGCGCAGAGTGATCTCGATGTCAAGGGCCTGTTCATCATCCGGGTTGGAGACGGCAACCCCGGTATCGTTGCTGCCGATGGTGTCGGCAAAGATCGTGAATTCGGTCCCCAGCTCGGATTCCCCCACCCCCACGTCGGTAATCACGCTGCCGTCTTCCCGGAAGGCCCCGAAATTAGAAGTGACGACGATGGGCTGATCCGAACGGAACGCGCGCCCAGCCCTCCTTCAATTCGCCGACTCCGTCGGTCGTGAGGCGCTTGATCTGGCCCGGGTTCAAGGCGAAAGGAAAGCTCGAGCCCACGACTTCGTCCACGGTCAGTTCCAGCGGTCCACCGTCGTTGCCAAAGAAATGAATCTCGCCGGCGGCGGGCTGGCCGGAGTTGTTGACCATGACATAGCCGGTCTGGAGCGGTGCCTTCTGGCCCGGGAAGTCCCCGTCGCCCATGTGGGCGAAGGTGAGAACGACTCCCGTGCCCTCGTCGTCGACCGCTTGAACTCCGGCAGTCCAGGCATGAT
Organism: Acidobacteriota bacterium; assembly: GCA_965205615.1. Taxonomy (GTDB): domain Bacteria; phylum Acidobacteriota; class UBA6911; order RPQK01; family CBDAPI01; genus CBDAPI01. The sequence goes on along the minus strand of CBDBHK010000035.1, from coordinate 79,549 downwards.
GGTGCGGGTCGGGTTCGAGTGCGATCTGGTCGCCCACCTGCCATCCGAGAGGGAGTCGACGGGCGTAGGATTCGACTGTGGTTTCCGACACGCCGTACTGTCGCGCCAGGCTCTTCTTCAAGAGAATTCGGGTGATCCGCGAGGCGCCGGCCTGGTGAAGAATGGAGACGACGGCCACAACCAGGAGGGGGAAGATCCAGATGAGGTGCCTGATTCGCATGAGGTCAATTGCGCTGCAGGGCCCGAAGTGGTCAGCGAGAGTCTCCTTGCGACCTTAGCAGAAGGGCGCGGTGGCTGCTAGCAGTCCGTGGTGCAAATAGCACGGGCTGCTGCCCGCATAGATCACCGATAGGACCTGAAAAGGCCGCCCTGTTTGGTATAAAGCGTTTTGAATGAACGTTTTCACACGCAAACGGAGGCGGCCCTTATGAGAACAGAGTGTAAACAAGCCAGGTTCGAATTTCACGGACTATTTCAACGCAAAGTGAAGGCGCGGTTCGACGGCGGGAAGATCACCTCCGATGCAGGGGTGCTGCTGTTGCGAGAGGTCGAGAGGGGGACGGGTCTGATCGCCGGACTGGCTGAGTGTTTCAGGGATCACCGGGATCCGCGGTTGATCGAACACACGGTCGAGGAGTTGTTGGGGCAGCGCATCTACGGACTCTGTCTGGGGTACGAGGATCTGAACGATCATGATCAGTTGCGCACCGATCCGATGCTGGCGGTGGCGGTGAATAAGGCCGATCCGTTGGGGGAGAGGCGGCGGCAGGCCTCAGATCGGGGGAAGGCGCTGGCGGGCAGGTGTACGCTGAACCGGTTGGAGTTGACCGGCGCCGAGGTCGATGAGCAGGAGCGGTACAAGAAGATCGCGATGGACCCGGACCGGATCGACGGCTGGATGGTGGATGCCTTCGTGGAGTCCCACGAATCGGCGCCCGAGGAGATGGTGCTGGATCTGGATGCGACCGACGACCCGATCCATGGCCAGCAGGAAGGCCGGTTCTTTCACGGTTACTACCGCCACTACTGTTATCTCCCGCTGTACATCTTCTCGGGGGAGCATCTGCTGTGCGCCCGGTTGCGGTGTTCCAATATCGATGGGGCCGCGGGATCGGTGGAGGAACTGGAACGGATCGTCGGCCGGATTCGGCAGAGCTGGCCGGAGGTCTCGATCGTCATCCGGGCCGACTCGGGCTTTTGCCGGGATGACTTGCTCCGCTGGTGTGAAGACCATCACGTGGATTACGTGATGGGGTTGGCCAACAATGATCGGCTCAAGTCAGAGAGCGCCGAAGCGATGACTCAGGCCGAAGCCGAGTTCAACGCCACCGGGCGACCGGCGCGGGTGTTCAAGGATTTCCGCTACCGGACTCGCCACAGTTGGACCTCGGAGCGACGCGTCGTCGGCAAGGCCGAGTTCCTGGACAAAGGCGCCAATCCCCGATTCGTCGTCACCTCCCTGTCGCCGGAACGCCTGGGGGCCCGCGCGCTCTACGAAGACTTCTACTGTGCGCGGGGCGACATGGAGAACCGCATAAAAGAACAGCAGTTGGGTCTGTTCGCCGACCGGACCAGCGCGGCAACGATGCGCGCCAATCAACTCCGGCTGTATCTGTCCTCCGCCGCCTACATGCTCATGCACGCCTTGCGTCGTCTCGGACTGAAGCAGACCCCCCTGGCTCGCGCTCAGTGTCAGACGATTCGCTTGAAGCTCCTCAAGATCGGCGCCCAGGCCCGCCTCACGGTCCGCCACGTCTGGATCTCCATGTCGGAAGCCTATCCCTACAGCGAGGTCTTCGCTGCCGTCGTTCGAAACCTCCAGGCCATTCCTCTGCGCTGCTGAGGTCTGTCCCGATCAAACGCCCCCAAAAACGAAATCGTTCCATCGCTCAGGCCGAGCTCTGCCTGAATACATTCCGTCACGCTCTTCCGAACCCGAAAAACGCTCCATTCACGACCATCCACACCACCGCATCACTCGACCTGGACCGGATCGATAGCGAAACTCTCAGAAAACCGTTCCGGCCTGCCAAAATCACCTTCATTTCCAAATCGGTGATCTATGCGGGCTAGCCCTCCATGGAGGCCATTTCAATCTGGTGAAGCCGGCCCAGGTCTATGGAAAGCAGGCTGTGATCCTCTTCGTCGCGAAGGAACATGTCGGCGAAGCGTGCCACCCACACAACCTCGTGGAACTTGTAGGAGGAACGCGCGTGAATCTCCTGGGAGAAGGTCTCTTCCGTCATGGTCAGGAGGACGAGAAACTCGGCATCGCAGGCCGCCAGATCTTCCTGTTTGAGACCGTAGAGAGGACTCTCCTCATCGATCGGGTGGACGACCACCCAGTGGAGGGGCAGAAACATCACCTGGTCCCGTTCCAGTTTCAGGGGATGAAAGCGTCGGCCACTTCGCCCCCTGACCGTTTCCCGGCGACTCAATACGAACGTTGCCTCGACGTTCGTCACCTGGCTGTTTCGTTCGTTGGCAATTCGAAACTGCAGGGCCCGGATGCCCCGATAAGGGGCGACGACGGCCTGGCGGCTGAACAGAATCTTGGCGCCGGGACGGGAGAAACGGGCAAAGAGAAAGCCGGTTGCCAGAGCGAGCCCCAGCAATCCAACCAGCGCTTCCGCCACCACCAGCAGGTTGGCCGCGGTGCCCCGGGGGGTGATGCCGCCGTAGCCGATGGTGGAAAAGGTCTGAACGCTGAAGTTGAAGGCGCCGAAAAAGAGCTCCCGGCCGGACTGGGGGTTGAGGCCCTCGAGAGAGTCGGGACCCAGCCAGAAGAAAAGGCTTGCGAAGACCAGGTTGCAGACCAGGTAAGCGGCCAGAAGACAGGTATAGAACTTCCACCAGGGCATGAAGAGCAGGTCATGGGAGAGGCTCAGAGATCGATAAAAAGGGAGTCCTCGTTTGGCGACATTAAACGTGCCATCCTGGTTGAGGAGCCTGTGACGGGTCTCTTCTGCAACGCGCTGTCCAAGTCCAAAGTCACTGCGGCTCTGAATTGCATCGGGTGTTGTGCTCATGCGCCCATTATAGGTTCTGGACTCGACGGCACGGGAGAGTGTGAAACGCGTCAGAAGAGCTGCTTTTGCTGCTCCTCCAGAACCTGATGGGTTGAGCTGGAGCGCTTCTGGCCCGAAATGTCCAGTTGCTTGCGCTCCAGGCGGGAAAGAATCTCGTGTGCCCGCTCCAGGACAGGTGTGGGAATTCCAGCCAGACGGGCCACCTCGATTCCATAACTGCGACTGGCAACGCCCGGCAAAACCCGGTGGAAGAAGAGAATCTCCCCCTTTGACTGCCGGACCGTAACCCGGTAGTTCTTGACGCCCTCATAGAGAGATTCGAGCTTCGTCAGCTCATGATAATGGGTGGCAAACAGAGTCCGGGCCCGACGTTCGGGCTCGGTGACCAGGAACTCGGCAATCGACCAGGCCAGAGAAAGGCCGTCGAAGGTGGCGGTGCCCCGCCCCACCTCGTCGAGGAGGACGAGGCTCCTGGGTGTAGCCGTGTTCAGGATATGAGCGGTTTCGATCATCTCGACCATGAACGTCGAACGCCCCCGGGCCAGGTTGTCACTCGCTCCAACGCGGGTAAAAATCTGGTCCACCAGCCCGATACGGGCCGCCTCCGCAGGCACGAAAGACCCCATTTGCGCAAGGATCACGATCAAGGCATTCTGGCGCAGGTAGGTCGACTTTCCTCCCATGTTGGGACCCGTCAGAATCAGAAGTTGATCGGAAGTGTCGTTACAGACCAGGTCGTTGGGGACAAAGGGCTCCTCGGTCAACTGCTGCAGAACCGGGTGCCATCCTCCCGTAATGACCATTTCCCGGGAGTCGTCCAGGAGGGGACGAGCATAGCGCCGGCTCTGAGCCACCTCAGCAAAGGAAAGGAGGACGTCCAGACGAGCCAGAGCCGTGGCCGTTTCCTGAATCCTGACCGCCTCTGCACCCACCTGGGCCCGCACCTTCCGGAAGAGTTCTCTCTCCAACTCGAGGATCTTCTCTTCTGCGCCCAGGACCTTCTCTTCGTGCGCCTTCAGTTCGGGCGTGATGAAGCGCTCGGAATTGACCAGGGTCTGCTTCCGTAAGTAGTCCTCAGGGACCTGGTCCAGGTTGGCTTTGGTGACCTCGATGAAATAGTCGAAGACGCGGTTGTATTTGACTTTCAGACTGGAGATTCCGGTTCGTTCCCGTTCTTTCGTCTCCAGTGCCGCAATGAACCCCTTCCCGGAGGAGGCGATCCCTCTCAAGTCGTCGAGGCTCTCATCGAAGCCGGAACGGATCACGCCGCCATCCAGGAGCGACACGGGAGCGTCCGGGTCAATTGCCTCCTCCAGCAAGGCGCGGACATCTTCGAGGCAGTCGAAAGAGGGCTGCAGGAGCCGGGCCCGGAAGGACTGCAAAGCTGCTGAAAGGTCAGGAAGGACGGAAAACGAAGCAGCCAGGGCCACCAGATCTCTGGGATGGGCGGTCTCGAGAGTTACGCGACCCAGCAGCCGCTCGATGTCGTATACCTGGTCGAGCAGGCTTCCCAGCCTGCCCCTGGAGACGGACGAGGTTGTCAGCTCTTCCACCGCGTCCAGGCGGGAGTCGATCTCGGACCGCTCCGTCGAGGGTCGCAGAACCCAGCTGCGCAGCAGGCGAGCTCCCATCCCGGTGCGGGTTCGGTCAAGGGTTGCGAGCAGGGTCCATTTCCGGTTTCCGTCGATGCCCCGGACCAGTTCCAGGTTTGAAACCGTGGTTTCATCCAATCTCAGGTAGCGTTTCGGCTCGAAGAGCCGGAGCGAGACGATATGGGCGAGCGAGGTCTTCTGCGTTTCCCGGGCATAGCCGAGGAGACCGCCTGCGGCTGCCACGGCTGCGTCTTCTCCGTTGACTCCAAAACATTCCAGCGTCGTCACCCCGAAGTGGTCGAGAAGAGCCCGGCGGCTGTAGTCGCTGTGAAACGTCCAGTCGGGTTGCCTCGTGTCCACCACACCGCTGCGAACCTCATGGGGTATTTTCGACAGATACTGGTCGGCAAACTGCTCGGGCAGAATCAGTTCCGCGGGACCAAAATGGGTCAGGTGGCCGAGGGTGGCCGGCCAGGCCCCGGGGCCCTCTTCCTGGCTGAGCCAGAATTCTCCGGTTGAAACGTCCAGAAAGGCGGCTCCGACCGATCCTTCCATCTCCAGCAGACTGGCCACATAGTTGTTCTCACCCGCGTCGAGGACCCCTTCCTGAACGGTTGTACCGGGAGTGACCACACGGGTGACCTCACGTCGCACCAGACCTGTGGCTTTGCGGGCGTCTTCGGTTTGCTCGCAGATGGCCACTTTGTAGCCCTGCTTGAGAAGCTTGGTCAGATACGCGTCAATGGCATGGAAGGGAATACCGCACATGGGAATCGCATTGCCGGCCTTGTCCCTGTTGCGCGATGTCAGAGTAATTTCCAGGACTCTCGAGGCCTCGATCGCGTCCTCGAAAAACATCTCGTAGAAATCCCCCAGACGGAAGAAAAGAAACTTGTCGGGATGCAGCTTCTTGATGTCAAGATACTGCCGCATCATGGGGGTAGTCGACGCCATCTCCTGATTTAAGTTTAGCAGTTTCAGGTGACCCCGTCTCGATCCACCAATCAGCGGCAAGTAATCACATATAATCATTTGTTTATAGATATTTAATAGTTAACAACTAAGGTGTTACATCTTAAAGTAGAGGGCAAGAACAGTAGCGCGCACGAAGTAAGCGCGTCGTGACCTCTTACCGAGCACAAAGCTCCGTGGGCTAGTGTGCTGTCCGAGAAATTCCTGTTGTTAACATTGATCGATGGATCTTTGAGCTCTTTCGACCTTGTCTAAGATCGAAGTAGCGTTGGCCCGCCACTTAAAGGGCTTGGCCAGGTGTTGGTTATGCACTCGAATATATCTTCGTATTTCGTTCCTCAACTCTTGAACACTAGTGAAAGAGTTGCGGTAAAGGGAACGCCGCTCAAGCTGTGAAAACCAGGTTTCGACAGCGTTTAACCAGGAAGCACTGGTAGGAGTAAAGTGGAGATGAAAACGTGGGCGTCGTAGGAACCAGTTTCGGATTTTCTGGGTCTTGTGAGTGCTCGAGTTATCGAGAATGAGGTGAACGTCCAGATCTGGATGGACGACTTGCTCGATCTGACGTAAGAAGGCTAAAAACTCTATGGCCCGATGCCGTTTCGTGATTCGGCCCATTACTTCACCGGTGGCCACGTCGAAGGCGGCAAACAGACTGGCCGTCCCGTGGCGTTTGTAATCGTGGGTTCTGCGTTGGACCTGCCCGGGTTTGAGCTGAAGCATGGGCTGGGTTCGGTCCAGAGCCTGAATCTGAGTTTTTTCGTCTACAGACAAAACCAAAGCGTTGTCGGGCGGGTCCATGTACAGGCCCACCACGTCGATCACCTTCTCGGCGAAATCAGGATCGTTGCTGATCTTGAAAGAGCGAATCCGGTGGGGCTTAAGATCTGCGGCTTTCCAGATTTCAGTCACCTGATGTTTGCTGACTTGGGCATACTCTGCCATGAGGCGCAGGCTCCAATGAGTCGATTCCCTGGGGATGGTCTGCACGGTGGCCTTGAGAATTTTTCGTACCTTCGCTGGCGATAGTCGCCGTGGTCGACCCGAACGGGGCTGATCCTCCAACCCTGATAGCCCCACCTCAAGGTAGCGCTTTCGCCACTTCTGTATGCTGCCCAGGCGCTTGGACAGCCTTTGGGAGACCTCAATTGCTGTGAGTCCGTCCCCGCACAGTAAGATCATCTGGGCTCGCTCGGCGAGGATTCTTTTGGTGTTGGAGGCCCGCAGCCAGGACTGTAGAATTGCTTTGTGTTGTTGGGGTAGATCGAGTCGAATATGTGGTCTTGCCATGCCCAAGGATAGAAAAGTACCCTGACTATTAACTACAATAACTTTCCGGACAGTACACTAGGAACCCGGCTTCCCCGGCAGGTATGCTGTTGTGGCTAGGCGCAATGAGAATACTGGCGGTCGACACGACAACAGAGCTGGGTGGAGTGGGCCTTGGTGTGGACGGCGTGCTGGAGGGGGCGGTTCTCCTGCGCACTCCGCAGCGCTACTCCGAAACCCTGATTCCCATGGCCGACTTTCTGCTGGGACAGCTCAAAGCAAGCCTCGAGCAGATCGATCTCCTGGCCGTGGCCACGGGACCGGGATCGTTCACCGGTGTGAGAATCGGTCTGGCTGTCGTGAAGGCCATCGGTCAGTCCCGGGAAATCTCCGGGCTGGGGATTTCGACTCTGGAGGCGCTGGCGTATAGTTTTGAAGGGCACGATGACACTGTAGCTCCCATGCTGGATGCCAGGCGTGATCAGATTTTCGGTGCCGTTTACTCCTGGAGGGACACGGTGGCAGAAGTCCCGGTCGAGGAACGGGTGGGGGAACCGGGGGCCTGGCTCGAGAGCATTCCCAGCCACATGAATCCACTGTTTGTTGGAACCGGAGCGGTTGTCTATCGGGACGTCATCCGGAAGTCCCGTCCCGAGAGTCGTCTTGTGGCGGAGCAACCGCCCCTCTTGTCGGCGCTGATCCGGCTGGCCGCAGCCAGGGCCGGGGAAGCCGGGCCGGTTGCGGATATACGGGCCAACTATATTCGCCCGTCGGATGCGCAGCTGGGGAGAACGGGCGCCTGAAAGAAGCCCGGTCCATGTCCTCAACCTCCACCCGCAGCGGTTCCATCCTGGCCGGTCTCTTTCTCATTATCTTTACCGCCACGGTTGACAACCAGCTGCTGATCCCGCTCATCCCCCGGTTGAGCGGGGACCTGGGGACCGGTGTGTCGACCCTGGGCCTGCTGTTCAGTGCTTACGCGCTCTCAGCAACGGTCGCCAACCTGGTTCTGGGACCACTCAGCGACAGGAGCGGTCGCCAGGGCCTTCTGCGGGCCGGAATCCTGCTGCTGGCGGCGACGTCCATCGCCACACAGTTTTGTAGTTCCTTCCAGGGACTCCTGCTGCTGCGCGCGGCCGCAGGGATTGCCGGCGGCCTGCTCTCGGTGTGCACGGCGGGTCTGGTCGGTGACTGGTTTTCCTACCGAGAGCGGGGCCGGGCGGTAGGCGTCCTTCTGAGCGCCCATTTCGCGGCCCTCATTCTGGGGATTCCGATCAGCGTGCAGGTGGCCGAGCGCTTTCACTGGCAGAGCGGCTTTCTGGGGATTGTTTTTCTGGCACTGCCGGCCATGCTTTTCTCACTTCTGGCTTTTCCGGCCAGGCAACGGGATCGACGGAGGGGAGCGGCAGGATGGGGGTCTTATGGATCTTTTTTGAAAGATTCCGGAATGAGGGGTTCCCTGCTGGTCTCCTTTCTCACCTCCGGTGCGACACTGGCTTTTCTGGCGTTTATTGCGGGGCTGGGCCTGGGGCCGGGGCAGATCACCCTGTTGTTCATGGTGACGGGTGCGGCATCTGTTGTGGGTGCGCCCGCTGCAGGCTGGCTGAGCGATCGTCTCTCCAAGCGAACCGTCTTCTTGTTTGCGAACACCCTGCAGGTGTTTCCTCTCCTTTTCGTTGCCGCCAGTGGCTGGGGGGTACGGCTTTTCGTCCTTTTCTTCTGTCTCATGCTGCTGGCGGCTGCCCGCCAGACCGCTCTTCAGGCCATGCAGACAGAGTTATCGGGGGCCGGCCTCAGAGGAGCCTTTCTGGGTTTGCGAAACGGTTTTTCACAACTGGGGATTTCCGGCTCCGTGCTGGCGGCCTCGTATCTCTTCGACTGGGCAGGATTCGCGGGGGTGGTGGCCCTGACCGCAGGGCTGACACTGGCGGCCAGCCTGGTTTTCTTCTTCTTCGTAAACGAGCCCGACTATGATTGAGGCGGGCCTTGCGCGCGCGTTTCAGGCCCTCTGGCTGTTTTCCGTCGGCCCCGGCTGGGCCTGGCGGCAGGCCTTCGTTTACCCTACTATCGCGGCGTAGAATGGTGAAGAGGTGTCTGATGAGAAAGCTGGCGGTGGTCCTGGTTCTGTTGACGGGCGCAACCCTGACTGCGGCCGACGGGATTACGACGCCCCACCAGTTTCTAGGGTTTCCGGTTGGGACAGACCGCAAACTGGCCGATTGGGAGCAGATTTCCTCCTATTTTCACCTGCTGGGCCAACACAGTCAGCGCATTCTGGTGCAGGAGCTGGGTCGAACCACCGAGGACAATCCCTTTCTTCTGGCCACGATCAGCAGCGCGGAGAATCTCGCCAGGCTCGACGACTACCGTCGGATTCAAGAGCGGCTGGCTGATCCCCGCAGCGTAGAGCGAAGTGCTGAAGAACTGATTCGGGAAGGGAAGACGGTTGTACTCGTCACCTGCGGGATACATTCCACCGAAGTCGCTTCTTCCCAGATGAGCATGGAATTTGCCTGGGAAATGGCGTCCCGAAATGACCCGGAAACGAGGGAGATTCTGGAGAACGTTATCTTTCTCTTCGTGCCTTCTCTGAATCCCGACGGCGTGAATATTGTTGTGAACTGGTACCGAAGTACCCTGGGCACACCTGCTGAGGGGCTGCCCCCGCCCAGGCTTTACCAGAAGTACGTCGGGCACGACAACAACCGGGACTGGTACATGTTCACGCAAAAGGAAACCCGCATCGCCATCGCTGAGATCCACAATCGGTGGCACCCTCAGATAGTGTACGACGTTCACCAGATGGGATCCCATTCAGCGCGCATCTTCGTTCCTCCCTTTATCGACCCGATCGACCAAAACGTCGACCCGCTCATTCAGGCCCAGATCATCGATATCGGCGGATTCATGTTTTCCGCCCTGGTCGCGTCGGGCCGCAAGGGCGTGGTGACCAACGCGATCTATGATGCGTTTACTCCGGCCCGGGCGTACCAGCACTACCATGCCGGAGTACGACTCCTTTCCGAGTCGGCCTCGGCCCGCCTGGCGACCCCGGAAATCGTATCTCCCGAGCAGTTGGGCCAGGGGCACAACTACCACGCATCCCGGCCGAGCTGGAACTTCCCCGAACCGTGGCCGGGTGGAGAGTGGCGGCTTCGGGATATCGTTGAGGATCAGAAGGTAGCGCTGCAGGCGTGTCTCCTTCACGGGGCAAGAAACCGCACCCGGTGGCTCCGGAATTTCTTCCAGATAGGGCTCAACGCTGTTGAGCGAACCAGCCCCTACGCCTTTGTGATCCCGGCACGACAGCGAGATCCCGAGAGCCTTCACGACCTTCTCCAGACTCTGGAATTTGGATCGGTCGAGGTTCACCGGGCCGCGGAGAGCTTTCAGGTTCAGACAGAGGCCTGTTCTTCACCACCCTTTTGTCGGGAAAACGGCAACGGGTTCGAAAGCGGGGACTTTGTGGTTTTCCTGCGGCAGCCTTACAGCTCTTTCGCCAAGACCATGCTCGAGATTCAGGCGTATCCGGAGCTGAGACGGTACCCGGGCGGACCACTTGAGAGACCCTACGACGTCACTGCTCACACCCTGGGCACTCAACTGGGTGTCGAAGTCTACCGGATCGATGCCCCGATGGTCGTGCCGGTCACCCGCCACGACCCCTCAACGAGACCTTCGGGCACCCGCTCGGGCGCTGGTCAATACTGGCTGTTTTCGCATCAGAACAATGCCTTTGCCAGGCTCGCGAACCGTCTGCTTCGCCATGGACACCGCCTGGACTGGGCGACCTATGGATTTCGAGTTGGCGACCACCCCTTTCCGGTGGGCACCCTGATGGCTAGGGCCGGCGAGGGTAAGCAGTCGGACCTGCAGGATCTGTTGAAGGACCTTCCCCTGGCCGTTCACCAGGTGAAGAAATGGCCGCAGCTTGCATGGCAGAGGATTCACGAACCCGCGATCGGTCTTTATCAAAGCTACAACCCGTCCAGGGACGAGGGCTGGACACGCTGGATCCTGGAGCAGCATGAGTTCCCATACACCACTCTCCGGGACGGAGACGTTCGCGAAGGGGAATTGCAGGAGTTCGATGTCATCCTCTTTGCCGACGAGTCGGCGCAGGGAATCGAAAAAGGGTTGTCGGAACCTTATCCCGAGCCATTCAGGGGGGGCATTGGCCAGGAAGGCTTAAGAAATCTAAGACGCTTTGCCGAGCGTGGCGGTACACTTGTGTTTCTGGGCGCCTCCGGAGAACTCCCCGTGAGAGAATGGGATCTGGGCGTCACGGAAGTGACGCGCGATTTGCCGAGAAGTGAATATTTTGTCCCGGGATCGCTGCTCCGGATCCGGATCAACCCTCGACACCCGGTCGGGTATGGCATGTCGGAAACAAGCGCTGCGATGTTTGTCAACAGTCCGGCCTTTGAAGCGAAATCTGCTGTCTCTATAGCATCCTACCCGGGTGAAAATCTTCTCCTCAGCGGGTGGATTGACGGAGAACAGTACCTGCACGGCCGCCAGGCCGTTCTTGAGGTTCCGATAGAAAAGGGCCGGGTCATTTTTATTGGATTTCGCTGCCAGTTTCGAGCTCAGACACGGGTAACGTATAAACTGCTTTTCAACAGTCTGTTTTATGCAACAATCCGCTAGCACAGCGCGTTTGCCCGAGCTATCGGCGGAAGATTGACAAGGAAGGTTCAGATGAAGCGACGGGGTTTTTGGATGGTGATTCTCATTTGCAGTGCCATCTCGTCGGGCCTGACCGTGTTGTTTCACTACTGGTCGGCCCCGCCGCCGGCCCTGGCGGTGGCCAGGCCGTTTCCCCCCACTCCTGCGCCTCCCGACCTGAGCGAGGCGGAAAAGACCAACATCGAGGTCTATGAAAGGGTCTCGCCCGCCGTCGTGAACATCACCAGTACCTCAATCGAATACAACTGGTTTTTCGAAATTGTTCCCCGTCGGGGAATCGGAAGCGGCATTGTCATTGACGCAGAGGGTCACATCGTCACCAACTATCACGTCGTCGAGGGCGCCAAACACCTGGAGGTGACGCTGCAGGACAAGACGACCCTGGTGGCAGAGAAGGTGGGGAGCGATCCGCCCAACGATCTGGCGGTTCTGAAAATCGAGTGTCCCGACGCTGGATGTGTCCCTGTGAGGCTGGGAGAAAGCGACGACTTGAGAGTTGGCCAGAACGTTCTGGCAATCGGGAATCCCTTCGGACTGCAGCACACGCTCACCACGGGTATCATTTCTTCCACGGGTCGAAGCCTGAGGACTGAGCGGGGATTTGTGGAAGACGTTATTCAGACTGACGCCGCCATCAATCCGGGCAACAGCGGAGGCCCCCTCTTGAATACGCGCGGGGAACTCATCGGCATCAACACGGCTATTTTTTCCAGGTCAGGGGACAGCGCCGGAATCGGGTTTGCGATCCCCGTGGCCACGCTGGCCGAAGTCCTTCCCGATCTGCTCGAGCATGGAGAGGTTCGACGACCCTGGATCGGGGTCCGGGGACGTTCCCTGACCCCGCGCCTGGCAAAGGGTCTCGATGCGCCGGTGTCCGAGGGCTTTCTGGTTGAAAGAGTTGAGGAAGGAAGCTCGGCTGACCTGGCTCGTCTGCGGGGGGGTGATCGAAGGGTAGTCTACGGGAATTCGGTCATCTACATCGGTGGCGACATCATCGTCGAGATTGACGGGCATAAAATTCGGGACCGCTGGGACATCCTGCGAGCGCTCCAGGACAAACGTCCCGGCGACGAAGTCAAGCTCGTGTCCTACCGGAGGCAGCGAAAAAGGCAAAGAGTCATCGAGCTGGTCGGGCGCGACGGAGGGGCAGGGAGCATCCGTTTTTAGCAGCCCGAGGTGAAAGCGGGAGGCCTCCTCAGGGTTCGTGTTTTTTCAGAGTCGGGCGTTATATATAGGCAAGAGACATTTTCTCAGGAGGTTGAAAGAACAATGGTTAATAAAGTCATTCTGGTGGGAAGGCTCGGGCGCGATCCCGAGTTGCGATACACAGGGTCGGGAACCCCCGTCGCCAACTTCTCACTGGCCACGGATGAACGCTGGGGGAGCGGCGGCGAGACGCAGAAGAAGACGGAGTGGCACAACGTCGTTGTGTGGAGCAAGCTGGCCGAGATCTGCAATCAGTACCTGACCAAGGGACGCCTGGTCTTTATCGAAGGGCGCCTGCAGACCCGGGACTGGAAGGACAAGGACGGAAACCAGCGCCGCACGACTGAAATCGTAGCCTCGGACATGAAAATGCTGGGCGGAAGGCGGAATGGGGAACCCCGGGAGGGTCAGACCGTGCCGGCGGAAACCAAGGGCTCCGAATCGGCCAACGACATGGAAGTCGGGATTACCGACGACGACATTCCTTTTTAACGTCGCCGTTCCGGGGGCTGGATGACCTCCACGCCCAGCCCGTCCAACTCCCGCCTGGCCAACTCGGCTTCCTGGGAATCCGGGTAAAGACTGATGAGGCGGGAGAGGGTTCGAATGGCTTCGTCGTTCTTCTGCAGCTCCATCTGGGTCGTGGCTTTCTTGTAGTAGGCACTGGGCGCCATATCGGACTGGGGGTACATGTTGAGCACTTCCTCAAACACCTGAATGGCCTGCTCGTAGCGACCCTGCATCTGGTGGCAGATAGCCAGGTAGAATGCCGCATTGTCGGCTAATTCGCTCTCCGTGTACTGGCTCAGAAAGTCCCGAAAGCCGGTGATGGCCAGCTCGTAGTTGCCGGCCAGGTAGTCGTTATATGCGAGGTAGTAGACCTGGTCGGGTTTGGGGTCGGTACCGAGCACAGGAGAGGGCATTCGAAGTGCCTGGCTGCGTGCCTGACTCTCCTCCAGCTTTCTGTGCAGAGAGGCAACCCGGTTGTTGGTATCGTCCAACTTGATCGTAATGCTCTGCATCTCGTCATGCAATTCGGCCACCACCTGAGCCGTTTCGGCCTTCTGCGCGCGGATCGCACTGACCAGGTCCTCGAGAAGACGCTTGGTGGTGGCCACCTGGTCATTGAGCTGTTCCAGCAGGCTCTGGTTGGAGCCGTGGTTGTCGTCGAAACTCTTGTGCAGAGTTCTGACCAGATTCTGGAGCTGCAAGACGTCACTCTGAAGGCGAATGACTTCTTCTTTGGTACCGGCAGCAAGCGGCCCGGAAATCAGGAAGAGAATGAGCGCCAGGTTCTTCTTCATAAGCGTGGGGTAGTTAAACAATCAGCGGACGACGAAGTCGGCACGCCTGTTACGAGCGTAGGCTGCTTCGTTCTTGCGGGAGTCGGCCGGTCGCTCCTCGCCGAATGAGACAGATTCCAGACGCCCCGACTGCACTCCAAGTTGCCGGAGATAGTCTCGAACCGCAATGGCACGCCGGTCTCCCAGCGCCAGGTTGTATTCCTCCGATCCCCGCTCGTCACAGTGTCCCTCCACGATCAGACTCGCATCAGGATACTCTCTGAAAAGGAGCGCATTCTTCTGTAGCGTCGCCTTCGCCGCGGCGGTCAACTGAGCCTTGTCGTAGGAGAAGTACACCGGCTGCACCGTACCCTCGCGAATCAGGCGTCCCAGTTCCCTGGCGTCGGTGGCGGTAACGGGATCTTCTCGGGGCTCCAGAACCGTGACCCGGCTGCTGGCCCGGGCCTCCCCTCCTCTCCCCGTTACGATAGCCGTGTAGGTGGTCGAATTGGAGGGACTCACCACGATCTCTCCGGATGGCCGGACATTGCCGATGCCGCTGTCAATCACCAGCGACGTCCCGTTCTGGGAGGCCCAGCTCAAGGTCGTTTGCTCTCCCACTTCAATAGTGCTCGGTGAGGCCGACAGAGATACGGTCGGGGGCACCGGGTCGTCGACGGGATCGGCGACCTCCGGTGGCGTCGGCGGCGATGGATCGGGGCGCACCGGACCTTTCTGGGTGCATCCGGAAAAGGCAATCAACAGAAAAGCAATAAAGAGGTTCTGGGAACGGCGTCGCATCGAAGTTACTCCCTGGAAGGAAAGGTCCCCTGGACTCACCTTACGTCACGCACATAAGAAGACCAGCCGGGACTCTCGTTTATACCATAGACCGTTAGCTGCTTTAAGCCCTGCCCGTTCAGGTTCATTATGAAAAGCTGTTTGGAGCCGCTCCGATCGCTTTGAAAGGCGATATGGCGCCCGTCCGGTGACCAGTGGGGGTTTTCATTGCTCCCGCGCCCCGACGTGATCTGGACGATCTCACCACTCATGGCTTCCAGTACGAAAATGTCGTGTTTGAAACGCTTGGGTGCCTGCCAGGAATAGAGAAGATAGACTCCGTCCGGAGACCAGGAGGGGCTGTCGCAGTGTCCACCCCGATCAACCAGTCTTCGAAGGTTAGACCCGTCTGCGTCCATCATCCAGATCTGGGGGGTCCCGCTGCGGTCGGAAACGAAAGAGATCTGGCGGGCAGTGGAGCTCCACGCCGGTGACGTATCGATAGAGGAGTGATTGGTCAGTTTACGGCGTTCGCTCCCGTCCAGGTTGGAGATAAAGATATCGGAATCGACTCTTTCCCGGGACCGGGCCGAGAACACGACTTGCAAACCGTCCGGAGAGAGCGCCGGGGAAGAAACATAGGAGGTCGGGGTAGGGATGACGGTGCGGCCACCGGTGAGATCCTGTATCCACAGTTCCCATCTGCTCTTGCGCGGAAGCTTCGTGATGAAGACGAGCTTGCTGTTATCGCTGGCCCATTCAGGAAACTTGTTGATTCCCCCGTTGGCGGTGATCGTCCGGACATCGGCTCCATCGTAGTCCATCACATAGATCTCCTTGCTGTTGCCCTTGAGCGAGGAGAAGGCGATCTGGGTCCGGGAGACGCCGCGACTGCTTCCCGACGACAGCTGGTACACAATCTGATCGGCTATCTGATGGGCCACCTTCCTGATCAGGCCGGCTTCGCTGACGGTATAACGACGTCCCAGGAGCTGTTCCCGGGTCTTGGAATCGTAGACAAAAGCCTCCACGACGACTCCGCTCGCGTACACCTGGAGGTTTCCGAAGGTCAGGTAGTCGGGATCCACAGGAGCGGCATCCCACTGGTCAAAATCGACCTCCTGGGGGAGCTTGGCCTGGCCGGGGGGATAAAACGAAGGGGAGGGAATCTCGAAGAAGCTGGAGAACTTCAGGTCGGCCAGGAGGACCTTGTTGAAGACCTCGAGGGCCTCTTCGGTCTCGGGGCCGGATGTGGCACGCGGGTAATACGGCGACACGGCGAGTTTGGTGACTACCGGCGGGTCGATGCTCAGGATCACGCGTTCATCCTGGGGCAGGGCGGCAATCGGAACCAGAATCAACAGCGTCAAGCAGGGAATGATCTTATGGGCTCTCATCAGCTGGATGTCCTCTATCCTGGGGGATACTCGAAGTAAGCGACAAACTCGACCCGCCGTCCTCTTAGCTCCACCGGCAGGGGGGGAAGGGGACTACTGGCTCGTATGGCTCGCCGGGCCGCGCGATCGACACTCCGGTTCCCGCTGGACTCGACTATCTGAAGGTCCTGGATCTGACCGTCCCGCCCGATCGTAAAGCTGATTCTGGTGACGACCCGTGCCGTGACATCCCCGAGGGAGGACTTCAGCCAGTTTCTGGCGATGCGCTGCTCCAGCTGGCGGACGTACCAGCCCGCGACTCCACCTCCCGGGCCCGTGCCGATGTGCAGGCCGGTGCTTGCTCCTCCGGGCCGTCCGCCGACGCCCGGCCGGGCTTCAGCTGGAATCGTTCCCGGAGCGGGATCCTGGCTGTATGCGGGATCGGGCGGAGGCGGCGCGTCTCTGGATTCTTTCCGCAAATCCCGGTTGGGGTCAGCGAATTTCGTCAGTTCCACCGCCTGTTCCGATTCCCGGCGCGGCGCCGGCTTGACGGCCTCAGGAGCCGGGGTCAGGGCCGGCGCCACATTGAATGCACCACCGGTCAGCTCGGCGGTCAGTTTGACAGGCATAGCGCTGCCTGAACCGGGCAGGCCGGGGGCCCCGGCCTGCAGCTCGAGGGGGGCCTGCCAGAGCGTAGACCCCAGGGTCATGGAGGCCAGAAGCCCCACGTGCGCGGCAACTGAAACCAGCAGGGGCCGCCGGCCTTTGGGCTCCCGGATGTGAGGGCGCAGGGTCGTTTTTCTCATTCACTCGTTGCTCGATACGAGCAGCCCGTGGCTGCTATGGCCTTCCAGCAGAAGACTCCAGGGGTCTGGTGACCAGAGAGACGTTCTCGAATCCGGACACCCGAATCTCGTCCAGGACCTGAAACAGTGTTTTCACCCGAACATCCTCGTCGGCCCTTACGTAGATCAACTCGTCCTGCTCGGCGACATCTTCCCGGAGGCGGTCGCCCAGAGAGCTGAAACGGATGGGCTCCGAGCGGTAATAAAGGATCTCCTCCCGACCAATCGTCACGACTGCCAGATTCTCGGGATCGACCGTTTTCACGCTGCGGGTCTGAGGAAGATTGACCTCGATCCCGGTTTGAAGAATGGGGGCGGTCACCATGAAAATGATGAGCAGGACCAGCATCACATCCACCAGAGGTGTCACGTTGATTTCAGACAGGGAGGTCCGAGTGCCCGGCGAAGCCCCAAACGCCATCCTTATTCTCCTCCTCCCCGCTGCTCCCGTTTCACCATCTCAGCCACTGAAGCTTCTTTCCAGAAGGTTGAGCAGTTCAATTGAAAAATCATCCATTTCCGTACCAAATACTTTCAGGTCGCCCAGAAACTGGTTGTAGGCGATGAGGGCCGGAATTGCGGCAAACAGCCCGGCTGCCGTGGCGACGAGCGCTTCACTGATGCCCGGAGCCACGGCCTGGATGGTTGTCGTTGACCCCTCTCCCAGGCCCTGAAAGGCGTTGATGATCCCGATTACGGTGCCGAAGAGTCCGATAAAGGGCGTTACCGCAGCCGTCGTAGCGAGCCAGGTCAAGGAATCTTCCAGGGCCGTCATCTCGATCTGAGCCGCACGCTGCATGGAACGCTGGATCCCGTTCCAGTTGCGGACCACGGTTGCGTCACCCCGGGCCTCGAGCTGTTGCTGCAACTCCAGGTAGGCAGCTCTGAAAACTCCGGCCAGCGGCGCCCTCGGAAAGCGCTCGCAATCATCCTGGATGGCCGAAAGGCTGGAGCCGGCCCGAAAGTGGGAATGGAAGGCCTGGGACTGCTTTCTAGCCTCTTTAAAAAGACGGTATTTCCTGTAGATGATGGCCCAGGAGAGGATGGAGAAACCGAGAAGAATCAGGAGGACCAGCTGCGCAACGAAGCCGCTGTTGGTGATCAGAGACCAGAGGTTTCCAAATGCCTGGAGAGTTACCATTCACCCGACCGCTGCGGAACATCCTCAACCAGCGAGACGCATTGTACCCGAGGATTCCACTAGGATACCATAGCAGTCCATGGTGAACGTCGCGCGCGGTCTGTCACGAAGACTGCCGGCCACTGCCATCCTCTTCTGAGATGATGCAGGTCAAGCGAAGAAAGTCGAAATGCTCCAGTTCCTTGCGATCCGAGACTTTGCCCTCATTGATCGGCTGGAGGTCGAATTCGCTCCGGGCCTGAACCTGCTGACCGGAGAAACCGGATCAGGCAAATCTATTCTGATCGATGCCGTGGCGCAGTTGATCGGTGATCGTGCCTCGCTGGACCTGATTCGCGCGGGATCCGACTCTGCTTCGATTCAGGGGATTTTTCGGGTTGAGTCGGAGCACCCGGCGATTCGGCTGTTGGCCGGTCAGGAAATAGCGGTGGAGGGCCAGGAAATTGTCATCAGGCGAGTCATCTCGCCGACCGGCAGCAAAGTGTTCGTGAACGGCGTGCTCTCGACACAGCGATTTCTGGCTCAACTGGGGACATCGCTTGCGGACATCCACGGGCAGCACGATCGTCACGGCCTTTTGCAATCCCGGGCCCAGCTCGATTATCTGGACGTATTTGCCGGGCATCAGAGCCTGAGGTCCGGGGTGAGCCGGGCCCACCGCCGGCTGGCCCGAATCCGAGGGTCACTGGCTGAGCTGAAGACCAGCGACCGGGCAAGACTCGAGGAAATGGAAGAGATCCGTTTTCAGCTCGGGAAACTGGAGCAGCTGGGGCTCCGTCCCGGTCTGGGCCGGGAACTGGAAAACGAGAGGCGCCTGCTGGCTACGGCAGACACTAGAGCCAGGTGCTCACTGAGTGCCCACCAGATCCTCTACGAGGGTGAACCCTCCGTGCTGTCGCTCCTCAGTCGAGCAGAGCAGGAGGCCGCCCGGCTCGCGGAACTGGACGCGGCCCAGGGGGTACTGGCCGAGCAGATCGGGGATGCCCGCCTTCAACTAACGGAGATCTCGTACACCCTGAGAGACCATGGCCAGGCGATCCAACTGGACCCGGACCGTCTGGAAAAGACAGAGGCAAGGATCTCCACGCTGCAGCGGGCCCGCCGACGCTACCAGAGACACTCCGCGCAAGAGCTGATAGAGGTGAGGAACGAACTCCGGGAAAGACTCGAGATTCTCCTTGACTCTGATTCCAGGAAAGAGGAGCTTGCGGCCAGGGAGGAGCACCTTCACGGAACCTTCCAGAGAAGGGCTACACGGCTTTCGGCAAAGCGGAGCAAGGCGGGGAGCGAGCTGGCTTCCAGAGCCGAGTCCGAGCTGAGAACCCTGGCCATGGAGAAGTGCCGGTTCAATGTTGTCGTGGGCGCCGCGGAACCCGGACCCCGGGGAATCGATTCGGTCGCCTTCCATTTGAGCACTAATCCGGGCGAAGACCCCCGCCCCATTTCCCAGATCGCCTCCGGAGGCGAGTTGTCCAGGATCGCCCTCGCCCTCAAATCCATCGCCAATGTCGATGAGTTCTCCAAAACGCTGATTTTTGACGAAATCGATGCAGGTATCGGGGGAAGAACTGCATCGGCCGTGGCCTCGCAGCTGGCCGGCGTCTCTCGTAACCATCAGGTCCTGTGCGTGACCCATCTTCCTCAAATAGCGGCTCGAGCCGACCAGCACTTCCATGTCGGCAAGGTCCAGGCTGAAGGCCGAACCGAGGTCCGCGTCTCGAAGCTGGGCCAGCCTCAGAGAAGAAGGGAACTGGCCCGCATGCTGGCCGGAGATCAGGTCAGCGAGATCACCCTGGCCCAGGCCGCCGAGTTGCTGGAAAGAGGGAACGCGACGTCGAATTCGACAATCAGTTAGAATTTCAGTGGGCCGGTCATAGGTCCGGGCTTCGGGCCCAGGACATGATAACGGGAAGCAGCGGAGGACCATGAGAGCGCGCAACTTTTTCATCGAGACCTTTGGCTGCCAGATGAATGAGCACGACTCCGAGAAGATCAGCGGACTGCTCTGTCATCGTGGCATGGTGCCCGTGGGGTCCCCGGAGCAGGCCGACCTGGTGCTCTTGAACACCTGCAGTGTCCGCGAGAAAGCCGCCCAGAAGGTGTACAGCCGACTCGGCGAAGTCCGGCAACGCAAAGCCCGGCAGCCCGGGTTTCTGATCGGTGTTGTCGGTTGTGTCGCCCAGCAGGAAGGGGTCGAGATGGCCCGCAAGGCCCCCTTTGTGGACCTGGTCGTCGGCACCCATCAGTACCACACGATTCCTGATCTCCTGGACGAAATTGAGCTGGAGGCACCCGGTACTGCGGGATCCGGCCGGGTCAAGACCCGCTTCCTGGAGGATCCGGCCCCCGTCGAAATGGCCGCTCCTGTCCGGAGCAACGGCTTCCGGGCCAACATCACGATCATGGAAGGCTGTAACAAGCACTGCAGCTTCTGCATCGTGCCTTTCACGCGAGGCCGCGAGCGGAATCGGCCCGCAGCACGGATTCTGGATGAGGCCCGCCGCGCCGTCGACGCCGACTACGTTGAGATCCTGCTGCTCGGACAGACGGTCAACGCTTACCGAAACCCGGACAGCCCGAGGTACCGGTTTGCCGGGCTTCTGCGAGACGTGGCCTCGATCCCGGGACTGCAAAGACTGCGCTTCACCTCGCCCCATCCCAGAGAGTTCGACGATGAAGCGGTTGCCGTGATCGGCGAATCCAACGTGGTCTGTAACCAGGTTCACCTGCCCCTCCAGTCCGGGTCGGATCGCGTGTTACGCCGGATGCGTCGGCAGTATACGAGTGAGAAATTCCTGGAACTGGTCGAAAAGTTCAGAAAATGTGGCCGCCCGGTGGCTTTTTCCACCGACATCATCGTCGGGTTTCCAGGAGAAGACGAAGAGGACTTCCAGCGTACACTGGAGCTGGTGGAGACAGTAGGATTTGAAAGCATGTTTTCCTTCAAGTACTCCGCGCGTCCCCTGACCGAAGCCAGGGAATGGGAGGAAGTCGGGGAGGCCGAGAAGACCCGTCGGCTCATGATCCTGCAGCGGCTGCAAAAAGGAATTCAGCTGCGGCTGAATCAGGAGCGTTACGTGGACCGAATCCTTCCGGTGCTGGTTGAAGGAACGGCCAGAGACGGCGTTCATCTCTTCGGTCGCACCACCACCAACCGGGTTGTCAACTTCCCGGGCCGTGAGAAGCCGGGAACTCTCGTCGACATCCGTATTTCGGCTGCCGGTCCAAACAGTCTCAGAGGCGAGCGGACGACCGCCATGGCGGTCTGATCCAGAAGGAAAAAAAGGGAAAATGGAAAAGGAATTCAAGATTAAAGGCCTCATGATGGATCCGGCGACGAACTCGCCCATCGTGATTCTGCAGGACCTGGAGGGAACGACTCTGCTGCCGATCTGGGTCGGCATTTTTGAGGCCAACGCGATTGCGCTTCAGATCGAAAGAATCGACACACCGCGGCCCATGACCCACGATCTGCTCAAGAACGTCCTCCTGCACCTGGGCGCAGAAATAAAGAAAATCGTCGTTACACAACTCAAGGAGAACACGTTTTTCGCCATGATCCACATGGACATGGAGGGCGCGCCCACCACCATTGACAGCCGGCCCAGCGACGCCATCGCGCTGGCATTGCGCACGGATGCCCCCATTTTTGTTACAGAACAGGTCATCGCTAACAGTCGGAGTCTGGCACTGGACCGCGAGGAACTCGACCCCAAGGACGTTCGAGAGTGGCTCGAGAACCTGAATCCTGAAGACCTCGGCAAGTACGAGATGTAGCCCACCGCCGTCGCCCGGCAACCTTTCTTCCTGGACACCACCACAGGCCTCAGCACCTAAATAGCTTCCGGTAAGTCCTTTTTAACGGGACTACGGGTTCCGTAGAAAGCAGTTCATTCCACATAATACTTGACATAATATTCATTATACGACGTTAACCTGGGAACTTTCGGGTGTGAGCCGGGAACCGGTTGGCCGCACCGCCCTGTTGTGCGGAAACCGCCTACCGCTGGGGTTTCTGGCTCTTTTTCCAGTCCCGGATACGCCGGGCCAGAGGACGTCGGTGTGGGCAATCAGGATTGTTAATGCAATCCTCGGAGATGAGCAGGCGCCTTACGGTTTCGCCGGCCAGGAGATGCCGCTCCACGATTTCGTTCACGTCAGTGAGCTGCACGCCCCCGTACCAGACGGCGCCGGGATAAACGACAACACAGGGTCCGTGTTCGCACTGATCCAGACAGCCGCTGCGGTTGGCGCGGCTCGAGGAACGCAGTCCGCGGCTTCTAATCGCCTTCTTGAAGGCCGCGCGCAGCAACGCGGCTCCTTCCGGATCGCAGCAACCGCGAGGGTGTTCATCGGCTCGCTGGTTGTCACAAACAAAGAGGTGATACGTGAATTTGGACATACCCGACTGGAAAGGTATATACGATGAGTTTGTTAAGGTGATTTATAAAGTTGTGCTAGGAGAGTTGCCTGTTCAGGGCGCGGGCCATGAGCCGCGCATGGTGAAGAAGGATCAACATGTTGGTGTAGCGAAGATCGCTGAAGTGTATGGTTGCGGCCGGACTGAACAAATAGGAACGGATCAGAAGGGCGGCCGATTCGCCCTGGCGCGTGAGGTACCGGATTTCCTTTTCGTAAAAAATGTTGCCCGCGTTCTCACTGATACGCGCCACGAAACCGTCGCTGCGCCGTAGCTGCAGGAAAATGGCTGATAACATCTCGTGCAGATCGTCGCTCGACTGAGTGATCTGTCGGGTGCTTTGCTTCCAGCGGGTCCGGAGCTCGGCGTCCACCTCCCTGCCCTCGACCACCTGGTTTCGCAGGGCGGTCAGCTCGTCCAGCGAATCGTGCAGGATCTCGAGCTTCCGGTCGACGCGCACCAGAAGGTGTTCGATTTGATTATCGATGAAAGAGCTGGACGTTCTGGAATTCTTGCTGAACGCCTCCCCCCTGTACACGGAGAGAAAGAGGGATCTGTAGTGGGATCGAAGCACCGGATTCTGAAGAGCGCTCGGGACCGGCCTCTCATCTTCCCCGCCCGCCGCGCCGAGGGAAAGAGGATACAGTAGCCCCAGGAGCAGACCCACGATAAGGCGGGCGAGATTTCTCCCGTGGCTGGTTTTTACCTGGAGGAACACTGTCTGGAGGAACACTGTAAGGAGATCATACACCAATCACGCCGGCGGCCCGGGGGACTTCCACCACGGACTGCTAGGACCGATTGAGGAGCCACACCGTGAGGACAACCGAAAGGAACAGCCGATAGGCCACGAAACCCACTACCGTGCGGGTCTCCAGCAACCGGAGCAGAAAGCGAATCGAAAGCAGCCCGCTCACAAAAGCAGCCGCAATACCCGGCAGAAATTCGACGTTCCAGGATAGTGTCAGCCCGGCGCCGGCGCCAAGCAGCTCGAAGAGCTTTCCCCCGGTGGCCATGGCAATGGCCGGGATTCCCAGGAGAAACGAAAAGCGGGCAGCCTCCGGCCGGGCCAGGCCCAGCACCAGGGCGGCCGTAATCGTGACTCCAGAACGGCTGACTCCAGGCATGAGGGCCAGGGCCTGGGCCACGCCAACCAGAAATCCCTGGGCCGCAGTCAATGACCAGATGGGGGTTCGCTCCTTGCCCGGCCGGTCGGCCGCCCAGAGCAGAATGGCAAAGAAGGCCAGATTGAAAGCGGTTACTTCCGGAGTCCGAAATCGCTCGATGTCTACGACGGTAGAGAGCAGTCCCAGCACCAGTATCGGGAGGGTGCCCACCAGCAGGGGGAGAAGCAGGCGGTGCTCTTCCCCACCTCGGGCGGAGGGAAGAAGAATTCCCCTGCCCAGCCCCACCAGGGTCCGCCGAAAATAAACGAGCAGAGCCAACAGGCTGCCCCCGTGCAGGAAAACGTCGAAGGTCAACCCTCCCGGTTCCCAGCCCAGGAGCCAGGGCAGGATCAGGAGATGGGCCGAACTGCTGACAGGAAGAAACTCGGTAACTCCCTGGACGGTGCCGAAAACAACAGCGCGGACCCAGGTTTCTATCATGCTCTGAAGACACCCGCAGGAGGACTGCCGGGAGTGGCTGAGGAGCGGCTTATTTGCAGTCTCTTGCCGGTCTCGCCGGGTCGTCTCACCGTGCTATACTTCGGCCTTCCGTGAGAGGCAAGCCACACAATCCCTGAGAGCTTGTTCGAAGCGGCGCCTGACAGGTGAACGCAGCGAATGTCCGATGCCCACGAGACCATTGTTGTCCTCGACTTTGGCTCCCAGTATACGCAGCTGATCGCCCGGCGGATCCGCGAGGCGGGCGTGTTCTGCGAGATTCTCCCGTATCACGCGGATCCCTCTGAGATCGAGACGCGCGACCCTCGAGGCATCATTCTCTCCGGGGGCCCTGACTCGGTTTTCGGCGCAACCTCTCCCCATCCTGACGAGGCGGTTTACAGCCTTCCCAGACCGCTGCTTGGAATTTGTTACGGCATGCAGCTCATGGCCCACAAACTGGGCGGCAACGTGCACTCGGCAACGGACCGCCAGTACGGTCCGGCTACCCTCGAGATCGTGGCGGAGAGCCATATCCTGCAGGGAGTGACTTCCCCCTCTCAGGTCTGGATGAGCCACGGCGACAACATCGAAGAGCTCCCTCCCGGGTTTCACGTCGTGGCCACCGCCGGAACCACGATCGCCGCCGTCGAAGACCACGTGAACCAGCGCTACGGGGTTCAGTTTCATCCGGAGGTGGCCCACACCAAAGAGGGAACGACAGTTCTCAGAAATTTTCTCTTCGAGGTCTGCAAGTGCCGCGGAGACTGGACTCTTCAATCTTTTATTGATGAGTCGATCAAGCGGATCCGGGACCAGGTGGGAGAGGATCGCGCCATTTGCGGGCTCTCCGGTGGTGTGGATTCGGCAGTGGCGGCCGTGCTGGTCCATCGTGCACTTGGGGACAGACAGACCTGTGTTTTCGTGGATAACGGTCTGCTCCGCAAGAACGAATTCGAGTCCGTTCTCCGGACCTTCGAAGAGCAACTGGAACTGAACCTGGTAGGCGTTGAGGCGGGCCAGAGGTTTCTTTCCAGGCTGGCCGGCGTGGAGGATCCGGAAGAGAAGCGAAAAAGGATCGGGGAGGAGTTCATCCGGGTCTTTGAAGAACAGGCCGACTCCGGTCAGGGTTACGACTATCTGGTGCAGGGCACCCTCTATCCGGATGTGATTGAATCCGTTTCTGTCCGAGGGCCTTCCGCGGTCATCAAGAGCCATCACAACGTGGGCGGCCTTCCTGCTGAAATGGAGCTGAAACTGGTGGAGCCTCTTCGGGAGCTCTTTAAGGATGAAGTCCGCCGGCTCGGGCAAGCCCTCGAGATTCCCGATTCCATCCTCCAGAGACACCCTTTCCCAGGCCCCGGCCTGGCCGTCCGCATCCTGGGCGAGGTCACTCCCGAGAGACTGGAAGTCCTCCGGGAAGCCGACCGAATCGTTATCGCAGAAATCCGCCGGGCCGACCTCTACACCAGCGTCTGGCAGGCCTTTGCCGTGCTCCTGCCCGTACAGACTGTGGGAGTCATGGGAGACGATCGGACTTACGAGAACGTAGCGGCGCTTCGAGTCGTAGACAGTGCCGACGGGATGACCGCCGATTGGGTGAAGGTGCCGTATGAGGTACTGGCTCGGATCTCCAGCCGCATCGTCAATGAGGTTCCCGGAATCAACCGCGTGGTTTACGATATCAGCTCCAAACCACCCAGCACCATCGAGTGGGAGTAAGTCGAACCTATGGGACAGGATCCTTTTGTCCATCTTCACCTGCACAGCCACTACAGCCTTCTGGATGGAGCCAACCGAATCGAGGACGTGGTGGAGCGAGCCGCCCGGCTAAAGATGCCTGCCCTGGCTCTCACCGATCATGGAAACCTGTTTGGCGCGGTTCAGTTCCATGACGCCGCCCTTGAAGCCGGGATCAACCCGATCATCGGATGTGAGGTGTATGTGGCGCGCGAGGGCCGGGGGACCAGAGGAGGGCGTTCCGACCGCAGTAATCACCTGGTCCTTCTGTGCCGCAACGAAGCCGGCTACCGAAACCTGATTCGCCTTGTGTCTCTGGGCTATCAGGAAGGTTTCTATTACCGACCGAGGATCGATCTGGAACTCCTCTCCAGTCACTCCGAGGGCCTGATCGGGCTCTCGGCCTGCCTCAAGGGAATCGTGGCCTGGAACGTGGTCCAGGATCGGTTTCAGGAGGCTGCGCACAGAGCCGGGGAGTTGTCCGAGATCCTGGGCCCGGGAAACTTCTATCTGGAGGTGCAGGACCACGGCATTGAAGAGCAGCGTCTGGTCAATGAAGCGGTGGTCAGGCTGTCGCGTGACCAGGGCCTTCCCATCGTGGCCACCAACGACTGTCACTACCTTTCCCAGGACGACTCCTTTTCACACGATGTCCTGCTCTGCGTCCAGACAGGAAAGACCATCTACGATCGCGATCGGCTCAGCTACAAAACGGATCAGTTTTTCTTCAAGACGGGCCAGGAGATGTCCGAGTTGTTCGGAAACATCCCGGGGGCCCTCTCCAATACCATCGAGATCGCAGAAAAATGTAACTTTCGTTTCGGGTCCGCGGAGAGCGTGTTCCCCGATTTCGAAGTTCCCGACGGTCACACCGTCGACAGCTACTTCGAGGAGGTCGCCCGGGACGGCTTTGAGAGACGAATGCCACTCCTGCTCGAGCTCGAGAAAGAGGGTCGCCTCCGTCACGGACTGGACGAGTACAGACAGCGCCTGGAGGAGGAGATCGGGCTGATTCAAGAGATGAAGTTTCCCGGCTACTTCCTGATTGTGTGGGACTTCATCAGGCACGCACGTGAAGAAAAGATTCCCGTGGGACCCGGACGCGGTTCGGCCGCTGGAAGCCTGGTCTCTTATGCTCTGAGGATCACCGATATCGACCCGATCCAGTACGATCTTCTCTTTGAGCGCTTCTTGAATCCGGAACGCGTGACCCCGCCTGATATCGACATCGATTTCTGCATGCACGGCCGCCCCAGGGTGATCGACTATGTGACCCAAAAGTACGGCCGTCGTAACGTCAGCCAGATCATCACCTTCGGCACCATGGCTGCCCGGGGAGCGATTCGGGATGTGGGTCGGGCCTTGAACATCCCCTACGCTGAAGTTGACAAACTGGCCAAGCTCGTTCCCTTGGAGCCCCATGCCAGCCTTTCCCGTGCCCTGGAACAGGTCCGCGAGCTGCGCGACCTGGCTTCCAGCTCTTCCACCTACGAGCAGCTGGTCACGGTGGCGCAGCGTCTCGAGGGTCTGGCCCGCCACGCCTCCACTCATGCCGCAGGCGTCGTGATTGCTCCCCGGCCCCTGATCGAATTGATTCCGCTCTACAAGACTCCTCGAGACGAGGTGATGACGCAGTATCCGATGACCGACCTGGAAAGGCTGGGACTGCTCAAGATGGACTTTCTCGCCCTGACTACCCTGACGGTCATCGATCAGACCCTCAAGCAGATCAGGGAACAGGATGCCCTTGACCTCGATCTGGCGCACGTCGGACTGGACGATCCCGAAACCCTGAACCTGTTCTGTGAGGGGCGGACGTCCGGCATCTTCCAGTTTGAGTCGAGCGGAATGCGGGACATACTTCGGCGGCTGCAGCCGGACCGTTTTGAAGACCTGATTGCCTTGAACGCACTCTACCGGCCCGGACCCATTCAGGGAGGCATGATCGACGACTTCATCAATCGCCGCCACGGCAAGGTTCAAATCGAGTACACGGTCCCGGAGCTCGAGGAAATCCTGAAGGAAACCTACGGCGTCATCGTCTATCAGGAGCAGGTCATGCGGATTGCCAGCCTGCTGGGAGGCTTTTCCCTGGGGGAAGCCGATCTTCTGCGCCGGGCCATGGGGAAGAAAAAAAAGTCGGTCATGGAGAAACAGCGCAAGCGTTTCCTGGCGGGCGCTGTCGAGCGGGGCGTGGACGCGGCGAAGGCCGAGCGCATCTTCCAGCTGATGGCACAATTTGCCGGCTACGGGTTCAACAAGAGTCACTCCACTGCGTATGCGCTTCTGGCCTATCAGACCGCCTATCTCAAGACTCATTTTCCTGTTCAGTTCATGGGCGCCATGCTCACCAGCGAAATGGGCACTACCGACAAAGTCGTCAAGTACCTGAACGAATGCAGAGAAATGGAAATTCAGGTCCTCCCTCCCGACGTCAATGAAAGCGACATCCACTTCCGCGCTTCCGACGGACAGATCGTGTTCGGGTTGACGGCCATAAAGAATGTTGGTGAAGGCGCCATACAGGCCATCCTCGAATCCCGGGATGAACTGGGGTCTTTCTCGAACATCTTTGAGTTCTGCGAAAACGTTGACTTGCGAGTGGCTAATAAGAGGGTCCTCGAGGCCATGATCAAAGCGGGGGTCTTCGATTCACTTCACCCTTCGCGCAAGTCGCTGATGGAAGTCCTGGAGAAGGCAGTGGAGCGAGGCCAGAAGGCGCACCGGGACCGGTTGAGCGGTCAGAAGGGACTCTTTGGCGAGGCCGGCTCAGCCACACCGGCCGACGAAGTGCCCTTCGCCGGGGACTGGAGGGACCGGGAAAAATGGGGATACGAGAAAGAGACCCTGGGTTTTTACGTCACCGGTCACCCGCTTCAGAAGTACGAGCGGGAAGTCCGCAAGTTCTGCCTGGGGAGCGCCGGTCAGCTGAGCGAGGAAACGACCGCTCGAGAGACCTCGATAGGGGGCATGGTCACGGCGTTGCGGAAACTGCAAACGCGCAAGGGGGCCTCCATGGCCACTTTCGAGCTGGAGGATCTGACGGGATCCGCGGAGGTGGTCGTCTTTCCGAAATGCTACGAGCGGTGCAGCGAGCTTCTGATGGACTCTGAGAACCCGGTCCTGGTACGAGGCCGCTGTGAAGTGGACGGCCGCGGGGAAGCCCGCCTCATCGCCTCGCAGGTTGTTTCTCTGGACTCACTGTGGAAGGGCGAAGTCGAGAAAATTCTCATCTCCGTGGCGGTCCCTTCTATCGACGCGGTTTCCATGACGAGACTTCAGGACTTGATCGACCGTTACCCCGGGACGTGTCCGCTGGAGTTCGAGATTCTTAAGAGGAGCAGCTTCCGAATCCGGCTGATTCCCAGTGACACTCCGGAGATCGAGCCGGCTCCTGCCTTCGTCGACGAAGTCGAGAGCCTTTTTGGCGAGAATTCAGTCACGCTGTATACTTAGTGGTCCCTTTCGAAATGTGCCGATGTGATCTTATTTGTGGAAGAGGGTACCTTTCGTCCTCCCTTCCCTGAGATTTCAAGTGGACACCAAGGTCGAACAGATCAACCTCCTTCGTGAACAGGTCCGGAGCCTTCCACCGGATCAGAAAGCGGAAATCGAGCGTCTCAAGAACCAGATTGCGCAGCTTCATTCACAGATGAAAGGCGAGCTCGGACCCTGGGACCAGGTGCAGCTGGCCAGGCATGAAGACCGACCCTACACTCTGGACTACGTTTCCCGTATTTTCACGGGGTTCCGGGAACTGCATGGAGACCGGAGGTTTTACGATGATCGGGCCATCATCGGGGGGATGGCCAGGCTCGATGACGAACCTGTCATGATCATCGGCCACCAGAAGGGTCGCAACACGAAGCAGCGAATTTACCGCAATTACGGGATGGCCAAACCGGAGGGCTACCGTAAGGCGCTCCGCCTCATGCAGCTGGCGGACAAGTTTCACCGTCCCATTCTCAGCTTTATCGATACACCCGGCGCTTATCCAGGCATGGGTGCCGAGAAGAGGGGCCAGGCCCAGGCGATCGCCTTCAACCTTCGCAGCATGGCACAGATCAAAGTACCGCTGATCTGCACCGTGATCGGCGAAGGGGGCAGCGGCGGCGCTCTGGCCATTGCGCTGGGAGATCGGATCCTGATGCTGGAACACGCGATCTATTCCGTAATTTCTCCGGAGAGCTGCTCGGCAATACTGTGGAAAGACCAGGAGCACTCCAAACAGGCCGCTGCTTCACTCAAACTGACGGCCGAGCACCTGCTCGAGCATCAGGTGGTTGACGAGATCGTTCCCGAGCCGGCGGGCGGGGCCCAACTGGACCACGATGAAGCGGCCGCCTTGCTGAAGCAGCGACTGTTGGGCAACCTGAGGGAGCTCAGGGGAGTGGATTCCTTGGAACTCCTCTCCCGGAGGCATCAAAAATTCCGGCAAATGGGCCGCTTTTTCGAAGAGTGAAGCAGAAGCGCCCGCAGGACCAGACGGGCTGCTAGCCCGCATAGATCACCGATTTGGAAATGAAGGTGATTTTGGCAGGCCGGAACGGTTTTCTGAGAGTTTCGCTATCGATCCGGTCCAGGTCGAGTGATGCGGTGGTGTGGATGGTCGTGAATGGAGCGTTTTTCGGGTTCGGAAGAGCGTGACGGAATGCATTCAGGCAGAGCTCGGCCTGAGCGATGGAACGATTTCGTTTTTGGGGGCGTTTGATCGGGACAGACCTCAGCAGCGCAGAGGAATGGCCTGGAGGTTTCGAACGACGGCAGCGAAGACCTCGCTGTAGGGATAGGCTTCCGACATGGAGATCCAGACGTGGCGGACCGTGAGGCGGACCTGGGCGCCGATCTTGAGGAGCTTCAAGCGAATCGTCTGACACTGAGCGCGAGCCAGGGGGGTCTGCTTCAGTCCGAGACGACGCAAGGCGTGCATGAGCATGTAGGCGGCGGAGGACAGATACAGCCGGAGTTGATTGGCGCGCATCGTTGCCGCGCTGGTCCGGTCGGCGAACAGATCCAACTGCTGTTCTTTTATGCGGTTCTCCATGTCGCCCCGCGCACAGTAGAAGTCTGCGTAGAGCGCGCGGGCCCCCAGGCGTTCCGGCGACAGGGAGGTGACGACGAATCGGGGATTGGCGCCTTTGTCCAGGAACTCGGCCTTGCCGACGACGCGTCGCTCCGAGGTCCAACTGTGGCGAGTCCGGTAGCGGAAATCCTTGAACACCCGCGCCGGTCGCCCGGTGGCGTTGAACTCGGCTTCGGCCTGAGTCATCGCTTCGGCGCTCTCTGACTTGAGCCGATCATTGTTGGCCAACCCCATCACGTAATCCACGTGATGGTCTTCACACCAGCGGAGCAAGTCATCCCGGCAAAAGCCCGAGTCGGCCCGGATGACGATCGAGACCTCCGGCCAGCTCTGCCGAATCCGGCCGACGATCCGTTCCAGTTCCTCCACCGATCCCGCGGCCCCATCGATATTGGAACACCGCAACCGGGCGCACAGCAGATGCTCCCCCGAGAAGATGTACAGCGGGAGATAACAGTAGTGGCGGTAGTAACCGTGAAAGAACCGGCCTTCCTGCTGGCCATGGATCGGGTCGTCGGTCGCATCCAGATCCAGCACCATCTCCTCGGGCGCCGATTCGTGGGACTCCACGAAGGCATCCACCATCCAGCCGTCGATCCGGTCCGGGTCCATCGCGATCTTCTTGTACCGCTCCTGCTCATCGACCTCGGCGCCGGTCAACTCCAACCGGTTCAGCGTACACCTGCCCGCCAGCGCCTTCCCCCGATCTGAGGCCTGCCGCCGCCTCTCCCCCAGCGGATCGGCCTTATTCACCGCCACCGCCAGCATCGGATCGGTGCGCAACTGATCATGATCGTTCAGATCCTCGTACCCCAGACAGAGTCCGTAGATGCGCTGCCCCAACAACTCCTCGACCGTGTGTTCGATCAACCGCGGATCCCGGTGATCCCTGAAACACTCAGCCAGTCCGGCGATCAGACCCGTCCCCCTCTCGACCTCTCGCAACAGCAGCACCCCTGCATCGGAGGTGATCTTCCCGCCGTCGAACCGCGCCTTCACTTTGCGTTGAAATAGTCCGTGAAATTCGAACCTGGCTTGTTTACACTCTGTTCTCATAAGGGCCGCCTCCGTTTGGCTTTGAAGTCTTTCATTCAAAACGCTTTATACCAAACAGGGCGGCCTTTTCAGGTCCTATCGGTGATCTATGCGGGCTAGGGCCATTCCACCGGCTTGAGCCGGCTGGTTTTTCCGTCTTGTATTTGATGCATGAGCCGGGGCCACTCATCGACAACCAGCGTATTGAGTTCTTCGATGTGCTTCCGGAGCTGTTTTTTCAGCAAAGCGGTGGTGCGCCGCTGGCTCACGGTCGGGCTCCGGGTAGAAGCCTGTAGCTGTCCGTATAGATCCAGAAACCTGGCCCTTTCGCTTTTCCGACCCTTTGCGAAGTAGCGCGACACCGAATCCACTCTTCCTCTGAGCCGGGAGAGAGCCTCGGGCCCGGGATCGTCATGGGGGTTGTCGGGCTGGGAGGGGCTGATTCTGTGGATTTCTACTTCGAGGTGGCTCACCAGTTCGGCTGCCTCGAAAAAAAGGGCCAGCAGCCGGTCGACTTCCAGACTCAATTGCAGGCGCTCGCGCAGCGCTTCCGGGCTGGTCTGCGCCAAAGGGTCAGGCACAACAACCAGCGAGGTGGCGGCGACCAGAGATTCTCCTTTGACTTCCACACGAAACGTTCCAGGAATCACGTAGGGTCCTTGCACCTGGCCGTACCAGGTGGCCCGGTCGGAGTCCGACTCGAAGGAAGGAGCACGCCGGAGGTCCCAGGAAATTCGCTGGACTCCGGGTGTGGCGGGGCCTGTCAGGCTGCGTACGAGCTGTCCCGAGTCATTCCGGATGAGCACCTCGACCAGGTCGGATTTCATCTCTTCGAGGCCCTGCCGGGCCGGGACATAGTAGGTAATGAGGGCTCCTTCGGGAGGGTTGGGAGCCCGGAAGGTCCCGGCCCCGGGGCGGGGCAGCATTCTTTTCTGATAACCCTGGACGGTCCTCCGAGTGGGGAAAACGAAAAGGGATGCGCCGGCCCGGGCGCGGTTCAAGCCGGCCAGAAAAGAAGCGTCGTCCAGGATCCAGATCCCCCTTCCGTGGGTGCCGAGAACGATGTCCTTTTCTCGGGAGTGGATTGCAATATCATCAACCGGAACGGGCGGCAGGCCGCCTCCGGCCCGCAGCCAGTGGAGACCCCGGTCCAACGTAACGAAGAGCCCCGATTCCGAACCCGCCAGCAGCACGTCCCCACTGTCGGGATGCTCGGCAATCACGTTCAGGACGGTTCCGTCCGGCAGGTCGGATGCCACGGAGCTCCAGGTTTCTCCCTGATCAGAAGTCCGAAACAGGTAGGGAGAGAAGTCATTGTCGCGGTGCCCATCCAGGGTGACATAAGCGGCGCCGGGCTCGTGAAGGGAGTGAAGGGTACTGCTCACCCAGAGCGGTTCAACAAGACCCAGCTGGCCGGTTCGATTGAGCCAGGATCGGCCGCCGTCCCGACTCACCTGAATCTGACCGTCATCCGTTCCTACCAGAAAAACCCCCGGGCTGAAGGAAGACTCACTGATGGCCGTGATGGTGCCGTAGTGGGCAATGCCGTCGTTTCGGGAAAGGGTCCGCTCGTCCCGGGGCAGGTTCATCACCGGCAGTTGCTGCCACTCCTGATTCAGGGTCAGGTCGGGGCTGATTTCCTCCCAGCTGTGGCCCCGATCGAGAGATCTGAAAAGCTTGTTGGCCGCGCAATAGACGACCTTCGAGTCGTGGGGGGAGATGTGAATAGGACTCTTCCAGTTGAACCGATATTTCTCGTCCGGGTTGGAAGGGGCCGGCCGGATTCCCTGCTCTTCCAGCGTCGCCAGCGAAATTCGATAGATGCGGCCGTTTTGCGACTCTGCATACACGAATCCGGGATCACCGGGATCGACCTCCGTGAAAAAGCCGTCTCCGTAGGCGAGGTTGGTCACGTCGGCGTTCGTGATGCCCAGACGGCTGTACGTGCGGCTCGGCATCACCCAACTTCCATTGTCCTGGGTCCCTCCGTAAATCCGGTAGGGATCGCGGTCGTCCAGGCCAATGGAGTAGTACTGTGCGATGGGAAGATTGTCCCGAAAGTCCCAGGTCCTGGCTCCATCATAGGTCTGCCACAGGCCCCCGTCGTTCCCCAGGATCATATGCGTCGGGTTAGCGGGGTCGATCCACAGAGCGTGGTGATCCACGTGTACCCGCTCAGCCGTGCCCTTGCTGGTGAAGGTCTTGCCGCCGTCGTCGGACCGATACAGGACACTCCCCAGCACCCAGACCCGGTCTGTGTTGGTCGGATCGACTCGGATCTGACTGTAATAACTGGGGCGGGGGTTGAGGGTGTTGAGGCGGGCCCAGCGGGTGCCGCGGTCGTCTGAACGGAAAACACCCCCATCCCTGTGCTCCACAATGGCGTAAACAGTCTCAGGTTTGTGCCTGGCTATAGAAAGGCCGATTCGTCCCGTAGTTCCCGCTGGAAGCCCGTCCCGAAGCCGTGTCCAGTGATCGCCGCCATCCAGGGAACGGTAGATACCGCTGCCCGGTCCCCCTCCTACGAAACCCCAGGCCCGGCGGCGCCTCTGATAAGCTGCGGCGTACAGCACGCGCCCGTTTTGCTCCATGGCCAGGTCGACAACTCCAGTGTCGTTGTCTATAAAAAGGACTTTTTCCCAGGTCGCGCCGGCGTTGCGGGTACGATAAACGCCGCGCTCGGAACTGGCTCCCCACAGGCGGCCCAGCGCCGCTACGAAGACAATCTCAGGATTTCCGGGGTGAATCACGACGCGACCGATATGATGGGTCTCCTCGAGACCCGCCGATTCCCATCGCTCTCCTCCATCCAGGGAACGGAAAACTCCCCTTCCCCAGGAGGAGCTCTGTCGGTTGTTCGGTTCTCCCGTGCCCGCCCACAGGACGGCCGGGTCGGAAGGGGCAATCGCGAGATCGCCGATCGACATCATGGCCCCGGCGCCATCAAAAACGGGGCGCCAGGTCGTCCCGTTGTTGGTCGACTTGAAGATACCCCCGGATGCGGAACCCACCACGATCACCCAGGGGTCCGAGGCCATGGCCTCCACGTCAACAATCCGACCTCCGAACGCCGCCGGTCCGATCTCCCGCCAGGCCGGCTGCCGCAGGACCAGGTCGTCCTCCGGATTCGGGGCTGGCACAAGTGCAGGGGAGGCCCCCAGCAGGACCCAGATGGGAGTGAAGTATCTAATCACCCTGGCGGCTGCTCTCGGCTGGATCCAGCTCAGGATCACCCAGCTCTTCCGGCTCGGGAAACTGTGGGTCCATCTCCGTCAGGGCGTCCACGATCAACTCCGCCACCAGCAGATTCCGGTACCATTTCTGGTCGGCCGGTATGACGTGCCAGGGCGCCCACTCGGTTGTACATCTCTGGAAAACCTCCCGATAGGCTTTCATGTAGGCGGGCCAGAGCCGGCGTTTTGTAAAGTCGTCAGCCGAGTATTTCCAGAGTTTACGGGGGTCTTCCAGTCGGCTCCGCAATCGGCCCAGCTGCTCTTCCCGCGAAACGTGGAGATAAAACTTGAGGATCCGGGTCCCGCTGTCCGTCAGCAGTCTCTCAAAATGGTTGATGTGTTCGTAGCGTGCTTTCCAGACCGTTTCGGGAACCAGCTTGTCCACGCGGGCGACCAGTACGTCTTCATAGTGGGAGCGATTGAACACTCCAATCATTCCTGCAGCCGGGACGGCTCGGTGGATGCGCCACAGGAAGTCGTGTCGAAGTTCCTCCGAAGTGGGGTTTTTAAAAGAGGTGACCTGCACGCCCTGGGGATTGACCCCATCGAAAACGCGGCGTGTGGTCCCGTCTTTTCCGCCCGCGTCCATGGCTTGGAAAACCACCAGTAGTTTCCGGCGCCCTTCGGCGTACAATCTGTGCTGCAGATCGGCCAGCTTGTGGCGCAGTTTCTTGAGTTCCTTTTTTCCCTTCCGGCGGTCTGTTTTGCCGGTGTTGGTCGAAATAGACTCGATCGGCGGGACAGTCTCCCCGGGTTTCAGCTGGCAATCTTCCGGCACGATTCCTCCTTGAGGCAGTTCGCCGATTGTAGACAATGTGACCTGAAAAAGCACACTTGTCCTGCGGGCTGGATTGGTACAATCAGGACAGCAACAAAGCGCAAGCGAAAAGGAAGAAACTCATGGAGATTCTGGGCGGTCCTCTCTTTGCGGTAGCCGGGGGCGGTGAATCTCATGGGCCGGCGGTCGTGACCATCGTCTTCGGCTGTCCTGCCGGCCTGCACCTGGAGCGTGAGCAGATCCAGACCTTGCTGGATCGACGGCGCCCGGGAAGCAGTAAACACGGCACCACCCGTCGGGAGGCCGACCGGGTCGCTCTGCTCTCGGGAGTGTACGCGGACGATCTCTCTGAGCTGCTGGCCGGGCCGGCGCTTTCCCTGGAGGTTCCTTCCCTCCAGGGCGTTGCGACCTATGAATCCGGATTCAGCACCGGAGAGCCGATTTCCGCGATTGTGCTCTCCACCTCGACCAGACCGGCCGACTATGACCAGTTCAAGGGCAAAGAGGGAGAAGTCCGTCCGGGCCACACGGACCTGGTCAAGTATCACAAGTCGTTGGGGTACGTCGACATTCGCGGCAGTGGCCGATCCAGCTATCGCTCTACCATTTCCGATGTGATCGGCGGCTCCATTGCCCGAATGTTTCTGAAGGAGAAATTCGGGACTACGATTCTCTCCTCCATCTACCGGGTGGGACCTCTCGAAGCCGAGCAACTCCTGTCCACGAAGCTGGCCGCCCTGGGAGGATCCGGAGTGGGTCCGCCGGAGGCCGATGTGGAGGCTCTGGAGAAAGAGCTTGACTCCAGTGAGATTCACACCGTAGATGGCGATTTTGCCACAGCGGCCATCGAACTGATTCGGGCGACTCGAATCGAAGGGGACTCCCTGGGTGCCGCCATTGAAGTCACGGCGGTCCATCCTCCGCCGCTGCTGGGAGAGCCCCTCTACAACAGTCTCAAGATCCGGCTTCTGGGAACGCTGGGGGGTCTACATGCGGTGCAGGGCTGTGAGATCGGGGACGGGTTTGAGGTGGCGAGTCGCCGGGGCAGCGAAAACAATGACCCGATACGAAGCTCCGGCTATCAGACCAATAGCCACGGGGGTCTCATCGGAGGCATTACTACAGGGATGCCGGTCGTGTGCCGCGTCGGATTCAAACCCACCTCCAGCATTCCCAGGCCCCAGAAATCGGTCCGAAAGAGTCTGGAAGAGATTGATTTTCAGCTGCGCGGCGGGCGCCACGACCCCTGCGTCGGGATCCGGGCAGGCATTA
This sequence comes from Acidobacteriota bacterium, assembly GCA_965205615.1. GTDB lineage: Bacteria > Acidobacteriota > UBA6911 > RPQK01 > CBDAPI01 > CBDAPI01. The sequence goes on along the minus strand of CBDBHK010000035.1, from coordinate 42,202 downwards.
CTCTCGAATCGCGACTCGCCATCGAACTGGCCAATGCTGTCCTCTGTCACCAGGCCGGACGTCTCCACGTGGACGACTTTAAGCTATTTTGACACGCGCTTGTTACACGCGCGCTACTGTGGTTGCGGTCACGAGGCGCCTCGCATTGCTAGCGTAGGATCCGTCGCAGCAGGTCGATGCAGCCGGATAGGTAGCCGGCGCCGAAAAGGTTCAGGTGGTTCAACAGGTGATAGAGCTGATAGATCTCAATCCTCTGTGAAGCCCCCGGTTGGAGCGGCCACGCCTCCTCGTAAGACCTGTAAAAGCCGGCTCCGAAGCCACCGAAGAGACGACACATCGCTAGCTCGGCTTCTCGACTACCGTAGTAGACGGCAGGATCGATTAAGACAGCTCTGCCTTGCTCGTCGACCAGGAAGTTGCCGCTCCACAGATCCCCGTGCAGAAGACAGGGTGGTTCGTCCGCTCCGCCAATTCGATCCTGAAGCTGGTCCATCAGCTCGGAGCCCGGCTGCTGCAGTTCCACGGCAGAGTAGCCGTTGCGCCTCGACAACTCCAGTTGGAAACCGAGTCTGTGTTCCCGCCAGAAGTCACACCAGCCCGAAGTCCACGTATTCGGCTGTGGTGTACTTCCCAGGTAGTTATCGCGATGAAATCCGAATCGCTCAGCAGGCAGGTTGCGGTGCGTTTGCGCCAAATCCCGGCCAAATCGCCCAAAAAAACCGGGTCTCGGGCTGCCCGGCTCAATGTACTCGGTAATGAGAAATTCTTTACCCTGGGAGGGCACGGATCCGCAGACCAGAGGACGGGCACTTCGAATTTTCGCCGCCTGGTTGAGCGCCACAAGACCCTCCAACTCGCGCTCCAGCATTTCCGCCCCGGGGTCCGAACTGATCTTGCAAAAGTAGTTTCGACCATCCTCGCAGGTCAGGCGGCAGGCGGAGTGTATACAGCCCCCGGACAGGGGTGAGACCGTGGTCAGGCGGCAGGGGCTTCCGGTCTCTGCCTGCACGGCATCTTCCAGAGTGGAAACCAGCAGGTCATTCATGCCTTTCGGTCCGTGCTGGACAGATCGCGAAGGATGGCAGGGCAGGCGGCCTCGATCATATCCAGGACGCGTTCGAAGCCGCCGGGGCCTCCATAATAGGGATCGGGTACGTCCTGAGGCCAGTCGCCGTCCAGAAAATCGCTGAGAAGACAGATCCGGGCTTTGTGGAGTCCGCCATCTCCCCACGACCGATTGACCAGGTCGCGATAGTTGTCCCGATCCATGGCCACCACCAGGTCGAAACCCTCCAGATCGGCTTCCTCGACGACACGGGACCGGCCCTCGAGGTTGTATCCACGTCTTCGAGCAGCCTTTTGCATTCTTCCATCGGGTGACGCTCCCGCGTGGTAGCCAATGGTTCCCGCAGAATCCACAGCGAGTTCGGACTCCAGGCCCAGCTCGTTCAGCAGGTGGCGGAAAACGCCTTCAGCGGCCGGAGACCGGCAGATGTTTCCCATGCAGACGAAGAGCACGCTGGGGCGATTCATCAACGGGGGAGTTTACCACGCTTGCAATTTCCCTCTCAAACGTTTATTTTAAACGTACGTTTGATATGGGTACCACCAAAGAGCGCCTTCTCGACGCAGCCGAACAACTCTTTTCGAAACAGGGATTTGCAGCGACTTCCGTCCGCCAGATAACGGCAGAGGCCGGCGCCAATCTGGCAGCTCTCAATTACCACTTCGGTTCCAAGGAACAGCTTATCTCGGCCGTTTTCTCCAGGCGTATCGGCCCCCTCAACGCGGAGCGAATCCAGGTACTCGAGCGATACTCCCGGGAAAGCAAGAGCGGGATTCCTTCCCTGCCCTGCGCCGTCCGGGCCCTGGTCGGCCCCGCCCTGCGCTTGAGTCAGGATTCCGCCCGGGGCGGCCAACAGTTCATGCACCTGATGGGGAGGGCTTTCTCCGACCCGGGCGAAGGCGTGGATCGGCTCGTGGTACGCCAGTTCGACCCTCTTGCAGAACGCTTTTTACCCGTGCTACGGCACCATCTGGTTGATTTGGACAAACAGGAGTTCTTCTGGCGGGTCCACTTCATGATTGGAGCTATGGCGTACACCATGGCTGCTCCTCACCGGCTGTATTTCATGTCCAAGGGTCTGTGTTCCATGGGTGATCCCGAGAAGGCTATCGATCACCTGGTCAGATTCATCGTGGCCGGCCTGCTCGCGCCGGTCGAAGCGGGAGAGAAGCAATGAGGTGGCTGGTGGCGACTGTCATCCTTGTGGGCGCCTCAGCCTGTGCCAAGCCCGGGCTGCAGAGCCAGTACGATCCCGGTGTGGAGGTGAAGCCGACCTGGCAGTCCGGTTCACCCGTCGAGGGGCCGCCGCTGAAATCCTGGTGGACCAGCTTCAACGATTCCGGCCTGTCCAGCGTCATTGAGCAGACTCTCGACCAGAATCACGACATTCGTGCCGCCGCGGCCCGCATCGAGGCTGCCCTGGCGGAGGCACGTATTGCCGGTACCGAACGAAAGCCAACTGTCGGGACCGGCCTGGGCGGGAGCAGGCGCAAGCAAAACTTCATTGGCTTTCCGATCCCGGGATCCGAGGACCAGGTGCTGAGTCGCACCTTCAGCACCTTTGGAGTCTCCCTCGATGTAAGCTGGGAAGCCGATTTGTGGGGTCGGATTCGGTCTGGAGAACTAGCGTCCTATCAGTCCTACGAAGCACAGGCGGCAGCATTCGAGGCCCTTCAGCTCTCCCTGTCGGCTCAGGCGTCGAAGGCCTGGTTTGCCAGTCTGGAGGCGGCCAGCCAGCTTGCCCTGGCCCGGGAAACCGTAGAGAGTTTTACAGACTCGAGCCAGTCGATCAGAGTGCGCTTCGAGGCCGGGGTCCGTCCCGCCTTCGATTTGCGCCTGGTGCTCACGGATGTGGCCAGCGCCGAGTCGCTGGTGCAGCAACGGAAAGAGCAGCTGGATCGAAGCGTTCGCCAGCTCGAGATCCTCGCCGGCCGTTATCCTTCGGGGACTCTGGGACTGGGAAACGTTCTTCCGGAACTCCCCGGACCCGTTCCGGCGGGTCTGCCGGCCCAGATGGTGGCCCGACGTCCGGACCTCATTGCGGCCCGAAAGAGGCTCCTGGCAGCCGATGCTCGAATTGCCGAGTCGCGAGCCGCCCTTTATCCGCGCCTCACTCTGACTGGAAGTCTGGGCACATCCACTGACGCGCTCCAGGACCTGCTGGATGGAGATTTCTCCGTGTGGAGCCTGGCCGGGAACGCCCTGCAGCCCATCTTCCAGGCCGGGCGTCTGCGCAGGGGCGTGGATCTGGCCCGCGCCCGTGCCGAAGAAGCTCTGCAGTCGTACGCCGCTGCCGTCCTCCGGGCCCTGGCCGAAGTGGAAGCCGCGCTGGCAGCGGAAACCTCTCTGAATGAACGCCTGCTGGCGCTGGAACAAGCGACCCGGCAGGCTGGGGCAGCCGTTGCTCTGGCCCGTTTGCGCTACGTCGGAGGCGTCGGCGACGTTCTCAGTGTTCTCGAATCCCAGCGGCGCGTACTCACCACGCGCAGCCAGCTGTTGACGGTCCAGCGGATGCGCCTCGACAACCGTGTCGACCTCCACCTGGCTCTGGGAGGGGGTCTGGAAAACCCGATTTCCGATCCCGCGACTTCGACGCTCGACTCCAGGGGAACGAGTCCGCCGGGGAGTCGAGAATGAAACTGCTCTTGAAGATCCTTCTCCCGTTGCTGGTCATCGGCGCCGGGGTGCTGGTTGCCCGGCAGATGATCCTGTCACGGCCGCCGGTTAAGACGCGCGAGGCGGAACCCATCGTTCCCGCGATACGCACGGTTGAGGTGCAACCGGAATCGTTGCAGCTTTCCGTCAAGGCCCAGGGCACGGTGGTTCCCAGAACGCAGAGTGTACTTGCGCCAGAGATAGCCGGGCGAATCATCTACGTGTCGCCTTCCCTCGTTTCCGGAGGGTTTTTCGAAGAAGCCGACCTGCTGGTCCGGCTGGATTCCACGGACTATGAACTGTCCACGGTCCAGGCTCTGTCGGCTGTTGCTCAGGCTCGGTTGCGGCTGCACCGGGAGAAGGCCGAAGCGGAGATTGCCCTGAATGAGTGGAAGAGTCTGGGAGACGGAGAAGCCAGCTCGCTCCTGAGGCGAGAACCTCAACTTGCCGAAGCTGAAGCCAGCCTGGAGGCCGCTCGCGCAGCCTCTGAACAGGCCCGGCGTAATCTCGAACGCACCGAGATCAGGGCCCCGTTCGCAGGGAGGGTCCGCAACAAACAGGTCGATCTCGGCCAGTTCGTAGTTGCGGGAACACCACTGGCTACGATCTATTCGGTCGACTACGCAGAAATCCGGCTTCCCTTGCCTGACGAGGAACTGGCTTTCGTGAATCTTCCCCTGGGCTATCGTGACGACCAACCCCACCTGACTCGACCCCGCGTTGTCATTCGGGGCCGGTTTGCCGGGTCCGTACACACCTGGACGGGCGACATCGTGCGAACGGAGGGAGAGATCGATCCTCGGACCAGGGTGGTTCATGCTATTGCCCAGGTTGCGAATCCCTACGGACGAGGGCGCGATCCCGGCCGACCTCCCCTGGCCGTGGGAATGTTCGTCGAAGCAGAGATCATGGGCCGCAGGGTAAACGACGTTTTTCGCGTCCCGCGCGGCGCTCTGCGCGCCAGGGATCTGGTTCTCGTCGTCGATGAGCAGAGCCGCCTGCGCTTCCGCACCGTCGAAGTCTTTCGCAGCGGCGAAGAAACCGTACTCATCAGCGGGGGCCTGGAGGCGGGAGAGAGAGTCGCGGTCGTTTCGCTGGAGTCCGTGGTGGATGGAATGCTGGTCCGGGTCCTCGAGGACGAGGAAGTTCCGGGGCTGGGAGATGAGGAATGACCGGCCCTGTTGCCTGGTTCGCCAGGAATTCCGTGGCCGCGAATCTTCTGATGGCCGTCATCCTGGGAGCCGGATTCCTGGCTCTTCCCGAACTTCGGGAGGAGGTGGTGCCGGAACTCGATCCGGAAATGATCAGCGTTGCCGTTCCCTATCTGGGAGCTGCTCCGGAGGAGGTTGAAGAAGGGGTCTGCGCCCGGATAGAGGAGGCGGTTTCCGGTTTGACCGGCGTCAAGAAGATCACCTCTACGGCAGCGGAGGGGATGGGTACAGTACTCATTGAGGTTCTGGAGGGGACTGAGCCCCGGGAGCTCCTGGATGATGTCAAGAACCGTGTCGATGCCATCCACACTTTCCCCGGGGAGACCGAACAACCCATTGTCCAGCACCTGCTGGTCAAGCGGCAGGTCATCAATGTTGCGGTCTCGGGCGCCGCGGATGAAAAGACTCTCAAGAAGATCGGCGAGCGCGTTCGTGACGAGCTGGCTGCCCTTCCCGCGATCACACAGGTCGATCTTGCTAGTGCGCGACCCTACGAGGTTTCGGTTGAAGTTTCAGAGACAGCGCTGCGCCGGTACGGTCTCTCGTTCGAAATGGTCGCTATTGCGGTACGCCGGAGTTCCCTAGACCTTCCTGGTGGCTCGGTACGTACCGTTGGAGGGGAAATTCTGTTGCGAGGCAAGGGGCAGGCCTACGTGGGACGGGACTTCGAAGACCTCGTGCTTGTCAGCCACCCGGACGGGACCCGGATTCTCCTTGGCGATGTGGCCACCGTGGTAGACGGCTTTGCCGAGACCGACCAGGCGGTCCGCTTTGACGGCGATCCGGCGGTACTCATTACAGTGTTTCGTGTAGGTGCCCAGAGCGCGATCGACGTCGCCGAAGCCGTGAAAAGCTATGTAGAGGACGCGCGGAAGCAACTTCCCCACGGCATCAGCCTGACGACCTGGAGCGACAGATCGCAAGTCCTCAAGAGCCGGCTGGAACTTCTCACCCGCAACGCCCGGACAGGGTTCGTCCTCGTGGTGATTGCACTGACTCTCTTCTTGAGGCTCGGGCTGGCTCTGTGGGCCTCCCTGGGAATCCCGATATCGTTCCTGGGCGCCATCATCCTCATGCCCCATTTAGGGGTTTCCATCAATCTTCTTTCTCTGTTTGCCTTTATTGTTGTGCTGGGCATCGTGGTCGATGACGCCATCATCGTAGGTGAGAACGTCTATCGGCACTACGAGGCGGGAGAGCCGGGTCTGGAGGCCGCAATCCGGGGGACCCAGGAAGTCCTGGTACCCGTGACCTTCGGCGTACTGACCAGTGTGGCAGCCTTCTCGCCGTTACTGGTCCTGGGAGGCACGTCGGGCCAGATGTTTCGGGTGATCCCGCTCGTGGTCATCCCCACTCTGATCTTTTCGCTGATCGAATGCCTGTTTATCCTCCCTGCCCATCTTTCCCACCTTCGCCAGAATCCCAGAACGGCTGCAGGGAGAACCTGGGACCGGTTCCAATCCACCTTTGCACGCGGTTTGAGGTGGATCATTCATAATCCCTATGGCCGATTACTCGACCGGTCTCTGGAGTGGCGATATCTGACGGTGGCGCTGGGCATTTTCACGCTTCTCTTGTCGTTGGGGATCTGGTTCGGTGGCTGGATCAAGTTTCGCTACCTTCCCGACGTCGAAGCGGACAACGTGGTGGCACTGCTGACCATGCCTCAGGGGACTCCTCCCGAGGTCACAGATCGAGCGCTGAAGAGCCTCGAAAGATCGGCGCGCCTGGTTCGCGCCGAGGTGGAAGGAGACGGCGCTCCCGTTTTCGAGCATACTCTGACCTCAATCGGAGAACATCCTTTCCTTGCCTCTCAGTTTCGCCCCGGAAGTCCCGCCCAGGGCGAAACTTTCTCCGGATCTCATCTGGGTGAGATTAACATCCAACTCGTCTCGTCCGAGCAGCGCACGGCTTCCAGTCTCCAGATCGGCAACCGCTGGCGCGAACTGACGCCTCCCATTCCCGATGCTGTGGAACTGACTTTTTCGACTTCTTTGATCAATTCCGGCGAAGACATCAACGTCCAACTCACAAGTCGGAATCTGGGAGATCTGGAGAAGGCTGGCGAAGAATTAAAACAGTACCTCGGACATTATGCCGGGGTCCATGAGATCTCCGATTCTCTGCTGCCCGGGAAGCGGGAGGTCAAGCTCTCTATCCTCCCCGCTGCCGAAACGCTGGGACTAACTCTGGCGGACCTTTCTCGTCAGGTACGCCAGGCCTTTTATGGAGCAGAGGCACAGCGCATTCAGAGGGGCCGGGACGAGGTGAAGGTCATGGTTCGCTATCCTGCGGCTCAGCGACGGTCCCTTTCCGATCTCGAGAAGATGCGGATCCGCACCCCCCAGGGAGATGAGGTGCCTTTCTCACTGGTCGCCCACCTGAGTATGGGAAGGGGGCCTGCAGAGATTCGGCGTGTAGACCGAAACCGGGCCGTGAGCGTCACGGCGGATGTGGATGAAACCCAGTCCAACGCCAACGAAATCATAGCGGACCTGGATCTCTCCTTTCTTCCCGCGCTGGCCCGCAGTTACCCTGGTCTTAACTTCTCGTTTGAAGGCCAGCAGCGAAACCAGCGAGACACTCTGGATGGACTCTTCAAGGGCTTCACGATTGCCCTTCTGGCCATTTTCACCTTGTTGGCGGTGCCGCTCCGATCCTACCTGCAGCCCCTTGTCATTATGTCTTTGATTCCGTTTGGCCTGGTCGGTGCCACCCTGGGGCATCTGCTCCTGAGAATTGACCTGACCATCATCTCCATGTACGGCATCGTCGCTCTGGCCGGGGTCGTGGTCAACGACAGTCTGGTGCTGGTCGATTACATCAACCGGGGGCGCCGCGAGGGTCTTGCTGTCGTGCAGGCGGTGCGGCGGGCCGGTCGAGCCCGCTTTCGCGCCATTCTCCTGACTTCGATCACCACTTTCCTGGGGTTGACGCCCCTCTTGCTGGAAAGGAGCATCCAGGCACAGTTCCTGATTCCGATGGCGGTTTCTCTTGCCTTCGGAGTTCTCTTCGCCACCGTCATAGCACTTCTGTTCCTGCCCTCGGCATACCTGATTCTGGAAGACTTCATCGGGCTTTTTCAAAGGCCGACGGGTGACGAGTCCGATGCTCCCCCCCTGGCAGGCGCTGCCAGGGACCCGTCTTAGATCCAGGACGAACGGCGCATCCAATTCCCTCTCCCGGGCGAAAACAGGCTTGAAATAGCGGCACTCAAATGGAATCATCCGATACATGAAATGCATCATTCTTTTTATCTTACTGTCTGTGCCCCTCATCCTGGCCGCCTGCGGCTCAGACCAGGCCGAGCCTGGAGATGCTGCGCTGGAAGAGTCTCCAGACAAGGACCGGCCCGCCGATGTGGCCACTCCGCCGGCCAAAGCCAGCGGGCCAGTCAAAACCCGTGGTGATGAAGATGCCGGGGACACCGCTCCGGCTACTGACAAGCCTCGCCAGCCTCCCGTGAGAGCCTCGCAAATGAAAGATGAAAAAAAGACTCCATCCACTGCCGGGAATCTGTTGGACCCCTCGAGCCTGACGGCTCGGGCGCCCGATGAATTCAAGGTCAAGTTCAAGACCACTAACGGGGATTTCGTTATCGAGGTCTTGCGTTTCTGGTCTCCCCGGGGTGCCGATCGCTTCTACAATCTGGCTAAATCCGGTTATTTCAAAGACGTCGTTTTTTTCCGGGTCCTCGACGGCTTCGTGGCCCAATTCGGACTCCACGGTGACCCCAAGGTCAACCGGGCCTGGAGGGGAGCCACCATCCAGGACGATGAGGTCAAGCAGCGCAATCAGCGGGGCACGATTGTCTTTGCCAAGTCAGGCCAACCCAACACCAGATCTGTCCAGTGCTTTATCAACTTCAAGGACAATTTTCGGCTGGACGAGATGGGATTCTCTCCCTTTGGGAGAGTGGTCGAAGGCATGGACGTAGTGGATTCTCTTCATTCGGGCTACGGGGAGGGTGCACCTCAGGGCAGGGGCCCGTCTCAGGGTCAGATCACGCAGGAGGGGAACGCCTATCTGAAGAGAGACTTTCCCAACCTCGACTACATCCGACGCGCCGAAGTGGAAGAGTAGCGGCCAGCCCGATGAAGCTCCTCGCGGCGGCCTCCAGACCGTCACCGCCTTCATATGAAAGAGCTTCTCGACACATTTGATGAGAGTCAGCTCGTCCTGGACCTTGGAGCCGGGGGAGGCAGCTTCCAGTACGCCCGGACCTGGGCCCGCGTGGTGGCGCTGGATCTGGCCCTGCCCCGGAATAGCGAGCAGACGGAACTTCGAGTCATCGCCAGCGCCGCAGCCATCCCGCTGCCGGACGGTTGCATCGATCTCGTGATCTGCAACAACACCCTGGAGCACTTCGAGGAGCTGGACGAGAGTCTTCGGGAAATCAAGCGAGTTCTCAAGGCGGACGGCTCCCTGTGGGCGTCCCTTCCCGACGCCTCGTCGCTCGATGATCGGCTTTACCGGCGTCTTTTCGCCGGCGGCGGGCATGTCAATCACTTTAGCCGCAGCAGCTTTTTGCAACGCGCCGCCGAGACCGCGGACCTGCAGGAGCTGGAGACTCGCCCCTTACACACCGGCTTTGTGTTCCTGCAGCCTCCCGACCCCACCCGGTTTCGTCACTACCCTGTTCCCGCTCGCTTTCTGGGCTGGGTTCCCCCACCGGCCTTGCGCCGCATGATTCGCTGGATGAACCTGGCGGCCAGGATCCTGGATCGGCGATTGGGCACGCGCGTAAGCCTGTACGGCTGGGCTTTTCGGCTGGGCCAGGGATCTGATGCGCGAGGCTCTAACCGTCTTCCGGCGCACATCAATGTCTGTTTCGGGTGTGGCGCATCCCGAGCTTCGAGCTTGCTGTCGACCAGACGTTTTCTCTTCTGGAGGGTCTACAACTGTCCACAATGCGGGGAGGCCAACTTCTGGTTTCCAGACCAGGAACCTGACGCGGCTTCGGAGAGGCCGCCCACAAGGGATGTTCGTGAAGCGAGAGACCTGGAAAGGCTTCGCGGGGTGGCAGGCGCGATCTTCGGGCCGGACGATCACGACTCGGTAAATCGCTGGGTCGAGTTCTGGGCGACCGGTGTTGAGCGCGCTTCCCGTATGCTCGAGCTCTTCCTTTCGTTGGCCCTGATCGACCTCAAAGGCGGGCGCGTCCTGGACCTCGGATGCGGGACGGGAGATATGGCCGGAGTCTTGAAGGGGCGCTGCCGTTACTACGTCGGGGTCGACCCTACAAGGCATGTCATCAGCCTGGCTCAGCCGGAGAAACAGTCCTATTTCGTGGAGGCCGGGGGGGCGGCCCTTCCTTTTCCCGATCAGAGCTTTGACTACGTTTTCGCACTGGATGTCCTGGAGCATGTCCAGGGGGGGCGGCCCGAACAGATCGCATTTCTCAAGGAACTGAGGCGTGTCATCAGCCCGGTGGGGATGGTCTTTCTCTCCACGCCCAATCGCCTCTACCCGTATGAGGGCCACACGAATCTCTATTTTCCTCAGTATCTTCCGGGGTGGCTGGGCCGCCTCTACATCCAGCGCTTTAACCCGGGGTTTCTGAAAGAACACACGAGCTTTTCAGAAATCACCAGTCTGACTCCGGCCGCGTTGCGCCGGTGCCTGGGAGAAAGCGGCCTCGAGTTCCTTCATCAGCTCCCCTGCGGCGCGGATCGTGCCGACTATCTGCGCAACTTTCCACTGCGTGGCCTCCTGTCCTATTGCGGGCTGGGCTGGTACCCGCATGCGGAATTCTGGGGCGTCCTGGTCCACCGCGACATGAAGAAAAAGCTTCGGCTCAAACGCCCGAAGGTGTGGCGATACGAACAGAGCCAGCCCTCCTCTACCGGAGTCTCGGATTTCGGGTCCAGGATTGACTTCGGGACTGGACTCCACAATCCGCAACTGGGCCCGGGCTGGTACTGGCACGAAAGAGACCGGGAGGGGTTTCGCTGGACTTCCGACAGGGCGATTGCCTTTCTTCAGACTGATGCTGTGCCGACACTGGTCAAGGTTCACGGTTACGCTCCCACCGCAACCCGTCTGAAGGTGCTCGTCAACGATCTCCTGGTCGGAACCAGAACGGTTGCCGGGGGCTCCGAGTTCCGTCTCCTCTATCTGGTTCCCTTCCAGACCGGGGGCCCGGACATCTGGAAGGTCGAGATCGAGTGCGACCCCACGTTTATGGAAGAGCACGGCAGCCCCCCTCGACAACTGGGCGTCATGATTTTCTCCATCGAGATGGTCTAATGGGCACCGTGGTGGTCATCGTTGAGAAGTCTGATGGCCCCAACTTGTCCCCACGCGCTTGTTGCACGCGCGCTACTGACGCTGCAGTTAGCGCCCATGAAGCACGGTAGCGCGCACGCACGGTAGCGCGCACGAAGTAAGCGCGTGGATTCAGGCGCGTGGATTTAAGCGCGTGGATTTAGGCGCTTATCAACCAGTACATCCTAATCCAGATGGGCCTGTTCAGAGTCGCCCATCTCGACACCCTGCGGAAAGTATTCCTTCCAGCGGGTGGTCACCTGCCGGGACACGCCGGGCGCACAGGTGAGCTCCTCCGGATAGGGGGGCTTCATCCGGGCGTCGATGACGATGGGAAATTGATAAGACACATGATGACGCACAACGGAGGCCTTTCGGGCGTAGAGATCGGCTGCCGGCTCGAAACGCGTGAAGGTCGTCCATAGAAAGTTGATATCACTGGCGGCCGCGCGCTCCGGTTCACTGCTGAGAACGATCAAGGGCCAGTCGGAGAATGCCGGATGCTCTGCCAGGCGGAGAGCCATTTTCCGGTCCTCCTCCCACGGCGTCCCGCCCACCACCAGACAGCCCGGAGAAAAGACGATCACGTTTTCCACGCCGGCTGGAATCTCAGAAGCACTGAACTCACGCGGGAGCGACCTTTTGGGGTCTCCCAGGCCCAGCCACACCCCCTTCGAGCCCTCGTTGATACGGGGACCCGTGTAGTCCAGCGTGTCCATCGACAGATTGGAGAGAACGTACAAGTCGGTCTCGGGGTTGGTTCTTTCCAGAATGTGAGTGAGAGTGGTTCTAAACATCTTGAGGTCCACCGGCTGATCGGTGACCAGCAGGAATTTGGTCAGGGAGAGTTGACCCTCACCCAGTATTCGGAAGGCGCTCGCCATGGCCTCGCGGCGGTACCGCTCCCGCACCACTGCCGCTGCCAGAGAGTGGTAACCGGTCTCGCCGTAGGCCCATATATCCAAAACCCCGGGCATCACCAGAGGGAAGATGGGTTTCAACAGCTCCTGGAGTAGATCGCCGATGTAAAAGTCTTCCTGTCGGGGCTTGCCCACAACCGTGGCCGGGTAAATGGCGTCTTTGCGTCTCCACAGCTGCTTGAGCTCGAAGACCGGATAGTCATGCACCAGAGAATAGTAGCCGTAGTGGTCCCCGAAAGGCCCTTCAGGCTTTCTCTTGCCGGGACGAACCTGTCCCAGCAGGGCAAACTCGCAGCTTGCCGGGACCGGGTGAGGCCCTATATCCGTGACCACCTGGAGTTTTTTTCCCAGAATCAGAGAGGCCAGCAACATTTCCGGAACGTTCTCGGGAAGGGGCGCGACGGCGGCGAGAATCAGGCACGGAGGACCTCCCAGGAAGACGGTGACCGGAAGCGGCTGATTCATGGACTCCGCCAGCTTGTAGTGGAAGCCCCCGCCTTTTCCGATCTGCCAGTGCATTCCCGCTTCAACGGGCCCGTGGACCTGCATCCTGTAGATACCAAGATTGGCGCCGCCCGCGCCGGGGCTGGTTGTATAGACGAGAGGCAGGGTCAGGAAGGGACCGCCGTCGTCGGGCCAGCAGGTCAGAACCGGAAGCCGGCCCAGATCCGGTTGAGAGTCTATCACCTCAGTAATCGGCCCTGATCCACGCTTGCTGGTACCCAGGCGCAGCGAGGCCAGAGCCAGCTCCCGATTCTCCCAGAGCGCACCGGCGCCGGGAGGAAAGTCCTGGACCAGAGAGACCAGGCGCTGGATGAAACGAAACGGCCTTTTTCCGAAGGCGGCCTCGGCCCTGCGGCGGGTTCCGAAGAGATTCGTCAACACCGGAAACGATGAATCCTTCAGATTCGTGAAGAGGAGCGCCGGACCCTCGGCGGCGATCACCCGCCGGTGGATCTCAGCCACTTCCTCAGCCGGGTCGACCTGGGCCTCGACGGTGGCCAGTTCTCCTTCACTGCGCAGAAAGGTGAGAAAGCTTCGAAGATCCTGGAACGGTCTGTCCTGCATCAGCTCTTCCATCATTTCGTCAGGGAAAGAGCGAAAAGTTTGTCGCGGGTTGCAATAAAGAGGGTCTGGTTGGCTGGACCCGGCGTCGAATAAACGGAAGAACCGAGGTTGTTTTCGGCCAGGACTCTCTCTTCCCTCCCCAGGGCCAGCACCACAACGTCCCCGTCCTCATCTCCCAGGTAGAGTTTGGAGTCAGCGATGGTGGGGGATCCCCACACTGCCGCGAAAGTATCGTGAACCCAGTAGGGCTTTCCCGAAGCCGCGTCAAGACAATGCAGAAAGCCGCTGAAGTCGGGATAGTAGACGAGCCCGCCGTGCACGACCGGGCTGGAGACGGAGCGCCGGATCGCAGAGTAGCGCCAGACCAGACCGCGTTCAGTTATGTCCCCGCGTTTCGTCGCGTCGATGCAGTAAAGATGACCCTTACCCTCTCCGTTCTCGGGGTCCTGTCCGTTGGCAACGTAGACGAAGTTGTTCCAGACACCCGGTGTGGCCAGGATACTGTTGCGAGTCTCGGGGTAGGTGGCATCCTTCGAGTTGGTGTCGAATCTCCACAGGGGCCTCCCTGTTTGAGCCGCGAAGGAGCGAAGCCAACCGTCACCCTGACCCAGAATCACCTGATCCACTCCTCCAATGACGGCTACGGTCGGCGAAGTCCACTGACCGTCGAGGATCCCGGCACCGGGTGAGTTGTCCGACCACACAACTTTTCCAGATTTGCGATTGACGGCAATCAGAGTCGGGGCCTGGGGAGCAGGGACCTGGGAGTGATCTTCGCTGCGGCCGTTTGAGGTCCCCACGAAAAGAAGATCGCCCCGGAAGGCAGGAGACGAGTTCGAGGCATGGTGGGGGGAGACACCGAGCTCTTCGATGAGATCGAGAATCCAGACCTGGTCCGCCTTCCCGGGCTCCACAGACTCGCCTCGCCGAGGTCCGTCATCCTCCTGGTCCATGAATCCTTCCGTGTCCAGCGCCACCAGTTCATCACGATTGCTGACGTAGTAGACGCGATCGCCAACCACCAGCGGCGTCGAGCAGATTCCAACGCCCGGCCAGTCCTGCGCGCTGCCGGTCGCGAGCTTTTCGGAGAGCGCCTGCCACAGAAATTTCCCGTCGGTCTCCCGGAAAACCATGAGGACACCCATGTCGCCTTTACGGGCAGGGTTGCGATGAAAATCATTGTTGGTGCCAATGAAGACCTTGCCGCCTGCCACCACCGGAGAGGAGTAGGTCTGGGAGCCGAGGGCAGCGACCCAGGCGACGTTTTCACCAGACTCCGGGTCCCAGCTTGTCGGCAGGTCCTGGATCAGAGAAACCATCTTCCGATCAGATGTTCCCCCCAGCATCGGCCACTGACTCGGACCGCTGTCTGGCTGTGCCTCGAGAGGAGCGATGCTCAACATCACGGCAATCGGCAACACGCTTCTTCGCAATCGATCCTTCCCGGCGGGATGAGCAACCTGCTCACAGTCACGCCTCATGGCCTACCAAACATGCCTGTTTTCTCGAGAGTTGGCAACTGCTTCGAGGGGACGTCCAAGACTTGTGAACCCCTTTCCTTGCGCTGACGTCTAAAAGAGACAGAAAGACGTAGGTTTCTTTAAGCCGAACAGACCCTTTGAGTGCCAGGCACCCTCAGGAGGTGAAATGAGCGGAGCTGCAGTTGCTGTTGAAGGATTGAAGGGCGTCGACAAGATCTGGCATTTGAGGCAAGCTCCCCTGTTGAAGGGATTTTCGTTGCCCGATCTGACGGCTATCGCACGCATCTGTTCGGATCGAATTTACTCCAAAGGTGAAGTCATCTTCTCGGAGGAGGATGTAGCCGACTCCATCTGTATTCTCAATCGCGGATGCGTGCGTATCTCCGTGGTCAACGCCGCCAGTGGCCGGGAGAAAATCATCGCTCTCTTCAAAACCGGAGATATCTTCGGCGAGAACATTCTCGGAAACCCGCGAAAACGCAGCGTTCAGGCCACTGCCCACGACGAGTGCTGGGTGTCGGTCTTGAGTCGAGACCATTTCCTCCGCCTGCTGAGTCTCAAACCGGGACTCGCGCTGAACATGATAGAGATTCTGACGCACCAGCTGACGGAGGCTCGGGAGGACATCGGGGCGCTCAGTTTTCTCGATACGAGAACCGGGTTGCCACGATGCTCCTCAAGCTCGCCGACCGTCATGGCAAGCGCACGGTTGCGGATCAATGCATGGTCAAGCTCAAGATTTCCGTTTCCCACGATCAGCTGGCTCGCATGATCGGCGGAAACCGGCCGCACATATCAACCATCCTGTCCAGGTTCAAGAAACGCGGCTGGGTCCACTACCAGGGAAGAAAGCTCCTCATCAACGCCGACGCTTTGATCGCCTCGACTGCGCCGTTGCATTCTTCCAACGGCAAGACCTAGCAGCCCGGGGAACCTCTCTCACCGGCTGCTAACCTTCGACGGGAAAGAGCCTCTCGAAGTTGCCCCCCCAAACCAGCCGCTGTTCCTCGTCCGGCACCCCCAGGTCGGCCAGGATCTTCTGTTGTGTTTCCAGGATCACCCGTTGCCACCCGCGGGGAAAGAAGGACGAATCGGTGCCAAAGACAAGTCGTCTCGGCCCGAGAACATCCAGCGCTGTTTGAAATACGGTGTCCAGGCTCGTGCCTGCGGAGTACTTGATCCAGGAGTTGGAACTGGACGTATCCAGGTAGATCCCGGAGTGGAGGTCGGCGGCCATGAGGGCCTCCCGGAAGAATCCGGCGCCGAAATGAGGGATCAGGATCGAAAGTCTCGGAAAGGCGTTGGCTGCTCTCTGCAGATCCAACGGGTTCCCCAGTCGAATGTCAAACGGGCTGGCCAGCTCGAGTTTCCTGCGAACCCCCACGCTGAGAACGCCGCAGTGCACAAAGGCGGCACGGCCCAGCTCACTGGCAATCTCGAAGACCGCCATGGCCTCGTCACTGTCCAGCCGGAAATGGTGCATGGCTGGAAACAGGCAGACCACCTGCATTCCCAGCTCTCCCAGACCTCTTCTGGTCCGCTGCGTAGCATCAGGCTGCGTCGGGTCAACCATGAACTGACCCACAAAGCGCATGGGAAAGTGCCCTACTGCTTCGCTGACGGCATTCTCCTCGCCGGGAAGACTGGCGATCAGGCCGATCCGGCTGACCCCGTTTTCGTCCAGATCCTCAATCCACCGTTGGGCCAGTTTCAGATTAGAGCCTGGCTCATCCCACTCCAGACGCTCTACCACCAGGCCCCCGAGTTCGGCGGAATCGGGCATCCCTGCCTGTCTGCCCAGTGAGTGCAGGAAGGTGTTGGAAAAAAAGTGGCAGTGGAGATCATTGATCGTCATGCTGGCTTCCGGTGGCGCTAGCGGATGGAAGAGGCTGTGCTTCCCGGTTCTGCCGCAAAGCAATAGCCCCGGGAGCGAAGTGTCCCCGCTTGTGGTGCAGGATCAAGATCACCTCTTCGATCAGCTGCTCGAGGCCGAGGCGGTGTCGAGCACTCACCGGCACGCCGCCGTACCGGCGCTGCAGTCGTCGGAGGCTCTCCCGGTCGATCCGATCCAACTTGTTCAGGACCAGCAGTCTGGGCGTGTCCCCTACCCCGATCTCTTCGAGTGTTCGGTTGACTGCCGTCATGTGGTGATCGATTCGCTGGTCGGCTGCATCCACGACGTGCAGGAGCAGATCTGCGTCCCCGAGTTCCTCCAGGGTAGCTCGAAAGGCTGCCATCAGGTCCGCGGGAAGATCCGATATGAACCCGACGGTGTCCGTAATAATGACCTCACCCTGGGTCGGAAATCGAAGCCTGCGGCTGCTGGGATCCAGGGTCATGAACAATTGATCGGCGGTTGCGATGTTACTGTTCGTCAGAGTATTCAAAAGGGTCGATTTCCCGGCGTTGGTGTAGCCCACGATGGAAAGGATGGGCAACTCTTCGCGACGCCGTCTGCTGCGCCGCAATTCTCGCTGTCGGGAGAGGGCAGCCGTGCGTTTCTCGAGCGCACGGATACGCTGTCGGATGCGCCGACGGCCGATTTCCAGTACCGTCTCACCGGGACCTCTCCCTCCGATTCCTCCAACCAGCCGGGAAAGACCCGCATCTTTCTCAGTCAGGCGGGGCAGCGAGTACTTGAGCTGTGCCAGCTCCACCTGCAGCTTTCCGTCACGGCTGCGAGCTCTTTGAGCGAAGATATCCAGGATGAGCTGGGTACGGTCAATGGCTTTCAGGCCGGTCGCATCCTCGAAAGCGCGAGCCTGTGCAGGTTTCAAAACGAGATCGAATACAGCGACTTCCGCCTGCTGGCGCATTCCTTCTAAAACGATTTCCTGGAGCTTTCCCCGCCCCACAACCGTTCGTGGGTGTACCCGCCTCCTGCTCTGTTGGACCACGCTTGCCAGATCAACTCCTGATGACTTGATCAACTCGGTCATTTCCAGGAGATGATTCTCGTCCCGATTCAGGCCGACCAGCACTGCTCTTTCCCTGCTCTGACCGCGCGCAGCCTTGCCCCAACGCCTTGAGAACTCCTCTTCTACCGCCCAAATGGTGGAGGCGAAATCAAAATCAAGATCGTGCAGCCGCGCAGCTTCGACATACTGGAAGGGTTCATCGTTGCCCTGGTGGTCTTCGGAGAGAGGATTCACGTAGGCGGCGTGCAGAGTTCCGGGGCTCCCATCGGGACGGGCCTCGATGGCAGCGATCAGATCCAACCGCAACAGGGCCAGGTCATTGAGGTCGTCGACACTAAGCGGTTCACCCTTCAGATGGGTATGAACCAGGCGAAGACCACGGAAACGCCCGGCTCCCCCCCGTAATCGGCCTATATCGGGGAGCATGAGGTGCACGGCATCTCCCACCACGACGTTGCGAATGGTTCCCTTGCGGGTGATCAGTGCTCCTACCTGACGTGTGAGCTTTCGCGAAAGCGAACAGAGGTGCTGCGCCAGTTCCAGAGAAACGATTTCACGCGGCGGAACCCTGCGGCGATAGGTCCGCTCAAGTGAGCGCCGCTCGGACGATTTCAGTCCACGGATGTTTCCGGTCAAATGATGTGAGATCGCGCCTCCTCGAAGATTATACTCCCCTGCAAGATCGGAAGACGGGCTGCTAGCGCCGTGATGACCTGGCCGTACGGCTGCTGCTGGAGGGCGCTGATGGCCTGGGAGCGCTTCGAGAGGCCGAAGGGCGGCTCACACTGCGACCGCTGGAGCGGGAAACGCTGGAGCGGCTCGGGGAACTGCTCCGGCCAAAGCTGGAAGAACGACTTCTGGAACTGGTGGCCGGCCGACTGGACCTCACTGACGAGGACGAGGGCCGACTCGGGCTCACCCGACTGCTGCTGCGGGAGGCGCCGATAGCTCGGCCTGAGCTCCGCCGAGAGAGGCTCGACCGCGAAGGCGTCGATCTGGACCTCGAGCCCACACTGGTACCGGTGGCCGAACGACTCCGTCCTGAAGACGGAGACCTGGAAAACAGACTTCCAACGTTGCTGCGCGGCACCGTTGTTACGCCAGGGCGGCCCGTCGTCTTGCGACGGCTGCCAGAGGAGACGCTGAGCGCCTGTCCTGCCGGCCTGGTCGAAGATCGTGCACTGAGTCCTGCGCCCGAAGCTGTCCTGTTGGAGGATGTCTTGCCGCTGGCGCGTGTGAAGGCCGTGTCACCTCTCGAGGCGGACCCGACCTGGCGAGCACCCAGGGGTGTCTTGCCCGACCCTGTATTCGCGTGGGACGTCCGCGCCTGCGAGAATCCGCCGGACACGGTGCGACCGCGCTCGCCCCTTGTTGTCTCGACACCGCGACTCTTACTGCTGACAAACGAACTGCGGGGACGGCTGTTCGGAGATCCCTCAGCGAGACTCTTGGGCAGGCCCGAGTTCAGATTGCCGGCGATGCTCTGGTTGATGGTCTTAACGCGGGTCCGATCAACCCTGGAGGCGCGAAAATCGTCCTCGGAGACCATGGTCAATCCGGATCGGGGATCGTTGTAGTTGTTGACGATCGTGACCGAGTTGTCCACATAACCGCCGCCATAGTGCCCGATTCCATGGCCGTGCCCAAACCCGAAGCTGAAGCCGTAAGGAGACCAGCCAACGTAACCGGATCCCCAGTAAAAGTTCACTCGCGCCGGCGACCAGTAAGAAAAACTGCCCGGAGCCCAGCACCACCGGTTGTAGGGTTGATAGTAATGCCAGCGGCCGTGATGATACGGAAGCCAGCCCCAGGGCTCATGACTGATCCAGGTCCAACCCCAGCTTGGGTAGTGGCCCCAGCGACCAGCTCGATAGGGCGCCCAGCCCACACTGACACTGGGGAACCACACGTTCCCGTAAGTGGGCACCTGGTCCCATGCACCGTAGTTGTCGAGGTCGTACACGCCGGTGTAGGCACCTCCAACTTTGGCTACGGACTGGCTGGCCGAGAAGTGAGCATCCCGGCGATCGCTCCACAAGTCGAGTTCGTCACGTTCTGGTGCAAAAGTGACGCGCTGAAACCTTCCGGAGGAACCGTTCACGACCAGCTGCTGGCCACCGTCCACCTTGCTTTCCTCGAAGGCGTTCTCGGCCACCACCCGTCCTTTCCACACGATGACCCGGCTGCCGCCCTGTTCGTCTACGGAAAAGCGATAGTAGCCCTTCTTCTTGATCCTCACCGTAGAGCCGGGCAGATGCACATAGTAGCCAGAGGAGTCGTTGACCCTCAGCACCATCTCGCCCAGCTTCAGGTCGATGTCACCGTCCTGGCCCGAGACGTTGCCGAATAAGACGTCCGTATTTTCGCCCAGGCGGAGAAAGTTTCCCTGCCCGAGTTCGATTTCCACACGCGAGCCCGGCTGCGCGACGATCCGATCCCCACTCAGGAGCGGGAGGTTGACCGTGACCTCGGACCAGTCGACATCCCCGGCGGGCTCATAGCTGGCCTTACCATCGATGAAACTGATTCTGGGCGGGTAGTAGCCGTTTCCGGAAAGCGAGCCGACCAACAGCAGGCTCGCTGCTGCAAGCCCAACCCATCTGGAAATGCTTGCGTTAAAGGGAAACCTGATCTGGGGAAACCTGATCTGTGTCATCACTACTTTAGATTGTAGCAGAACGAGAATGTTTCATCGGCCAGACGGATGGAATCCGGTCGCCTGCTATACAGTCCCCCGTAGTCCCCGGTCCTTATGCAGGTCGCGGTGCTGAACAAGGGGCCTGAATCCATGGCGCCGAAGCCCTTTCGAGAGCTCTCGGCACACGTACACAGAACGGTGTCTCCCGCCGGTGCAGCCGATTCCAATGGTCAGGTAGTTCTTGCCCTCTTTCCTGTATCTCGGAATCAAGTAGCAGAGCAGCCCTGCAATCCGATCCACGGAGTCTTCTGTTTCCGACCTCTCGCGAAAAAAGGCCGCCACTGCCGGATCATTGCCCGTCAGGTTCTGCAACAGGGGGTCGAAGTAGGGGTTGGGAAGGAACCGTACGTCAAAGATCATGTCGGCGTTGAAGGGCAGACCATGTTTGTAGCCGAATGAAACAAGGGTCAGCCGGGGACGCTCGGAGTCCGTCTCGCTGGAAAAAGTCTGTTGAATGATCTGCTTCAGCTCGTGAACGGAGGTCTGACTGGTATCGAGCACGAAGTCCGAAAGTTCCCGCAGACGGGCAACCTGCCGCCGTTCAGCCCGAACGCCTTCGAGCACGCCTTGCCCCTGCGCCAGGGGATGGACTCTTCGCGTCTCGCTGTAGCGCCGGGCCAGAACGTCGTCAGAGGCATCCACAAAGACCACTCTGGTTGTGTAGTGGGACTTCTTGAGACTCTGGTAGACCGATTCGAAGTCGCTCAGTGTTGTTCCCGATCTCACGTCCGTAACCACGGCCAGTTTGGTGACACCGCCACCGGCCGCCCTTCCCATTTCGATCAGCTTCGGCAAAAGGCCCGGGGGCAGGTTGTCGACACAGAAGTATCCAAGGTCCTCCAGAGCCTTGAATACGGTGTGCTTTCCAGACCCGCTCATACCTGTGACGATGACGATCTGATCGGGGTCTCTCGGGGGCGTCATCGGTCTGGCAGTCTCTGGCGGCGAGTGATCAGGCCTTTTTCCGCCGCCGTCGCGAGCCGGCAATGTGCATCTGATCCCGGTACTTCGCCACCGTTCTCCTGGTGATCTGAATCCCTTCTCGATTCAGACGATCTGCGATCTTCTGATCAGACAGGGGCTTAGCGGGGTCCTCAGCCTCGACAATCTTGCGAATGGTCTCCTTGACCTGAAGCGTGGAAAAGCTCTGGCCCCCGGCACCCTCTATCCCGACATTGAAAAAGCGCCGAAGCTCCAGGACCCCTTGAGGAGTATGAGCGTACTTGTTGGCAACAACCCGGCTGATCGTCGATGAATGGAGGTTCAATTCCTCTGCGATCTCTTTGATCAGCATCGGCCTTAAATGAAGCAGTCCATGGTCGAGAAAAGGCTTTTGACGTTGGATCACCGATTCGCACACGCGGTAAATAGTGGCTTCTCTCTGGTCGATGCTCTTGAGCAGCTCGACGGCGGACCGAAAGCGTTCGCGGATGAAGCTTTTGGTCTCCTTGGAGGTGGCTTTTTGGCGCAGCAGGCGCCGGTAGGCGTGGCTCAGCCGGAGCCGGGGCAAGCCGTCGTCACTAATGACGACTCGATACCCGTTCTCGGCCTTTTGAATATAGACATCGGGCTGGACGAATTCCGGTGGGCGCGAATCGTACTGCTGACCAGGTCTGGGAGAAAGCGTCCGTATCACTTTCAAGGCTTCGTCTATTTCGACGGCCGTGCATCCGATCCAGCCGGAAAGCCGTTCAATCTTGCCTTGTTGTATATCGATCAGGTGCTCGCGGACCAGTTCTCCGGCAACGCCTTGATCCAGTTCGAGGCCCTTCAGTTGAATGAGCAGACACTCTTTCAGGTCTCTGGAACAGACCCCGGCAGGGTCGAAGGTCTGCACGACGCCCAGAGCCTCGTCGGACTCGGCATGCGACACCTGAAGCTGCTCTTGAATCTCTTCGTCGCTCATGCACAGATAGCCGTCGGAATTGATATTTCCAATCATGAAGTAGGCGATCCGGTGTATTTCCGGCGGCACTTCTGTGAGATTCAGCTGCCAGTTGAGATGATCCTGCAGAGTGACGGGTGTCGAAAGAAAACTCTCAAATGAGAGTTTGTCCTCGAGGCTTGCAGGGTCCGACCGGGTCCTGGCGGGAGGGGGAAGGTAGTCTTCAAAAAAGTAGTCCACGTCGATGTCGGCAAAGGGATCATCATCGGACTGAGCACCCTCCTCCGCGGGTGCTTCGGCCCCCTCAGATCCGGCCTCGATCTCGCCAGCCTCCTCCAGAACCGGGTTTTCGGACAGCTCCAGCTGAAGGAGCTCCGCCAGCTCCAGCCGGTTGAGGGTCAACAGCTCGATCTTCTGCAGCAGTGCAGGCGTCATCGTCAAGCGCTGGGAAAGCTTGACATTGAGTGTGGTTCTGAGCTGGGGTCGATGCAACCTGATCTCCTGCCGCCGTTTCGGGTTCCCGTCCTAACCCGAAATCCGAGGATTCCGAGTTAATAGAGGCGGAACTGTTCCCCAAGGTAAACCTTCCGGACCTCGAGATCGGAAGAGAGAATGTCGGGCGTTCCTGATCGAAAGATGGTCCCCTCTCGAATGATGTAAGCGCGGTCGGTTATCTTCAAAGTCTCCCGAACATTATGGTCGGTAATGAGCACGCCTATGTTCCGCTCTTTGAGGTGGGCCACAATGCGCTGAATATCCTGAACCGCCAGGGGATCGATGCCGGCAAACGGTTCGTCGAGCAAGATAAAAGACGGCTTGGTAACGAGGGATCGCGCGATCTCGAGACGCCGCCGCTCGCCACCGGACAATGCGTAAGCCGGCTGCGTCCGCAGCGAAGCGATGCCAAACTCCTCAAGCAGCTCGCTGACCGTCTGGTCCGCCACGCCATGACTCAACTCCAGGGTTTCCGCAATGGCATACAGGTTGTCCTCAACACTCAGACGTCGGAAGACAGACGGCTCTTGAGGCAGATAGCTGATGCCTTTTCTGGCTCTGAGATACATAGGAAGATGGGTGATCTCTTCCCCGTCCAGGAGCACCCGGCCCGCGTTGGGAGGAGTTAAACCGACAATCATATAGAAAGTGGTTGTTTTTCCGGCCCCGTTGGGTCCCAGGAGGCCGACCACTTCACCTTCTTTGATCTGCAGGCTGACTTCCTGCACAACTCTGCGCCCTCGATAGGACTTATCGAGATTTTCGACCTTCAACGTTTTCTCGACCGTCCGAAGCGTGGGTCTCATGGTCGTCATTCGATCAGCAGAGTATCATCACCCAGGGTGAAGGTCAATCTGTTGCCGATAGCCTTACCTTGTTTAGAATCAATAACTTGAGCCGTTTCTCCTGTGATCGTAACCGTTCCCTCGGCAGGTGCGTAGACGGCCTTATCTCCCAGCGCCCGACGCTCCTCTTCCACCATTCTGACATCGTCGAGTGCAACCATCCGGACCAGCTCAGCGAGATCGGGACCACTAAAATGAAGGTTCATTTTCGAGGCTTCGAGCTCAAAATCGTCCGAGTCGGCCTGGACATGACCCGAGAAGGTCGCCTGATGCGATTCGCGGTCGAGAGTCAGATGATCGGCAGTGACGCGATAATCCTTGTGTTTGTCGGCCTCCACCGTTTTGACGAAGGCTCGAATCGAGCCTTCGGCTTCCAGCAGCAGACGTCGGGATTCCAGCCGCATGTGGTCGCTTTCAATGATGTTTTCGTCCATCTGCAGGCGCGGCCGCCCGTCGTAGACAATCCAGGGGCTCCCGCTCTCCGCTCTCATGCCACCCGCCTTGATGATCAAGAGACGGTTTCCCGGAACCCTGGTTTCCACCGGGCCCGTGGCCTCAATCCCATGACCGGCAGCATTGAGGAGAAAGCTGGTAGCGTTGGTCACGCTGCCCACCTCACCCGCGGCGGTCAGGCTTCGGAGCCGGGGGCGACGTTCTCCAACCACCTCGATCACTTCCCCGCCGGCTTTGATCAGACCCCTCTCACCCGTCAGCTCGATCACTCCATCCGGGGTTTTCTGCCGTAGCACGAGTTTTCCGGTGAGTTCGCTGTGTCGCAACTTGCCGTCGGTGCTGTAGTGCAGCCTCATCTTCCGGGCCGTGGCGGTGAGCGGCTGCTCCTCGGTTCCCCTTTTCAGATGGACCGGTCCGTCTGCCAGCAAAGACACAGGCCGACCGTCTTCGTAATCGTTTGTCAGTCGGGAGGCCCGAATCACCGTCCTCTGACCACCCGCCTCATCCAGAATTCTGGAGGCTCCTTCGGTATCCAGTCTGGAGGCCTTTCCATCTCGAAAGATTATCGTGATCTCTTTCCGGGCAGCCAGAGTCCGCCGGCTTCCGGCCGACTCGACGACGAACGAGGGGTTTCCCGTTGCCGTGAGCTTCTCGAGCGTGGGCCCCGCCGTCAGGGTCAGTCGCAGTTCCTCGCTCTTGATTGTTTCCCGAGTCCCGTCCTCTTCGCGAACGAGTTGTACTCCGCCAGTCAGGTCCAGTGTTTCGAAGTGGGATCCCGAGGAAAACTCCCCCGTCAGGTGCCGCGCCCGGGCCGACTCGATTCCAGCCTCCTTCCACTGAATCTCGACCTGATCCATCGCTTCAATTCGTTCCAGTTGGATGGCACCCGGCTCGCTCTTTCGGGCTGGTACTCCCATAATCACCCTGGCTCGCAGGATCTGAGCCCCGGCTCCGGAACCGCTCCGATATAGGGCGGGCTGATCGGGGTTCCGCGAGGCCAGCCGAAAACTAACCAACTGCCCGGTCCCCGGCGCAAAACGCAGCTTCAGTTCGTCGCCTTCGACCCGGCCACTTCCATCTTCGACGACAACCGTGCCCACTGCGGTCGCCTTCTCAAGTTTTCGCTCCTCGCTGAGCCAGAGCTGGATCTCGTCAGAGGAAAGGTGCTGCAGTGCGTTGTCGATGCGGCTGTTTCCGGCCAGCAGGAGGTGCCCCAGACGGGGCTGATATTTAGCCGTATTCGCGCTCATCCTGACCGTCCCGGATTTTTCAGGCAGGGTCAGCGAGATGCCATCTCGCACGACGAGAAGGTTTTCGGCGGCGTCGTAGAGCAACGACCGGCCCTCCCCCTCGACGGACTCTCGCTGGATCCGAAAACTCCCGGCAATTTGAACGGATTTCTCCTGGAGGTCGGCGAAGGCGCTCTCAGAAGTGACCACGGTGTTGTCATCCAGGGTAATGGTGACGTTCTCCTTGAACGCGACCGAGTGTTTTTTGTCTTCGTAGCTGGCACTCTCGGCCCAGACGTGCTCCGCGAGTTGCCGGTCTGGCGGCCGGAAGATAGCCAGGTTGACTTTCGAAAGCATCTGCACGCCTTCCCCGCTCAGCCGGCTCTCCGCAGACTTGACCTGGAAGACCACTTTCCCGCCGTCGTAGTTCTGGAACACCACCTCGGTGCTCAGCTGCGAGGTATCCCCGCTTAGCGGCTCCACGGGTGGAGCTTCGGGCCGCTCTTCCATCTTCTGCAGGAGATTGACGGTCATGGCGCCCAAAACGATCAGGGCCAGTCCGATCAGGGCTCCTTTCAACCAGCGATTCTGGTACATTTCTCTGCGTCCATTATAGTTCGCTTTGGTAACCCTGACGGCCCGTGGGCCTGCCACCAGGGGCTGCCCAGGACTCCAGAGCGGGCCCGTTCTGCCTGTGGGCGTGCGGGGTTAGACGATCTTGAGATCCTGGATAGTGAGCAGCAGGCGGGACTTGCCCTTGTAGACTTCCCGACTCAGTGTATAGGCCAGATCCAGGTTGGCAGCCGGTTCCATCCGGCTCGCCTGTGCACCGTTTCGCCACCAGATGGCCTCGAGACGATGGCCATTGGTACCTACATAGAGCTTCAAGTGTTTTTCTTTGAGGACAAAGGGCCCGGCTGCAAGGGTGGCTCGGCGCGAGGCGAAAACAGGTACCGGATTTGCCATTCCGAAGGGAGCCAGGCATTCAAGCTGCCGGAGAACGGAAAAGGAGAGCTGCTCGATGGGGAGGACGGCATCGATGTTGACACAAGGAACCAGCATGTCTTCGGAAAGATGTTCGCTGGCGTACCCTTCAAGTCCGTCCTCGAGGCTCTTCAGCTTCACCTCCAGATCCGGCTCGGCCAGCGAACACCCGACGGCCTGGGCGTGCCCTCCGAAGCGCGACACGAGATGCCGGCAGGAACTGAGCGCGTCAAGCAAATGAAAACCTGGAATACTCCTGCCGGAGCCCTGGCATCCCTCGCCGTCGACAGAAAGAACCAGCGTGGGCCGGTGGTAACGATCGACGACGCGGGAGGCGACAATTCCGATCACGCCACGATGCCACTTTTCACCCCTGAGGACCAGAAAGTTCCGCTCCAGCAACTCCGGATGTCTGCTTAAGCGTTCTTCGAGTTCGTCCAGAATGTCCTGTTCGACCTTTCTCCTCTTCAGGTTCTTGGCATTCATTTCTTCCACCATGCGCCGAGCGACTCGAGAGTCGGTGACCGAAAAGAGGTCAACCACCTCGCGTCCCCCGCCCATTCTGGTCACGGCGTTGATTCTGGGAGCGACCTTGAATCCGATATCGAAGGGACTGATCGGATCGCCGACTCCTGCTCCTTCCAGGAGAGCTTTCAAACCGAGGTTGCGGGGACTGGAAAGACCCTGGAGTCCGAATCTCGCCAAGACTCTGTTTTCGCCCACGAGCGGCACAAGATCGGCAATCGTTCCGATCGCCACGAGCTTTAGAAAATGGTGGACGACGTCTTCGCGGCCGACCTCGCGAAACAGGGCCTGGACGAGCTTGAAAATGACACCCACTGCAGCCAGGTTGGGGTCGGGATAGGCGCACTCCGGCTGGCGAGGATTCACAATCGCGTAGGCCTCGGGCAGGGTTTCATCCGGCAAATGGTGATCCGTGACGATCAGATCGAGGCCCAACTCTCGAGCGGCCAGGCACACATCGAAGGCTCGAATGCCCGAATCGGTCGTGATCACCAGAGACACACCGCGGGCATAGGCTTCCCGAATGACCTCACGTTTCAGACCGTAGCCTTCCTCCAGGCGACGTGGCAGATAGAAGTCGACCTTCACACCGATCATCTCCAGCGCTCGTTTCAGAACGGCGGTGGAGGTGATTCCATCGACGTCGTAATCGCCGTAGATCAGTACAGTTTCGTCCCGATCCCGGGCTCTGAAGATGCGGGCAACAGTGCGGTCAATTCCCAGCATCAGGCTGGGGTCGTGGAGGTCCTCGAGGCGGGGTCTCAGAAATCCAGCTGCCTGCTCGGGATCGGTCAGGCCTCGGTGGACCAGGATCTGGGCCACCAGTGGCTCGATCTCCAGACGGGTACACAGGGAATCAACGAGCCCGGGGTCCGCTCGCCTCACATTCCAGCGGGTCTTCACGTGGAAAGTCTATCAAGAAACTGTGGCGTTCACTTTTTTCGGAGTTTGAAGAAAAGGTCGCGAGCGGCCTGGTTCTCAGGCCGTGTTTGACCGTCCGATACGTCTACGGACCACGCAAAAACAACGCTCCGCTGTTTGGACTCACTGTGGACGTTGAGCCGGATCGAGTAGCGGGGTGGGTCGGCCCGGAGGGGCTCCCATCCCTCGAAACGCAGCCCGCTCACTTCGCCGCTGAGCAGTTTTTCCACCACCTCGGATTCCGCCTGGAGCACCCGGAAGGCCTCGTCCCATTTGGCGTTCTTTTGTGCCGGCTGGACGTCACCTGGGTCCGGTCTCGGCGCGCCTACGGGTTCCAGGATCGAAGCGCCTACGGGAACCGTCGGCTCTGAGTCGTGAACAGGGGGCCGGGTCGAGAAACTCAGTTCCGCCCGGGCCGGTTTTGGCGGGGGTGGCGGGAGCCGATAGATCTCGGGGGGCTGTTCGAGCGCGACGAACCAGGGTCCCGCCACTTTATCCAGGACCCGTTGACGAAGATCATCTGCCAGGAGCAAGATCGTGCACGCTCCCAGCACAAGAATCAACAGGGGGACCGCCAGAATCTGCTGCCAGGGGGCCAGACCGTCAGCGCCGGGTGTGAGCCCCTCCATCGCAAGGCGACGGATTTCCTCGGCCTCCCGGTGGAGACCCGAAACCTTACCCGGGCGAGTCGCCTCTTCCTTTTTCTGCATGGCCCTCTCCCGATTTTCTAGACTGCGCCTGCTGCTTCAGTGCTGCCAGAATAAACTCGTCCAGGTCCCCATCCAGTACAGCGTCTACATTACCACGCTTGATCTCTGTCCGGTGATCCTTGACCTGACGGTAGGGCTGCAGCACGTAGGACCGGATCTGGCTCCCCCAGGCAATCTCAGCTTTCCCGTCTTCCACCTCATTGAGCTCGGCGCGCCGCCTTTCCATTTCCAGATCGTAGAGTTTCGAACGGAGAATGTTCAGAGCCATGTCCTTGTTTCGATGCTGCGAACGCTCGTTTTGACACTGGACCACAACGCCCGAGGGCAAGTGCGTGATTCGAACCGCCGAATCCGTGACATTGACATGCTGGCCGCCGGCTCCGGAAGACCGGTAGGTATCGATTCTCAGTTCTTTCTCGTCAATCACAATGTCGACATCGTCATCCAACTCGGGCGTGACGAACACGGAGGCAAAGGAAGTGTGGCGGCGGGCTCCGGCGTCATAAGGAGAGATCCGTACCAGGCGGTGGACCCCAATCTCAGGAGCCAGCCGCCCATAGGCGTAATCGCCCTTGACCAGAAACGTGGCTGACTTGATTCCCGCTTCATCGCCTGGCTGGAGGTCGGTCAGCTTCGTTTTGTATCGCGTCTTTTCAGCCCATCGCTGATACATTCTCAGCAGCATCTCCGCCCAGTCTTGACTTTCCGTACCCCCGGCCCCTGGATGGATCGTGACGATTGCGCTGGCCACGTCGTGCTCTCCGCCGAGAAGAGTTCTGGTTTCCGTATCCGCGACCAGTGTCTCCAGGGTGTCGAGTTCCTGGCGGAGGTCCGCTTCGACGTCCTCGCCTTCGTCGAGGAGTTCCCGGAGGGCTCCCACGTCTTCCATTGCGGTCCGGCACCTGCGGGCCAGTTTCAGATCGTCGTGCATCCGCCGGCGCGCTTTGAGCAGGGGTTTAGTTGCCTCAGGG
This sequence comes from Acidobacteriota bacterium, assembly GCA_965205615.1. GTDB lineage: Bacteria > Acidobacteriota > UBA6911 > RPQK01 > CBDAPI01 > CBDAPI01. The sequence continues at coordinate 12,900 of CBDBHK010000035.1, read as the reverse complement.
GTGTCCCAGGCTGAGGGATCTGCGAGTTGTTCCTCGATCTTCTCAATCCGCTTTTCTTTACTTTCTACGTCAAAGATACTCCCAGAGATGGTCGACTCGTTGCCTCAAGTCCTCAATCTGATGTTGATAGCCTTCCACGGCTCACTTCCTTTCTACTGGACTGCATTCCCCCTGCAACCGCGGTACAGATGACGATGATTATAATGAACGCGAGTGGCGCCCGGCCCAGCCTTGCGTAAACCGACTGATAGGAATTGGGTGTGAACTCGACTTGGAGGCGGCCGACTTCCCCCAGTCCCAACTGCCTACGCACCCTTCCCCGGGCGTCCACCCACGCCGTGATCCCAGAGTTGGCAGCCCGCAGCAGCGGCTTTCGGACCTCCACGGCCCGGACGGCAGCCATCTGAAGGTGTTGCCGGGGAGCAGCCGTGTTTCCGAACCACATATCGTTGGTCGTATTGACCAGGAAGCGCGCTCCCGAGAGGACCGCCCGCCGGCTCAGCTCCGGAAAGATGCTCTCGTAACAGATCAGGAACCCGATCTGCTCGTGGCCCAGATTCGCCGCCGGCTGCGAGTCGAGCCCCGGCGAGAAGTGGCCGACCTCTGTGACCAGCGCTTCGGAGAGCCTCAGCAGCGTGCCGCCCGCAGGAACGTATTCCCCAAAAGGCACCAGGCGTCTTTTGTCGTAGCGATGAATGATTCCCCCGTGGCGGTCAAAGAGAAAGGAACTGTTGTAGTAGACCCCTTCCTGCCCGGACCAACCCGTAGCACTCAGGACCAGCGGTCGTTGCTTCTCCAGCACCAGGGAGCTCCAGAAAGCCTGAAAGCCCGAATCAATGTCCGGAGAAAAAGGATTCGGAGCTTCCGGAAAAATCACCCACTCCGCACCCTCCTCACAGGCCTCTGAGTAGGCCCTGGAGAGCTGCCGAAAATAAGCTTCCCTGAAATACGATCCCGACCCCCTCAGAGCGATAGCCGGCTGAACCAGGGAGACCCGGTGAGTGTGATCCTTCTCGATCTCCCAGAACCAGAGCCGATAGCCGCCATACAGGAGGGACAGGAAAGTGAGCACGATGTAGGCAAGAGCCGGACCGCGCCTTCCCACAACGATCCATAGCAGTCCGGCTGATACTCCCGACAGGACCAGGAAAGAAAGCAGGTAGACGCTTCCCAGATCGGCCACCTGGAGCAGCATGCCAAAGCCGTATTGAGAGTAACCCACTGTGGCCCAGGGAAAACCGCCCAGGACGAATCTTTCGCGCAAGAGTTCGCACAGCGTCCACAGGGCCGGCGCTGCAAAAAGGGCGGCATCGGCGTTAAAGGCTCGGGCCAGTCCCCAGGTTAAAAGGGAAAACGGCAGCATCAGCAGCGACATGACGCCCAGCAGCAGCCCGAGAACTCCAAGTGCCGCTGCGGGATGAAGACCGCCGTAATCGATCATCACTGAGGGAATCCAGTACAGGACCAGGCCGAAAAAGGAAGCAAAGAAGAGAAAGTGTCCCGAAAGGACCGGCCTCAGCGAGCGACTTTGGACCAGTCGAAGCAACAGCGGGATCAAGGCGATCCAGGCCAGCAGGTAAAGTGAGAAGGAGGGGAAACTCAGAGCCAGGGCCAGGGCTCCGGCCAGCAGCCACCGGTGACTCGTGCAGTGGATGAGAAATCGCGAAGCACGGCTCACAACGGATGATGCCCTGCACTCGTCGACGATTCTCTCACTCCGGGCGAGCGTGAGCCGTCCGCCGCAAGTAGGTGCTGAAGCCGTCTTTCTTGAGAGTCTCTTCGATCTCCCTGGCCTCGGATTCGCCCTCACACTCACCGACCCAGACCCGGTAAAAACCTCCGGAACCGGAAGGCGGCACGATCCGCCCATGATGTCCTTTAGCCCCGAGCTTCATCAAAAGATGACGCCCCTCGGCTTGGGTTCGCACCGCTGCAACCTGCACAGTGTGGTAAGCGGGCGCCGGCTCGAGTGTGGGAAGCTCCAGCTCTATTTCCTCACCATTACTCGGAAACATTTCGGGGGGAGCAGGATCCACAACCGGCTCCGGGGTGAGCGGCCGCTGGCGGGGCGGGCTCCGGTAAAGGGGAGAGAGAGATTCCGCAGAGAGTTGAAGGCTTCGATCCTGCCCGGGCCCAGGGACCGGTTCTCGCGTGCCAAAAGTAAAGCCCGCCCAGAACACGAAAACGGACCAGGAGAGAACCAGGGAGTAGACCTTCAGAGTCTGTTTGGCTTCCAGACGCGACATGGTAAACCTATTCCTTTTTTCCCCGGTTGGCAAAGGGAGCCAGCAGATCCACAGGGATCGGGAAAACGATCGTGGAGTTTTGCTCCATGCCGATTTCAGCGAGGGTCGAGAGGTAACGCAACTGAATGGCGGCGGGTTCCTGTGCCAGGGTCTGGGCCGCAGCCAGAAGCATCGCGGCCGACTGATTCTCACCGTCGGCGTGAATGATTTTGGCTCTCTTTTCTCGCTCCGCCTCCGCCTGGCGCGCCATGGCCCGCTGCATTTCAGACGGCAAATCGACAGTTTTGACCTCAACCATGGCAACCTTTATACCCCAGGCGTCTGTACTTTCATCCAGAATCGTCTGGAGCCTCTCATTGAGAGCTTCACGTTTACTCAACAGGTCATCCAGTTCGACTTCTCCAAGGACGGATCGCAAAGTGGTCTGAGCCAGCTGAGAAGTGGCGTAGAGGTAGTTTTCGACCTCGAGGACGGCCCGGTTGGCGTCCACCACCCGGAAGTAGACGATGGCGTTGACCTTGACCGACACGTTGTCCCTGGTGATCACATCCTGAGCCGGCACGTCCATGGTGACGGTTCGCAGACTGACGCGCTCGATCCGGAAGAGGGGTCGAAGGACAAAAATCAATCCTGGCCCCCAGGGGTCGCCCACGATGCGCCCCAGCCGAAACACGACCGCCCTCTCGTACTCTCTTAAAACCACGACGACCGAAGCCAGGTAGGCCACGGCGATCCCCAACAGCAAAAGCAGTGGAGCATAGCTCATTTTGTTACCCCCAGTACTGGGAACGCTCACTCAAGTGTGAGGTTCAACGAACAGAGTCAGATTTTCCACCCGCAAGATGCGGACGCGGCGGCCGTTTTGGATCGGTTCGGTTGAAACGGCTCTCCAGAGTTCTCCATGGACAAAGACGCGGCCCCCTTCCTCGCTGAACGTGGATCGCGCCACCGCGATTTCTCCTATCAGGCCTTCTTTTCCCGTAACGACACGGCTTCGGAATCCCTTGGCAAGTGTCCACAGAAAGAGCAGCGAAATAGCGGCCACCGGGATCCCCACGGCGAGGGCCATGCCCCATCCAATTCTTAACTCGGGATAGGGAGAATCGATGAGGAACAGGAGACCGAGAATGATTGAAACGCCCCCGCCTATACCCAGAAAGCCAAAGCCCTGGATCAGAACCTCAGCCACCAGCAGACCGGCGCCCATCAAGACCAGGAGAACACCGATGTAGTTGATGGGCAGGAGGGAGAAACCCAGCAGAGACAGTATCAGGCAGATGGCTCCGATGACACCCGGGATCACCAGTCCAGGCGACTGAAACTCGAGATACAGGCCGAGCAGACCGATCACTCCGAGCAGCAGAGCGAGATTGGGACTACCGATGGCGGAAAGGAATCGCTGCCGGAGTGTCATCTCGACGCTCTCAACCGTGTGGCCTCCCACACTCAAGGTCCGGACTTCTCCGTCGAAGCGTTGAACGCTGCGACCTTCGAGCTGCTCGAAGAGATCGTTTTCGTTTTCGGCGATAAGATCAATGAGGGAGCCTTCTTTCGCCTCCCGGGCCGTGTAGGAAAGGCTCTCGGTGACTCCCTTCTCTGCCAGTTCGTAGTTTCGCTTTCGGTGCTCGACGATGCTCCTGAGGTTGGCCAGTGCATCATTTCGCACTTTTTCCAGCATCACCTTGTCCTCGACCCCGAATGGAAACACCGGATGGGCCGCCCCCGTGTTGGTGCCTGGGGCCATGGCCGCGACGTCGGAGGCCAGCAGGATAAAGAAGCCGGCCGAAGCGGCGTGGCTGCCGGCCGGCGCCACATAGCACACGACAGGCACTTGAGCATTGAGAACGGCCTGAATAATGGCCTGCATGGAAATCCCCAGACCACCGGGGGTTTCCAGACGGATCAGCAGAAACTCGGCTTCCACCTCGGCGGCGTAGTCAAGCGCGCCGGCAATGAATTCCGCCTGCACGGGATCAATCGCGCCGACGACTTCTATTTTCACAATTCCCGCTGCCAGCGGCCCCACCACGCAGGCCAGCACAACGACACCGACAAGAGCATTCTTCGCGAGCGAGTGTTCCACCAGTCTCCAGTATAATACTGTGGCAAAGAATGCTCACGATCCGACTTTTCGCAGCCATGAGAGATGCAGCTGGACGGGCCGTGATTGAAATGGAATTGCCGGCTCCTGAGCCGACGGTGTCCGACGTTTTTCAGCAGCTCTCACGACTGTATCCCGACGTGGAGCGCTTCCGGCCCAGTCTGCTGGTGGCGGTCAACCAGGAGTACTCCCCCTGGAACGGCGCGGTGAGCGACGGCGATGAGGTCGCGTTTTTTCCTCCCGTCAGCGGTGGAAGCACTTGATCAAGATCAGCAGTGAAGAAATCAACATTCAGGAAGTGATCGCTGCAGTACGTTGCCCTGGCGCCGGGGCCATCGCGACCTTCGACGGGACGGTGCGCAACCACGCCCGGGGAAAGAAGGTGACCCACCTGTTTTACGAAGCGTACGAAAAGATGGCCACTACAGAGCTGGAGTCGATTCGGGAGGAAGCTCTGCACCGCTGGCATCTTCGAGAGCTGGCCGCTGTTCACCGCACGGGCCGCCTTGAAATCGGAGACAGCAGCGTTTTCATCGCCGTGTCGTCCGACCACCGTGCGGACGCCTTCGAAGCCTGCCGGTTCGTGATTGACAGCCTGAAAAGAAGGGTCCCCATCTGGAAGAAGGAATTTTATGCCGACGGCGAGATCTGGGTGGAGGGCTATGCCGATCACGTTCCAGGGATAGTTCCGGCGGAGACAGGTGAATGAAACTCATCACCGTGGCCGCGGCAACCCTGAATCAGACACCGCTTGACTGGGAGAACAACCGGTCGAACATTGTGGGTGCCATTGCTGAAGCGCAGACGCGCCAGGTCTCGGTGCTGTGCCTTCCCGAACTCTGCATAACCGGCTACGGCTGCGAAGACGCGTTTCTCTCCTCCAGCCTGCGTTCCACGGCGCTCCAGGTCCTGGACGAGATTCTTCCTCACACCGAAGGTCTGCTGGTCTCGCTGGGGCTTCCCGTTGCTTATAACAACCACGTCTTCAATGCGGCCTGTCTGGCGGGAAACGGCAGGGTTCTTGGATTTGTAGCAAAGCGGTACCTGGCCCGCTCCGGAATCCACTACGAACCCCGATGGTTCAAGCCCTGGCCACTAGGGAAACGTGTCACGGTTAACCTGAGGGGCAGGGACTATCCGTTTGGCGACATCTACTTCGACTGCAGCGGGATCCGTATCGCTTTCGAGATTTGCGAGGATGCCTGGGTGGCTGACCGCCCCGGGGGAAATATGGCTCTCAAGGGAGTGGATATGATCCTCAACCCCAGCGCCAGCCACTTCGCCTTCGGGAAACATCGGATTCGAGAGCGGTTCGTACTGGAGGGCTCCCGGGCCTTTAGCGTGACTTACATTTACTCGAATCTGCTCGGGAATGAAGCAGGCCGGGCTATTTACGACGGCGGAGCGATGATCGCATCGGGTGGCGAACTGCTGGGCAGCAGCCACCGCTTTTCCTTTCAGCCCTTCCAGGTCACCCGTGCCACCGTGGATGTGGACCTGACACGTATGGGGCAGGCCCTCAGCGGCGGCTCGCACGGCACTCCCGGAGAGGATTTGTCTGATCGAGTCTCGGTTGAGTTCTCTTTTCCGGAAACTCGTCCGCAGGTAGCGGTCCTGGACCCTCCCGACTGGGAGAGGTCGGATTTTCTCAAGGAGGAGGAGTTTTTCAGGGCGGTTGCCATGGGACTCTTCGACTACCTTCGCAAGAGCCGCTCGCACGGGTTTGTGGTGTCCTTGAGCGGAGGGGCGGACTCGAGCACCGTAGCCTGTCTGGCGGCTCTCATGATTCACCTGGTTGTCAGGGAGCTCGGCCTGGACGGGATCAAGGCCAGGCTCTCGTCGGCAGCCGAACTGGGCCGCTGCCGCAGTGCGGAGGAACTGGTCACCGCGCTCCTGAGCTGCGTCTACCAGTCAACCAGAAACAGTTCCGACACAACTCGCGGCGCTGCTCGCTCGTTAGCTGCCGCTTTGAAGGCGCGCTATTTCGAATTTGACGTGGATGCCATTGCCCAGGGGTATCAGGAACTGGTGTCGTCTCAGCTGGGTCGACCCCTGACCTGGGAAAAGGACGACATCCCCCTGCAGAACATCCAGGCCCGGGTTCGCTCGCCCGGAATCTGGATGCTGGCGAACCTTCGGCGGGCCCTTTTGCTCTCGACCAGCAACCGCTCGGAGGCAGCCGTTGGATACGCCACCATGGATGGTGACACCTCGGGCGGCCTCAGTCCTATTGCGGGCATCGATAAGGCCTTCCTGCGTCGCTGGCTGGTGTGGTTGGAGAAGCTTGGACCGGACGAGTACGGGGCTATTGAGGCCCTCTCCCTGGTCAATGCACAGCAGCCCACGGCCGAGCTCCGTCCGCCCGACCAGGGGCAGACCGACGAAGGGGATTTGATGCCCTATGATCTTCTCGACGCCATCGAGAGGGCTGCTATACGTGACAAGAAGGCCCCCCTTGAAGTGTTTCGGCTCATGGAGGCTCGCTTCCCGGGGTATTCGCAGCAGCAGCTTGGAGACTGGGTCCGGAGATTCTTCGTCCTGTGGTGCCGAAACCAGTGGAAACGCGAACGCTATGCCCCTTCCTTCCACCTGGATGATGAGAATCTGGATCCCAAGACCTGGTGTCGTTTCCCTATTCTCTCCGGGGGCTTCGAGCGGGAGCTGGAGGAACTGGCGGCAGCCCTCGAACAGCAGTCCGTAGGCAGCTAGTCCACTAGCAGTCCCTGGTAAAAGTCCCGCGGGCCGCTAGAGAACACGCTTCAGTCTGAGACTGTTCATGACCACGCTGACACTGCTGAAGGCCATGGCGACTGCCGCCATGGCGGGATGGAGCGAGCGGATGAAGTGGGGCAGGAACTCGAGGGGATATAGAGCTCCCGCAGCGATTGGAATCAGCACCACGTTGTAGAGGAAAGCCCAGACGAGATTCTGACGGATCGTGCCGATGGTCCTGTCACTGATTCGCAGAGCCCGTGGAATGAGGTCCAGCCGGTTCCCCAGAATCGTGACGTCGCTGGTCTGGATAGCCACATCGGTTCCACTGCCCATGGCGATTCCCAGGTCGGCCTGAGCCAGGGCCGGAGCATCGTTGATTCCGTCGCCGGCCATGGCCACGACCTCGCCGCCGGCCTGCATCTCCAGGATGCGTTGCGCCTTTTCCTCCGGTGTGAGTCGACCACTGTGACCGGAAATCCCCAACTCCCGGGCCACGGCTGCCACCGTCTCGGAGTTGTCACCGCTAAAGAGCAGGACTTTTCGCCCATTTTTCTGGAGGCTCTTTACGACACGGCGGGCCCCGGGGCGGGTCTCGTCGGCCGCTGCGATTACCCCGATCGCCGTTTGGTCACGACTCACCCAGACCGTCGTTTTTCCTTCTCCGGCAAACCGCCTCTGCTCCGCCTCCAGGTCATTCAGATCAACCTTCCGGCTGAGCATGAAGGGGAGGCTCCCGATGGCCCACGTCTCCCCTCCCGACCGCGCCGCGACGCCATGCCCCGCGAAGGACCGGAATTGCTCGACCCGGACAAGTTCGATCCCGCGGCGACGGGCTTCGGAGACAATGGCGCCGGCCAGCGGATGCTCACTGCCGTGCTCGACCGACGCGGCCACCTGCAGGACCCTGTGCTCGACCTCGGGAGGGGCGGCATCGGTCCCCCGAGGTGCCGCCGCGGCGATGTCCGTGACGGAGGGCTTGCCAACCGTCAGGGTCCCCGTCTTGTCAAAGACCATCACCTGGATGGAACGGGCCACCTCCAGAGCATCGACATTCTTGAACAGAATCCCGTCGCGAGCCGCCAGGCCCGTGCCCACCATGACCGCCGTGGGAGTCGCCAGTCCCAGGGCGCAGGGACAGGCGATCACCAGCACCGCAACCATCCTCAGCAGCGCCTCGGGGACGCCCTGGTCCGAAAATAACAGCCACAGCACAAAGGAAGCTGCAGCCACCGCCAGTACCACAGGTACAAAGACCGCCGAGATGCGATCGACCAGCGCCTGGGTGGCGGCCCTTCCCGCCTGCGCCTCTTCCACGATGCGTATGATCTGGGCCAGCCGAGTGTCCGGACCGGTTCGCGTGACCTCAATCTCCAGGAGTCCGGACTGGTTGACGGTCCCGGCTGTCACGCTCGCTCCAACGGCCTTTCCAACTGGAAAACTCTCTCCGGTCAGCATGCTCTCATCCACGGACGCCGCTCCCCGGACGACCCTTCCGTCGACCGGGATCTTCCCGCCAGGTCGGACCACCACGACCTCTGCCACTGCGACCCCCGCGACTGGAACCTCGACTTCCCCGCCCTCTCTGAGTACGGTCGCAGTCAGAGGCCTCAGATCAAAGAGGCTTTTCAACGACTCCCTGGTCTTTCTTTTGGCCCTTGTTTCCAGAAGCTTCCCCAGCTTGACCAGAGTGATGATGACGGCTGCGGTTTCAAAGTAGGTGTGGGTCCCCAGCAAACCGGATCCCCAGCCGCGGCTCAGCAACACGGCCAGGCTGAAGACATAGGCGGTGGAGGATCCCAGGGCGACCAGCACATCCATGTTGGCCGAAGCGTTGCGGATGGATCGGGCCGCACCCCGGTAAAAGCTCGCTCCCACGTAAAACTGCACCGGGGTGGCCAGGACCAGAAGCAGCCAGTCCACCCAGCCGGCTTTCGCCCAGTTGCCCAGCAGCCCGAAATCCCTGCCCATGCTGACCAGGAAAAGGGGCAGCGTGAAGGCGAGACCCCACCAGAAAGGATCCAGGCCGGCTCGGGCCGCTTCTTCGGACTGGGCTTCATGCCCCGCATCTGCGCGGGCGAGTCTGGCTCCGTATCCTGCGCTCTTTACGGCATCCAGGAGATCACCGGTCTCGACTCCCCCTGCCCGAGCGACCACCACAGCCTTCTCGGAAGCCAGGTTGACGCTGGCTTCTACCACGCCCGGCACCTGTCTCAGAGAAGCCTCCACCGCTCCCTGACAGGCCGCGCAGCTCATGCCTTCAATCTCGAGCTCAACCCGATGGGCCATTCTATTCGTTTCTGGTGTCGTAGATTCTTCTTTATACAAAGCTAATTGAATAGACTATGTTTATAACTTACTGTGACCTGATACCCGTCCACCGTCGCCTTCGCTTTCGAGTCCCGCGCTGGCAGCCCGTGGTGAAAATCGCACGGGTCGCGTTGCGCGATTTCCACCACGGACTGCTAGGTGTTTTCTAATATCTCCGATCGCCGGATGCAAGCGATGTGTTGCCGACAAACGGTTTACTGGAGCCTGGAATTTGAGTCGCGGAAGTACCAGAATGATCCGATGGAAGTCTGGCTTCAACATCTGATCCTCCTGTTGGCCGGGGCGGTCGCCGGCACGCTCAACGTGATCGCCGGTGGAGGATCCTTTCTCACCCTTCCCGTCCTCATCTTTCTAGGGCTTCCCGCCACCGTTGCCAACGGCACAAACCGGGTCGGAATACTGGTGGAGAGCATTGTCGCAACCCGCAGTTTTGCTGACAAGCGCGTACTGGACTGGGGTTCGTTCCGGTGGGCGGCCCTCCCGGCAGCCGGCGGCGCAGTCGCAGGAAGCCTCATCGCCGTCCGGATCGACGATCAGTCCTTCCAGAGAATCCTGGCGGTTCTGATGGTGGCGGTCACCTTGTGGACACTCTGGAACCCTCTTAGCGGGCGCAATTCCACTCGGAAGCAGCCGCCGCGGGTTCTTTTTCTCAGCCTGGCCTTCTTCGCGGTGGGAGTCTACGGCGGATTCGTGCAGGCGGGCGTGGGATTTTTCCTCCTGGCCGCAACCACCTGGGCGGGGATGGACCTGGTTCGAGGCAACGCGGTTAAAGTGCTGACGGTACTTGTGTTTACAGTGATGGCGCTGGCTGTATTTGCAGGGCAGGGCAAGGTGGTGTGGTCGACCGGCCTGGTTCTGGCTGCCGGCTTTGCGGCAGGCGGTTGGATGGGAGCACGGCTGACCCTGGCCCGAGGGCACACCTGGGTGCGACGAGTGGTCACGATTGCGATCGTGGTTTTCGCCGTCAAACTGTGGCTGGGATAAAAGGGGACAGTCCTGCCACCTTTGCCAGCGGTTTGCTTTTTTCGGGGACAGAGTAGACTGTCCCTTTTTTAACAGTCCGCGCGATTTTCACCATGATGAGATGGACTCCTCCTTTAGGCTTAGACGGCATCTAAAGTGCCAGAGCCAAAGTTTTTAACTGTATCAGGAGGAGTCTGAAATGAAGCATAGAACAATCGCAGTGGATTTGGCAAAGTCGGTCTTTGAGATTGGGATTTCCGAGCAGCCTGGTCGGATGGAGAAGACGCATCGCCTGGGTCGAGCTCGGTTGTTGAGGTTCATGGCCAAGCAACAACGGGCAACGATTCTGATGGAAGCCTGCGGTTCGGCTCACTACTGGGGCCGGCGATTCCGGGAACTGGGGCACGAAGTTGTGCTGCTGCCGCCAGCCTACGTCCGGCCGTACGTGTTACGCAACAAGACGGATCGCAGTGATGTGAAAGGGTTGTTGGAAGCCCACCGCAACAGTGCCATTCGACCGGTTCCGATCAAAAATGAATCGCAGCAGCAGTTGACCGCCTTACATCGGGTGCGGACGGCATGGATGCGCACCCGCACGGCACGGATCAATACGATGCGGGGCATTCTACGGGAATTCGGTTTGACGATTCCCGTTGGAGCCTGCCAGGCCGTGGAGCGGGTGCGAGGATGGATCGAAGATGCAGAAGTGGAGATTCCGAATGGGATCCGATCGGTGCTGGAGGAGATCTGTCTGGAAGTCAGAGAGCTGGAGGGGCGAATCGATCGGATCGAAAGGAAACTGAAAGCGCTATCGCGACAGAGTGTTGCGATTGAACAACTGCAGTCGATCCCCGGGGTGGGATTGCTGACAGCCACAGCGGTGGCCGGTTTTGTGGGAGATCTGAGGCGCTTTGATTCGGGACGACACTTTGCCAGTTATCTGGGCTTGACACCGCGGGAGCACTCCAGCGGTCTGCGGCGTCGACTCGGGTGCATCAGCAAGCAAGGGGACATCTATTTGCGCACTCTCTTGATCCACGGTGGGCGATCGGTCTTGTGGACGGCCAAGTCCAAGCAGCGGCCAGACCGTTTGCACAGGTGGGGTTTGGAGATTGAAAAACGACGGGGGCACAACAAAGCGGCAGTGGCTGTGGCCAATAAGCTGGCCCGTCTACTCTGGGCCGTTTCCACCCGTGACGCCGCCTATGAACCCCAGCGAGCTTAAGCGATAAAAGATTTGTCAAGATCTTTCCCTGGGAACTGCATGAGAGGATTCGAACTGATGGCGAACCGGTCAGACCGGCGCGGGGAACACGCCGATAGCAGCCTTGGCCACTCGATGGCCGTCACCACGATAGGCGCCCCACGCGCGAATATTCATCATGGCCCGGAGCCAGAACACAGCTCCACTAACCCGGATTATGCAAGAGATCTAAATTCAAGTGAGATGTGGGCCCAGAAAAAAGGCCGTAGCTCTCTGATATGAAAGGGTTTAGAGAAACAAAGACCCTAAACAGGAGCTACGGCAATGTCAAAAACAGTCTGCCAGAATACCCTGCCATTTCATAGCCACAGAAACATCACGGCTCGTTTTGATGGGGGGAGCCTCACTTCCGACGCAGGATGGTTGTTGTTTGGATCGCTGGATCGTCAACATCGATTGTGCGAGGGCTTCAGTTCCTGTATTTCGGAAAGTCGAGACCAACGCTACATTCGTCATGACCTGTTGAAGTTGATCCGACAACGAGTCTTGCAGATCGTGGCCGGCTACGAAGACTGTAACGACGCCGATACGCTGCGCTCGGATCCGATGCTCAAGACAGTCTGTGATCAGTTGCCAGAGAGCGATCCCGATTTGGCCACCCAGCCGACTTTCTCCCGCCTGGAGAACTCCGTCACCAAGAAGGATCTGATGCGTCTGAGCCGGTGGCTGCTAGGCCGTTATGTGCGCTCCCTGAAGAAGAGACGTCCCAGCAAGATCATCCTGGATCTGGACAGTACCGACGACCACACTCACGGCCAACAGGAGTTCTCCTTCTACCACGGGTATTACCGAAACCACATTTTGCATCCTTTGCTGATCTTCGATGCCGACACGGGAGACCTGGTCTGTGCCCTGTTGAGACCTGGCAACAAGGGGGCTGCCTCTCACATCGTGCCCATTCTGAAGCGAGTCGTGGAGGCCATCCGACAAGCAGTGGGGACGGATGTCGAGATTGAGATTCGGGCCGACAGCGGCTTTGCCACGCCTCGGCTCTACGAGTTCTGTGAATGTGAAGAGAATAAACTCCAATATGTCATCGGGTTAAGCCGAAACCCTCGCCTGCAGCGAGTGGTCGAGCCCCTGCTGGATTCGACTCGGGAAAGGTTCCTTGAGCTGGAGGAAAAACAGCGTCAGTTTGACGAGTTTCTTTATCGAGCCCACAGCTGGGATCGATCCCGTCGCGTCATTGTCAAAGTGGAGGTCGATCAGCGTGGGATCAATCGTCGCGTTGTAGTTACCAACCGGGACGATCTCTGCTCCCAATCACTTTATGACCACTACAC
>CBDBHK010000034.1:0-21687 GCA_965205615.1 Acidobacteriota bacterium | reverse complement strand
ACGCTTCTCGGCGAGCCCCGACGCCGTATGGAATGCGGCGGGCCAGCCGCCGTGGGCTTCGATGACCTCGTCGATCTCGGTCATGATGCGGATGGTCTCACTGAGGGCGACGACGATTTTCTGGTAGTGGGCGATGTCCTCGTCGGAGAGCGTGCGTCCCTTCCGATCCTTGAGCCACTTGTGGCAAACTTGGTAGCCGCCGATTTGGAAGTCCCAGACTTCCTCGGGTATGCCTTGGAACCTGATGGTGCCGCGTTTCGTCGCACGGTGGCCCGCGCGGGCGTTGGTCTTGCCGGCGTCGAGCCAGACCGTGCCGTCCGACCAGCCGACACGGCCGACTTCTGGGTTCCTGGGGCCGGTGTAGGCGGTGATGAGCTTACCGAGCTTCGGGGATTCGAGCAGGTGGAGGGCCAGCAGGTCATGGCCGGCCTCCGCGAGCTTTCGGAAGAGGTCGACGCTGCCGGGCAGCGGCACGCGGGGGAAGTCGAGCTTGAGCTGGGCCTCGTAGTGGCCGCGGTAGCCGGGGCTGTGGAACACCGTGTAGATGTAGGCGAAGACGTCCTCCGCGCCGAAGGTCTCGCGGAGATCGTTGCGCCCGTCGCTGACGAATCGTAGTTCGGTGACGGCTGCAATCTGCTCGACGAACCCCGAGTCCAGGTTCGGCGCGCGGCCGCCCTTGCCCTTGGGCCACCGGCCGAACAGCGACCCGTCAGCCTTGCCGACTCCGGGATAGAGGTAGAGCGGAATCTGGTAGTTCACTTCCTTCAGAGAGACCGTGTGATGTTGAATCATCGCGCGGCTCGCGAAGATATGGCTGAATCCCGAACCAATCTCGACGGTCCGGGTTAGGCCGATTGACAGATTCTCCCCCGCGAGCATGTGTGGCATGGCCTCGGTCCGAGGCCTCCAAACTACGGACGGATGCCAGAAGATGAACCGTTCGTCGAAGGGCCGATAGAGAATCTTGGTGACGAAGTCCTCTAATGACTTCCGCTTCGTGGCCGCGCGGAGTTCGCGCCGAGCCGCAGCGACTCGCCAGGCGTAGTTCTCTTTCAGACCGAGACGCTTCTTGACCTCGGTGTCGCTCAGTCGGTTATCAAGAAACATTTCAATGCGATCCAGCAGGGCACTCGGTTCGAGGTCGATGACAAAGCCGTCTCGTGCCGTGACGATTCCGGTCACGTTGACGGCCATCACCTCCTTGATTCCAGGCCAGCCGTAGTAGGCGTCCGTTCCTGCGTCGTCGAAGGGCTCGAACAGATGGAACGGCGGGCCTGGCTCCAGCTGCACCCATTCGGTGGCTAAGGACCCATGCTCCAGTAGCCATCTGTACTTGCCTTCCCGTTCGCCCCAGAGGTCGGCGTGGCAGACACATCTGCTGGCTGCGGCAGCCTTCGTGAAGAGCCCGATGGCCACGCCCTGCTGGATGTCGAACACGTTGACATCGCGGCCGCCCCCCGGCGGAACTTCCTTCTTCTTGAGGTTCCCGTGGATGTCGAGCACGCGGATCCGGCGGAAGGACTGCATGAGCGACCAGCGCATCCCGCGAAACGTGGGGTTGTCGAGGTAGCCGTGGTTGCTGATGTAGCCGTGGACGCCGACACCCGTGCCGTCGAGCAGCCACTGCGAGAGGCGGATGAACTTCACGTAATCATCCTGGAGCCAAACCTTTCGTTCGCCGAGCGGCTCGCCGTCGACGTGGTAGTAGCTCGCGGTACCATCGGGCAGCCGCCCCTTGAGGAGGCCGTCGATCCACGGGCCCATGTTGGATGAAAGACCTGAGTACGGCGGATTCCCGATCACCACCGTGAATCGCTGCTTCCGTTTGATCTCATTGACCGCCTCGGCCTCGTGCGCCAGCGCTGGCAGGAAGTCGAGCGTGAGCTGGCCGTCGCCCGGCGGCTCCAGCGCATTCGTCAGGTACACCCGCGCTCGCTGGTCGCTCTCGAAACGATATCCGGTCTCGTAGAGCTTGAACCCGATCTTGAGGTGCGCGATGGCATAAGGCGCCATCAGGAGCTCGTACCCGTGCAGGCGCGGCAGCAGGTCCTTCGGGACGTAGTCGTTCCAGAGCGCCTCGATCTTGTTCTCGCCGTGGCCCTGGGCCGTCCACTTCTCCGCCATCGTCCTGTGGATGAGATCGATCACCTCGACGAGGAAGGTGCCAGTGCCGGTGGCCGGGTCGAGGATCTGGACGAAGGCCTGGGCTGGCGAGGTGCCTTCCGGGATCTTCAGTTCTTTGTGGCGCTTGGCCATCTCGCCCCAGGTGGTGGTGTCGGCGAGGCCGTCGGTGAGGCCGAACTCGCTCCGCAAGAGCTCGTCCACCGAGCGCGCGATGTAGGAGACCACCGGGCGCGGGGTGTAGAAGACGCCCCGTTTTACCTTCTGCTCCTTG
Source organism: Acidobacteriota bacterium (assembly GCA_965205615.1). Classification (GTDB taxonomy): domain Bacteria; phylum Acidobacteriota; class UBA6911; order RPQK01; family CBDAPI01; genus CBDAPI01. Next base: position 19,292 of record CBDBHK010000034.1, on the reverse strand, counting down.
TCGTAGGCGGCAAGGAAGTGCTCGTAGAAGTGAATGACCGGGTCTTCCTGGGGGTTCCGGTCGCCAAAGTCGCGAACGACGGCCTCGATGTTGGCCTGGTCGAGGAGCTCTACCACCTCGGAGACGCCCAACTCATCGAAGTCGATGCCCGGGCCGCCGGCTTTGCCGTGGTGTCCGCCCACGCGCAGGAAGGTCTCCATCAGCTCTCGGAGGAACGGGTTTGTCCGCATGTGGGCGGCGAGGTCGTCGGCCGTGCGCCGCGCGGGGTCGGTGATGCGGGCCGAGAGCAGACCGTAGGCTATGGTCTGGGCGTACATGTCGGCGAAGCGGGCCTCGTCCAGGTCGTGGACGAGTGCGGTCTGGAACGCCTTCATGAGATGGGTGAGCGGGCCGGCCTCGGTCTCGATGGCGAGCGCCGTCCGGATACGGTCGCGGATCGAGCGGGCCAGCTCGGCCAGGCGCTCGGAGAGCTCCTTCGAGGTGGTGATGACCTCGCGGTGGCGCAGTGTAAAGGCAGCACGCCAGCGCTCGCGCCAGGCGTCGGGGTCGTCCTCGTCGTCGGGCCAGGCGAGGTGCGCGCTCAGCTCGCGGGCGACGGCGTCGAGGTGGAGCGGCGTGTCGAGGTTGTCCCAGCCGAGTACCTTGAGGGTGGGCAGGTCGTGGCTGTCCCGGGGCTTCGAGAAGTGCGCGAAGGCGATGCGTCGCTCCTCGCCCTCACCGTAGTTGGAGATGAAGAGCAGGTCGTCGGCGGCCCAAGCCTGGCGCTCGGACTTGTTGGCCGTGGCGCGCTTTTTGAGCGCCACCTGGCTGAGGATGCGGCGCAGCGCCACCACGGGCAGGCGCTTCGGCTCGAACTTGACGAAGAAGATGCCCCAGTGCTGGCCCGGCACGAGCGGGCGCAGGCGCTTGATCTCCTGGATCTTGGCCGCGTTCTTCGCGTCGATCCCGAGCTCCTCCGGGGTGTACTCGAAGGTCAACTCCTCAAAGTCGTCCGAGTCGATCGGCCAGCCCAGCTCGTCGCGCAGGTATGCGACGAGTTGGTCGAAGCGGCGGATGCGGGCGAGTCGTTCGCGGTGGTCGGTCGGCATCGGTTCAGCCCTCGTTCAGTTCCAGCCAGCAGCGAAGCCGCGGCTTGACGCCGACGGGTGCGTCCACGCGCTTCAGGTAACTGTTCTTGATGTGCTTCTCGATCCGCTTGCGGATGTCGAGGAGCGTCTTCTCCTCCGTGGTGCAGTGCCGGGGCGTCTCGGGCTTCGAGCGGACGCTCGCGACGATCTCGCCCGGCTCCTCGATGATGGTCTCGCGGTCGAGGTCGTAGAGGTACCAGCGGGTGGTGCCGGCCTCCTCGGTGAACTCGTTCTTCTCCTTGTCGAGGGCGGGGAGCGCGTAGCAGAAGAAGACACCGCGTACGCCCCTTGCCGGGCGCTTGCGGCCGCTGAAGATCGCACCGGGGAAGCGAGCGAGGCGCGCCGCAAGCGCCGGGTCGGCTTGGAGCAGCGCCTGGTACTCTAGGTGCATCTCCTCCATGGCCGTGCGCGTGCCCTCGTAGGCGTGGTGGAACTCCTTCAGCGCCTCGTAATCGTCCTCCGGGGTGAGGAGCTTCTTGCCCTCGATCCCGAGGGTCTTGGAGATCAGAAGCGCCTTCTGCGTGACCTTCGTGTAGAGCGAGAGGATCTCGTTCAGCTCCTCGGGCGGGAGAAAGTTCCAGAACCAGACCGTGTCGCGCGAGGCGGCCGCCTCGGGATGGTCGGCGACGAGCCGCTTCTCGATTGCGGGATTCATGCGCCGGTCCACCCGGCCGATGCGCTGCATGAGGCGGACCGGGTTCCAGTGGATGTCATAGTTGGTCATCCGCGAGGCGTCCTGAAGGTTGAGACCCTCGGAGAGGACATCGGTGGAGATCAGGACGCGGATCTCCTCGCGGCCCTGCTCGGCGAGTTCCGGGGACGAGAGGCCGTTGTAGTAGGGCGCGAAGCGCTGGATGACGTCTGCACGGTTCTTCTTCGTGGCACTGTCCACCTGCTCGACACCCTCGATACCGGCCTCGTCCAGGTGACGCTTGAGGTAGCGGGCCGTGTCGGCGAACTCTGTGAAGATCAGGACCTTTTGGTCGGCCAGCGCCCTTGACTTGAGCAGGCGGATGAGCTTCTTGAGCTTGTCGTCGTGCTTCGGCTCGAACTTCCGGGCCTCGTCCAGGAACTGCACGATCTGGTCGAGGTCGAGGAAGGTCTCGGCTATCATCTCCTCTACGTCGTACTCGGCCCGCTCGAGGCGCTCGACCGCGTCGAGCATTTCCTGGGGGACGATGTCTTCGTCGTCCGCTTCCTTGCCTTCTTCGCCCCAGAGCTCGCGCTGGCGCTGGACCGCGTAGCCCAGGACGTCGGCGTTCTGAGCCTTCCAGCGCTCGAGGCGCTTCTTCTCGGCCTCGCTCTCGCTGTGAACCTCAAGGAAGGCGAGCAGTTTCTGGAGGAGGCGGTCGCAGGAGAGTTCGAAGGCGGCGACGGAGCTCTCGAAGCGCTTGAGGAAGTTGGTCCGGATGAGGCCGACCACCTGTCTCTGGCGGTTCTCCTCGAACGGGTCGATGTCCTTGTCCGGCCCCCTGTACCAATGCAGGGGGTAGTACATCGCGAGCGTGAAGAGGGGGCTCTGCTTCGCGAAGGCCTTCTCGATCAGCTTGAGCATTCCCCCGTAGGTCTTGCGGATCGAGTACGCCGCTACCTGAGGGTCCCTCCGCTCGGGAAAGGCGGCTGCTTTGCCGTACTCCCGAATCTGGCTCTCGCGGGCGTAATCGCGGCTCCGCTGGACGACGAGCTGGCGGAAGAATGCGTCGGTGAAGAGGATCTGCTGGGCTTCGGTCATGTGCTCCGCGGCATCCGCCTCGTCCTGCCCTACACGGCTGCGAAGCGTCTTTTCCATCTGGTTGAAGTGCGCCCGCAGGTTGTTCACGCCGATCGTGCGCGCGAAGTAGGCCTCGTCGCAACGGGTGAAGAGCTCGGTCATGTGACGGAAGTCGCTCAGGCGGTTGTTGATGGGGGTGGCCGTCAGCATGATCACTGTCTTGGGGCGTTCCGCGTTGTCGAGCAACTCGAACAGGCGGTAGTAGCGCGACGGTTCGATTCCCCTGTCCGGGTCACCCCGGCGACCCGGATTGCGGAAGTGGTGCGCTTCGTCGATGACGACGATGTCGGCCAGTTCCGCGATGCGCTGGAAACGCTCCGGGTAGTCGCCCTTGCGTCCCAGGTCAGTGTGGCTGAAGACGGCCAGGTTGCTGAAGTCCGCGCCACCGCCGACGCCGCCGATGTGCGGAAGCCACCGACGCAGGTGGGGCTCCCATACCCCCTCCTTGGTCGCCTTCGGTGCGAACAGCGCGACACGCTTGCCCTCGTGAAGGATGAGCCGCTCGATCAGCATCAGACCGACGAAGGTCTTGCCAAGACCCACGCCATCACAGAGGAATGCGCCGCGGTGCTGCCGGGCGATCTTCAAGAGCGCCCAGTACGCCTCCTTCTGATAGCGATCGAGGTGCGGGAACATGCGCGACCGTGTCTCGTCCCACTCCGTCGCGCTCAGATCGTGCCCCCGGAAGAACTGCTGCAGGGCTTTCGCGTAGACGTCGAACGGCGAATATAGGTGCGTATGGCGCGAGATCGTCTCGATGACGGCCTCGGTGACCTCTCTCGCTTCGTTCCAGTGCGTCTCGAACCACTCCTGGAGCTGCGCGACCTCACGCGCGCTCTGAACCTGGACGTTCAGTTCGATGTTCTTCGTGAGACCCGGCCGCGTGAAGTTGCTGGAGCCCACCAGCGCCTGGGCGCCCACGACCTCGAGCCTTGCGTGGGTGATGTAAGCCTTGGCATGGAATTTGTCTTTGGCGTAGACACGGCACTCGATCTGCCCGGAGCGGAGCGCTTCGAGGATCGCAGGGACTCCGTGCAGGAAGGGGTTCGGCTCCTTGTCCTCCTCAATGCTTTCGTCGAGCCTGTTGAGCGCTTGCGCCCGGACCGCTTCGAGAATGGCCTTCCGAGTCCGATGGGTAGTCTCCGCGCCCATCAGGATCCGGATCTTGTCGAGGCCCTGCCATTTGCCGTCGAGGGTGAGCAGGGCGCTGATCTCGAAGTATCCGGTCGCGATGTCGAACGCCTTCGCGATGCTTGACCACTCCTCCAAGTACCGGAGCCCGGTCCAGCCGGAGACACTGTTGTCGACGATGAAGAGCTCGCGGCCCTTGGATTCAACGGTCATGATGCTCCCATTCGCTCCTCATGCGCCGGGTCGACGACGCGCTGACGGACCGTGTCGGGAATCCGGTTCCAGTGCACGCCGGCGCCGGCATGCCGGTCGGCCAGTCCCGTCACACCCGTATCCTTGTACCGTCGGTACCAGCCGCAGAACCTGCTGTGGCGAATCTGCGGCATGTTCGGGATGTTGCCGGGATCCACAATCATGGCGACATCCGGATCCTCGTCAGTCGGTCCTCCAACGGGTTAGAGTCTCTCTTCGCTTGGTCGCCCTAAAGTAGAGCCCTGTGGCCAGACAGTCAGGTTTCTTGACCCCATGAGGCACTCCATTCTACTCGACACGGGGCATGTCGAGTCAGCCGTTGATCGTCGGCGAGCGAGCGGGCGTTCATGGCTAGCGTACTCGGCGTCCAACGAATGGATCACCCCTTTTAGGCGGGTCGCAGTGGACACGTGCTCGACCCTCGCTTGGTCACTGGCGCCGTTCCGTTCCAGGTCTACGAAGATACTCGGCGAGATGCTGCGGTGCGTGAACTGCCCGTAGCGACCGCAATTCGACCAACCACGATTTAGGGCTGCGGGCCTTCCCGGAGGGCTTTAGCGTTAACCGGCGAAGCTTGGTCACACTCTCGCACTTAGCTGGAGTCCCTGGGACATTGCTTCCTTGCCCGTTGTTGACACCGCCAAAAGCGGGCTCCGCAATAGTAGTTTGTATGACACCGTCACGGTTCCTGAACCGGCTATCCGGTTCGCCTCCAGGATCCTGGCCCTCGGACAGGCCCACAGGGAGACGCAGCAGCGATGATCGCCCATCTGAAGGGGTGCGAGAAGGCGCTGGAGTGCTTCGGCTGGACGGGACGCCGGGCCGTGCATGGGCTCATCGCGCAGGGCGTGGCCGTCGAAGAGAACCGGCTCGGCCTCACCGGCATCGGCCGCGTGTGCCGGATTCACATCCCCGTATGTACTCAGTCGTCTTGAGCATGGGGCCGAGCAGGACCCTGAAGATAAAGATACTTTCCCGATGGTTGCTGTGACCCGGTGAGAAATGCGGGCTAGCTCTTCTGCTCCAGCCAGGGACCGGTGATGGCCAGCGTGATGCCCGGATTCTGGATGTTGACGAAAAGAGTGCTTCCGTCGGGAGAAAAGGTCGAGCCGGCAAACTCGGAGTCGTTGAACACGTTCCGGCCGAGCTTGTAGAGATTGCCCCGCGGCGTGACCCCGACCACGAATTGCTCCTCCGGTCCATCCTCACAAAGGACCAGGTCCCCCCAAGGCGCCACCGTCAGGTTGTCGGCGTTCTCGACCAGGTTGCCGTCGTTGGGCTCAATGAACAGTTCCAGTTTGCCCGGCCTGCTGTTCTCGCCGGGTTTCCCCTCCTCGGAGCTGGGGGCGTAGCGCCACACCTGCCCCTTTTTGTTCAGGCCCCCGTTGGTGCAGACAAAATAGATCCATCCCTTGTCCCACCACATGCCCTCTCCCCGGGCAAAGCGGGCCGCGCCCCCATCTTCGAATCCTCGATAGCGTAGATCATCATTGGGGGACTCGACATCGTCCATCTCAACCCATTCGATCTCGAAAGCGTGACCTGGCAGCACTTGGCGTGCGTTCCAGTTTCGCGTGTCCAGACCGGGCCGATCCTTTACCCTCAAAACCTGCAGGCGCCCGCCTGCCGCCATATTTCCGGGCTTATCCGGGATAAAGCGGTACAGCAGTCCATCACCTCGGTCCTCTGTTTCATAGACAATACCGGAGTTGGGATCAACAGCGACAGCTTCATGCACGAAACGCCCCATGGCTTTTAAGGGAACCGCAGAAGTCAGCCGGACTTCGCTGCTGGCAGGGACTTCGAAGTTGTAGCCATGATCCCGGCTGTAGAGTCCCTCCTCCTTCTGCACCGTCTCCTCACAGGTGATCCAGCTTCCCCAGGGAGTAGGCCCGCCCGCGCAGTTGCGAACCGTTCCTCCCAGGCTCAGGAAGTGCTTTTCCAGGCGCATCTCACGAGTGTTGTAGACCAGGGTGGAAGTTCCCCCCAGGCAGGGCCTCCTGCGACCGGCGTCATACAGTTTTGCCCGGTCCTTTTCCCTGATCAGTTCGTTGAGGGGCCCGAAGGCCCCGATGGAATGATGATCCAGGCTCAGTTCATGGTTTCGGACCAGAATCGTGGTTCCTGACGGACCTGGAAAGGCAGCCATGCCGTCATGCAGACCGGGGACCTTGTATCCATCGTCCATCATCTGGCCCACCTTGGAAAGGGTCCGATAGGTGAAACCTGCGGGGAGTTCGATCACCCCCTCCGGGTCCGGCTGCAGCGCTCCATAGCCTGCCGGAGCATTCGGTCTGGGACCGGGCCTCGAAAATCCGTTGTCGGTTAGAGAGCGAAGCCCCAGGAAGCCCATGGTGCAGGCCCCGGAGGCTTTCAGAAACGATCTTCGTGAGGATTGCATGTCGGTCTGCCTTTCTTGAGAGCGGCTTGGCAACGGCCCATCGGAATCGCCGTTTCGAAGTCCAGGCTCCTTGGGCCCCACCTTGATCTGCGCCAAGTCTGAGAGTCGGTTGTATCTTAGCAAGAACCACAGCGGCGCTCGGGTAAATTTATCTTAAAGTCCAATACAACCGACCGGAGGAGTAGCCGTAGGACATCCTCCCGGGGATTGCGCCGCATTGGGTTGCGGTACCGCCGGTGGGAGCCAAAAAAGCCATCCACCGCCAGGCAACTGTGGTATTTTGGGGTGGCGTTCTCGCTCCGCCGGGTCCCAGCCGGCATGCTCTCAAGGGGCGGCGGATACACGATGAAAGTTGGTTTAATTTTCGATCGTTTGCCCCACCTCTTTTGAGGTCTCCCGGACACCAAACGGGGCCGGCGCGATCTGGCGAGCCAGGGAGCCGGTCGGGACCCGCCGGGGCTGGCATTCTTTCCATGTCGACACTCCTCTCCTATTTTCGCGATCTGGAACCCCAGATGGTCCAGTGGCTGATGGACTTGATCAACACGGATTCGCCTTCGGACAACAAGCCGGCGCTGGACCGGTTGGCCCGCCGCCTGGGCGACCGGTTCAGCAGCTACGGCGCCGCGGTGGAATTGGTCTCCAACCCGGAGGGGGGAGACCACCTGCTGGCCAGGTTTTCGGGTCCCGAAGCCCAAGGGAAACCCCTGCTCCTGCTGGGCCATCTGGATACGGTCTGGGGTATGGGCGAGGCCGGGAGGCGCCCGGCCAGGCTGGAAGAGGGGAAGATCTTTGGTCCGGCCTCCTTTGACATGCGCGGCGGCACCACCCTGATGCTGGCTCTGGCCCACTTTCTGTCGAGCGGCCGGGCGGCTTTGAAACGGCCGCTGACCCTGCTGCTCGACTCCGACGAGGAAGTGGGCACTCCGACGGCACGGGCCTTGATCGAAAAGGAAGCCGGGGATTGCCGGGCCGTTCTAGTACTGGAGCCCTGCCTGCCCGGGGGCGCGCTCAAGACCGCCCGCAAAGGGGTGGGAACCTTTTTGATTACAGCCAACGGTGTGGCTGCTCATGCCGGCGTGGACTATGAAAAAGGGGTGAGCGCCATTCAGGAATTGGCCTGCCAGGTCCTGGAGCTCTACAAGTTGAACAACCTGGATTTGGGAACCACGGTGAATCCAGGGGTGATCCGCGGTGGTTCCCGCTCCAACGTAATTGCCGACCGGGCCGAGCTGGAAGTGGACGTGCGAGTGGTCACCAAAGCCGAGGGAGAGCGGATTATGCACCAGATCCACCGGCTCAAGCCCCAGGTCAAGGGCAGTCGGCTTACCGTCCAGGGAAGCATCAAGCGGCCGCCCCTGGAACGCAATGGGCAGGTGATTCAACTGTTCCGGCAGGCGCGCGGGCTGGCTGCCGAGCTGGGCATCGACCTGCAAGAGGGCTCTACCGGTGGAGCCAGCGACGGCTGCTTCACCGCGGCCCTGGGGATTCCTACTTTGGATGGCCTGGGCCCTGAAGGCGATGGCCCCCACGCCTTGCACGAACATGTGCTGGTGGAGAGTCTGGTTCCACGAGCCGCTTTACTTACCCACCTGGCATTGAACCTGTGAAGATCGAGCAGATTGAGCTCCGTGAAGTACAGATGCCGCTGATCTCTTTTTTCGAGACCAGCTTCGGACGGACGACCCTGCGGCGGGTGATTCTGGTTCGAGTCTTTGGCGAGGGATTGGTTGGCTATGGCGAATCCACCGCTCCCGAGGGTCCGTTCTACAATCACGAATCCACTGCTACCGCCTGGCATGTGCTCCAGGATTTCGTCGTCCCCAGGGTCTTTGCCTCTGAGATCACCCATCCGCGAGATGTCGCTCCCTTGCTCAAACCCATCCGCGGTCACAATATGGCCAAGGCCGCCGTGGAGACAGCCATCTGGGATCTCTATGCGCGCCTGAAGGGGAAGCCCCTCCACGAGCTGCTGGGGGGCCGGCGCAAGACCCTGGATTGCGGGGTCTCTATCGGCATTCAAGAGAACCCCGGCATTTTGCTGGACAAGATCGAAAGGGAGTTGCTGGCAGGCTACCGGCGAATCAAGATCAAAATCAAGCCGGGGTGGGATGTCGCTGTAGTGAGGGAAGTCCGAAGGCGCTTTCCCGAGATACTGTTGATGTGCGATGCCAACTCCGCCTACAGCCTGGCTGACCTGGAGCACCTGAAGGCGCTGGATGATTTCGATCTATTGATGATTGAGCAGCCGCTGGCCTGGAACGACATCCTGGACCACGTCCAACTCCAGAAGGCCCTGCGCACACCCATCTGTCTGGATGAATCCATCCTGGATGGTGAGGACGCCCGCAAGGCCATCGAAGCGGGGGCCTGCCGGATCATCAACATCAAATTGGGGAGAGTCGGCGGCTACAGCGAAGCCCTCCGGGTTCACGACGTCTGCCGGGATCGGAAGGTCCCCGTCTGGTGCGGGGGAATGCTGGAATCGGGCATCGGCCGAGCCCACAACGTCGCCCTCTCCACCCTGGAGAATTTCAGGCTGCCGGGCGATGTTTCCGCCAGCAAGCGCTATTTTCGTAAGGACTTGATTGAGCCGGAAGTGGAAGTGGACCCGCAGGGAAGGATTCATGTGCTGCCGGATGCGGGTATCGGCTTCCGGCCCCACCTGAAACGCATCGAGCAGGTAACGGTGAGAACCCGGTTCCTGCGGCCCCGGTAGACTGCTGGAGGCGCCGTCCGTTCCAGGTCCCCGTGGATTCTCCAATCCCTTCCTGCCGAAGCCCGCATTTGTCACCGGGGGCTGCACTCCTCCGGAGACTCCAACCCCGGTGCGCCAGTCTCTCGATTTCCACCGGGCCGTTGGGTCCGTTTCAGCAAACGCTGCAAGGCTTGCTTCACCTGGTGCGGGGTAATGCTGAGGATACAGCGGGGTTGGTCATACACAAGGCAGCGGTAGCCGGGGCAGGGATTACAGTCAAAGGGATTCTGCACGATCTCATAGGTGGTTTGCCAAGGGCGCCACAGGCTTGAATCGGAGGATCCAAAGAGCACCAGCACGGGAATTCCCAGTGCCGCAGCCAGGTGGGTGGGGCCACTGTCATTTCCCAGGAACAGACTGGCCTGATCCAACACCCAGGTCAGCTCGGAGATCGAAAGGCCCCAAATCGCAGCAGGCCGGGTTCGGCAGAGGCCGGCCACCCTCCTGATCTTGGGCTCCTCCTCCTCGGTACCGACCAGCAAGGTGGCATAGCCGTGCTCGTTTTGCAGGGTATCCGAGATCTCGGCAAATCCGGAATCGGTCCACTCCTTGGTATAAAAGCGAGAGCTGGGCTGAATCACGCAAAGGGGCCGGGAGGGGGGGAGTCCGGCATCCCGCAGGCGAACCTCCAGGGCGGACCGGAGCGCAGGGTCGGGGAAGAGGCGCGCCGGAGGAGCGGGCCTTTTTTCCAGGCCCAGATGATAGAGCCACTCCAATTGGAATCTGGCCGAGTGCCAACGGATCTCGGGGGGCGGTGACGGCCGCTTTGTCCGAACGTTGTAGCAAAAGGAATTGCGATAGCCACGCAGGCCGATACGATAGCGAGCCCCGCTCATCGCGGTGAGCCAGGCGCTGGTGGTGCCTCCGTGCAGGTTGATGCAGCAGTCGAAGCGCTCTCGCCGGATTTGCCGGAGTGTCTGCCAACGAGCGATGCTGGTGGACCGTCGTTTGGCCCCCTGGACCGGCAGAGGGAACACCGATTGCAGGTTGGGATTACGGCGCAGCACTTCATCATAGGGTTCTTCCACCAGCGCCGAGAGCTGCAGGTCCGGCCTCCAGTCCTTGAGCGCGGCATAGAGAGGGGTTGACAGAATCGTATCGCCCAGAGACCGAAGCCGGACGAACAGAATCTTGGAGCCGGGAGGGAGGCCGGTCAACAATCCTTCTGGAGGTCTCATCTCAAATCCCTCAGGATTTCGCATGCAGGCCCCTCCGACAGCTTTGCTGCTCTCCCTGCCCCCGAGATCCTCCGGCAGGGGAATAAACCGGTCGCGAGCGCATTTGCTTGCGAACAACAGTTCAATCCGGCGAGTTTCAGACAGTGGTTAGTGGAGCATCCGGGAGCAGGCAAGCGCCTGATGACCGGGTTGCACTTTTTGAATGACTACACCGAAATCAACAAGATGCTTTACGCGTCGATCAAATCAATATCCACTATCCACTTAGCAAAGTGGCCAGCGAAGAATGGAGAATGGAGGGTGGTTAACCGGGCCTCCGCCCCGGAAGACCGGGTTTGGCCAGACGGTTTATGGCCTCCCTACCTAATGTGTTTGGCGAGAGTGATTTTGGCTGTTTTGAAATCGTCCGACATTCTCAAGTTACCCTACTTCTACAGCCCGTTCTGTAATACCCACCTTGCTGCACCCAGGACCGGAAATCTGGCTCCTGCCTGCGGTTTGAGGCGTTACCTGGATCTGGGTAATGATCCGCTCCGTCAGGGCCTGTACGTGCGAGATTACGCCGATCAGTTTGCCGTCCTGCTGCAGACCCGATAGAGTTTCCAGAGCTGTATCGAGGGCTTCCTCGTCCAGCGTGCCGAAACCTTCATCCAGGAATAACGAATCCACCCGGACATTCTTGCTGGCCATGTGGGACAAACCCAGCGCTAGCGACAAGCTGACGATAAAGCTCTCGCCACCAGAAAGGTTCTTCGTGGTCCGAATCTCGCCAGCTTGATAGTTGTCAACCACGTTGAGGTCAAGCGGCTGAGCGTCATCACGGATCGCCAAGTAGCGGTCGGTCATTTTCTGCAGTTGCCGGTTGGTATGAACAATCATCATTTCAAAGGTCAGTCCTTGGGCAAAATTGCGGTACTTCTTGCCGTCTGCAGATCCGATTAATTGGTGCAAATTGTCCCATCTGCGGCACTCCTTTTTTTTGGCCTCGATAGCCGTTTGCTTTGTCTTTATCCGCGCCTTGTTAGTCGTATTTTCACTCAGCTTGTGCTTGAGACCGGCAATGATATCTCGCAACCCCTTCAGGGAATCTTCGTACTCTTTGAATTGCGGCTCCAGCTCCTCAAGAGATTTGTCGGTAACCTTCTTGGCAATTTCCCTGACCAATCGTATTTCTCGATCCTTTTGCCTGGCCTTGAGGTCTGTTTGGCTGTCATCCAGTTCCTTTGCTTTCACAAACAGCTCATCCCTCTGCCCAACGGTTAGTCCGGCTTCAAGGAACTGTTCTTCATCCGAAAAACCAACGCGCCCAAGCGCTGTGTAAAATTCAGTTTCCGACTTTCTCAGTTCTGGTTCCCTCTGGTCGATGCGCTTTTTCAAAGATTCAACATGGGTCTTTGCGGTGTTCCATTTTTGCTGCAGTTCAATGTTCAGATCTCTGGCTTTCTTTTCGGAATCCTCGGCGTCAGAAACAGCCTTGTTCAAGCGAAGCTCCTCATCGTCGGGATTTTTGTCGCCGTACAAATCTTTCCGCTCGTTGCTTCCGTCGATTAGAGCTTTTTTCAAGGTCTCCACACGCTCACTTTTCTCAGCCAAGGCATTGTTTTGGGTTTCAATGACCGCATGCAGACGCTTCATGTCACTGTCGATAGCTGCAATCTGTTTTTCGATTTCAGCCTTTTTCTTAACCCGGGCCTGCCATGCATTCAGCCGTGGTTTGAGTAACTCAAGCAGTGATGAAAGATCGGCATCGAGGATTTCCGTGATGCCAAGCGGCAGGAGTTTGGCACAGACGGCCTGCCTGAGTTCGGTAAAATCAGTCCGGAGTTTGTCCAAGCCTTCCTTCAACTCGGCCAGGGTTTTCTCGGCAGCTTTCTTGTTATTAGCCGCTGCAGTCTCCTGCTTTTCACCCTCAGTCAGATTGTTACGGGCCGCCACCTCAGCTCCTTCAAGTTTTTTGATAGCGACTTCCTGATCCTCAGCCTTCCCAATCAGTTTGGTGTGCACTTCAATGTATTGTTCGGTTTCATCGGGAACGGGAACATTGCCTTCTGCAAACGGGTGCTCTGTCGCACCACAGAGCGGACAGGGTTTGCCATTTTCCAGTTTGGCCCGGTGGTCTTCAAGCTCTGCAATCTTTGACACAAAAGCCATTTCACGAAGCAGGGTTTCTTTCTCGGTGTGATATTCACGCAACAGCCGATCCCCTAGTAACTGGCGTAACCCATCTTTGCCTTGCTGAAGCCTTTTAGATGCGTCTTCCAACTCCCGCTTCCGAGCGCCGCATTGCTTCTGGTAGTGCTCAAGTGCCTTTATCGCCTGTTCCAGAGCCGTCACGGCCGTGGCTTGATCGTCCTGTTTTTGAACTATTTCCTTTTGTTTGGAGAACAGGCCACCCAGCTGTTCTTCAACACCGGCCAGACCACCGACCAACCATTCATCCTGTGCATGCTCCTTGAGATAGCCGTCAACAAATTCCAGAATATTTTGGTCCGCGGAACGTTTTTCTTGCTCCTTAAGTCCGGCTTGTTTATTCGTCTCAATCTTTGCTGCGTCTTTTTGGCAGCTCTCTTCACGTTCCGAAACAGCCTTTTTCTGGTCGGCTAGCTTTTGATCAAGGGAGCGAACCTTCTGAATGAGCGGTGCAGCTGCTTTCAGTTCCTCTTTGACTTTAACGGCCAGCTGTTCAGCCAATTTCAGCGATTCGGCCTGTTCCTTGGCAGAGGATTCCATCTCAGGAAGGGCCGCTTCCTCCGCATTCATCGCCGTCTGATCATCCGCCTGTTGTTTTCGAATTGCTGAGAGCGTTGCGTATGAGCTATCCAGTGACGCTACGCTTAAAGCCCGGTTAAGTTTGTTACGTTCCGGTCTAAAAGCATCGATTTCGCTTTGCAGCTTGCACGCTTCATCGGACAGGCTGATGATCTCCTTCTTCAGGCCGTCTATGGCGGTCAGCCATGCAATGGCCTTCCCTGTATCAGCGGACTTGGTGGTGATGTCTATCTCTTCATTTTGCTTTGACTCGAGTGCCTGTTGAATCTCTTTTTCCTGTTTCGGCTCTAAAATCACGATTCCTTCCGTTTCCGCCTGAAGGATCTTCAGCTTTTCCCGCTCTTCACGCTGGCGCTCGTGGACACGGGTGGATATCTGGCTGTAGATCTCTGTGCCCGTTATCTGCTCCAAGATCGGAGCCCGCTCGTCAGGTGCCGCCTGAAGGAATGCGGCAAAACCGCCTTGGGCCAGCAGCATGGACCGGGTGAAACGGTAAAAATCCATACCGGTAGCCGCCTCGATCTGGTCAGCGACACCCCTGATCCTGGATTCATAAATCTCACCTGTATCGGCATTGGCAATCTCTTGTTTCGGAGCCTGTAGCTCTCCATCCGGTTTCTTGCGTGCCCGATGCTGGCTCCAGTGACACCGGAAACGTCCCGTCTGCGTCTCGAACGTCACTTCGGCAAAGCATTCGCCGGTCTGACGGGACATAATCTCGTTTCCGCTTTTGGTGACCTTGCTCAGACGAGGTGTCCGTCCGTAAAGGGCGAGACAAATCGCATCAAGGATAGTCGTCTTCCCTGCGCCGGTTGGCCCGGTGATGGCGAAGATGCCGTCGGAAGCGAAGGCCGGGTGCGCCAGGTCAATTTCCCATTCGCCGACCAGTGAGTTCAAATTCTTGAAACGTACCTGCAGTATTCTCATCGACAGCCTCTCTATTCTGCCTGCAAGTCGTCTTCGTAGAGAGACGAGAGCGTTTCCTGGTAGGCACGAATCAGTTCCGGCCGCTGGTCTTCAGGCACTTCATGAACGGCGAGGCATCGTTCGAACACGTCGTTCACGTTCAGATCGTCGAGTGTTTCCTCTTTATGGATTTGTCCCAGCACGCGGTCGATGATGCGGTTGTTCTTCACCCGGAGGATTTCCATTTCAGTGCCAGAGATGGCGGTTTCCAGACGCTCGCGCAGGTCGCCAGTGACTTCGTCACTTTCATAGATGACTTCGAGCCACCCTTGGGAGCCAGTCGCCGAGAGTTCGAGAATGCGGTTTGAGATACCTTCCCAGTCCCCCTTGACGCGCTCGAGCTTCTGAAACACCGGCACATCGATTAGCCCTACTGACGCTGCCGTGCTGCAGAATTCAACCCGGCAAACACTCTTTTGCTGTTTTGCCTCTCCAAACCCCATCGGCAGAGGAGAGCCGCTGTACCGTATGGTTTCGGAACCGTTCACCTTTTGCGGGACGTGGAGGTGTCCAAGCGCCAAGTAGTTGAAGCATGTCGGGAAAATCCCGGCAGTCACATGGGCCAGAGATGCAACATAGAGTTCGCGTACGCCATCACCGTCAACGGTTTGTCCACCAGCGGTGAACAGGTGTCCCATGGCAACGATGGGAATATCAGCTCCGAGTTCATTGCGCTTCTGTTCGGCCAGTGCGGCGACGGTGGCGTAATGATTGCGGATGCCGTCAATTAGCTTCCGTTCCTTATTCTCGACACTCTCACGAGCTTCCGCTACGCGGATATCCCTGTCGCGGAGGTATGGCACGGCGCAGACAATCAGTTCCGGAGCATCCTGCTCATTACGGAGCACCAGCACTTCGTCTTCTGGGGCTTCGGAGGCACTGCCGATTACGTGGACATCAAGGGCTTTGAGCAACTCCTTGGGGGCATTAAGGAATGAAGGCGAATCGTGGTTCCCTGCCACGACGACAACGTGCCGACAGGATGATGCGGCCATCCGGCACAGGAAACGATAATAGAGTTCCTGGGCGCGGTTGCTCGGAGCACTGGTGTCAAAGACATCACCCGCCACCAACAGAGCATCGATTTCATTCTGCTGAATCGTCTCTGCCAACCAGGTGAGAAACGCCTCGAATTCCTCGTAGCGCTTTCTGCCGTAAAGGGTTCGACCGATGTGCCAGTCGGATGTGTGAAGCAATCTGAGCTGTGGCAATTTCTGACTCATTAGTCATCCCCGTCTTCCAGAGGCGAATTGTTATCAGCTTCCGCTCCAATCCAATCGCTGGTAATTCTGTCCCAATCGATTGGGCGAGGTTCTTCGTTGGTCCAGACATTCCAGAAGTCTGGATCATCAGATTCTGGTCTCTGATCATCCTCCAGCTGTTTCACCTCGACGAGCGTTGGCACCTTTGATGCAATACCCAGCATAATGCAATGGCGTGTCGGCAGACTGGGGAGTTCGCGAAGTAGCCCACGGGCATTTTCAGGAACCAGGCGGGAGATAAGCTCTTGATCCCGATCGTTCGTGATCCGATGGAGAAGGAAAGAGTTGCATTGAGACAGAACCGTTTCTGATAGTTCAGAAGGTCGCTGAGATGACAACACAAGCCCCAATCCGAACTTACGACCCTCCCGAGCGACTCGCTCAAAAATCCCTCGACACATATCTGCGGGGCTCGGAATTTCATCACCGTGGGGAAGCCGCTTTGCTGCAAATGTATGCGCTTCTTCCAGGACGAGTACCGTCGGTAAGTTCTGGTTGTTGAGTTGCCGGTAGCGCTGTAATGACTCCAGTATTAGCCGTGAGGAAACCGCTATAACGAGATGGAGAATTTCATAAGGGGCAAGGGACAAATCAATTACGGCCACAGGACCGTTTGCGCCACCATCGGAGCCCACATGAAGGTCCAGCCAGTCTTTCAGAGATACTGAGGACTCAGGATTGATGACGCCATTCATTCTTGGATCTGACATTAACCCCTTAATCCGCATCGTTAGGGTAGATATGAATTGGGACGTCGATCCACCCTCTTGCATTGCTAAAGATTCAAGGTGTTCAGTCAAAATCTGAGGGTCGAAGGGCAATGGAGAATCTTCGTTTACCATTCCACCGTCTTCTCCCTGCGGAAAGCCTTGGAATATATTCTCAATGCACTGATTGACAGAAATTAAATCGTTGTCACCGAAATCATTAAAGCCTGTCTTTTCTCTGCTGATCCATTTTCTGCTATCGACGACTTGTGTAATGGCAGCAGCTGCGTTCTCTGTTCTTGCTTTAATGTCACCTGTGAGAGTGGGGCAGTAAGACGTGATATCTTCAATAAAACGGCTTAATTGCTGCCCACAATTCGTATTTCTTGGGAACCCTGATGCGCCTGTACCAGCAAACTGCAACAGATAAGACTTTAATGACCTGCAGCGAGAGATCAGTCGGTTTTCTATGGTTAGCGTAATTTGCTTATTCGACCTTAGATTTCGCAATGCCTCCTGCAACAACGGTCTTTGGGCGCGTGGTGCTGCCTGGGCAACCGCTGCCCATTCGGAGCTGTTCCACATCCACGCAGGCAAGGTGAATTCTTCAGCCTCACGGTTGGAAAGTGGCGGAACCTGAAACACCCGGCAGCCCGATCCCAAGTCCTGGAAACACTTCGAATATTCGCCATTAGGATCAAGGACAATGAAGCGTGCGTTTGGATTATTTTGCCCGTTTTGAGCTTCCTCGACTCCTTCTGGGCTCTCGGGTTTCTTGATGGATTCCTGAGCGGATTCAACGGCAGATCGTACCAGGGCTGCTAAGGTACAAGACTTGCCACTGCCAGTGTTTCCCAAAACGGCAAGATGGTGTCCAAACAGCTTGTTAGGGTCAACCGCGATTGGCGCGTCATGCGCAATAGGACAGGTCCCCAGCTGAACTCTGCTGTCCTTACCCTGGCCGGTAACAATGGCTATAGTTTGATCCCTTGTTGGCAGAATTACTGAATCGCCAACTGATGGGAAGCTCTGGACTCCGCGTTCGAGCCGCCATTTATTTTTTTCCGGAAGAATTGTTCCAATTGGGCAGACTGCCATTTTTCTCAACGGAAACGGCAGGTCGATTAGACCGAAATCCTTGAGCCCTTGTCGTTTGGGATAGGCCGATCTTTCTACTCCCAGCCAAACGACAATCCCGACTACAGCGCCGGATTCATTTGGCAGCAGAACAAAACTGTTTATTCTCGGGAATGGGATCGGAACCCCAGTGTTTAGGGCAGTATTTCTGGGAGAATCAATGTCCAGCAATACCTTGATCTCATCTGGAGCAACACTCTCCACCGTTCCGATTGTCAGGGATGAGATTTTGGAAATCGGTGAGGTCATACCTGTTCCTCCTCGCTTTTGTGGAGGGATGGTTCCCAGCCTCGGTTCCGAAGTAATTCAGTCTGCCGGATGGTGATACGGTCTATGGCTGGCTTCGGCAGATAATTTTCGACCAATGGGGGCATGTTCCCGAAGTGCGGCCCGATCAATAATGATATCTGTGCTTTCCTGCCGACCTGTTTACAGAAAGCGCTGATCCTACCACCTTCATCGCCGTAGGAAATGATGACCAGATGTGTCGATGGAATTGTCAGCATGTCGGCAATGGTACGACTTATGTGCTCGTCACCAAAGCCATAGCCATAGGTGACGAGTACCGAGTTCGGTCGACAGACCGCAGCAGCATAATCCCGGAAAAGTTCAACGTAGGGGTATTCGGAGGTCTCCCGGTCCTTGGCCGAGTTTGGGTAGATCATCACGGAATCGTTTGGCTGATCGTTGATGGCCGGATGGTTATCCTGAGGGCCGAATGGTAAACCGACTTTCCTTACAAAGCCATTTAGGTAAACGCAGTCCAATGACCCGTGAAGCTTGGTAAGACGAACTACGCCCTCTAGGTAACGTGGCTCGCCACGTATGCCAGGAGGGTTGTAGTGCATGTCGATATCCAGCCGTGAGGATCGGAAAATCGGTTCGAGGCGGCCGACGAAGCGATCGAGCAAATGCAGCCCCGCAAGGTCTGCTCCATATTCAATCAAACGGTCGTAATTGGTCGTGAAGATATGAAGACGTTCCCTGGTCGCTGTTCGGCTGGAAAAACTGAGTAGAAAAGAAACGAGCATGACGAGCGGATCGAGCTTCTCCGCAGCTTCTTCGTCAGCTTTGCGTTCGACCGAAGGTTCGGGCTCTGTGGGTTCAGCTGCTGCACATATTTCGACTGCGGATTTCAAATCCCGCTCTGTTTTAGAAATCCCGTTCAGGAACTTCTTGAATAAGGCGTTGAGTGCGGAGGTGATCTCTGCATGACGGTCATCTCCAAGGATCTCCAGACCTTGTGCTAAGGTGTTTGCAGCGCGTATTTGGTCCTCGATGTTTGCCTCACCACGTCCCATGGACTCAGCGGCTTTGTTGGCGGCTTCCTCCAATTTGGCGTTCAGAGGGAAGTCTCCGTAGTCACAGGTCATGTCAAAAGCGCTTGTTCCAGCCTGATGTGCAACTGCCTTCGTAAAACCGCTGCCGAGTAGCAGCGCAAGGTGTTCACTCTGAAAAACAGCTGCCAGCCAGGGCTCAATATGCTTTTTCTGTAGCTCAATGCTTTCATCAGGGTTTGGGACGTCGAAATTCTCCTCATTCCCAATGCGATAAACGTGAGTTCCCCATGTTTTCATGGTCTCCCCTCCTGATCTGGGGTGTGAATGGACGCTAAATTCATCTTTTTCCCGAGCGGTTTCATGCTCTTGCCCCTCCCAGGCCGACAATCTCCATCAGCTTCCCGTAGCTGGTCACCACGTCATACTTAACGTGTTCGGGACCAGTCTTGCGCTGGACTGGCGCCGTGAGTCCCGTTCCCGGATACTGGCCTATGATATCCCAACTCGCTGTTGAGCAGCCTTCCCTGACAGGCAGTGATTAGTGACTAGTGGA
>CBDBHK010000033.1:0-188986 GCA_965205615.1 Acidobacteriota bacterium | reverse complement strand
TCTCTTCGCGGGTCCCCATCCCCGCCCTTGCGGCGGGACGGGACAACCGCGGCCCGTCAGGGCAATCCCGATTCCATCTACAGATGGCGTTGGGCCGTTTTTTCGGGCCGGTACGAAAAAACCCGATCGCCGGCTAACGGCCGAGGTTTTCCCTTTCCGCCTTCGGCCCCACCCTGCCAACGCCTCGGCAAGCCTCACCGATGACGACGGCTCAACCTCTCACGATCGGCGCTCATCCAAAAAAGCGCGGCCCTGAAGCTTGTTCTCCCTTGTCCCCTTTTTCCCTCTGCGGCGCTGAAAGCGGCCCCGCTTCTGTCTGACGGGCATGAGAAAATGCAGGCCATGGCGCGTAAGCGAAACGGGTGGGTTCCCGTCGGTGAAGCCTCCGGCGGCCTGGATGGGCCGGTGAAGGCGATCCACGGCACCTCGCCCCAGGCGCGGCACCACTTCACCCAGGCCGACCAGGTGAACCAGCTCGTTTCGGCCAGTGAGGCGGATCCCGATCTGGGTTTCATGGCGCGGCTGATGGCGCTGTGTTGCCTGCCCCGCACCAACCCGGGCAACCGGAAAGAGTACATCCGTCGTAACGGGCCCTATACGCTGGGGATGAGCGCCGGGATCAACACCAATCTCCCCCTTCGGAAACCTGCCGCGCCTCTTGCTGGCCTGGGTGTGCACCGAAGCTGTGAGGACCCAAAATCGCGAGCTGGCTTTGGGCCGTTCGCTGGCCGAGTTCATGCGGACATTGGGTGTTTTGAGTAGTGACAGCGGCGGCACTACCGGCGTCCGGACCCGCCTCCGCAATCAAATGAAGCGGCTCTTCAACACACATATCCAGTTGATCTACGAAGACAAGCACGGCGAAGCCACCGTGAACGCGCTGATCGCCGACCGCACCGAACTCTGGTGGACGCTGAACCGGCCCGATCAGGCGGGACTCTGGGAGAGTAAGATCCTTCTGAGCGAGCCATTCTTTAACGAGATCATCCGCCGCCCGGTGCCGCTCGACATGAGCACCCTCAAGGCGCTCAAACGCTGCTCCCTGGGCCTGGACCTCTACTGGTGGCTCACCTATCGCACCTTCGCGCTCACGCGCCCGGTGCGGATTACCTGGCGGCAGTTGTACCTCCAGTTCGGAACAAACCCCGCCAAGGCCAGCGACAAATTCATCGTTCGGAACTTCCGCCAAAATGTTCTGCGGGAGTTGAAAAAAATCAAACTGGCTTGGCCGGGGTTGGGCATTGTCACGTTAATCGTGTTGGGCCGCAAAGGCCCGCATGGATTCCCTTTCAGGCGGCCGCACTCGCACTTTCCCATACATTGAATGCGTCTTTTCGAAATCGTTTGAACGTGAATCTGTTGCGTAAATGCCGCTGGACATAAAAGGTGTTGTAAACGGCGGATTGAATGTTCAAAAAGCGTTGGGCCGAACCCGGCGATTTGAAACGCTGCTGTTTTCGTTCTCGACGCCGGACGGGCTGATGCGAATTCTCGGCACGATTATTCGCACGCTTATTGTCGATGTGTTGAGCCGTCAGGCCGAGGGTTCGAATGGCGACGTGATAGGACCTGAGTTTATCGGTTGTAATCCGGGTGGGTGGCCAGCCTTGTTTCTTCAGCAGCTTGCGCATCAACTTCAACGCTGCTTGGGCGTTCCGCTTCGATTGCACGAGGAAATCCAGGACCTCGCCTTCATTGTCGACCGCGCGCCATAACCAATAACGCTGTCCGCGAATCACGATGACCATCTCATCAAGATGCCAATAGCCGTTGGGAATGGGTCGCGTGTGGCGCAGGTTTCGGGCAATCGGCGCACCAAACTTGAGGAACCAGCGCCGTACGCTCTCGTAGGAAATATCCAGACCTCGCTCCGCAAGAAGATCCTCCACATCCCGATAGCTCAGAGTGAACCTGGCGTAGAGCCAAACGGCGTGTCGAATGATGTCCGGTGGAAAGCGGTGACGTTTGAAGGAGATGGTGTCCATCCCAAAAGGCTACACCAGAATCCAGGTCGCGGTTAGATCACTTAACGTGACAATGCCGCAGGGCTCATTCGCCGATCCTGCCGTCGGGCTTGAGAACTGGTTCATCCGTGGCGGCTTCTCTGGTGTGACAATCTAGAGGTCACTCCTCCAAATCTCCTCAGGAGCTATCGGATAAGGATTTCCCGATTGGACAGGTGCCTCATCGGCCGGAAACGATGCCCCACATCACTGGCGCCCGTTCATTCAGTTCCTCGAGCCAGCTCTCGATGAAGATGTTGATTTGCTGGACGCTGCAACTCACTGGACCGACTTTTGGCGACTTCAAGGTCCAGCCAGCCACTTCTCTACGACTGTAGTGTCCAGCCTTCGCTAAGCGGCCCTGGTTGGCCCAAGCCAAGTCCGGGTGAGATGCCCCCATCCCCTGCAGAAAGCGGGAAGGTGCTTGGTCAACTTTTCATGGTCATCCTAACCGAACCGCTGTTGCCTCACCGACGTTGTTGTACCGGTCTGGCACACAAGTGAGGACGATAATTTGGCATTCTTTCCCCGCCTTGGCGAGAACTGCTCCCATCAATTTCAGCCGTTCGGGGTCTGTATATCCCAGAGCATCATCTAAGATGAGGGGAGCCCCACCGCCCTTTGAGACCGTCATCGCACATGCCAGACGAGATATCAGAGAAAGTTGTTCTTTGGTGCCCCCGCTCAGGGATTCAAAAGGGACATTGGAGCCATCCATCGCCCGACTGGCAATCGACAGGTCCTCAGTTATTTCAACCTCAAAAGAATTGTTGAACACCAAACGTCCAAGCCTCTCGATTTTCTCTTTGAGGGGAGCGACATAGGTACGATGCGCCTTGTCACGTTCCTCGCTTATGGTTACATACAACAGCCGGGCCGCTTGGGCCCTTCGGATCATCGCTCCGTTGTCTTGCGTTGTGTGATCAAGATGACTCTGGGCTGCATGGAGCTTCTCATGCAAACCCTCTTCTCCGAAGACCTTGAGCCGCGTCCGGACTTCTGTATTTTCTTCCTGCGCAGCCGCCTGTTTTTTCTGGGCCGTTTCCAAAGAACCACTCGCCGTTGCCGCCAGAGCCCTTATTCGATCAGGTTCTTTGTCGCTGAGGTCTGCTTCAGCACCCTTTACCGTCGCCGCTTCTGTATGGACAAGCTTCGCGAATTTCGAATGCTCCGATTCAAGGTCGTCATCGGCGGTGATCTTTCGGGCCCGAGCAAGTTTGTCCTCAGCGCGGTTTAGTTCTTCAACCTTGAGGTCAAGTTTCACCCTCACCTGCTGGTGTCGCGCCCTCAGCCCATCACGCACCTTGCGGGCCGCATCCAGTTCCGTTCTGGCTTCTTCCCATACGTTATTGGTCTTTTCAAGATCGCCCTCAGCGCTTCGGAGTTTCTTCTTCGCGGCTTCCAGCGTTGCAGGAAGCTCGGGCTCCCGTATTCGGGCTGCTGGATAAGCAGGGACACTTTTTCCTAGCCCTATGAGTTTTCTTTCCAATTCCTCATAGGTCAGGTCGCGAAGATTCTCATTCTCGATATCCTTTTGTCTTGCTATTGACTTCTGCGCTTCCCGGCGAGCGTCATAGGATTGTCTTGCCTCATCCGCATTACTCACTCCGGCAACATTGCATAGGGCATCGAGCTTCTCAATTGCCTCTTTGACCTTTCTCGACAGATCAGAGGAGCTGGATCCGGCTGTCATTTCCATTTCTAAAGACCCGGGAATTGTCACACGGACCCGATCAGAGACAGATAAGCTGCGCTCCTCATGCTCTGAGATAGTGGTGTGCTCACCATCAAGCTGGAAATCGAAGTCGGCCAGCCCTCTCAGCAAAACAGTCGGCGCACCAGTATCCAGCTTCGCCAGAGCTATAATGAGCGACTGTTCGGCTTTCTGGATTGTTTTCAGAGTCTCTTCGTTTATGCGGTTCCCCGCCAACAACTCATCAGCCGAGGCTGCCTCTTCCCGAGCACGATCTATGCGGTCTTTGCGTTCCTTCATTTGCTCCAGGTAAAGCTTGTTGTTGAAGTAATCCGAATCCGCACGGTGGAGATTAAGAAGTGATTCGGCCTCTTTGCGCCCGGCTTCAGCTTTGGTCGCGTCCGATTGGGTCTCCTCCAGTTCGCTCTCCATATTCTTGACCGAGGCGGTTGATGATGTGCTGGATTCGTCGAGTTCCGCATGTGCTTTTCTAGTTTTGGATACCGCATCGAGGAGGTCGTGGCGCACTTCCATGTCTCGTTTCGAGGCATTTTCGGATTTCTGTGCCGACTCCAACTTAAGGCGGGCTGTTTCCAGAGCGGTCTCCAGCGCCATGATTTCACCGAGAGCCTTTTTGTGTCTGGAAACATCCCCCCGGAGATCCTCCTCTTGAATCTTCAAACTCTCCAATTCCCGACCGAGCCCTGCGGCACGCACAATATCTTCCTCAAGGTTCCGAATCTGCCTTTCCAGTGAAGTAACTTCAGTCTCTGCTTTTTCCTGAGCTTCTTGAGCCTCCTGCAATTCCTTTCTTTCGGCGCCCCGCTCCGTGAAATAGCGCCCATACTGCTTCCGCACCATATCGAAGAGACTTTCTTCTCGGGGATCCGCCTGGCGCCCCCCCGCAGCAGCATCGAGAGCAACTGACAATGATGTCTGGTTTGATAAGTCGGCCTGTCGGACTGCTTCACCTTGCTGAATGCAAAGTGCTTTCCACAAGTCAATGTCAATGGTTTCGCGCAAGATTTTTTCGGCGCGTTCATGAGCTTCACGTCCCGTATGGTTTTCTGGTGTGGGAGTTGTGATCGTAAGGGTCGTCTCCGGCTTCTTGTGAAACCTTTTGAAGTATGTAAAGACGTAGGGTCCGCTCTCGGCCTCCAGCTCAATCTCCGGACCTACATCCCTCGTTACAGGCTTAATTGCTTTGATGTTACTGTGCTTGCTCGAGTCGAGATAGTCAAAGAGAAGTCTGACTGCTTCACTCAGACAGGTTTTCCCAACTTCATTGGGTCCTTCCACGATGGTGAGTCCCTGGGCGCCGAATCGCACCTCGGACTCATCAATTCCTCGGTAGTCGGCCAGACGGAGGCGAAGTAGTCTCATCATTTCCTACCCGCAAGCCTGACGAGGAGAGCAAGAGCATCGCGTGACATGATTGAATCAGCGCCAGACTCCTCAACCTTGGACCGCAAGCAGTCAATAGTAGAACTGGCAAAGCCTGAAAAACCAAGATCCAGAAAATCGGCGTCCTCCGGAACGACTATAAGATTGTTTCTTCGCATTTCGATCGCACCCAGAATCTCCTGACCATGAGCAAGAAGTTCTTCAAGCTCACGATGGAACGACAGCGAGAGTGCGCCGACCAAGCGCAATTTGACAATGGTTCGTTCCTTATCTCCAAGGTTCTCGAGCCAGTCACGCAGGGCCTCAATGTCTTCCTTCGTATTGAGGTCAACCTCGTCATGCTCGATAAACTTCCATCTGCCAACACCCACTTCTTTGGTGGTGACACCCTCTAGGTTGATCGTGACGACCAGTGCAAATCCAGGCTTCACTTCGTCGTAGTCCGTTGGTTCGGGAGCACCTGGGTACCATATACGGCCACTGTCGCCAACTTCGGTAAGAGAGTGTCGATCTCCGAGCGCCAAGTAATGAATCTTGTTCTCTGATATCGCGCTCTCAGCCGCTCGAACGGAAATAAGCGCAGGGTTGTCTGGATCCGGGGAAAGCGTGTCCACCATCCCATGGGCTACGCAGACACGCAGAGCATCGACTTTGGGTTCAAGCGTTTCGGTGGTCAAAGCAACCAGATCCCGTAAGGGACGTTTCGACGTCCAGGGTATCCCTACGATCTCAATGCCCGTTTCAACGGGGATTGGGGTAGTGTCCTCAATCACATGGACTTGAGCCGGCTTTCGGTCCAGGAAGGTTGCACTGTAGAAAACGGCCGCCGCGTTGAGCGGATCATGGTTGCCCGGGAGCAGGTATACAGGAACCGACACATCCTTCAGAGCTTCGAGGGCACGCGAAACGGTCTTACGATCCACTAGGTTTGACTCGAATACATCCCCGGAGACCACCATAAACTGGCAGGTTTCTGCTTTGGCAATGCGCCCGAGTTCACGAATAGCATCAAATCGGGATTGGGTGAATCTCTCCTGAACCCCTTCTGACAAAAAGTGGCGGGTCATACCCAGTTGCCAGTCGCCTGTATGCAGAAACCGAAAGCTCATGGTGTATTTCCCATCAATGGATTCTCGTGTTTGGGCATTCCGCCAGTCATTAAGTCTAGTAGCGTAACTTCTGAGCGTGTTGCTCAAGCCGGGTTAGGCAAGAGCTACCATCAGAAGGTGTGTAAATAGCATAGGCGGTGAGTATCCTTCCGGGTTGATTTAAAACCCAGGGCCGAAAGGCCCGCAACGGAAGGAGTACACACCGCATGAGCAAGCAGAACATTGAGGAAAGTGTCGAGTCAAGAGTTTGTTTCGAGGAGCTGGAAGATTGGATGCGGGAGAAGATCCAAGGCTGGGTTCAAGAGCTGCTGGAGGAGGAAGTCACGGAGTTATTAGGGCGGCGTAAGAGTGAGCGGCGAAGGGCCGTGGACGCTCCGTCGGGCTATCGCAATGGATATGGGAAGCCGAGGCATCTGACGCTGAGCTCGGGGACGATCCAGGTTCGAAGGCCTCGAGTGCGGGATCTAGAGGAACACTTTGAAAGTCGAGTGTTGCCCCTGTTTGCCAAGCGGACGCGGCAGGTTCGAGAACTGATCCCTGAGCTGTACTTGCATGGTCTGGCGCTGGGGGATTTTGATCTGGCTCTGAGAGGGCTTTTAGGGGAAAAGGCGCACCTGTCGTCCTCCACGGTGGCCAGATTGAAAGAGAAGTGGCAGGCCGAATGGGAGGTCTGGCGGAGTCGACCCTTGAATGATCTGGAAGTGGTGTATTTATGGGTAGATGGAATCTACGTCAAGGCGGGTCTGGAGAAGGAAAAGGCAGTCCTGCTGGTGGTGCTGGCCGCCTTAAGTGACGGAAGCAAAGCCGTGGTGTCGGTCACGAGCGGCTATCGGGAATCGACCCAGAGCTGGTCGGAAGTACTGCGCGACTTGAAGCGCCGGGGGATGGGCTGTCCACGGCTGGTGATCGGAGACGGCCACCTGGGCATCTGGGGAGCTTTGCGCAACGTCTATCCCCAGGCCGAGGAGCAGCGCTGCTGGAATCATCGGATCGTCGGCCGGATTCGGCAGAGCTGGCCGGAGGTCTCGATCGTCATCCGGGCCGACTCGGGCTTTTGCCGGGATGACTTGCTCCGCTGGTGTGAAGACCATCACGTGGATTACGTGATGGGGTTGGCCAACAATGATCGGCTCAAGTCAGAGAGCGCCGAAGCGATGACTCAGGCCGAAGCCGAGTTCAACGCCACCGGGCGACCGGCGCGGGTGTTCAAGGATTTCCGCTACCGGACTCGCCACAGTTGGACCTCGGAGCGACGCGTCGTCGGCAAGGCCGAGTTCCTGGACAAAGGCGCCAATCCCCGATTCGTCGTCACCTCCCTGTCGCCGGAACGCCTGGGGGCCCGCGCGCTCTACGAAGACTTCTACTGTGCGCGGGGCGACATGGAGAACCGCATAAAAGAACAGCAGTTGGGTCTGTTCGCCGACCGGACCAGCGCGGCAACGATGCGCGCCAATCAACTCCGGCTGTATCTGTCCTCCGCCGCCTACATGCTCATGCACGCCTTGCGTCGTCTCGGACTGAAGCAGACCCCCCTGGCTCGCGCTCAGTGTCAGACGATTCGCTTGAAGCTCCTCAAGATCGGCGCCCAGGTCCGCCTCACGGTCCGCCACGTCTGGATCTCCATGTCTGAAGCCTATCCCTACAGCGAGGTCTTCGCTGCCGTCGTTCGAAACCTCCAGGCCATTCCTCTGCGCTGCTGAGGTCTGTCCCGATCAAACGCCCCCAAAAACGAAATCGTTCCATCGCTCAGGCCGAGCTCTGCCTGAATACATTCCGTCACGCTCTTCCGAACCCGAAAAACGCTCCATTCACGACCCTCCACACCACCGCATCACTCGACCTGGACCGGATCGATAGCGAAACTCTCAGAAAACCGTTCCGGCCTGCCAAAATTACCTTCATTTCCAAATCGGTGATCTATGCGAGTTAAGAGCACTTCGGAGGGCCTAGCCAGCGGATAACGGAGGTGCGACTGATGCCGAGGCGCTTGGCGATTTCCCGCTTATTCAGCCCATCCTTGCGAAACTGCTTCATTTCCGGCACGAGCTTACCTGCTGTCATGGGCCGCCCATGCGGTTTCCCATCCTTTTTTGCTTGCTCGATTCCCGCCTTCACGCGGTCCCGCAAAATATCTCGCTCGAACTCCGCAAACACGGCCAGCATCCCGGCGAGCGCTCTGCCGCTGGGGGTCGTCAGGTCGAGCGCTTCGCAAAATGACACGAATCCCACGTCGAGTGCGTTCAGTTCCTGGAGCGTGTTGACCAGGTCCACCAGCGACCGCCCCCAGCGGTCCAGTCGCCAGACCAGGACGAGATCGATCTCTCGCCGTCGGGCAGCCTCGATGAGCTTCTCCCGCTGCGGGCGTGTCGTTGCCCCAGACCCCACCTCTTTAATCTCGACGGCGACGGCCCAACTCCTCTTTTTTGCATAGTCCCGCATCGCCAAGAGCTGCAGGGGCAGTGTCTTCTGGTCGTGGGTGGAGACGCGAGCGTAGAGCCCGACGCGAAGCGCTTTTGCCCCCTGTCCAAAAACCCCCTTGCGATCGAGGGTTGAAGCAGGCTGTGTTTTCAGGGGTTTGGGCATGCCATAACGGTATGTCCGAAAACTATACCTTATGGCCATGCCGTGGCAGTCGTTCTCGAGGCCCAAGCCCCGCAGGACTGGCGCTTCTCATAGAGCGGAAGCGGTGTCGGGAATGACTCCAGGAGGGTCACACACGGACCCTTACAGTAATTTTTCGCACGGCTGCCGCTCGGGGTCCTTGTAGACGGTCAGATTCCAAAGTCGAACGACATTGACTTTGACAAAGGATGGCAGAGTGAACTGAAGTCTTCCGAACAATTGAAAGAGGTCGCCAATCGTTGGCGCTACCAGAACCGAAACAAAACCGACAGCAGGGGAGAGGGGCTACAGCCCCTCTGAGAGGGTCAAGCCCCCCAACCCCAAAGAAGGGTCTTTCCTGAAAGAAGAAGGATCTCCTTTAGTGTTATCACGTTTGAGACTTAAACTTCCCCTATATGACCCTCATCACAGCAACCACGCGTCTGTCCCGCGAGCTCCAGCGCGAATACGACCGGGAGCAGGTGGCGGCTGGTCTTTCGACGTGGCCGACAGCGCACATCCTTCCGTTTCAGGCGTGGCTTGCCGAACTCTGGGATACGTCGGTGTATTCCGGGGAAGTTGGCGGGACCCTACGGTTGCTTCGGCCGTCTGAAGAGCGTGCGATCTGGGAGGACATCATTTGGGTCTATGGAGAGAATCTCCTGCTGGAAGTTCCGGCAACGGCCGAGGCCGCGCTGAAATCGTGGGAGCTGCTCTGTGAATGGAACCTTCCATTGGATGCGCCGGAATGGAACGACTCCACCGACTCGGAAGTGTTTTACCGGTGGGCGCAGGAGTTCCGGCGACGGTCGAGGGAGAACGGGTGGTTGTCGAACGCGGAGTTGCCGGTCTTCATTGCGGACCGTATCAGAGAGGGGGCACTTCCGGTTCCCGAGAAGATTGAGATCGTCGGTTTCCTGGAACTGACGCCGGTCCAAAAGCGACTGTTCGATACGCTGACTGCTCGGGGAACCGAAGTAAAAGAACGGGTGGTTTCACTCGCTCCGGGCGATGCTGTTCGCATCGGTCTGGTCGACACTGACCGAGAGATCCGTGCCGCAGCCGAATGGGCGCGGCAGATTCTGGAGACCGACGCCGAGGCAAGCTCACCGGAGTTCCGAATAGGGATTGTGGTGGCGAATCTCGAACAGTGCCGAGGCTGCGTGGAGCGCATCTTTTCTGAAGCGTTTCATCCCACAAGCCATCTTCGGCCGGATCGGGATACTCACCGCCTGTTCAATATTTCCCTGGGGTTGCCGCTCGGTGAGTACCCGATCATCGCCGCGGCATTTTTGGTCCTCGAAATCCAGCCCAAAAGCATTCCGATGGAAACGCTGGGCCGGTTTCTCCGATCTCCGTTCCTTCGGGGTACGACGTCTGAGTGGACGAGTCGCGCTCTTCTGGACGTCGCGCTACGTTCGTTGAGAGAGCCGGAAGTTTTACTTGAGGACGTACTTGCTTTGGCCGGGCGAGCCGACGCCCCGTACCGCTGTCCGGAGCTTCAGTCGCAACTCATTGCCTGGAGCGAATCCTGGCAGGAGATACAGCCTCACCAGATGCCCAGCGATTGGGCGGCATCGCTCTCGGGTCTGCTCGAAGCCATGGGATGGCCAGGCGATGGACCTCTCGATAGTGTTCAGTTCCAGACGATAAAAAAGTGGCACGACCTCCTTTCGGACTTTGCAGGACTAGACAGTGTTCTCGGCAGCATAGGGCTGGAGACGGCCGTCGGGAGGTTGTATCGCCTGGCCTCAACCGTTCAGTTCCAGCCCGAGTCCGAGCCGGCACCGGTTCAGATCCTCGGTTTGTTCGAGATTTCCGGTCTGGTCTTTGACCGGCTCTGGATCATGGGTATGCACGATGGGGCGTGGCCACCTCCGTCCAGTCCCGATGCGTTCCTGCCGTTTCGGCTGCAGCGCAAGTTCGATCTACCGCGGTCCTCGCCGGACAGGGAACTGGAATTTTCACACATGCTGAGCACGCTGCTCGTGGCCAGCGCACCTACCGTAGTTGTCAGCTATCCCCAACGTGAAGACGATTCCGATCTAAGCGTTAGTCCGCTCTTCCAGACGCTGCCGGAAGTGGCGACGGGAGAGCTGGGGCTCCTGGGTTCCGATCGTTACATCCATGCGCTCCGGGAGTCTCGCCGTGGCGAGGTTGTGGAGGATCACAACGGGCCCGGGTTGGCGGATGCGTCTGCAATCGGCGGGACGTCGCTGTTCAAGCTCCAGGCGATGTGCCCGTTCAAAGCTTTTGCCGAACTGCGCCTGGGGGCTACGGAGTTGGATGAGGCCGAAACCGGATTGAGCGCGTTGGACCGCGGGCTTCTGATGCACCGGGTGCTCCAGAGGATCTGGGATGTGTTGGGTGCGCATGCCGGTTTGCTTTCGACGGGCGACGAACGGTTGGCTGATATCGTGCGGATGACGGTGGGTGCCGAGCTGCATGATTTGGGGAAGCGTAGGAGGGCGCTGCGTCGGAAGAGGTTCAGGGAGATCGAACAGGAGCGGCTCGAACGCGTGATTGCGGAGTGGTTACAGCTTGAGCGGGAGCGTCGGCCGTTTACCGTGATCCAGCAGGAAGCCCGGCGGCAGGTGACGGGAGGAGGGATTGATCTCAGCATCCGGGCCGATCGTATGGACCGTCTCGAAAACGGGGACTCTGTCGTTCTTGACTACAAGACCGGCGAGTGCAGTGCTTCGGACTGGTTCGGAGCCCGGCCCAATGATCCTCAGCTTCCCATCTATGCCGTCACGGCCGAAGCTCCTGTCGCCGGCGTGTTCTACGGACGGCTCAAGACCGGGAAGGTGGCATTCTGCGGGGTGACGGATTCTGAAGGCTTGGTTCCGGGCGTCAAACCTTCCCGGGACGCGGTTTCCATCGGCGAGAAGATTGACGACTGGCACGACGTGCTCGATCAGTTAGGGGAGGATTTCCGGGAAGGCCGGGCCGCAGTGGACCCGAAGGACCGTCGCAAGACCTGCCGGTACTGCGCGCTGCCGACGCTTTGCCGGATCAACGAGGCTCAGCGTTCCGAGACGGAGCGTTCCTCGGATGCTGCCGGGAGGGACACGGATGCCTGACCGCATTCAGGATCAGGAGCAACGGAGGCAGGCGCTCGATCATTCGCAGTCGTTTATCGTGCAGGCGCCGGCAGGTTCGGGAAAGACCGAGCTCCTGATCCAGCGTTTCCTCACGTTGCTGGGCCTGGCGGATCAGCCCGAGTCAATTGTGGCGATCACGTTCACGCGGAAGGCGGCGACCCAGGTGCGCCACCGGGTAATTGGCGCCCTTCAGAACGCTTCGAAGCCTGCCCCCGAAACCGCGCACGAGAATTTCACCTGGAAGCTGGCGCAGGCAGCGCTGGCGCGGAACGACACGTTCAACTGGCGCCTAATCGAGTACCCGGGGCGCCTTCGCATCCAGACGATCGATTCATTGTGCGCCACCTTCGTCCGGCAGATGCCCTGGGTCTCGCGCATGGGTGCGCCCCCGCAGCCCGAAGACAATGTCGCCCACCTGTACCGTCAGGCGGCGACCGAAACACTTCAGATGCTGGATTCTCCCCAGACGCGGGATGTGGTTGCCGCGGCACTCTCAAAACTCCTGTCGCATCTTGACAACAACTTCGGGACCGTCGAAAAACTCCTCGCGACAATGCTGGCAAGCCGCGACCAGTGGTTGCGCCACGTCGTGGGGAACCCCGAGGTTGAACGTCTGCGCGACGATCTCGAGGATTCGCTTCGGGAAATCCTCGAAGCCGCGCTCGGAGAGCTGGCAGCCATCTTTCCCGAACGCTTCAAGACCGAAACGGTCGAACTGGCGCAGTTCGCCGCCGGGAACCTCTCCCGCAATGGTAAGTCCGGTGACGTCCTAGCATGCGATGGCCTTCAGGGGTTTCCCGCGGCGTCGGTGGATGCCCTCGAGCAATGGCGGGGACTGGCCGGACTGTTTCTGACGGGGCTGGGCACGCGGCGACAACGTCTGACTAAGAACGAAGGATTTCCGGCCACCGACAGAGGCCGGACCGCCAAAGAGCGTCTCAATGCCATTGAGCTCGACGACGCGGTCGTCGAGCGGTTGCACGCGGTGCGCTCGCTCCCGCCCCCCCGGTTCGAAGCCGCGCAGTGGGACATGCTGGGTGCGCTGCTGGTGCTTCTTCCCATCGCGGTCGGTCAACTCCGGTTGGTCTTTCAGCACGAGGGCCGCGTGGATTTCACCGAGATCGCGATCAGCGCACGGATCGCGCTCGGCACAGATGCGGAGCCCACGGACTTGGCGTTTGCCATCGACTGCCAGATCCAGCACTTGCTCGTCGATGAGTTTCAGGACACGTCCCAGAGCCAGTACGAGCTTTTGACCCGGCTCGTAGGGGAGTGGCAGCCCGGTGATGGACGGACGCTGTTTCTCGTCGGCGACCCAATGCAGTCGATTTACGGTTTCCGTGAGGCGGACGTGGGGCTCTTTCTGCGGACCCGGACTGAAGGCGTCGGGCCGGTCGTGTTGACCCCGCTTACGCTTTCGGTGAACTTTCGTTCCACTGCGGGGGTCGTGGACTGGGTCAACCGCGTGCTCGGCACAGCGTTTCCATCGGTCGAGAATCGGTTCACCGGCGCGGTGACCTACGAGCCGTCCGTTCCGTTCAGGACGGAGTCCGATGAGGACGCCGTGTGTGTGCACGCATTCCTCGCGAGCGATCTAGATCTGGAAGCGGAGCGGGTTCTGGAAATCATCGGGGAGACCCGGACCCAACATCCGGACGGCACGATTGCCGTGCTGGTACGATCCCGTTCCCACCTCTTCGGAATTGTTTCGGCCTTGCGGAGAGCCGGGGAGCGGTTTAGCGCCGTCGAGATCGACGCGCTCGGCGAGCGCCCAGTCGTCGGGGATCTCGTCGCGCTCACCCGAGCCCTGTTGCATCCGGCGGACCGGATCGCCTGGCTCTCCCTCTTGCGCGCGCCGTGGTGCGGCCTGACACTGGCGGATCTCCACGCTCTTGTCGACGGCGATTTCAACCGCCCGATCTGGGATATTTTGAAGACCGGAGAGTGGCAGACCCGTTTGTCGCCCGATGGTATCGGACGGCTCGAACGTTTAATTCCCGTTCTCTCTGACGCGATTGACCGGCGGGGCACACTCGCAGTGCCGCGGTGGGTGAAAGGCGTGTGGATCGCGATAGCGGGACCGGCGTGCCTGGAAACCCGGGACGATCTGGAAGCCGCTGCTGCGTATCTCGATCTGCTCGAACAATCCATGGTCGGTCTCGACATCCGCGATGAACGGAAGTTTGCCGACGACATCGCGCGTCTGTTCGCTCCGTCCGACGTGGAAGCCGGGGACGGGTTGCAGTTGCTGACGGTTCACAAGGCTAAGGGCCTGGAGTTCGACACGGTGATCCTCCCCGGACTCGGTCGCCGGACCCGAACGGACGACCAGCGCCTGCTGATGTGGCTGGAATACATCAGGGATGGGGAACTGCGGCTTCTACTTGCGCCGATCCATAAAGTGGGGGCCAACAAGGATCCCATCTACGACTACCTACGCAAGGTCCATGCCACCAAGAGCGGCCAGGAGAGCACGCGCCTCCTGTATGTGGCCGCGACGCGGGCCCGGCGGCGGCTGCATCTTCTGGGGCACACCCGGCTCAATCAAGACGGGAAAGCTTTCAAAGCGCCGGATCCACGGGCGGTGTTGAGTAAAATTTGGGGGGCAGTGGAGGCGGATTTTGTCGAGGCGTTCCGGGGGGTGGACGGGGAAGACGCGCGGCTTCCCAAGGATGCGGAACTTGCGGGCATTCCTTTGAGGCGGCTGAGCCTAGACTGGACGGCTCCCGCCCCACTCGAAGATATCGCTTGGAATGCCGCAAGCCCCTCGGATTCGGAGGAGGTTGGAGTCCACCGGCCCGTCTTTGAATGGGCCAGCGAACTCCAGCGGCGGGTCGGTATTGTGGTGCATCGCATGTTGCAAGAGGTACAAGCGCGGGAGGAGTTGGCTGTGCGCGAAGACACTCTCCGTGTGGCTCTCCGGTCGGAAGGTCTGGACGGCGAGAAGCTGGATGAAGCTCTCACCCGCGCCGGTGTTGCGCTCGAAAACGTTGTGGCCGACGAGCGAGGCCGCTGGATTCTTTCCGGGCATGAAGAGGACCAGCGCGAATATGCCTTGTCGACCGTCGTTGAACGGAAGGTCCGGCGTTTCGTCCTGGACCGAACCTTCGTGGATGACGGCGTGCGCTGGATCATAGACTACAAGACCAGCACGCATGAGGGCAGCGGCCGCGATGCATTTCTCGATAACGAGCAGACGCGGTACCGTGAGCAGATGGAGAGCTACGCGTGCGTCATGCGGGCACTCGACCCGCGGCCGATCCGTCTGGGTCTGTATTTCCCTCTGGTCCAGGGATGGAGGGAATGGGCGTTCGAGGAAGCCGCAGCGTCAAGTATATAAGCACCTAATCTTTCGGTTCCGGCCTGCCCAAATCACCTTCATTTCCAAATCGGTGATCTATGCGGGCTAGTGTCGCTATGTGACCCCTTATTATCGACTTTCACCACGGGCTGCTAGAGCTAGTGTACTGTCCGGAAAGTTATTGTAGTTAATAGTCAGGGTACTTTTCTATCCTTGGGCATGGCAAGACCACATATTCGACTCGATCTACCCCAACAACACAAAGCAATTCTACAGTCCTGGCTGCGGGCCTCCAACACCAAAAGAATCCTCGCCGAGCGAGCCCAGATGATCTTACTGTGCGGGGACGGACTCACAGCAATTGAGGTCTCCCAAAGGCTGTCCAAGCGCCTGGGCAGCATACAGAAGTGGCGAAAGCGCTACCTTGAGGTGGGGCTATCAGGGTTGGAGGATCAGCCCCGTTCGGGTCGACCACGGCGACTATCGCCAGCGAAGGTACGAAAAATTCTCAAGGCCACCGTGCAGACCATCCCCAGGGAATCGACTCATTGGAGCCTGCGCCTCATGGCAGAGTATGCCCAAGTCAGCAAACATCAGGTGACTGAAATCTGGAAAGCCGCAGATCTTAAGCCCCACCGGATTCGCTCTTTCAAGATCAGCAACGATCCTGATTTCGCCGAGAAGGTGATCGACGTGGTGGGCCTGTACATGGACCCGCCCGACAACGCTTTGGTTTTGTCTGTAGACGAAAAAACTCAGATTCAGGCTCTGGACCGAACCCAGCCCATGCTTCAGCTCAAACCCGGGCAGGTCCAACGCAGAACCCACGATTACAAACGCCACGGGACGGCCAGTCTGTTTGCCGCCTTCGACGTGGCCACCGGTGAAGTAATGGGCCGAATCACGAAACGGCATCGGGCCATAGAGTTTTTAGCCTTCTTACGTCAGATCGAGCAAGTCGTCCATCCAGATCTGGACGTTCACCTCATTCTCGATAACTCGAGCACTCACAAGACCCAGAAAATCCGAAACTGGTTCCTACGACGCCCACGTTTTCATCTCCACTTTACTCCTACCAGTGCTTCCTGGTTAAACGCTGTCGAAACCTGGTTTTCACAGCTTGAGCGGCGTTCCCTTTACCGCAACTCTTTCAGTAAGTATCCCCCGGCAAAGCCGGGGGCTTTAATCTTGTGAGCCGCTCAAAGCGGACTTGACGTTGCCGCTACCGCGGCCACTTGTGCCACCTACAGGTGGCTTGGCTACAGCAGCCTGAGCTGATCCTGGCGACGATCTTCTGCTTCTTGCCGCCGGATATACTCACGAATCACTTTCTCATCCCGACCCACCGTCGATACGAAGTATCCGCGAGCCCAGAAGTGCTGTCCAACAAAGTTACGCCGACTCTCTGAAAAGTTCCTCGCAATGTGGATGGCGCTTTTCCCTTTGATGTACCCGATCACCTGCGCCACAGAAAACTTTGGCGGAATCGAGATCATCACGTGCACGTGATCCGGCAGCAGGTGGCCCTCTTCAATCAAGCTTTCCTTCTGCCCAGCCAACCGTCGCAGCACCTGACCGAGATGTCTGCGCAGCTCCCCATAAATCAACTTCTTGCGGTACTTGGGGATGAACACCACATGGTACTTACACTCCCATTTTGTATGCTGTAAGCTCTTGTAGTTACTCATAAAACTCCTTTTCGTGATGCTTTGCTCGGCTCACGGAAGGGAGTTTTTTCACCTATTCCCGGAACTGTCAAACTCTGGCTGCCTCCCCGGCAGAGCCGGGGGGACTCCTTACGGGTCTAGTGTTCAAGAGTTGAGGAACGAAATACGAAGATATATTCGAGTGCATAACCAACACCTGGCCAAGCCCTTTAAGTGGCGGGCCAACGCTACTTCGATCTTAGACAAGGTCGAAAGAGCTCAAAGATCCATCGATCAATGTTAACAACAGGAATTTCTCGGACAGCACACTAGGTTTCATGGCGCGGCTGATGGCGCTGTGTTCCCTGCCCCGCACCAACCCCGGTGACCGGCTCCAGTACAAGCGGCAGAACGGCCCGTACACGCTCTACATGAACGCGGTCGGTGGCAACAAACTTCCCTTTGGCAACCTGCCGCGTCTGTTGCTGGCCTGGGTTTGCACCGAAGCCGTGCGCACCCAATCCCGTGAGCTGTTCCTGGGGGCCTCGCTCTCCGAGTTCATGCGTAAGCTGGACGTCTTGAGCAGCGACAGCGGCGGAACTTGGGGCATTCGCACCCGCTTGAGAAACCAGATGGACCGACTCTTTAGCACCACGATCTCGCTGATCTACGAGGATGAGCGGGCCAGAGCGAAGATAATTTCACCGGTCGCCAACCGCACCGAGTTCTGGTGGGACCCCAGACGGCCCAATGAGCGGATGCTGTGGAAGAGCAAGATACGGCTCGGCGAGGATTTCTTCAACGAGATCATCCGCCACCCCGTTCCGATCGACATGAACACCCTCAAAGCGCTCAAGCGATCGTCGCTGGGCCTGGATCTCTATCTCTGGGTCGCCTACCGGACCTTCACCCTGAATCGCCCGCTGCGGCTCTCCTGGCGTCAGGTCTACTGCCAGTTCGGATCGGACCAGGCACAGGCGGGAGATAAGAATATCGTCAACGACTTCCGCACAAAGTGCCTACGGGAGTTGAAGAAGATCAAGCTCGCCTGGCCGGATCTGAAGTACGCGACGGCCACGGGGGTGCTGATCCTCTCGCCCTCAAAGCCCTCCATCCCGCGCCTTCAGCTCGTGGAATAGCCGTCAATCACCTTTCCCGGCTCACAGATCGCCACTGACAACCCCGCAAGCCCCGGTTATGTCCTAGGGTAGGGGTGCCCAAGCCGCCGAAAGCCGCTCTTGGCGCTTATCTGCGGCTCCCTGTAAACTCACGCTCCACCAAGTTTTCCACAGATCGCGGTGATTCAGGTGAGTCTTCCACGCATAAACAGCTACACTCTGGGACCAAGCTCTCCGCATAAACAGCTACACTCTGGGACCAAGTTCTCCGCATAAACAGCTACACACTCATATAGTTAAGAAACAAGTAATAAGAACAAGTAGTAGGAGCGACTACTACTGTGAATAAATCAACCAGAACCCAAAACCGACCCAAACCAACCCCAGACGGCGAGAGGCTCTCCCCTTTTTGAGAGTAAAACCCGGAAAACAGAACCCGCCTCCGCAACAAGTACATCAAAGCGCAGCGCGCCTCCTTCGTCCCTACGGATGACTCCGCCCTCTTTGCTAGGACTCAGACCCTGGACTACCTCGTCACTCCCCTTATCTATTCCTGAGACATCCTCTCTGGAACCGGCACCACCGGTAGCGTGGTGAAGATGCGGTTGCCCGCATCGAGCTCCACGGCCACTCCGGTGAACATCCCCTCCCCGGGCGGTGCCGTACAGCGCACCGACCCCACGAAGTCCGATGTATCGGTACTGGTAAACATCTCCTCGATGTACCGGGCCTCCTGTCCGTTGGCCGCCAGAGGGATTTCTGTTTCTTCGAGCACGGCGCCGTCTTTCATCAATTGGCAGCCCACCACCAGGGCTTCTTCTCCCAGGTTGTGGATGGCCGCCCCGGTGCTGATTCCTCCCGCCTGGCGGCGGGCGGGGAAGATGGCGTCCCTTACAGGTGGGCTGGCTCCCACTCCGGCGACTCCGATGCCTGGAAGATCAAAGCGCAGGACCCCGCCGATGGGACCATCCGAGACCACCCGCACCGATCCAGACACTAACTCTCCCCGGCCATAGGTGGAGATCGTGAGTTCTCCCAGCGGCTCCATCTCCGACTGGATGCTCAGGGCTCCGTCTTCGGTGATCTCCAGATCGCCCGTGAGATCCACCAGCAATGCCGGGTCGATGGGATTCCCCTCCTGATCGTAAAAGTAAATGACAGGACGGGTCGGAGGAATGGCCTGATGAAAGGGGCTGAGGGGAGGACTGCTTGGCTGCGTCTCGAGATTCATGAACACCATCTCGGAGACAATCGAAGCCCCATTGGCGAAATGCGCAAAGTCCAGGACCGCCTCCCCAGCGCGGCCACGGTTCACCTTCACCACCGGCAGCGTGGTGAAGATGCGGTTTCCGGCATCCAACTCCAACGCCATGCCGGTGAACTGGGCAACTCCCTCCGCCGTGCAGCGCACCAACCCCACGAAATCAGACGTATCCGTACCGGTGAACACTTCCCCGATAAACCGGGCCACCTGCCCGTTGGCCGCCAGAGGGATCTCCACCTCTTCCAGTACGGCGCCGTTTTTCATCAACCGGCAACTCACCACGGCCGCTTCCTCTTCCTGGTTGTGGAGAGCCATCCCGGTGTCGATCCCTCCCTCCCGGCGGCGAACCGGGAAAATGGCATCTCTCAAGGGTTGGCTGACTTGCACCCCGGCCACGCCGATGCCTAGTGTGCTGTCCGAGAAATTCCTGTTGTTAACATTGATCGATGGATCTTTGAGCTCTTTCGACCTTGTCTAAGATCGAAGTAGCGTTGGCCCGCCACTTAAAGGGCTTGGCCAGGTGTTGGTTATGCACTCGAATATATCTTCGTATTTCGTTCCTCAACTCTTGAACACTAGTGAAAGAGTTGCGGTAAAGGGAACGCCGCTCAAGCTGTGAAAACCAGGTTTCGACAGCGTTTAACCAGGAAGCACTGGTAGGAGTAAAGTGGAGATGAAAACGTGGGCGTCGTAGGAACCAGTTTCGGATTTTCTGGGTCTTGTGAGTGCTCGAGTTATCGAGAATGAGGTGAACGTCCAGATCTGGATGGACGACTTGCTCGATCTGACGTAAGAAGGCTAAAAACTCTATGGCCCGATGCCGTTTCGTGATTCGGCCCATTACTTCACCGGTGGCCACGTCGAAGGCGGCAAACAGACTGGCCGTCCCGTGGCGTTTGTAATCGTGGGTTCTGCGTTGGACCTGCCCGGGTTTGAGCTGAAGCATGGGCTGGGTTCGGTCCAGAGCCTGAATCTGAGTTTTTTCGTCTACAGACAAAACCAAAGCGTTGTCGGGCGGGTCCATGTACAGGCCCACCACGTCGATCACCTTCTCGGCGAAATCAGGATCGTTGCTGATCTTGAAAGAGCGAATCCGGTGGGGCTTAAGATCTGCGGCTTTCCAGATTTCAGTCACCTGATGTTTGCTGACTTGGGCATACTCTGCCATGAGGCGCAGGCTCCAATGAGTCGATTCCCTGGGGATGGTCTGCACGGTGGCCTTGAGAATTTTTCGTACCTTCGCTGGCGATAGTCGCCGTGGTCGACCCGAACGGGGCTGATCCTCCAACCCTGATAGCCCCACCTCAAGGTAGCGCTTTCGCCACTTCTGTATGCTGCCCAGGCGCTTGGACAGCCTTTGGGAGACCTCAATTGCTGTGAGTCCGTCCCCGCACAGTAAGATCATCTGGGCTCGCTCGGCGAGGATTCTTTTGGTGTTGGAGGCCCGCAGCCAGGACTGTAGAATTGCTTTGTGTTGTTGGGGTAGATCGAGTCGAATATGTGGTCTTGCCATGCCCAAGGATAGAAAAGTACCCTGACTATTAACTACAAGAACTTTCCGGACAGTACACTAGTTAGGCCACCTTTGATTTGTCGTCGCTGGTGACCAGTTCCTTGAGCTCTGTCTCGAGCATCCGGAGTTGGAGCGCCTGGTTGCCTTCGTCCGGGAGGCCGATACCATGATCGTTCATAGCATGGATCGGCTGGCCCGGAACCTGGAGGACTTGCGCCGGATCGTCGGGGAGCACTCGACCTTGGCAATCACCCGACGAGGCCGGTCCCAACTGGCGGCTTGATATTTGAAATCGGGGTTCCGACAGTAACGGAGCAAAATCGCACGTTAAGGGCCGCTCTTGGGACCGCCTAGCGAGCCAGGACCTGTCGCCCTCGGTTTCTCAAGGAACCATCTGGCGCTACGTAGCGGTAGATCGTCGCCTTGGTTACGCCTAGCTCCAGGCACAGCTCGCTGACCTTCGTGTCGCGCTGCGCCATCGCTGCCTGAGCTAGCCGCACCTGCGCTTTGCTCAGCGCGTGAGGGCACCCTCCCTTCCTGCCCCTGGCTCGTGCAGAGGCCAATCCAGCGAGGGTCCGTTCCCGGATCAGCTCTCGTTCGAATTCCGCCAAAGCCGCGAAGAGCGCGAAGACCAACTTTCCGCTGGGGGTCGTCGTGTCGATGCTGGCCCCTTGGCCGGCGAGCACCCGGATCCCGATGTCCCTGTCGTTGAGGTCCTGCACCAGGTTGACGAGATGGCGGAGATTGCGACCGAGGCGATCGAGCCTCCAGACGACGATCACGTCTCCCTGCCGCGCCGCCTTGAGGAAGGCGGCGAGCCCCGGGCGGTCCTCACGCTGTCCGGACGCTTGGTCCTCGTAGATCGCGTCGTCGCTGACGCCGGCCTGGCGCAGAGCATCCCTCTGCAGGTCGAGGCTCTGGGAACCGTCCGCCTTCGATATCCGCGCGTAGCCGATCAGCACTGGCGTCTCCAAAACGACCGTTTCTGTGACACCTGAGAACGGAGCGAAATCCGTGCCTTAGGCGGTCTCACAATCGGTATCTTAAACTAAGACTTGGAAACCCTCGGCTCCAATCGGAAGAGACATCAGTGCCGGCATCTATTTTCTCAGAGACTGAGTTGGCTAGGTTGGCCAGCTGTCCCGAGGAAATCCCGGGCGATGACCTGATCAGAGCATTCACGCTGACGGGTGCCGACCGAGACCTCGTCGCCATCCGGCGGGGGGCAGCAAACCGCTTGGGG
This sequence comes from Acidobacteriota bacterium, assembly GCA_965205615.1. GTDB lineage: Bacteria > Acidobacteriota > UBA6911 > RPQK01 > CBDAPI01 > CBDAPI01. Next base: position 166,987 of record CBDBHK010000033.1, on the reverse strand, counting down.
CTCGCGCTTCAGCTTTGTGCGCTTCGCTACCTCGGCTTCGTTCCGCGCAATTTGAGCGCAGCTCCGCGATCGGCCGCCTGCTTTGTCGCGGACCAGCTCGAGGTCAGCCCGGACGAGATTCAATCCTACGCTCGACGCGAGCAGACGCGCCGACAGCACTTCACCGAGGTTCGGCGGAGAACGCGACCGCGCTCCCGAAATATTTCGGCCTCGGAAGGGGCCTCACTTTCTACACCTGGACCTCGGACCAGTACTCGCAGTACGGGTCGAAGGTCATCTCGTCTACGGTTCGTGACGCGACCTATGTCCTCGACGAGATCCTCGAGCACACGACGGACACCGCTGGCTACACCGAGATCGTCTTCGCCCTGTTTCATCTTCTGGGGCTGCAGTGCGCCCCGCGCATCCGGGACTTGGGCGCTCAGCGCTTGTATCGTCTCGATGCTCCTCCGCAAAAAGAAGGGGTCGCGGTTCTGCTGAAGGGATTGGTTCGGAGCAAGACCCTACTCGACAACTGGGACGAACTCCTCCGGGTGGCCGGCTCACTCAAGTTGGGTTGGGTGACCGCATCGCTCCTGATTTCGAAGTTCCAGACTGGCGCAAGAGAGAACGTCTTGTCCCGAGCCCTCCGCGATCTCGGGCGCCACTCGAGCGCCTATCGGCTTCGGGAACTGGCGGGACTAGACCCAGAAGCGAAAGGAGAGAGCAGGGGGAAAGAGCCCCCTTGACAGCGACTCCGCGCTTCGCCACAGTGACCGAATGGCCAGGGAGAAAAGCGTCATTCCGATCGAACGCATCGCCACGCAGATCTACGTAATCCGCGGCGAAAGCATCATGCTCGATGCCGATCTGGCCGAACTCTATCACGTCGAGACCGGAGCGCTGGTTCGGGCCATGAAGCGCAACCTTGACCGCTTCCCGGAGGATTTCGCCTTTCAACTAACCAAGGAAGAGTTCGACAACTTGAGAAGCCAAACTGGCACCTCAAGTTGGGGTGGGCGACGCTACGCACCCTATGCATTCACGGAGCAAGGCGTGGCGATGCTCTCAGGCATCCTTCGTAGCAAGATCGCCTACAGGTGAATGTCGCGATCATGCGGACCTTCGTCCGGCTCCGCCGGATGCTGGCGACCAATGAGGAACTGGCCCGCAAGGTCGCCCAGCACGACCAGGCAATCGGCATCCTCTTCGAGCACATCCAAGGGTTACTGGAGCCGCCCGAACCGCCGAAAAAACATCCGGTAGGCTTCCGGGTGACGGATGACGACAAGCATAGCGGTAACGTAAAGTGCAGTTACCCCACTTTTGTGGACAGTTTACGGCTTTCGAATCAAGCCACATCTGAGTGCCTCGATTCATAGTTGATCGGCGACAGATAGTCCAGTGACGAGTGCCGCCTGTGAGGGTTGTAAAAAGCCCTCGATGTAGTCAAAGACAGCAAGCCTGGCCTGCAGCTTGCTGCGGAAGCTGTGCCGGTCGATCAGTTCACACTCCAGAGAGGCAAAAAAGCTCTCACACAGCGCGTTGTCATAACAGTCACCGACCGAGCCCATGGAGGGTCTGATGCCGGCTCTCTTGCAGCGCAGCCCGAACTCGATCGACGTGTATTGCGTCCCCCTCTGTGCCAATAATGGTGAGATACTTCTTCCCGGCTAAATTAGAGTAGAGGGCGAGAAGCTGGATTACAGAATGATAGAAAACAGAAGCGACAAGAAACTGAGGATTTTGGAAACCTCGGAGCGGAGGGGAGAGGTCTCCAAAATCGCTGCGGGACGGACCGAGCCCGAGAAGGCGTTGCCGCGACCCGACCCGGAAGTTCCTGCCAAGGCAACCCGTCGCCGGTTTTCAGCCCGCTATAAGCTCCGGGTCCTGGAGCAGGCCGATGGCTGCGAAGAGTCGGGCGAAGTGGGAGCATTACTGCGCCGAGAAGGACTTTACTGGTCGAATCTGCAGACCTGGCGACGCCAACGCGAGCACGGAACGCTGCAGGCATTGACCCCTCGCAAGCGGGGACGAAAGGCAAAGCCGGTCAATCCTCTGGATCATCAACTGAGGCAAGTGGAGGCTGAGAATCGGAAGCTGAAACGCAAGCTCGAGAAGTTTGAAGCCATGCTGGATCTCCAAAAAAAAGTCTCGCAACTGTTGGGAATCTCTCTGGCGAGCAGCGAAGAGAACGGAGACGAGAGCTGATGGACGAAGCTTTGCGATTCTCACAATCCCACGGAGTCCGTGCCGGCTGTCAGGCTCTGGATCTGCCGCCATCGAGTCTGTATCGGGAGAAACTTCGGCGCGAACGGCCGGCGCTGGATCCTCGGCCTCGGGCCGCATCCCCACGCGCCTTGAGCCCGCCCGAAAGGGAAGCCGTTGTGGAGGTCCTGCACAGCCGACAGTTTATCGACAAAGCTCCTGCCGCCGTATGGGCGGAGCTGCTGGACGAAGGGCGATACTTGTGCTCGATTCGAACCATGTACCGCATTCTGGCCAAACGTCTGGAAGTTAGAGAACGCCGTCGCCAGCGCCGCCATCCCCAATACTCCAAGCCGGAACTTCTGGCCACCGGCCCGAACCAATGCTGGTCGTGGGACATCACCAAGCTGAAGGGGCCCGTCAAATGGAGCTATTACTACCTCTACGTGATCCTGGACATCTTCAGCCGCTATGTGGTGGGCTGGATGGTGGCCACCCAGGAAAGCTCCCGCCTGGCCAAGGTCTTGATCGCCCAGAGCTACTCCAAGCAGGAGATCGTAGCGGGTGGTCTCACCCTGCATGCCGATCGTGGCTCGTCGATGAGTTCCAAAGCACTGGCCTTGCTACTGGCCGATCTGGGAGTCACCAAGTCTCACTCTCGGCCTCATGTCTGTGACGACAATCCCTACTCGGAATCCCAATTCAAGACCCTCAAGTACCGTCCCGAATTCCCGGCTCGTTTCGGCACCATTCAGCAAGCCAGAGACTTCTGTCGGGATTTCTTCGATTGGTATAACCGCGACCATCGCCATTCGGGTATCGGCCTGCACACTCCCGCGGATGTGCACTACCTCACCGCCATCACCACCCGTCGCGATCGATCCCAAACATTGGAGGCCGCCCATGCACTCTTCCCGGAGAGATTTCCCAACGGCAACCCCGTTCCTCCTCCTCTTCCCGAGGCGGTCTGGATCAACCCTCCCGAAAAGGAGAACTTTTGAGATGAAACTACAGTAATTTATTCACCAAAGTGTCTCAAAGTTGTTGACACGTTCCGTCCCCTGGTCCGAGTGATGGATCACCCCGTCGGATTCACGCTCTTGAAGTGCCATTTGCAGGGCATCGGTCACTAGCCGGGTCTTGAGATCATTTCTGAGCGACCAGCCGACCACTCGACGACTGAAAGCGTCGACCACTACGGCCAGGTAGACGAAACCTGCCCAACTCGGCACGTACGGTTGAGTAGGCCGGGGGAGTCTCACCCCCAGCCCCTCCAAGAACCGGACGTGAACCTCTCAGCTCATCCGGCTCCTATCACTCAAGCCACAAAATGGCTTTGCTACTTTCAAGGGCTCCTCCTGCCTAGCAGTTGGCCGCTTGTCTGTAGCCGAGTGACCAAGCCCCTTCGCTCCGCTGCCATTACGACAGCCTCATCGCTACTACGAGCTTGTCCGCCCCTGGGCAACGCTTCGATACTGTCGGCCTCGCAGGTTCTCTGCTTGTGCCTTTCTCTTAGCATCGTTGCTCCAGGTTCCCGCAGTTCAACATGAGAGCCCAGATCAAGCTCACGCCACCTCTATGCCGGGTGCCACCTGGCCAGTAGACAGGTTTCCGCCAGATTCGTCCCGGGGCAACATCAACTCCCCGGTTTCGACACCATCTCGTCCTTTCGGCACTTGAACGGTGGTTCACTTGTGTTCGTCTTCCTGATCCACACCTGATGCTTCTAGAGCACCTTTTCCGTAACGCTCACGACCGCGGCTTTTGACCACAGCCACTTACGGTGGTTTGCAACCTGCTCCTGCAAGCCGGTTGCGGGAGGCCTACTCCCATCTCTCACGCCGCTTGCTGCGGCACACTGATGTCTGCAACCCACAGTCGGTTGGGGCGGCTGACCTGGAAGTTTCGCTCCACCAGATCCGGAGCCGGACGGCTGTCTTGGCCTCTCAGGGTCGTGCGTGTCTTGCGTCTGCGGCTAACGCCTTCAATGCCGGCGACTTTCATCAGTCGGGCCACCCGGTTTTTGCCCACCAGGTGACCTTCCTCTCGAAGTTCCGCCGTAATGCGGGGAGCTCCATAGGTCCGACGACTTTGCTGGTGGATCCCGTTGATTGTTTCCAGAAGACGAGCATTCGCTTCATCGCGAGTCGAAGGTCCGCGATCGACCCACGCGTAGTAGCCACTGGTGGAGACACCCAGCAAACGGCACATGGTGGTGATTGGATAGTCGGCCTGATTCACTTTCACGAACCTGAAGACTTCTTGGAAATCGGATCGCTCTCCCGTGCGAACCAGGCCGCGGCTTTTGCCAATATTTCCCGCTCAACCCTCAGCTGCCTATTTTCTTTGCGCAACTTCCGCAGCTCGGCTCGTTCTACCGTCGTCAGGCCGTCTCTACGACGGCCTTCATCCAGGTCTGCCTGGGCGATCCAGTTGCGGATCGTCTGTTCGTTGGGTTCAAACTCTCGGGCCAGCTCACCGGGGCTGCGCCCGGCTCGATGAAGCTCGACTATCTGCTGGCGAAACTCGGGTGGATAAGCTCGTCTTGTTCTTGGCATCGTGTCCTCCATTCTCCCAAAGGATTAGGTGTCCACGAAACCGGGGGAACTCCAAAGTGGGTTGATGTTAAGGGCTTGCTGAAGGAATTGGGTGCTGAACTGGAGGAGCGCGAAGGAAGCCGTGTAGTAGTTTTTCTGTTGGGTGAGGTGCGAGTGTACCATCGCCCCCACCCTAGCCCCTCCACTGACAAAGGCGCTGTCGCAAGCGTGAGAGATTGGCTGAAGGCAAACGGAGTAACACCATGATGAGCAATACATTGGACATCAGTGGCTTCAAGGCCGTTGTCACTTACGATCCAGACATCGATATGATCCGCGGGGAATTTATCGGGCTGAACGGCGGAGCTGACTTTTACGCCTCCGATATTAAGGGGCTACGTAAAGAGGGTGCGACCTCCCTTAAGGTCTTTCTAAAAGCATGCGAGCAACGTGGTATAGAACCTCGCAAGAAGTTTTCTGGCAAGTTCAATGTCCGCATACCACCGGAACTTCACCAGGAGGCGGTAGAAGCTGCAACCGCCGCGGGAAAGAGTTTGAATCAATGGGTCGGCGATGTGTTGAACGAGGCCGCTCACAGTGAACTACAACCCGTTAGACCTTCTGGGTGGAAGACCTAGTGGCGTGACACATAATACTACTATATTTAATTGCCTGAAAAGAGGCCGCATAGTATGATCGCAGTCAATGGCCAACAAACGGTTTCCACTGCGATCCCTCGCGGCGGACGAACTGCTCGAACTGCAACGTCTGCTGAGGGCCGAAAAGACTTCCGCTTCGGTTTTTCGCCGATGTCGCTTGATCTGGCTTTTGGCGGCAGGCTACAACCTCGCGCAAGCTTCTGTAATCACGGGTCTGCATTACACCAACGCCCACGCATGGGCCAAGCGTTTCCAGAGCGAGGGATTGCCTCGTCTGCTGGGACTCCCGCGGCCGGGCCGACCCCGACTCTACGATCAAAAGACCGAAACACGGGTGATCGAGGCGGCCACCTCCCGCCCTCCGGATCTGGGTTTGCCCTTTACCACCTGGTCGCTGATCAAGCTGGAAGGCTACCTGCGCGCCCAAGAAGAGGTGCTGAGCCGCGAGACCATCCGGCGCATTCTTCATCGCCATGGGCTGCGTTTTCTGACCGGTCAAAGCTGGTGCCGGAGTACCGACCCGGACTACGAAGTAAAAAAAACGCCATAATCCGGCTCTATCGGCATCCTCCGGACGATGGCCCCGTGGTCTGCTTCGACGAGTTGGGACCTTTGCAGACCATTCCGCGGGGCGGGCGCAGCTGGGGAGTCCGCGCCGCCCCCCGATCCAACCGCTACCAACGCAAGCATGGAGTTCTGCAGTTCTTCGCCGCATTTTCTCCTCACACCGGTCGGGCCGTGGGCCGCTCAACTCCCAACAAAAACAGCGACAACTGTCGGGCCTTTCTGCAGGAGGTGGTCCTGCGGGAGTGGCCCGAAGGGCGAATCCATCTCATTCTGGACAATCTGAGCGCCCACACAAGGCTCCGCCAGTCCGCAAATTCTTGGCCCAGCACTGCCGGCGAATTCAACTGCATTGGACGCCCACCAATAGTTCCTGGCTCAATTTGATCGAATCCTACTTTGCGACCCTACACCTGACCGCCTTGCAGAACACCGATTATCGGACACCGGCACAAATCGAAGCGGGGCTGCAGAAGGGCATCAGCTACCTCAATGAAAATCCGAGGCCTTACATTTGGAAGAAACTATAGTGTTACTTCTATGTCTCACCACTAGCCCGCATAGATCACCGATTTGGAAATGAAGGTGATTTTGGCAGGCCGGAACGGTTTTCTGAGAGTTTCGCTATCGATCCGGTCCAGGTCGAGTGATGCGGTGGTGTGGATGGTCGTGAATGGAGCGTTTTTCGGGTTCGGAAGAGCGTGACGGAATGTATTCAGGCAGAGCTCGGCCTGAGCGATGGAACGATTTCGTTTTTGGGGGCGTTTGATCGGGACAGACCTCAGCAGCGCAGAGGAATGGCCTGGAGGTTTCGAACGACGGCAGCGAAGACCTCGCTGTAGGGATAGGCTTCCGACATGGAGATCCAGACGTGGCGGACCGTGAGGCGGACCTGGGCGCCGATCTTGAGGAGCTTCAAGCGAATCGTCTGACACTGAGCGCGAGCCAGGGGGGTCTGCTTCAGTCCGAGACGACGCAAGGCGTGCATGAGCATGTAGGCGGCGGAGGACAGATACAGCCGGAGTTGATTGGCGCGCTGGTCCGGTCGGCGAACAGACCCAACTGCTGTTCTTTTATGCGGTTCTCCATGTCGCCCCGCGCACAGTAGAAGTCTTCGTAGAGCGCGCGGGCCCCCAGGCGTTCCGGCGACAGGGAGGTGACGACGAATCGGGGATTGGCGCCTTTGTCCAGGAACTCGGCCTTGCCGACGACGCGTCGCTCCGAGGTCCAACTGTGGCGAGTCCGGTAGCGGAAATCCTTGAACACCCGCGCCGGTCGCCCGGTGGCGTTGAACTCGGCTTCGGCCTGAGTCATCGCTTCGGCTCTCTCTGACTTGAGCCGATCATTGTTGGCCAACCCCATCACGTAATCCACGTGATGGTCTTCACACCAGCGGAGCAAGTCATCCCGGCAAAAGCCCGAGTCGGCCCGGATGACGATCGAGACCTCCGGCCAGCTCTGCCGAATCCGGCCGACGATCCGTTCCAGTTCCTCCACCGATCCCGCGGCCCCATCGATATTGGAACACCGCAACCGGGCGCACAGCAGATGCTCCCCCGAGAAGATGTACAGCGGGAGATAACAGTAGTGGCGGTAGTAACCGTGAAAGAACCGGCCTTCCTGCTGGCCATGGATCGGGTCGTCGGTCGCATCCAGATCCAGCACCATCTCCTCGGGCGCCGATTCGTGGGACTCCACGAAGGCATCCACCATCCAGCCGTCGATCCGGTCCGGGTCCATCGCGATCTTCTTGTACCGCTCCTGCTCATCGACCTCGGCGCCGGTCAACTCCAACCGGTTCAGCGTACACCTGCCCGCCAGCGCCTTCCCCCGATCTGAGGCCTGCCGCCGCCTCTCCCCCAACGGATCGGCCTTATTCACCGCCACCGCCAGCATCGGATCGGTGCGCAACTGATCATGATCGTTCAGATCCTCGTACCCCAGACAGAGTCCGTAGATGCGCTGCCCCAACAACTCCTCGACCGTGTGTTCGATCAACCGCGGATCCCGGTGATCCCTGAAACACTCAGCCAGTCCGGCGATCAGACCCGTCCCCCTCTCGACCTCTCGCAACAGCAGCACCCCTGCATCGGAGGTGATCTTCCCGCCGTCGAACCGCGCCTTCACTTTGCGTTGAAATAGTCCGTGAAATTCGAACCTGTCTTGTTTACACTCTGTTCTCATAAGGGCCGCCTCCGTTTGGCTTTGAAGTCTTTCATTCAAAACGCTTTATACCAAACAGGGCGGCCTTTTCAGGTCCTATCGGTGATCTATGCGGGTTAGTACTGATGATCCCCATATTGAACTCCATGCTCGGCAAGATTGCGGCTCGATGGCCTGCGGGCCTGGTTCGTGTACTGCTGAACCTCGAACCACTGTAGAGTCATTCGGCGGACCGTGTCTAGGCTTTTTGTCCCACCGAGCCATCCACCGCTTCCCAGCTGCCCTTCATGTCTCCACCGTGCAGCTCGCACTGGTGGGGGAACTCCAGGCTGCAGTCCTTGATCGGCTTCCGTAACTTCGGGTCCATGAGCTCATGGATGTCCAGTTGCATTGCTTCCCTGGAGTAGGCCGCGATGTCGAGGATACCTGTGTCCATTCGGATGGCGTCCTCCGGGCAGGCCTCGACGCAGTACCCGCAGTAAACGCAAATCCCCAGGTCGATGTCGAAGCGGATTGGATACTTCTCGATGTGGGGATCGGGGTGCTCGCCGGGCACGATCGTGATGCATTTGGCCGGGCAGACGGTCTCGCAAAGCATGCACCCCACACAGCGCGGGGTGTCATCCTCGCGCAGAGTGAGCCGGTGGCGACTGCGGAAGCGCGACATGAGCGGCCTCAGCTCATCGGGGTATTGAATCGTCACCGAGGCGGGCAGATGCTTGAAGCGACCGATGAGGTGGAGGATGTGAAGAAAAAGATTTCGGAAGAAATGGGCCGAGGTGATTTTGAGGCCGCACAGGATCTGCGGAACGTAGAGCTTTTCCCAGAAAGTCAATTCGGGTCTGCTGACTACTTTTACGGCCATCACGACGCCTCCCCGAAAAAGACCAGCACTACGGCTGTCACCACCACGTTCGCCACTGCGATGGGAAAGAGCCCCTTCCAGCCCAGACTCATGAGCTGGTCGTAGCGGAAGCGCGGCAGGGTCCAGCGCAGTTGCATGAAGAACCAGCAGAAAATCACGACCTTGGTTGAAAAGCTGGCCACCCCGAGAAGCACATACATCAAATGGGGAACCGGCAGCTGTGCCCCCCAGGGGAAGTGGAAACCGTCCGGCATCAGAAAAGGCACCTGCCAGCCGCCGAAGAAAAGCGTTGTGGCCAGACAGGCGACCATGATGGTTTCCAGGAAATCCGTGAGGAAAAACATCCCGAACTTCATGCCGCTGTACTCCACAAAGTATCCGATAATCTCCGACTCGCCTTCCGGCAGGTCGAAGGGAAGTCGCTTGGTTTCAGCCAGGGCCGCCGTCACGAAGATGAAGAAGGCGACCGGCTGGGCGAGAAAGCCCCAGAAGGGGATCCACCCGCCGATCAGGTACCCCTGGCCCCGCACCAGTTCACCCAGATCCATGGTCCCATAGACCATGATCACTCCGACAACGGCAATGCCCAGGGCGATCTCGTAGGAGATCATCTGCGCCATGGCTCTCAGCCCCCCGATGATGGCGTAGTTGCTGCCCGAGGCGAAGCCGGCCAGAATCACGCCGTAGACCCCGAGCGAGAGCATGGCGAAGACATAGAGCAGAGCCGCGTCGATCTTGGCCACCTGCAGGTCGATAACCAGACCGTCGCCCAGGATGAGGCGGTCTCCAAAAGGGATCGCGGCAAAGGCCACCAGAGCAAAAAACACCGAGAACAGCGGGGCCAGGGTGTGGAGCGTCCTGTCGGCCCCTGTGGGGACGATGTCCTCTTTGGTGAACATCTTGAGCACATCGGCCAGGCCGTGGAAAAGTCCCAGCGCCCGGAATCCGAAGATCGAGGCCCGATTGGCACCGATCCGGTCCTGGATCAGGGCCGACTGTTTGCGCTCCACCCAGGTGTGAAACCCTGCGAAGTTCAAGATCCCGAAAAAAACGACGCCGGCCAGCGCCACCTTGATGATCAGAACTTCCATCATGGTGCAGCCCTCCCGGCCGGGGGCTGGGCCGTCCCCAGGTCAACCCCCTGGGCCCCGATCCTTGCATAACTCAATCCCTGAAAAGGCGCCAAGGTCCTGCTCATCCCCCCAAAGATCTCCTCCGGTTTCCGCCAATCGAAAGACAGACCCAGCTTCGTGGCCACCTCCAGGAGAATGCGCCACTCTTCCCGGGAGTCCGCGAGAGGCGGAAAAGCGCAACCGATGCGCTGGACGCGGCCATGGCAGTTCACAAAGGTCCCGTCCTTCTCCATGTAGGCTGCGGTGGGAAGCACCCAGTGTGCCAGAGCCGCGGTGGCATTTTTGTTGGTTCCCGAGAACACGAAGAGAGGCACTTGCTCCGACAGTCGCCGGACTGTTTTTTCTCCGAAGGGTCGCACCAGATCGTGCCCGAAGACCCACAGAACGTCGAGGGTTCCGCCCAGCGCTTCGTCCACCAGCTGGCGGGCTTCCGGCGAGTCCGGGCCGGCCAGGCCCAGCAGAGTTGCACCCGCGGTATTCGGATTCTTATCCGCCTTGATCAGGAAGTCATCGCTGGTTCCCGGTTCCTCAGGAACCAGGGCCGTCACCCGGGCGCCCAGGGCGGTCTGAAAGATTTCCCGGATCAAAAAGAGCTCCTCGGTGGTGAGTTGGGCCGAAGCGATGACGCCGATCCGACAGTCTGCCCCTTCCCGGGCTGCGGCTCCCTCCCGGCGCAACCCGGCCAGGGCGAGTGAGATCTCTGTAAGGGCCCGCTCCCAGGTCGCGTCCGGCGACGGGCCGCGTACCTTGTCCAGGCGATCCCGGTCGACCCAGTCAAAGCCGTAGCGCCCTTCATCGCACAGCCACCACTGGTTGACATCCGGGTTGGGACGGGGCTTGATGCGCACCACCCGTGCCCCGTCGTTCAGGTGGGGTCTGTCGAGCACAAAGTGGAGATCCATGTTACAGCCCTGGCTGCACCCGTTGCATACCGTGGGAGCGCTGGAGAGGTACCAGACCCTGGCCTTGAAACGGAAATCAGCCTCGGTCAGGGCCCCCACCGGGCAGATGTCCACCACGTTGGCCGAGTAGGGATTGTCGAGCACCTCGTCGGGGCACAGACCCAGCTCAGCCCGGTCTCCGCGGTTAAAGATCCCGAACTCCCCGGTCCGCGTGATCTCGTCGGTAAAGCGGACACAGCGGGAGCAGAGGATACAGCGTTCCTGATCCAGCATGACATGCGGACCTATTTCAACGGCTTTTCGCTTCTTGACTTTGTGCTCCCTGAAGCGCGGGTCGTAGAGCCCGAAGTTCATGTAGAAGTTCTGCAGGTCACACTCACCGGACTGGTCGCAGACCGGGCAGTCCAGAGGGTGGTTGGCAAGCAGAAACTCCAGTACGGCGCGGCGGCCGGCCTCGGCTTTGTCGCTCAGGGTGTGCACGACCATCCCCTCCGTGGCCGGCAGGTTACAGGCAATCTGGAGCTTGGGGAATTTTTCCACTTCGACGAGGCAGATGCGGCAGTTGCCCGCGATAGAGAGCCCGGGATGATAGCAGTAGCGGGGAACGAAGATTCCCATCTTCTCGGCCGCCTGGATAACCGTGGTTCCGTCAGGAACCGTGGTCTCACGCCCGTTGATGGTCAGGCTGGGCATGCATCGGCCTCCTTTTTCCCGGCTCCACGGCCGCTCCGAATGTAGTCCTCGAACTCGTCCCGAAATTTCGCGATGTAAGACTGGACAGGCCAGGCGGCTGCGTCGGCGAAGACGCAGATCGTATTGCCTTCCATGTCGCCGGCGATGGCGAGCAACTGGTCCAGATCCTGGAGGTTCCCCCTGCCTTCCACAATACGGCGGACAATCCGATGGACCCACCCCGTACCCTCACGGCAGGGCGAGCATTGTCCGCACGACTCGTCGGCGAAAAACCGGGCCGCGGAGTCGAGTGCCTCGACCATGCAGGTGCTCTCGTCCATCACGATCACTCCCCCCGATCCGGCCATGCTGCCGGCCGCCATCAGGGAGTCAAAGTCCATGGCCACGTCAATCTCATCGGCGGTCAGAATTTTGGCCGAAATGCCTCCGGGGATGACGGCCTTGAGCCTCTTGCCGTCCCGGACACCCCCCGCCTTCTCGATCAGTTCTCTCAGGGTGATGCCGACCGGCTCCTCATAGACCCCCGGTCGGACCACATGTCCGCTCACGCAAAAGAGCCGCGTACCGCCCTGCCGGTCCGTGCCAATGCCGGCAAAACGCTCGGCTCCATGGTTCAGAATGAATGGGACACAGGCGAGAGTCTCAATGTTGTTGACGATGGTCGGGCATTGAAAGAGACCCGAAATGGCGGGGAACGGAGGCTTGAGCTTGGGGAAACCCTTCCCGCCCTCGAGCGAAGTCAGGAGCGCGGTTTCTTCGCCGCAGATATAGGCCCCCGCGCCCCGGTGAATGACCACATCCAGATCAAAACCGGACCCCTGGATATCCTTACCCAGCCAGCCCTGGCTGTAGGCTTCATCGAGGGCGCGTTGTAAACGCCTGGCCGACCGGAAGTACTCGCCCCGAATATACACGTAGGCCTTGTGACTCCCGATGGCATAGGCGGCAATAATCATGCCTTCGATGAGTGCGTGCGGGTCGCGCTCCATGATGTAGCGATCCTTGAAAGTGCCCGGTTCCCCTTCGTCTGCGTTCGCCACCAGGAACTTGGGCTTTTGCGATTCCCTGGGCACGAAGGACCATTTTCTGCCGGCTGGAAACCCCGCGCCGCCGAGACCCCGCAAGTTGGCTCCGGATATCTCCTCGATCACCTGCTCCGGTGTCATGGAAGTGAGAGCCCTGGCAGCGCCCTCATACCCATTGTCGGTCACGTAGTCTTGCAACCAGATTCCGGCCGGGTTCTCGAAGCGCGTGGAAAGCACCGGACCGTCTGTGGAGATATAGGGCTCAGGCTCGGAAAGGGGTCGCGAATCTTCGGGATCCTCGAGCCCGGCCCGCAGGACGGTTTCCAGTGTCCCTCTCTCCAGGGGCCCGAGAAAAGCTTCGTCGAGCTGGGCCATAGGGGACATCTCGCAGGCACAGAGACACTCGACCTCGGTGAGCGTGACCTCCCCACCTGCCGTGGTCTGGCCCGGACGAATCTTCCAGCGCTCCTGAATCTGCTCCAGTAACTCCCCGGCACCCCGCAACATACAGGGCAGACTGGTGCACACTCGAAGCTCGCGACGGCCCACCGGCCGTGTGTGGAACATGTTGTAAAAGGAGACCGCCTCGCGTACCTGGGCACGGGCTACACTCAGGATGCTCGCCACCCAGACCTCCGCCTCCTGAGAGACGTACCCCTGGTTTTCCTGGACGAGCCACAACACCGGCAACATAGCCGCCCTGGATCGTTCGTAGCGTTGCAGGATCTCTCTGGCCCCGGGCTCAAGATCGGAAAGCTTCATCGGTCGAGCTCTCCTCCGATCATATTGACGGACCCGAAGGTGGGGACCAGGTCGGCCATCATATCGCCCACCACAAGCTCGGGCAGGGCCGACATAATGGCGAAGCAGGGGGGACGAACCCGAACCCGGTAGGCGGTCCCCGCTCCATCGCTCACCACGTAAAACCCGAGTTCTCCGTTAGCTCCCTCGACGGGGAAGTACACCTCTCCCCTGGGCGGCCGCACACCGTGGCCGTACATGACCAGCTTAAAGTGGTGCATGAGTCCCTCGATGTTGCCATAGGTATCCTCTTTGGGAGGGAGGAAGGCGCGTTTTTCGTCCGTGGCTATGGATGGATACCGGTCGCGGCCGGATCCCTCCAGGGTTGGACCGGTGATGGCGCTTCCGCCCGAAATGGCCGCGATGTCACCCACCTTGGCAAGATCCACCATCTCCGCGGCCGGAATCGGCCGACCCGTCTCCGGGTGGACCTGAACCGGGCCGGAAGGCAGATCTCGCAGCGCCGTCTCCACGATGCGCATGGACTGCTCCATCTCCTCCATGCGAACCAGGTAGCGATCCATGTTGTCGCCACGGGTTCCGACGGGCACATCGAAAGGGATCCGGTCGTAGACGGAGTAGGGGCAGTCCTTCCGAACGTCATAGTCGGCGCCACTGGCGCGCAGAAAGGGGCCGGTGATGCCGTAGGAGATGGCGTCTTCCGCCGAGATCACTCCCGTGTCGTTCATTCGGTCGGTGAAAATCCGGTTGCGCGTCAGCAGACCGGAGGCCTCGTCCAGGACCTTGCGGGTTTCCTCGAAGGCCTTGCGACAACCCTCGGCAAAGTCCTCGGGAAGGTCGGCCTTCACGCCGCCGACGCGACAGTAGCTGACCGTCAGGCGCGCCCCGGTGACCATCTCCACCAGCTCCCAGAGATACTCCCGGGCCTTGATCATGTAGAGGAAAACGCTGAAAGCGCCCAGCTCCATGGCCGTCGCTCCCACGCAAGTGAGATGGTCCGAGATGCGGGAGATCTCCGAAGTGATGACCCTGACGTAGTGGCAGCGCTCCGGGACCGATATCCCGAGCAGTTTCTCGACGGTCATGCAGTAGCCCATGTTGTTGATGAGCGGCGAGACGTAGTTGAGGCGATCGGTGTAGGGGATGACGCCGTTGTAGTCCACTACTTCCGCCATCTTCTCAAAGCCGCGGTGGAGATAGCCGATCTCCACTTCAGCTTCCTGGATCTGCTCCCCGTCGAGTTCCGCCACGATCCTGACGATCCCGTGCATGGCCGGGTGGGCGGGGCCGATGTTGAGCATCATGTCCCGGGTCTCGAGGTCCGCGGCCTCGTGTTGGGAGGTCTCCCTGGGAGGGGCTGATTCGGGCATCATCGAGCTTGAGCCGGGGAGCGACGATTGGAGGTTGGGGTTTTCATCAGTTCAGGGGTCCGGTCAAAGGTTGACGCTTATTGACGGGGTAGTCCTTGCGCAGCGCATGTCCCTCGAACTCTTCGTACATGAGAATGCGCTTGAGATCCGGATGTCCACGGAATCGGATTCCAAACATGTCCCAGACTTCACGCTCGAGCCAGTTTGCTCCGCCCCACAGCGAGTTCAGCGAATCTACTTCGGGCTCCCCCTCCTCCACGGGAACCACCAGCCGCAGGCGGTGCTTGTACTTCAGAGAATAGAAGTGGTACACGACCGCAAAACGCTCATCCCCCGGGGGTCCGGGCCAGGGGTCCTCATCCTGGATCTGGGTCAGGGGATTCACACCGACACCCGAGGATGCGAAGAAAGCCGGCGCGGAACTCTTCCCGAAAGAAGAATAGTCCACGGCTGTCACATCCATGAGGAAGTTCATTTGCAGGGACGGGTCCTCTTTGAGAAAGCGTGCGACCTCGACCAGGAACTCCCGGCGCAAAACCACGGTTTCGTCGCCACGATAAGCGTGAGAAGCCGCTACAGCCTCGGGGAAGCGGTCGCTGACAGACTCAATGAGAGTGGAGATACTCATTCTGTCAAAACGTCCGGACGACTCTCGGGTGCGGATCGGCGGCCGCTGGAGTGCTCGTCCTGAATTTTGTCCTGGAGCTTCATCAGCCCGTCAATAACGTTTTCCGGCCGCGGAGGGCAACCCGGTATGTAGACGTCCACGGGTATGATCGTGTCAATACCCATCACGGTTGCGTAGTTGTCGTAGAAGCCACCCGTGCAGGTGCAGACCCCGAAAGCGACAACCCATTTGGGCTCGGCCATCTGCTCGTGGATGCGTTCCAGGACCGGCGCCATTTTGTGACTGATTGTGCCCACAACGAAAAGCACGTCCGCCTGGCGCGGGGAGAATCGGGGCAAACCGGCTCCGAAACGGTCGACGTCGTAGTGAGAACAGGCCGTGGCCATATATTCCATGCCGCAGCACGCGGTAACAAACGGGTACTGAAAGATGGAAAACTTGCGCGCCCAACCCAGAGCCTCATCGAGGCGACTGGTCAGAAACAGCTTATCGGTCAGCATGTCACTTCCATTCCAGGGCACCGTTGTCCCAGGCGTAAACGAAGCCCACCATCAGGATTCCCAGAAAGATTCCCATCTCGACCAGGCCCAGCATCCCCAGCTGTCGGTAAATCACAGCCCAGGGGTAGAGAAAGACGAGCTCAACGTCGAACAGGATGAACAAAATGGCAGTCAGATAGAACTTGATCGCCAGCTTCCCGCCGGGAATCGAGAGGGGATCCTGCCCGCACTCGAAGGGCTCGGACTTTACGGCCGAGGGCTTCTTCTTACCCAGCGTGGAGGCCAACAACACCATCAACCCGGTGATCCCTCCGGCCAGGAGAAAACAGACTGCGATACCGGCGTACTCGCTCATGAACTCCCTTACCAAACTCCAATTATACACAGCATGGCGACGCCCCCGGATCCCGAGTTGGTGCCCTGAATCATGATGTCTTTCGCCCTCATGGCGCCACCGTCCAGAAGCTGAGACTACCCGGAAAGATTCCGCCGATTACAGTGACCAGCGCAGCCACCGCCAGCGCAGCCGACACGGCCAGCGGGTAGCGGGAAGGCTCAGGCTCCCGGGGTTTTCTCATGTACATGAACACGGCCACCCGCAGGTAGACGAAGGCCGAGATCACACTACAAGCCACGGCCAGGACTGCCAGCGCCACATAGCCGGCGCGCACAGCACTGAGGATGACGACGAATTTGGCGGCGAACCCGGCCGTGGGTGGGATGCCGGTCAGGGAAAGGAGGAAAAGCAGCATCAGCGCGGCCGTTGCGGGTCGCTGCGCGGCCAGGCCGCGGTAACCTTCGAGACTCTCGCCGCGCCGGCCCAGTGCGACAACGATCCCGAAGGCTCCCAGCGTCATGAAGACATAGAGAAAGGCATAGGTCATGGTTGCCGCTGCCCCTTCGGCCGATCCGGACATAAAGCCGAGAAGGGCGTATCCCGCATGAGAAATCGAGGAATACGCCAACAGGCGTTTCATGTCGGTCTGGGCCAGGGCGATGATGCTCCCCACGACGATGGAGAGCGCTGCCAGCCCGGCTAGAACCACCGACAGGACAAGGGCTTGAGAGGCGAAGGCGACCAGGTAGACGCGGCCCAGCGCGGCTAAACCAGCGGCCTTGGAGGCGGCCGCCAGAAAGGCGGCAACGGGCGCGCTGGCACCCTGGTAGGCGTCGGGCGCCCAGGCATGAAAGGGAACCGCCGCAATCTTAAAGGCGAGTCCCGCGGCCACCAGACCGATCGCAGCCAGGAGGATTTGATAGCTCCCCGGACTGCCCGCAGACAGCGTCGAGGCAATGGCCGTAAAGCCCGTAGAGCCCGTTACTCCATAGACCACAGCTATGCCGTAGAGGAGAAGGGCCGAGGCGAAAGAGGCCAGCAGGAAATACTTGATCGCAGCTTCGTTCGATCTCTGTTTTTCCACCGTGACGCCGACCAGGCTGTACGAGCAGAGCGTCATGAGTTCCAGGCCCAGGTAGAGGGTCAGGAGATCCAGGGCTGAGACGGCCAACATCATGCCCGTCGAGGCCAGAAGGAGCAGGGCATGGTACTCGGCGGGCCGAACATGATCGGTGTCGACTCGTTTCACGGACAGAAGCGCAGCCAGGGCCAGGGCCCCGGCGATCAACACCTTGAAGAACTGAGAGTAGCCGTCCACGGTGATCATACCGCCAAACCCGGTCCGGGGACCCGGGGCCAGGACCCAGGCCGAGGCCAGTCCGGCGGCCAGCGCTGCGAGAACCGTGAGGGCGGCGGCCGGTGGCGCTTTCTGAATCCGGCGCGCCACCAGGATCAGAGCCAGGGCCACCGCGCACAGAATCAGCTCCGGCCAGAGTAAGGCCAGGTCAGCCAGGCTCGCACCCTTCATGGCGTTACTCCTCCAGCCAGGAGTTCGGCCACGGGAGCACGAAGATAGGAAAGGACGAGCTCAGGGTAGAGCCCCAGACAGAGTGCCAGCAACGCCAGAGGGGCCAGAGTCGCCACCTCGCGGGCATTGAGCTCGAGCTTGAGTCCCTCCAGCCCGGAGTTCGTCCGGCCCATGGCCACCCGGTAGTAGAGCCAGACCAGGTAAGCTGTCCCCAGGGCTACTCCCCAGACAGCCATGGCGCCGAGCCAGGGCCTGGTCTGGAAGGCCCCGCTGATAATCAGGAACTCTCCCACGAAGGAGTTCAAACCGGGGAAACCCGCGGCGGCCAGGCAAAAGAACGCCAGCAGGGACGAGTAGACCGGCGCGATCCTGGCGACCCCCCCGTAGTCCTTGATTTCCCGCGAGTGGGTTCGCTCGTAGATCATGCCCACGCACAGGAACAGCGCCGCGGAGATGATCCCGTGGTTGATCATCTGCAGGATGGCCCCTTCCACCCCG
Source organism: Acidobacteriota bacterium (assembly GCA_965205615.1). Lineage (GTDB taxonomy): Bacteria > Acidobacteriota > UBA6911 > RPQK01 > CBDAPI01 > CBDAPI01. The sequence continues at coordinate 148,636 of CBDBHK010000033.1, read as the reverse complement.
TTGTGGTTGAGAGTGAAGATTCCCAGGGTGACGAAGCCCATGTGGCTCACGCTCGAAAAAGCGATGAGGCGTTTGACGTCTGTCTGGACCAGAGTCACGTAGGCGCCATACACGATAGCCACTGCCGAGATCACCAGCATGGGCGTCAGAAAAAGCTGTACGGCGTCGGGAAGGATGGGAAGCGAAACCCGCAGGAACCCGTAGGCGCCCATTTTGAGGAGGATCCCGGCCAGGATCACGCTCCCGGCGGTCGGGGCCTCCGTGTGAGCATCCGGGAGCCAGGTGTGCACCGGGAACATGGGAACCTTCACCGCAAACGCCGCCAGAAAGGCCGCGAAGAGCCCGGCCTGAAAGGCGGGCTGAAGGGTGGTGGCCGCCAGCTCCTTGAAGTTCAGCGTGCCGCAGGCGTGGTAGAGGGCAACCATGCCCACCAGCATCAAAACGCTTCCGGCCAGGGTGAAGAGCAGAAACTTGACCGCCGCGTAGACTCGCCCCGGGCCTCCCCAGACTCCGATGAGCAGGAAAAGAGGAACGATCATCAGCTCCCAGAAAATATAGAAGATAAATAAATTGGTGGCGGCGAAGAGCCCGATCATGGCGGTTTCGGCAACCAGCAGCGCAGCGTAGAATTCTTTCACTCTCGAGTCCACCGCAGTCCACGAACCGCCCACGCAGAGGACACTCAAGACAGCCGCAAGGAAAATAAAGGGAAGACTGATTCCGTCCACGCCCATCTCGTAGGAGATATTCCACCCCGGGATCCAGTCTGAGGACTCGACGAACTGCAGTGCGCTCGACGACTTGTCGAATCCTCTGTAGAGAGGGGCTGAGACCGCCAGGGTGGCAAGGGTTGTGGCCAGGGCGATCCAGCGTGCCTGCCGCGCGCCGCCCAGAAACAAGATGGCTACCGCGCCCGCCAGGGGCAGAAAGGTTGTAACGGTCAGGACCGGGTAGTCTGTCATGGTGATGCCATTAGCGCCAGAGCGAGCAGTGCCAGGACTGCGGCCGCCATGATCAGCCCGTAATGCTGGGCGTTGCCGCTGACAGTGGTCTTCAACGCCTGGCTCCAGGCCAGCGTCAAACGGCCCACGCCCAGCGCCGCTGAATCGACCACCCGGGCGTCGACCTGCCGCAGGAGGCGGGCCACGCCCAGCACCGGTTTGCGGATGACAAACTCATAGATCTCTCCCACGAACTCTGAATCCAGATGCGCCAGTGGCCTCTGTACGACCATCATGAAGACCGCCGCACCCCGGCGATAAAACCAGTCCGTGTCGAGGCTGATCTTGGGCTCCGGGTCGAGATGCTTGAGCAGCAGGAAGAAGCCCAGCGCCGTAAAGCCCAGCATCCCCAGGGTGCTGGTGACGTGCTGCAGGGTATAGGGGGCATAGTCCACCGGGTTGGGCAGATGCCGGTAGAGGAGGCCCGGGAACACTCCGATCACAATGCACGCTGTCGCAGCCAGGCCCATGGCCAGGAGCATATTGCGGGGAGGTTCCTGGGCTCGCCGGCCTGAATCCTTGGCGAAGAACATGTAGTAGGGAAGCTTGAGACCCGTGTGCAGGAACGTCCCGGCAGAGGCGAGAGTGAGCATGAGAAAGATCAGTCCGAGGTGAGCCTCGCCGGCGGCTGACACGACCATCGACTTACTCACGAAGCCGCTGAAGAGCGGCACGGCCGAAATGGCGAAGGCGCCGACCATGTAAAGACCAAGGGTGATCGGCATGGTCTTGTAGAGCCCTCCCATGTCGCTCAGCTTTCGCAGTCGGGTCACCTCCAGGACAGCGCCGGCACCCATGAAAAGAAGCCCCTTGTAGAGGATGTGTGCGAAAGCGTGGGCCGTGGCGCCGTTTAGAGCCAGAGAGGTCCCGATTCCCACCCCGCACACCATGTAACCGACCTGGCTGACGATGTGGTAGGCCAGGAGCCGCCGCGCGTCGTTTTCCAGCACGGCGTAGACGACGCCGTAGACGGCCATGATGGCTCCCAGCCACACCAGGAGCTCCGTCCCGGGAAATCCGCGGATCAAGACGTAGACCGCCGACTTGGTGGTAAAGGCGGTCATGAAAACCGCGCCCGTAACCGTGGCCTCGGGGTAGGCGTCCGGAAGCCAGGCGCCCAGAGGTGGGACGGCCGCGTTGATGAGAAAGGCGACGAGGATGAGGGTCCAGGCCATGCCGCCCGCAAGAGTGCCCATGTCCTCGAAGGCAATCGACCCGGTCTGAGACCAGTGGAGCACGATCCCCGCCAGGAGAAGGAGCCCGCCCACGACGTGGACCAGCAGATAACGGAAACCGGCTGCCAGGGCGGCCGTCTGGCGGCGCTGCCAGACCAGAAGTGCCGAGGAGAGGGCCATGAGTTCCCAGAACACGAGCAGGGAGAGGAAGTCCCCGGCAAACGTGACCCCCAGCGCGCCCCCCCCATAGGTCAGGGCCGCCACGTGCTGGGCATTATCCTGGACATGCAGCGCGTAGACCATCCCCAGGAACGCCATGATCGAGAAAACGTAGGAAAAGACCAGGCTCAACTGGTCCACCCGGCCAAACACCAGGTCTTGTCCGAGGAAACTCACTGCGCCGTAGATACCCGGCGTCATGCGCAGGCAGATGCCGAGTGCCGCCGCAGGAAGCAGGAGCATGGCCAGGCTCCTGGCCCGGCCTTTGAGGAAGGGCAGGACCCAGGCTCCCAGGATCAGCACTAGTCCAGGATGCACCCACTCAAGAGTCATAATAGTCTTCCCGGCGCATCAGCCACACTTTCCCGATCAGCTTGGACACGACGATGATCGCCACGCAGGAAGCCAATCCGTAGAGAGATCCCCAGGCGGGAAAGCCCTCGAACCAGAAATGGGGGTGGGAACCGTGAAGTACCCTGGGCAGAACGATTTCCCCCACAGCGACGACGACCAGGCCCAGGTAGAACCAGCGCTTGATACGGGCCAGACGGACCGGGTTTTCGAGCTGCCTCTCCAGGAAGTTCACGGTACGGCCCTTCCGGCCAGTTCCAGCACCGGGGCCGGGTACAGGCCCAGGAGCAGGCTGGCTGCCGCGCTGATGGCCAGGGGCGCAACCATCCAGGGAACCTCGCGGACCTCCTCGTGAGTGGGGGGCGCCTCTTCAAAATAGGCTTTGTACACGACCGGGCCAAGGTAGGCTGCGTTCAGAAGCGAGCTGATCAGAAGTACGCCCAGGAGGGCCAGGCTGTGCAGCTCCAGCGAGCCCAGGGCCAGGTACCACTTGGAGACGAACCCGGAGGTACCGGGAATGCCCACTATGCTCAGCGAAGCCACCGCAAACGCCGCCATGGTCCAGGGCATACGCCTGGCCAGTCCGGACATCTGGCTGATCTTGGTCTTGTGCGTGGACACGTAAATGGAGCCGGCGCACAGAAAAAGCGTGATCTTTGATACGGCGTGGTTCGTGATGTGGGAGACCCCGCCCAGGATCCCGCTCTGGTTCAGGAGCGCCGCTCCCAGGATGATGTAGGAGAGCTGGCTCACCGTCGAAAAGGCCAGCCGGGCCTTGAGATTATCCTGTCCCAGGGCGAGCAGCGAACCGACCAGGATGGTTATCGAGGCGGCTCCCAGCGCCAGGTGGTCGGCGCCGATCTCGCGCATGGCGTCGGCGCCGAAAATAAACAGAAAGACCCGAAGCGTGGAAAACACGCCGGTTTTAACCACGGCCACGGCGTGCAGCAAAGCGCTCACGGGGGTGGGAGCCACCATAGCCGCCGGCAGCCACCCGTGCAGGGGGACAAGCGCGTTTTTGGCAAATCCGAACAGGAACAGCGCGAAAATGAGATAGAGAAGCCGGGGCTGCGCGGTCACCTCCTCAAACGGCAGGATCCCGCCCAGGCGGAACTCCAGGGTTCCGGCCACGTTGTAGATCAGGATGATGGCAGCGATGAGAAGCACCTTGGCGGCGCCCAGAAGATAGATGACGTACTTGCGGGCGCCGGCCCTGGCTTCGGCGGTCTCCTTGTGACCCACCAGGGGGTAGGTGACCAGGGTCAGGCCCTCGTAAAACAGAAACAGGGTGAACAGGTTGGCCGAGAAGGCCACCCCCAGGGTGGCAGAGAGGGCCAGGGCGAAACAGGCAAAATAGCGGGTTTGCGCGTGCTCTTTGAGGGAACGCATGTAACCAATCGAATAGAACGAGGTCAGGATCCACAGGAGCGAGGCCCCCAGGGCAAAGAGGAGACCGAAGGCATCCACTCGAAAAGCGAGCTCAATGCCGGGAAGAAGGCTGAAGAGCTTGCATTCCGGCGTGCCGCCGGCCAGAACCTCCGGGATCATGCTGGCGACCAGGGCGAACATCGCCACACCGGCGGCAACCGACCAGAACTCTCTCAGATTGGCGCGACGCCGGCCCGTGAAGGCAATCAGGAGTGCACCCAGGGCAGAAACCAGCACGGCCAGAAGCGGTGTGATCGAACTCAATGTGCCGCCTCCACTGCCCTCACCATTTGAGATCGGTCAGGTCCGTCACACTGGCCCCCGGCTTGTTCCGGTTCAGAGCGATCACGAGCCCCAGACCCACCCCGGCTTCCGCCGCCGCCACCGCGATCACGAAAAGGGCCAGGACCTGCCCGGTTGGATCATTGAAGTGACGGCTGAATCCGGCCAGGCTGAGGTTGACGGCATTGAGCATGACCTCGATCGAAACCAGCATCAGGATCAGGTTGCGGCGGGCCAGAAAGCCGAATACTCCGATCCCGAAGAGGACCGCACTCAGGGCCAGAACCACGCCCACCGGGACGATCATCGTTCTGCCCTCCTTCTGGCCAGCACGACCGCGCTCACGATGGCGGCCAGAAGGATCAGAGAGGCCATTTCAAAGGGCAGTGCGAACGGACCGAAAAGTGCCCTGCCCACCTGCGCAAGACTTCCCAGTGGCGGACCTTCTCCCTGGCCTGACGGAGCAGCCTCTGCAATCCCGGCTCCTACCGGGTCGAAAGTCCCGACCAGGGCCAGCCAGGCCAGCAGCCCGAATCCCAGGCCCACGGCAGCCGCCAGAGGCCAGTGGGCGCCAAAGCGGGGCCGGGCCTCCTCGCCCGGTAAGTCGAGCAACATCAGGACAAAGAGATAAAAGACCAGGATGGCTCCGGCATACACGATGACCTGGACGGCCGCCAGGAACTCCGCGCCCAGCAGCAGAAAGATTCCCGCCACGTGCAGAAAGAGGGCCAGCACCCAGAGCATGCTGTGGACGGGACTCCTCCGCGTCACGGCCAGGATCGCGCTGGTGACGCTGGCGGCCGCCATGTAGTAGAAGGCGACCTGTGCGGTAAGAAGGGTCATGAACTAGTACGATTCGAGTCGGACATGCTGCGGTTGTTAGCTGGCCTGCAGGTACACGGTACCGGAAGCGCGGGTCATGATCTCATGAAACACTGATAGGAGCTAGTGCGGCGTTTCCGGAAAGTGAATCGTCGGTGTGGGCCGGCGGTCAAGCGGCACTTTTCTCGCTGCCAGCCGCTACTCCCTGGCTTCGGCTTGCACCCTGTTACAAGTGTGTTACGGGGGAGCCCTGGATGTAGCTTTCCAGCTGGTGGATGATGAATTCCTGCTCCGAGATCACCTCTTTGACCACGTCCCCGATCGAGATCAGGCCAACCAGCGTCTCCTCGTCTTTCAACACCGGTAAGTGTCGAATGCGCTTATCCGTCATCAGCGCCATACACTCATCGATCGTGTTGTCGGGCTGGACGCAAACGACCCGCCGGCTCATGATCTCCTCGACCGGCGTGTCCTTGGACGACTTACCCTCGAGGATGACCTTTCGGGCATAGTCCCGCTCGGACACAATACCCACCAGCGTCTCATGTTCGAGCACCAGTACGGCCCCACAGTTCTTTTCGGACATCAACTGCAGAGCCTTGTAGACCGGCTTGTCGGGAGCCACAGACCAGATGTCGCGTCCTTTGTTCCCAAGGACGTCCCTGACGTATTTCATGGCTACACTCCTGAGTTTTAGGCTTTCACTAAGAATACCCCAAAACCGCCATTCTCTTCAGCCGCATTCACTCCCCGGATCGCGAGGGTTCGACCAGCCGGTGACGTCTGTTCGGTTCCAGAGAGTCAACACTCTGCCTTTTCCCGCAGGGCCATCTGACCTCGAGGCGTGGCGAAGCCTTCTGATTGCCGAGGCCAAAGTGGACGACCCGTTCACTCTGACTGAGATAACCGCTGGCACTGCGAACCTCCCGCTCTTGGAGGGTTCCGGCTGAGGTGAGACGCAGGCGGGCGCCGACGGCGTTGCGATTGCAGTCGCTACCCTGAAGGACGAACTGCACCCAGGAATGTGGTGCCTGGCGTTCATTGAGACGATTGAGCAAGCGACGGACCGGGCCGTTGTTGTTGGTTACGAGCAAGTCCAGGTCGCCGTCCTGGTCAAAATCGGCGACTGCCGACCCACGAGACACCTCTTCCCGGCTCAGCGACGGCCCCGCATCCGCAGTGACATCGGCGAAACGCCCTTTCCCCAGGTTAATGAGAAGCCGGTTGGGCTGGGCAAACCTGAAGGTCCGATTGGTTTCGGCGATGGTGTCGTTCACATGACCGTTGGCAACGAACAGGTCGGGGTTGCCGGAATTGTTGAAGTCCGCAAAGTTGATCCCGAATCCGACACTGGTCCGGCTGGGACCGGCAATTCCCGCTGCCTCGCTGTTGTCACTAAAAAGACCGTCTCCCTCATTCAAATAGAGGGTGTTCGTTTCTATATCGAAGTGAGAGACGATCAGGTCGAAGCGCCCGTTCCTGTCGACGTCCGCAGCGTCAACCCCCCTTCCGGCCTCCGTTTCTCCGTCCAGGTTGTAGGCCGCCCCGGAGAGAGCGGAAATGTCCGTGAACCGTCCCCGGCCCTGATTCTCGAACAGAAAATTGGCTGTCATGTCGTTGGCGACATACAGATCCTGGTCTCCGTCGTTGTCCATATCAAAGAAAAGCACTCCCAGCGTCTTGCTGGCCGCCGGGTTGCCCGGTACCAGGCCGTGCTCGGCATTGGCCCGGCGAAAGGTGCCGTCTCCAAGATTGAGATAGAAAGAGTTTTCTTTTTCCTCGTAGGTCGTCGGGGGGCAGTAACCCGGGACCCCGCGAGTCGTGCAGGAAACGTGGTTTTCAAAGGTGAAATCAACGTAGTTCCCAACATAGAGATCCAGCCAGCCGTCACTGTTGACGTCTGCAAAGGCAGCGCTGGAACTCCAGCTTTCATCATCGACTCCGGCTTGCTCGGAAACCTCTTCAAAGCTCCCGTCGCCCCGGTTGCGAAAGAGCCGGTTGGGACCGAAATTGGTCACGTAGATATCCGACCAGCCGTCATTGTCGAAGTCCCCGAAAGTGCAGCCCATCCCGTACCCCCGATCCTCGGCCCCGCTTCCTTCTACGCGCGAAAAAGTGCCGTTTCCGTTGTTGCGAAAGAGTCGATTCGGGGCGCGGCCCGCCGCCTCGTGAGAGCCGCTCTGAACCAGGTAGATGTCCGATCAGCCGTCGTTGTCATAGTCCAGGAAACCCGCTCCGGACCCGACGGTTTCGATCATGAATCTGTGTCCCTCTCCCCCCTGAGAATGCAGGAACGTCAGGCCGCGCTCACCCTCAACTTCAACGAACTCCGGCACCAGCGCGTGGCCGGCACCACTTTCTGCCAGGGCCGGGTTGATCACCACAAGCAGGGCTAACAGGATCACCCCGGGTGCTCCTGTTGCTTCTCCAGGTGCCGGTTGAGCTGATCCAGCAGCTCACGGCCAGCTTCGAGTGTCGGCTCCAGCTGGAGCGCCTTTTTCACCCAGCGCCGGGACGCTCTGGGACGACCAAGCCGGGCCAGGCAGGAGGCCCTGTAGTAGTGACCCCGGGCGAGAGCCGGAAAATGCCGGGTGAGAGAACGAGCGGCCTCCAACGCCGCCTGCCACTCCTCCATTGCAATCAGAACCTCAGCCAGGGCCAGCAGCGGTTCTGCTTTCTCCGGATCCGCCAGCCAGGCCTGCCGAAAATCCTCGGCGGCTTCCGGCAGACGCCCGGCTTTGCGATGGGCTTTTGCAGTCCTGAGCGACTCTTCCGATCCCGCGGGAATATTCTGCATTGGCCCCGGGTGTTGCGTCTGTGCCGGATCAGAACCAATAGCGGTGGGGCTCAGCGGTTCGTGGCCCATCTGACGAGCTTCCTGGAAGGCTTCCAGGGCTTCTGTCTGAAGTCCGGCCTCCAGGTAGGCATTGCCGAGCGTCATCCACTGGCTCGAGGTGGAGGTCCCGGACTCGACGGACTTTTTCATCCGGGTTAGTCTGGCCAGCCTCTTGACGGTCTGCTCGTGTCGGGCAAGATAAGCGCGACCCCGATCGGGATCCTGAAGGCGAATCAGCGCACGACCCGCGTTAAAGAGTGCCCCTGCATGCATCGGGTCGAGCTGGATCACTCGCTCGAAGTACTCCAGTGCACTCGTATAATCTCGTTCGGCCAGGGCCACCAGTCCCAGATGGTAAAGGGCCTCGGCACTGCGGGGCTGCTGCTCCAGGACCCGGGCAAACTCGGTCCGGGACTCCGACTTTCGGTCGAGGCGAAACAGAGCCTTGGCCAGACCCAGCCGAAAATCCGCTGACCGAGGGTCTCCCCGCACGGCTTTGTCGAAGGCAGCGTGAGACGCGGGGTAGTTGCCGAGCAGGAATTGACAAACGCCAACATTAAAATGGTATTCTGACCGAGATTCGTCCTGGATAAGCCTTTCAAAGGCTGCCAGGGCCCGACGATAGTCGGCCTCCTGGAAATCCTTGACCACCTTCTCATAGAGACCCGCGGGATTCGCTTCCTGGCAGGTGACGGTAACAGGAACTGCCAGAGTTCCCAACGCCAATGCAGGAGCGAATCGTGGCAGGGCTCGAGTCCACATCAGTCGAAAAACTCTCTCCCATTCTTGGCGGTCTTTTCTATGCGGGTCTGCTCAGGCATGATAGGACATATCCGAGGAAGCTGCACGATGACCACCGGAGGGAATTCAAGATGGGTTTCACACTGACCTCACGGGCTTTCGAGCCGGCTGCAGAGATTCCGGCGAGATACACGTGCGACGGGCCCGACCTTTCCCCGCCCCTGGCCTGGTCCGATGTCCCCGAGGGGACCCGAAGCCTGGTGTTGATCGTTGACGATCCGGACGCTCCCGACCCCTCTGCACCAAAGCTGACCTGGGTACACTGGGTTCTGTACAACATCCCTCCCTCCATCTCAGGCCTTCCTGAAGCAACGGACCACCAAGACCTTCCATCAGGAACAGTAGAGGGTTTGAACGACTGGAGGCGTACCGGGTATCGAGGGCCCTGCCCCCCGACAGGAAGGCATCGATACTTTCTCAAACTCTACGCTCTGGACACGGTTCTGCCGGATCTGGGTTCCGTCACGAAAGCTCAGCTGCAGCGGGAGATGGAAGAGCACGTACTGGGTAAAACGGAGTTGACAGGCACTTACGAGCGAAGTTAGGAAGGGTCCGGGCCCGCAATCACAAGAGTCGCCGGGGCAATACCGAGACAAAGTCCCGAATCGGAGTCAGAATCTCCGTGGTGGTTCTCGGGTCGTTGTGTCCCTGACCCCGCAGAACCACGAAACGGGCTCCGGAGGCCGCCGCGTACACTTCCCGTCCGTGCTCGATTGGAATCACGCGATCGAGTTCTCCGTGCAGAATCAGGATCGGGCACAGCGCCCCGGCGATGGCGCTGACATTGTCCAGTTGGATCGACAAGAAACGGTGTATTCCGGGGAGAGGCAGGACTCGCGGAGCCATACGTGCCGCACTTGCCAGAGGCGAGTCCAGAAGCAACCCACGAACTTCACGCTCCGCAGCCAGCTGAATCGCCGGAACCGTGCCCAGGCTCCGTCCGGCAACGATCGGGGATTTCGCCACCCAGTTGCAATGCCTGGTCGTAGGCAGCGCGAATATCCTTGAGCAGACCCGCTTCGCTGGGGCGGCCCTGACTCCGGCCATACCCGCGGTAGTCAAAGAGCAGGACGGATAGACCCAGATCCCGCCTCCAGACCTCAGCCATCGGAATACGGTGGGAGAGATTTCCGGCATTGCCGTGGGCGTAAAGCACGACTCCTCCCGGAGTGGGTGACTCCATCCACAGACCTGAAAGTCTTATGCCGTCCTCAGTCTCAAAGGTTCGCTCCTGCGCCCGGACGCCCAAATCGGAAGGCTCAACCTCCCAATCACGGGTTGGAAAAAAGACCATGCGCTGCTCCAGGTAGGGAAGACACAGCCAGAGCAGAGTCAGGCTTGCGACAACTCCAATGGCCAGTCCCAGCAGAAGCCTTATCGCGAACATCTGCTCACCAAGTTACAGGTTCAAGGTGCAAAGTTGAAGGTTTTCAAGAACCCGTGGGCTTATCAAGGTTCTAAGGTATGTACCCGGCGCGCTAAAATGACATCGTGTTGCGGCCCGGATACCGAGTAGCTGGAGTGAAGCTGGTGGCCTTAATCCTGTCACTTGGCGGCTGTTCACAAAATGGGCAGGATTCGCCGAATTCTATTGACCTCACCCTCGAAAACCTTGCCTGGCTGGAAGGGAACTGGACCGGACCGGGCTTTGAGGGAACGGTTGAGGAGCACTGGAGCGCTCCGGCAGGCAAATCGATCGTGAGCCTGTTTCGCCTGGTCGTAGCCGGTCAGACTCGTGTCCTGGAGCTGCGCACACTGCTCGAAGAGGAGAAGGCAGTGATTCTCAGGCTCAATCACTTTACCCCCGCGCTGCGGCGGTGGGAGCGAGAGCAGGAGCCCCTTGTCTACCAACTCGTAGGACTGACCAGTTCGCGCGCCGTCTTTGACGGCCTGAAAGTACAGGAGGGCTCCCCCGGAAGGATCATTTATGAGCAGGTACGGGGGGAGTTGACGATTGAACTGCAGTCACAAGGTAGAACCACTTCAAAACTGCACCTGAGACGTTACTGACCCTTCCAGTCCCGGGCCAGGGGTCCCGTGCCGTAGTAGGGATAGGCCTCCAACAAATCCCCTAATCCCAGAACGCGAGGATCCATCGTGGACTCCAGCTCGATCATGAGTTGTTCGGACAGTCGCTTCTTGGTTTCCGCGTACTCCGGGTTGTCCGCTACATTCTCGAGCTGGGCGGGATCTTTTTGCAGGTCGAAAAGCTCCTCGGCGGGGCGCCTGGCAAAGGCAAGATCGAATAGCCTCCGGTGGGTGGCATCTTCTTCCCTGTGGTCCACCATATAGAACTTGGTCGGACCGTTATCGACATCCCCGTACCAGGCACCAGGAAGAAAGGCCTTTTCATGATTGGGGGTTCCGGCCGGCCAGCGGTCCGGTCTGAAATTATAGATGTAGAGGAAGTCGTGGGTTCGAATCGCCCTCATGGGGGTCCCGCCGTGGTCCGGGTCTTCCTGAGCCGGCACATGGCGTTCCTTGCCGGTCAGGACGTGAGCCCGCTCCGGATCGATTCTTCCCGACTCACTGGAACTCAGGACCGCCTTCAGACTCCTTCCCGTCATACTCTTCGAAATACTGACACCGGCCAGATCCAGGATGGTTGGCGCCAGATCCGTCAGGCTGACAAAATCATCGCTGTGGCGGCCAGCGGCGATCAGGGACGGCCAGCGAATGGCGAGCGGCACTCGCGTCCCGGTATCGTAAAGATTCCCTTTGCAGCGCGGAAAGGGCATGCCGTGATCGCCGGTCATGATGATGATGGTGTTATCCAGTTCGTTGCGTCTCTCCAGCTCCCTCAACACCTCTCCAACCTGACTGTCGAACCGTTGAACCTCGAAGTAGTAGTCGGCAATGTCGCTTCTCACCTCTGGGCTTTCAGGAAAACAGGCAGGCAGGCGAATAGCGTTCAGATCCATTCCGGAGGCTTCGCCCGATCCTGGCTCGTAGGGCCGGTGTGGATCGGACGTGCCCAGCCAGTAGCAGAACGGCTGTTGACCCGGTCTGGCATCCAGAAACCGGGCAAAGTTCTCGAACTCAGGGCCGGCCGGGTTGCGGGTCCGCCCACCTGGTGCCAGGCGACCTGGACCCCAGGCTTTCCCTTCATGACCGACAAAGTAGCCGGCCTCCTCCAGGAGGTCCGGGTAGACCGGAAACCTCGTCTGAAGCGTACTCCACAGATTGGCGCTTTCCTCCAGTCTCCAGTGCCACTGCCCGGTCAAAAGAGCCGCTCTGGAGGGCGTGCACGACGGAGACGAGACATAGGCGTGCCGGAAACGAATCCCTTCCCTGGCAAGTCGATCGAAGACCGGTGTCTTGACGACGGGATCGCCGTAGACTCCGGCATGGGGCCAGCCCCAGTCGTCCGCAATGGCCAGCAGAATGTTGGGCGGTCTCTCGGAGGTCAGCGGGGGAGTGCTACATCCAGAGAGCAGCAGCCAGGCACCTGCCAGCAGCGTGAGCATGCGGAACTGTTTTTTTCCCAGGCCGGATGGTCGTGGGGGGTTGGGGCGGATCATGAGCCCTCATTCTGCAGGGAGCTCAAGACCTTCCTTCGCAGCCTCTCGACCTCATGCCACAATTCCCGCCGATCAATAGTGACGATGGCGCCGTCCCGGACCACCTGCCTGCCGTTGACAAGCACGGTCTCGACCGCGGATCCGCTCAGGGAGTAGACAATCAGCGCGTAAGGATCATAGGCAGGGACGGCGGAGGCCTGGTCGAGATTCAGAACAATCAAATCGGCTTTCTTGCCCGCTTCCAGACTTCCCAGTTCGGCCTCCAGGTTGAGCGCCCTGGCGCCTCCGATCGTAGCCGCCACCAGGGCCTCCCGCGCCGGAATAACCGTCGGGTCAAAAGCGGCCAGCTTGTGCAGCTTGGCCATTGTGTCCATCTCCTGGAAGAGGTCCAGATTGTTGTTGGAGGCAGCGCCATCCGTGCCCAGACCGATGGCCACGCCGGCTTCCAGTAGCTCGGGAACAGGGGCTGTTCCGGAAGCAAGTTTCATATTGCTTTCCGGGTTGTGAATCACACCAACGCCGTTGTCGACGAGTAACCGGATCTCCTCCGGATTCGCCCATACAACGTGGGCCGCAACCAGGCGATCCACGAGCAATCCAATGCTGTTGAGAAATGCCACCGGACGAAAACCTGTCTTTTCAACCACCTGGTCGACTTCATCCCGGGTTTCGGCAAGGTGAATGAGGAGGGGCACATCCAGTTCCTCGGCGAGTGCCCTGGATTGCCTGAGCACCTCCTCTGAACAGGTGTAGGGAGCGTGAGGCGCAATGGCCGGGGTGATCAGGGGGTCGTCCTTCCAGGAGCGAATGAATTCCTCGGCTCCCTGGAGGGCCTCCCGCGGGGTTTTGTAGTCGGGAGCCGGAAATCCGATCACCGTTTGCCCCAGGATTCCCCGCATCCCTGCTTTTGCCGTTGCTCGAGCAGCTTCTTCCTCGAAATAGTAGACATCCACGTACGTTGTGGTTCCCGATTCCAGCATCTCCGTGGCCGAGAGCAATGTGCCCCAGTAGACAAAGTCTGGATCGACATTCTTGGCCTCGGCTGGAAAAATGTAGTCGTTGAGCCAGTCCATCAGCTTCAGGTCGCTCCCCAGACCACGAAGGAGCGTCATCGCGGCATGCTGATGACCGTTGATGAGACCCGGCATCACTATTTTTCCAGTCGCGTCCAGGGTGTTCTCAGCCCTGTACCCCCGGGCCTCCGAGAGAGCGCCAACAGCCAGAATCCGGTCATCACGCACGGCGACGAATCCGGGTTCGTGAATCGCGAATCCCTCGTCCATGGTGATGACGGTTCCACCACTGATCAGCAGGTCGACCGCTTCGCCGGGTTTCTGTGGAGCCGGGGACCCACAGGAAACAAACAGTAGAGTCAGAATGAGCACTCGCAGGGGCGACCCTGATGGTCGCCCACCAAGCGGGCCGGCACAAGGCCGGCCCCTTCGAATTCCACGGCGCCAGCGTTCAGCCTTCAATTCATTTCCTCCAGACAGGCCAAGATCAGGTTTTCAAAATTCTGCCGCACCTTTCCGGTCGTCTCCAGAACCCGTTCATGGACGAGTGGCCCCGGCTGAATCCCGGCAGCCATGTTGGTCATGCAGGAAATCCCCAGCACGCGACGTCGCATGTGGTTCAAGCTGATGACTTCCGGTACCGTCGACATCCCCACGGCGTCCGCCCCCACCGCCCTGAACATCCGGATTTCAGCCGGCGTCTCGTAGGAAGGCCCTTTGACACTCACGTAGACCCCCTGCTTCAACTCGAGCTCGAGGCGGCGACCAGCCTGGAGTGCCATCTCGCGCAGTTCGGAATGATACGCATTGGTCATGTCCGGAAAGCGCTCCCCTAGAACCTCCAGATTCTCCCCGGCCAGCGGATTGTCGCCCGACAGGTTGATGTGGTCTCGAAGGATCATCAGGTCACCGGGGGAAAAGTCCAGGTTGATGGCACCGGCCGCGTTGGTGACGACGAAATCCTGCACTCCCCACAACGCCAGTACGCGAACCGGAAACACTACCTGTTTCTGGGAAACACCCTCATAAAAATGAGTCCGGCCCTGCAGGGTCACAAAGGGAGCGCTGCGACCCTCCGACAGGATCAGCCGGCCGGCATGACTGATGACCCGGGGAGTGAGAAAGTGAGGGATCTCATGATAGGGAAGGATCTCCCGTTGAGGCACTGAATCTGCAAACTCCCCGAGTCCACTGCCCAATACCAGTGCTGTCCGCGGAGGGCTTCCCAGCCTCCGCGCCAGGAAGTCCACAGCTTCTTGCAGCCGTTCCCCGTACCGTGCCATATCCACTTGAGAGGTCTCCCGGACAGGGTCCGTACTAGGTGTTCTCTTCCATAAAGTACGTCCTAAGAGATCAGTCCGGCCAGAGTGGCTGTCAGGCAGGTCGCCAGGGCCCCGGCAAGAAGCGCCCGCGGGCCAACGGTCGCCAGGTCCTTCCTCCGGTCCGGGGCCAGTGGTCCGATTCCTCCCAGCTGGATTCCAAGACTGGCGAAGTTGGCGAATCCACACAGCGCAAAGGTGGCGATCAGTTCACTCCTGGGACTGAGGGTCTCTTTGATCTCAGCCAGATCAGCGTAGGCGATCACTTCGTTGAGCACGATCTTGAGACCCAGTAGCCGTCCCACGCTGGTCGCTTCTGCAAGAGGCACGCCCATGACGAAAGCGAGGGGCGCGAGCAGATAACCGAGTAGTAATTGCAGAGTGACGGGGGCACCCAGGATGCGTTCCAGGCCGACCCCGCGGCCGCACCAGGAAAGGACGGCGTTGAGCAGGTACGTCATGGCAATAAAGGCGATCAGCATCGCCGCTATATTGAGGGCAAGTTTAAGACCCTGGGCGGCGCCCCGGGCTGCTGCTTCGATCAGATTCACATCGGTGCGCTCGATTTTCAGTCGGACCTCTCCCGCGGTCAGGGGCTCTCCTGTTTCCGGAACCATGATTTTAGCCATCATCAGGGCTGCGGGCGCCGCCATGAGGCTGCCGGCGATCAGGTATTCCGCATTGATACCGTATCCGATGTAGGCACCCAGGATGGCGCCGGAAACCGTGGCCATTCCACCCGTCATGAGAGCCATCAGTTCGGAGTAAGTCATGCCGGGTATGTACGGCGCGATGACCAGAGGAGCTTCTGTCTGCCCCATGAAAACGTTGGCGGCCGCGGCCAGCGACTCGGCACCGCTCACTCCCAGGAACCTTTTCATGATCCTGGCCATTCCCAGAACTATCAATTGCATGATGCCCAGGTGGTACAGACAGGTGAAAAAACAAGAAATGAAGATGACGATCGGGAGAACGCGGAACGCGAAAATGTAAGGTGTCGGATCCCTGGCTAGAAAGTCAAAGACGAACTGCCCTCCGTAGTCCGCGTAGCCGATCAAGGCGGTAACTGCCCCTGCGGTTCCGCCCAGAACATCCTGGCCAAGCCGGGTCTTGAGAACAAAGACGCCGAAAATCAGTTGCAGAATGATGGCCCAGAAGACCATGCGCCAGGGAATCCTGCGGCGGTCCCGGGACGCCAGCACTGCGATCCCGATGATGGTCAGAACTCCCGCAATGCCTACGAATCGGCTCAACAGGTACTTATCTTCGAAACCGGAAGGCCTGGCGCATCTTTTTGCGGGCACGCTTCCGAGCCAGGGCCTGTTTGAGGCGCTTGCGTTCTCCGGGCTTCAAATAGAAGGTGTGCTTCTTGATGTCCTTGATGATGTCTTCCTGCTGTACCTTACGCTTGAAACGCCGCAGGGCACTTTCCAGAGACTCACCGTCCTGAACCTTTACATACGCCAAACCTCGAAGACCCCTTTCCTTGGTACCTGACGAGCAGTAGTCAGAGTCACGCAGCTTGATGATCGCGACTCATCCCGGCTCGCTTGTTGTCACGCGCGCTACAGTAGCGCGCCCAACTACAGCGCGTCTCAGCCCAAGCGTCTCTTTGGCCCGAACTACTCAACATCAACCATCAGCTTCGCTCAAGCGAAGCTAGAAGGAACGGGGATTATACCACGAGGGTTGGGAGCCCGTAGTGAAAGTCCCACGGGTCGCGTTGAAGTCGACTCTCAACCCGGGACTGTTAGTCGACCAGGGAACTCAAGAACGCGTCGAGGGCGTCCGGGCCGCCTTCACCCAGACTTTTCACGTTCTCGGGGTTCGAATAGATCCCGCGGACAATGGTCACAAGGGCCGCCTTCAGCCGGGTCGTATCTCCGGCTGAGGCGCCGGGTGAAATCTCCAGACCGAATTTCTTTTGGGAGGCTGATGACTCACTCTTTGCATATTTCCTGATTTCGCCGAGCGCCGTATCAAGGTCGGGACTACTTGCCGCCAGGATTGCCAGACCCTTTTTTCGTTCAAACCGCGAGAGGACATCGAAGGCCTCAGGGTACTTGTCCTTAAGCGCTGTGAGATAGTCATCCGGGGCCTTTTCCTTCGTGGCTGCGGCGCGGCGCGTGTAGAGCCACCACACCCCGCCACCCACCGCGAGGAGGATCGCAAAGCCCAGCACAACCGTTGATTGCCACCAGCTCATCGCTCGAAATGCAGTTTCTTCCTGTTGAGTCTCATCAGGATGTCGTTTTTAAGTTCGTTTGGATACTCGTCAGGCTGAATGTCCCGAGCGATCTCAACGGCCCGCGAGAGTTGCTCCATGAACTCATAACTTTCGATGAGACCCAAGCGCGCCTGGAGCCGGAATGCGGGACTTCCGGATTCCCGGGTTACTGCCTCAAAATACCCGATTGATCTGTCGTAATCCTGATTCAACTGCAGGATGGCTCCCATGCGAAGGTTGGCTTGTGCCGCAATTTCCTCACCCGGGTTGAGGCCGAGGAGACGTTCGAATGCCTCGGTGGCCTGGGAGAATCTCCCTTGTTTGAACAGAACATCTCCGATCTTGAACAACGTTTCGGGGAACCGCGCCGATTCCGTATCCATCGCCACATAGTCACGCCTGAGCTGGTTCGAACGCTCGAGCTCACGCAGGTCGATCTCATGAATGTCCGCCAGCATCAGCATCGCCTGGCCTACGAGCCTGTCCCCCTGACAGGAGTCAACAAGATTCTGGAACAGACGCAGGGCCCTATCGGTGTCTCGCATCACCGAATACTCGATGGATGCCATCTCCCACAGTGCCTGGCAGGCATTGTGAGTCCCGGAGTGCTCCGTCACGAGACGATCGTACACAGCCAGTGCTTCTGCTGCGCTACCGCTCCTCTCCAGGGACCGGGCCTGGCGTAGAAGATCCCGGGGCTGACCTTCCCTCTGCTTCACGACGAAGATGGCAAAGCCGAGCATCAGGAGCGGAAGTCCGAGGACCCCCCGACTGACGACTTTCATTCCTGGCAACTGCTAGCTCTCTTCCGAAGAGGTCTCTTCTTCCTCGTCCTCACCAGCTGAGATCAGGCTGACGTCCGCAACCCGGTCGTCTTTTCCCAGATCGATCAGCTTTACTCCCTGGGCGCTGCGCGACACGGTCAATCGGATCTGATGGACCGGGAGCCGGATCAGCTTCCCGTTTTCGGTGATGATCATGATGTCCGAATCATCATTGGCGAGGAACGAGGTGACGACATCCCCGTTTCTCTCGGAGGTCCGGATGTTGATCACTCCCTGACCGCCCCGACCCTGGGCCCGATACTGGTTGATAGGTGTGCGTTTTCCGAATCCATGTTCCGTCACAGCCAGCAGATCTGCGCGTTCCGGATCGACGATCTCCATTCCGATCAACTCGTCGCCCGGACGGAGTCTTATACCCCGGACCCCGCGGGCCGTGCGGCCCATACTTCGAACCTGTTCAGAATTGAAGCGAATCGCCTTTCCCTGCCTCGAGAACAGCACCATATCGCGGTCGTCCTCGGCCAGCATGACGCTCATCAATTCGTCTCCCTCATCTACACCACAGGCGATGATTCCGGAGGAGCGCGGGTTGGAGTACGCACTCACAGGAGTTTTCTTCACGTAGCCTCGGAGAGACGCCGTGACCACCTGAGCCGGCCCCTCGAAGTCACGGACGTTCAACATATCGGCAACTCGGTCGTCGGAATCGATATTGATGAGGTTGACGATAGGTTTTCCTTTTCCGGTCGTTCCTACCTCAGGGATCTTCCAGGCTTTGAGCCAGTGCAACTTTCCCCGGGCAGTAAAGATGAGCATGTAGCTATGCGTGGAAGCCACGAACAGATCCGCGATGATGTCTTCCTCGGTCCGGGTCGACATCCCGATGCGCCCTTTCCCACCCCGGTGCTGGCTCCGGTAGGTGCTCAGGGAGGTCCGCTTGATGTAGCCGTTGCGACTGGCTGTTATGACCATTTGCTCTTCGGCAATCAGGTCCTCCATGGAAAGATCGATCTGCGTGTCTACGATCTCCGTTCGACGGGGGCTCTTGTAGGTAGCCTGAATCTCGACCAGCTCTTCGCGAATCACATCCTTGAGGGCTGCTTTGTCTTCCAGGATTTGCCGAAGCCTGAAGATGGTTTCCTGGCGACCACTGTATTCCTGTTCAATCTTCTCGCGTTCCAGTCCGGTCAGGCGCTGCAACCGCATTTCCAGGATGGCCTGCGCCTGGATTTCAGTCAGCTCGAACTGCTGGACGAGAGCCTCTTTGGCCGCGGCTGGATTCTGGGCCTTTCGAATCAGATCGATGATCTGATCCAGGTGGCCAAGAGCAATGCGAAGACCATCCAACACGTGGGCCCGCCGGACCGCCTTGTCGAGTTCGAAAGCCGTGCGACGCCTGACGACGTCCTTCCTGTGCTCGAGGAAGTGACCGATGACTTCCGTAATGGAAAGGACCCTGGGGCGGCCATTGACGATAGCCAGCAGAATAATGCCGAACGAAGACTGCAGGGACGTCAGCTTGTAAAGAGTGTTCAGAACGATCTGCGGCAGTTCGCCCTTTTTTAACTCGATGACGACCCGCATCCCGCGGCGGTCACTCTCATCTCGCAGGTCGCTGATGCCCTGGATCTTTTTCTGATTCACGAGCTGGGCGATCTTTTCGATGAGCCGAGCTTTGTTCACCTGATACGGAAGCTCGTGAATAATAATCGACTCCCGGTCCTTGCCCAGGGGCTCGAACGTCGATCTGGCCCTCAGGTAAATGATGCCTCGCCCGGTCTGATAGGCACTGAAGATCCCCTGCCGACCATAGATGAAGGCGCCCGTCGGAAAATCCGGGCCCGGGATCAGTTCAAGAACCTCGGCCAAAGATGCATCCTCTCTATCCAGGAGCAGAAGAGCTGCATCGACCACCTCGCTCAGATTGTGAGGCGGAATGTTGGTGGCCATACCGACAGCAATGCCTGAAGTTCCGTTGACCAGCAGGTTGGGAAACCTGGCGGGCAATACAGTTGGCTCGCTTAGAGACTCGTCGTAGTTGGGAACGAAATCGACGGTGTCCCGTTCAATATCCGCCAGCAGCTCGGTTGCGATCCGCGACATGCGGACCTCGGTGTAGCGCATGGCCGCCGGGGAGTCTCCGTCGACGGATCCAAAGTTCCCCTGACCGTCTACCAGGATCTCACGCATCGAGAAACCCTGCGCCATGCGGACCATGGTGTCGTAGACCGCCGCATCACCGTGGGGATGATACTTTCCAATGACTTCCCCAACGATGCGGGCTGACTTTTTGTGGGCCCTGTTGAAGGTATTGGACAACTCCTGCATGGAGTAGAGTATGCGGCGGTGTACAGGCTTGAGGCCGTCCCTGATGTCGGGCAGCGCTCTCCCGATGATCACGGACATGGCATAGTCCAGATAAGACTCACGCATCTCGTCTTCGATGTTGACGGGGAGTTCGGTTCGTCCGGGCTCAGCCATTCAGAATGGGGGTCCTAGCAGCCCGTGGTGAAAATCGCACGGGTCGCGTTGCGGGCGCCGTGGGTGCAGATGCAAGGCGAAGCGACGCAGTCCATGCCAAAGCATAGGCGAGGAGGGGCAACGCAGCAGATGGGGCCTGCGCCGCCCGCAACCCGAAGGGCGCCAGGGGTTTGCGCCCCCTGGCGGCGTTTCTCGTCGTCTCCGATGAACCAGCATCGGTTTCCTCCTCCTGCCTTGCCAGCGAACGCAAATCCCTGGCGCGCGACCCGCGCGATTTCCACCACGGACTGCTAAATGTCAAGGTGCTTGACGTGGAGTGCGTTGGTCTCGATAAAGTTACGCCGCGGTTCTACGGCATCTCCCATGAGAATGTTGAAGACATCGTCGGCCTGCAGCCCGTCTTCAATGCGGACCTGAAGAAGCGTGCGCGTTTCCGGATCCATGGTCGTCTCCCAAAGCTGGTCGGGGTTCATTTCTCCCAGACCTTTATAGCGCTGGATCGATAGTTGCTTCTTCCCTGCTGCCAGGACCTTCTCGACCAACTGTCTCCAGCTCTCCACCTCGATGGCCTCGCCCTTTCGGTCGACGGTGTAACCGGAGCCCCGGTAGGGTGAGATTTTCCTCGACATGCTCAAAAGGGTCTGAAATTCGGCCGAAGCAAGGAGCTCCAGGCTGATTCGCTGGTCCCCGGCTCTGACTTCCCAGAGATTGTATTCCGGGTCCAGATGCACCTGCGCGGCGTCCTGATCGAGCACCCGGGCCAACTCCCCCACCTGGTCCTGGTCTTGAAAGAACTTTCTGAGGCTCGATCCGTTCGTCTGTGATCCATCGAAAAAGTACACGAGGCACTTCAACCGCTCGGCATTGAAGGTGATGGAAAGCCGGTCAAAGGTTTCCTGAAACTGCATGATGTCGCGGATCGCCTCTCGGAAGCCTTCACCTTCATAGAGTTGCCCTGTCTTTTTCACCGTGAACGAGAAATCGGAGACGGTTTCCCGAAGCAGGAACTGAGTCAGCGCGCGATCATCGGTCAGATAAGTCTCTTTCCGGCCTTTCTTCACCCGGTACAAAGGTGGTTGGGCGATGTAAACGTGCCCCTCCCGCACCAGTTCGGTCATCTGCCTGTAAAAGAAGGTGAGTAGCAGCGTTCGGATATGGCTGCCGTCAATATCAGCATCAGTCATGATGATGATCTTGTGATAGCGGAGCCGAGAAAGGTCGAAATCGTGTGATCCGATACCGGTACCGATCGCCGCGATCATCGTCGTGATCTCATCGTTGCTCAACATCTTGTCGAAGCGGGCCTTCTCCACGTTCAGAATTTTTCCCTTGACGGGCAGGATCGCCTGAAACTTTCGATCGCGGCCTTGCTTCGCCGAACCTCCAGCAGAGTCCCCCTCGACAATGAAAATCTCCGATCGCGAGGGGTCTCGCTCCTGACAGTCCGCCAGCTTTCCGGGCAAAGCAAGGTTTTCAAGAGCGCTTTTGCGGCGCGTCAGGTCCCGGGCCTTGCGCGCTGCATCGCGGGCCCGGGCCGCATCGACGGCCTTTCCGATGATGCGGCGACCGACGGCCGGATTCTGCTCCAGGTAAATCGAGAGATTTTCGTTACAGATGGCCTCTACTGCGCCCTTCACCTCACTGTTTCCGAGCTTGGCCTTGGTCTGTCCCTCAAACTGCGGGTCGGAGAGCTTGACGCTGATGACCAGGGCAAGTCCTTCCCGAACGTCCTCACCGCTGAGATTGTGCTTCATATCTCGAAACAGATTGTTTTCAATGGCGTAGGCGTTGAGAGTGCGGGTCAAAGCCGCCTTGAAACCAATCAGATGAGTACCGCCCTCAACAGTGTTGATGGTGTTGACGAACGAGTAGAGGATCTCGTTGTAGCCGTCGTTGTACTGGAGGGCGACTTCAAGCTCTATGTCGGAACGCTTTTCCTGGATGTACACCGGCTGGTCGTGCAGGGCCGTTCGGTTTCGATTCAGATACTGAACAAAGTCCACGACGCCGCCCTCGTAGAGAAATGTCTGCTTTTCTCCCGACCTCAGGTCTTCGATGGTGATCTTCAGGCCTGAGGTCAGAAATGCCATCTCCCTCATCCGCTGAGAGAGGGTGTCGTAGCTGAACTCCAGGGACTCGAAGATCTCGCGATCGGGTCGGAAGGTGATCACGGTGCCCCGGTTCTTCGTCGTGCCCGTCTGACGGAAGGCACCAGCCGGAACGCCTCGCTCGTAGGCCTGATGAAAAACCTTGTTGTCGCGACGGATCTCCAGCGAGAGAGACTCCGACAGGGCGTTGACGACGGAAACCCCTACACCGTGAAGCCCACCCGAGACCTTGTAGCTCTCGTTGTCGAACTTGCCTCCCGCGTGCAGAGTGGTCATCACAACCTCGGCGGCAGGCATTTTCTTGTCGGGATGAATGTCGACCGGGATTCCACGACCGTTGTCCTTGACGGTAACGGAGTTGTCGATGTGAATCGTGACGTTAATCTCGTCGCAGTGGCCACCCAGTGCCTCGTCGACCGAGTTATCAATCACTTCATAAACGAGGTGGTGCAAGCCCGGTATCGAGGTGGATCCGATATACATGGCAGGCCGCTTGCGGACGGCCTCCAGCCCTTCCAGGACCTTGATCTTGTCAGCTGTATACGAACTCATGGAACCCGGCGTAATGGCTTAATCCTGGAGGGAAGTTCAGAACAAAGCGCCTATCGGAAAGTCTTCCTTCAGATCACGCTAATTTTACCACAGACCTCCGGCTCGAAGGAGATCCCTCCAGCTCTTCGCAGCTAGACTAAATATCTGACCTGTAAAGACTTTTGGATTTCTGGAAGATGGGAAAGGGTGGGGACGCGGTTTCAGAGCTGCATCGGCATGACAACGTACTTATAGGAGTACTCTTCGTCGTCAGCGGGACTGAAGAGGCCCTGTGTTTCTCCGTCTCGAAGCAGCACGGAAACCCTGTCGGAATCGAGCGCCGAAAGGAAGTCCAGCAGGTATCCTGCGTTAAAGCAAATCGAGAGGCCTTCGCCCTCGAACTCCACAGGTAAAGATGCCGTCGCTTCTCCCAGATCCGCATTGTTGGACGAAACATCCAGCTGGCCTTCACTGAGATCAAGCTTGATGGCTCGCGACTGCTCGTCTGCCATGATCGCAACCCTTCGGACCGTGTCGCTCAGTTCAACCGTCGGGATCAGAACGTTCTTGTCGTTTTCCGCTGGAATCACCATTTCGTAGTTGGGAAACTGGCCACTCAACATCCGGGAGATCAGGAGCCGTTCGCCCACTTCGAACAGGAGATGGTTCGAGTCCCTGGCGAATTGGATAACGTCGTAACCGGAAGCTGCCAGCTTCACAAGTTCGACCAGGGTTTTCTTGGGAACCAGGCTCTTCGTCTCGCCTTCCAGGCCTGGAATCTCGGCAGGCGCTGAGATCAGAGCCAGTCGATGGCCATCAGTCGTCACCAGGGTCATCTGGTTTGCCTTTAGAATCAGGAGCGCGCCGTTCAATGCGAAGCGCGATTCCTCCTGAGTGATGGCAAAGACACATCGGGAAATCATGTAGCGGACAGAGTCCGCCGGAAGCTCAATTCTCTGACTATCGACTTTCGGTACATCTGGAAAGTTCTCTTTAGAGAGGCTTGCGACTTTGAATCTCAAGCGCTCGCAGGTCACGGCTACCCACTCATCCCCTCCGGCCATCTTGAAGTGGATCTCTGCTTCCGGGAGCAGTCGCACGATATCAAACAGCTTGCGCGCCGAGACGGTAACCGAGCCCGCCACCTTGACAGCCGCAGGGCAGCTGCACCGTATGGTGACATCCAGATCAGTTCCGGTAACGGTCAGTGTGTTCCCTGTTGTCTCGAGGAGGAGATTGGAAAGGATGGGTACGGTGGTCTTCTTCTCGACCACACCCTGCACATACTGGAGCTCTTTTAGGATTTCTCCCTTCTGAACTACGAATTCCATTGATGATTCCCCCGGGGCCCGGGCTCCCGTGGATAAATTACTGGATCAGTTCCCTCAACCGCTCCAGCAAAGCCTTCATGCGAGGATCCTCTCTGGAAAGCCGTTCAATCTTTCTGATCGAATGCAGGACGGTCGTATGGTGCTTCCCTCCGAATGCCTTGCCAATCTGAGGCAAAGAATCCTTGGTCAGCTCTCGTGCCAGGTACATGGCGATCTGTCGCGGCTCGGCAATTCGGCGAGAGTTGTTCTTGGTCCTCAGATCGGTCGGACTCAGGGAAAAATGGCTCGCCACCACCCGCTGAACATCTTCCGCTGTAATAATTCTCGCATTCTGGTCGGCAATGTTCTTGAGGACCCTTTCGGCCAGCTCCAGGGTGATTTTCTCTCCGGTCAAACTGCTGAAAGCGACCAGACGAATCAGAGAGCCTTCCAGTTCTCGAACGTTGGAGCGGATGTGCTGAGCTATAAAAAACACGACATCGTCAGGAAGGCTGACCGCTTCCAGTTCAGCCTTCTTCTTGAGGATCGCAATCTTGGTCTCGAGGTCCGGTGCCTGAATGTCGGCGATCAGCCCCCATTCGAAACGGCTGTGCAAACGCTCCTCCAGAGTCGGGATCTCGCGAGGCGGACAGTCACTGGAGATCACGATCTGTTTCTGGTTATCGTAAAGCGCATTAAACGTATGGAAGAACTCCTCCTGGGTTCGCTCCTTGCCAGCCAGGAATTCGATGTCATCCATCAGCAGCACGTCGATACTGCGGTACTTCTCACGAAACTGGATCGTCTTGTCGTAACGTATCGAATTGATCAGTTCATTCATGAAGCGTTCAGACGACATGTAGGTGAGACGAACCCGAGGGGAACGGATCTTGATGTAGTGCCCGACCGCATGCATCAGATGAGTCTTGCCCAGACCCACGCCGCCGTAGATGAAGAGGGGATTGTAGGCCTTGGAAGGCTGCTCAGCTACCGCGAGCGAGGCCGCGTGAGCAAACTGGTTACTGCTGCCCACCACAAAACGATCGAACGTGTACCTGGGATTCAGATTATACTGGGCAGCCTGAGGGCAGGGCCCTTCTGAATTGACCTCAGTCCGGGGGTCAGGTCTGTCATGGTGGGGCGCCGGATCGGCTACAACCAGCGCCCAGGTCCACTCCTCCAACCCGACTTCCTGAAGAGCTTCATCGATGACGGAGGAATAGTTCTCGTGGATCCAATAGCGAAAGTACTCGTTGGGGACGCGAACAACCAGGCGTCGGTCCTGCCCGCTTTCGGAGTCAGCAGCCGTGGGTCTGAACCAAATGTCAAAATTCTGTTTAGAAACCCGTCCCTCTATTGAAGACAGAACGGCCGACCAGAACTGCATGCGCACTTATCCAAAAAGGAGCTAGAATGTCCCTAGTTTTTGCTCAGGAGGGGACCGACACACGCCTCGTGTCGGTCAGAACCCGCCTAGGTTTCCACAGTGTTTTTCACAGGTTGTGGAAAGTGGTAATTCCTACCAGCCTCGAGCCAAACGGACCTAAACCTACCATGCCTTTCCCGGCCTTGCAAATGCTTTTTCTCAAAAAAGTTTTGGAGGGTTACTGTAAAGGGGGTTTTTACCTTATCAACAGTATTTTACATACCATTTTCAAAGATAAACCTGAGGGGATCCAGGCTTTTTTTAGAGGGCGATCACAGATTCCTGTTGAGGCGGCTCGGGGCAACCTGCCGCGGGCCTATGAAAGGGTCGGTCAACGCCCTTCATATGTGCGGGTTTTGTCGGTTTGACTGAATTGCAACCACTCCGGGCGGTGCTGTTT
This sequence comes from Acidobacteriota bacterium, assembly GCA_965205615.1. Classification (GTDB taxonomy): domain Bacteria; phylum Acidobacteriota; class UBA6911; order RPQK01; family CBDAPI01; genus CBDAPI01. Next base: position 122,600 of record CBDBHK010000033.1, on the reverse strand, counting down.
CCCGCACTCGACCTGGAGTCATTCGCATCCGGGGGAATGGATCAGGAATTAATGAGAGTTTTCAGTTCCTTGCCCGGCTTGAAATAGGGCACCCGTTTGGCCGGCACGAACACCTTTTCCCCGGTCTTGGGATTCCGTCCCTGCCTGGACGCTCTTTTGCGGAGACGAAAACTGCCGAAGCCCCGGAGCTCGACTTTCTCCCCGGACTTGAGGGAGTCCACGATGCTGTCGAGAACCGTCTGGACGATCACTTCCGCGTCCTTCTTATTCAGGTCGGAATTCCTGGACACCTCGTCGACAAGTTCAGCTTTCGTCATTCTCGTCCCCCTTTGCCAACTCGGCCTTTTTCTTCAACTGCCCCAGCTCGTCTCCGGCAATTTCCCCTATTGAAGTCCGCCCGACTTCTGCGCCATAACTCCAGGTGTCTTCAGCTTCGTCGCTGCCGGGATCCAGGAGAGCTTTGATAGACAACCCAATCTTACGCTCGAGAAGATTCATCTTGATGATCTTAAAGTCAAGCTCCTGCCCTATCGAGAATTTGTCCTCCGGGTTCTCGATCCGCTCCACGTCGAGTTCCGACACGTGACATAAGCCCTCTATGCCCTCCTCCAACTCGACAAAGGCTCCGAAATTAGCCAGCCTGACGATTTTGCCCTGCATCACGTCGCCAATCTGTTTCTCGGAAAAGAACCCTTCCCAGCGGTCCGGCTCGAGCTGTTTGATTCCGAGCGACAAGCGTTGATGTTCGGCATCAACATTCAGGACGACGGCGCTGACTTCTTCACCTTTCTGCAAGACTTCCGACGGATGCTTGATCTTCTTGGTCCAGCTCAAATCAGACACGTGCACGAGCCCGTCAACTCCCTCTTCTACCTCAATGAAAGCGCCGAAATCCGTAAGGTTCCGCACCTGGCCCGTCACGATGGAGTTGATGGCGTAGTTTGCTTCTATTTCTTCCCAGGGATTCGGCTCGGTTTGCTTGAGCCCCAATGAGATCCTTCGACCCTCGGTATCGATTTCCAGTACTTCCGCCTCAACACTATCGCCTATGGTCAGTAACTGCGACGGGTGTTTGATCCGTTTGTTCCAGGTCATCTCCGAAATATGGATCAGTCCCTCCACGCCTTCCTCCAGCTCAACGAAAGCGCCATAGTCCGTCAGGCTTACAACACGGGTCTCGACACGGGATCCCTTGGGATAACGTCGGGAGGCGCTCAGCCAGGGGTCGTCGGACAGCTGCTTATAACCGAGCGACACCTTTTCCTCCAGGCGATCGAATTTGAGAATTTTTATATTGATCTCATCTCCCACGTGGAACAGGTCGGAAGGATGGTTGACGCGACCCCAGGACATGTCCGTGATGTGGAGTAACCCGTCGATACCGCCAAGGTCCGCGAAGACGCCATAGTCGGTTATGTTCTTGACGACGCCGGAGACAATCAGCCCCTCTTCCAGAAACTTGAGCGTCTCCTCCTTCTTTTTGAAATACTCCTCCTCCAGAACCGCCTTTCGCGAGAGGACGATGTTGCCCCGTCTCTTATTGACTTTGATGACCCGCATCTCGAGCTCCTGGCCTCTGAAGACATCCAGGTTTCTGATCGGGTGAAGGTCAATCTGCGAGCCCGGAAGAAAAGCCCTCACACCGATATCTACGGCCAGTCCCCCCTTGATCCTTTCAATGACTCGCCCGTTTACAATGGTCTGCTCCTGATAGGCCTTCTCGATTGTGTCCCAGATCTTCATGCGCTCCGCCTTCTCGCGGGAAAGGACCACGAATCCATCCCGCCCTTCGGCACGCTCGAGTAAGACTTCTACTTTGTCTCCGGCCTGGACTTCGACTTCACCCTTCTCGTTTCGGAACTCACGCAGAGATATCATTCCCTCGGATTTGTATCCGACATCGACTATGACGCCATTGCTGATGACCTTGAGCACCCGACCTTCGACGACCTCACCTTCCGTAATACTCCGAAAGCTGGTCTTGTAGGCGGCCTCCATGTCTTCGTATCCAACATCGGATTCTTCGACGATTTGCGGTAGCTCAGGTACAGCCTGCTCTGGCTTGGCTTGTTTGTCTTTATTTTCTTCTGTCTGCGTGGTTGCTCCCATTGGAACAAATGCCTCCCCTTTGAGAATCCTTCCGCTGAATAGACCTCCCGTACAAGCATTTCATCAAGGGCGACAGGATCAGAGGAAATCGAACCGAGTGGCCGGCCTTGAGTCAATCCTTGAAATGGGAGTTTCTTACAAGATGCGGAGGATCCTTGATCGAATTTGAAGATTTCTTATACCGTGCGCCCCGAGGCTTTGTCAAGGAAACGGAATTCGACTAGAAAGGCCTGGATTTGTTACACTTCCTTTTGCCGAGACACTCCTCAGACCCTGCCCCGATCCCAGAACTGAAACTTTCCACCCGGTAGGGCGTCTTCAACCAGACTGGAAGGATCGTCGAGGCAGTCAGGGAAAATGTTACAGCGGTTACGAGAACTGGAAGCTCGCTATGAAGCGCTCTCCCTGGAACTGAGCCGGCAGGAAACCCTGGCATCTCCGGAGCGTTATCGGGATGCGGCGCGCTCACATTCCGAACTCCAGGGCATTGTCGACGAATATCGGCACTACCTTTCCCTTTCCGGACAGATCGCCGACACACAGTCTCTGCTTTCCGAAGACACGGATCCCGAGCTTCTTCAGTTGGCCCGGGAGGAGTTGGCCAGGCTGGAGACCGACGAAAAGGAATCCGAAGACCGCCTCAAGCAGCTTCTTTTGCCCAGGGACCCGAATGACCAGAAGAATGTGATCCTGGAGATTCGCGCTGGAACAGGGGGTGACGAGGCCACCCTTTTCGCCCAGGAAGTGCTCCGTATGTATACGCGTTACGCTGACTCCAGGCGCTGGAAAACAGACCTGGTCGCTGCTAACTACTCCTCGGTAGGCGGTCTGAAAGAAAGCATTACCTCGATTGAAGGCCAGGGCGTCTTCAGCCGGCTCAAATTCGAGAGCGGAGTCCACCGGGTGCAAAGGGTGCCCGAAACGGAAACTCAGGGTCGGGTCCACACCTCTGCGGTAACCGTCGCCGTTTTACCCGAAGCCGACGAGCTGGAGGTGGCTATCGATGCCAACGACTTGAAGATAGACACTTTCTGCTCGTCAGGGCCGGGAGGGCAGTCAGTCAACACGACATACTCTGCGATTCGCATCACCCACCTGCCCAGCGGAGAAGTCGTGACCTGCCAGGATGAAAAATCCTGGCACAAGAACAAGGCCAAAGCGATGAAAGTCCTGCGCTCCCGACTCTACGAAAAGGCCAGAGCGAAACAGCAGGAGGAGATTGCCGAAAACCGCAAAGCCATGGTGGGTAGCGGAGACCGCAGCGAGAAGATCCGAACTTACAACTTCCCCCAGAACCGCGTGACCGATCATCGCATCAACCTCACACTCCACCGGCTCGAACAGGTACTTCAGGGCGATCTGGATGAAGTCATTGATGCACTGGCCACGAATGACGAGGCTGAAGCTCTAGAAGCAGTAGAGCACTCTTGACGGTTCGAGAAGCCATTCGACTGGGCCGTGATGAGTTGTCCTCCTCTGGACTCCGCATTCCCTTGGTGGACGCTTTTTCAATTTTGGGACTGGTGCTCAGGCGGGCACCGATTTGGATCGCAACCTCCCCGAGTTCAAAGCTGACCGATAGTCAGGGGCAGCTCTATGCACAACTGATCCGCCTGCGTCAAAAGCACTTTCCGATCCAGTACATGTCGGGAGAGCAGGAGTTCTACGGTCGCAGTTTCCGAGTCAGGCCCGGGGTCCTGATTCCGCGACCCGAAACGGAACTGCTTGTGGACGAAGCCCTCCGACTCGCCGGCCGACTGAAAGAGGATGAGCTTTCGGCGCTGGACATCGGCACCGGCTCGGGCTGCATTGCCGTTTCTCTCGCCTGCGAAGAGCCCAGGATCCTGGTGACCGCCCTGGAGCCCAGTCCAGTTGCTCTGGAGGTTGCTGCCCGAAACTGCCGACGGTACGGGTGCACGGAGAGAGTGAGGCTCGTGTGCAAAAAGTATCAAGCTTACGCTGGAACCCGGAAGTTTCACTTGATCCTGTCCAATCCTCCCTACCTGAGCCCGACCTCCGCAGAGCAGGCCGATCGGTCCGTTCTCGAGTATGAACCACGAGGGGCCTTGTTCGGCGAGGAGGGGAGGCCGGCGCTTTACCGCGAGATTCTCGAAAGATCTCCAGAACGGCTGCACAATAACGGCCGCCTCATCCTGGAGTTGGCCCACGACAACCTGCAAGAGGTCGAGAACCTGGCACGCGACAACGGCTGGGCAACCCTCGGGGTGCGAAAAGATTATGCTGAATGGCCACGCGTTCTGGTCCTTGTCCGGCCACCGGGCGGCCTCACCGCGGACAGCTAGCCGCCATTTCTCACCGATGGGACCTGAAAAGGCCGCCCTGTTTGGTATAAAGCGTTTTGAATGAACGTTTTCACACGCAAACGGAGGCGGTCCTTATGAGAACAGAGTGTAAACAAGCCAGGTTCGAATTTCACGGACTATTTCAACGCAAAGTGAAGGCGCGGTTCGACGGCGGGAAGATCACCTCCGATGCAGGGGTGCTGCTGTTGCGAGAGGTCGAGAGGGGGACGGGTCTGATCGCCGGACTGGCTGAGTGTTTCAGGGATCACCGGGATCCGCGGTTGATCGAACACACGGTCGAGGAGTTGTTGGGGCAGCGCATCTACGGACTCTGTCTGGGGTACGAGGATCTGAACGATCATGATCAGTTGCGCACCGATCCGATGCTGGCGGTGGCGGTGAATAAGGCCGATCCGTTGGGGGAGAGGCGGCGGCAGGCCTCAGATCGGGGGAAGGCGCTGGCGGGCAGGTGTACGCTGAACCGGTTGGAGTTGACCGGCGCCGAGGTCGATGAGCAGGAGCGGTACAAGAAGATCGCGATGGACCCGGACCGGATCGACGGCTGGATGGTGGATGCCTTCGTGGAGTCCCACGAATCGGCGCCCGAGGAGATGGTGCTGGATCTGGATGCGACCGACGACCCGATCCATGGCCAGCAGGAAGGCCGGTTCTTTCACGGTTACTACCGCCACTACTGTTATCTCCCGCTGTACATCTTCTCGGGGGAGCATCTGCTGTGCGCCCGGTTGCGGTGTTCCAATATCGATGGGGCCGCGGGATCGGTGGAGGAACTGGAACGGATCGTCGGCCGGATTCGGCAGAGCTGGCCGGAGGTCTCGATCGTCATCCGGGCCGACTCGGGCTTTTGCCGGGATGACTTGCTCCGCTGGTGTGAAGACCATCACGTGGATTACGTGATGGGGTTGGCCAACAATGATCGGCTCAAGTCAGAGAGCGCCGAAGCGATGACTCAGGCCGAAGCCGAGTTCAACGCCACCGGGCGACCGGCGCGGGTGTTCAAGGATTTCCGCTACCGGACTCGCCACAGTTGGACCTCGGAGCGACGCGTCGTCGGCAAGGCCGAGTTCCTGGACAAAGGCGCCAATCCCCGATTCGTCGTCACCTCCCTGTCGCCGGAACGCCTGGGGGCCCGCGCGCTCTACGAAGACTTCTACTGTGCGCGGGGCGACATGGAGAACCGCATAAAAGAACAGCAGTTGGGTCTGTTCGCCGACCGGACCAGCGCGGCAACGATGCGCGCCAATCAACTCCGGCTGTATCTGTCCTCCGCCGCCTACATGCTCATGCACGCCTTGCGTCGTCTCGGACTGAAGCAGACCCCCCTGGCTCGCGCTCAGTGTCAGACGATTCGCTTGAAGCTCCTCAAGATCGGCGCCCAGGTCCGCCTCACGGTCCGCCACGTCTGGATCTCCATGTCGGAAGCCTATCCCTACAGCGAGGTCTTCGCTGCCGTCGTTCGAAACCTCCAGGCCATTCCTCTGCGCTGCTGAGGTCTGTCCCGATCAAACGCCCCCAAAAACGAAATCGTTCCATCGCTCAGGCCGAGCTCTGCCTGAATACATTCCGTCACGCTCTTCCGAACCCGAAAAACGCTCCATTCACGACCATCCACACCACCGCATCACTCGACCTGGACCGGATCGATAGCGAAACTCTCAGAAAACCGTTCCGGCCTGCCAAAATCACCTTCATTTCCAAATCGGTGATCTATGCGGGCTAGAGGTCTCGGTTTCCTTCAGTGAATGGCTTCCAGAACCGGGAAGGCTGTCAGAGTTCCGACGTCTGTGGAAAGGGGCTGCCCGGATCGTCGTTCTGAAGCAGGGTCACGGCCACGATCGGGACCGCACTGGAAATGACCAGAAGGCCCCTCATCGAGCCGACCTCTTCGACATCCGGAAACAGCTGGGTCACGAACTGGGCGGTATGCTGGCCGGTTGCCAGCTGCAGTTCGGTGGTGGCCACTTCTTGTCCGGCCATGTCCAGGAGCTGCAGATCCACAGCCACCGGTGGTCCACCGGCCGGACCCGGGAAGGGATTGGCCAGAGCCAGGCCGGTTTCGGCATTCCCGGTGGTGTCGACGAAGAGGGAAAAGCTGGCTGCCTTGTGCGAGGCCGGAACTCCCGATTCTGTCTCAAGGAGCCCGGAAGGGAGATCAACCCGGGAAAAAACGGCTGATCCTCCCACCCCTTCTACAGAAGTGACCCGCGCGTAACCGGCCTGGATGCCGCCCTGGCCCGTGGTCTCGAGCACCCGGGATTCCCCGGAAGCCAGTTGGATATTGAAGGTCGAGTCGCTTCCCAATCCGTCGATCCGGAGCACCATGGGAGCCCCGCTGCTGTCGAAAAAGTCAAGCTGGACCGGCGCTTGTCCTCCAGCGGTGTTGGCCAGATTCATGGCAGTCTGGAGGCCGATCGTTCCCGCTTGCCCGTTTCCGACCTGGGCGAAAAAGCACTGAATCTGGATCGCTCCCTGCGGTTCCGGCCCCACAATCTCTGGGGCCCTGCCCTCGAGTACGGGGAAAGCCGCCAGGGTCGGTACTTCTTGAGGAAACTCAACACCAGGAGCGTCATTTTGCCGCAGGGTAACCAGGGCGATCGGATCCAGGCTTCCGACTTGCAGAATCCCCTGCATCTCGGCGGCCTGCTCGACGTCAGGGAAGAGCTGGGACACGAAAGCGGCCTGGTGCTGGCCCGCCGCCAGTTCCAGATCGATCTCGCCCAGCTGAGTGAATTGCTGATCGAACAGCCTCAAGAGCATCTTCCCCGGTATGCCCTTGGGGGAGCGTCCTTCCGGAAACCGTCGTTCGGTTGGGAACGGTTGCCGATCGGCGACATTGACAATCGCCAGTCCGGTCTCCAGATCTCCCAGCGAATCCACGAAGAGAGTGGCTTCGTTGAGCCACTCCGACGCCGGCACGCCGGCCTGGTAGAGAATCGTACCCGTTTCCACATCCTGACGCGTGAAGATCCCGGTCACGCCGATTCCTGCTCCGGAGCGGATGCGGGCGTAGCCGGCTTCGATCTCCCCTGTCCCCGAAGTATTCAGATGCCAGGTCTCCCCGGGATCCAGGCGGGCCGACACGGAAGACTCCAGGTCCTCTCCGGCCGGGATCTGGCCGTTCAGGTCTAAGCCCCAGCGCCCTCCCAGCGGGTCGAAAAAATCGATCGTGAAGGCGGCCGCTCCTGCACCCGGGATGGCCGCCACGTCGATCTCCGTGCTGAGCATGATGTTACCGGTCTGGCCGTTTCCAATTTGTGTCAGGTATTGAAAGCTCTCAAGTCCCGCAAACTCGTAAGCTCCGACATCCACGGTGGATCCGAAGATCCGATCCTCACGATCCAAATCGGACGCCCCCAGACCGCCGGGAGGGTCGTTGTTTCCGGAGTTGATGGCCGGAGAGCCGGCCAGGATCCGGTAGTTCGCATCGGCAGGATCGACAAAGAACGGATCGGCTCCGATCAGGTTGTTGCCTCCCGTGATTCTCGTGGGGTCAAGCAGGTCGGTTCCGTTCCCGAAAACGATGGAGTTGTCCAACTCTGCGATGAGGAAGCCGATACCGTTTTCTGCGTTGTTGGTAATCGTCAGGTTTGCGAGCTGCATCCCGACCCCGTCTCCCCTGAGCCCGCTCTGGGTCGAATCGGCGATCAGTGAGTCGGTCAGCATAAAGGAAGCACTGGAGTGGCTAATGTAGACTTGTGCCGCGTTGCTGCTCTCAGGCCCCGAATTGTCCAGCCAGGTGTTTCGCCTGGCTACGAGCTGGCTCTCGCCGGCGGTGCCCAACAGGGTCCCGGCCCCACTGCTGCTTCCCTCTCCCTGAAAACGATTGCCTTGGATCCGGTTATCCTCGAAACGCCCCTGAGCGTCGTCGAATGTAGTCATGTCCAGGCCCCCTCCGGTCCTGTGGCCGTCGGAGATCACGGTGTTCTTGAAAAAAACGTTTCCTGTGATCTCGAGCGTGACCGTCTCGCTGGCTCCTGCAGAGAGCCCTCCTCCGATGGCGCTGCCGTTCTGACACTCCACCACATTGTCCCGAAACGTGTTGTTGCTGATCTCGGCGGAGGAGTTGTTCCTGGCGAAAAGGTGCAGTCCCCCGCCACCGGCGCTGTCATTCGCCGCGCGGGCTTCATTTGCCACAAAATGACAATTCGTGACCACGAGGTCGGTATCCTGACTCGCCGAGAGCTCGAGGGCTGCACCGGCACACTGCTTCCCCGAGAGATATTGCCCTGGAAGAGACACCCGTTAATCAAGAGGGTGGACTCGTTGTTCAAGTCGGCGTTGATTGCGGTTCCGAAAGCGTCTACCGAGGATCCGTCGTCGAATCCACTTTTGTTGTCGAGGAAACGACAATTGACAATCTCGACCCTCGCACTCCCGGTGGACACGAGCGACAATCCGGCTGCTGACTGCTCGACGAATCCTGCGGTTACAGTCAGGTTCTCGATGCGCAGCGTTCCTCCTGCCCCGATCCCGGCGTTGGCCGAGAGAACTCTGGAGTCCATTCCTCCGGAGAGGGAGGTGAGCGAGGGGTTCGGTGTCATTTCACTGAAAGCTGCGTTCCATCCTCCGGAGATGTTCACCGACAGATCGTCATTTACAAAGACAAAGGTAGTTCCGTTATCGAAGACCCCCTGCTGAATTCGAATCTCATGGTCGCCGCCCGGGCCGGCCGCCGCGTCAAACGCGGACTGGAGGGAGGCATGAGTGCCGGCCGGACCGACGGTGAACACGTCGGCGCACACCAGAGTTGGGGTCGTGAGCAGGAACAGGAAATAACTGAACATTCGGGACATATTGAAGCTCCTGGTGCAAGGACTTGCCTGGAGCTTGCATTGTGGCAGATGCAGGGTGGAAGCGCCACCGGCCGTGGGCCGCCATGTCAAACAGCGGCAAGTGGACGTTTGACTGGACCATAACCGGACGACGCGAGGGATCCGGAGAGACTCAGATTGACTGAAGATCAGTGTAACTTGTTGATTCTAAAGTGCCGGATGGGGGAGTCGAATCCGCACGAGACGTGAATCTCGCCAGATTTTGAGTCTGGCCAGGCAATTGATGAGAAGATAAGCCCTGACGGCAACGGTACGTCTGCCCTTTGGCAGTCTGACTGTGATGGCAAGGGATGGGGCGGTCGAGCTGAATGGTTTGCGGGTTTGCAAGGTGCCGTGAGCATGAGGGATAGAGTCCGGTGGGTCTCCGCCGGGATGTGTGTGGGAGTGTGAATGAGAGAGGAGCGTTCAGCGTTTCGTGTTCAGTGTTCAGTTGATGGAGCTCACAAGTCTTCTAGGTCCTATATTGTTCTCCTCCTTGCCCTTCTCTTTGCGGTCTCCGCTTCTGCACAGGTTGACGAAAACAAATGGGAGATCAGTGCGCCGATTCTTTCGCGAGGGAGCGAGGGCTCCTTTAACGAGGTGTCGGTAAAGGATCCGACTATTGTCTTTCATGATGGGAAGTGGCATCTGTTCTTTACCGCCAGGAGCAAAACCGAGTCCACCACGGGCTACGTCTCTGCAAGGACACTAACGGGGCTGAGCTCGGCGAAGAGGCATCAGCTCGATGTGATCAGAGGGAAGAACAGCCGCTACGGCTGCGCACCCCAGGTGTTCTACTATGAGCCGCAGAAGAAGTGGTACATGATCTTCCAAAATCGCGACTCGAACTACCAACCCGCTTTTTCCACTGCTGCAACCGTTGACGATCCGGCAGCATGGAGCAAGCCTGAGGATCTACTGCCCAAGAAGGAAAAGGCCAAGTGGATCGACTTCTGGGTGATTAGTGATGAGGAGAAGGTTTACCTCTTCTACACCCAGGCCCAAAGGGCCGTCATCGTCAGGTCTACCCGTTTCGATGATTTTCCCGCTGGATGGAGCGAAGGAAAGAAGGTTCTGACGGATAACCGTGAAGCCGTACATGTCTACAAGGTTAAGGGCCGCGAGAAATATCATATGATCTATGAGCTGAACAATGCGGGGGTGCGTTCGTTTGCGATGGCGACCGCCACAGCGCTGGAGGGGCCCTGGAAGAAGGTGACGACCCGATATGCAACGGGCGATCAGCTGGTGACGGTCAGTGGCGTTGAGCCATGGACCGAGATGGTCTCTCATGGTGAGCTGCTCAGAACCGGCTACGATCAGCGGATGGAATATGACCCGGCGACCTGTCGATGGCTCATCCAGGGAATCATGAAGAACCAGATGGGCGTGAAGTACCCGTTTCTGCCCTGGAAGTTGGGCCTCATGAGTTTGCAGAAGTAGGGGTGCACGGTCAAAGGGAAATGGGGTCGCGGCGGGATGCCATAACCCCTGGTGCTGAAGTCTGTTAAGCTAACTGATCAGACCCGATATCCGATGAATGATCGTTCTCAGATGGACCCCTACCAACTGCGTCCCGAAGACTCACGAGATCCTCCTCGGGGGTTCGTTGCCACCTATCGCATGGTCGGGCCCGGTCTGATTCTTGCCGGGGGTTTGGTGGGGTCTGGCGAACTGGTGGCGACGACGGTACTGGGAGCCGAAAACGGGTACCGACTGTTGTGGCTCATTCTTGTCAGCTGCACGATCAAGACGGTCGTGCAAAACGAACTGGGCCGGTATGCCATCGGGACGGGGCAGACGACGCTGGAGGCATTCAATCGAGTTCCGGGACCGCGCTGGCGAGTCTCTTGGGTCGTCTGGTTGTGGTGCGCGGCCGTTTTGTTTTCGCTGTTCGGTCTGGGTGGCATGTTAGGTGGCATCGCCGAAATACTTAACCGCATTGTACCCGCCATCGCCATCGGCTCGTGGGTGTGGATCGTGAATTTTGCGACCGTTGCTCTGCTGTTGATTGGCCGCTACGCTGTCGTCGAAAAGGTGTCGATCGCCCTGGTGTTGATCTTTAGCACGCTGACAGTTAGCTGTGCCGTGCTGCTGATGAAGCGTCCCGACCTGTTCTCTTGGGCCAGAGTGGCCGATGGCTTGTCCTTTCGCCTTCCCGAGACCGGCTTCGTGACAGCGGTGACCGTGTTTGGCGTGACCGGGGTGAGTGCCATGAGCCTGATCATCTATCCGTACTGGTGCCTTGAAAAGGGATACGCGCGATTCACCGGCGCTTGCGACAAGAGCGACCAATGGCAACGCCGAGCCCGCGGCTGGATCCGCGTGATGGGTGTCGACGTGATCACTGCGATGGTTGTTTACACAGCGGCGACGGTTGCCTTCTATGTCTTGGGAGCCGGCATTCTCAAGGGCATGGGGATTGTCCCGGAAGGTGCCCAAATGGTGGCATCACTTTCCAACCTCTACACCGAGATCCTGGGTGAGTGGTCCGGGTTTTTGTTCCTGTTCGGTGCTTTCGCCGTACTGTACTCTTCGGTATTCGCCGGCACGGCCTCTCAGAGCCGAACTTTGGCGGATTTCTTCGGTCTTTTGGGTGTGTTCGACAAACGGGATTACTTAGCCAGAATCCGCGTCATGCGGATCGCCGTTGTCTTTCTGCTGTTCTTGCCGTCTCTCTATTTCATGTGGTTTCAGAACCCGGTATGGATGGTCAAGATTGGCGGCGTCGCCCAGGCCCTGCTGCTGCCGGTGATTGGCTTCTCGACGATCTACTTGCGGTACGTCCACCTGCCCACCGCGATCCGACCAGCGCCTTGGATCAGCGTGACGCTTTGGGTGGCGACCCTGGTGATGCTGCTGATGACGGTTTATTCCATGGCACGAGCGTTGATGGGTTAGGAGAGAGGGATGAATTTCATCGCACTTGCAGAACTTACTGATCTACCCGAGATCGGAGAATCCTCGCAGACTCAGCTGCAAACGTCTTTTGGATTCTCCTTGACAGCGGATACCCTATCCACGTCGCCAATGAGTTGGGTCGAGAGAAGGCCAGGATATCGTAGCGGACCACATCGGTCTCCTGGTTCCACTCGACGCTGAACCGTTCTTCACCCTTCTCCACGTGGCTGGGCAGTGTCCCATAGGCGAACCCGGCACGACGAACTGGACCGTCTTCCTCATCAACGAAATAGACGACTCTGCAGGCGTTGAGGCAATAGACACCAAACTGGCGTGAGACTAGGTCCTCCTCCATGGAGGCAAGCCCCGGGAGGCCTTCGATCGCGTATTGCAGTACACCCACGGTGACACCTTCAAGCCGATGAAAGACCGCCTCACCCTCACCAGCCACTGGCACGCAAAGCTCACCGTCAGTGAGATGGCGGGGAAGTCACGCGTCGGTGAGTTCTCCCGGCTCTTAAAGAACATGGGCGTCAACATCGTCCACCTGGCGGAGTTCCACGGGGACGGGAATCCCCGCGATTCCGGTCCGAAGCGTCTTCCTCAGCTCCAGGCCATGTTCGACACGTGTCGGAAATACTCCACCCACCGCTTCCTGCTCCTCCCCGGCGAAGAGGCCAATGCCCATCTCAACATCCCCCCTCCCGCGAAACAGAAGCCCGGCCACTGGCTCTACCTGTTCCCAAAACCCGTCTACCTCACGCTTGTCCGCAAACAAGGCCAGCCCTTCATGGAAGAGATCGCCCCCTACGGTCACGTCTACCACACCGGGAGCGAGGCCGACATGGTCAAGGTCCTCCGACGCGACAAGGGACTCGCCTGGACCGCCCACCCGAGAATCAAGTCCTCGTCCGCCGCCCCCGACGCCTACCGGGAGCGTGACTGGTACAAGGACGACTCTCTCTGGCTGGGGGGTGGGTGGAAGTTCATGCCCGGCGACCTCTCCGACGGGCGGCTCGGCGTTCGCGTGCTGGACCTCCTGGACGACATGAACCGCTGGGGTCAGCACAAGAAACTGATCGGTGAGGTCGACTGCTTTACCGTTGACTCCACCCACGAGATCTACGGCCACATGAACGTCAATTACCTGCGGCTGAAAAAGATGCCCACGTTTGACGACTGGTCGCCGGTCCTCGACGTCCTCCGTCGGGGGGACTTCTTCGTCACCACCGGCGAAGTGCTGATTCACTCCTTCGAGGCGACCAACGACCTGATCAAAGCTGATCTCGAATGGACCTTTCCGCTGCGAACCGTGGAGCTGGTGGTCGATGGCCGTCGCCAGACGGTCGAGCTTCCCGAAACCCGCGAGTTCGGACGGAAGACGTTCGAGTGGCCCATGGAGCTCAAGGGCAAGGCCCGCGCCCGGATCGAGGTGTGGGATGTGGCGGGGAACGGCGCGTTCACCCAGCCGCTCCGGCTGCGCTAAAGTTGGCCCCCCGCAGAGGTGGGGTGGGGCCGGAATTCGCCAACCCTGCACGACCACGCGAGGGGCGACGTCAAATCAAGGTGCGAGGAACCCGTCTGTATACCCCCTGACGACCTCCATCAGCTTCCCTGGACTTTACACCCTCTACTTTCTGGAGCCCGCAAAGCCACACCGACTTGGTCGTGACGTCCAGGAGGCGATTACTCGCGGCGACGCTGAAGAAACGAAGTGGAAGCTGTTCCCTCGCTAGCAGATTGCTACTCAATCGTCGAAAAGAAAAAAGTTAGTCTTAGGGGGTGGGATTTCCCTTTAGATGATGACGACCCCCTGGAACTGGTCCCGGTAACACTTGAAGCGGGCACGTATCGGCCTTCACCCTGCCATTGTGGGCGCTTACAAGTCGAAATCCTACAGTGGGTTACGACTCGGCTCATTTTTCGGATAGGACGCCATGCGCAGTTGCCGCAGCAAAGGAAGGGCAACCCTCTAAGGTAGTTCCTCTCCGAGTGACACGTAGCGCAGTTTTCGCAGTGCCTGGTCCTGGATCTGACGGACCCGCTCAGGAGTCGCAGAAAACTGTTGGCCGACTTCTTCGAGGGTGCATTCGATTCCGTCGTCAATTCCGTAGCGCATCCGAACAATCTGTTCTTCTTTGGGGGTCAGCGTCTGCAGCATTGCAAGGGTCTGCTCCTTGAGATCGATGCCGCTTGCCAAATTAGGCTCCTGTAACAAATCGCTTCGTTGTTTCGGCATTGCACGCGATCTTATTGTCTTGTCTGTCCAAGAATTAGTGCCGAGCGTCACAAGATGGCGGCGAAGTCCGTAAGCGATCACTTCTTCAGCAACAATTCACACTCGCCGAGCTGTGAGCGTTGCTCCCTTTTTGAGCCGGACTGTTCTTCTTCCGGCCCCGCTTTGCCCAGAGATGAAAAGGCCTCATGAATTTGTCTCCATGGCTTCTCCTTGGCCCTCACCTCGCGCGGCTATATAGGTGGCTATCAATACGCTCGTGTACACCGGGAGACCAGGAGAATGCTTTGGTTGAGTATTCGGTAATTTCAGGTTCAGGTAGGCATGCTTTCTGAGTATTGCCGGGCACTTAGCTTGTCTCTCCGACCCACCCGACGACCCACAGGATTTTAAGTCCTGGAAGCCGGTTCTGTAAGTACCTTCCAAATAAGCAGAAATTCCGTCGCTCCGAAACCGCTATTTTGGCTGGAGTGAGCTGGAGTGAGTTTCCCGCGGGCACACTTTGGGCACAACCCTTGGAAGGTGGTCTTACCCCACGACGGACCCCCTGGACTGGCCCCCGGTAGCACTTGAAGTTGGTGGATTTCGGCCTTCATGCCGCCATTGTAGGCGCTTACAAGTCGAACTCCCACAGTGGGTTACGCGCGGCCGAATTCTCGGATAGGACGGGATACCCGCGAGGCCTTTTACGTAAGAGATCCACGACTCGACTGGTAGAGTCGAGAGGTGGCGCGGTGGTTTAGGTCGAAGTTTGTGTTCCCTGTTGGCTCGCCCTTTCGTTTGCGAGTGTCACACGATCTCGACCATACTCCGTTTCCACCCCCCGCTCATCAAACCGGACGTGCGGATTTCCCGCATCCGGCTTTCGGCCAAGGACTCGTGCTTTCGCCCACGGAAGGTTGCGGTCACACAAGCGCAGCTGGACAAGTCCAAGCTCATCATGCAGGTATGCGTCGGAGAAACGTGAATAACCCCAACCCTGCACCTTATGTTTACGGCGCAACCAGCGACGGAGCCTTTGTCGGGCATGTTGGGTAATCCTTCGATAGGCGCTGGACGCCGGGCCTTGGCAGAAGTAGTTGGCCCACCCAACCATCATTCGGTTGAGTCGGTCGACTTGTTCTTCAGCGTCTAGCCAACACCAGCGCAAGGCGGTCCACTCACTGATCTGGCGACAAGCCGCCCTGATCTTCTTCTTGGACGGGCGTTGACCAATATAGCGAAAACCCGCCCTCGAGTAGCAGCGCCCGAAGGTGTAACCCAGAAAGTCGAACGATTCGTCCGGAAGCCGACAAATATGCGTCTTCTCTTCGTTAACCGTCAGCTTCAGTTCTCGCATCACGCTTCGCATTGCGCCCATGGCCTGTTCGGCGTGGGGGCTGTGGCAGCAGATCACGAGATCATCCGCGTAATTGACGACCTTCGCTTGAAAACGCTCCTCGTGTCCGAGCACCTTCCATCCCAGAATGAATCGCCGCATATAGAGATTCGCCAACAGAGGTGAGATCGGCGCGCCCTGAGGACACCCCCGACCTTCACTCTTGTTCCGGTTCGTTCGATGTTTGCGACCCCGCCTATCGGTCTCTTCCACCGGGGCTTGAAGCCACATCTTGATCAATCGCAACAAGTGCCGATCGCTGATGCGGCGTGCCACCGACTTCATTAACTCGAAATGCGGGATCGTGTCGAAGTAGCCGGACAAATCTGCGTCGATTACCTCCCAATGCCGCGACTTCAGAAGCGCGTGGACGCGGCGAACCGCGTCCCACGCGCACTTCGCTTCGGGCGGTAGGCGTATTGTTCGGGCTGCAAGTCAGCCTCGAAGATCGCTTCGAGAACCCACATCGCCGCCGTCATCACGACACGATCCTTGATCCTCGGGATTCCGAGCGGTCTGGTCCGCCCTGGCTGGCCCGGTTTGGGTATATGGACCCGCCGGACAGCTTCCGGGCGATACCGTTTCGTCCGAAGTTCTTCCGCCAGTTCGTCCAGCCACCGTTTCTGTCCGTACTGCTCGATGTCCTCGAACGTCTGTCCATCGACGCCTGCTGCTCCACCATTGGTCTGGCAAAGACGGTAGGCGTGATCGATCACATCGGCTCGATACACCTTGTCGTACAGCGCATAAAAGCAGTAGTCGGGCGATCCCTTCGCTTTGGCATGCAACGTCTCCCGTAGCTTCCCAACCTTTAATCCGTATTCACCAGGAACAGCCCGAGGATTGGGAAAAAGCTAGTCGAGCAGATCGAGGATCTGTTCGGGGCGAAGCTCAATCCCGCGCGTTATATCAAGGAGCGCGGCGAGATCACCATGACCTACCAGGAACATGGGGTTACGCTCGACCTTTCTTCCAGTGGCCGGGGCTTGCAGCAGACGCTGCTCATTCTGACGTACATGTACGCTAACCCAGACGCCGTGCTCCTGCTCGACGAGCCGGACGCACACCTCGAAATTCTTCGCCAGCGTGAGATCTATAAACTGCTCACAGATGCGGCCTCCGAGAGTCGCAGCCAGATCATCGCTGCAAGCCACTCCGAGGTGCTCCTGAACGAAGCCGCTAGAAAAGATATGGTAATCGCCTTCGTGGGGCCGCCGCACCGGATTGATGACCGGGGAAGCCAGGTTCGGAAGGCGCTTAATGAGATTGGCTTCGACCACTATTGTCAAGCAGCACAGACTGGATGGGTGCTCTACCTCGAAGGCTCGACCGACCTCGCCATATTGCAAGCGTTCGCGAGGCGTCTCCACCACAAAGACGCTGATAGAGTGTTGAAACGGCCGTTTGTGCACTATGTAGGGAGCCATTGGGTATCGGTCCGAAATCACTACTATGGCCTCAAAGAGGCTTTACCGGACCTGCAAGCCGCAGTTCTTTTCGATCACTCTGGAGATGAAACTCCGACGATTAATGGCATTGAATATCTAAGTTGGGAGCGACGGGAGATCGAAAACTATTTTTGCTCCATAGCGACTCTGGAGAGATATGCAATAGCATCGGCCGAACAAGAAGCACATGGACCCCTATTTTCAAGCACTGAAGTCGACCGGCGCATGCGCGCGATGCATGAGTCCATCAAGGATGTTGAGAGAGCGATGCAAACGCTGGGTAAAGTCTCGCCATGGCGCACCGACGCCAAGGTGAGCGACGATTTCCTGGAGCCGCTGTTCGTGAAGTACTTCAAAAAGCTCGACCTGCCTAATCTAATGAGAAAGAAGAGCTTTTATGAGCTCGCTCAGTATGTGCCACCCGAAGAAATTGACTCGGAGATCGAAGAGAAGCTCGACGCGATCATACGTGTGGCAGAGAGTGCCAAGCCAACGCCACCATAGCAACATTGGTCTCTAAGAAGAGATCTTACTGTGACAACTTCGTTTACCGAGTCAACCCGTTCTTGCCGGCATCCAGAAAGGCTTTCGACCATTTGTAATAGATCGATGGCTGAATACCTTGTTGTCGACACAGCTCGGTGATCGGGATTTCGCCCCGAAGTCCCTCCAGGACGATCCGGCTCTTCTCATCGGCGGAAAACTTCCGGCGAGTCCTTCTACGAATCTGTTTAACAACGTCTGTGGCCATGGTGGTTTCTCCTCTTGTGTTACGCCACGGCCAGCATCGACACTCCGACAGAGGCTGTCAAGTTCCCTTCAAACTGTCTCTAAGGGGTTTGAGCCGCAACGGTGTGAAAAATTACTCTAAGGGTCCGTGTGTGACCATCCTGGAGTAACTCCCGGCACCCCTTCCGCTGCTATAAAGCACCCGTTCTTCGGGACTTGGACCTCGGAAACGACTGCCACAGTCATGGCCAAAAGGTATAGAGTCAGAAATCTCCGGTCTTACCTGTAGCGACAGCATCGACAACGACTGTGACGGAAGAACCGACTGCGCCGACCAACTCGACTGCAGAGATGATTGTGCCTGCTCGTGCGAGCCGAAGAATGCAGACTGCACAGTGGACAACGAGTGCTGTTCGCTGGTCTGCAAGAACAATGGCCGCTGCCAATAGGCCGCTGCTCCAAAGGTACGCTCCATTACGTCATCGAAACGGGCAAGTAGGGTGTAGCCCTTCAGGCTCTGCCGTTTAGAGGAATGTAGACTGGAGAATCAGATGGACGCAAGTAGCGGACGTTTTTAGAAGAGGAACGGGAGGGATCCAGTGGGGCGGCAGGCCCAGGTCAATCCATCCCACGGGTTCAGGCTTCGGCAAGGTATTCTTCCAGTTTCCGTTTGCTGTCGGCCAGGTGTTTGCTTCTTTCCGAGGCGGGTCCGACGAGTTCGAACACAAGCAGGCCGGTGTAGCGGATTTCGCGCAGCTTTCTGAGAAGGCGCGGGTAGTCTACGAACCCGTAGTAAAGCGGCTTGTGTTCCTCCCATGTGTCCGGCTCGATGTCGTGCACGTGGAAGTGGAATACCTTCGGGCCCAACCGATCTATGATTTCATGAGTGACATCGTTGTAGGCCTTGATCCCTTTGGGGGTTCCCCGCTCCTCCGGCCTGACCCTGCTGACCAATTCGGCGTAGCCGCCCTGATGGCCGACATCAATGGTGGCCCCGACGGATTCGTGGTCGATTCCCTGGATCAGCCTGACATAATCACGCACCGAGCGGGGGTAACCGGTTTCAATTGCCAGTCGCAAGCCTGCCTCTTTTGCAATGTCCCCCCAGCGTCGGAAACGTTCGAGCATGACAGGCCAAATCTGCTCCAGGGTCTGCTGCCGAGGCGCCTGTGCATGGATGGTCGCGACCTCCGCGCCAATGTAGGCACTCGCCTTCAGTGCAATGTCGATCTGTTTGACAGAGAATTCCGCAATCGGCTCATAGGCAGAGAAACAGTGCAGATCGGCAAAGGGCAAATGAGTGGAAACATGGCGAAAGCCTGCCACAGCAGATTTGATCTTGCGTCTTTCTTCCTCGCTCAGGCGATCGAACTGGAAGCCCGGAGAAAGGCCCGGTCTTGGCTCCGCTACACCCATTGGATGCATTTCAATTGAAACATGGCGAAAGCCTGCCACAGCAGATTTGATCTTGCGTCTTTCTTCCTCGCTCAGGCGATCGAACTGGAAGCCCGGAGAAAGGCCCGGTCTTGGCTCCGCTACACCCATTGGATGCATTTCAATTGTTTGGAATCCTAGTTGCCGAATGAGTTCGATGGCTTGGTCCAAGCCGTACCCCGGGATGCTGGTGTAGCTGCCAATGATGGCGTGGTCAAAAGCCTGGCCTAGTAATCGGCTTGCTCCCGCCAACAGGCCAAAGCCCGCAATTGAGTTCGCGAGGAATTTTCGACGGTTGCTAACCATTAACCCGACATTCCTCATATCAACTTCGGATCCGATTTCCTCTGACCTCCCGGTGATGAATGATCAAAACTTATCAGCCCTCCACCCTCGCGTCAACGATTCCCTCGGCATCTTTCCGCCTGAAAAGGGCCTCTAAGCCCAGAGTTATCCAGGCGCCTTTGCCGAAATCTGATCAGTGGAGACACCTCTCCACCCATTCGATCAGAAACACTTGGTGCTAGGCTCTGATCCATCTCAAGCGGTCAATCCGAGATAACATCTCGGCCCATACCTCCTTGCTGACCGCGACTTCCGCCATCTGAAACGTCACGATTCGACTATGGTGAACCACCTTCGCTCCGATCTTGATCAACTTGGCCAATAGGGTTCGAAGGGACCAGTGTTTGATTCTTCTGGGAAGGACCAGACGGCGCAGAAAATTGCCCAGGTTGTAGGCCAAAACAAACAGAGCCAACCTCACCTGATTCGGGACAAAGTGCTGGCAGGACAACCGCGTCCAGTTCAAGGCATACTTGCCTTCCTTGATCCACTGCTCAGCCGTGCCGCGACCGTTGTAAAAGTGAACCACCCCTTGGGCTCGTGCGCTCCTGTTGGTCACGATGAAACCGACTCTCGGAAAGAGTTCGCCGCGATGCCACTCGACCTTGGCAATCACCCGACGAGGCCGGTCCCAACTGGCGGCTTGATATTTGAAATCGGCCAACCAAACAACGGGTTTTCTGGGTGGGCGCCCCACCGGTCGGGTCAGCAGGTGTTCGATCTTTTCTTGAAGCACCTGGTTGGCGGGAAGCCGGATGGCATACAAAAAGCCCTTCTCCTCCAAGTATTCATAAATCTCTGGCTTGGCGAAGGCTGCATCACCCCGAAAGTATTTGCGGACTTTCTTCTTCTCGTACCGAGCCACGATTGGTTCCAGCATCTCCTTCCAACGGTCCGCACTGTGCACGTTGCCGGGCCGAAGCATGAAACCTTCGCAATCTCCGAACTGGTTGAAGCAAAACAGCGGATGGTAGCAAGTGCATCCGAAATGCCCGTTGTAGGCAGAGGCTTCTTGCTCGCCGTGGACCGGACTAGCTGAACTGTCCATATCCAGAATGATGCGTCGATGAGTTGTTTTCTGCAGCGCTCTTTCCACCCATCGACCATTGACTTCCGAAAGGGCTTGCAGGTTGTTCTCGACGGACAGCATCTGGGTCTCAAATCGACCCATCGTGTTGGCGCTGGCGGCATTCTTATCGTCGAGCTTCTTTCCGGTGATCCTTCGCATCGTCGGATCAACCGATAAGCGATGGGCATCGTTGACATCTTCATAGCCAGCGAGACGGCTGTATACCGATTGACGCATCAAGGCCGTGAGGTGGTGCTGGATGTTGCGCCCGGTCCGCGAATCGTGAAACACGAAGGGCACACTATCGAATAAACCCAACGCCTCATCCAGATCACGATAGGCGAGAAGTCCGGCATCCGATGTGACCTTAGCACCATGAAACTCAAGCCTGATACTGCCATCAAAACCGACCTTCACACCTTCACCCTTGGGGTGAGCCATTCCTTGCCCCCTTTATGTGCTATATCTCCTTTAATTATAGTAGTTTACATCGATTCAGACAAGCAATCTTGGGGTCCTATATGGTGAATGTGGGTTATAAGGATGGGAAGGCTCATGGGAAGGTTCGAACTGTGCTGACCGACCTTCCCATCTTCCCAAGCCGCCGCACAGCACCGTTCGGACCTCCACTCCTCCCGGCTCTGTTCATTCAGCGTCCGCCCGCCCGGCATTTCAGCCAGCGCTCCGGTAGGAATTGGTGAACGACGATTTATCCCCTACGGCCGATTCGGGTGCCCTGTGAGCCTGCTGCAATTGTTGAACGCATACACCGAGAAAAAGGTCGATTGCCTGTGTTGTGTCACGGCCTCCAGGCGTTTCGGCGCCCGTGACGCCGGTTGGAAGTACCCGGTGGACGGCGTCTGGAAACGTTGGTGGCCGGTGACCGCACAAGCGCTGGCCAAGGTGGATGTCATCCGCGACCAGGCTCTCGCTCTCGGCTGGAGCCAAGCCCAGCCGCATTACTATCTATGCCTGCGGCCACAGCAGAGCCCGCTGTACTTCTACAACCCGGACGTGAATCAACCATGGCTAAAGACAACCGCACCCGGCGCCTGAACCCCCGATATGCCAATGCCAGGGACGTGCTGCCACCCGATCTGTTCCGCACGGTTCAGCAGCACTTCGCGGGCCTACTTTGGGTCCCTGCCGACACGCACTTGTACGCCGTGCGCCGCAAGCTCGTGCTGGCCCTCAGGGATCAGGGCGTCCATACGCGGGAGATCGCCCAGTTGGCCGGCGTTACTCCACGCCGGGTGCGTCAGATCTTGGCCCAGGCCCGTGACGCAGAAACAGCCGACACATCGCAGCGCTTCCCGGTAGATAACTAGACAGGCTGTCTCGTAAGGGGAAGGAATCCTCACCCGGCGATTGTGTCCGGGGGTGAGACAGCTGGGGGAAACGGTGAGAGGGAAATGCCATGCCACAGAACCCAACGCTTGAGGAGCGCCGCCTGCTGACGTTGCGCCTGCGCATTGCGGGCTGGAGCTATCGCGAGATCGCGACACGGGTCGGGGTGTCCCCGGCACAGGTCTTCCGCGACATCAAACGTGTGTGCGACCAACTGCGCAAGGAGCAATACGCGACCGCGGCCCAGTTGCGCACGCAGACGGCGATGGCCCTTGAAGAGAAGCTCACGCGATGGTGGACGCGGGCCGATGTCGACCCGGCCGCCCTCGACAGAGTGATCAAACTGCTCGCCGAGCGCAGCAAGCTCTTTGGCCTGCACGCGCCCCCGCAGCAGGTAGAGCTACAAGATCACAAGCCGGCGAAGATCATCGTGCAATTTAGCGATACCCCTGGCCGGGAAGAAGAGGATGCCCATGGCGCGTGATCGCGTCATAGAGTTGCGGCGGGTCCGAGCCGGAGATCTGCGGCCCGACCCACGCAACTGGAGGCGGCATCCTCCTGGGCAGCGGGCGGCACTGTCCCAGATGCTCGACCGCCTTGGCTATGTCGATGCAGTGATTGCCCGGGAAACCCCGGACGGCCTGGTGCTGGTCGATGGCCACCTGCGAGCGGGGATGTCCCCCGACGCTCAGATACCGGTCCTCGTCGTCGACCTGGACCACTCGGAGGCGGGAGAGGTGCTGGCCACCCTCGATCCTCTTGCGGCTATGGCCGAGGCGGACCGTGACGCCCTCGCCCGGCTGCTCTCCGATTTGGACGTGCCTCCACCCATCGATCTCAGGGAGATGTACGCGCTCGCTCCGGAACCGGCGGAACTGAAGCCGGCGGATGTCGAGCCGATCCTTCCGAGTGAGCCGGTGTCCCGATGCGGGGACCTCTGGCTGCTGGGACGCCACCGGCTCATGTGTGGCGACGCGACCGATCGCGCCCACGTTACCCGTCTTCTCGAGGGCGCCCAGCCGTCCCTGATGGTCACCGACCCGCCCTATGGAGTGGCCTATGACGCGTCGTGGCGCAAGAAGGCCTTCGGCTCCAGCGGGGGACGCCTCGGTAACGTCCACAATGACGACGATCCGTCCTACTGGGCCGCGGCCCTCGAAGCCTGCAAGACGCCAGTGGCGTACATCTGGTCTCCCTCAGGGGAAAACGTGTTGGTCTTCGGCCGCATCCTCCAAGCGGCGGGCTACGGCCTGCGAAACCAAATCATCTGGCGCAAGCCCAAAATGGTGATTAGTCGCGGGCACTACCACTGGCAGCACGAGTGTCTCTGGTATGGGGTCTTAAGCGGAAAGACAGCGGGATGGCGTGGGGACAGGAGTCAAACGACGGTGTGGGACATCACCTGGGACCGCAATGTCGAGGGCGGGCACTCGACACAAAAGCCCGTGGAGTGCATGGAGCGCCCCCTACGCAACCACGCAGGCGATGTCTACGACCCCTTCGTAGGCTCCGGCACCAGCATCATCGCCGCCGAGCGCCAGAACCGCACCTGTTACGCCATGGAGATAGACCCCGCCTATGTCGATGCCGCAGTCACCCGATGGGAGACCTACACGGGAAGCGCGGCGACAAAGGACGCAAAACGCGGAAATGATGGCGGATAACACCTAACGGCGGGACGGCACGGCCCCGACAACACGGGGACTTATGGCTTCCAGCTCCGGAGGAATGGCGCATAAGACGTGTTCTCGGACGTTCCAAAACTCCCCCAGAGGCGGAAATGGAACAGCGGACCCAACGATTCCAACGGCCCGTTCCGGTTCAGAGCCGTTCGAGGGCATCCTCGAGGGCGTCGTCAACCAGGTGGGTGTAGATCTGGGTGGTCGACAGGTCCCGGTGCCCGAGCGCCCGCTGGACCACTAGGATGTCGCCGGTGCGGCGGTAGAGGTGGGTGGCGAAGGTGTGCCGCAGGGCGTGCGGGCTGAGCTTTTTATCAATCCTCGCCGCCTGGAGCCAGTGATCGAGCCGCCTGGACACCTGGCGCTCCGACAGGCGCGTGTCGCGGTTGGAGAGAAACAGCGCCCGGCATTCGCCGTCGCCCTGGCGGCGGCGCTCCTTCAGGCAGGCACGCAGAAGGGAGCGCAGCGTGGACTTGAGGAACTTCACCTGCGGGACGCCTCCCTTGGCGCGGACCCGGAGATGCTTGGCGTCGAGGTCCACGTCATCGACGTCCAGGTTGACCAGTTCCCGCAGCCGGATGCCGGTACCCAGGAAAAGCTCGATGATGAGCCGGTCCCGGCGGGCGAGTTTGGAGGATCGGCCCCGGAGTTCCTTGAGCAGCCGCCGCTTCTCGGCCTCGGTCAGGAAGCTCGGCATCGTGCGCGGCAGTCGCCGCAGGGTCACCGACCGCGCCGGGTTCTCCGCCACCTGTCCGGTCTCCTCTGCCCAGGCAAAGAAGGACCGGACGGCCGCCTTGAAACGGTGCAGCGACGCCGGGGAACGGGCGGTTCCCTTGGTCGAAATCACGACGGCCGGCGAGGTCAGCGCCTCATCGAGCAGGGCGCTGGTCACGCAGTCCGGGGTCAGGCCTGGGTGGCGCTCCAAAAGAACGGCGCTCAGCTGCCGCAGGTCACGCAGGTACGCGCTGATGGTGTTCGGGGAGCGACCCTCGGCGGCGAGCCTTCTACCGAAGGCCTCGACCGCCCGCTCGAACGGCTCAGGCCCGGGCAGCAGCCGAAGCGCGCTGTTTGTGGCGTTTGTCATGCTGGCGGCCTCCTTCCTTCTTTCTTTGCGCTCCGGCCCATGGCAGTGCCCTTGGGCAGGGGCAGCTTGTCGATCCGGCCCGTCTCGTGGGCCCAGACCAGGAACATGCGAAGCACCCGCTTGGTCTTCTCGACCGTAGGCTGGGAACGTTTCTTCCCGCTGGGGAGTTTGAGGAGCGCGTCGGAGCGGAAGAACTTGCCCACCTGCGGCGCCAGGATGCCCGTGAGCTTCCGGTCGACGCCAAAGAAGGCCTCGATCTGCTTGAAGTCCTTCCCGTAGGTGTAGAGCGTGCGCTCTTTCTTCCCCTCGCCCTTCAGGTGTTCGAGATAGGCCTGCGCGGCCTCGTGCAGTGTGTCGTTCATGGCTGATCCCCTTTCCCTTGTTTAAAATGGCTGATTTGGAAGCTGATGATGCGCCTGACACATGCACGCTTCGTGCCGGCCGGAAGTCAAGCGGAATGCATCGACGCGCCCCATGTCGTCATGGAAGGAACGTTGTCTCACGTAGTCCAAAACAAGTTCGAAGCCGCTATGCCCGCTCGGATCTGTTCGAGCCCGGCGGAGGCTGATGGAGGGCTGCACCGCCTACCCTAGGGGGAAACGTGGGAAAAGGATGTGTTGCAACTTTCAAAAAGCGACAAGAGAGCGATTGGTTGGGTCGACCGGGCTCCGTCTCATGCAGCCACCTCGAACAGCTGATTGATGAACTGAATCTGTCGCCGAACATCCGAACCGCTCACCCACCTCGCCTGCCCCTTCCGGATCATGTGCATGGCCTCGTATCCCTGGATCGTTCGCCGCGCCGCTGGAATCGATGGCTCGGTAGAGGGAGCACCAGCGGCCCTTGACACGAACGCAGGTCTCATCGACACGCCAGGACTTATGGGTTGGCACAGCCGTTCCTCCAGTTCGGGACCGTAGCGCTGGACCCAGAGCCAGATTGTCGTGTGGTCCGCCTCCAGGCCGCGCTCGCTGAGCAGCTCTTCGACATCGCGCAACGAGAGCGAGTCCCGAAGGGTCCAGCGCACGGCACAAAGAATCAGCCCTGGCTCCGGTTGTCGCCACTTGAAGACCGGCGGGCGGATTGCCTTTTTCATGATCTCTTCAGGCTGCCAGTCTTCGTCGGCCAAAGTTGCAACACAATCGTTTGACGGGCTACAATCGGTAGAATAGTCTGATAGTAGTTGTGCTGTTAGTCATGTTTATAGTCAATAATATAACTACATGATCAAAGTTAACCTTGCCGATGCCAAGTCGCATCTTTCGCAATACCTCGATAGCGTTGAACGTGGCGAGACCGTGATTCTCTGCCGTCGCAACGTCCCCATCGCCGAGATTCGCCCGTTGCCAAAGCCGCCGACGGAGCCTCGACCAATCGGCACCGACCCTGACCTTGTGGTTCCGGGCAGCTTCTTTGAGCCACTTCCGGAGGATCTGCTTGACGCGTTCGAGGGCGGCGGTGCCGACAACTGGAGCAAATCGACTGGGCTGGAAGAGGGTGACGCCTTTGAGCAACCGAAACGGCAGTGGGCCAACAGGCTCAGGGCGTTCTACGACCAGAAGAATCACCCATCGCATCACGAGGATCTGCCGACGAACCTGAACGACGTGATCGCGCGCCTCCAGGAACCGCGTTCCGGGGACCAGGAAGCACTCGTGGCACGTGCCGAGAAGTACCTGATGGCTGCTGGCAGATGAGCAAGAAGCTGATCGACTTCACGCTGAATCGTGCGGGGTGGGGGGACGGCCAGTCGCTTGATCTGGATGTTGGGCAGATTGAAACGATGCGTGATCCCGAAACACTGCCGAACATCTTGCGGGTCACGGCCAATGGGCCGCTCGCCGATATTCTGTCGTGGCCTGAGCGTTCCGGTTGCGCGCTGCAGTGCCAGTTCGCGCTCAGTCCAGTCGGCGGCGAGAAGCTCATGACTGCGGAAGCTGTCAAGTGCAGCTGTAGAGGGGAGACGTTCGAGATCGAGCTCGTCGAGGGGTGGCGCGGCGAGCCGCACTACTGGGGCAACCGGCGGGTGCATGAGGAAGAGGTCGAGGCCGCCATCCATGGCATGACGCCGAACGGCGAACTGCAGTTGCTGAACTTTCCCACAGGGCGCGACACCTATGACAGGCGCCGGGCACGGATCCTGAAGTCCAAGGACGATACAGCGGTGTTGTTCATCGCGAGCACACTAGAGGAGGCGAGGATCCTTTCGGGCGTCGTTGAGCGGTTGTGCGATACCGGCGTGTTGGTACACACGGGTGAGATCCATCCGCCGGACAGCTCGTCGATAGTCGGCGCTAAGTACCAACGGACCGACAAGAAAGCGCCGCGGGTCACACGGTGGCTCGGCGGCCATGGCACCCGCGCCCAGCAGGCGATCGAACAGCGGATTGGGACCCACTGGCACGTCCCGGAGCGTTGGTCAGGAGTGTCGCCATGACGCTCCTGCTCGACACCTGCACGTTTCTCTGGCTATTGTCTGATGATCCACGGCTGCCGCTACGCGCCCGGACGGAGTGTCGTGCCCCCTCGAACACCGTGTACCTCAGCGCTCTCTCGGTGTGGGAGATCACGATCAAGTATCGACTTGGCAGGTTGCCGCTTCCCGAATCCCCGGAGTTGTTCGTCGCCAGTCGCCGCCAGCGGCTGCAGATCGAACCTCTGCCGTACGACGAACGGGACGCGGTGCACGACGTACTGCTGCCGCGGCATCATCGGGATCCGTTCGACCGAGGCTTGGTGTCGCAAGCGATCCTGCGCGGCCTGACGATCGTGACGCCAGATCCGTTGATCGCACGCTATCCGGCCCCCGTGCTCTGGCTGTGATGTTAGCCGCCGCGCGGACTCCGACAATAATGGTTTGGCCTGGCCAGGGATCGTCACCCCGCCCGCTGAGCCCGCCGTTACTTCCCGGAGTTGTGCTTGGTCGGATCGGTGGCAGATGTTCGATGACTCAATGGAGACAGGGGGAGACGAAATCATGATCACGGGTGAACTCAAATCCAAAATCGACAGCATCTGGGACACTATGTGGTCTGGCGGCATCTCGAATCCGCTCTCGGTCATCGAGCAACTCACCTATCTGCTCTTCATCAAGCGGCTCGACGAACTACAGACCCTTAAGGAGCGCAAGGCCGCACGCACTGGCACACCCATCCAGGAGCCGGTCTTTGCCACCGGCCAGGACCGGCTGCGCTGGTCGCGTTTCAAGGACGCCGCCCCCGAGCAGCTGTTCGAGACGGTGCGAGACGGGGTGTTCCCCTTTATCAAGTCGCTCGGGCAGAAGGACGAGGCCGACGGCGAGGGGGGCTCGACGTACAGCCACCATATGAAGGATGCCCTCTTCATGATGCCCACGGCCCGTGTGCTGGCCAACGTGGTCGACCAACTCGACGGCATCGACATGGCCGACAGCGACACCAAGGGAGACCTCTACGAGTACATGCTCGGCAAGATTGCCACCGCCGGACAGAACGGCCAGTTCCGCACGCCGCGCCACATCATCCGTCTGATGGTGGACATGGCCGCCCCCACGCCCAAGGACGTGATCTGCGACCCGGCCTGCGGCACGGCGGGCTTCCTCGTTGCCGCGTCTGAGCATCTGGTGGAACACCACAGCGACACCATCTACAAGGACGCCGCGGCGCGGCGCCACTTCAACGAGGGCACGTTCCACGGCTACGACTTCGACAACACCATGCTGCGCATCGGCAGTATGAACATGCTGCTGCACGGCGTGGAAAACCCAGATATCCGCTATAAGGATTCGCTGGCCCAGACCGACGACGATGACGCGGAGAAGTGCTCCCTGGTCCTCGCCAATCCGCCGTTTGCGGGAAGCCTCGACTACGAGTCCACTGCCAAGGATCTGCAGCAGATCGTCAAGACCAAGAAGACCGAATTACTGTTCCTTGCGCTCTTCCTCCGCCTTCTCCAGCCAGGAGGACGCGCCGCGGTCATCGTGCCCGACGGCGTACTCTTCGGGTCGAGCAAGGCGCACAGGACCCTGCGCAGGATTCTGGTCGAGGAGCAGAAGCTCGACGCCATCATCTCCATGCCCTCTGGCGTCTTCAAACCCTATGCCGGGGTCTCCACCGCCATGCTGCTCTTCACCAAGACCAACTCCGGCGGTACGGACCACGTCTGGTTCTATGATATGCAGGCGGACGGCTACTCGCTCGACGACAAGCGCACCCCACAGCCAGGCAAGAGCGACCGGGCGGACATTCTCGCTCGCTGGCAGGATCGAAAGGCCGAGGCGAAGCGCACACGCACCGACCAGAGTTTCCTGGTGCCCAAGGCCGAGATCGCGGGCAACGACTACGAACTGTCCATCAACCGCTACAAGGAGCTGGAGTACGAGGCAGTGGAGTACGACCCGCCGAAGGTGATCCTGAATCGGCTAGCGAAGCTGGAGGCGGAGATCGCGGAGGGGCGGGTGGAGTTGGAGGGGAGGCTCGGGTGAGCTTTCAAGAACTGCCGTTTCTTGACGTATTCAAGGATGCAACTGGCGGGAATATCAAGACTCCTCGGACGGAGTTTCTCGAGGAGGGAGAATTCCCGGTAGTAGACCAAGGCCAGGTTCTCGTCGCCGGTTTCGTGAACGACAGGTCGCGTGTCTGTAGCGTAAATCCGCCGGTCATCGTCTTCGGCGACCACACCAGGGCGATCAAATACGTGGACTTTGAATTCGCAATGGGAGCCGACGGGACAAAGGTGTTGGTGCCCAAGGTCGAGAGCGACACGAAGTACCTCTACTATGCGTTGAAGGCCATCGAGATTCCCGCGGCAGGGTACAGCCGACACTACAAGTTTCTGAAGGAAACCCAGATCCCCTTTCCGCCCCTCGACCAGCAGAAGCGGATTGCGGGGATTCTGGATGCGGCGGATGCCTTGCGGGCTAAGCGCCGCGAGGCCCTCGCCCAGCTCGACACCCTCCTCCAGTCCACCTTCCTCGACATGTTCGGCGACCCCGTTACCAATACCATGGGGTGGAAAGTCGTCAGCGTGGGAGACGAGATCCGTTTTCTGACCAGCGGTTCACGCGGGTGGGCTAAGTACTATGCAAAGGGTGGCGACACGTTTATAAGGATTCAGAATCTGAAGGACGGACAACTTGATCTTGGTGACATCGCCTTCGTCAACGCACCTGAATCCGCAGAGGCGAAGCGAACAAAGGTTGAGCCTGGAGACGTTCTGCTAAGCATCACCGCCGACTTAGGCAGAACCGCGGTCGTCCCTCGTGGCATTGCTAAGGCTCACATCAACCAGCATCTGGCAATTCTAAGGTTTACGAGCCTGAATCCGGTCTTCGTCAGCTATCAGTTGGCCTCGAAGGGTGGGCAAGCGCAATTCGACCGGCTCAATCGTGAGGGAGTTAAGGCTGGGCTGAATTTCCATGATGTGAAGAGCATCCGACTAACGAATCCACCCCTCAAGCTCCAACATCGCTTCGCCGCCATCGTCGAATCCGTCGAACAGCAGAAGGCCAGCCAGCGAACCCACCTCGCCGAACTGGACACCCTCTTCGCCTCCCTGCAATCCCGCGCCTTCCGGGGAGACCTCTGAGCCGCTATGGAAGTCTCTGAGAACTTCGCGTTCCTGAAACAGGAGTTCCCGCACGCGGCGGAGAGTGCGAGTTTCGCGGAGCGGCATGTCTTCGGCGACCCACGGGCGTCCTGCTTCCATGCCCGGCACGCTCTGGAGCGCCTGCTCAAGCGTGTCTACAAGGTCGAGAAGGCTCTAAAGCCACCGAAGGTCACGAATTTGGACGGTTACATCAGCGACCCTGCCTTCCGTGAACTCGTGCCCGAGGTCGTTTGGCAGAAGGCCGAATACATCCGGCAGGCGGGCAACGTGGCGGTCCACGCCAACAAGTCGCCAGCACCGGAGAAGGCGCTGAATGTCGTGCGTGAGCTTTATCACGTCCTCTACTGGACGGGCCGCACCTACCTGCGCAAGGGCGCGGAGAGCCTGCAGGGCAAGACCTTCGACGAATCCCTCGTCCAGAAAGTGGAGCCGGCCACCATCCCAGCCAGCGTCCAGGAACTGGAGGCCCTGAAGGCCCAGCTCGATGCGGCGGCGGAGACCCGCAAGGAGATTGAGAGCGAACTGGAAGCGTTGCGTGAACGCCGTGCGGCCATCAAGGCGGAGAATGAGGGTGTCCCCGAGACCCACGACTGGAACGAGGACAAGACCCGCAAGCTCATCATTGATCTCGATCTGGAACGGGCCGGTTGGCCTCTGGACCGGGAACAAGACCGCGAATACGAAGTGACGGGCATGCCGACCGAGTCGGGGGTCGGCTATGCCGACTACGTCCTCTGGGGAGACGATGGCAAGCCGCTGGCGGTGGTGGAGGCGAAGAAGACCACCGTCGATCCGGAAGTCGGGCAGCAGCAAGCGAAGCTCTATGCTGACTGCCTGGAGGCGATGCACGACCAGCGTCCGGTCATCTTCTACACCAACGGCTACAAGACCCGCCTGTGGGACGACCTCGCCTATCCCCCCCGCAACGTCGCCGGGTTCTACAAGAAGGACGAGCTGGCATCCCTGATCCATCGCCGAACCCAACGATCTCCGCTGGATGTCGCTCAGGTGAAGGATCACATCGTCGAGCGGTACTACCAGAAGCGGGCCATCGGGAGTATCGGTGAGCAGTTCGGACAGGCGCGGCGCAAGGCGCTGCTGGTGATGGCGACCGGCAGCGGCAAGACCCGCGTGGCGATCGCGCTGGTCGACCTGTTGCAGCGGGCGGGATGGGTGAAGCGGGCGCTGTTTCTGGCGGACCGGGTGTCGCTGGTGAACCAGGCGGTGGGGGCGTTCAAGGCTCACCTGCCAGAGTCGAGCCCGGTGAACCTGGTGACCGAGAAGGACAAGGCGGGCCGGGTCTATGTCTGCACTTATCCGACGATGATGGGGTTGATCGGCGAGACGACGAGCACCGAGGCCCGCTTCGGGGTCGGGCATTTCGATCTCGTGATCATCGATGAAGCGCACCGCTCGGTGTATCAGAAATACAGGGCCATCTTTCGGTACTTCGACTCACTACTGGTCGGCCTGACCGCAACGCCTCGGGATCAGGTCGACCGAAACACCTACGAACTCTTCGACTTGGAGCCGGGCGTGCCCACCGACGTGTACGAACTCGCGACCGCGGTGGCAGACGGCTTTCTCGTACCACCGAAGGTTCAGCAGGTGGATCTCCGGTTTCCGCGCGACGGCATCGACTACAACTCGCTCAGCGAGGAAGAGCAGGCACAGTGGGAAAGCCTCGACTGGGGTGATGACACGGAGGGCCGCGGGCTGCCGGAACGGGTCAACGCCTCCGCCATCAACAACTGGCTCTTCAACAACGACACGGTCGACAAGGTGCTTCAGCACCTAATGGAGCACGGCCACACGGTCGACGGTGGCGATCGACTGGCCAAGACGATCATCTTCGCGCGCAATCACAAGGAAGTATCGCATGACGGCGGTGGGTCGGCCCCCGGATCGACATTGGCCGAGCTCAATCAGGAGGCAGTGACCCTGAGTCGCCAGCTAATGGACGTCTCAGCCCGAGTCCAGGCGTTCGAGTCAGATCCGGTCACGGAACGGGAGATCTCGGAAGCCTTCCAGAGCGTTGAGACCTTTTGGAATGACCTGTTTCCCCTGGAGCGCAACCGGCTGATCCGGTTGTTGGTCGAGAAAGTGGCACTACGGGAGACCGGTATCGACATGGAACTGAAGACCCAGGGTATGACCAGCCTGATCATCGAGCTGAGCGGCTTGGCCAGTGAAGCGAGGGAATGGAGCCAGGCCCAATGACTGCACAGCCGACCCTCACGCTGACCGAGACTGGTAATCTGCGGATCCACATTCCGATGCACATCCGGCGGATGCGGGGCCGGAAGATGATTTTCGCCCCCCAGGCGCTGGATGGGGAGGTTCCGGACAGTCTGTCGGGAGTGCAGTCTGCCCTGGTTCAGGCCCTGGGCAGGGCTTTTTCCTGGTTGGACGCGATTGAGAATGGCGAGTTCGGCTCCGTCACGGAACTGGCGAAGGCCCTCGACATGGACAACTCCTATGTGGTGCGCATCCTGAAGCTGACCACGCTGGCTCCTGACATCATCGAAGCGATCCTCAACGGTGAGGAACCCTCCGGCCTGTCGCTCGCCCGACTGATCCGCACCTTCCCCATGGACTGGGAAAAGCAGAGAGTCCTGTTCGGGTTCACTACGGGCTGAGCCGCCATCTACTGTCGCGGGCGGTCTGAGGCCTGACCCTTCCGCGAGAAGTCCTCCGACCCCATCGACTTCCTTCATCATCGAAGCGATCCTCAACGGTGAGGAACCCTCCGGCCTGTCGCTCGCCCGACTGATCCGCACCTTCCCCATGGACTGGGAAAAGCAGAGAGTCCTGTTCGGGTTCACTACGGGCTGAGCCGCCATCTACTGTCGCGGGCGGTCTGAGGCCTGACCCTTCCGCGAGAAGTCCTCCGACCCCATCGCCAGCTTCCTTCACTGGAGCGGCCAGCCCACCACATAGCGGCTGAAGATGTCCAGGATCACGTAGAGGTAGTAATAGCTCCATTTGACGGGCCCCTTCAGCTTGGTGATGTCCCACGACCAGCATTGGTTCGGGCCGGTGGCCAGAAGTTCCGGCTTGGAGTATTGGGGATGGCGGCGCTGGCGACGGCGTTCTCTAACTTCCAGACGTTTGGCCAGAATGCGGTACATGGTTCGAATCGAGCACAAGTATCGCCCTTCGTCCAGCAGCTCCGCCCATACGGCGGCAGGAGCTTTGTCGATAAACTGTCGGCTGTGCAGGACCTCCACAACGGCTTCCCTTTCGGGCGGGCTCAAGGCGCGTGGGGATGCGGCCCGAGGCCGAGGATCCAGCGCCGGCCGTTCGCGCCGAAGTTTCTCCCGATACAGACTCGATGGCGGCAGATCCAGAGCCTGACAGCCGGCACGGACTCCGTGGGATTGTGAGAATCGCAAAGCTTCGTCCATCAGCTCTCGTCTCCGTTCTCTTCGCTGCTCGCCAGAGAGATTCCCAACAGTTGCGAGACTTTTTTTTGGAGATCCAGCATGGCTTCAAACTTCTCGAGCTTGCGTTTCAGCTTCCGATTCTCAGCCTCCACTTGCCTCAGTTGATGATCCAGAGGATTGACCGGCTTTGCCTTTCGTCCCCGCTTGCGAGGGGTCAATGCCTGCAGCGTTCCGTGCTCGCGTTGGCGTCGCCAGGTCTGCAGATTCGACCAGTAAAGTCCTTCTCGGCGCAGTAATGCTCCCACTTCGCCCGACTCTTCGCAGCCATCGGCCTGCTCCAGGACCCGGAGCTTATAGCGGGCTGAAAACCGGCGACGGGTTGCCTTGGCAGGAACTTCCGGGTCGGGTCGCGGCAACGCCTTCTCGGGCTCGGTCCGTCCCGCAGCGATTTTGGAGACCTCTCCCCTCCGCTCCGAGGTTTCCAAAATCCTCAGTTTCTTGTCGCTTCTGTTTTCTATCATTCTGTAATCCAGCTTCTCGCCCTCTACTCTAATTTAGCCGGGAAGAAGTATCTCACCATTATTGGCACAGAGGGTTGAGAGAGGATGTGCCATGAGCGGCAAGGCGAGAGGAAGACGACCCGTTCAGGAGATCACCGGCCCACAGCGGCGCACATTGCACGAGCTGCGGTGCTTCATCAATCGCCGGGGGTTTCCCCCGACGATCCAGGAACTGGCGGACATCCTCGGCATATCGAGCCCGAGCTTACGCGACCAGGTCAAGCAGCTGGTGCGAAAAGGCTACGTGAGACGGGAGTCGAGGAAGGCACGCGGGCTCACCGTTCTTCGGGAGCCGACGGACGAGGTGCTCGAGCTGCGTGCTGTTCCCATCGTCGGCCGAGTCGCCGCCGGACAGCCGATCCTCGCTGAGGAGAACATCGTCGGCGAAGTCCTCGTCGACAGCCGGGCCATCCGTTCCGGCCGCTGCTTCGCCCTGGAGGTCCGCGGCGACAGCATGATCGGTGCCGGAATCCACGATCAGGACTTGGTCGTGGTTCGGCAACAGCCGCTGGCGGAAAGCGGTGACATCGTCGTGGCTCTGCTCGGCGAGGAGGCGACCGTGAAGCGCCTCCATATTGAAGACGACAGAATCGAGTTGAGGCCGGAAAACACCAGCCACCGGCTGATCACGGTCGGGCCGGAGGACGATCTGAAGATTCTGGGCAAGGTGGTTGCGACGCACCACAAGTAACCCAGTGGGACAGAGACCGAGAGCAAATGACCCAATTCACCATGGCATCTCTTGAAGAAGCAGGTTCCGCTGCCCGGGAGTTCTGGGAGGATGATCTGGAGATGGCGCTTGATCCTATCCTCGCTCGCGTCCGAGAGAACGGCGTCATGGACGAGTGGGTCGGCGGGCGGACAGGCCGGCAAGCAAGCGTCCTGTGCGCCAACCTCAGTATCGGTGGAGACGGCTCGGTTAGAGAAAGGAAGAATGACCTCCGGGCAATTGGTGGCGATGACCTCATGCCTTATCTGCTCGTTGACCAGTTCTCCAAGTTCAAGTCCAAGATCGCCACCATCGGATTTGCCAAGGCAGTGCTGACCGAAGGTTCTCTGAATAAAGGACGATGTGTTCGACAAGACCGCGCTTCTGTTCGCCATGTACCACCGACGACCGGAAGATCTACGGGTCGTGTTTCACCTGGATAAAATCCACAAGTCGGGCTTTGCCCGGATGACACTCGGGGAGACCACTCGGCGCCGCAGGGAGTCGTTCGAAGACTTCCTTCAGCCCGACGTCGTCAAAGGGACGCTCGCCGACTTCGACGTGGCCAAGAGGGATGGGCGCACAAGCGAGTTCAAGGATGTCGTGGCCCATAGGGATTCGCAGCTTGTCTTCATACGCCGCGCGGAGCGCCCGGATCTCATCCTGCGGTCAGGTGGCGTGGTTCACGGCCACCGGCCCGAGTGGATCATCCTCGACTTTCAGGACAACGCGAAGCGCGTCAACATCTCCTCGGTGAGCGTCAGCGTTCCGCTCGAGATCGCCAACCGCCTCGCCTCCCGATACTTCGGCCAGACCTGCGAGTACGAGAACGAGAGCCGGACTACGTATACCAGACAGCTCGAGCGGTTCCTGGGCACGCTGAAGGACGATCAGGCGGAAGGGTTTCGTTTCGTGGAGTTGGTGGTAGCGAATTCCCCACTGGATGGTGCTCCTAAGATCAAGATCACCGACCCCGACTCGAACGCGATTGGCGGCGCCATCGGGCACTTCGAGACCGCCGTCGGAGGTCTCCTCAGCGGCATCGAGAGAATCGAGAGCATCAAGGTTTATTACCGGAAGAAGCGCGTCAGCCTGATCTTCAACAAGGAGAAGGCAGCCAAAGACGAGTATGTCGTTCGGTATTCGGACCACCGGTTGAATGCCGCGGAGCGGCGGTCTTTCGAAGATCACATGGGAGACGTCCATGGCATCTCCGTCCTCTCGACGGAAAAGCGGTTCAAGCGTTAAACGGGAGCTCACCGAGCGGCTCTTGCGGGACGGATCTGCGTTCCAGAAGCCGTCTCCGGAGCTGCTGGAAACGGCAACCTACCTGGAGACGACGGGACTCCTGGAGACGCGTATCCGGGAATACGTGCTCTGCGCCGATCCTCAGGATCGGGACTTTCCGCCGAAGAACCGGCACTGCCAGGGCCGCATTTATGTTGGTGACGGCTTTGACGAGGCCGGTCATGATTTTCGGTGCCCGGAGTGCCAGCGCCCCGTTTTCCCCTTGCGTTACGGGAAGCGGAGACACAAGGAACTCCGCGTCAAGGTAGATCAGGAGGGTGTCCTTGCATTCGTCAGAGGCTGCCTTGCCGAGCTCAAGTCGAACGTCAAGGATGTCTCCGAAGGGGTGTTCAGGGCCGATATCGGCGACCTAGGCGTGGTCTTGTGCATCGCCGACTACTGCACGGACCGGCAATTCTTGACTCGCGACTGGGCGAGGACGCAGGCGACGTGCTATCTCGTCGTGAACTCCACGGACATCGATGAGCACTTCCTTGACGAGGATTGGATTCATCGCGTTCCCCTGGCCAACATCGTATGCGGGGAGGTGGATTTCAAAGCGTGGATACAAGGCGCCGCCGCATCCGCTCGGCCTGAGTCCCTGCGTCAGGCTTCCATCCCCGTCTATACAAAGGGTGCGCTACCGATACTTGCCGAGCCGGTGGCCCTGCATAAGGCAGACCGCCTATTCGTCGTCGAATGTGGCCCCAATACGGTCTTCATCGACAAAGCGCAGGTGGTGGCGCCTCAAGCGGGCATACGGTTCAAGATATTCCGGATTCTGTGGGATCGATTCCTTGATGACCTGCGAAGTGACACGCCCGCCGAAAAGCACAGCCTCGTCAATGTCAAGGACCTGATGGCAGAACTTCGTAGTCGCACAGGGGAGTACATCGACGACGAGACACGCGTACGGCGCGCCCTCAACCGCCTTCAGTCCGACATCGAAACGGCCGTGAAGAAGCAGCTCGGTCTGCCTATCGACCGACAAGACATCGTCCAGACCTGCCGCTGGAAAGGTCACGGCGAGGGCGATCATGGATACCGAATCAACCCCTTCACCGTAGCCGCGCGACCGTTCCTGCCCGACGGGGACTGAGACCTGTCTCATTTAATTTCGACCTGTCCGTTGCATTACCGTCCGGCTCGGGAGGCAGTTGTTTCTACGCTCGATTTCCCGCAACCATAGGCGCACCCGATTTCTCTGGACAGTGGAATTGGCAAGGAACCGGGTGCGGTACACAGCCCACCTTCCCAACCTGTCCTATCCGTTTCTGACCTGTCCTCCAATACCGCCTTCCTAATCCCGAAAATCATGTCCAATCAAAGGCTTGAAATGGTTCGAGCCTTCGCAAAGGAGGTGATTGCATGCAGCAGCAAAATCGTGGCGGGCCACCTGGAACCGCTCTCAACCCCGGAGACACGCATCGGGGAGCGACGACCAAGGCGGCTCTGACGCCCGCGAGACGGCTCCTCGTCGAGTTGATGCAGGAGGTGAATTACGGGCGGATCGAACAGCTCGAAGTGCGGGACTGCGAGCCGGTGCTCGATCCACCGCCCCGAGTGGTGCGGCAAATCTTGTTCGGGAAGGACAACGGACCGAATGCCCGGCGAGCTGCTCAGGGCTTCGCGCTCAAGAAGAAGGTGGCGGAGCTGTTCGAGGTCTTCGACCGGGAGCGGTCGCTCTCGATTCAGGAGCTTGTGATCAACGACGGGCTGCCCGTCCGCATGGCCGTGGCGGACGTGATCCGGAGCTGACTCCGGGCCCGGCAGAAACAGCACGGTCCACGCACCAGACAACAGGCTGGCCGCAAGAGGCGGAGGTCGTTGTGGGTGTCGCCGAAACCGGCGTCCCACAGCGCTTCCGCCTTCTTCATTTGAGAGCGGTCGTACCGGCACAGGTCGACACCCGCACGAACTCCTCCTCGGCCCCGAGGAGGCTCAATGGGTGTCGACAACTCCGACGATGGCATCGATCCGTATGCCGCCGGACTCATCAGGTTCAAGGCGAGGCAATTGGTAGGAAAAGCGGGATTCACCGCATCGGACCGGGAGGATATCGAGCAGGAGTTGACGCTCGATCTGCTGCGCAGGCTACCGAAATACAACCCCAAGCGCGCACAGCTCAACACGTTCATCGCCCGGGTGGTCGAGCACCGGCTCGCCAGCCTCATCGAGGCGCAGAAGGCGGGCATCCGGGACTACCGGCGCTGCCGCTGTTCGCTGAACGAGTGCTTCGAGGACGCGGACGGCCGCTCGGTCGAGCGCGTGGATACTTTCGATCAGGAGGACTATCTGCTGCGCACCGGCGGCCAGTCGAGGCCATCAGAAGAGCTGAACAGGCTCGCCATCGACGTGGCCGCTGTCCTCGAAACGCTCCCCCCCGAGTTGCGCGAGCTATGCCGGCGCCTCAAGGCCGAGACCGTCACCGAGATCTCCCGCGACACGGGCGTTCCGCGCGGAACGATCTACGAGTCGATCAAGAAGCTCCGCGAGATCTTCAAGGACGCCGGCCTCAGGAACTACCTGTGACGGCCCCGACGGTCCCGGCCCGGCTCCGGTAGGTAATCAGCAGACCGGACATCTGACGCAGCGTTTTGAAGCGGCACGACCTCCGGCCCGGGCGCGTTCTCCTGACGAACCACGACCCATGGAGGCAAAGGCAAATGAATCGAGAACTCTACCGCTACAACTTCAACGCGAAGGTGCCGCTTCAGGACGTCGAGGACTCCTTGCTCCTGGCCGTGCTCGCCACCGAAAGCCTGCACGGTCGGGCTTTGATCCGGCTCGATGCATCCTTCTGTCTGGACGCCAGCAGGCGCTCCTGCGTGGTGGACGCGGCGACCGACGTCGGACGCGCCATCGCCCGCATCTTCACCGGCTTCCTCACCCGCGAATTCGGCGAGGAAGCATTCAAGGTCGAGCGGATCGCCGCCGAGTCACCGATCTCTCCGGCGATGAGCGCAACGGGGGCCACGTGATAGGCATCCACGCGATCTCCAACTATTCGATGTGGAGCCACCGCCACGAGACGATCTCCTGGGAGAAAGACTGGAACCTGGCCTGGGAGACTGCGATCCGTCCATGCGCTGGGACTGCAACTCCTCGAGCCGGCCTCGACTGCTCGCCCGTGACAACTACGGTCTCGGTGCAATGAAGGGCGCCCACAAACGACATTTCGACAACCGCAAGACCTTTCTCTCTCTCCTTTTTGGCGAGGGGGCGGCAATATGACACAGATGACTGTAGGCGGCGTCAGGGAGTACTACCGGCGGATCACCGATATCGACATCGGCCGGATGGCCCGGGAAATTCTCGCCGAGCGCATTGTCCAGGAGAGCGACCGCCTCCTGCAGTGCGACTGCCCGAACCACAAAAGCAGTAGCCACCGGTCGCTCCACATCCTGCTCGATAAGCAAGGCTGGTACTGCTTCGGCTGTGGGGTGGGCGGCGACGTGCTCCAGTTAGTCGAGTTCGTACAATCGGGCACGGTCACCAGCGGCCAATCCGGGCCGATGCCGGAGAGCCATCAACGGGCGCGGGACTTTTTGGCCGCCAAGGCCCAGCTGCCGCCGCTCGCCCTCTATGGCCTCTCGCCCGAACGGCTGCGCAAAGCCGAGGCCGTGCGGGAGCTGGACGTGCGTGTTCAGGAGGCACTCACAGCCCTGGCGTCGTTTTACCACCGGCGGCTCAAGGATGCGCCCGAAGTCTTGGAGTGGCTGACGTCACACTATGGTATCGGCAAGGAGACCATCGACGCCCTGCGCATCGGGTACGCCGCCAACGGTCCGTGCAAAGATGACGGCAAGCCGCAAACGGGTGTCCTCTCCGCCCTGACCACGGGGGAGAACCCCTTCATCCCTCGTGAGCTCGCCGCCACCGGAGCGTTTCGTCCGACCGGCCAGGACGGCCTGACCCCCTGCTTCGATGGCCGCATCGTCTTTCCCTACTGGAGCCACGGCCGGGTCGTGTTCCTGATCGGGCGCAAGACGCCGTGGACGCCAGACCGGGACTGGGAAAAGGGGAAGTACCGTAAGTTGCCGGTCCACAACAGCCAGTCGAACCGGCACATCGCTCCTTCGATCAACAACAGCCACCTCTACAACGAGGATTGCCTGCTCACCCGGCCCGAGCGCGTCATTATCACCGAAGGCGTCACCGATTGCATCGCCCTCATGGAACGCGGTTTCCCGGCCATCTCTCCGGTCACGGTGCAGATCCGGGGCTCCGACTGGGATCGCCTCTTGCCCAAGCTCCAGGGCATCAAGACCGTCTACATCTGCCAGGACAACGAGGTCTCCCAAGCGGGGCTGAACGGCGCGTTCAAGACCGCGAGCGTCCTGATCAAGCACAAGATTCAAACCCTGATCGTGGTTCTGCCCTTGGACCAGTCCCGCAAGGACGCGCGGACGGAACTCAAGGAGCGTTTTAGCCTGGACGCAGCCGCCGGGCCGCGAGAGTTCGCCAAGCTCCTGGGCGACCGCGCGCCGGAAGAGATCAAGGAAGCGGAGCGCCTGCTTGCTGCGGCCAAGATCGACGTCAACGACTATTTCCTCTCCGGCCGCACCGCCCAGGACTTCGAGACGCTGCTCAGCGGGGCCGGCACTCCGCTTGAGAGCGGGATCGACCGGTTGTCTACCGACGTGAACGAAGAGGAACGCAACCGGCTGCTGGAACCGATCCTGCACGAGATCTCGGCTCTGATACCGCTAGCATAATGTCCGTAAAGTTCTTGTAGTTAATAGTCAGGGTACTTTTCTATCCTTGGGCATGGCAAGACCACATATTCGACTCGATCTACCCCAACAACACAAAGCAATTCTACAGTCCTGGCTGCGGGCCTCCAACACCAAAAGAATCCTCGCCGAGCGAGCCCAGATGATCTTACTGTGCGGGGACGGACTCACAGCAATTGAGGTCTCCCAAAGGCTGTCCAAGCGCCTGGGCAGCATACAGAAGTGGCGAAAGCGCTACCTTGAGGTGGGGCTATCAGGGTTGGAGGATCAGCCCCGTTCGGGTCGACCACGGCGACTATCGCCAGCGAAGGTACGAAAAATTCTCAAGGCCACCGTGCAGACCATCCCCAGGGAATCGACTCATTGGAGCCTGCGCCTCATGGCAGAGTATGCCCAAGTCAGCAAACATCAGGTGACTGAAATCTGGAAAGCCGCAGATCTTAAGCCCCACCGGATTCGCTCTTTCAAGATCAGCAACGATCCTGATTTCGCCGAGAAGGTGATCGACGTGGTGGGCCTGTACATGGACCCGCCCGACAACGCTTTGGTTTTGTCTGTAGACGAAAAAACTCAGATTCAGGCTCTGGACCGAACCCAGCCCATGCTTCAGCTCAAACCCGGGCAGGTCCAACGCAGAACCCACGATTACAAACGCCACGGGACGGCCAGTCTGTTTGCCGCCTTCGACGTGGCCACCGGTGAAGTAATGGGCCGAATCACGAAACGGCATCGGGCCATAGAGTTTTTAGCCTTCTTACGTCAGATCGAGCAAGTCGTCCATCCAGATCTGGACGTTCACCTCATTCTCGATAACTCGAGCACTCACATTCAGGCTGACAGAGAATGGGCACTCACGGTTCCTACGAACGGCCAGTCTTTTGCCGCCTTCGATCCGAAACTGGTTCCTACGACGCCCACGTTTTCATCTCCACTTTACTCCTACCAGTGCTTCCTGGTTAAACGCTGTCGAAACCTGGTTTTCACAGCTTGAGCGGCGTTCCCTTTACCGCAACTCTTTCACTAGTGTTCAAGAGTTGAGGAACGAAATACGAAGATATATTCGAGTGCATAACCAACACCTGGCCAAGCCCTTTAAGTGGCGGGCCAACGCTACTTCGATCTTAGACAAGGTCGAAAGAGCTCAAAGATCCATCGATCAATGTTAACAACAGGAATTTCTCGGACAGCACACTAGAGCGAGACCGTCACCTGAAACGGGTGAAGGAGCACTTCGGGAAATCGAGCCTATCGCTCACCACACTGCGCGAGCAGGTGCGGGTTGTGCAGAAGGAACGCAACTCGCGGACCCGAGTCGAGAGCCGCCGCGAGAAGATACGCGAGAAGCGCCGGACCGGTGCGCCGTCCGGTTCCTGCCGCGCCCAGGTCGAGCAGGTGTTGATGCAGACCGAGGAGGACGGCGGCGCCCCCGGCTACGCCGAGGCCGCCGAGGCCGCCTACGACTGGTTCACCGCTCACGGGGCGCAGTTCTTCTTCACCCGCAACGGCGAACCGTTCCTGCATTTCGACAACGCCATCTACTGGATGGATTCTGCCGAC
Source organism: Acidobacteriota bacterium (assembly GCA_965205615.1). Classification (GTDB taxonomy): domain Bacteria; phylum Acidobacteriota; class UBA6911; order RPQK01; family CBDAPI01; genus CBDAPI01. The sequence continues at coordinate 79,885 of CBDBHK010000033.1, read as the reverse complement.
CGGGGACGTAAGCGCCAGTACGCCGCCATGCTCTACCGGCACACCGGCTTGGTGCCGACCTCGCCCGGAGGGCGCACTTTCTTCGAAGTGTTGCCCAGCCTTGCTCTGATTCTCGGAAAGATGCGGGAGCACTTCTCGTGGCTCCACACCGATGTCTCGAACCACACGGTCTACTTCAACCTCAACAACGACCAGCACGAGATCGCCAAGATTACGCCCGACGGCGTCGAGCTCTTGAAAAACGGAGGCAACGCTGACGGCATCATCCTCCAGGATTCGCGAAGATGAAACCGCTGCGGTTCCTGGCTGATGCCGATCCCGACGAGGTGGACCGGCTGCTGTCGACCCTGATCCTCGACAACCTGACTTGCGCCCCGGGCGAGAGCGGGTTGATCATCTCGTGGCTGTCCTGTTTCCTGCTGATCGATTTCGCCGGCACCCGGCCCATGACCCGCTTCGAGGGACCGGCGGGCTCGGGCAAGACCACCGCCAGCAAGCTCATCTCGGCGCTGCTCTACGGCGAACCCCAGCAAAAGAAGAGCACCGACGCAGCCAACTATACGGACGGCTCGCAGAACCCTCTCATTGTCCTCGACAACATCGAGGTCAAGCAGATGACCGAGGAGCTGACCACCTTTATGCTGACCAGCATCACCGGGATCGCCAAGGAGAAGCGCAAGAGCGGCACCGACACCGAGACCGTCATCGAGCGCACCAAGTGCCTGCTCAACACCACCGGCATCGAGCCGTTGGGCGGCGAGCTCGCAGAAATCCTCACCCGCTCCTTCATCGTGCGCTTCGACCTGGACGAGCAGGCTAGCGACTGCTTCCTGGAGGCCACCGTCCTGGCCGCCATAGGCGAGCATCGCGATCTCATCGTCTCCTCTCTGATCCGGCGTACCGGCCGCGTATTGGCGATGCTCCGCGACGGGGCACAAGAGAAGGTCATGCGCCTGCTGCACCGCACCCTGGGCAACCACGGCAAGCGCCGCTGCAACGACTATCTGAGTCTGATGTATCTGATGGTTTTGGCCGGGGAACCGGCCAGCATGATCGACGAAGCTCTTGCAGAACTCCACCCGCAGTTCCTCGACCAGGTCGCCTCACTCAACCGGGTCAGCATGGAGACGGCGCGGGAGTCCAATCCCATCGCGACCGCCCTGCACGCGCTGTTCAAGACCTACCGGCGTGCGCTCAAGAGCGACCGCGAGAGCACGGCACTGGACGGGGGCAAGACCGAAGAGGCCCGTTTCCTTGAGCGCTATCTCATCGAGTTCAAGGACGAGACCCGCATCGAAGGGGTCTTGGCGCGGGACTTGTACCTGGCGATCAATCTTCTCGCCTCCGACCGCAGGCTTGCCTTCGATCTGCGCTCCGTCCAACAGTTCGCCCAGAGACTCTCGAACGATCTGGCCACGATTCGCCAGACCGGAATCGAGATCGCCATGAACCGCGCTAAGCGGGCCGGTCACGCCACCTCCACCTACGACCTCACCTATCTTCTCTGACCCTTGCATCACAGGGCGCTCACGCACCCGCTCCGCTGTCCGGCAGGCGCTTCGTCTCCACGTCCGTAGCAACATGCCGGTCAAGCCGCAGCACGGCGATCCGAGTCTCCAGATTCACGCAGCGATACGCCTGGTTCGGCGCGAGTCAACGGGTGGGCGACCGATTGGCCGCTGCCAAGCCGGCGGTGGTCGTGTTTGAGTTAAAGAGGCGATAGGCGGTCGTTGTCGGACGAACCTCTTCGCCATCCGGCAACCTCTCTGCACCGCCCGCATTCACCGGGCGGCACCGGACCGCGCGGATACCGCGCCTGGCCACGCACACCGACTGGTGGAAAGGCTACCTTCCCAAGCCGGGAAGGTCCTTCCCAGCCACAAGTTGCTGTAATTTCAGACGTTATGAAGACATTGGGAAGGTGGGAAGGGTTTCAGGTGTCCACCCCCCCCTTAGACACGAAAAATAAAAACACGCCGATACAGCCCGTCACGGGACGGACGACAGCCTCTTGATTTTTTCACTTTCACGAGAACACTCTTTTCCATACCCTTCCCACCTTCCCAGAAAACCTTCATATCTATTCGTAATATCAATGAGTTATACCCGGTTTTCGCCAGCAGCCGAGTCTCCTGGACCCGCTCTTGGGCCGACACCAGACCGGAAAACAAGACAGATATGGAAATGACAAGAATCAGGGAACGGTATTTTGACATGAGTTAACGGCTCTCCAATTAAACCCGGAACCATCTCCAGCCAACCAGTTGACGCTAATGGGTGTTCCGATGCCCAAGTCGATGATGACGGTGACGGCGTATGTGACCCCGGTGCTCCTAGTGTTGGGCCTTCCGCATGCGCTGGCTCTGACAACTGCCCGGAGGACCCCAATGCCGACCAGGACGATTTTGATGGTGACAACCTGGGTGATGTGTGTGATCCGGACGACGACAATGACGGAGTGCTTGACTTGGCTGACATCTGCGCTGAAACAGTCATTCCGGAGTCGGTACCGCTGTCAGGTAGTCTGGGTAACAACCGCTTCGCCCTTTATGACAACGATACGACCTTTGACATTGGAACCAACTCAGGACCAGTACCGAGCGACATCGCCATTGCCGACACCGGCGGCTGCTCCTGCGAGCAATTACTGACCATAAGCGGTGGTAGCACGAACGCCTTTGAGTTCGGCTGCCGCGCCAGTGACATGTCTCCGCCAGACTGCGGCGATTTCTTCTGTGATCCAGCGACTGAGGATGCGTGTGTTTGTCCACAGGATTGTGGCGTTGCACCGCTGTCAGAAATCTCCGGTCTTACCTGTAGCGACAGCATCGACAACGACTGTGACGGAAGAACCGACTGCGCCGACCAACTCGACTGCAGAGATGATTGTGCCTGCTCGTGCGAGCCGAAGAATGCAGACTGCACAGTGGACAACGAGTGCTGTTCGCTGGTCTGCAAGAACAATGGCCGCTGCCAATAGGCCGCTGCTCCAAAGGTACGCTCCATTACGTCATCGAAACGGGCAAGTAGGGTGTAGCCCTTCAGGCTCTGCCGTTTAGAGGAATGTAGACTGGAGAATCAGATGGACGCAAGTAGCGGACGTTTTTAGAAGAGGAACGGGAGGGATCCAGTGGGGCGGCAGGCCCAGGTCAATCCATCCCACGGGTTCAGGCTTCGGCAAGGTATTCTTCCAGTTTCCGTTTGCTGTCGGCCAGGTGTTTGCTTCTTTCCGAGGCGGGTCCGACGAGTTCGAACACAAGCAGGCCGGTGTAGCGGATTTCGCGCAGCTTTCTGAGAAGGCGCGGGTAGTCTACGAACCCGTAGTAAAGCGGCTTGTGTTCCTCCCATGTGTCCGGCTCGATGTCGTGCACGTGGAAGTGGAATACCTTCGGGCCCAACCGATCTATGATTTCATGAGTGACATCGTTGTAGGCCTTGATCCCTTTGGGGGTTCCCCGCTCCTCCGGCCTGACCCTGCTGACCAATTCGGCGTAGCCGCCCTGATGGCCGACATCAATGGTGGCCCCGACGGATTCGTGGTCGATTCCCTGGATCAGCCTGACATAATCACGCACCGAGCGGGGGTAACCGGTTTCAATTGCCAGTCGCAAGCCTGCCTCTTTTGCAATGTCCCCCCAGCGTCGGAAACGTTCGAGCATGACAGGCCAAATCTGCTCCAGGGTCTGCTGCCGAGGCGCCTGTGCATGGATGGTCGCGACCTCCGCGCCAATGTAGGCACTCGCCTTCAGTGCAATGTCGATCTGTTTGACAGAGAATTCCGCAATCGGCTCATAGGCAGAGAAACAGTGCAGATCGGCAAAGGGCAAATGAGTGGAAACATGGCGAAAGCCTGCCACAGCAGATTTGATCTTGCGTCTTTCTTCCTCGCTCAGGCGATCGAACTGGAAGCCCGGAGAAAGGCCCGGTCTTGGCTCCGCTACACCCATTGGATGCATTTCAATTGTTTGGAATCCTAGTTGCCGAATGAGTTCGATGGCTTGGTCCAAGCCGTACCCCGGGATGCTGGTGTAGCTGCCAATGATGGCGTGGTCAAAAGCCTGGCCTAGTAATCGGCTTGCTCCCGCCAACAGGCCAAAGCCCGCAATTGAGTTCGCGAGGAATTTTCGACGGTTGCTAACCATTAACCCGACATTCCTCATATCAACTTCGGATCCGATTTCCTCTGACCTCCCGGTGATGAATGATCAAAACTTATCAGCCCTCCACCCTCGCGTCAACGATTCCCTCGGCATCTTTCCGCCTGAAAAGGGCCTCTAAGCCCAGAGTTATCCAGGCGCCTTTGCCGAAATCTGATCAGTGGAGACACCTCTCCACCCATTCGATCAGAAACACTTGGTGCTAGGCTCTGATCCATCTCAAGCGGTCAATCCGAGATAACATCTCGGCCCATACCTCCTTGCTGACCGCGACTTCCGCCATCTGAAACGTCACGATTCGACTATGGTGAACCACCTTCGCTCCGATCTTGATCAACTTGGCCAATAGGGTTCGAAGGGACCAGTGTTTGATTCTTCTGGGAAGGACCAGACGGCGCAGAAAATTGCCCAGGTTGTAGGCCAAAACAAACAGAGCCAACCTCACCTGATTCGGGACAAAGTGCTGGCAGGACAACCGCGTCCAGTTCAAGGCATACTTGCCTTCCTTGATCCACTGCTCAGCCGTGCCGCGACCGTTGTAAAAGTGAACCACCCCTTGGGCTCGTGCGCTCCTGTTGGTCACGATGAAACCGACTCTCGGAAAGAGTTCGCCGCGATGCCACTCGACCTTGGCAATCACCCGACGAGGCCGGTCCCAACTGGCGGCTTGATATTTGAAATCGGCCAACCAAACAACGGGTTTTCTGGGTGGGCGCCCCACCGGTCGGGTCAGCAGGTGTTCGATCTTTTCTTGAAGCACCTGGTTGGCGGGAAGCCGGATGGCATACAAAAAGCCCTTCTCCTCCAAGTATTCATAAATCTCTGGCTTGGCGAAGGCTGCATCACCCCGAAAGTATTTGCGGACTTTCTTCTTCTCGTACCGAGCCACGATTGGTTCCAGCATCTCCTTCCAACGGTCCGCACTGTGCACGTTGCCGGGCCGAAGCATGAAACCTTCGCAATCTCCGAACTGGTTGAAGCAAAACAGCGGATGGTAGCAAGTGCATCCGAAATGCCCGTTGTAGGCAGAGGCTTCTTGCTCGCCGTGGACCGGACTAGCTGAACTGTCCATATCCAGAATGATGCGTCGATGAGTTGTTTTCTGCAGCGCTCTTTCCACCCATCGACCATTGACTTCCGAAAGGGCTTGCAGGTTGTTCTCGACGGACAGCATCTGGGTCTCAAATCGACCCATCGTGTTGGCGCTGGCGGCATTCTTATCGTCGAGCTTCTTTCCGGTGATCCTTCGCATCGTCGGATCAACCGATAAGCGATGGGCATCGTTGACATCTTCATAGCCAGCGAGACGGCTGTATACCGATTGACGCATCAAGGCCGTGAGGTGGTGCTGGATGTTGCGCCCGGTCCGCGAATCGTGAAACACGAAGGGCACACTATCGAATAAACCCAACGCCTCATCCAGATCACGATAGGCGAGAAGTCCGGCATCCGATGTGACCTTAGCACCATGAAACTCAAGCCTGATACTGCCATCAAAACCGACCTTCACACCTTCACCCTTGGGGTGAGCCATTCCTTGCCCCCTTTATGTGCTATATCTCCTTTAATTATAGTAGTTTACATCGATTCAGACAAGCAATCTTGGGGTCCTATATGGTGAATGTGGGTTTAATGGAGGTACTAGACTCACGCCAATCTCCCGGCTGTCACCACTTCGGCCGTTGACCTTGACCTAAGGCCCCTTCGCTCCACCGGCATTACCCAGCTTCTTCACTAATACGGGCCTCTCCGCCACCCCACACGGCCTGGCCTGGCCCTCGCGGGAGTCCAGTTGAGGGTCACGCGCCCTCGCCGTTGGGGCTTCCCGTGTTGCGGTCGATCTCCATGTACATACATGCCGACGCCACTACCCCGGCGGGATCGGGTGGGTGCACTGTCGCTTCTTCCCCACTCGACGGCGGCCTTCCCCGAAATACTGCCGGGTCGGCTCCCGCGATTTGGTCTTTCGAGGCCTGCTCAGCGTTCACTCACGTTTCGGCCTGCATGTTCGCTGAATCGCCCAAGGCGATCCGTTTCATCAGAGGCTTCGACGGATTTGTTACCTCCTCCTCCGCTCCGACTGCTACCGGCTGGAACGACCCGTCGCCGGGTGGGAATTGCACCCACTGGAAATCGCCGCCTTTGCACGGCGCACAGTATTTCGACCCTGCGCGCGCGCGGCGGCCCCAAGCGTCTTCGAGCCGACCCGCTGCCGGAACACGGGCCTCGCCAGGCGTCCGCTCGCCCGCATATACTGTCGCGGTTACCCGTGAGAGGAGGAGCCATGGAAATCTCGGAAGCCTTGCGCCAGTCGGTCATCCGTTCTCTCCCGGAGCTCGGGGAGATCCGCGACGCGTCCCTCCGCGAAAAGGTCATCGACGCATGGGCCTACAGCCTCGGCCAGAGCAGCTTCGCCTCCATCGACGAGATCCGTCCCTCCGGAAATCCGGATACGCCTCCGCTCAAATCGGGTACGCAGACGGATCACATCCGCGGCGTGACGCGGCTGGCCATCGCGCTCGGCAATTCGCTCAAGAGCCAGTTCCCCGACCTGCCCATCGACCGCGACATGCTGATCGCCTGCTCGCTCTGCCACGACGTCGGAAAGCCCTTCGAGTTCGATCCGGAGAATCAGGATCGCTGGAAGTCCGATCCCTCGGTTTCGGGCTTCCCCGCCATCCGTCACACGCAGTACGGCACGCACGTCTGCCTCACGATTGGACTGCCCGAGGAGGTCTGTCACGCGGCCGGCTGTCATTCGGGAGAGGGCGAGCTGGTCCGGCGATCGCTCCACGTGACGATCATCCATCACGCCGACTACGCTTGGTGGGCCGCGCTCGAAGTCGCCGGCCGACTCGAGACGTGACGGAGTCCTCAGCACCGCCTCCCGTCCCAGGGTCATCCAACTCCATCTCTCGATACATTTCTGATTCACGATAGCGAGTGGTCTGGTCCGCCCCCGATAGTCCCCTCTGCTGCGCCGGCCCAGACGTCGTGCAGCGAATACAGTTCGCCTTCGACGTGTATGCAGGCAGTGGGGATTGATACGAAAATTGCTATCATCGAGAGCGACGGTGAGCCCCAGTCACGGTTGATCACAGGTGCGCCGATGGCAAGTGGTGCAATGGCAGAAGATAGTTGGGGATCGAGAAAGGGTTAACGCATCGAAGATATTAACCGTCAGTTGCGACGCGACGCTTCACCAACCGGCCCGTCGAAGGATGAATTGCCAACACCCGCGTTGATCTTGGACCTGGACCTGTTCGAGGCCAACGTGGAGAAGATGGCCGAGCACGCCAGAGCGAGCGGCACGTCGCTGCGGCCACACGCCAAGGCGCACAAGTGCGTACAAATTGCTCGGCGGCAAATCGAGGCTGGGGCGCTGGGAATATGTGTGGCGACGGTTGCGGAAGCCGAAGTCATGGTGGCAGGCGGCGTGCGCGGCGTTCACATTACTTCGCCAATAGCCAGCCTGCACAAAATGCAGTGGATCGTACGGTTGGCGGAACGTTCACCCGATTTAATGGTCGCGGTCGATCATGCAAAGCAGGTGCGACTTTACCAGGATGTTGCCGCGGACGAGGGAAGAACGCTCAGCGTTCTGGTCGATATCAATGTCGGCGACCGGCGCACGGGAGTTGAACCCGGCGAGCCGGCGCTTGAGCTGGCAACGACGATCCACCGCTGCAGGAACCTGCGATTGCGCGGTCTGCAGAGTTATTCGGGTCACTCGTCACATGTGGTCGGTTTTGAAGCTCGTAAAACCTACTCGCACGAAGTGATGACGAAGGCAATCGCGACGCGAGATTTGCTCTTGCGGAGCGGAATGCCTGCTGAAATTCTCTCCGGGGGAAGCACGGGCACCTACAACATCGATTCTGAATTGGATGGACTCACCGAGCTTCAAGTCGGCTCTTATGTCTTTATGGACCTCGACTACCGGCGAATTGGCGGGGTAAGTGGCGAGGTGTACGATGACTTTGGCCATTCGTTGACGGTCTTGAGCACCGTCGTCAGCGCCAATCACTCCGATCGTGTGACCCTGGACGCCGGCATCAAAGCGTTCGCTACCGATCGCTCGTTTGGTCCGCAAGCAAAAGACGTGCAGGGAGTTTCGTACGAATTCGGTGGCGACGAGTTCGGCATTCTCACGCTCGATGAGCCGGGTCGGACGATCCGATTGGGTGACCGGCTCGAGTTCATCGTTCCACACTGCGACCCGACCGTGAATCTTTACGACCGAATTTACGCGTGTCGTAACAATCAAGTTGAAGAGATCTGGTCGATCATGGACCGTTTGCCGATTTGATTCTTGCCGTCCCAGACGTGACCCATCGTGACCGGGCGGTATCGTGTTTAGCACCTTGCCCGTGCCCGTCCTTAAAGACTTTCAGTGGTTTTCTCAACGCATTGAGGTCGGCGAGTGGGTTCGATTCGACCAGCACCGCGTCGGCCCGACATCCCACCGCGATCCGCCCGACGTCCGGGAGGTTCATGTATTCGAAGCCCCTCGTTTGTATCCCGTCAGCAGCAATGAGACACATTGAGCCTGAGATCTTAGAGACAGTTTGAGTGGCCCTTGACACCCTCTCTCGGAGTGCCGACGCTGGTGATGGAGATCAATTATTGATCGCCGGGCTGGAAGTCGCCCTCTAACTTGGCTGGAGTGAGTTGGAGTGAGCTGGAATGAGTTTCCCGCGGGCACCGCGTGGGCACAAAATTCCCGAAGGTAGTCTTGCCGGACGACGGATCACTTGAGAAGGGTCCTTTCCTTTCTCCATTCGGCTTCGATTGCGGGGGGCGGCCGAGATTCTGATCCTCGGGTACCCTCGAGGCCCCCCAATTTAAGAGATCCACGGCTCGACTGAGTATTTCCCCTTGCTGGACACGCCCGAAACGCGGAGATTGATCGGTGTTCTCCCGAGTGCTATCTTCAGTAACAAGAAACATCCACGACCACTGGCTTACTGGCTTCACCATTTGGGAAATGAACGACTCGGCTTGAGAGGCTAAAAGTGTGATCCATCGCGTGCATACTCTTGATTCTGTTTTGCTCGTCATTCGGGCACCTTATAGCCCAACTCAAAGGCTACGATGATGATGTATTTGACGGAAGCCCCGCAGTCATCAGCCACATCGACGCCTCGACGGGACTCGGCTCAGTACCGGAGGAATACAACAATTGCAATTCCAATCCCCCAAATGTGCTCTTCAGTGTCAACTTTACGAGCGGGCTGGCGTACGTGGGAGATACTCTGTACGGCCTGGAGTGGGAAGGAGGATCGGGGCCTAGAATCTTTCTCTACCGATTCAAGAAAACCGGAATCTGTGCCGAAGGTGAGCGAGTCGGCTTGCTACCTGTCGGGATTACCAACCTCGAAAGCTTGGCATATTGCCCAACTACGGGAGACTTGTACTCCACTACGTTTGCCTTTGGAACTCACCTGGGTGGCCTGGTCAGGATAGACCGCGCGACCGGCGTGGGTGAATTGGTGGGAGGACCGATGGCGGTTGATGTTCGTATCGTGGGATTGACCTACGATCCTTTCACCGATTCCCTGCTGGGGATCTCATCGGCCTTTGCCACGCGGGGAGTGGAGCTTCTCCGAATCAATCAGCATACTGGCCAGGAGACGTTAATCGGTCCCATCGGCGTAGCTCCCAACACTTTTGAGAGTCTCGAGATCGATAATTCCGGGGCGGAACCGATTCTGCTGGCGGCCGGTACGCAGATGTATCAACTCGAACCCCCCCTTGCCGAGCCAAGCTTTCCGGCGGGCGTCGACGCAGTGCCGGCAACTCTACTTGGAGGCAACTATACTGGCACGATCTGGGCTTTGGCGTCCGGCGATTTAGGGGCGCCGCCCCTCTACCTCTTCGCCGCCGGGACACCGTGCGCACCGTGCGCAGATGACGACCCCCAGTTCGACGGCCTGGCTTTGACCAACCTGGGGGAGACCGACGCCAACGTGAACCTGGAACTCTTTTTGCCTTCCCAGAATGGCGGCTCCCCCCAAGGGGCTAACCAGGCGGCTCTGGTCTTGCCCCCCGATCAGCAGGTGGCTCGCCTGCGCACCGATCTGTTTGAAGGGGAAGCCCGCGAGCCCGCCTTTATCGAGATGACCGGCGACACCGGTTCGCTGGGAACTTTCTTCCAGTTCGGAACCGGTGCGCTTTCTCAGCTCGACGGCGGCGTGGCCATCACCGAGACAGCCACCCGCTTTACCTTCACCCGGGTCTTCGATGGTCCCGGCACTTTCCGGGGCCAGGACGCCGCCACCGCCATCGCCCTGTTCAATCCCAACGATGAGCCCGTCACCGTGGATCTGACCTATCTGTTTCCGGCACCCGCCGGCTCTCCCCAGGCCAAGTTTGTGGCCGACCTGGAGATTCCGGCACGCAGCCTGAGCGGCGGTCAGCCCTCGGAGATCTTCGGCGCCCCGGTGGGCGGAGGAGTGATCACGGCAGAAATCACCCAGGGAGGCGGTGTGTTGGGCTTCGAACTGATCCAGCTCATCAACCAGACGACCATTCTGGGTCTGAATGTCGCCACCGGGAATTCCGGCACCGTGGCCTACTCGGCCCAGCTGGCCAGCCAGCCCGGCCTTTTTACCAGTGTCAACGTCCACAACTCGGCTGATGCACCCAGAAACGTCACGCTGCGCGCCATTGGAGAAGACGGCGGCAGTCTGGCCGATCCGGTTCAGGAAGTGCTGCAACCCGGGCAGACCCTGACTCGGGATGCCGCCGATCTGTTCGGAGGTGGTTTGGCGGGCCAGTCCCCCGCTGGTGAAATCAACCTGGTCGGCTCGCTGGTCGTAGAAGCCGACGGGGACGGGCTCGAGGGGGATGTCATTTTCGGGGACGCCACCAACTTCCAGTACGCAGCTTCCCTGCCCCTGCAGACCCAGACCTTCGAAGCAGCGCTCTTCAACCAGGTGGCCAACATTGCCGGCTTCTTCACGGGTCTGGCCTTCTTTTACCCGGGCGACTCCCAGGGAGCCACCCAGGGACAGGTTCCCGATGCGGAGATCACCATCCAGGTCTTTTTACCCGACGGCACGATGGTAGGCCAGTCGGTTCAGACCCTGGCAGTGGGAGAGAGGCTTTCCCAGCTGGTGGCCCAGCTGGTGGCGGAAGCCGTCAATCTGGGAGGAGGCTACGTGCGCATCTTCTCGACTCAGCCCATCATCGGGCAGATGCTCTTTGGTGTGGTCGGGCCCCAGGGGATTCAGCTCTTTTCAGCTGTTCCACCGACGGTGATTCGCTAAAGGAGCAACATCCTGGCGTCGAGCTGCTAGCCCGCATAGATCACCGATTTGGAAATGAAGGTGATTTTGGCAGGCCGGAACGGTTTTCTGAGAGTTTCGCTATCGATCCGGTCCAGGTCGAGTGATGCGGTGGTGTGGAGGGTCGTGAATGGAGCGTTTTTCGGGTTCGGAAGAGCGTGACGGAATGTATTCAGGCAGAGCTCGGCCTGAGCGATGGAACGATTTCGTTTTTGGGGGCGTTTGATCGGGACAGACCTCAGCAGCGCAGAGGAATGGCCTGGAGGTTTCGAACGACGGCAGCGAAGACCTCGCTGTAGGGATAGGCTTCCGACATGGAGATCCAGACGTGGCGGACCGTGAGGCGGACCTGGGCGCCGATCTTGAGGAGCTTCAAGCGAATCGTCTGACACTGAGCGCGAGCCAGGGGGGTCTGCTTCAGTCCGAGACGACGCAAGGCGTGCATGAGCATGTAGGCGGCGGAGGACAGATACAGCCGGAGTTGATTGGCGCGCATCGTTGCCGCGCTGGTCCGGTCGGCGAACAGACCCAACTGCTGTTCTTTTATGCGGTTCTCCATGTCGCCCCGCGCACAGTAGAAGTCTTCGTAGAGCGCGCGGGCCCCCAGGCGTTCCGGCGACAGGGAGGTGACGACGAATCGGGGATTGGCGCCTTTGTCCAGGAACTCGGCCTTGCCGACGACGCGTCGCTCCGAGGTCCAACTGTGGCGAGTCCGGTAGCGGAAATCCTTGAACACCCGCGCCGGTCGCCCGGTGGCGTTGAACTCGGCTTCGGCCTGAGTCATCGCTTCGGCGCTCTCTGACTTGAGCCGATCATTGTTGGCCAACCCCATCACGTAATCCACGTGATGGTCTTCACACCAGCGGAGCAAGTCATCCCGGCAAAAGCCCGAGTCGGCCCGGATGACGATCGAGACCTCCGGCCAGCTCTGCCGAATCCGGCCGACGATCCGTTCCAGTTCCTCCACCGATCCCGCGGCCCCATCGATATTGGAACACCGCAACCGGGCGCACAGCAGATGCTCCCCCGAGAAGATGTACAGCGGGAGATAACAGTAGTGGCGGTAGTAACCGTGAAAGAACCGGCCTTCCTGCTGGCCATGGATCGGGTCGTCGGTCGCATCCAGATCCAGCACCATCTCCTCGGGCGCCGATTCGTGGGACTCCACGAAGGCATCCACCATCCAGCCGTCGATCCGGTCCGGGTCCATCGCGATCTTCTTGTACCGCTCCTGCTCATCGACCTCGGCGCCGGTCAACTCCAACCGGTTCAGCGTACACCTGCCCGCCAGCGCCTTCCCCCGATCTGAGGCCTGCCGCCGCCTCTCCCCCAACGGATCGGCCTTATTCACCGCCACCGCCAGCATCGGATCGGTGCGCAACTGATCATGATCGTTCAGATCCTCGTACCCCAGACAGAGTCCGTAGATGCGCTGCCCCAACAACTCCTCGACCGTGTGTTCGATCAACCGCGGATCCCGGTGATCCCTGAAACACTCAGCCAGTCCGGCGATCAGACCCGTCCCCCTCTCGACCTCTCGCAACAGCAGCACCCCTGCATCGGAGGTGATCTTCCCGCCGTCGAACCGCGCCTTCACTTTGCGTTGAAATAGTCCGTGAAATTCGAACCTGGCTTGTTTACACTCTGTTCTCATAAGGGCCGCCTCCGTTTGCGTGTGAAAACGTTCATTCAAAACGCTTTATACCAAACAGGGCGGCCTTTTCAGGTCCCATCGGTGAGAAATGGCGGCTAGTTGTCGAATCGCCCGAAGACCAGGGCCGCATTGGTGCCGCCGAAGCCAAATGAGTTGGACAAAGCATAGGCAATTTTGTCCTCGCGGGGCGTGTTGGGAACGTAATCGAGATCACATTCCGGGTCGAGGTTTTCGTAGTTGATGGTTGGCGGCATGACCTGGTCACGAATAGCCAGACAGGTCAGCCCCCCTTCCAGACCTCCGGCGGCCCCCAGGAGGTGGCCGGTCATGGACTTTGTCGAGCTGACCGCAAGACGGGAAGCATGTGACCGGAACAGGCCTTTTATGGCCAGAGTTTCAGTCCGGTCGTTCTGGGGAGTACTGGTGCCGTGGGCATTGATATAGTCCACCGCGGAACAGTCGATCCCCGCATCGTTTAAGGCGGCCTCCATGGCCCGATGAGCGCCCGACCCGTTATCTGGAGGCGCCGTCATGTGATGGGCATCGCCGCTCATGCCGTAACCCACCAGTTCCGCGACGATCCGGGCTCCTCTTCGGCGGGCAAACTCCAGCTCCTCGAGAATCAGAATACCCGCGCCTTCGCCCACCACGAAACCGTCGCGCTCGCGATCGAAAGGCCGGCTGGCCCGCTCCGGTTCATCGTTTCTGGTTGAGAGCGCCCGCATGGCGGCAAACCCCCCGACGCCCATCGGCGTTATGGCGGCTTCCGAGCCGCCGGCGATCATGACATCGGCATCCCCTCTCTGGATGATTCTCATGGAGTCGCCCAGGGCGTGTGCACCGGCCGAGCAGGCCGTGCAGGTCGCCGAATTCGGTCCCCGGGCACCCACGCGGATGGATACCTGGCCGGCCGCCAGGTTCACGATCGCGGCGGGAATAAAGAAAGGGGAAATCCTTCTGGGACCAAGCTTTACGAACTTTTCGTGCTCTCGCTCAATGGTCCCGAACCCTCCAATCCCGGAGCCAATATAGACTCCGACCCGATCTGAGTTGCTGGAGTCGATCTCCAGCCCTGAATGCTCCAGAGCCAGGTCGGAACCCACTATGGCGAGCAGGATGAACCGGTCCATCTTGCGCAACAGCTTCCGATCGACGAACTGAAGGGGATCGAGGCCCTTGACCTCGGACGCAATGGTGGTGGAAAAGCCACTGGGATCGAAGTGCGAAATCGTGCTGACTCCGCTTTTCCCCTCGAGTATGGCCCCCCACGTGTGGTCCGTGTCGTTACCCAGTCCGCAGACAAGGCCGACCCCGGTTACGACCACTCTTCGCAACTGAATGCTTCTCCGGAGTTTAGTTGTGGTGGGCCTGGATGTAGCTTACCGCATCTTGAACGGTCTGGATCTTCTCCGCATCCTCGTCAGGAATCTCAATGTCGAAGTCTTCTTCAAACTTCATGACAAGCTCTACGGTGTCCAGCGAATCCGCCCCAAGATCGTCTACGAAACTGGCGTCTTCGGCCACGTCCGACGACTTGACTCCCAGCTGCTCCACTATGATTTCTTTAACTTTCTGTTCTAACTCCTGAACCGCCATCTCTCCTCCAATTGAATGGCCACATGGACAGCTACATATACAAGCCGCCGTTAATACTTAGCACATGGCCTGTGATATATCCAGCTTCTTCTGACGCCAGGAAAAGGACGCCTGGAGAGACGTCCTCCACCCTGCCGGGACGCCCCAGGGGTACACCCTCGACCAGCTGATCCCGCGTCCGCTGGGGGAGGCTTTCCGTCATGTCTGTTTCCACGAAACCCGGAGCCACGGCATTCACGGTGATGTCCCGGGAAGCCACTTCCCGGGCCAGTGATTTCGTGAGCCCGATCAATCCCGCTTTGCTGGCAACGTAGTTGGCCTGGCCGGGATTTCCCATCAGGGCCACCACCGAAGAAACATTGACGATCCGGCCGTAACGCTTTCTGAGCATGTGCGGCAGGAGCGCTCGAATCAGTCGGAAGCTCCCCTTGAGGTTGGTCTCCATGACGTCATCCCAGTCCTGGTCGCCCATCCGCATCAGCAGCCGATCGCGCGTCACGCCGGCATTATTTACAAGAATGTCGACCTTTCCCTCTTGTGCGATCACTTCCGCGACGGCCGAGCGAACCGTTTCTTCATCCGTAACATCCAGCCCAATGCCAAGGGCGTGCCTGCCCTCCGCCCGCAGGGCCTCGGACTGTTGCTGTATCCGGTCGAGGCTGCGGGCAGCCAGCACAACCCGAGCTCCGCTGTGCGCAAGATCGCGACTGATCTGCAGACCGATTCCACGTGACGCACCGGTGACCAGAGCCACCCTTCCCGAAAAATCAAACATACTGCTCCACCTGGGCAACCGTGCCCACCGGACCCGTCCGAAGAGATCGGTCGATCCGTCTAATCAAGCCTGTCAATACCCTTCCCGGCCCGATCTCGGTCGCGGTACCCACACCCAGCCTGACCAACTCCAGGATACTCTCGTTCCAGCGGACCGGCGACGTCACTTGCCGGACCAGGCTCGCCTTGACCTCGGCAGCCTTCGTTATCCGGGAGGCGTCCGCGTTGTTGATCAGGGGCACTTTCAGGTCCCGGAACTGAACAGGCTCCAGCACTCGCGCGAGGCCCTCCTGGGCCGGACTCATGAGGGCACAGTGAAAGGGCGCGCTAACGGGCAACGGAAATACTTTGGCGCCCCTCTCGCGCGCCACTCCGCCGGCACGATCGACGGCAGAAGCATGGCCCGCAATCACGACCTGACCGGGACCGTTCAGGTTGGCCGGTGAGAGCGTTTCCCCTTCGGCGACTTCAACACAGATCTCTCGGACCTCCCGGTCGTCGAGCCCCAGCAGGGCGGCCATCGCCCCTATGCCGACCGGAACGGCGTCCTGCATCAAACGACCCCGCTGACGAACAACTCGAACGGCGTCCGCAAAGTCCATTCCCTCTGCACAGACAATGGCGCTGTATTCCCCCAGACTGTGACCGGCCACGATTGCAGCCCGTTCTCCCAGGGACTCCACAACCCGAAGCACGGCTACGGACGTCGCCAGCACGGCAGGTTGAGTGTTCTCGGTGAGAGCGAGTTCATCGCTCGGGCCTTCAAAGCACAGCCGGGACAGTGGAAACGAAAGGGCCTCGTCCGCCTCCTCGAAAACTTTTCTGGCCTCTCGAAAAGCGCGGAAGAAGTCCTTGCCCATTCCGGCAAACTGAGAGCCCTGTCCTGGAAAAACAAATGCCTTCATCTGTCCACGAAAAACGCGGAATATCACGGAAGTGATAGAGTACTCAGTCTTCGACTTCCCTGACCTGTCTTCCCTTGTAGTAGCCGCACTCGGGACAGACGCGATGGGGCAGGGTAGGGGATCCGCACTCCGTGCACAGCGAGGTCCCGGCCGCTACCAGGTGATCGTGCGCCCGACGCTTGCGTCGTCGGGATTTGGAATGTCGTCTCTTCGGATTTGCCATTTTGACACCCTCGTCTTTGGGAAACCGGGTCCTGACAACTGCCCGGGCTGTTAAGTCAATTTCTTGCTGAATTCGGCCAACGCCTGCCAGCGCATATCCGGGGGAGGCTGACAATCGCACTCGGATTCATTGAGATTGGTCCCGCACTGGTCGCACAGACCCTTACAGTCCGGGCTGCAGGTCAACTTCATGGGAAGATCGATGAAAATCGGCTCTGCGACCACAGTGCTCAGATCGATTTTGTCACCCCGATAAAAGCCCACTTCCAGGTCGTCATATTTCAAATTGATCTCGTCGCCGCCCTCCAAAGTCGGATCAGGGGCGTAGATCAGATCAAAGGACTGCTCGACAGTACTGGAGAACCTGTTCAAACAGCGGCTGCAGGTAGCGCTCAGCCTGGTCTTGACCTCTCCCTGGACCCGGACTCGATCCCCGGCCAGCCGAGTCAACTCACAGGACCCGGTGATGGGCTCTTTCAGATGCAAAGACGTTTCGCCGGGATCAAGCTGCAGGCCATCTTCGGGAAAGAAGACATCGACCCGACGGGGCGCCCCGCCCTCCGTGATTGCGGAAAGTTCGACAATCATTGAGGCATGTCTCTCCAACTGTGAAAACGATAAACTTACTTCACTTTCGGGAGCCCTGTCAAGCGGCCTCAGGCTCTCCAAAGAGACAGAAAATTCTTTGTTTAAAACAGTTTAATGGTCCCATCAAGGGCTACCTATGGAGTCGTACCTTTGCGCAGCGTATCCGTCGGTCATCCCGGCGATATAGTCGCAGATGACTCGCGGAAGCCCGGCTTTGTCAAGTCTGGCCCGGTGGTGTGGAGGTAACCGTTCGGGGTTGGCTCGATAGTGGCGAAACAGCCCCTTGATCAGCCTTCGGGCGGAAGATCTGGCCGATCGGAGACTCGACTTGCCGTACAGACGCTCGGCCAGGAACTGCTTCAGTCCTCGATTCAGAGAAGAAGCCTCGGGGCTCAGAGCGACCAGCCTCGCCCCGCTGTCCCGGACGTCTTTCACTCCCCGAACATTGAACCTGTCCAACGTTTCCCGGGTGAACTCGATCAGATCGGTGACCAGATAATCGATAAGACGCCGCAGGGTCTCACTGACCCATATCCGCTCATCCACGTCCGGATGAAGGACCCGAACGGTTTCGGAAAACCGGGCGAATAGAGGGACTTCCCGCTCGATTAATTCGGGCGGGAGCAGGCCAGCCCGATAGCCGTCGTCAAAATCCGCCGTGTTGTAGGCGATCTCATCCGCGATATCAATGATCTGGGCCTCCAGGAGCGGCTTGACGCCGGGCTCGTACTCACTCAGGTCAATGTAGGCTCTCGTCGAGTCCGCCCAGTCGCTGCTGTGCTTGACTATCCCTTCTCTAACCTCGTAGGTCAGGTTCAACCCTCGAAAGCCGGGATATTTCACCTCGAAGTCCTCCACGATCCGCAGGGAGTGAAGGTTGTGATCAAAGCCCGAGCCATCCTCTCTCATGATCTGATCCAGCACCTTTTCTCCCTCGTGGCCGAAGGGAGGGTGACCGATATCGTGACTCAGCGCGAGGACTTCGCAAAGGTCGCCGTTGAGCCTCAGGGCACGGGCAATGGTGGTCGCAATCTGGCTCACTTCCAGGGTGTGGGTGAGCCTGGTCCGAAAATGATCCGAGAAACCAGCGGCAAAAACCTGAGTCTTGTTCTCCAGACGCCGGAACGCCTTGGTGTGAACCACTCGATCCCGGTCTCTTTGAAAGTCGGAACGATAAGGATGCGGGGGTTGCGGATGGCGTCTCCCTCTGCTCTCGCCATCGCGCATGGCATAAAGTGCTAGAGAGCCGCCGGCAGCGTGTGCCGTTTGTCTTGAGGAGCGCTGCGTCAATTCTTCCTCGGCCCGCTCACCATAGCACGACGTGGATCCTTTTTGCTAAACTGCTGTCTTCTCAAGCGCCTGTAGCTCAGAAGGATAGAGCAACGGGTTCCTAACCCGTGTGTCGCAGGTTCGAGTCCTGCCAGGCGCAAGCTCTCGAGTATGGAGGCTTTCTTTGCCTAGACCAAAACACCTCACCCGGAAAGAAATCACCCAAGATCGGATTCGCCTGCTTCTCGTTGAAACCTGGGAGCAGGTGATCGAATACCGAAACTACCTGCTGGCCGCAGTTGGCGTTGCCATTCTGGCCGGCATCGGCTACTGGGGCATTGACACTATCCAGGCGCGGCGCGCGATGGCGGCCCAGGAGGAGCTTTCCGGGGCCCTGAAGATCTTCAACACAATCATCCCGAAAGCCGAAGACCCGGAACAGCCCGAGGAGAAGCCACCCTACACGAATGAAGAAGATCGGGACGAGCAGGCCCTTCGAAGATTTCGACAAATCGCCGATCAGCAGGGCTGGACGCAAATAGGCGAACTGGCTCGCTTCTACATTGGAGTCACACAGCAAAGACTGAAGCACTACCAGGAAGCCCTGGAGTCTTTCAGCGAGATCATCGATCAATCGTCCAGTCTGGAAATGCGCAATCTGTCGCGCAATCGGGCGGCCCTGGTCGCACTTCAGCTGGGCCGGCGTGAGCAGGCGATAGAGGCCTGGAACGAGATCCTGGACGAGCCGTCGACCCATGTGCCCACCTCAGACGTCATGGAGAACCTGGCCAAGGCCTATGATGCGGCCGGTCAGAAGGCCGAGGCGCTGGACTTGTTCAAGAGACTCAAGGAAGAAACCCCCTCGCTGCCCGACGCCGCCTCCATTGAAGCTCGCATTGCGCTGCTGGAAACCGAGACCGCCTCTCAAGAAGAGCCGCAACCCGTCTCCGAAGAGGGTGAAACGGACTCGTAGGGCAGAAAAAAGGGACAGTCTACCCTTGGTTCAGAAACCGGGGGGATTTAAAACGGTTTCTGAACCAAGGGTAGACTGTCCCTTTTTTAGTAGTCCCTTTTTTAGTAGCGCAGCAGGGAGAACACTTCGACGTCTTCGAGTTGATCGCGACCGGACAGAAACTCCAACTCGATCAGAAAGGCTACGGCACTTACGTTTCCGCCCAGCCTGCGCACAAGCTCCAGAGCCGCCCGGGCCGTGCCTCCGGTTGCGATCAGGTCATCCACAATGAGCACATTCTCGCCTTCTTCAATACCGTCGAGATGGACCTCCAGGCTGTCGCTTCCATACTCCAGATCGTAGGAGGCCTGGATGGTTGCCTCCGGAAGTTTTCCGGGCTTTCGCACCGGGACGAAACCGGCGTTGAACCGGGAAGCCAGCGTGGGGGCAAGAATGAACCCTCGTGACTCGATCCCCACGACCTTGTCGATCGCTCGATCCTGAAAGGCCTCTTCGAAGTGACGCATGACCGCACGCAGACCGCCGGGGTCCTTCAGCAGCGTGGTTACATCGTAGAAGAGGATCCCGGGTTTGGGGAAATCGGGCACTTCTCGGATCAACTTCTTGAGTTCTTCCATGCTCAGACCTCAATCGAAAAACTGGAGTGATCGAGCCGGTCCCGGTCTTCGGCGTCTACAGCGTCCACCCGACCGAACCTGGGGCCCGCCCGGAGATGGTGCTCAAACTTCTCCAGAGCTTGAGAATCCGCCTCACCACAACACTCTACCCGGCCATCGGCCAGATTCCGTACCCAGCCCATGACCCCCAGCTCGAGCGCCTTGCGATACAAATAGTATCGAAAACCGACGCCCTGGACCCGACCGGTCAGGTAGTAGTGGCGACAGCGAATGCGTTGCGGATCCAAAGCTGGTCGGGGCGAGAGGATTTGAACCTCCGACCTCACGGTCCCGAACCGTGCGCGCTACCAGACTGCGCCACGCCCCGCTCCTCAAAAAGACCTCCTACATTACATACTTTAGAATCAAAAATCCACCCACGAGAAGGACCAGAAAAAGGACCGTCAACTGGTTGAAATAGCGGTCGATTTTCTCCTTGACGGCAGGGCCGAAGTAATAGATCAGGCCCGCGACCAGAAAGAAGCGGGCGCCACGGCTGGCGGCCGCTGCCAGGAAGAAAGTCAGCACATTAACCCGGAAAGCACCGGCAGCTATGGTGAAGACCTTGAAGGGAATAGGCGTGAAACCGGCCACCGCAACAGCAACCGCATTCCAGGTCTCAAACAACTGGCGCACCCTTTCGTATTGATCGGCAGCGGAATAAAGGTCAACGATGGGTTTTCCGAGCAACGCATAAAACTGGTAGCCCAGCAGGTATCCAAAGAGGCCCCCCAGCAGGGAACCAGCCAGGCAGACAAGGGCGAAGCGCAAAGCCCGCCGGGGTTTACCGATGGACATCGCCATGAGCAGAACATCCGGTGGAACCGGAAAGAAGGACGCTTCGGCGAAGGACAGTCCAAACAACGCCCACGGTGCCGATCTGTGCTCAGACCAGCTCAATACCCATTCATAGAGCCGTCGCAGCAACCCAAAAGGAAAAATGCGGCCTTCTGCCATACGCGCCTGGAATTATACCGGACACCCCGGCGGCGACTGGTTACCGGGAGCTGAAAGTTGAAAGTTGGAAGTTCAAGGTGCAAAGTACAGAGTGGCAAGAGTAAAGCTCAAAGTGCTGGGAACGCGCTCCGAAGCAGGCTGGTTTTTAATAATATCCAGTAACTCAGTACGTAGTCGGGAGTGTAAAAAATGAAACTTCGATTTTCTTTGGTTCTCTGTTTTGCCTGTCTGTTGAGCCTAGTGGGCCAGGCCGCAGACAGGAAACGGGTTGCAGTAATGAATTTCGATTTTGGAACGGTCCAACAATGGTGGAACGGGAACTGGGACATCGGCAAGGGAATTTCCGATCTCATCGTCACCGAACTCGTCACGGACGGGACCTATCGTGTCATCGAACGAAACCGCCTGGACCAGATCCTGGCCGAGCAGGATCTGGGAGACAGCGGTCGGGCCAATCCGACCACGGCAGCCCAGATCGGCAAGGTGCTGGGCGTGAATGCCATGATTGTGGGCAGCATCACTCAGTTCGGAACCGAGAACAAGAAGAAGGGCTTCGGCGGTGGTCTCAGCAAGCTCGGGGGTTTTGGCGGAGGCTCCTACGGCACCCAGAAGGGTAAAGCCAAGGTGGCCATTGATGCCAGGGTCGTGGACACGACGACCGGAGAGATCCTGGCCGTGGCCAAAGGCACCGGCGAGTCCTCGCGCTCGGGAGTGATGCTGGGGGGCTACGGCGGTGGAAGCGGCGGAGCCGGAGGAGGAAGCATCAACATGGGCAGCAGCGACTTCCGAGAGACCATTCTCGGCGAGGCGGTTCAGGGCGCCGTCACAGAGCTGGCTCAGAAGTTGCTCGACGCGGAAACCAGAATCCCGGATGTGCAGGTCAAGATCGAAGGCCTCGTGGCCGACGTCGACGGTTCCATCGTGATTCTGAATGTCGGCTCCTCGCACGGGCTCGAGACCGGCACGATTCTCAAAATCAAGCGGGTCAGCCGTACCGTCAAGGACCCGGCCACTGGAAGGGTGATCCGGGAAATCACAGGGCTCATCGGTGAAGTCCGAGTGGACGAAGTGGACGACGGCTCGTCGGTGGGAACGATCATCTCAGGGGACGCAGTTCAGGTGGAAGACAAGGTCACCAACTCAACTTCCCCGGTCGGCGGAGGAAATCCCATCCGCCGGGTGCCCTTTCAGTTCAGGAGACCCGGCTATTTGAGTTCTGCCAGGCCTTCCTCAATGCTCCGGAGTTGGTCCGGCGTCAGCGCACACCCCCCAAACCTGGCATGGTAGTAGAGCGCTGTTATTTCGCTCGGGATCCCGCTCTCCAGGCTGAGGCCCGCTCTTTCGGCAAACTCGAGGGGTGTCTCGGCGCGAAGGCGGCTCAGCCCGCGCTTTTTCAGGATGCCTTCGAGACGATGGTAGCAGGCCTTCGCCTGCGTGGAGAGACGACCAGACTCGGGCCAGCTCAGGCGGGCCCACCAGCTAAGAGTGCTCCGCCACAGTGGGCGCAGCACAAGCCAGAGAACACCCGCAGCGAAGACCAGAATGACCACTTCCCAGGGCCTGCTGAAGAGGGCAAGAGCCAGCCTCGATGTCTCCCTGCGGACGGATTCCACCAGACCGGCCACCGCTGCAACGGCTTGGCGAATCTCCTGCAGGCCCGCCACCAGGAGGCTCAGCTGAGAAATCCGATCAAACGAAACCAACTGGTTCCAGAAGAGCTCGATGGCATCCCCGACCTGCACAGCCAGAAAAAAGATCCCGTCATCGTAGCGGGGCAGGGCGGGCGTGGCATCTAGTTCAACCCACCCGGCGCCCGGGAAATAAGCCTCGACCCAGCTGTGCGCGTCCGACTGACGGACAATCAGATTCTCGCTCCAGACATTGACAGCCCCGCGGTGAAATCCATTGACCACTCGACTGGGGATGCCTTCGATCCGCAGCATGACCGCCAGGGCGGTGGCATAGTATTCACAGTGACCGGAGCGGCCCACCAGCAGAAAATGGGCCAGCGGGTCAGTGCTTGCTGCCGAAAGGTTGTCAAGGCTGTAGGCGTAGTTCTCTCGGAGGAAGCCCTCCAGCCGCAGAGCCCGCCTCACCGCATCCGGATTCGGCCCTGCCGTCGCTCGCGTCAGTTCGACAACCTCGGGGTCGATGGACGGTAGTTGCAGGTATCGCTTCTTCAAACTCTCGGGAATTTCTGCGGAGGTGGCCCCGGAGAGGCGTGCCTCTCGACCGATCAGATCCGAGTCTACCCGGTAACTGAAAGACCTGGGACGGGTGCGGCTGAAGAACAGCGAACCATTGTGATCGGAGCGGATCCGCCCGTCTTCTCCCAGGCCGGCCACCCACACCATGTTGTCGGCTCCGAATATGCTTCTCCCGGGTAGCTCCCGGGTGATCATCTGGGTCAGTAGTTTCTCGTTCTGGCGTCGCGTTTCGGAAACGAGGAACCCCGGTCGAAGGGCACTCCGGTCAATGTACCGGCCCGTTCTGGGGGTACTCGACCAGGCGTTCCCGTCATAGTGGTTTAGAATCACTCCGCGCCATTTCAGAGTGGATGGAATCTGATCAATCGGAACAGATAGCGTGATCCGCATGAAGACCCGGCGGTTGTTCAAGATCCGTCCGATGTCCCCGAGGGCGACGTGATCCGAGAAGCCGGTCACGAGCCCACCGGGGCCTCCCCGAACGCTCCACAGCCCCAGCCGGGCACGTGGCACGGATACGAAAATGGGGATGGCCAGGAAGGCAATCAGCAGCGAAATGAGAGCTCCGGCTACCAGGTAGCTGGAGACCTGAAAAGGAACCTGTGGACTCTCTCCATAGGCTTTGCGATTTTCGAAATGCAGCAAGCTCACGACGGAAAAGAAAACGAAGGCCACCAGAACGGCCAGGAAGGCAGGAGACAGCGAGCCGGAGGCGGCCACCAGAACCATGGTAAAGCTGCTGGACAGGACCAGAAGATAGTCCCGATCCGAGCGCCCCGTCCAGGCCTTCAAGAACCCCACCAGAAGGACCAGGTGAATCGAGGCGGTAACATAGCCGCTCAGGTAGAGGGCATCCACGACAAAGAGGGCCACGAAGCCTGCAAACAGGGCACTCTGAAGCCTCGACCCGAGTTCAACAGGGAAGAACAGGCTCACCAGGACAGCCCCCAGACAGATACCCACAAACCCGCGGGAAACCGAGTATGAAGCGAGCAGGGCGCTGGCTCCAGCCAGCAGAGTCAAGTTGGTGAAAATGTGAAGGGACTTCTCGAACTTCATGCCTGACCCAGGCTTACTCTGCGGCCGGGACGCCGGGGCTCGCCCCAGGGACGAAGCGCATCAAAAAGAATCTCTCCAGGTTCCTTTCCGGCCAACCCGCGGGTCTCCTCCCTGGAGGACTTGACCGAGGCCAGGTAGCACATCAGTTCCCGATATTGCTCCCGCTCCTCGACGGTGCCGCTGAATTCGTCCGATCTGAAGTTGAAACGCTCGCGGGCATTCCACAGAAAGTGCGAAATGGTTGCCACGGCCGACACTGCACTCTCAAAAGCCGGTAGTTCGCTGTGTCCACGGATCTCTCTGCAAAGGACGAGACCGTGGGGAGGTTCTTCCTCCGCCAGAAACTCTTTCACCATCAACCTGCCGGTCCTGGCGGTTGCCTTCCAGTGCACCGCGTGTCGACGGTCTCCACTGCGGTATTCTCGCATGGTATGAACCTCCCCTCCCCGGCCGGGCCGGTGGGGGCTGGTGGTTCCCGTGAGTCCCGGATGGCGCCTCAGCAGATCTTCGATCTCCAGCAGACGGGGGTAGACGACAATCGTCCCGCGCGCCTCCAGATGCCGCCTGCGGATGAGGAATCCGAAAGGAAATCCGGTTAGCACCTCGAATCCTTCCATGGCATAGAGTCCCCGCTCCTGGAAGGCGGTCTCTACCTGTAACTCAAGGCTGCCCAGGGGCTTCAGGTATGGGAAGTGTGCTTCTTCGAAGAGCTCTGTCTCTGTCCTGGTGCCTCCCATCCTGTGACGGCTGCGTAGACGCACAGCGAAAGAGGGTAGGAGGCGCTTCAGGTTTCGGAGTCTAAGCAGGAATACTGCCTTTTGCCCTGCATAGATACGAGTTGGTATCTGGAGTGAAACTTGAAGTCGTCTGAGTCCCACGTTGGAGGCCAGTACGGACACCAGCAGGGCAGCGATCAGGCTCGAGAGTATCAGGATCAACAGGTTGTTTCCGCTGTTGATCGCTGAGATTGCCAGCAGCAACGCCAGCACAGAAAATACCGCGCCCCGAACAGTCACACGGGGACCTCGATTCCGTCCACTACCGCGCGGACGATCGCTTCCGACTCTTCGGTCCGGGGAAGCGGAGAGGTGTACCTGCTGCTGACCATGACGCGGTGGGCCAGCACTGGTATGACGAGGGCCTTGACGTCGTCCGGGAAACAGTAGGATCGACCCTGCAAGAGCGCCCGGGCTCTGGCAGCTGTGTAAAGCGCCATCGCCCCCCGGGGACTCACTCCCAGGTCCAGGTCCTGACTTTCGCGAGTGGCCTGGACAATCGCCATTAAATAGTCGAGCAACGATTCGTCCATTGCTACGGCCGAGACCGCCGACTGGGCGGCCACAATCTCGGCTACCGTAACCACGGGAGACAACTCTTCGGCCGAGACGTAGCTGATCTGCTCACGCAGGATTTCCTTTTCGTCCTCGACTTCCGGATAGCCGATCCGGATGCGCATGAGAAAGCGGTCCAGTTGTGACTCCGGCAGAGGATACGTTCCATGATGCTCCCTCGGGTTTTGAGTGGCGATCACCATGAAGGGTTGCGGGAGACTTTGAGTCTGTTCATCTACGGTAACTCTCCCTTCACTCATCGCCTCCAGAAGGGCGCTCTGGGTCTTGGGGGTCGTCCGATTGATCTCGTCAGCCAGCACGACGTTGGCGAACAGGGGCCCTTTTCTGAACTCGAAATCTCGCGTTGACTGGTTGAAGATCGAGACACCGGTCAGATCCGAAGGAAGCAGGTCGCTGGTGAACTGGATCCGTTTAAATGAGCCGTCCAGAGATCGGGCCAGGGCGTGGGCCAGGGTTGTCTTGCCGATGCCGGGAACATCTTCGATCAACAGGTGCCCACCGGCCAGAAGGGCGATCACGGTCAGGTCAAGCACCTCCTGGTTTCCCTTGATGATCTGCCCCAGAGCCTGTGAGAGCTCGTTGAGTCGGTCCTGGAGGTCGCTGTTGGCCTGGGGGGGAATCACACCAACACCATCGCGAATTCAGAAGAGTCGTTTCTGAGCTGCCGGGTCGTAGGTTTTGCCCAGGTGCTCGAAGGCAAGGCGTGTGGCGACCCTGCCCCTGCGAGTCCGATTCAGGAAACCCTCTTGAATGAGGTAGGGTTCGTAAATGTCCTCGATGGCATCCGTTTCTTCAGCGATCGCGGCCGAGATGGTTTTGATGCCCACCGGACCTCCATCGAACTTGTCGATGATGGTGAGCAGGAGCTTGCGATCGGTTTCATCCAGGCCGTGTGAGTCCACGTTCATGAGCTCCAGCCCACGGCAGGCGATCGCGTCGTCCACAAAACCGTCTTCTCTGACTTGAGCGTAGTCTCGGACTCTCTTGAGCAGACGATTGGCAATCCTGGGGGTGCCGCGGCTGCGCCGTGCGATCTCGCTGGCGCCTCCCTCATCCACGTCAATCCCCAGTATTCCGGCCGATCGGCGAACCACCTCAGCCAGGTCTTCCTGGCTATAAAAGTCGAGTCGCTGCAGGATCCCGAAGCGAGCCCGGAGGGGAGAGGTCAGGAGACCGCTGCGCGTGGTTGCCCCGACCAGAGTGAAATGCGGAATTTCGAGGGGAATCGAGCGCGCGCCCGGGCCCTCTCCAATGATAATGTCGATCTTGAAATCCTCCATTGCCGGGTAGAGGATTTCTTCGATGGCCGGATGAAGACGGTGGATTTCATCAATGAAAAGAACATCATTCGGTTCCAGGTTGGTCAGAATCGCCGCAAGATCACCGCGGCGCTCGACAGTTGGTCCGGAGGTACTCTTGAAACTCACGCCCAACTCATGGGCGAGGATGTGGGCCAGGGTTGTCTTTCCCAGTCCAGGCGGTCCATACAAAAGTACGTGATCCAGGGGCTCGCCGCGGTGAAGGGCGGCCTCGATGGCGATCCCCAGACTATCCTTGATTCCCGGCTGCCCGATGAACTCTTTGAGCGTGCCGGGACGCAGACTGTTTTCCAGCGACCGATCGCCGTCCTTGAAGGAGAGATCGAGAAAGCGATTGTCTTCTTCCATAAGCACGATTCGATCTCTTGACCGGCTAACAGCCCGAGACTCTTACCCCGGACTGCTTACGCGCCCGACAAGTGACTCAGGGCTCCCCTCAAAAGGGCCTGAAAGCCGTCATTCGTCCCTTCGCGGCTGATCGCCCTGACGGCTTTTTCGGAGGCTGTCTTCTGGTAGCCGAGATTGACAAGGGCGGAGACCACATCGTTGCCCATTCCGCCTCCAGATCCGGCAACCTTTTCGGACGACCTCTCCGGAAGCAGCCGGTCCAACTTCTCCTTGAGTTCGAGGATGATCCGCTCTGCCGTCTTCTTCCCTACTCCCGGAATGGAATTCAAGCGCACCAGATCGCCGTCTACGACGGCTTCAGCAAGTTCGTCCGCCGGCAGTCCCGAAAGGATAGTCACTCCCAGTTTGGGCCCGATGCCGGAAATCTGGATCAACAGGTTGAAAAGGTCTTTTTCCCGTTGCGTCAGGAAACCGTAGAGGCTCAGATCGTTTTCCTTGACATGAGTGTGGATTCGAAGTGTGACCGTGTCACCTGCTTCACCCAGCTCATAGTAGGTTGAGAAGGGGATGAACACCTTGTATCCCACCCCATTCACGTCGATGATAATCCGGCCGGCCGACTTCTCCGTCAGTGTTCCTCTCAGTCGGGCAAGCATAGCTCACATTATAGCGAAAGGGGACGGCGGGATTCGGCTGCCCGGTTTGTCAGCCTATATGGTTGAAAATTGAAAGTTGAAGGTTCAAAGTTGAAGGAAGGCGCAGAACGGCGAGGCGTAAGCCTGCCGTTGAGTTCAGGAAGGCACAGAACGGCAAGGCGTAAGCCTGCCGTTTCCCAGCGGTGAGCTTAGGCTCTACCGTTCTGCCCTTCAGAGAAGCGAGACAAACCTGGAACCTGGAACTCGGAACGGACCATGATCGAATGGAAGGCGCGGGAACTCATCTGCGAGATCGGGCGGCGGATGTACGCCAAAGACCTGATCTGTGCCAACGAAGGAAACCTGTCGATCCGGCTGGGAGAACGACTCCTGGCCACCCCCACGGGTTTGTGCAAAGGAGATCTGGGGCCTGAAGATCTGGTGATAACCGACCTCAAAGGAAGGCAACTGGAAGGCCCGCGAGGAGTGTCCAGTGAGATCAAGATGCACGTCGTCGCTTACAGGGGTCGTCCCGACGTGGCGGCAGTCTGCCACGGACATCCCGTCTACGGAACCGCGCACGCCGTTGCAGGGATTCCGCTCCGTGAAGCCCTGATGCCCGAGGTGGTGCTGACCCTGGGATGTGTCCCGATCGCTCCCTACGGGACACCGTCCACTGATGAGCTGGCCAACAGCCTCACAGATCTGGTCCCTGAGCACAACGCGATTCTGCTTGCCAACCACGGTGCGATCACCCTCGGATCCGATCTGCAGAATGCCTTTTTTCGAATGGAAATCCTGGAACATTGTGCCAAGATCTCACTGCTCACACGCATTCTTGGAAGACAGAGTCTGCTCACTCGGGAATCCGTGGACAAACTTTTTGACGTCAGTGGGAATTATGGTATAACTGCTCCAGTTTCGCGGCAGACTGACTGTCCCGTCACTGCCAACGGCGAACACCCTCTCACGCTGTCTCCGCGGGAAATCGAAGAGATCGTCGAGAGAGTCCTATTGGAGATAAACAGGGACCGATAATCGGGTCCTGTTGCCTGGGAGGCGCGACCGGAAAATGGCCGACTCGATGGAAGCTTTGGGAATGGTCGAGACGAAGGGTCTCATCGCCATGATCGAAGCCTCCGACGCCATGGTCAAGGCCGCCAAGGTGACTCTGATCGGCTATGAAAAGATCGGCAGCGGTCTGGTGACCGCCATCGTCCGAGGAGATGTGGCCGCGGTCAAGGCCGCGACCGACGCTGGAGCTGCGGCAGCTCGACGGGTGGGAGAACTGGTCAGCGTCCACGTTATACCCCGGCCCCATTCAAGCCTGGATGAACGCCTTCCTATAGTCCCGGAATAGCCACCCTCTGAGCACCCATGCTTCTCTGAGCACCCATGCTTCTAGGTAAGGTTGCCGGAACGGTAGTCGCCACCCGCAAGGACGAGAAGCTCAAGGGGAAGAAACTCCTCATCGTCATGACAATCGATCCCGAGACGGGAGATCCCTTGGGCTACCAGGTGGCCGTCGATACGGTCGGCGCGGGAGCAGGTGAAACCGTCATTATCGTGCGAGGCAGCTCAGCCCGGATGGCCAGCGGCATGACCGATCATCCCGTCGACTGCTCCATTGTCGGAATCGTCGACACCGTCGACTTCGCCGGCGGGTCGGCACCCAAACCATGAACCTGGCCGAGGTCGTCGGAACGGTTGTCGCTACCATCAAAGACCCGCCGTTGACCGGCCATAAGATCCTGCTGATCAGGCCTATCGACCGCACGGGCAAAAGGCTGGGACCGGTCCAACTGGCCCTGGACCCGCTGGGAGCAGGACCGGGAGAGCGCGTTTTCTACGTGACAGGGAAGGAGGGAAGCTTCCCCTGGTATCCGGATCTCGTGCCCTCCGATTGCTCGATCGTCGGAATCCTGGACACAGCCAACTTCCCGGACGCGGTGACATGATCATCGGAAGAGTGGTCGACCAGCTTTTTGCCACCCAGAAGGACCCCTGTTTCGAAGGCCAGAAGCTCCTTCTTGTGCAGCCCCTGACGCCCGGTGGAGATGCGAGCGGCGAACAGGTTCTGGCCATTGACGGGGTTGACTCAGGGGTGGGCGACCGAGTGCTTTGCGCCCTTGACGGATGGGCGGCGATGATGGTGCTCGGGGAGTTCTACACACCGGTCAACGCGGCGGTCGTGGGAGTCGTGGACCGGGTCGATCTTCTCGACACCGAATAGTGCTAGAATGACCGCGTTCGCGAAGGCGGTTGGTAGGTACTAGAAGGGGCTGAGTTTTTTCATGAAGGTACAGATCGTTGTCAAGCTGAAGCAGGAAGTGCTTGATCCGCAGGGACAGGCGATCCAGAGATCACTTAAGAAGCTGGGGCATGAAGAGGTGTCCCGGGTACGCCAGGGGCGGTACTTCGAGCTCGAGATCGACGATCAGGACAAGGCTGTGGTCACTCAACTCAGCGAGCAGATTGCCGCGGACGTCCTCTCCAATCCCATTATCGAAGATTTTGAGATCCGAAAAATATCGTGAAATTTGGTGTGGTCGTTTTTCCGGGCTCGAACTGTGATCACGACACATACTTCGTGATCAAGCACGTCGCCGGAGGGGAGGTGGTTTTCCTCTGGCATCAGGATACGAACCTGCAAGAGGTGGACATCGTCATCCTTCCCGGGGGCTTTTCCTATGGCGACTACCTGCGCAGTGGAGCCATCGCCAAGTTTTCCCCGATCATGGAGAGCGTGAAGCAGCACGCGTCCCGCGGTGGTCTGGTCCTGGGCATCTGCAACGGTTTCCAGATCCTGCAGGAAGCCGGCCTGTTGCCCGGTGCCCTTCTCAGAAACGCCCGCTTGAAGTTCCTCTGTCAACCCGTGAATCTTCGAACCGAACAGCAGGACACTCCTTTTACCGCCGGCCTGACCCCCGGGGAACTCCTGCGGATTCCGATCGCCCACAACGATGGCAGCTTCTTTCTTCCTCCCGCACGGCTGAGCGAACTGGAGGCGCAGGGCCAGGTGGTCTTTCGCTATGTGGACGAGGAGGGCCGGACAACTCCCGAGGCCAACCCTAACGGTTCTCTCAATGGCATCGCCGGGATCGTCAATGCCCAACGAAATGTTCTGGGCATGATGCCGCATCCGGAGCGGGCGTCGGAGTCTCTTCTCGGGTCGACCGACGGTTTGAGGTTTTTCGATTCCATTGTCGGGGCGCTCAGACAGGTCCGGAGCTAGTACTCTCTTGCATGAAACCGGGAACGTGGAAATCACGTCCGAGCTTGTTGCCAGCCACGGACTGACCCCGGAAGAGTTCGAGCGGGTTTGCGAGAGTCTGGGGCGTACTCCCAATCTCACCGAGCTGGGAATATTCTCGGTGATGTGGTCTGAGCACTGCAGCTACAAGAGCTCGCGCACGCACCTGAAGAATCTGCCAACCGAGGGGCCGCAGGTGATCCAGGGACCCGGGGAGAACGCCGGTGTGGTCGATATCGGAGACGGCCAGGCGGCGGTCTTCAAGATTGAGTCACACAATCACCCGTCTTTCATTGAACCTTACCAGGGCGCGGCGACCGGGGTCGGCGGAATCATCCGCGACATTTTCACGATGGGTGCCCGGCCCATTGCCGTGATGGACGCTTTGCACTTCGGTCCGCTTGTCCGAACCCGCAATCAGTACACCATGGAGGGGGTCGTGGCAGGCGTCGGGGGGTACGGGAACTGCATGGGCATTCCGACGGTTGGTGGAGAGGTCATCTTCCAGGAACACTACGGCAACAACCCTCTGGTCAACGTGTACTGTCTCGGGGTTGCTCCCAGGGAGAGCATTTTTTACGGAAAGGCATCGGGCGTCGGTAATCCCGTCATCTATGTTGGTGCCAAAACCGGAAGGGATGGAATTCACGGAGTGACAATGGCTTCCGAGCAGTTCGAAGAGGGAGAGGACTCCAAGCGGCCCACCGTGCAGGTGGGGGACCCGTTCCTGGAGAAGCTCCTTCTGGAAGCCTGTCTGGAAGCGATGGGCTCCGGCACGATCGTCGGCATTCAGGACATGGGTGGAGCCGGCCTGACCTGCTCTTCCTGTGAAATGGGCGGCAGAGCAGATCGAGGCGTGGAAATCCATCTGGACCGAGTCCCCCAGAGAGAACCGGGGATGACCCCTTACGAGCTCATGCTTTCGGAATCCCAGGAAAGGATGCTCCTCGTCTGCCGGAAGGGCCGCGAAGAGGAAGTGAAGAAGATCTTTTCTAAGTGGGACCTCGACGCCGTCGTGATCGGCGAAGTGAAAGATCATGGAAAACTCGTGGTTTACGACCGGGGAACGCGGGTTGCCGAGATCCCAAACCGAGCCCTGACCGATGAAGCTCCGGCCTATACACGACCCACCAGACGGCCCGCCTACCTGGAATCCCTGACCGACTGGAGGGAGAGCGTGTTTCCCGAGCCCGAAGATTACAATGAGCTGCTCAGGAACATGGCGGCCTCACCCCAGCTGTGCAGCCGCAGGTGGGTGTATCGACAGTATGACTATCAGGTGCGGACGAACACGGTAGCGGGTCCGGGCAGCGATGCTGCGGTGCTCAGGCTGAAGCAGGGGAAGGGGGCTCTAGCCATGAGCCTGGACGGAAATCCCTTCTTCTGTTATCTGGATCCCCGGCAGGGAGCCCAGCACGCTGTTGCAGAGGGTTGCCGGAACCTGATCTGCACGGGAGCGCTGCCCCTGGCTGCCACCAACTGTCTGAATTTCGCCAATCCGGAGAATCCGGAGATCATGTGGCAGTTTGCTGAAGCCGTCTCGGGTATCGGAGAAGCCTGCACGATTTTCGGAACTCCCATTACAGGGGGCAACGTTAGCTTCTATAATGAAACGGACGGTACTGGGATCCTGCCGACACCGGTGATCGGGGTGATGGGTAAAGTCGAAGGACTTGAGAATGTCTGCCCTTCCAGTTTCCAGAAGGTGGGCCATTTGGTGTTCCTGCTGGGAGAAACACGAGCCGAGCTGGGCGGCAGCGTCTACCTGCAGTTGCAGGGGGCTCCGCTCCAGGGTCCGATCCCGAGTCTCGACATGAGAGTGGAAAAGATACTGCAGGAGCAACTTCTCGCTGCTATCCAGGCAGGGCTCGTACGCTCGGCTCACGACCTCTCGGAGGGAGGTCTGCTCTTCGGCCTGGCGGAGTCGTGCCTGTATGATTCTCTGGGCCTGCAGGCGGAGATGGACTCCGGGAAGCTGCGCCCTGACCACTTTCTGCTCAGCGAGTCGGCCTCCAGAGTTGTCGTTTCCATTCACCCGGATGACGAAACTCGTTTCTCCCGACACTTTAGCGACGTTCCGGTGACCCGAGTCGGGGTGGTGACGGAAAATCGTTTTGAGTTCGCGGTAAACCGACTTCCCCTGATCAGCCTGCCGGTTCGCGAGTTGAGAGACGTCTGGGAGTCTTCTTTCGAGGAGGTTTTTCGCAATTGAACGTTGAACGGGGCATACCCTTCTCCGACGACAAGTTTCACGACGAGTGCGGGGTCTTCGCGATTTCAAAGCATCCCGAAGCCGCCCGGATGACGTATCTGGGACTCTACGCTCTGCAGCACCGGGGACAGGAATCAGCCGGTATCGTTACCCTCAATGATGGTCAACTCCATCAGCGCCACGGAATGGGGTATGTGGCGGACGTCTTTGGCGACGAGGATCTGAACGGTCTCGATGGAACTGCCGCCATCGGGCACGTGCGCTACTCGACCACCGGAGAGAGCAGCCTGGCCAATGCCCAACCCATTGTGACGGACTCGGCACGGGGTCAGATGGCCCTGGGACACAACGGCAATCTTCTGCAGGCCGAACAGATCCGCACGGAACTCGAGACCCAGGGAGCCATCTTTCGATCCACGACCGACAGCGAGGTCATGCTTCATCTCCTGGCACGTTCCCGCCACAGTGAGATGGGCGAAGCGATTCGAGAGGTGTTTGGGAGGGTGGCAGGAGCCTTCTCGCTGGTGCTGGCGACCCCCGATGCCATCTGGGCAGCGAGAGATCCCTTTGGCGTCCGCCCCCTGTGCCTGGGCAAGCTGAACGGCGGCTGGGTTGTCGCATCGGAAACTTGCGCCTTTGATCTGATCGGGGCGGAATACGTCCGCGACGTGAACCCGGGCGAGGCTATCCAGATGCAGGGGGAGCATCTGGCGTCATGGACCGTTGTTGAGCCCCGGGAGACCGCCCACTGTATTTTCGAGCACGTGTACTTTGCCCGACCGGACTCGAAGGTGTTCGAGAAGAGTGTTCATGCGAGCCGCTATCAGATGGGAGAGCAGCTTGCTGTGGAGCACCCGGCAGAGGCGGATTACGTGATTCCGGTCCCCGATTCAGGTGTGACCGCCGCCCTGGGCTTCGCCGGTGTATCCGCCATTCCTTTTCAGTTCGGTCTGATCCGAAACCACTACGTTGGTCGGACCTTCATCGAACCAAAACGGTCCATTCGTCATTTCGGGGTCAAGGTCAAACTCAATCCCGTGCGCCAGCTCCTGAAGAACAAACGCCTGATCGTGATCGACGACTCCATCGTCCGGGGAACCACCAGCAAGAAAATCGTCGAAATGCTGCGCGAAGCCGGAGCTGCCGAGATCCACATGCGCATCGCCTCCCCGCCCACCATCTCCCCCTGTCATTACGGCATCGACACGCCGACCTATTCCGAGCTCATCGCCAACCAGATGAGCGTGGAGGAGATCCGCCAACACATCCGTGCCGACAGCCTTGCCTACCTCAGTGTGGAGGGAATGAAGAACGCAGTGGGCGCTCAAAGCGGCTTTTGCTCGGCCTGTTTCGACCGCAACTATCCCATTCCGCACACACCCCGGACACCACAGAAAGCCCTCTTCGAGTGAAAGGCACCCATGGGCGAGAAACCGGGTAGCTCCGGGAGAGGCGATGCAGGGGTTGGTCTCACCTACGCCAGCTCTGGTGTGGATATCCAGCGGGCCAACCAGGCAAAAGAGCGCATCAAGAAACTGGCACGTGAGACCTTCACCCCGGAGGTCGCCAGTGACATCGGGCTTTTCGGGGCACTGTTCCGGCCGGATTTTTCGAGGCTCCAGATCCCGGTTCTGGTGTCGAGCGTGGATGGAGTTGGGACCAAGCTGAAGATTGCCTTCATGACGGGAATCCACGACACGGTCGGCATTGACCTTGTCTCACACTGCGTGAACGACATACTGGTCCAGGGCGCCCTGCCGCTATTTTTCATGGACTACATTGCCGCGGGACGTCTCGATCCGGGTGTCATTGAGGCTGTTGTCAGCGGTCTCGCCAGTGCCTGCAAAGAATCCCGTTGTGCTTTGCTGGGAGGGGAAACGGCCGAAATGCCGGATTTCTACTCCCAGGGGGAGTACGATCTCGCCGGGTTCGTGGTGGGCGTGGCGGACCAGGCCAAGCTTCTGGGTCCGGAACGTGTTTCTCAGGGAGACCTTCTCATCGGCCTTCCCTCGTCCGGGCTGCATACGAACGGTTTCTCACTGGTCAGAAAACTCTTCTTTGATCGGGAAAAACTGTCTCCAGGAGCGCGAATCGAGGAAGTTGGAAGGTCCCTGGCCGAGGAATTGCTGGAGCCGCATCGCAACTATCTGGCGGTTCTGCGAGAACTGATCCAGGCAGATGATCTTCACGCAGCCGCCCACGTGACCGGTGGAGGTATTCCCGGAAATCTCGATCGAATCCTACCTTCCCATCTGGATGCAGTCGTTGAAGAGGGAAGCTGGGAAGTGCTTCCCATCTTCCGAGTGATTCGCAGCCTGGGCGGGATTGCTCAGATGGAAATGTACCGAACCTTCAACATGGGGTTGGGAGCCATTCTGGTCGTCTCACCGCAGCGCCTCGATCGGGTGCAGGGATATCTTCAAAACAGGAATGAGCCGTATTTCCTGATTGGCGAAATCAGCCAGGGCAACCGGAAGGTTCGCTTTCAATGAAGAACGTCGCCATTCTCCTGAGTGGAAGGGGGTCTAATTTCGTGGCTCTCGCCGAGGCCATCGAGAGGGGAGAGATCCCGGCCCGAATCGTCGCAGTCATCTCCGACCTTGAACAGGCCCCCGGTCTGGAACATGCTCGGGACAAGGGCTACCCGAGCTGGTTCGTCTCGTCCCGGGACAGGTCGCAGGAGGGGTTCGACCGGGACGTCGTCTCCAGACTTGATAAGGCCGGCACCGAGATCGTGTGTCTGGCCGGATTCATGAGGCTCTTGAGTCCTTATTTCGTGAGGAAATTTCCCACCAGAGTCCTCAATATTCACCCCTCACTCCTACCCTCGTTTCCAGGTTTGCACGCTCAGAGACAGGCCGTGTCGTGGGGCGCCAGAGTCTCCGGCTGTACGGTGCACTTTGTCGATGAAGAACTGGATCATGGCCCGATCATCCTGCAGCGGGCCGTTCCGGTCATGGACGATGACGACGAAAACGCCCTTTCTGCCCGGATTTTGCAGATCGAGCATCAAGTCTACCCCGAAGCTCTTCGCCTGGTCTGCCAGGACCGCGTCAAGGTTGAAGGGAGAAGAACAATTCTCGTCGATTGAGAGGTCCCGCGTGGCCTAAGATGTGACCTTTTTCCGGAGATCCCGGGCCAGCGATTCGAGTTCTTTTCGAATTCCCACGTAGACCCTTCGAGAGGACACATCTCGTTGCTTGAAGAGGGGCAGCCCGCGGCCCGCGCTGCGGTCGCCGAGCTTCTTTCTGGCGCCCGCGATGGTGAATCCTTCCTGGTACAACAGGCGGCTAATCGTGTCGATCAGCTCGAGATCGCGACGCCTGTAGATTCTCTGCCCGGCCCGATTTTTGCCCGGCGAAAGTGTAAGAAACTCGGATTCCCAGTAGCGGAGGACGTGTGGTTCCACGCCGCAGATTTCGCAGACTTCTCCGATCTTGTGAAAGAGTTTTCGTCCCTTGCGGGGCACGGCTGGTATTCCCTGCTTAAAAGACTTTCCTGGAGGGCCGGAAGGTCACGTACTTGCTTGGCTTGAGGCGAATTCGATCGCCCGTTTGAGGATTCCGGCCCGAGCGGGCCCTTCGATGGATCAAATTAAGCGACCCAAAGCCGGAGAGCTTGACGTTTTGGCCGCCGATCAAGGCGTCTTTCATATGAACAATGATCACGTCAACAATCTCCCTCGCCTCCTTCTGGGAGATTCCACCGTGTGTCTCATAGACCGCTTTGGCAAGATCCGCTTTGATCAATAAAACCGCCTCGAAAATGAATGATAGGCAGGGACCGGAGAGCTGTCAAGCAGGGTCTGGTCAGGACAAACGGGACCTGATTCGGGGTCGTGTACGCTGGAACACGCGGATGGGCGTGGCATAGAAATCATACTCCTGTCTGAGCTGATTCACGAAGTACCTTTCGATGGAAAAATGAAGCTTCTTCCGGGTCCGGGTAAAGAGCACGAAGGTGGGAGGACAGGTGCCGGTCTGTGCCACATACAACAGCGGATGGCGCTCCCTGCCGGCCGATGGAATCCGCGACTGGATGCGACGCTCAACCAGTCGATTCAGCTCGGCCGTCTGTACTCTCAGCCGCCTGGTCTTCCCGGCTCGATCGACGTAATCCAAAAGCTTGAAAACTCTCTGGCCGGTTTTTGCGGACACAAACACCATTGGAGCATAGTCCAGGAAGCGCATTCGATACCGAAACTTCTCCTCCAGTTTATGAGCCAGATGTGTGTCTTTGTCGATGAGGTCCCATTTGTTGATGACGACGATCAGAGATTTCCCCTCGTCGTGGGCGTAGCCGCCGACAATGGCGTCAAGCCTGGTTGCGCCCTCCGTCGCGTCGAGCATCAGAAGGGCCACGTCGCAGCGCCCGATGCTCTTTCTGGCCATGACCACGCTCAGCTTTTCAGCCATCCCTCTGGTCCTGCCTTTTTGCCGGATTCCCGCCGTATCGATGAGCCGGTACGTTGTGCCCTCTCGGGCCAGCAAAGTGTCGATCGAATCCCGTGTCGTTCCCGGGATCTGAGTCACGATGGACCTCTCCTGTCCGGCCAGCCGATTCAGGAGGGATGACTTACCCATGTTGGGGCGGCCTATGATGGCAACCCGCGTCTCCGCCGGAGTTTCCTCTTTGCCGCCCCTGCGGATCAGGGGAATCAAATCGTCGACCAGGCGCTCGACCCCACGCCCGTGCTCGGCGGAGACTCCGTAAAGAGGCGCCACCCCCAGTTCGTGAAACGCATGGATGAGGTCATCCACCTCCGGCACGTCCAGTTTGTTGACGACCAGGTAGAAGCTCTGATCGAGCTCCCTGAGAAGTTGGACGAGAGACGCGTCGAGGTGAGTGGGGCCGGTCCGCCCATCCACGACCAGAAGGACCAGAGTAGATTCTCGGATAGCGATCCGGGCCTGGCTCAGAACGTGCTCGGGGATGACATCCCGGTCGTCGGGAACAATGCCTCCGGTATCGACGATCTCGGCTTCCCGGTCGTCCCAGCGGGCCCTGGCGTAAACCCTGTCCCGTGTCATGCCGGGCTCGTTCCCCACGATGGCTTTGCGGCTCCGGGTCAGCCGGTTGAAGAGGGCCGACTTTCCCACGTTGGGACGCCCGACAATTGCTATCCTGAACATCGTCTCCAACAGCCGCCTGCAACCCGCGGGACTTTCGCGGGCGGTTGCCAAGCCTTTTATCCGACCGTCCGGCGCTGGGGCCAGTGCCGGAAGATCTGCTCGCCGTGAAAGCGGCCGTTCTCGATAAAAATCCGATTCGTCATTCGACCCGCAACGATGGCGCCGGCCACGTAAAGCCCCTTGACATTGGTCTCCAGAGTTTCGGGGTCGTGCCGTGGGATCAGCGTCTCGGCCTCGAGTTCAATGCCCATACTCCCGAGAAAATCAACATCAAGATGATAGCCGGTCATGGCGAGAACGAAGTCGTTGGGAAGCGTCACCACACCCCCTGGCGTTTCGAGCACAATTTCCCGGGGACGGATTTCGACAACCTCTGTGGATAGAAAAGCGAGGATCTCACCCTTTCGAATCCGGTTCTGAATGTCGGGAAGAACCCAGTATTTGATGTGCTTTCCCAGAGCCGGGCCCCGATAGATGAGGGAGACGTCAACCTGGTTTCTGTAAAGGTCCAGGGCCGCCTCGACGGCTGAGTTCTTACCTCCAATGACGGCAACCCGCTTTCCGAAAAAGGGATGAGGCTCGCTGTAATAGTGGTGGACCTTGTCCAGTTCTTCCCCCGGGATCCCCATCATATTCGGGTTGTCGTAATAACCGGTTGCGACAATCACCTTGCGGCAAGAAACGGTGTGATCCTCTTCGAAACGGTCTCGGCTGCGGATCTGAAAGGCCCCGTCGCTTCCTGTAACGCTCAAGACCTCTTCGTAGTCTCGAATGGGGAGTTCATAGTGCTCCGCAACGCGGCGGTAGTACTTCAATACCTCAACCCGACGCGGCTTCAGGTTCGGCGACGTCAACGGAAGCTTCCCGATTTCCAGAAGTTCCGCGGTGGTGAAGAACTTCATATTGACGGGGAACCGGTAGATCGAGTTCACGACGGTTCCCCTGTCAAAAATACAGAACTTGAGGCCGCGCTGCTTCGCTTCAATTCCACAGGCAAGACCGGCGGCCCCGGCCCCTATGATCGCAACGTCCAGTTTCTCATTCATTTGACACAACTTCGGCCGTTCTCTAGAATGTCGAATCCTTTCGATGGGCGATTAGCTCAGCTGGTTAGAGCGCCGTCTTCACACGGCGGAGGTCACTGGTTCGAGTCCAGTATCGCCCACCACTCACGCTTCTTGTATAGACGCGGATAGGTCGGACTGGTTTCCCGGCCGGCGCGACGGAGCCCGAGTATACCAGGACCCGGGATTATTCCAGCATGGGCGGCCTAGTTGCGGCAGGAAATCAGACGACGGCAGACCTGGCCGGTGAGATCCTGCGCCGGGGAGGCAACGCGGTTGATGCTGCCGTCGGCGCGGCCTTTGCTTCTTGCCTGTCTGAGATAGCGTTCGTTCACCTGGGGGGCAGCGGCATCGCCCTGATCTTTGACCCCTCCGAGGGCGAGCCGGTCGTTTACGACTTTTTCAGCCGCGCTCCCGGCCTGGGTCGCCGGAGACCACCGGCGCACCTGGATTTCTACCGGACCACGGTTGACTACGGCCCCACCACTCAGGATTTTTACCTCGGCCGAGGCGCCGTGGCGGTACCCGGAAACGTCATCGGCCTGTGCCGGATGCACGCGGATTGCGGACGACTCCGCCTGCAGGATGTTCTGGCTCCGGTGGTTCGGCTGGCGGATGAGGGTATTCTCCTCGACCCGTTTCAGGCGGACACCTGTCGCCTCTTGAAGCGGATCTATACCGCCACGCCATCGGTTCGCGAGATCTTCATGCCGGGCGGCACGTTCCTGAAGGCGGGCCAGCACCTGTCTGTTCCCGGACTGAGCATGACCCTGAGGGGAATACAGGAGCACGGTTCCCGATATCTGAGCCACGAAGCGCTGGGGGCGGCCCTCATCGACGACCAGGACCGTCGCGGCGGGCTGCTTACATTTAGAGACTTGCG
This sequence comes from Acidobacteriota bacterium, assembly GCA_965205615.1. GTDB lineage: Bacteria > Acidobacteriota > UBA6911 > RPQK01 > CBDAPI01 > CBDAPI01. Next base: position 39,381 of record CBDBHK010000033.1, on the reverse strand, counting down.
GGAATACCGGCCCGCTCGCAAGGATCCCATTCGCATACCCTATCGCGGCTACCAGATTCTCCTTCCCCCTCACTGTTCAGCCGGTGGCGCCCTCACGTCCTTTTCTCTGAAGCTGCTCTCAGAATGCGAACCAGCCAAGCTGGAGTGGGGCAGCGCCGGGCATCTCCGGCTGCTGGCCGAGGTCATGGCGGCGACGTCTCGGGCTCGCCCCCGCTGGGATCGCCTCGTCGAAGACTCCGGGGCTGCGGGGACGGCGGCAGAACGGTTCCTGGCTGCCGGACACCTGGAGAGGACGCTGCAGAAGCTCCGAAACAACACTTGCGGCAGGGCTCCCGGGGCTGGACCGAAGGAGGCTGACGGCCCCTCGAGTACAACTCACCTGAGTGTGATCGACAAGGACGGCATGGCTGTCAGTCTGACCCACTCGGCAGGAGAATCGGCGGGCTATGTGGTTCCAGGCACCGGCTTCATTCCCAACAATATGATGGGGGAGGCCGACCTGCACCCGCAGGGGTTTCACTCTGTAGCCCCTGGACATGAGATCGCCACCATGATGGCTCCCGTCATCGTCGTGCAGGATGATCGAGTTCGAGCAGTTATCGGAAGCGGGGGAAGCACCCGGATCAGAACCGCACTCCTTCAGGTGATCTCGAATTTCATCGACTTCGGGTTTTCTCTCGAAAGTGCGGTGCAGCGCCCACGCGTCCACTACCAGGACGGCATATTGCAGTGCGAAAAGGGCTTTGCAGAGAATACTCGCCGATCGCTGAAGAAGAAGGGTTACCAGGTGAAATACTGGGACTCTCAGTCGATCTACTTCGGTGGAGCTCACTGCGTCGAAATCCGACCCGACGGAAGGGCCGTGGCTACCGGCGACCCGCGCAGGGGTGGAGCCATCTGGGAGGCCTGAAAAAAAGAGATAAAAAAAGGGACAGTCTACTCTGGCACCTTTTTCGCGAACCGGAGAAATAGGTGCCAGAGTAGACTGTCCCTTTTTTTCATGATTGAATCTGAGCGCGGGTGTCGTCCTCGTTTTGCAGCAGTGGCCAAGAAGAAGACTCAGAAGATCACACGCCAGATGATCAAGTCCGGTCCTTTTCAGGATCCGAGGAAATCGCTTCGCGTGGGCAGAAATGCGCCGTGTCCGTGTGGAAGCGGGCGCAAGTATAAGGACTGCCACCAGGCCGGTGGGGTTGAATTCCTGCAGAGGCTCAGCCGCCAACAGCACCGCGAGGAACTCAAACGGCTGGGGGTCCCCTGGTACAAAAGGATCTTCCGGACCTGAAACCCGATCAACCATGAACCAGACCGCCTGCAGACCACGATTTCTGAAACTATCCGGGAAGGACTGAGCCATGAATCGACGGGCGTGTCTTAAGACGGGCATCGGCGCCGCAACCGGACTGCTGGCTGCCGGCTTCGGCAAAGCCAACCCCGGCCACACCTTCCGGCTCAACTATGCGCCCCACTTCGGGATGTTCCGCCATCATGCAGGCGATGACGTCGTGGATCAGCTCAGATTCATGCACCGGGAAGGGTTTCGGGCCCTGGAAGACAACCAGATGTCGAAACGGACTCTCGAAGAGCAGAGCCGGATTGCCCGGGAAATGGAGCGCCTGAGGATGCAGATGGGAGTGTTTTCGGCTTCCGGGTCCTTTACCAAAGTTACCTTCGCTTCCGATAAGAAGGAGGATCGAGACGAGATTCTCCGACAGATGCGTCACGCCGTCGAATTGGCCAGAAGGGTACGGGCCACCTGGTGCACGGTCGTGCCGGGCCGCTTCGACGAGAGACTTGAATGGGATTATCAGACCTCGAATATGATCGAGAACCTGAAGCGCTGCACGGACATCCTCGAGCCGGCAGGCCTGGTCATGGTGATCGAGCCGCTCAACACATGGCGAGACCATCCAGGTCTGTTTTTAACCAAAATTCCGCAGGCCTACATGATCTGCCGAGCTGTCGCCAGTCCTTCCTGCAAGATCCTCTTCGACATTTACCACCAGCAGATCATGGAGGGGAACCTGATCCCGAACATAGAACGGGCCTGGAAGGAGATCGGCTACTTTCAGATCGGCGACAATCCGGGCAGAAAAGAGCCCACCACGGGTGAGATCAACTTTCGCAACGTGTTGCGCTACATTCACAGCCGGGGCTGGACCGGAATTCTGGGCATGGAGCATGGCAATTTCGGGTCTGGCCGGGAGGGCGAGCGCGCCGTGATCGACGCCTACCGGCAGTGTGACGACTTCTGATGGTACCCAACGGTAGAGCGTCAGCTCACCGTTAACGGCCAGCTTACGCTGCGCCGTTCTGTTCTTTTCCCCGTGTACGCTGATTCAGTGCGGAGCCGGGGCATCTTGCAACAACCGCGCAATTCCCGGACTGACGATGTGCCGCCGCTCCGGCTCGATCCCCCGGGAGACACAGATCTCGTACTCCGGGTATTCGGAGACCAGTTTCAGAATCCGGCTCTCTTCCAGGATGGCAGCGCTGGTGGCGATGGCGTCTGCAAGCATCCCTGAGGGCGCCAGTGCCGCGGTGGCAACCGGGCCCGGGACCCCGTAACCGGTTCTCGGGTCCACGATATGTGAGTAACGGACCCCGTCCACCAGGATGAACCGATAGCGGTCTCCCGAAGAGGCCAGCGAGCGGTTGGCCAGAACCAGTTCAACATCGTCACCGCAGGCCTCGACAGAGACCGTCCAGCCCGCTCGTCCGGGCGGTGGGGCCCCGCAGGTGATGTCGCCTCCGGCGTCAACTAGAAAGCGACGAATATCGTGTGTCCGCAGTAACGCGGCGACCTCATCGGCGATAAACCCCTTTGCGATTCCCCCCAGATCCAGCTTCATCCCGCGGCTGCGGAGCCTGACGCCCCGCGAAGGCGGATCCAACTCCAGCCCATCGAATCCTACCAGGGACCGCGCTATCCGGAGATCGTCCGCCCGGGGTAGCGCTCGAGCACCAAAAGCCGCGCGCCAGAGTCCCACGAGGGGCCCCACCGTGACGTCGAAGGCTCCCCCGGTGACCCTGGAGACCCACAGCCCGGCGGAAAGAACCTCTACGAGTTCGGGGCTCACCTCCATGACAGCCTCGCCCGAGCTGTCGTTGATCTGAGACAACTCGCTGTCTCGCCGGAAGTCGCTGAGCAGGAGATCCAGCTCGTCGACTCGCCGGAAAGCCCGCTGAGCGGCCTCTTCTGCCACCCTCGGACCGGCAGCGTAGAAAACAATTCGAAACCGGGTTCCCAGTTTGAAACGGGAGTAGTCGAATCGCTGCAGTGGTCCGGCCGGCCGTTCGAAGACGGCGGATGAACCACTGAAAACCGCAGTTTCCGCGACCTCACCCCTGGGACTCCCGCCACGGGTTGCCATCGCCGCCCCACACAGGACAATGAGAAGAAGTCTGGCGGCCCGCTGGACTTTCACCACGGGCTGCCAGGCACCAGGGATTCGAAAGCGGAGGCGCCGGAACTCATGGCAGGGACCGCACGACCCGGAAACCGATGGTAAAGCAGTCCGAATACCACCATTTGCTTTTCGGGTCCTGCGGGTCGGTCATCAGACAGCCCGCTTCCGAGACGATCCGCGGGTCGACGCAGCCCAGTTCCCCACCCCGGCTGCGATAGGATCCTCCATAGACCGGCATGTCTCGCCGACCGGGGCTTCCGCCTGCCTCCCTATCCGGATCCACAAACTCCTCGACGTTTCCGAGCAAGTCGCGTAAACCCAGGGAGTTCGGGGCGAGGGTCCCGGTTTCCATGGTCATGCGGCGCGTGTTTTCCCGGTACCAGACAATCGATCGCAGCTTCGCACCCTCCATCCGACCCGACTTGCAGGCCAGGCGCCATTCTGCTTCCGTGGGCAGGCGATAGGTCTTTCCCGTCAATGCCGAAAGCCATTCGCAGTACTTCCGAACCGCGAACAGTGTCATGCTCAAGGCCGGCCGTCTTCCCGTCCCCCACCCCTGGTCCGGAGCGCCATAAGGGGGTGTGGGACGGCTGACCGCATCAACTTTCCGCTTCACCTCGGGAGTGAACTCCTCATCAGCCCCCCAAAAGTAGAACAGTTCGTATTCGTCCCACGTCACTTCGGTTTGGCTCATCCAGAGTTGTGCAACCCCGGGGAGGGCTACCATTCGAAAAGAGGCGTCGCTCCCGGGAAGGGTCTGTGTGTAGTCGTGTGCCTGGTCAGGGGGGAGCACCGGCTGGACGGCCCGTCTTTCCGCGGTGACAGCAGAGGTGCTAAAAACAACCCCCGCGGCAGCGAGGACAAGTGGTAAGAGTGGCTTCCCCTGCATGGCAACCCGGCAACCCCTGGTGGCATCGCCGCCAGCTCAACACGCTCTGTCCCTTATGCGCGATTCTCACGCCCGGACGCCAGACCCGCTGCTAAACCTCCAAAGAGCATCCCAAAGACGAGAGTGTACGAGATCCAGAATGTCATTTGGGCCCACAGCCCGGTAATGAGCCACTCGACCAGCGGCCCGGTCTCCGGAAATCCCGGAGGCGTCGCGTCATAGTGGGTTCGCCAGTCGCCGAGGATTGCAAGGAGCATGATAAAGGCGACAGGAAGCCGGGCGGCCAGGCCATAGGCGATCAGGGTCGAATAGAGCGCGGGCCAGGCCTGTTTCATCGCCAGAAGGGAGATACTCAGCACCAGGACGCCCAGGGTCAGGACCTGGCCGATTGTATGGGAAACCAGACTGGTGACCCCCCACACGATGCCGACAATGACCAGCAACACGATCGCAGCCCGCAGTGCCACGCCCCATCCGCTCGCGGGTCCCTGTCCGGCCCTGGCCAGCTTGAGTGCGAAATAGATTCCAAAGACGGGCACGAGCAGCCAGATCCCAAAGAGGGCTCCCCCGCCTCCCGGTTCCGGACTGAAGAAGGTCGAAGACCAGCCGCGCAGCTCCCCGACCAGGCGGAGCAGCGTTACGACAAGGGTAATCACGGCAGGTACCAGGATCAGTTTCCGAACGGGTGGGTTGGGATACATGGCTTCCTCCACTGGGGTCGTTTCGGGAGGAGTATAGCTCAGTGCAGGGGGCGCTTCCATGCGGGGACCTTCGCGCTCGGACCTCGGAGGGTCCTTCTGAATTCCCGAGAATGGAACCCGTAGGGGCGCCCCTGGTGGTCGCCTGCCACTCGGGCCGGCACAAGACCGGCCCCTACGGTCACGGGAGCCGGGGCGTCACAATCGATCGGACCTCGGAGGGTCCTCCTACGACTCCGAGAACAGTTGCCTGGAGGGGTCGAGCCTTTGCCAGCTCCAGCCACCCAAAAACGTCATTATCGTGAGAAGGACCAGAATCGGGAGGGAGGTCGCCAGCCCCAGCAGCGGCATCTCCCAGTAGGTGAACGGAATGTCCAGAACCCAGATCTGAAGTCTCAGAGTCAGGCCCAGCAGCAGGGCGCTGGGCAGGATCCCCAGTGCCATCCCCAGCATGATCGCGATCGTGATCAGCAGGTTCTGCCCCAGGTTCGCAGCCGCGTCCTGGCGTTTTCGACCGAGGGGCACCCAGCTGGAAAAATTGAGGGCGAGCAAGTTGTGCATGGCACAGCACATGGCGCCGGTGAGCAGGACGAAAGGCGCAGACCCCAGCATGATCCAGCCGAGTATGAAAACACGGGGCAGCACGGTCTCCGGAAGCATCTCGTCAGGAATGATGTACATTCTCCTCAAATCCACCGTGTCGATGGCTAGCTGGCTGGCCAGAGTGATCCCGGCGCCCAGGGCGGAATACAATCCAATCTGTACCGCCGGTCCTCCGATTTCCGCGAGAAACATCCTCCAGGGGGCCGTGGGCCAGGATCGCACCAGCTCTATATTGGTAAGGTCAGTCCGGAAGTCATTCCGATAGCCGTTGCCTGCAAACATCGGGAAGAAAAAGAAGAGGACCAGCCCTGTCACCAGGAACACGCCGTAGAGCCACTCGGGCACCGGCAACAGGACCAGGAAGAGATAGAGGCCTGTCACCGACAGGAGCCCGATCAAGACTTGCCTGCGAACCGGGATTCGAGTCGAGGCCAGGAGGTTCTTCCAGATGACGGCGGCCTCCGGAGAGTTGACGAAGCGGAGCGAGAAGGGGACATCTTTTCGATGGCTCTGTGAAGCGGGCCAGTACCTCCTGACGCCTCCGGTAAGCCTGGCTGCGCGGCGGGCTTTCTGGAGAGCCGCCTCCTCGAAACGACTCGCCGACCTCACCACCCATTCATTCTGGAAGAGGATCAGAAGCAGATTGGCGGATATGGACATGAGCAGGACCGGGGAAGTGGCCGTAGAAGCAAAGTGCACCCCTAGAAAGAGGGCAAAGGGTGCCAGCATGATGGAAAGCCAGGAACCGGAGACCGCGTCGCTGGCCAGCTGAACGACGGAAACAAACGAGTTCGATTCCCGGGCAGCCTCCAGAACCAGGGGGAAAATCTTCCTGCTCAGGCCCACGAAAACGGACCAGAAGAGGACGATCGCCCCGATCAAGAGGGCGCGACGCATCCAGGCCCGATCGGCCGGCAGCTCCTTGTTCCGCGCAATCCAGAGATTGCGGCCTTTGGCATTTAGATCCCAGTTGGTCAAGAAGAGCCAGTAGGAAAGGAAGCCAAGCAGAGCTCCTTTGCTTCCCGTCCCCAGAAAAAGACTCATAAACAGGCATCCCACGATGACGCGGGGCTGGTTCTTCAGAATCGCGTACTGCAGGAGATGTCTCTTGGAAACAGGAGCCGGCACCAGAAGGTGAATCTCAGATTCACGGAGGCTCAACGGCTGACTACCCCACTGCATGAGCCACCATACGCTCAGGAGCAATGCGAGTCCCAGGCTTGCCACGATCTGAAAGGCGGGCAGCAAGCGGGCCGAGCTCTGCAGAAGTTGTGCGGAGAGTCCCGACTCGAGGCCTTCGGTCCCCAGCAAAACAGGGCCCAGCCAGAAGAGTAACCAGCCAAAGCCGGCAAGAAAACCCAGAAGATACGCCGGATGCCGCAGCATGCGAACGAAGTAGACAGTCCTCCCTTTGAAGCTCTGAAGCAGCAGCCTGGTCAGAGGTCCGCTGATCATCGATTGTCGTCCTCGACGCCTATCGCTCTTATGAAAATTTCCTCCAGGTCAGCAGACTCATCAAGCTCAGGGAGGGCCATTCTGATCTCCGCCAGGGAGCCCTCGAGCACCTTCCGGCCGTGCTGAAGAATCAAGATTCGCGAACAGACCTCCTGAACCAGGTGAAGCATATGCGAAGAAACGATGACCGCCGCGCCTTCTTCGGCCGTTGTGAGGATCATTCGCTTGGTTCTTCGAATGGCGCCGGGGTCGAGCCCGGTCAGGGGTTCATCCAACACCAGGGCCCGCGGCGAGTGGAGCAGGGCGCAGGCGATAATGAGCTTTTGTTTCATGCCCCGGGAAAGCTCGGCGGGATAGGAGTACCTCTGGTTTTCCAGACCGTGCTCGGAAAGCAGGGCGACGGCACGCTCGCCCCCCCCCTCCACGCCGTACAGCTTGGAGAAAAGCATCAGATGGTCCCAGGCTGTTAAATATTCGAACAGGTACGGCTCATCGGGTACGAAAGCGAGTGCTCTTTTGGCCTCGACCGGATTCTCATCTAGGCCGATCCCCCCAATTTGAATCGAACCGCCCGTTGCCGGGATGATCCCGCACAGACAGCGCAGCGTGGTTGTTTTCCCGGCTCCGTTGGGCCCGACCAGACCAAGGATTTCGCCGGGGCCTACATTGAAGGAAAGCCGATCCACGGCCTGAAATCCGTTGTAGGACTTGATAAGAGAATTCACCAGAATCATAACTTTGTCCGACAAGAAGCTATCAATTGTGTCGCTCCGAGGCGGTGATCCCGATCTTATTTCTTCTCTTTGTTGACCGGCCTGAAGTAGAGGGTCTGCGTGCGGGTCGCCAGACCTCGGCGGTAGATCAAAGTGTACTGGAGTGTGTGTCCGCGATCCTTAACCTCAAAGACGTGGAGGTTCCAGTCCTCGAGGCCCTTGGACTTGTCAAAGGATCGTCTCTGCACGACCAGCCGATTCTCACTGGCCACCACGTTTCGGGGCCAGACCGAGCCGTTGCCGCTGCGGCCGGCGCTTTTCCCGTGTGGGTAGACGTATTTGGTCACGGGCTTCACTTCACCGTCCTGGATCCTGTCCTGCGCCCAGACGACCCGATTCCCGGTGATTCTTATTCTCCAGAGGGCTACGCTGCCCTTAGACGACGGGGATCGCGCTATATCCTGTTTCCACTGACCGGCCACCCGGGAAACCGGCTCTTCCGGCTCTGCGTAAAGAGGCCAGACGAAAAGCAGAAGGAGCAGGCCTGTGTGCCAGTTCATGAGGCGATGAGGATAGCACATGGGGAGTACTTCGCAGTCCCTGGCGAGGGTTCGACAGGTTGCGAGCTGGCGGAAGGAATGGTAGCGTCATATTCGACATCCCCATAGGGCCGGGGGCGGGGCTTTTTCTCTCGCCCTAAGGGCTCGGGCGGTCGCGGGGCTCCCGCCGTTGAAGGTTAGGCTATTCAATCACCGCGCCTGCCCCCCCCAGTTCAACTCTGCCGCCGGACAGCTGGGCACCTCGCTTCTTGGACTTTAAGTAGAGGTAACCCTGAACGGATTCTTCCGTGTCCAGCGAGCCTTCTTTCAACTGATACCCTTCCAGAAGCACCCGCAGGCGCTCGACGAGTGCCGCCGAGTGGGACTTGTCCCCGGTACTGCTGCTCCCTCCGGAAGGAACATTGGAGCCCGTGTAGATTTCCTCCCCTGCCATTCCGCTTCGACCCCGATAGAACTTCATCATTTTGGGCAGGATCTTGGCGGGAGGGACGCGGGAAAGCCGCTTTTTCTTGGGCGACCAGGCCTGAATCAAATCGGGACTGACCTGGATCGACTCGTCACTCCCGTTCCTCACGGTCAGTGCGACAACGGCAAAGCCAGCATCCAGCACCTCCGTGGGAAAACCAATGGGGAGGTCACCTTTGGACATGGACTTCGCTTCCAGTTCGATTTGCTGCCCGCAGGGACCCCCGGTCAGAGCGACCCAGACAAGGACGAACGCCAGAAGACGGAAGCGCATACAAACTATTGTAACGTGATCGGGACGTGCGTCCACGACGGGCCGGAGTTGACTCGCAATCGTTAGCAGTCGATCATCACTTCGAAAGAACATCTCAACCATTGTTTAGTCTGACATCCATGTCGATTCGGCTTCCCCTTCAGCGGCTTGTAGACTTGCTGGCGCGTTACGGCCACTGGGTCAGCGCCACCCTGCATTTCGGGGCGGCTTTCCTTTTCGTCGACTTCAGAGAGGTCTTCGAGATCGACTACGACGAGGGGTTTAACCTGGCCCTGGCCGCCCTTTTTGCCGTTGGTGAACCCATTTACACCAGTATATGGAGCGATCAGCCCCCCCTGCTCACCATCCTTCTGGCCGGGGTCCAGAAGTTGTTTCCCTGGGATGTGAATGCAGCCCGCATCTTGATCCTGGCCGCAACGTCGGGCATGGTCGGCTGCATTCACGCTGCAGCGGCTCGAATTGCTTCGGACGGACAGCCGGCTGGCGAGACCCGGGTCCCCCGCCTGTTAGCTGGTTTCGGGGCTGCGACGCTGTTCGTGTCGACGGATCGAATCATTCGAATCAGCTTTGCGGTCGACACCGGCACGCCGGCCGTTACTCTGTCGACAGCTGCAGCCTGTGCACTCGTGTATGCCTGGGATGATTTGCGCCCCCGCTGGCTCTTTGCCAGCGGAGCGCTCCTGGCCCTGGCCTGTGGGTCCAAGTTGTTCGTTGCCTTTCTCCTCCCCGTATTCCTGATCTCGATTGTCGTCGCGCGCCCTCTGAAATCACTGCTCCAAAAAGGCAAGTCTCGTGTAGCGCCCGGCCTGTGCTGGTGGTCAAGCGGGTTTCTGGCCGGCCTGGCAGTCGTGTTCGGACCCATGATTTCACCGGAGATGATGGAGCAGTTGGTCATGCCGCATCTGCAGTCTCAGACCGGACGATCACCACTACTCGCGGAAGCGGCTTTTCTCCCCGATCGAGCCGTGTATTTGCTGGTCCTCGTCGGCCTGCCGGCGCTGTGGATAACTGGAAGGCGTACGGCGCTCCCGTTTGTGATGTGGCTGACGGCCGGCACAATCGTGTTGTATCTGCTTCCTGAGATCCACTCCAGTTACCACCTCCTTGTCCTGGTCCCGGCTGTGGTGCTGGCCGGCGCGGCCCTCGGGTCTCTGGCCGCCCGAAAGGGGCGCTATCGCAGGCTTTTTCAGGGCGCAACTCTGGGAATGGGCATCGCACTCCTGGCCTTTGCACTGCCCAGACTGAACATGCCCGAGCACTGGCGGACGGGAGCGGAGCCTGGCTTGTTCCGAGACGCTATGCGCCCTCTGGAAGGATACGAGGGGCATTGGATGGCGACTTCGCGCCAGACCCTCGCCTTCCGGGCAGGCCTGCTGGTCCCGCCGGAACTTGCCGTCACATCGAGAAAGAGGTTCACGTCCACTGGCCTGGACGCCGGGCAGGTTCTCCACGCGATTGGCAAACACCGGGTCGCCTTCGTGTTCGAAGACTGGCGATGGCCCCGGAGTTTAAGAAAGGAACTGAGTAGAAGGATCCAAACTGATTATTGCGTCATCATGGGGCTGCCGCAAGTGCGGCTGTGGCAGCGTCGCGATCTGGCAGAATCCAACCAGTGTATCCAGGAAAGTGCCTCGGCTCCACAGCCCTAGCCCGCATAGATCACCGATAGGACCTCAAAAGGCCGCCCTGTTTGGTATAAAGCGTTTTGAATGAAAGACTTCAAAGCCAAACGGAGGCGGCCCTTATGAGAACAGAGTGTAAACACAGCCAGGTTCGAATTTCACGGACTATTTCAACGCAAAGTGAAGGCGCGGTTCGACGGCGGGAAGATCACCTCCGATGCAGGGGTGCTGCTGTTGCGAGAGGTCGAGAGGGGGACGGGTCTGATCGCCGGACTGGCTGAGTGTTTCAGGGATCACCGGGATCCGCGGTTGATCGAACACACGGTCGAGGAGTTGTTGGGGCAGCGCATCTACGGACTCTGTCTGGGGTACGAGGATCTGAACGATCATGATCAGTTGCGCACCGATCCGATGCTGGCGGTGGCGGTGAATAAGGCCGATCCGTTGGGGGAGAGGCGGCGGCAGGCCTCAGATCGGGGGAAGGCGCTGGCGGGCAGGTGTACGCTGAACCGGTTGGAGTTGACCGGCGCCGAGGTCGATGAGCAGGAGCGGTACAAGAAGATCGCGATGGACCCGGACCGGATCGACGGCTGGATGGTGGATGCCTTCGTGGAGTCCCACGAATCGGCGCCCGAGGAGATGGTGCTGGATCTGGATGCGACCGACGACCCGATCCATGGCCAGCAGGAAGGCCGGTTCTTTCACGGTTACTACCGCCACTACTGTTATCTCCCGCTGTACATCTTCTCGGGGGAGCATCTGCTGTGCGCCCGGTTGCGGTGTTCCAATATCGATGGGGCCGCGGGATCGGTGGAGGAACTGGAACGGATCGTCGGCCGGATTCGGCAGAGCTGGCCGGAGGTCTCGATCGTCATCCGGGCCGACTCGGGCTTTTGCCGGGATGACTTGCTCCGCTGGTGTGAAGACCATCACGTGGATTACGTGATGGGGTTGGCCAACAATGATCGGCTCAAGTCAGAGAGAGCCGAAGCGATGACTCAGGCCGAAGCCGAGTTCAACGCCACCGGGCGACCGGCGCGGGTGTTCAAGGATTTCCGCTACCGGACTCGCCACAGTTGGACCTCGGAGCGACGCGTCGTCGGCAAGGCCGAGTTCCTGGACAAAGGCGCCAATCCCCGATTCGTCGTCACCTCCCTGTCGCCGGAACGCCTGGGGGCCCGCGCGCTCTACGAAGACTTCTACTGTGCGCGGGGCGACATGGAGAACCGCATAAAAGAACAGCAGTTGGGTCTGGTCGCCGACCGGACCAGCGCGGCAACGATGCGCGCCAATCAACTCCGGCTGTATCTGTCCTCCGCCGCCTACATGCTCATGCACGCCTTGCGTCGTCTCGGACTGAAGCAGACCCCCCTGGCTCGCGCTCAGTGTCAGACGATTCGCTTGAAGCTCCTCAAGATCGGCGCCCAAGTCCGCCTCACGGTCCGCCACGTCTGGATCTCCATGTCGGAAGCCTATCCCTACAGCGAGGTCTTCGCTGCCGTCGTTCGAAACCTCCAGGCCATTCCTCTGCGCTGCTGAGGTCTGTCCCGATCAAACGCCCCCAAAAACGAAATCGTTCCATCGCTCAGGCCGAGCTCTGCCTGAATACATTCCGTCACGCTCTTCCGAACCCGAAAAACGCTCCATTCACGACCATCCACACCACCGCATCACTCGACCTGGACCGGATCGATAGCGAAACTCTCAGAAAACCGTTCCGGCCTGCCAAAATCACCTTCATTTCCAAATCGGTGATCTATGCGGGCTAGTTGTAAGAGTCTCGCAGGCCGCCAGGCTTCTGCCTGTGGAGGGTCCAGAAATAACATGCCGCTAAATTGCCAGCCCTTAACATAGTACCATGTCTGCGGCGAACAGTCCCTGGCCAAAGTCGCACCACAGCGCGTCGGGGGACGAGACGGAAATGCAGAATTCATTGAACTGGAACCTGGGGTCCGGCAGCCCCGGGGCCAAGGTCCGGGTCAAGCGGTCGGTTCTGACGGTGATCCTTCTGGTCAGTCTTTCCGTCGTGGCCTTGCTGCTCTGGATTCTCTACGTGAGAGAGCCGAGCGGCAGGTTCAGCGATCGGTTCCTCTTTCTGCCGGCCTTGAACGCCCTGCTGAACGCGTTGAGCGCAACCTGCCTGATTCTTGGCGTTCGGGCGATTCGCCGCGGCCGCGCCAGGGTGCACATGCGTTTCGTCCTGAGCGCCTGCTCTTTCTCTGTCGTGTTCCTGATCAGCTATATCACTCATCATTTCCTGCACGGGGACACTCCCTTTCTGGGCGTGTGGTGGCTGAAGACCATTTACTTCACGATTTTGGTCAGCCATATCCTCGTCGCAGCCGTCACATTCCCCCTGGTACTGACAACTCTTTACCTTGCCTTCACGGGGAGATTTCACACCCACCGGAAACTGGCCCGGATCACCTTTCCGGCCTGGCTCTACATGTCGATCACCGGCATCCTGATCTTCGTGTTTCTGAAACTCTTCGGGTAGTCCCGGTTCACTCGATTCCGCGGCTCCGGGTCCCGGGCTACTCGCTGGATTCGCACTTCTCTCTGGCGGCGATGGCGGCTCCGATGGTCCCGGAGTCGTCTCCAAGTCGGGCGATCATGACTCGGGTTTCCGGAAGGTCGCGCGGCCAGACGTGCTCAGCTGCAGATTCCCCGACCCACTCGGCCCAGGGAGCGCCCAGTTCGGTGGGCAGGCCGCCGCCCAGGACGACACAGGGCAGACTCAGGGTGGTTACGAGATTGGCCACGGCAATACCGGTAAAGCGAGCCGCATCGCGTACAACTCGAACGGCGAGGGAGTCGCCTGCCAGCACAGCTCGGGCCAGGATTTTCGACCTGGTCTGGCTGTAGTCGCCGTCCACCATCTCAGTGACGGCGCTGGCGTGGCCGCCCTGAATCAGCGCGGTGAGCGTCCGGACCATAGCCGACCGGCTGGCGATTTCCTCCAGGGTCTCGTGGCCCAGACCTGCACCCGGCAGCACTGTCGTGTGGCCAACTTCCCCCGCGCTAAAATGATGGCCGTGGTAGAGTCGGCCCGAAAGCACAAGAGCGCCACCGACTCCGGTACCCGTCCAGATCCCGAGAGCATCCTCGTACCCGACGGCAGCCCCGGCTTTGACCTCGCCGTAGAGAGCCACGTTGGCGTCGTTGCCCAGGATAGTGCGCAATCCGGTGATTCGCTCGAGAACATCCCTGATCTCCAGTTGCTCCCAGCCCAGATTGGGTGCGTCCAGTACCACTCCCCTGTCCATGTCGACCGGTCCGGGGATTCCGACTCCGAGTCCGGCGATCTGTTTCCGTGTCAGACCCGCCTCGTCGCGGACCAGCTCCACGATCTCGCCGATGCGCTCGAGCACCGCCTGATGCCCCAGGTGCGCCCTGGTCCTCCTGCGTAAAGCTCGAACAACGCGATCATTCGAGTCGACGATGGCAGCACTCATGTTGGTTCCGCCAAGGTCCACTCCGATGTAGGGAAGGGGGTCGAAAGATGGCATGACCGGCAGTCTATGCGATCACCGACATGGTTCCAAGTCGGCTTGTGAGCTGTCGGGGCGACAGCCGGGCCAACACCAAGAGCGCGCTTACTGCGCGCGCGCTACTGTAGCGCGCGTGTAACAAGCGCGCCGGTACCGGCTGGCTGCTGGTCAGTAGCGCCCGGAACTCTCAAACTCGCTCCCGTTCCAGCGATGGGACACGGCCCCCGATTCGCACTGTCCGCGCCAGGATTCGGAAAAGTCGGTTCGCCAACAGATTCTCTCGTCTACCCCACTGACGGTACGCCCCACCAGATCCAGGCCGTTTCGAAAGACATAAGCGCCCAGATAGTTGTCGGGGATGGCGTCCAGACTTCGGGGTCCCGGCGGCAGGGACTTGAGGCGATCAACGATGCGGGAACTCTGTCTTCCTGCCTCCTTCCAGGGGAGGTTATGGACCAGGAGCAGACCACTGAGAGTGACGAGATACAGCGGAATCACAAGGCGGCGACCTCTCCTGGCCACCAGGAATGATGCCAGCCAGAGGGCAAAGACTGTGGCGGGCAGATAGTAGTAGCGTGCATCTTGAAGATTGGGGTAAACCTTTCCCAGATTGACCAGGGGCAGAACCGACAGGTAAAGAAGCAGGGCCAGGAAGGCAGTGGTCCGGGGTGCAGTCCGGAACTGCGAAAGCCCCCACAGGTGAATGGCTGTGACAACCGGGAACAGCAACCCGGCAGGACGAAGGACGGAATCGAGAAGGGTCGTATTCCAGGGAAAGAACAGCAGTTCCAGTGGACTCCAGGCGAGCCGTAAAGATGACCACACCAGGCGGAACTGAATTTCGTAACCGCCCACCGATCCCGAGGCGAAGATGCGAATGGCCACAACCAGGAATGTCAGCCCAAAGAAGGGCCAGACCTTCATGAGCACCTGCTGAAGCCTGAGATCCGGTCTTTGCTGATAGACGAGAACGAAAGCGACCAGGGGGAGGCTCAAGGCCATCTCCTTGCTGAGGAGAGCCAGCAGGCCGGCGAGAGCCGACAGTCCCAGCCCCGCCCGGCTGGAATCTTTCAGATACCGGATCAGCAGCAACAGGCTGGAGAGGTAGAAAAACGCACACAAAAGGTCGAAGCGGCCGGAGAGCCAGGTCACCGCCTCAGGGTGGATAGGGAAGAGACAGAAAATGGTCGCTGTCAGGGTACTGATCCGCCGGTCTTCAAAGGTGGCGCGCACCAGCAGGTAGAGAAGAACAACGTTGCATAGATGGAGGAGGAAATTGCAGAGATGGTGAGCTGGAGCCGAGTATCCAAAGAGATCAACTGTGAGCTTCCAGAAAACCAGCCCGACCGGGCGAAACCACCTGTCCTGCGGCGACCAGAGGGTCAGCCACGGGTCCTGCACGCGGGCCAGGAGGGCGAAGTCGTCGGAGACAAAGTAGCTCCCAAAGGCGGGCCAGTAGCAGAGAAACGCCGCTAACGGGATGAGAAGGATGAAGAGGAGACGAAGAGATCTACCTGCCATTCCGACCCGGAACCCGGCCCTCGTAACGCTGGTTTGATCCTTCGCGATCAACCCGACCATCCCCTCCGCACGGCGACCAGTCTGGCGACTATGCTGAGGGCGATCTCCTCGGGTCCCCGGGCGCCGATATCGACTCCGATCGGCGTGTCGATCCGGTCAAGATCGGCTGCAGGGGGTGGGTTGGCTTCCTGTTCGAGCAGTTTCCTCACCTTTGCAAACCGATGGGCAGGTCCCAGCAAACCAATGTAAGCGCATCCTTTTTCGAGGGCCCGACCGACGGCCAGGGCGTCCTTTGCAAGGTGATGGTGCATGATGACGATGAAGTGTTCCGGGCGCAGGTCTGTTTCTTCGTATTCCTCGGGTGGAAAAACGAGCAGACGGGACTCGGGAAACCGCTCTGCCGTAGCCAGGCCGGCCCGCGCATCCACGACCGTTACTCCGAACCCCGCCATGCGGGCCAGCTTCGCTACCGGGACGGCGTCGTCCCCGGCCCCAAAAAGGACCAGCCGGGGAAGTGGGAGGGACACGTCCAGAAGCAGGCGCAGACCCCCCAGGACCAGTTCCCTGCTCTTTCCCTCGCCGCTGAGCAGCACCCTGGATTGCTCCAGAATCTCCCGGTCGAGGGCTTCCTCTCCCGTCGACCCGTTGTGACGGTCTCCCTCGATGGTAAGGAAGGAACCGGCCGCGATATCCACTCCGTCCGATTGAAAGACAAGGGCTCTCACCACGGGTTGGTCCTTCTGGAGCGCCTGCACCCAGGATCTCCACTCTGGCTGATCGAGGGCCGGCTCAATGAGCACCCCCACCATGCCTCCGCAACCCATTCCCAACCCGAATACTGAGTCGTCGCGTAGATCGAAGTAGCGATAGACGGGCTCCCGGAGATCGAGCCGGGACGTCGTTTCGCCAATTTCGGGCTCCAGACAACCCCCGGAGATCATTCCCTCGTAGCTTCCGTCTTCAAAGACCAGGAGCTTGGCTCCTTCGTGGCGATAGGCAGAGCCCTCCACGCTGACGACGGTCGCAAGGAAGACCTTTTCCCCTCGTTTCCAGGCGGCGATGATGGATGCGACCAGATCTAACAATGGGACGTCCGTCCTCCCTTCCCCGCACTAGTGTATGCGAGCAGTCGTTCGTAGTCCGCCCGGGTGTCGATATCGTTCAGGGGGAGGGCGCTTTCGAGTTCCACCGTTTCCAGCAGTCCGGGGCGACGCTGGATAATCTCTCGGCCCCCTTCATCGTGGTTGAGATCCAGGAGCTCGACGAACAGGCCGCGTTCGAACAATACAGGAGAGCCGAGCCGCCCCTGAAACACCGGGGCCACGATGGCGGATTCCTTTTCGGCGTAAGTTGAAACGATTCTGTCGATCACTTCCGAAGTGAGGAACGGCTGATCCGCAGTCATGAAGAGTGCAGCCCGGGCTCCGGAAGCCACGTCCTGGATCCCGACCCGAATAGAGGTGCTCAGGCCCTTTCGATAGTGAGGGTTGAGTATGGCTTTCACGCCCAGTCCCGCCACGGCCACCTCAATCTCGGCGGCCCGGTGGCCCGTTACGACCACCACTTCCCTGAGCCTGGAGCGGGCGGCTACCCGGGCAATCCGCCGCAGCAGTGGCTCACCGTCGAAGTCGAGCAATTGCTTGGTCTCGTCACCAAACCGAGCCGAGCGGCCCGCGGCAAGAAGAACGCCCGATACATTCACGGGGAATTCCCCCCCGGTTCGGGTGGCCGGCCCTTCCCGTTCTCCCTGGGCGTCCGCACTTCTTTTCCTGGTCGGGTCTGCCTGTGCGCCACCAGCGAGAGACCCTGCAACAGAGCGGCCAGGCGTTCCAGGCTGACGAGATTGTGAACGGGCAAGAAAAAGTCCACCCTGGGCAAAGCGGCCATAATGCCTTTCGTGAGGGGCTGATAGCCGGGTGTACCAAGCAGTGGATTGAGCCAGATCAGAGCGTGACAACTCCTTCTGAGACGGTCCATCTCCCTGGCCAGGCGTTGTGTCTCGCCCCGATCCCAGCCATCACTGATAATCAGAACAAGGGGACCGCCCCCGAGAACCCGGCGGGACCACCCGTAGTTGAAGTCCCTGAGCGCTTCTCCGATCCGGGTGCCGCCGCCCCAATCCGACGCCACGGAGACGGCGCGGTCCAGAGCGATGTCGATGTCCTTATGGCGAAGCTGATGGGTGATCCGGGTGAGCCTGGTGCTGAAGAGAAAGACTTCGACATGCGTCCAGTCCCTGGCCAGGACATAAGAAAACTGAAGCAGGATACGTGCGTAGGGCTCCATCGAGCCACTGACGTCGCAAATCAAGACCAGGGGGCGGTAGCGCACCTTTCGGGATCTCCACGCCAGCGAGAGCGGCCACCCTCCAAACCTCAAACTGGTGCGGAGCATTCGCCTCAAATCGAGGTGGGTCCCTCGTCTGGCCGCTATTCGGCGCCGTGTCTTGCGGAGTGGCGGAGACCAGGAAAACTGACGAATCAGCGCCTTCACCTCTTCCAGTTCAGTGGCCGTCAAGCGTGCAAAGTCCTGCCGGCGCAGTCGTTCCAGGCTGCTGTACCGGACACGGGCACTTCGCTCTTCGGTGTCAGGCTGATCTTCGTCCGCGGCGGCACTTGAGCGACTGGCTGCCTGGTCGAGAAACGTGGTTCTGGATACGCGGGTGGTTGGCTGGAGAAGCTTTCCGAACTCCGTGCCTTTCCTTTCAGCAGAAGAACTCCAGAAGTCATCAAAGACTTCATAGAAGGCGTCCAGATCGGCTTTTCGGTTGACCAGGATCGCCCCCAGCGCCGACCGGACATCCTGGCGCCGGCTGAGCGAGATGTGGCGCAGCGCCTCCACGACCGCCAGAACCTGCCCGGTGGTCACGGCAAGCCCCTTCTGTCTGAGCACCCTGCAGAACAAGACCACGTTTCCCAGGATTCTGTCTGCTTCGGGCATGTTGGTCACCCGTATGAAGAAGGGCTCTGCGCTCTTGACGCGGCGAGCCATAAAACGACTTTAAATACTCAGGTCGAAGAGGTCGCTGTTTTTTTCAGAATCTTTGCCGCCCGGTCACCCCGAATCAGCTCGACGTCATCCTGGTACTTCAACAGTAGACCCAAAGTGTCGTCCGTCGCGTCCGGGGTCACCGAATCCTGCTTCAGGGCGACCAGCGCCTTCACCCAGTCGAGGGTCTCTGCAATCCCGGGCACTTTGAAGAGATCCTCCTTGCGCAATTCCTGTACGAAACGAACGACTTGTGAGACCAGTTCCCCGGCGGCCTCAGGACAACGCAATTCCACGATGGCCAGTTCTTTTTCAAAACTGGGATAGTCGATCCAATGATAAAGACAGCGTCTCTTGAGGGCATCGTGGATTTCGCGGGTTCGGTTCGAGGTAATGACCACGATTGGAGGCTTCTCGGCCCGGATCGTCCCCATCTCCGGAATGCTGACCTGGAAATCAGAAAGCAACTCGAGCAGAAACGCTTCGAATTCCTCGTCCGCTCGATCCAGCTCGTCAATCAGCAGAACGGGCGGCTGCTCTTCTTGAGAATCGATAGCATCCAGCAGGGGGCGCTTCAGAAGGAACCGGGGTCCGAACAAGTCGAGTGACTCAGCCGCGTCGGGCTGGACGGCCCGCGCCTCCAGGAGCCGGATTTCCAGCATTTGACGGCTGTAGTTCCACTCGTAAACAGCGCTGCTGATATCCAGACCCTCGTAGCACTGAAGGCGGATCAGCCTGCGTCCCAGCAGGCCGCTCAGAACCTTGGCAACTTCCGTCTTGCCAACCCCCGCCTCGCCCTCCAGGAACAGCGGTTTGTGCAAACGGAGACACAGAAACAGAGCAACACCCAGGGACCGATCAGCAACGTAAAGGTGCTGCTCGAGGCCCTCCTGAAGCTGGTCGATCGATAATTCCGGCACCGTCAGAACCTGTGCAATTAGCCTCGAGCCCGGTCCCTTGATTTCTTGAGAGCCCGCTTCCCGTAGACGGAGGCCAGGTGCACCCGGTAGGGCCCGGAAGCATAAATGTCACCCATGGGCTCGGCGATCGAAAGGGTCTCATCCACGGCCCGATCGATCTCTTCGTCCGCCAGAGAACTGCCGGAAAGGGCACCCTCAAGAGCGCCGACGCTGACCGGCGTCGAGGCGACTCCGTTGAAGCCCAGGCCGGCGCCGCGGCAATTTCCGTCCGTGCCCAGCTCAATCCGGGCTGCGGCCCCGCACACCGCGTAGCCTGAGGCAGGATGCTCAAATTTGAGATAGCAGGACCCCGAGCTCCCGGACGAAACAGGGATTTCGATGGCAGTGAGCAGCTCATCCTCCCTCAGATCGCTCATCAAAAGATCAACGAAGAAATCACCCGCCGCTACATCACGTGACCCCTCGGGCCCGGTCACGACCAGTGTTGCGTTCAGAACCTGCGCCACAGCAGGAAGATCCGAACCCGGGTCGCTGTGGGCCAGATTTCCTCCAATGGTTCCCTTATTGCGGACCGCTGGGTCCGCGATCTGAGAGGCGGCTTCAGCAAGGAGGGGACACGAACTCCGAATCAGCCCGCTGGATGCTAGCTCGGCGTGGGTCGTCAACGCGCCGACTCTCAGTGTGTCACCGTCGAGTTCCACCCCCTTGAGCTCAGGCAAGTGCCCGATGTCAATCAGAACCGGGGCTTCGGCCAGACGGAGTTTCAGCATGGGAATCAGGCTGTGACCGCCTGCCAGGAACTTGGCGCCTGCGTGAGCTCCCACCAGATCAATGGCCTCGGCCAGGTTGCTCGCACGAAGATATTCAAAACGGGCCGGATACATGTCAGGACCTCCCTTGAGCTTGCATTGCATTCCACACTTTTTCCGGCGTCAAAGGCATATCCAGATGCTTGATCCCGAAAGACTTCAAAGCGTCGATCACCGCATTTGTAACGGTCGCAGGCGAGGCAATAGCGCCGGCCTCTCCACATCCCTTTACTCCCAGAGGGTTGTGTGGGCAGGGTGTGACCGTCCGGTCGAGATTGTACGAGACCAGCTGGTGGGCCTTGGGAACGGCGTAGTCCAGAAGCTCGCCCGTGACGAGCTGGCCATTCTCGTCGTAGACGGCCTCTTCAAAGAGGCACTGGCCGATTCCATGAGCAATGCCGCCGTGCAGCTGCCCGTCCACGATCATCGGATTGATTACATTTCCGACATCGTCGACGGCGGTGTAGCTGATCAGGTCGACCTTTCCTGTTTGCGGATCGATCTCTACGACCGCGATGTGGGTCCCAAAAGGATAGGTGAAATTGGCCGGGTCATAGAAGGTGGTCGCCCTCAGTCCTGGTTCCATCCCCTCGGGGAGGTTGTGCGCAAGATGGGCCTGAAGCGCGATCTCCTGGATCGTGTGGGCCTTGTCGGGGACACCCTTGACGGAGTAGCTTCCATCTTCAAAGGCGACGTCCTCCTCGGAAGCTTCCAGCAGGTGGGCCGCGATTTTCCTGCCTTTCTCGATGATCTTGTCGGCCGAGCCCGCCAGGGCGCTCCCTCCGACGGCAGCGCTCCGGCTCCCGTAGGTTCCCCAGCCGAAGGATACCTGGTCGGTATCACCATGAAGGACCTCGATGTCATCGACATCGATCCCCAACCGGTCCGCCACGATCTGAGAAAAGGTCGTATGGTGGCCCTGTCCGTGGGCCGAAGACCCCGTGTAAACTGTTACGGAACCGGTCGGATGGAAGCGGATCTCGCCACTTTCCCACTGACCCGCCTGGGCTCCCAGGGACCCCACCACCGCTGACGGTGCCAGGCCGCAGGCTTCGATGTAAGTGGACAATCCGATTCCCAGAAGCCTGCCGCCTTCCCGAGTCCTGCGACGTTGTTCTTCCCGGAGGTCGGAGTAGCCGACCATTTCCAGCGCCCGATCCAGTGCCGGCTCATAGTTGCCGCTGTCATATTGGAGCGCCACCTGGGTCTGGTACGGGAAGTCCTCAGGCTCGATAAAATTGCGGCGCCGAAACTCGACCGGATCGGTTCCAAGCTTGTCGGCAGCGAGGTCCATGAGCCTCTCCACGATAAAGGTGGCCTCGGGCCGGCCGGCACCGCGAACGGCGTCCACCGGAGCAGTGGTGGTGAAGGTTCCGATGGTCTGCACGTGAATGGCGGGGATATCGTACTCACCCGACAGCAGTGTCCCATAGAGATAGGTTGGAACGGCAGGGCCGAAAGTTGAGAGATAGGCCCCCATGTTGGCATAGGTCTTAACCCGCAGCCCGGTGATCCGACCCTCGGAATCGGTGGCCAGTGCCGCGTTCGAAACATGGTCCCGGCCATGAGCATCGGTCAGGTTCGCCTCGGTTCGGGTGGCGGTCCATTTGACCGGACGGTTGACCTGGATCGCACACCAGCAGGTAATGGCTTCATCGGCATAGTGGTGGATCTTGCTCCCGAACCCACCCCCGACTTCAGGGGCAACGACCCGTATTTTGTGTTCGGGCAGGCCCAATGAGGCCAGGGACATCAGGAGACGGTGAAGGTGAGGATTCTGGGATGTCATCGTGACCGTCAGGTCTCCAGTGGAGTCGTCGAACTCGGCCAGCGCGCAGCGCGGTTCAATGGCGAAAGGAATCAGGCGGTTATTGTGGGTGCTGAACTCCACGACGTGGGTAGCCTGGGCAAACGCGGCATCGGTTGCCTCACGGTCACCCAGCTCCCAGTCGAAGGCGATGTTCCCTGGAGCTTCTTCGTGGAGCTGTACGGCCCCTTCTTCCGTAGTCGCCTTCGGGTTCACCGAGGCAGGAAGCGGGTCGTAGTCGACGTAGACAAGATCGACAGCATCGCGGGCGGCGTAGCGGTTTTCGGCCACAACAACGGCCACGGCATCCCCGGCGTAGCGAACCGTATCCCCGGCCAGCATCGGGTGTCCGGGTATTTTCATGTCCGGTAAGAGCCATCCCACCGGGATGGCCCCGGCCGTTCCGCTGTCCTCAACTTCCTGATGGGTGAACACGCCGATCACGCCCTCTGCAGCGGCGGCCGCAGCGGTGTCGATGGACCTGATTCTGGCGTGCGCATAAGGGCTGCGTACCATGGCGGCATAGGCCATGTTGGGGCGTTTGATGTCGTCGCTGTATTTGCCTTTTCCGGTGATCAGCGCCGGATCCTCACGGCGTCGAATCGAGGAACCCAGAACTCCAGCCATCAAGCACCTCCTTCCCGGCCACCCGCCATTGCCTGGCTGGCCGCTTGCACCGCCTTGACAATGTTGTGGTAGCCCGTACAGCGGCAAAGGTTGCCCTTCAGGCCCTTGCGGATCTCGTCCTCACTAGGGGCAGGGTTCGCGGCCAGCAGGTCCGCCGCCGCCAGGATCATTCCAGGTGTGCAGTAGCCGCACTGCAGACCATGGTTGTCCCAGAAGCTCTGCTGCAGGGGATGCAGCCCGCTTTCCCCGGCCAGCCCTTCTATAGTCGTTATTGAGCAAGCCTCGGCCTGAACCGCGAGCTGAGTACAGGATTTGACGGCCTTGCCGTCCACCAGGATCGTACAAGCGCCGCAGAGGCTGGTTTCACAACCGATATTCGTGCCGGTGAGGTCCAGTTCTTCTCTCAGGAAGTGGACCAGTAGAGTTCGGGGTTCGACGTCCCGCTCCACCGGCCGGCCATTGACTACCATCGATACATTCATAACTCTCTCCCTGGCTGGGGACCCGATCCAGCGGCCGCGGTGAAAGAACGAAGACATGGACGACCCTCTCACACCTCCGACTATTGCAAATGATTTATATCCTGGTGCGCAAAAGGTCAAGCGCTATCGGATTCTACGCTGGCGGCGGGGAGACGGCTAGCGCAGGCTGATGATGGGCCAGTTTCGGGCCAGCGCCTCCTCCCGGAGCCGCCGGTCGGGGTCCACTGCCACGGGATGCTGTACCTTGCAAAGCAGAGGCAGATCGTTGTGGCTGTCCGAATAAAACCACGCTTCCCCAGCCTCGATTCCCCGGGCTCTCTGCCACTCCTCGAATCTCTCGACCTTCCCTTCCCGGAAGCTGGGGGTACCGACCGCACGCCCCGTAAATTCTCCGTCGACAACTTCCAGGTCCACTGCAACCAGCTCGGAGACTCCGAACAACCTGGCGATGGGCTCGGTGACAAAGTGATTGGTTGC
Organism: Acidobacteriota bacterium; assembly: GCA_965205615.1. GTDB lineage: Bacteria > Acidobacteriota > UBA6911 > RPQK01 > CBDAPI01 > CBDAPI01. The sequence continues at coordinate 15,570 of CBDBHK010000033.1, read as the reverse complement.
CGTAATGATCAGAGTCCTGTGGCCGTCGAGTTCGTGGCGGCGCACCAGCGCCACAGCTTTGGCCAGCATGACGGGCTCGATGCACTCTTTAAGAAAAGACTTTCTCAACGGCCTCAATTCTTCGAGCGGAGCCCGGGTGAGAGCGTCCAACTGGTACGCGAGAGCTCCCTCCAGATCCAGCGTCCCCTCCAGATATTTCTGATAAGAGGCGTCCATCCGGGCCATAAAGTTCCCTTCCAGGATTCCCCTCGAGACCAGAAACTCGGCCCACAGGAGCTCACTGTCCCCTCCGATCAGAGTATTGTCCAGGTCGAAGATGGCGATTTTCTCTGATCTATTTGCCATAGAGCAGATAGCAGGTTTCGCACTCTTCAGGGTACTCTCCGGTCTCGAATCCCCGGCGGAAGGTCTGAAAATCCCCGGATTCCCAGATCTCCAGAAAATCATGCTCGCGGATGTCGCCGTAAAAGAGGGCGGAAGGGGGGTACTGCACGCCATCGAAATAGTTCGCCACGTGATGACCAAAGAAACAGCACGGGGCCACCCGCCCTTCATGAGAAAAGTAAACAGCCTTCAATGGTGCGGCCAGACAGTGGCGCGGCGTCATCTTTGAATCCATCGGGAACTCCGAGTGCATGAGAACCTCGATGCCCGCGTTGTTGGCTTCCTCCGTAACCTGGACGATTACAGCCTCCAGTTTGGTCAGGACATCCCCGTTGCCGTGCGCCGGAGAGAGGCGATATTTGAGGAAGCTGCGCGACCAGTCTTCTTTCGTCGAAACGACGTTCAGATGTTTCAGGTGAAGCACTCTCGCTCCCACGTGGGTCAACCATGGAACCAGCAGACCGAGCTCTGCGGCGTTGGCTTCCTGAATCGTGAAGGCCACCCCGAGCCTGAGGTCGCTGCCGCTTTTCTCAACCTGGCTCGCGAGCTCTTTCAGATTGGCTGTCACCTGGTCGAAACTTGCACCGGGTCTGACGGCTTCAAACGTTTCGGCCCGGAGACCGTCAATCGATACGGTCAGGCGGTTCATTCCGGCCTCGATCAGTTTTCCCGCGTTCCTGGCATTCAGGATGGTCCCGTTGGAGGTCATCGTCGTGACGCAACCCCGGTCACTTGCCGTGTGGATCATCTCGTAGATGTGCGGATGAAGCATCGGCTCTCCCCAGCCCGTGAAGTCCACTGTGTGGACCAGATGGAAGGCCTCCCTGATGCGGGAGTAGGTTTCCAAGGACATGTCCAGCTGTGGATCAACGCTGGAAAAGCGAGGGCACATCTCGCACCACAAATTGCAGCGAAAAGTGGGTTCCAGATTGAAGGCAAGCGATTTGGGCCCGGGCACCCCGACATTATACGCGCACTTGACACCCCGGGGCGCCTCGCACATTCTTGAAAAAAAGCAAGGATTCGCATTTATGAAATCGCGCGTTCTAAGTCAGGAAACCCTGGATCGATTCTGGAGAAGGGCTCCGGAATACGACCGCGAGAACCGTTTTTTCAGGGAAGACTTCGAGGACTTGAAGGCGGCCGGCTATCTCACTCTTGCGGTTCCTGCGGAGCTTGGCGGACTGGGCCTCAATCTGGCCGAAGTGTGTCGGGAACAACGTACGCTTGCCTATTACGCTGCGCCCACCGCTCTGGCGGTGAACATGCATCTGTACTGGACGGGCCTGGTTGCCGATCTGTGGCGCTCGGGAGACAAGTCGCTGCAGTGGCTTCTGGAAAAGACCATGGACGGAGATGTCTTCGCGGCCGGGCACGCCGAATCCGGAAACGATGTTCCCGTGCTGCGCTCTACGACTGAGGCCCGCAAAGTCGAGGGCGGCTATCTCTTTAACGGGAAAAAGTCGTTCGGAAGCCTGACCCCTGTCTGGACCTACCTGGGAATTCATGGAATCGATGCAGGCGAACCCGAGGCGCCCCGAATCGTGCACGCTTTCATGCCCCGAGGAACCCGGGGAAGCCGGATTCAGGAGACCTGGGATGTGCTGGGAATGAGAGCCACGGCAAGCGAGGATACCGTCCTGGAGGACGTCTTCGTCGCCGATGAACTCATTGCCCGGGTGGTGCCACCAGGAGCCGGTGGCGTCGACATGTTCGTCCTGGGTATTTTCGCCTGGGCGCTTCTCGGTTTCGGGAACATCTACTACGGGCTGGCACAACGCGCCTTCGATTTCACAGTGAATTCGGTCCGGGACAAGCAGTCGGTGGCCCTCTCGCGAAGCATGGCCCACCACGCCGGCGTCCAGAACCTGATTGCCTCGATGGCGATCGAGCTCGAGTCCATCGGACCCCATCTGGAGAGGATCGCCCGGGACTGGTCTGAGGGCGTCGACCACGGGGGCTTCTGGCCTCTCAAGATCGTTTCGGCCAAGTATCGTGCCGTCGAAGGGTGCTGGCGGGTCGTGGACCAGGCGCTGGACGTCATTGGCGGATTTGGTATTTTCAAGAAATCCGGGTTCGAGCGACTGTTTCGGGATGCGCGCCTGGGCAGAATTCATCCGGCTAACGGTATGCTGACTCATGAATTCGTGGCCAAAACGGTTCTGGGAGTGGATTTCGACGAGACGCCACGGTGGGGATGAGGGCGGAACCGGTTTGGTGTTGGTTGGACGTCCATGCAGGTATCCGTCGTTATTCCCGCGTATGACGAGCGGCAGAGAATTTCCGAGACCCTGCGGGAATTAGTCGCCTATTTTTCTTCGACCTCCCACTCCTTCGAGCTGATTGTGGTGGACGACGGCAGCCGTGACGCCACGGCGACCATCGTCACCGCACTCGATCAGCCGTGTATCAAACTGGTCCGGAACGTGTCGAATCAAGGCAAGGGCTCAGCCCTGAGAAAGGGCATCGCAGCAGCCGGCGGGCAACTTCTCTTCCTGGTGGACGCCGACCTGCCTTATTCGACCCGGGCGTTTGACACTTCCCTCCCCCTGCTCCTGGGAGGCGCCCATGCGGTGATTGGCGCCCGGGATCTGCCGGACTCTCAGCTGGATCCATCCTATCCCCGCCATCGCATCTGGATGGGGAGAGTGTTCTCTTACATCGTCAATCGACTCCTGCCGCTCGACATTTTCGACACCCAGTGTGGGTTCAAGGGATTTCGGGCCGACGTCCTGAAAAAGGCCGCTTTGTTCGCCAGCCGGCGCGACTACACGCTGGACATTGAATTGCTGCTGATCCTCAGGAGGTGGGGTTCCCAGATTCAAAAAATTCCGGTGCAGCTCGTCCACCATCATGGCTCCAAGATTCGAACGGTGAGGGACTCCCTCGCGATGTTCCGAGCCGTACTTAGAATCAGGCGCAACCTGAGCGCGGGGGCTTACCCGGGGGAGCCTCCCACACAGCCGATGCGCTCAGTGGCTTGTCCTCTCTGTCGGTCTTCCGACACCCGCCCCATCGCCGGCAACGGGGTTCACCGGTTCTGCAGATGTGGAAGCTGCCGGACCATTCTTCAGACACCCCGCCTTTCCGACGGCATACTGGACCAACAGTACGACCAGAGCTATTTCCAGTCGGAGGATCTCATGGCGGGATACCCCGACTACTCTCACAGGCCAGACCTGCAACAGAAAACGGCAGCCTGGCAGTGGCAGCAGATCGAGGACTCGGGCGGGAGGCGACCGTGGCAGCGCCTCCTGGACATTGGCTGTGGTAGCAGCCACCTGCTGGAGCTTGGACTCCGCAAGGGGCGAGAGTGCTGGGGTGTTGACCTGGTCGACCTCCAACTGGACCCGAGCATACAATTCCGCAAAGGCAGTTTTCTGGAGGTGGATCTTCCGGAACAGTTCTTTGACCTGGTGGTCTTCAACGACTCCTTCGAACACTTTCCCGACCCGGCGAAGGTGTTGAATCGATGCCGGAAGTTACTGCGTCCGGGGGGGAGGCTGGTCATCAATATGCCTGATCCCGATTCCTGGGTAGCACGTTTCTCGGGGACATCCTGGATCTCATTCAAGCGTGAACACCTGCTTCTATACGCCCGAGGGGCGAGCCACCGGCTCTTCGCAGCCAGCTCTTTCTTTGTTCTTCGCCGGTTTTCCAGCTGGCAGGCCGTGGACTGGCCGTATCTGGAACCGAGGCTGGCGCGAGTGTCGGCGGCCGCCTCGTTCCTCTCCGGGCTTCTCTTCAAGCTGGTCCCAGTCCGCTCGTTCTGGGTGCCGACCAGCGGCTCGACCTGGGTCCTGGAGTCTCGTGGCCCTTAGCGGGGGATCCACGCGCTTACTTCGTGCGCGCTACTGTACTTTCAAGCTTAAACCGGCAACCAATAACCATCAGCCTGTCAGCCCATTCCAGGTTTCAGGTTTTCGGTTGCAAACCCTTCACCCTGAGTTGGCATGATGCGGGTACGTTACCAGTTCAGGTCCGCATAGACCGGGGCGTGGTCGGAGGGGGTCAGGCCCTCTTTCTTTTTCCGGTAGTCGCGATCGATCGTGACCTGCTCGACCCGGGTTGCGACTGCGCTTGTCCCCAGTAGGAAGTCGATGCGGAGACCGTGGTTGCGATGAAAAGCCCCCGCTCGGTAGTCCCACCAGGAAAACTTCTGCTCTGCGGGGTAAGTTTCCCGGAAGAGATCTGCTAACCCCCACCCGATCAGGCTGCGGAAGCGCGCACGCTCCTCTTCGGTGTGAAAGATTTGACCCTCCAGTCCCGTTTCGTTCCAGCTGTCGATAGGGGCGGGACAGAGATTGAAGTCACCGCACAGGACAAGCGGTTCGCCGGGGGCGTGGCGACTATCTAAATAGCGGAGCAAAGTCTCGAACCAGGAAAGCTTGAGTGGGAAGTCGTTGTGCCCCACATACTTTCCATTGGGACAGTAGACCGTTATAAAGGTCAGCTCGCCGACACGAGCCTCGACAAGACGCGCCCCCGCCTCTTCCTGTCCGGGCAGGCCTTTTTGCTGGAGACGGGGAACTTCACGGCTCAAAATGGCGACGCCGTTCCAGGCCTTCTGCGCCTGCACAACCGCTGTATAGCCCTCCTTCTCGAAAACCGAATAGGGAAACCTGTCTTCATCGACCTTCAACTCCTGGAACCCGACGATGTCCGGTCGCCGCGATCTCAGCCAGTGCAGCACGAAGTCCATTCGCGCCCTCAATCCGTTAATGTTCCAACTGGCGATGCGCACTTCCTAAAGATTACACCTGGAACCTGGAACCTGGAACCTGGAACCCAACCCCACCCCCAGACAGGTGTGCTACCATAGGTGAACAAAAGGTGAATTCACTGCAAGGACGAGGTACCCGTCAAAACCCGGCCAACCGGTTCGAGCCGGTTCATTTTTCCCGGGATGAGGCGGAGCCGGAAGAGACACCGACACAGTTTTTTGTGGACCCTACCCGCTCTGTTCTCAGCTACAACGAGAGTCCGGATGTGGGATTCGATGTCAGCCTGAACCCCTACAGAGGCTGTGAGCATGGTTGCGTCTACTGTTATGCGCGGCCCACCCACGAGTACCTGGGTTATTCGGCTGGACTGGATTTTGAGACCCGGATTCTGGTCAAGGAAGATGCCGCGGCCCTGCTGCGGCAGGAGCTGATGTCGGTGCGCTGGCGGCCCAGGCCGATTGCCTTGAGTGGCAACACCGACCCTTACCAGCCGGTAGAACGACGGCTGGGCCTGACCCGCGACTGCCTGCAGGTCTTCCGTGATTGCCTGAACCCGGTCATCATCGTAACCAAGAACCACCTGGTCACACGCGACCGGGACCTCCTGTCCGAGCTGGCCCGCTGGGAAGCCGTCGTGGTGAATGTGTCGATTACAAGTCTGGATGCAAGCCTCCAGCGTGAGCTCGAGCCTCGAGCTTCCACCCCTGCGGGTCGGCTCCGGGCGGTAGCCGAGTTGAGTCGCTGCGGGGTGCCGGTGCGAGTCCTTGTGGCACCTGTGATCCCCGGCCTGACCGACCATGAGGTTCCAGCCATTCTCAAGGCTGCGGCAGATGCGGGAGCCGTGGACGTCAGCTATATTCTGCTGCGTCTGCCCCACGGAGTGAAGGGGCTGTTCGAAGACTGGCTACACAGGAACTTTCCGAATCGGGCCAGGCGCGTCCTGAACCGGATTCGAGAGTCTCGCTCGGGCGGGCTCAATGATCCGAGATTCCGGTCGCGGATGCGCGGTGAAGGGGTCTACGCGGCTCAAATCCAGGCCTTGTTTCAGGCAAGTCGCCGCCGCCTGGGCCTGCCTGCCCGAGAAGTCGAGTTGGCGACGGAACACTTCAGGCAGCCCGGTCTTGCCCGGCAGAAAGGACTGTTCCGGAGGGAGCTGACACACTAGTATTGTCAGCTTGTCAGCCTGTTCCACACCGGTTACTGGTTGCACGTTCGTAGGGGCCGGCCTTGTGCCGGCCCGGTTAACAGGCGACCACCAGAGTCGCCTGTCAGCCGTCAGCACGTTCCACGAACCTTCAACCGATAACCAGCAACTATCAGCCTGCCTGATAACCCGCCACCAACGCCACGGCGGCGGCCAGGGTTGCGGCTGCCGGGAGCGTCACGACCCAGGCCAGGATGATGCTCGCGATCGTTCTCCACCGCGCGGTTCCGGTCACCGCGCCCAGTCCAAAGAGACTACCGCAGGAGACATGGGTGGTGGAGACCGGCATACCGAACCGAGAAGCCACCGTGACCAGGAAAGCCGTGGCCAGATTGGCGGTAAACCCCTGACCGTGGTTCATATCGACAATCCCGTCGCTCATCGTGCTCGCCACCCTGCGGGCCGCCAGCAGGCCCCCGATGGCCATAGCGGCTCCCACCAGGAAAAGAGCTGTGGTCATAGAGATGCCCAGCCCGGAGGCCGCTGCAAGAAGGGCGACGATTTTGGGAGTGTCGTTGAGGCCCCGTGCAAATCCAACCAGACCGGCGGAGACAAAATGCAGTTTGTCGAGCAGTTTCTGGGCGTCGAAGCCCAGCAGACGTCCCTGGTAGCGCTCTTCACAACGCTCCAGCTGGTCGGCAGTCAGAGTCACACCGCCGACGAGCAGCGAGACCGTGCCGTTGGCCCCGGGGTGAACCAGCGCCGGAGGTCCGTCGTCCAGGCACAAACACATGTGGCGCTCGACGCCAAGGCGGAGTCGGCACCAGCGTAAGGCGGGGTAAAGAGTCGAAGTCAGAAGCAGGCTCAAGAAAGGGCTCAGGGCCAGGGGCAGAAAAAAGCTCGTTCCCAGCCGCATCAGGTTCACTCCGCCGGCAAACACCAGCCCCGCGCCGACCAGGGCTCCAGTCAGCGCATGGGTTGTAGAGACTGGAGTCCCCAGAATCGTCGCAATCATGACCGTCAGGCCCGCCCCCAGACCGACCGCCAGGAGAAAGGACGCGTCGTTGGTAACGGCTTCCCCCACCAGGCCCTTGCCGGAGAAGGCCTTCACCAGGCCGCGGGAAACAGCCAGGGAAGCCAGAGACCCGGCCAGCGTGGTGGTCGTAGCCCATATCAGGGCGCGGCTGTAATTGGTGGTGCGGCTCCCGAAGAGGGTCGCGACCCCTTTGAAGTTGTCGTTGGCTCCGTTGCTGAAGGCCAGGAACAGAACCGCCAGGAGTAAGAACAGAAGGGTCATGCCGTCAGGACTCGTACTCTAGCCCGGATTATGCAAGAGATCTAAATTCAAGTGAGATGTGGGCCCAGAAAAAAGGCCGTAGCTCTCTGATATAAAAGGGTTTAGAGAAACAAAGACCCTAAACAGGAGCTACGGCAATGTCAAAAACAGTCTGCCAGAATACCCTGCCATTTCATAGCCACAGAAACATCACGGCTCGTTTTGATGGGGGGAGCCTCACTTCCGACGCAGGATGGTTGTTGTTTGGATCGCTGGATCGTCAACATCGATTGTGCGAGGGCTTCAGTTCCTGTATTGCGGAAAGTCGAGACCAACGCTACATTCGTCATGACCTGTTGAAGTTGATCCGACAACGAGTCTTGCAGATCGTGGCCGGCTACGAAGACTGTAACGACGCCGATACGCTGCGCTCGGATCCGATGCTCAAGACAGTCTGTGATCAGTTGCCAGAGAGCGATCCCGATTTGGCCACCCAGCCGACTTTCTCCCGCCTGGAGAACTCCGTCACCAAGAAGGATCTGATGCGTCTGAGCCGGTGGCTGCTAGGCCGTTATGTGCGCTCCCTGAAGAAGAGACGTCCCAGCAAGATCATCCTGGATCTGGACAGTACCGACGACCACACTCACGGCCAACAGGAGTTCTCCTTCTACCACGGGTATTACCGAAACCACATTTTGCATCCTTTGCTGATCTTCGATGCCGACACGGGAGACCTGGTCTGTGCCGTGTTGAGACCTGGCAACAAGGGGGCTGCCTCTCACATCGTGCCCATTCTGAAGCGAGTCGTGGAGGCCATCCGACAAGCAGTGGGGACGGATGTCGAGATTGAGATTCGGGCCGACAGCGGCTTTGCCACGCCTCGGCTCTACGAGTTCTGTGAATGTGAAGAGAATAAACTCCAATATGTCATCGGGTTAAGCCGAAACCCTCGCCTGCAGCGAGTGGTCGAGCCCCTGCTGGATTCGACTCGGGAAAGGTTCCTTGAGCTGGAGGAAAAACAGCGTCAGTGTGACGAGTTTCTTTATCGAGCCCACAGCTGGGATCGATCCCGTCGCGTCATTGTCAAAGTGGAGGTCGATCAGCGTGGGATCAATCGTCGCTTTGTAGTTACCAACCGGGACGATCTCTGCTCCCAATCACTTTATGACCACTACACAAACCGAGGGCAGACCGAGAACTTCATCAAGGCCTTCACAAATCATCTGAGCATGGACCGACTCAGCTGTCATCGATTCCTGGCCAATCAGTTTCGACTCCTCCTGCATGCACTGGCTTACCAGATGTTCGTTCGCCTGCGCGACTATCTTCACGGAACCCCCTGGCACAAGCTCGAAATCGAAACCTTACGTCGTCGGATCCTCAAGATTGGGGCCCGGATCCGACAAACCACTCGACGCATCTGGGTCCATCTTTCCTCAGCCTTTCCCGAACAACCCCTCTTCCACCTCGTCTTGAGTCGCCTGAACTCCAGTTAGCTTTTCCCAGCTCCCCCGAAAAACCGCTTCCGACACTCATCCAGGCCCAGATCTGTCTGAAATTCACTCCCCAAACCACTCAGACGCCTCGCCAACCCATATCCTTCGCAAATCCGCCTGTCACACCTGCCCGCTTCCGAGTTGGGCCACTTCTCGAGTCGTTTTTCAACACCGAACTACGGTTCTTGCATAATCCGGGCTAGAGAACGGTAGAGCGTCAGCTCACCGTTTTTCTGTTGTGCGCTCTCGCCGGAGAGTCAGTAGCGCGCACGAAGTAAGCGCGTGTTGGCTTGGGAGGGACGCGCTTGTTGGTCACGCGCGCTACTGTCGGCCTCGTTGCTAGTGAAGGGTGGCTGCCGGCTGACGCCGTGCCGTTCTGTTTCGTTTGGTCGGGGCTGCCAACGTTGACTGCACCTGTGGGCCGTGATAGCGTCCACCCGTCATCATATTCATCGGAGAAGCTGGGGAGATTGTTTCGGATGTCTTTAGAAGCCCTGGGCATGATCGAAACCAAAGGTTTTGTGGGAGCAGTGGAAGCTGCCGACGCGATGGTTAAGGCGGCCAACGTGGTGCTGCTCGGCAAGGAGTACATCGGCGCCGGCTATGTCACGGTTTTGGTCCGCGGCAGTGTAGGGGCTATCAAAGCGGCCACCGACGCGGGGGCGGCGGCGGCCCGGCGAGTCGGCGAACTGGTCAGCGTCCATGTCATCCCGCGTCCCCACGAGGAAGTTGAAAAGATCCTTCCCCAGCCTGCTTCGGCCACCAGTAAGAAGTAACCCTTGGCGGCATTAAAGGATCGGGACCTTCTCTCGGTACAGGAAGCTCGTACTCTTCTCGAGCAGGCGGCCGCCGCGGGTGAAAAGTTGAGCCGCTTCACCCAGGAGCAGGTCGACAGAATCATCGAGGCCATGGCCGGAGCTGCCCGAAGTGAGGCTGCCAGCCTTGCTCGCCTGGCCGTCGAGGAGACCGGCCGCGGGAAGGTTGCCGACAAGACCATTAAGAATCTCTTTGCGGCGGTCGATATCTATGGCTACATTCGTGGCCTGAAGACCTGCGGGGTGATTGCCGAGAACAAAGAGAAAAAGGTCATGGACATTGCGGTTCCCGTGGGGGTTGTGGCCGCAATTGTGCCCACGACAAACCCGACATCCACGGCCATTTTCAAAATTCTGGCAACCCTGAAGGGACGAAACACCATTGTCCTGAGCCCTCATCCTCAAGCCGTCGACTGCACCGCCGAAACGGCGCGTGTGATGTACGAAGCTGCGCTCGAGGCCGGTGCCCCCCGTGGCTGTATCGGATGTATGAAGCGGGTAACCCGGGAAGGAACGACCGAGTTGATGCAGAATCGAGCCACTCGAATGATTCTCGCGACCGGGGGGCCGGGGCTCGTTCGGGCAGCCTATTCTTCCGGGAAACCTGCCTTTGGCGTCGGACCGGGCAATGTTCCAGCCTTCATTGAGCGTACTGCGAACGTGAAGAAAGCGGTCCGGGACGTTGTTGCCGGGAAGACCTTCGACCATGGCCTGTTGTGCTCGTCGGAGCAGGCTATCGTTTGCGACCTGCCGGTTGAAGACGCTGTCCTGGCTGAACTTGAAAATAACCACGCCTACCTTCTCAACGACCAGGAAAGCGCCCTGCTCGAGCGACTCTTGCAACTTCCCCAGGGCGGACTCAATACGGCAATCGTGGGGAAATCTCCCCAGTTCATCGCCGAGTCGGCCGGATTTTCCGTTCCGGACGATGTTGTCTGTCTTGTCGGCCGGCCTCTGGGCGTTGGCCGTGACCACCCTCTTTCTATGGAAAAGCTGTCCCCTGTACTGGCCTTTTACGTGGAGGATGGATGGGAAGCCGGTTGCCAAAGATGTATTGAGATCCTTAACTTCGGGGGCCTCGGCCACACCCTGGCCATCCATTCCGAAGACGAAGACATTATCATGGAGTTCGGCCTGCACAAGCCGGCTTACCGAATCTGCGTCAACACACCCGCAACTCACGGATCTGTCGGGCTCACGACAAGTGTTCCGCCCTCGATGACGCTGGGCTGTGGGACACCGGGCGGGAACATCACTTCCGACAACATCACGCCGCTACATCTGATCAACATCAAGAGGCTGGCCCGTGAGACGCGTCCCATCGAGGAGATCGTATTTGACTCGGTTGACGATGAAGAAACCATCTCGGAGCCGCCACCCGTGGAAAGGGAGAGCGTTAGTCAACAGCTTGCAATCGATCTACGCGAAGTGGTGCGGACGACCGTCGAAGACTATGTGCGGGAGAGAACCGTTCCTGTGGAGACGGCGGCGCCTCCGCCCTCAACCGCCTCCGCCGCTCCGAAGCATGCCGGGGGGGGTGGACCGGCCAAGGACTTTGTCTGCGAAGAGGACGTCCGGAATGCTGTTCGTAACGGGAGTCGAATCGCGGTGAGCAGTCGAACCATCATCACCCCTTCCGCGAGGGATGCCGCGGAGGGCCGAAACGTGTTCGTCTGGGACTAGCAGCCCGTCCAGAAACTCCTCGCAGGCACCCGCCGGGTGCCAGATTTCCACGACAGCTTGTGCCAGTATTTCCATCTTGAGAAGGGTCCCACTCTCCACCGCCTGAAGGCGGTGGATTCGACATGCGACTGAAGTCGCCTAAAGACCTCGCTTCGCTCGCAGGCTGCCTACTCAGTGACCCGAAAATCGTCGTCTCGGGTCTCGACATCTTGGGTTTCTATATACTCTGCAACCATCGTATCGCTCACATTCCCAGTCGTCGCCACGAAGTACCCTCGTGCCCAAAGATGTCGTCCCCAAAACTCCTTGCGCAACTTGCGGTGATCTTGCAGTAGATGATGCGACGTTTTCCCTTTGATCGCCTGCATCACTCGGCTCGGCGCCAATCTCGGCGGCACATCCAACAACAAATGCACATGATCGGGTCGCACATGCCCCTTCACGATCTCGATATCCAACGATCGGCAAATCTCTCGCGTCAGATCCCGCACCTCTTGCCCGATCTCTCCTCGCAGAGCCGGCTTGCGGTACTTGGTGATGAACACAAAGTGATATCTCAGCCGATACACTGCATGCGAACTTTTCCGATACTCAGACACCTCCGCAGTGTACCCCCAAGCCTCCTGAAGGCTTCGCCTAAAGGCGAGGGGGTTCACCCATCCCAGAGTGGGACCCTAAGGCAGATTCGCGATTCTCTGATTCCTTGCGCTTTCGTGTACTGGAAACGGCCCGTTCTACCAGTGGACGCCCCCGGAAGCCCGCTGGAACGCTGATTCCAGCCGCTGGCAGCGGTGGACTCCCGTTCGACCGGAGAGATAACCGAACTATTGGGTCGGTTCTGGCACTCTTCTTGCTTAGTGTCTCCCTGTAGAAACAGGATGACCTGATTTGGGATCACCATATTGTGAAAGGAAGCGCCCGGCTACGGTCGCAAATGCGCGTGGTATCATTACCCAATTTGAGCCGAGATGAACTGGTTGATTCTGGCCGCTTCGAGCGGTTTTCTGGGACGGCTGCAGGCCTTTTTTCAAGCCCTGTACCAGCTGGTTCTTGGATTGGGCGGACCGGGACTCCTGGTTCTGGCCCTGCTCGATTCCTCTTTCCTGTCGATTCCCGAAGGAAACGACATCCTGATGATCGTCCTCTCGACGGGAGGGACGTGGCTCAACATGGTGTATTACGCCATCATGACGACAACCGGCTCAGTCATTGGGTGTTCCCTCCTTTACATGGTGGGCACCAAGGGTGGAGGCTTCGTCGAAAAACGACTGCATCGTCCAGGTATCAGAAAGATTCAGGAACTCTATCAACGCCGGGGCGTGCTGGCTATCGTTGTTCCGTCACTACTTCCGCCACCGGCGCCTTTCAAGGTTTTCGTCCTGTCAGCGGGGGCGTTCGGTCTTCCCTTCCCACGGTTTCTGGCGGCTGTGGCCCTGGGCCGGAGCCTCCGCTATTTTACCTGGGGAGCGCTGGCCGTTCTCTACGGCGAGTGGGCGGGACACTTCTTTCAAGAGCACGTTCATGCGGCAGGTGCTGGCATCCTGATTCTGATTCTGGTTCTGGTTCTCTGGTTTCTCGTCTTGAAGCCTCGAATACAGGGCCGGGAGGACTCATGAGTAAGCTCTCGTTTCTAGTACCACTGCCGTTTCTTCTGGCCGGCGTCGGCGTGACAGGTTGCGGTCCTAAAGACACACCCCAGATCACTCCACTCGGCTACTCGGCTGCCCGGACGGCCACCCTGGATGAATTGATCGAGCACGTGAACAACCGCTACGCTGAAGTAGAGACCCTCACCGTGAGTCGGTTTCAGGTTAAATTCACGGGCGGTTCCATCGAGGCCGGGTACCTCAAGGAGTACCCTTCCGCAAAAGGTCATCTGGTCACCAAGAGGCCGAATTGGATCTATGTCAACATATTGAACCCCGTAACCAGTTCGTCGGTGGTCACGATGGCGTCGGACAGCCGTGAATTTCAGATCTGGGTGCCCCGCGAAAACAAGTACCTGACAGGCAGGACGGATGTCCGGACCAGTTCGAACGAGCCCTTACACAGCGTGCGGCCGGAGCATCTGCTTCAGGCTATTCTGGTCGAGCCCCTGAACTCGTCTGAATCCGGTACCGTGCACCTGCTGGAGGAGGCACAGGATTCCCAACGCAAATCCTATGTGATACACGAGGTCTCGTGGGACCGCGCCACTGGCCAGGGTTGCCTGAGACGCAAGCTGTGGCTCGAGCGACAGAACTTTGACTTGACCCGTCAGCAGTATTACGACTGCGGAAAGCTGCTCAGCGACATCCGATATACAGGCGCAGTCGTGTCGGAGCCGGGGGACATCGCCAGCACCATAGCGATGGAAAGGATTCCCGAGCACTACCAGATTCGATTCCAGTTTCAACCGGACAAGGTCGTCCGGAACCGCAGTGTCGAGGAGAGTTCCTTCTACATACCGAAGCCTCCCAGAGCAGAGGTCGTAATCGTAGACGACACCGGACTGGAGGATAATTGAACCGGGGCACGCCTTAAAGCCCCTGGCTGGACGAAGGATGTTCAAACTCATTGTCTCGAACCTGAAACAGAGGCCGACGCGGACGGTCGTGAGTGTTTCGGCGGTGGCCCTTGGCGTGGCCCTGATCCTGGTCAGCGTGGGCCTTTCTTACGGCCAGCTGAATGACTTTTCGGCCCGCACACGGCGTTTGGGCGATGTGATGGTCCAACCTTCTGACGGTTCCCTGCTGGCGGCGATCAACAGCGGGACCGTTCCCGTCCGCATTGGTGAGAAGATCGCCGAGGTGGAAGGGGTGGCGGCGGTGACGCCCATGCTCACAAAGTTTCTGGGCGACGAATTCCATCTCGTCAACGGTATTGAAAAGAGAAGCTTCCAGAACGTCAGCAGGAGCTTTCGGATCGTGTCAGGCCAGCTGTTTGGTGATCTGGACGAAGTTATTGTCGATACCCTCTACTCCGAGTCCAGGGAACTGGGGCTGGGAGATCGTCTGGAATTACTGGGAACTTCCTTCCGCGTGGCAGGAATCTTCGAAGCCGGCGTGGGGGCACGTGTAATGATGCCGCTACAGACTCTGCAGAGCTTGAACGGAACCCCCGGTAAAGCCACAATGTTTTTCGTCCGGGCTGCCGACGAAACGACCGACCTGATCGTGGCCGGGCGGTTGAAGGACAGGTTCAAGGGTTATAAGATTACTAGAACTTCTGAGCTCCCGGATCTGATGACATCGACCACGCCCGTCCTGAAACCGTTCATCACCGCCATGGTGGCGCTGTCGGCGCTGATCAGTTTCTTGATGATCCTGCTGGCGATGTACAGCACGATCATGGAACGGACCCGCGAAATAGGGATCCTGAAATCCCTGGGGGCTTCCAGGGGCTTCATCATCGCACTGATTCTCAAAGAGTCTCTGGTAATCTGTGGGATCGGAGTTGGAGCGGGTTTTCTGTTGACTTGGTTGGCGATTCACGTGATAGTGAGTGTTGCTCCCAATCTACCTGTGGATATTTCTGGTTCCTGGAGGTTGGCTGCAGCCACAATGGCGATTGTGGGGGGGACTCTGGGGGCGCTGTATCCCGCCCTCAAGGCTGCCCGCCTGGACCCGATTAAGGCACTTGGTTATGAGTGATCCGGTGGAACTGAAAAAACGCAAAAATGTCATCGTGGTAGACGATGTCCACATGATCTACCAGGTGGGAAGGGTCGATGTCCCGGCACTGAACGGGGTGGACATGACGGTCCGGGAGGGCGAGTTCGTCGCGGTGATGGGTCCCAGCGGATGCGGCAAGTCGACTTTGCTTCACCTGATGGGCGGTCTTTTGACTCCAACCCGGGGGCGGATTACGGTCGATGATACCGATATTACCGGAGTTTCCGACGGTGAAAGAACAGAGATCCGACGCCGCAAGGTGGGTTTCGTCTTCCAGCGCTTCAACCTTCTCTCTACATTGACCGCGCAGGACAACATCAACCTGGCCCGCCAGATCCGCGGAAACGGCCATTCCAACGGGCTCAAGGCCACACAGATTCTGGGGCTCCTGGGCC
>CBDBHK010000032.1:0-8872 GCA_965205615.1 Acidobacteriota bacterium | reverse complement strand
GCGCGCAAAATCGTGGGGACCAGATCGACGCTGCTGACCGGGGTCTCGATCCGCCCCGGCTGAATCCGCTCCGGCCAGCGCAGGATGATGGGCGTCCGAATGCCCCCATCGTACACGGAGCTCTTGGATCTCGCGTAGTCAGGCCCCGGGGCTTCGGCTCGCTGGATGTATCCGTTGTCGGTGACGAAAACCACCAGTGTGTTGTCTGCCAGGCCGTGCCGATCCAGGTAATCCAATAACTCGCCGCAGGTTTCATCAAACCATTCGCACATAGCCCAATAGCGTGCGATATGAATCGACTCGGTCTTGTCGATGTACTTGTCGAGCAGACGCCGCGGTGGATTGTGCGGGTTGTGTGGGATCGCAGGAGCATACCAGACGAAAAAGGGACGGTCCCCTGTTTCTTCGATGAAATCGAAGATCGGCTTCATTCCGACATCGCGCCCGATGGCAATGCCGCGGTCACCGCCGCGCCAGTTAGCGGCCACTGTTGTCGTCGCGACCTGGCTGGGAGTCCCCAGTGTCATTCCAGCGGTGAAACCACCCCGGCCGAAATGTCCCTCCCACCATTTGCCCGTTTGAAGGCTCTTGTAGCCCCATTCACCGAGCATGCCCGGCAGGGTGGGAACAAAGTCTAAGAGATGAAGCATTTCCAGGTGTTTTTGCCAGTATTCGCCGGTCCGGACCTTCAGGTAGGGGCGATTGTCGAGAGACGGAGTGCCCATGGCGTAGTTGTTGACGATCTTACTCTGGTGAGGATAGAGCCCCGTAATCATGGTCGCCAGGCTGGGCCGGCACAGGCTTGCCGTCACGTAGCCGCGCGGAAAAAATAGACCCTGTGAGGCTAACCGGTCCAGGTTTGGCGTGCGGATCTCCGGATGGCCCATGAATCCGAAGTCAGTCCAGGTCTGATCGTCAGAGATCAGCATGACCACGTTGGGTGGAGTCGCCGCCATGGCTAATCCAAGACCCAACAACCAGACCGCACTCAGCACGAACAACTTCAGCTTTGCATTCATGATGTTGGTGATACCAATTCCCCTAAAGGGATTCAAGGGTCTGCCCGATCCCGGAAACCCGGTCATGTTTACTCGTAGTGTGTCCACATTCGCAGCACCTTGACCGTTTTCTCCTCAGTTAGGACCTGGTAAACAAGTCTGTGCTGTATGTTGATTCGTCTTGAGTAGGCGCCGGACAGATCACCCAGGAGCTTTTCGTAACGGGGCGGACTGTCGAAAGGGTCGTTTCTGAGAATCTCGAGAAGGGATTCTACCTTATCCCTGAGACTCGCCCGGGCGATCTTCCTGGCATCTTTTCGCGCCTGCCTGGTAAAGACCAGTCGCCAACTCTGCTTTACCACCCCGGATCTTCAGAGCACTCATCTACGGGTGCCTCCATTCCCTCACGAATAGAGTCGCGCATGCCCGGGATCGATACGAGATGCAGAGTCTCCTCTAATGCACGCCAATCCTCCTCTGACAGGAGGACGGCGTTGTGACGCCTGCCCGTGATCTGGATCGGCTCGTTGGATTCGGCAGCTTCGTCCAAGAGCCGGTAGAGATTGGCTCGTGCTTCGGTCGCAGTAATTGTCTTCATGGCGTTCCTAGCGTACGCTATATCGTACGTTCAATCAACTAGACCCAATACCTGAATCGTGCGTGAGGTAGCGATCGTCAACCAAACCTGAACCAGGAGCCAGTCCGCTACGTTCGGCACCCCGGACTACATGGCTCCCGAGCAGGGTCATGGTAGCCGCGATATCGACCATCGTGCCGACATTTATTCGCTGGGCGTGATGATTTTCGAGATGGCGGCCGGGGAATTGCCCTTCACGGGAGAGAGTCCTCTGGCCACCATCCTCAAGCATGTGCAGGAACCCGTCCCCAGCGTGTCCGCTCTCAACGCCGAATTACCACCCGACTTGGATGACGTCCTGAAAATGGCCATGGCCAAAAAACCCGAGGATCGTCTTGCCTGAATCGACGTTTTGATTACGATAAAAACCAGTGAGGAGATCGGCCTGGGCAGACCCCTGCGTCTGCCTTGAGTCAGGGGCTGGTGGCCAGGCCAAGATGCTCGGCTGCCCCCGCCAGCGCCCGGTCGAATGTCCAGAGGCGGCAGCGACTGACAAGGGCAGAGGCCAGAAGGTGGGCGTCGACCCAGCCGATGCCTCGACCGGAGAGCTGTCGGCCCACCACGAAGCCCAGCACCTCGTCGTCCGGGACGCCTGGAGCGGCAGGAAGGAGTTGCAGATCCGCGATCACCGAGGCTTGCCGGGGACCCAGACTGCCGAGAACCAGCTCGCCCAGGACCCAGGGGTGGAGTAAGATCTCATTGGCTTCAAGGAGATCCCCGAGGGCGCCGGCACGGGACACCCCGCGGAAGAAATCGACCCAGACCGAGGTGTCAGCCAGCGTCAATGGCTCGATTCCTGCCCGGGGCGTCGCCGACGCGGCGCAGTGGCCTCGGGCATGCTGCCTCCCAGGGCCGCAAGGCGGCTGCGTGCCGCTTCATCGACGAGTGCCTTGAGCCCCAGGTGGACCGCAGCCGTCTTCGTCGGAGCGCCCGTTACCTGCATGGCCTCATTGAGGAGCTCGGCATCGATGTCCAGCGTCGTTCTCATGCATAAAACATCGCATAGATTATATGCACCTGTCAACTGGCGTGAATTGTGCGGCTGAGGGCCGCTAACGGCAGGCTTACGCCTTGCCGTTCTGTGGACACTATTCCTCGGGGGTGGTTGGCGGATCCGGAAACAAGGGAAGATTCTCGGGCACCCGAGACACCGGCTTCTCAGGGACGGTTGGGTCCAGTACTGCTGCCGGGGTTCGGTCCAGCCAGCTTTCAGGAAACGCCAGCGCCCCGAGATCTAGTAGCTTTGGGTTGCCACCGGGAACATCGCCAGTCGTCCTTACATAGACCGATCTTGCGGCCCGACGCTTCAGTTCCTCTTCAGCACCGGCCCAGGTGCCGCCTCTTTTGTATTCGGCACTGACAACCAGACCATAGTCGGCCATCGCATAGATCAACCTGTTGCGGACCATGGCGGTTCCGGCGGTGAAGCGAGCTTCCGGATGATAAGGAGAAATCAATAGTAAACGGTCTTCGGATAGGGCGGGGCGAGCCTCTCGGGCAACGCTTTTTCGGAGAAGATTGTCGGCCAGAACCCCCATCACACAGCCACCGGCGTTCAGTGCGCTCTGCATAGCGAAGTGATCGACTCCGCGGGCTCCCCCCGAAACTACGGGCAGACCTTCTCGAGCACACCATGCAGCGACCTCGCGTGCGAAATCCTCCCCGCTCGTATCGACCTTGCGAGATCCGACGATAGCCAGGCCTCCTCCCCGCAGAAGGGATCGGTCGCCGGCCCCAAACAGGACAGGTGGTGCTTGTTCCTCGAGGTGAGTCTTCAATCGAGAGGGGTAGTCTGGATCGCTGCGACAGACGACCCAGATGCCGTTACGGTTCCAGGACTCGACTGCAAATCCGAGTTGAAGTCCGCGGTTGAGCAGATCGGCCAATTGCTGTTCTGGAATGCCCGTGCCCTGAGCGGCCCGGGGTATGGTTTCAGCTTCGAGGAGATCTGCGGGACGCAACGACTGTTCGCGCAGCCAGTCGGCAACTTGATTGTACTGCCGCTGCTTTAGCGGCTCGATGCTCGACTGTCTGCTCAGGCGTCCACAGAGCATCAGTATTGCTTTCGCGTCGTCACTCAGTTTCATGGCTCAGTTTCATGCTAGTGTACTGTCCGGGAAGTTCGCGTGGTTAATTCGGGACGGGGTTAATTCGGGGATTTTCGTCGTCAGTGAGGCGCGCGACGCAGCAATGCCGGGAGTATTTCGAGGTAGCGTAACAAAGCTGTCGGCGAAAAGACGCCCGAAGTAGCGGCGTGAACTTTCCGGACAGTGCACTAGTCCATACCGCGCGAGTTCCGGGCCAGAGCCAAGGGCAACACGGACTCGCACCCCGAGCGTCGGAGCAGTGCTGCAACTACCGTCAGGGTCCAGCGGGAGTCTACGATGTCGTCGACCAGAAGGCATGGCCCTTCGAGTACATTCTTCTGATCTACCCCGAATATACCGTCCAGATTCCCGGCTTGTTGGAAACTGTTGTGCAGCTTCTTCTGAGGGGAATTCGCGCGCTCTTTCGAGATGCAGGGGGAAAAAGGAATAGCGAGGGCCCGGGCCAGCCTGGCGGCAAAATCCGGTACCAATTCACCGTCAATCAAGGACGGAATACAACTGACCCAACGGACCGCAGGCTGGGGGTTCCACTGCTGAATCATCTCGACGCAGGCTGACACGAGTTTATCATCAAATCGCTTCGAATCGCATCTTCCAGAAGCTACCAGCTGTCCCCATCCGGCATCCCGCCAGAGACATAAAACTCGCCCTTCTTCTGCACACTGGCCGGCCTGGATCCGGCCTGTGAAGCCATAGGAGGGAAGTGCGCCGCCGGGAGGCCACAGCTTTCGGGCCGGAATCGTCTGATAGCTGCGCTGCAGGAAAATGGCTGCGCGGTTGACAAGATCGCTATCATACGTGTGCGGCAAGAGCGGCGCTCCCCTGCATCCCTGGCACTGGCCACAGGGACGAGCGGCGGGGTCGTCCAGCGCGCGTTCTAAAAACTCCATCAGGCATCCGCCGTACTTCATATACGACTTCATCTGTTCCTGTTCCTGGTGTCGAATGGCCGTGATCGTCCGGATGTGCTGGTGGTCGATATGATAGGTGGCGGCCCGGGCCGTAGCGTTCCATTTCGCCCCTATCTTGGTGACGGGAGAGGGCGATTCGACGGAAAGGTAGTTCAGAGTTTTTTTCAGTTCGGTGCGTCTCAGATTCAAACAGGCTTCCATTTGAAGAATCGACAAACCCTCATCAGCAGCGTCAAGAGCCCCCAGTCCCGCCTCCACGTGTTGCTGGGGAGGAAACGCACTGCGGATGAAAAAATCAGCGATCTCGTCGTCTTCCTCACCGTGCAAGAGGATTCCGTACGCCTCTTCGACCGCTCGCCCGGCTCGGCCGACCTGTTGGTAGTAATGGACGACCGATGCAGGACGCTGAAAGTGGATGACGAAACCAAGGTCGGGCTTATCGAATCCCACTCCCAGGGCTACAGTCGCCACCAGTACCTTAAGTTCGTTGTTCAGGAGCTGTTGCTCCAGTAGCTCCCGCGGCGAGGGTTCGTCGTCACGCGGGATCAGAGCCGCATGATACGCCGCTGCCACAATGCCATTCATTCGTAGCCATTCCGCTACGCGCTCCGCGTCACGAACCGTCAGGGTGTAGACAATCCCGCTGCCCGGCAGTTGAGGGATCGTCCCGGCCAGCCAGGCCATGCGAGCCGCGGGGCTCGGCAGTGTGATGTTCTGCAGCTTGAGGCTTTCGCGGACCAAAGGCCCTCGAACCAATTCAATGCTCTCGCCCAGCTGCCCCATTACATCGTTCACGACACGGTCATTAGCTGTCGCCGTTGTCGCCAGTACGGGGACGTTGGGCGGTAAGGCCTGGAGGATCCCTACGATGCGTCGGTAATCGGGTCGAAAGTCATGCCCCCAGTCCGAAATGCAGTGAGCCTCGTCGACGATGAATAGTCCGATCCTGTCTGCAACATCGGCCAGGATATTTGCGTTGAACTGCTGGTTGGCGAAGCGTTCTGGAGACACCAGCAGGATATCGATGGTGTCCTGCCGCAATTCCTGCTCGATCTTTTTCCATTCATCTGTGTTGCTGCTGTTGATGGTGGCTGCCCTGACACCGATCCGGGAGGCCGCTTCGAGCTGATTACGCATCAAGGAGAGCAAAGGGGAGATGAGAAGACTGACGCCCTCGCCGGCATCCCGCAATAGCCGTGTGGCAAGAAAGTAGACCATGCTCTTGCCCCAGCCGGTGCGTTGCACCACCAGTATTCGCTGCCGATTTAGCAGCGACTCTATGCTCTCCCATTGCCCGGCACGGAACGTTGCGGTCTCATCACCGAGGGCGGTACGGAGGTGTTGCAGGGCGAGTTCTTTCATTACTTGAAACCGCAGAAGTCTTCTCGACAGGGGAAGTCAATGGGGCCTCCGTGACGATATCATTTTGGGCTTGCTATCGTCGGAGTGTCTGACGTTGACGCGCTTGGAAACATAACTCACTGGTGGACGCGGCGCTGAGGTGGTGATCGAGAATGATTTGTAGGGCACGGTTATCAACCGTGCCGAACTGAACTCGGGAGGTGGCCTGCTACGCTCGGCACGCCAGGTTGGCGTGCCCTACGGGTGTTTCGCCATCGGGGTGCCAGTGCTGGTCGGCGGCCTGAGGCGTCTCCCGCTTTGTGTTCGACGCTCCCCATTCCAGGTCAACGGTCAACAGTCAACGGTCCGTTCCCGTCCGGTGATGAGGCGCACTTTTCCTGGCGGCATTGTGATTCATGATGGGATGTTCACAGGAGAAACAGCAATCTAAGGGTGGCAAAAAGTGGGCCCTGCCAACATTGAACTGAGCCTCCAGGGAGACTTTGAAATCTCCATTGGGAGAGCTGAAGAAAATGATGTTCGACTGGACGGTCTGGAAGATCACCAGGCCATTCTACGGCGCAAGGGCGGCCGGCTGTTCCTGAAAAGCCTGGTCTCCTCCGATGGCGCGTGGATGAACGGCAACCCCCTGCGCCGGGGATCCTGGCAGGAGGTCACCCGCTACGACGAGATACTCCTCTCCGAAGTTTTTCTCCAGCTCAGCCCCAAGTTTTTCCTGGGCGCCGATCGAGTTGGAGTTGATACTACGCGTCTCTATCTCAAACTATCGTCGCAAAAGGAGTTCTGGCTTTGCAACGGTGCCTATCTGCGGGCTACGCCCGGGAGCCTGACCGCGATCATGGGACCGGCTGGTTGCGGTAAGACCGTTCTCCTCAACCTGCTGGCCGGGTATCTGAAAGCGGACGACGGCCTGGTCACGATTGGAGGGACCTTCGACCCCAACCGGGATCTCCGGGTGCTTCGCGACTTCGTCGGATATGTCCCTCAGGGAGATGTTCTTTTCTCCGACCTGACCGTTCAACAGTCCCTGGACTATCGCCTGCAGCTCAAGTTTCCCGACATGAGGAAGAGCGTTCGCAACCGGCTGATCCAGGATACCTGCGGTCAACTCGGTTTCGAGGGAGAGCGGGCCTCAAAGTTTCTCCACACACTGATCGGTTCTTCTAACGGAGGTCGGCGAGGCCTGAGCGGCGGAGAGAGAAAACGGGCCAATATCGCTCACGAGCTGATTGCCCGACCCGTGCTGCTCTTCCTGGACGAGCCGACCACCGGACTCTCCTCGTCCGATGCCGATCGCATTGTCGACCTGCTCAGGAGAATCAGCACCGACGAAGTGATTACCGTGGCTGCGACCATCCATCAGCCCAGCCGCTTTGCCTTCACCCACTTTGATCAGATTCTGGCGCTCACCTATGGGGGGCGAATCGCCTATTACGGCCCTGCCGAGGGAATCGTCGATTACTTCGAAATGGTGACCGGCTCCCGCTGCGAATCCGCCAATCCGGCCGAGTACGTCATGGACGTCGTGTCCGATTCGGCCTCGGCGCAGGAGCTGGCGAAGTCGTTCGACGAATCGCCGCCTGCGCGGACCTCTCTCCCGCTGCCCTCGGACGCGGAGCCCGGAGAGAGAGAAGATCGGCGCTCCGGATTCAATCTGCAGCTGGGTCGAACCCTCTCCAGGGTCTGGAGCCTGGCCGAGAGAAACCTGGCCGTCCTGTTTTCGGACCGCTCCAACCTGATGCTGAGTCTGCTGCAGGCACCCGTCATCGCTCTGCTCATCCTGGTCGCCTTTCAGAGCCTGGACGGGGATACCCGGGACTTCGACAAGTTCGCCACCACGATCTACTTCTTCGACCAGGCCAAGGCTCCGGTGGAAGCCCGCCGTGACACGGTCGAAGTCGACACCCTTTTCGAGAAGGCCAAGCAGGAGGCCGAGAGAAGCCGCAATGTTTTCAGCCCGCCGGCTGGACGGCTAAGAGCGTCTATCTACTTCGTACTGATCGCCTCCAGTATCTGGTTCGGGACCCTGGGGGGCTGCCGCGAGATTGTCTCGGAGAAAGCGATTCTGCGTCGTGAGGTGCGCTCCTGCACGGGCTTCGGGCCCTACCTGTCGAGCAAGGTCCTGGTTCAGGCCCTCCTGAGGGGGGTCCAGACCGGCCTTCTGACGCTGCTGTGCGTGCCCGTACTCCTGCAGCTTCCTCTGGCTGGGACTGTCCAGCTGTGGGGAATCCTGTGGCTGGTCTCACTGACCTCCGCCTGCCTGGGGCTTCTCATCTCCAGCCTGGCAGCATCCAGCACCGTTGCCTTGACTGCGGTTCCCCTGGTGATCATTCCCCAGCTCCTGTTCGGCGGACTGCTTCGACCGCTGTCCGACATTCCCGTGGACGCAACCTGGACCCGGCTGGCCGCGATGCTGAACATACAGCGCTGGGGATTCCAGTCTTCGTTGCAGGTGGACGGTCTGAGCGAGCGGATCGCATTGCGACAGGGAGCTATATCCGATTTCTCGGGTCCCTACTGGGAAATGAACATCGTCACATTCGAGAAAACGACGCTGGCGGACTTCTTCTCCGCCCAGGATCTGCTCAGCGGCCCGCTGTCACCGCTGCTGTTTCTGACCCTCTTTTCCCTCTGTTTCGTCAGCCTCGCCTACTTCTCCATGCGCTGGCGTTTCATCACGGTTCGCTAAGCTCAGGTGTTACCGGACGGCCGGAGGGCCGCTTAACGGCAGGCTTACGCCGTGCCGTTCTGTCAGATGAATGCCGAACTGAATCAGGAGACTGTCCGTTACGTAGGGCACGCCAGGTGCTTATTCGCAGCCAGGTTGGCGTGCCCTACGACGTTCGGTTGCGGCCG
>CBDBHK010000031.1:0-211432 GCA_965205615.1 Acidobacteriota bacterium | reverse complement strand
TCTATCAGTAGAACCCGCTTCAGGATATCGACCGCAGCCTGAAATTCACGCCGCAGGAACCGGATCCGGCCCATCTGGTTGAGCACCACGCGGTCCCGGGGGTATTGACCCGCAGCCCTTTGGAGATGCTCCAGAGCCTGATCGTAAAGGCCCTGAGTTTTGTAGGTCAAAGCCAGAAAATAATGGGTCTTGGCCAGCTCCGGATCGACCTCCAGAGCCCTCTTCAGGACTTCCTGGGCCTCGGCGGTCCGACCCTCACGCACCCTCACGCGGCCGATATTGACCCAGCCGTCGGCATACCCCGGATCGATCTCGGTGACCTTCTCGAAGATCAACTCCGCGGCTTTCAGGTCGCCCTGCAGAAGAAGACCGATTCCATAGTCATTCCAGCGGAAGATGTCTCGCTGGTCCAGGACAGCTTCTCGAGCCGGCTGCACTGAGCCGTCTCCAACCTTCAACGTCACGTCGTCGGTGGCCATGGTCACGATCGGCAGATCCGGAATCTCCTTGAGCTGACCGGAGACCTGGGAAGTGTCACCGGCAAAGATCCAGCGGCCATCATCGTAACCGGGAGCAATGTCCGGCTGATGATCGTCGGGGTCGCGAATCCCGGCAAATGCCCACTGCGTGTTCCACCAGGAGAACTTGCGGTAGTTGACCTTGGCCGTAAGGCGAATTTCAGCCCCCACATCCTCTGGAATCGTCAACCGGTAGTGCACCGTGTCGGCAGCCCCCGGGGGAATCAGACGAACATAGAGGACCGAGCGGGCTGCCCAGGCGTTGCGCTTGTTAATCGGGTTCCCGCGCTCATCCAGCAAAAAAGACTTGTAGAAATGGGCACTCGGATCAACCGGCCCTTTCCGTCCCTCAGATTCGGGCACGAAACCGCTCCAGAACAACAACCGGCCTTCATTGTCCTCGGCCTTCAGCTCCACCCACACATCAAACGCGTCGACGGTCCCACCGGGAAAGAAGTGTCCGACCTTCCTGGTCCGGACCACCACGTCGATTCGGACCGTCTCCCCTCTCCGGACCCGGGGCTGGACCCGGTCAAGGGGCGCGATCACCGTTCGAGCCTCCGTGTAACCCGTCCCCCGACCCACGGCAAAGCCCATCTCGTCGCCTTCGGCGAAGCCGCTCGTAACCTGGAACGATTCCAGGCTGGGAGCCCGGAACGATTCGTCCATCTCTTCCGCGGAGGCCTCACTCAAAGCGAAGATGTCCACCGAGATCTGATCGTCCTGCAGGAATTCCACCACGGTGCGAAGCTGTTCCTGATCCTGGTTGGCGACGGGAACAGCAGTGTTGGCCCCCGGGAAACGATGGCTGTGTACGTGGCCGTCGATGTTGGCCTTGTCGTCGGAAGGAACCAGGGGCATATGGCAATCCACGCATTGCATCGGCTTGGCCGGGTAGTAGAAACTTCTGGCCCCCTGTCCCGATACCCCGCTGGACTGCCAGCCGTCGTACTCGTTGAAGCCCCTGAACCAGCGGTAATGGTTCACCGGGATGTCCAGGTGTACTTTGTGGCAACTCGAGCAATACTCAGCCGTTTGAGCGCGAAAGAAGGGTTTCAAGAAGGTCTGTTTGTGAGGCCCGGGATCCAGATGAACCACGAAATCATGCATGCTTCGCAGGAAAAAATTCTCGCTCGTCGCCAGATCGTGCAGAGGGGGATACTCGATGACAAAATCGCCGTTTCCCATGCTGCTGTTGACCGCCACGATGGAATGACAGGAAGTGCAGGTCAGTCCCGCATGAGCCTCGGGGCGGTCCAGAAGCTCCCTGGCCGGCGTGTCCATCATCCCGTTGAAAAAGACCGCATGGTCGTGGCACCCGGCACACCACCTCGAGGGCTTCGTTCCAATCGTGTCCTGCATGTACTCAATGGACTTGCGGTACCACTGGTTGTTGAAGGAAGAAAAACGGTGAGCACTCGAGGACCACTGGTCATAGATGTCCGGGTGGCAACCGACCCGTCCACAGCTTTCCGGTTTCATGAAAAACTCCGACGGAATCGTGTGACCGACGTCGGTTCTGGCTGCGGAGGGAAAGAAGGGGCTGTCTGGGCCGGCCGTTTCCCCCTCCAGAGAGGTGGGGGGAGGAACGGGATTCGAAATCCGGCTCAGAGGATCGGGGAAGGCGGCCCGCCACGACTTCACGGCTCCGGGCATAGTGAGTGCAACTGCCAGAGCCAGAGCCATTGGAATCCAGGATCCGCCGTTTCGAAGCAGATGAGCCAGAAAGAGCCCCGCGGCCGCAATGCTGAGCACGATGTGCAGGGTTAGCCAGGGCAAATAGGGAGTGGATGTCCCGGTGTAGATCAGCAGCAGGCCGCTCAATCCGGCCAGCAACCCGCTCACGGCAGCCAGGCGCGTCTCCACCCTCCAGTCGCGAAAAGAAGCGCGAGTGATTCGCCACAGGGCCAGCGTCAGTAAGAGCCCGCCCCCGGCATGCAAGAAGACGTTGAACACATAGAAAACAGAGGGCGAGTCAAAGGAATAGAGATAGGCCGCGTTGAGCAGGAGCACGCAAACAGACGGGAGAAAACCTCTCTTCATGAATACGACTCCCGGCCCCTGGACTCCCGGCCCCTGGACGGCTCAAGGGTCGGTCTCTGCGATATTCTATGTCTTCCGGTTGCCGGGAACAACTTCGCGACACCTTCCGGGTAGGGGCCGGCCTTGTGCCGGCCCGGGTGACAGGCGACCACCAGGGTCGCCCCTACGCTGCTTTGCCGGCAAACACAGTTCCCTGGCGCGCGACCGTGCGACTGTCAAACTCTTGCCTCCCCGGCAGAGCCGGGGGGACTCCTTACGGGTCTAGGCCAGCTTCAGATAGACAGCCGAGTAACGTTCGGGGTGGGGCACTGAAACCTGAAGCTTCCCGTTTCGGCGGAACACCTCCAGATCCTTTTCCCCCGGCCACACCATACGGGCCGCCGTGACGTTGAGCCTCTTCGGATTGAGGCGAATCCGCACTTCGGGAACGGTCACATACTGGGCTTCGGTGGCCAGCTCGATGGCGTTGAGAATCTGCACGAGTATGTAACGCCGGCTCTGGTCGTAGAAAAACGTCCCGTGAACGAACTCGCCCAGCACTTTGGACTCCAGCTCCGCGATCGGATCGGGGGTGAGCTGACGTACCAGGTGCGGAACCCATTGACGAATCCAGAAGCGATCCCGGCGGTCAAAGACGACGGGCCCAAGGTCGCCACGCACCCCTTCGAAGAGGGGAACGCCCAGGTAGACGGCCTGGCCTTTGCCGAACTTGTGATAGACACCCGCCGTGCCGGCGGACTCCTTCCCGGGCGGCGGCGGGCCCCAGTTGAACCACTTGTTGTTCTTCAGGTCCTCCACCATCCACGGCAACCGATAGCGGAAGATCTCGGCGGCCCCCGCATGCTTTTTCAGTCGCAGGAAGGTCCCCGGGAGGCCCACGGTGCTAGTGGCCAGCGTTTTTGTCAAAGCGTGCCCGGTCGACTGCAGGTAGGTCTGGACTACACCTTCCTTGAAATGTCCCTCGGGATCGTAGGCGTACTTTTTCTCTTCGGACTCGTAATCCACCCCCAGCACATCGGCTAGAGCGAAGTTCGACCGCGCCCGACGCTGCTCGTCCAGGAGGCCGCACTTCCCGGTGGCAATGAGCGTTCCGCCGTCCCTCACCCAGCGGCGAATCGCTTCGGCGTGCCGGGAGGCCAGGACATCCACCTCCGGCAAAATGAGTAGCTCGAACTCCTTCAGCACTTCGTCCGTCAGGCGAAACTCGGGAATGCTCTCTACCGGCCGTCCCGAATAGGTGAGCGTCTCCAGGGCTCCCACAACCGAGTCTCGAAAGGCCGTCGGTCGCTTCTCGGTCGCCCGCTGCAAGCGCATGCTCTCACTGTAAAGCGCGGCGGTGCTGGTGAGCGGCGCTGCACCTTCCAGTGCCGCATCCACGGCGCGAACGTCCTCCCAGGTTTCAGCGGCGACCTGAAAGCAGCGCTTCGAAAAGCCCTGCCCGTCGAGGTGGCCGATAATCGGGGCGTTGCCCACGATGAAAGTGCGGGCATTCTGTACCATCAGTGCGTCGGCCTTGACCCGGGGGACGGAGCCCGGAAAGGTATCGAGATAGCCTTGCCGGCTGAACACTCCGGCCTGGTAGTCGGGCCGCCCCCAGCCGCGCATGAGAATCGAGCCGATGGAGATGCCCGTCTTCGTTGTGATCGGTTCAGCATAGATGAAGTCGACCTTCTGCATGATGTCGTTGGGGAACGATTCCGGGCCGCCGTTGAGCGAAAGCAGAGTGCCCGGACGGTGCCTGCGCATGATGGCGATGATCTCGTCGAGCATGTCGGTCATGGTGCGCTTCTGGTGCCAGCGATAGCGACGCTCCCAACCTTCAGGCGTCTGGAAGCCCTTCCGGTAGGCATCACCCGGGTTGTCCCGGTTCCAGGCATCTTCGTCATACTTGCTGTACCCGAACGGTTCGACGCCGCGCTGATGGTACAGGTAAAACTGGATACCGAAGATGTCCAGGAACAGCTCGTCGATTTCGTAGCGCGAGAAAAGCTCCTCCATCATCGCCGTGACGTACTGACGATAGGGACTGTTGAGACTGGTCACGTACCAGCGAAGGGTCTTCAGGCTGCCCTGCTCATCGACCCAGCCCCAATCGGGATGTTTGAGTACGATCTGGTTGTTGAACTGCAGGCTGTAGTAACAGACGACCGACATGCCGTGCTTGTGCGCCAGCTCGACTTCCCTGCCGAAAACGTCCTGCTCGAGTGACGGATGCCGCACGGCGACGTCACTGAGATAAAAAGCGTGCCCCCAGTGATCCTGAGAGTAAAACATCATGCTCTCGGCACCGGCGTCGCGGGCCGCTTTAACCGCCTCTTCGAAGTCGACTTCGAAGTTGCCTTCCGGGGGTGTGTGGCACTCCCACTCCATCATGCGGTAGGTCTTGTTGGGTGGGATGATGCCCTTTCTCCCGTGCGCCTCGCGCAGCTGAGCCAGCGACGGAAATACCGGTGTCGGCGCTTCGGCCCGCAGGGGGAGAGCTGCGCCCATGCCGACAGCAGTCGTTTTGAAAAAGGTTCGTCGGGTGTGTGTCATGGCTAGAAGATAGTGCCGTGCAGGGCGAGACTCAAGACACAGCACCTGCAGGCGTTATCTCCAGACTTGCGAGTCAGAGCATCCCAACGTACTCTACGGTGGGGAGCTTTGAGCACATGGCTTTGGTGGTTTTCACCGTTCTCGACTGGATCTGGTTCGCTCTGTTTCTGGTGCTGATGATCCTGAGCGGGGTTCTCTTTTACCGCCTGGGCAAACGTTCGGAGGCCGACTTTTTCCTGGCTGGAAGGGGTCTCCCCTGGTGGCTGCCCGCCTCGTCCGTCTATGCCACTCACACGGCAACGGACACCCCCATGTGGGTTGCCGGCGTGATCTATCGGCACGGCATGGCCGGAATCTGGTACACCTTCTTCTCCGCCTGGTGTGCCATCAGCGCCTTCGTCTCCACCCGCATCTTCCGGAGATCCCTGGCCTACAGCCAGGCCGAATGGCAGACCCTCAGGTTCAGTGGTCTGGGCAGCGAACTCCTGCGGGGCTGGGTGGCCGGCTGGCAGGTCTTCATGAACATGTTCATCCTGGGCTGGATTGGAATCGCCATGGGGAAAGTCTGCCATTTCGTGTTCGGCTGGGAGACCTGGGTGGGCCTGGTGCTCTTCTCCTCGGTCCCGGCGATTTACGTACTCGCCTCCGGTTACTGGGGTGTCGTAATCGCCGACCTGCAGCAGGGCATCATCGCCCTCTTTGCCATACTCATTGTTTCGGTGTGGGGAGTCGTTGCCGCCGGCGGACCCTCGGGCATCTTCGCCCGCCTGGAAGAGATGGACCAGTTGTGGCGGCTCAATCCCTTTGCCTTCAGTGGCTTTTTCGACGGTGACTTTCCGGTGGCCTAGTTTCTCACGATGCTGTTCATCGGGTTGCTGGGAGGCTTCGGAATGGGAACCACGATTGACTGGTACGTCGAGGCCCAGCGCATCCAGTCCGCCCGTACCGTGCGGGATGCCAGCTACAGCGTCTGGGCGGGGACTGCACTGGTGCTGACACGCAATTCCGTCTGGGCCGCCGCCGTGCTTGGCTTTTTCGTTCTGTATCCCGACATCCCCGAAACAGCGGACTACGAGATGGCCTGGTTCAGGGTCGGTTTTGAGAATCTCCCGGTCGGAATGATCGGGTTTTTCTTCGCCGCCATTGTGGCGATTCATCTTTCCAGCGTTTCAACCGTGCTGAACCTGGGAGCCCTGTATATAACTCGCGACCTCTATCACCACTATGTCAATCCCCATGCCAACGAGAAAAAACTTGTCTGGGTCGGCAGGGTTGCGACCATTGTGGTCCTTCTCGGTTCTTTTCTCTACGGCTCGATGATGGAGGAAATCACCAAGTGGCTCATCTTCGCTTTGTGGATCATGGCCGCTGGAGTGTGGCTTCCCAACATTCTGCAGGTGGTCTGGTGGCGCTTCAACAGCTGGGGTTACCTGTCCTCCTGGATTGCCAATCTGGGTCTCAGCTGGCTCATTGTCTGGGTGCTGCCGGCCTTTGGGGTTTTGCCCGAACTCCCGGACTATCTGCAGTTCTGGCTCCTCATGGCCCTGGGGACTATTATTTATCTGCCCGTCACATTCTTGACGCCGCCCGATGACATGGACCGGCTGGTGCGCTACTACGTCCAATCACGACCCATCGGTTTCTGGCGGCCGGTGAGAATGGAAGCCGAGAGGCAGGGATTGATTGGAGCTCGAGTCTGATGAGCAACTGGTTTCGTCGAGAATGGACCCCTCAGGACGCGGACGAGTGGACGAAAGAAGACGGCTGGGCGATCCTTTTCTCTTGTCTCGCTTACATGCTCCTGACGATCGGGGTTGGACTGAGTCTTCTGGTCCCTTTCTGGGGCCTGCCTTGCGTTGCGCTGGGGGTTGCGTGCGCCTTGATCATGTACTGGATCATCGATCCCAAGCTGCGTACCCTCTCGGACGAATATGAATCGAAACAGAAGGAGTATCTCGAGGCTCTGGACCGCACCATGAAGTGGGAAGAGGAGTGAGTCCCTTCGTCCGCTCGCGGAGTCACGAGACCTGTGTAAAGTGTCTATTGTAGCCGGCGTCGACTTCGGGACGCTAAGTGTTCGCGTCTCAATCGTGGACAGCCGGCAGGGCCGCCTGGGCTCAGCCGACGCCGAGTACCCGCTCGAGCGCAAGCAGGACGACCCGGACTACGCCACCCAGAAACACCAGGACCACATGGACGCCCTGGTCAGCGCCATGCGATCGGCCCTGCAGGACTCCGGGGTTGAGGGCGACCAGGTCCTGGCCCTGGCTCTGGACACAACTGGCTCCAGTGTCATCCCCGTAGACAAAAAACTGGACCCTCTGGACGACTACTACCTGTGGTGTGATCATCGAGCCAGCCAGGAAGCGGAGCAGATCACCGAGGCGGCCCGCAGTCTGGAGCTGGAGGCCATTCGGTGGTGCGGAGGCGTTTACTCCTCAGAGTGGGGGTTCGCCAAGCTGCTCCACTGGCTCAGGCACAACCCCGCAATGCGGCCCCGGATGGCGACCGCCCTGGAGCACTGTGACATGGTGGCGGCAACCCTGTGCGAAATCGATGTCCCCGCCGCCCTTCCCAGAAGTGTCTGCGCCATGGGCCACAAGTGGATGTGGAGTGACTCCCTTGGAGGTTTGCCCCCGGAGGAATTCCTGGTCCAGGTCGATCCCCTGCTGGCGGGGGTTCGCGAGAAGCTGGGAGGCTGTTACGGCTCATCCGATCGACTGGCCGGACGCCTGGCTTCCAACTGGGCTGAAAAGCTGGGCCTGAAAGCGGACATTCCCATTCCCGTAGGCGCTCTTGACGCCCATTGGGACGCCATTGGCGCCGGTATCAGAGAAGGGGATGTGGTCAATGTGGTGGGTACCTCCACCTGCATCATGGCGATCGCTCCGGAGGTGGGCCTCATTCCCGGGGTTTGTGGGGTCGTGAAGGGATCGATTCATCCCGATTATTACGGCATCGAGGCCGGGCTTTCTGCGACGGGCGCTATCTTTGAAGCGATCGCACGACGGGCCTCGACAAGCGTGGCGGAACTCTCCGGCGGACTCGAAGACTACCTTCCCGGACAGACCGGCCTGCTCCGGATGACCTGGGACAACGGCGATCGGACGGTCCTGGTCAACGCCAATCTAGGAGGCATGACCCTGGGCTGGAATCTGACTTCGACGGCCCGCGACGAACTCTACTCCGCCATCGAGGGCACTGCACTCCACACCCGCATCATACTCGACCGACTGTCGGAGCACGGGGTGTCCATCCAGCGGATCATCAACGGCGGAGGAATTCCTCAAAAGAACCAGGTGCTCAACCAGGTCTACGCCGACGTCCTGCAAAAGCCCGTCCTGGTTCCGGAACAGGAGGTCACCAGCCTCGGATCCGCCATCTTTGCCTTCCTGGCTGCCGGAGTCTTCGAGACGATTGAAGAGGCCCAGGACGCCCTTTGTCCGAGCTATCGGGTCGTCGAGCCCCGGCCCGAAGCGCGACTCACGTACGAGGAACTTCACGGGCTCTATCGGAAACTGTACTTCAGTTACGGAGTTCCCGACTCCGAGCCGGTCGGGGCGGGCGAAGTGCTGGCCCGGCTCCGGAGCCTCGCTGCGGAGGCGAGGCAATAGAAAATCCCACGGGTCGCGTTGCGGGCGCCATCATAACGGCTGGATAAGGACGTCCTTCCAGCGGCACCTGGCTCCGACCGGCCAACTGGTTCCAAGGTGGACCTGAACGGCGATGCTGCCGGGCCGGCCAATCAATTCCAGGATCTCTTCACGGTTCTCGGCATAGACTTCAGTGGTCGTTGTCGGCCCGTCGAACTCGCAGATCTTCAGATCGTTGATCCAGGTGGTCACGTGTGGGTCTTTTCCGGTCACACGCACACGGGCTGTGTTCCAGTCATCAATCCGGTACGCCTCCACGAATTCCTCCCCGCTGCAGGACGAGATCACTCCAGCCTCTTCCAGCGACTGGGCAGGAGTCGTCCTGAGCCCGACGAGCCTGGCCCGGTCGTTCAGAACTCCGTGTATCTCGAAGGTGTGGCAATTGAAGCCGGAGGTGCCCTCCCCGTAGAGAAATCCGATTTTGCCCTGATCGTGGTAGTCAACCATCATCTGCAGGCACTGGCCACTTTCGGTGCTGCGCAAAAAAAGTCCGGAACAGACACCCCAGTCGGGCTTGATGCCAATGGAAAGCTCAAAGTCCCTGAACTTCTCATCGGTGAGCAGGATCCCGCCGTTGCCTGAGCCCGGCGGGTCCTGCCGGCCGGTGAGGGCCCCGTCCTCGACCTCCCAAAGTCCACCCGTACCATGAACGTTTTTCTCACGGTTCGTGTGCCAGCCCTGGAGTGATTCTCCGTCAAACAGCGGTCTCCAGTCCTCTCCCGAACGCCGGGCGCACCCAAGGGTATGGAGGGCGGGGAGGAGACCGGCACCCGCTACACCCCGGGACAGGGCTCTCATGAAACAACGGCGGTCGGATGTAACGCTCATGATGGTCGGTTCTCCTCTCCCGTGGACACCTCGTTCAGAGTGTCCAACCCTCGCGATACAGGGGATGAATGAAACGGTTCAGCTCGGGCAAATTGTTTACGCGCAGGTTGGCGCTATCCCAGCGCAGCCGCCTGCCGGGGGCCCGCAGGGCGAGGTTTCTTGAGAAGGGTCCCACTCTCCACCGCCTGAAGGCGGTGGATTCGACATGCGACTGAAGTCGCCTAAAGACCTCGCTTCGCTCGCAGGCTGACTACTCAGTGACCCGAAAATCGTCGTCTCGGGTCTCGACATCTTGGGTTTCTATATACTCTGCAACCATCGTATCGCTCACATTCCCAGTCGTCGCCACGAAGTACCCTCGTGCCCAAAGATGTCGTCCCCAAAACTCCTTGCGCAACTTGCGGTGATCTTGCAGTAGATGATGCGACGTTTTCCCTTTGATCGCCTGCATCACTCGGCTCGGCGCCAATCTCGGCGGCACATCCAACAACAAATGCACATGATCGGGTCGCACATGCCCCTTCACGATCTCGATATCCAACGATCGGCAAATCTCTCGCGTCAGATCCCGCACCTCTTTCCCGATCTCTCCTCGCAGAGCCAGCTTGCGGTACTTGGTGATGAACACAAAGTGATATCTCAGCCGATACACTGCATGCGAACTTTTCCGATACTCAGACACCTCCGCAGTGTACCCCCAAGCCTCCTGAAGGCTTCGCCTAAAGGCGAGGGGGTTCACCCATCCCAGAGTGGGACCCTAAGAGCACGACCTCGGTGAGCGGCCCGGCGTAATCGAAGTTGCTCTCGGCAGTACCGGAATCCTTGCACGCCTCTACCCATTCAGCGCGGTGGCCAATCGACCGGGGCATGGTCCGGGCCGGAAGCTTCAGACCCGGCCAGCCGGAGGGAACCAGGTGCGGCATTCCGCCATGTGAACCCGAGAACATCTTGCCTTCGCTGCCAACAAACAGCAAACCGTCACCCGGCAGATTGCACTGGTCTGCCATCTCGCGAGGCTTGGCCGGCATGAGCCCACCTTCGTACCAGATCATCCGCACCGGCGGCTTGTCGCCCCGGGCCGGAAAATCATAGGTAATGATTGCCGAATGGGGGAATGTCTCGGTATTCAACTCACCGTCGTCAAAGACCAGGCCGGCGGGCCCGGTCGCGTACGCCTGGACGGTACTCGGTGGGCCCAGATCCAGGGCCCAGTACGGATGGTCAATGATATGGCAACCCATATCGCCCAGCGGGCCGGTCCCGAAGTCCCACCAGGCACGCCAGGTCTTGGGGACATAGGCGGGGTGATATGGCCGCTCGGGAGCCGGGCCGAGCCACAGGTCCCAGTCCAGCTCCGGAGGCACCGGCGGTGTTTCGACAGGCCTTGGCTCTCCCTGTCTCCAGTGTGTGCCCGGGCGATCCGTGAAAACGTGGACCTCGCGAACTTCTCCGATGACCCCGGCCTGAATCCACTCGTTTGTCAGCCGGGCCCCTTCATTGGCGTGACCCTGGTTTCCCATTTGCGTCACCACGCCGGCCTGGCGAGCGGCAGCGGCAACCTGCCGCGCCTCGCCAATCGTCCGAGTGAGGGGCTTCTCGCAATACACATGCTTACCCCGCCTGATGGCTGCCATGGTCGCGACCGCATGCACATGGTCGGGCGTGGCCACCACGACGGCGTCGATTTGATCGTCCATTTCCTCGAGCATGACGCGAAAGTCCTGATATCGCCTGGCCTGAGGATACCTGGCGAAGGTCGGAGCGGCGCGACGCTCATCCACGTCGCACAAAGCCACGATGTTTTGCTGAAGCTCGCCAATCAGCTCATCCAGGTCGGCTTCGCCCATGCCGCCGACCCCGATGCCCGCAATGTTGAGCCGCTCGCTGGGCGGTGTTTGACCGGGACCACCCAGGACGTGGCGGGGAATGATCATGGCGGCGGTGGAGGCCGCTGCGGTGGAGGCAAGGAACTGGCGGCGGGACGGTGACTTCCTGGATGGTGTTTCGGACCTGGCGGGGCGCTTTTTCAATTTGCCGACCTCCAATCGTTGTTATTTCCCGGCCACCGGGGGCTCTGATTCAGGAAGCCACGAAGCGCTCGACCGTCTTCAGGGGCGCCTCGTCGGCCTTCAGGTGGTCCCGAAGGTAGATCGGGTACCCCTTCCTGACCTCGAAGATTCCGCCGTCATCCGACCCCATTTTGACCAGTACCGGTTTGTCGCCGCGAGGGGAGAGGTCCACAAGTGTGTTGCCCCTGAAGTCACAGACGTACTCATTTTCATAGCTGGGCAATGTGTACTGTTCTGTCGATTCGCGAACTGGAAACTCCACCCGGACGACGTCCGAGGGGCGAAGGCCATCAACGATCAGGTAATTGCTCAGCCAGTCGGGCAACGCTTCCCGGTCATTCACCTGGCAACGAACCGCCTTCTTGTCCACCCACGAAGGAATCCGGACCCGGACCTTGCGGGCTGTCTTGTTCTTGAGCACCGCCTTCCCCTCATAGGGGAGATAGCTGTCGACGTCCAGCCAGGGGGAAGCCCGGTTCAGGAGCAGATTGACCTGGACCACCCCGTCGGAGTGATCCAGGATGGCGTTCCACGCTTCGTAAAGTCCCAGGCTACCGTTGCCCTGGCAGCACATGGTGTACCAGGCATAGAGCCAGGCCGGATCACTGCCCGAGACGAAGGACCCGATGTTTCGCTCCAGCACGTTCTCGCCGCTTTCGATGGTGGGGTCGACTTCATAGGCTGGACCGGATGCGATGATCTCCTCCAGCAGATCACGTCTCAGCAGCTGGCATTCCACCATATGGTTTCGCACATACTGGTCGATGTGGTCCCAGTAGTCGCCCATGCAGGCCTCGCTGAGTCGCACCGCCAGGGCAATCATGTCGGCAACCGCACAGGTCTCGCTGACCTGGGGTTTGATGCCGCCCGCACCGGTGTCGCTGCCCGACTGTTGCTTGACGGGTCGGATCACGGCCGGAAAGAATCCAATGCGCGGAATCCCCACGCTGCGGCCATGCAGATAGGCTTCAGTGGCAATCCTCTTCACCCGGCTGTCGTTGGTGGCGATCGCATACTCGAGAAGCCCGATCAGTCCCATCGTGTGAGTGTGAAAGTGGCCCCGCCAGCGGCCATGCTCCCCAGCAACCGCCATTTCCTCTCCGCGGGCGGTCCACATCGTGGGTTTGAGCATGAATGCGGCCAGCCGGTGAGCCATGTCCAGGGCCTTCTTGTCGCCGCTGACGGCGTACCAGCGCGAAAAGGCCCGCAGGGGCAGGCCGATGTCATAGAAGGCCCGGGTCTCCGGCTCAGCGACGACACGCTGTTTCTTGCTCCCCTTGTGGGCATCCACGTGCCCCCACCATTCTCCCGAACGGGCCAGGGCCGTGTAGTACCAGGACCGGTCCTCATTGGACTCGGCAACACGAGCCAGACCCTCGGACATGCGCCCGACCAGATCCAGCCATTTGCTGTCGCCGTCGGACTTGTGCCACTCCAGCAGGGCCACCATCAGCCGGGCGTGAGCCACGGGCCAGGACTGATCCACCTGGAAGGCGGACCGCCGGCCGATTCTCGACGTTCAGCCACCAGAGTCCGTCTTCGTCGATGGTTGAGACCACCGCATCCATCATTTTGGCGTCGACTTCGGAATTAACGGTGCTACCGCTCATGCGACGCAGCCCGGGCAGGACGTGAAGGGGCTTTTGCAGGCAAGGCCCTCCGGTGCGCCAGCTCATATAAGGGGTCTGATGGTCCAGGTGTGCTCCCTGGCAGGTCTCGTACAGGAACTTCGGATCGGCAGCGTTCGTGAGGGCGCCGAGAGCCAGGGCCCCGCGAGCCGCCAGGTCCAGCGTGTCCGGGACCTCGGCCTGGTATCTGGAAGCGGTGGGAGCTGCCGGCTCTTCTGGCGGGGACGAGCAGCCGGCGACCATCCCGGCCCCGACCGCAGCCACGGTCCCAGTCTTCACGAAGTCACGACGGTCCAGTTCATCCCTTTTCATGGAGTGCCTCCCTATGAGATTACCGTTGAAGTTATCTATACTCCAACCCGGGCAGGCTGGGCAAGCCGGGGCTTGGAGTGCAGAAGTGCGACTTCGGCGTTGAAAGGCTGCCATCAGAGCCCGCTGCGGGAGCAGGGGGTAGGAAATGTTGCAGGTCGGTTCAGTTTCGCACACCCCCTGGCTCCCGCCAGGGGCTCTGATTCATCTGGTAGCCGCACTCCAGGCATTCTTGTAGAGGAGAAACATCGTGGAACTTGACCCCAAGGGTAGCTATTTCATGCCCGTCAGTATCCCCCAGCGGCCGCTCAAGGCGGGGGTTTTCGAAGACGTGTGGACGCTTGCCACTGCGTATCGAACCGACAGGGATGCTCTGGCAGCCTTACTACCCCTGCCCTTCGAACCGGCCGACGAAACTGTCGTCACCGTGCACTATTCACAGTGCCTCAAGGTGAATATGCTGGCCGGAGGCGGCTACAACCTGATGGGGGTCGATCTGGCGACTTTCTTCAACGGCCGGCAGGATCAGATGCACGGAAATTATTCCCTGGTCATGTGGGAAAACCTGATGAATCCTGTTATGCGCGGCCGTGAACTCCTGGGCGTGCCCAAGCTCTTTGGCGATGTCCCCGACCCATCGCGCGACGGGAACGACTGGCGCGTCCATGCTTCAGAAAACGATTCTCTTCTCCTGGAGATGGAAATCAAGAACGCCCGGCCCCAGGGTGAGGATTTCGCGAATCAGTGGAACTCCGATCAGGGGAACCAACCGATGATGGGTTGGAAATATATCCCCAATATTGACGGTGTGGGGGCGGCCCTCAGCCAGCCGACTCTGATCGGTCGGGAGACCCGGGCCGCCCAGGCCTGGAGGGGTGAGGGGAGCATTGGCTATGGCGACCTGGCCTGGGAGACCCATCCGGCCAGCGCCGATATTGTGGACGCACTCAAGACACTCCTGGTCCGGGAATATCTGGGTGGAACAATCACCCACGGCTCCATGACAATCACGCGCGCCTTGAATCGGGTCCTGGAGTAGAAACGGCACAGAACGGTAGAGCGTCAGCTCACCGTTGGGAGGCGCATGTGGCGGCGACATTGAGGAGGAGTGTGGGAGGGGCCTCGGGGCAGCGACCGTTTAAATCCCCCCGGTCGCTGCCCCGAGGCCCCTCCCACACTCAGCCCCCAACTAGCTCCACACTCAGGCGCCGGGATCGGTCCTCTCGTTCTGGGGCTGCGGCTGATTGAGTTCCAGCAGGTTCCCGTCCGGATCGTAAAAGAACAACACGACCCATCCCCCCTCTGAGGCCTCCCAGTAAACCGGCCTGGAGACGAATTCGACCCCTTCTTCTACCAGGAACTCGTACATGGCCTCAATGTCTTCAACATCGAAGCAGAGGTGTGCCGAGGGCACGTGGTGAAGCGGGTACCGACCCGCGGGACTTTCCGGTGTGATCCATTCGATCAGATCAATGGTCATCCCCGGGTTTTCGGGCAAGGTCATTCGATACTCCCGGATTCTGACGTCCGGAAAACCTGTCATTTTGGCAACACCCTTGATGTTTGTGGATCCCTCCACCGGGTGCTCCACGTACTCCAGGACCTCAAGACCCAGAAGGTCGTGGTAAAAATGATGCGAGCGGTCCAGGTCGCTCACCATCAACGCCACATGGTCCATCTTTTTGATCTTCTTCACTTCAGCCATTTCGATACCTCCGGATAAACGGGCTCCCTGCCGGCCACTCTTCGGTTCACTGCTTTTCTCCACACCTCGTTGAGATTGGAAACCGGGTTATCTATACTTCAACCCCGGTAAGTTGGGCAAGGCCGGGTTGACGATTCCAACATTGAGCAAGGAGAGCCTGTTGTGGGATTCAAATACACTGTAGTTGCCGATACCCTGGCGTTCCTGGGATATGACCTCAACGAGAACACAGAGGAGATCCTGCAGGCGGTCAAGAATGCCGGCTACGACGGGTTTGATGTTGCCGGCGATCGGGAAGCAATCCAGGCGGGAGAGTTGCGCCGGATGGCCGATTCTCTGGAACTGGAGATCCCCGAGGTGCTCGGCGCCTGGGCCTATTACCACTCGGGTGAAAACCGGGACCTGGCTGGAGGCGATGCAGAAGTCAGGAGCAGGGGAATCCAGTACGCCAAGGACTCGATCGAACTGGCGGTGGAGCTGGGGGCCCGGTACTTTGAGGTTTGCGCCGCCCAGCCGCCTATCCCCCAGATTCCTTATCCGAATGTTTCCATCAAGACCCTGCGCGCCAATTTCCTGGAAGCACTCAAGGAGATCTGCGGGTATGCGGAAGAGCGGGATATCGAAATCCTGTTTGAACCCTTGAACTGTTACGAAGGATATCCGGGAGTACTGACCACTCTCTATGAGGCCACCAACCTGATCCAGGATCTGGGGTACGCCAACACCGGAATTCAACCCGATGTCTTTCACATGAATGTCTCTGAAGGCTCTGTTCCCGACGCCCTTCGTGAAGCCGGAACATTGATCAAGCACTTTCACATGAATGAAACCAATCGATACAGCTACGGTTCCGGGCACGGAGACCACCGGGCGATCATTCGGACCCTGAAGGAGATCGGCTTCAGCGGCTACATCGCCATCTATTTACCCCTGGTCTCACAGGACGTATGCCGTCTGGGGGGCTACATCGCGGCGGCGGCGGCGGGAGAAGTCGCCGAACCGGCCGATTTGAGTTTCTACCTGGAACACCAGATCCAGTATTTGAAGCAGATTGAAAACCAAGTGGAGCTACAGTGGGCCATTTATGAAAAGGGCGAGACCTTTGTCCCCTAGTTGACTGTTTCGGCCAAGAGTTAGAGATGAAAAACAGGACAACCGGATTCACTTTCCTTCGGACAGCTGCGGCTTTCGTTCTCTGGATGGGAGTCGTCCAGGGCGCCGGTCCCCCCGAAGAGGCGAAGAAAAATGCGATTGGCTATATCTCTCCAACGATTCCGGAGGTCAAGTTCCCTCCCCTGAAGGGAGAGTGGCAGGAAGGGCTGGTGCCGGACACGCTGGACCTGGCCGAGCGCGCCCGGTTGTCGATCAACAGTCTCACCGAGTCGGCCGACCCCGACGCGGGCTACGAAATCTGGTGGCACGTGCTTTTGAACCGCAAGCCCCCCGTCCTGGTTCACGATTTTCACGATCTCAACGTCCAGTACAAATTCCAGGAAGCCCTGCCTTTGCTTCGATACGCCAGCGGCAGCGACCAGAATCCACAGGTGGATCAGGCCTGGGCTGAGAACCTCCTGCGCATGCAGGGCGATGACGGGTTGATTTACATGCCTTTCGAAGGCCGCCCCTGGGCCGGGTTTCACGCCGACTGGCTGGAGCAGAAGGGTCTCAGCGAGATCCAGTTGGCCAGCGTGGTGGCACAGGGCGGCTGGCTGGGCAACTGCGGTCTTTACTACCTCCTGAGCGGCGACGAGCTGTGGAAGGAAAGAACCCAGAGGCTGGTCGACGCCGTGGCCAGGCTGATGATCTACAAGGACGACTACTGTTACTTCCCTTTGATGGCGGTCAACCCGGACACGGAGATACCCCAGGACGTGGGCGTGGTTGACCCGGACTGCACGCGGGAGGCCAGTGGCGCCGCAGCGGGTTGGATCATCATGGGTCTGAGCCAGGCCTATCTGGCCACGGGCTACCAGCCGGCCCTGGATCTGGCCGGTAAGCTGGCTGTCTATATGACCGAGCATTCGGGCGGTTACGATTCAGAAGGTCGCTTCCGGGGAGTTCCACACACTCACCTGCACACCCGGCCCATTTCCGGGCTGCTGGAATATGCGATGGCCAGCGAGGACGCGGCCCTGATCGAGTATTCGAAGAAGTCCTACGAGTACGCCAGGGATTCGAGCGGCAGCGCCACCGTCGGGTTTTTTCCCTCCACGCCGGGAGCCGGGCAGGACTACTCGGCCAAGATGGTTCAAACGGTCGCCAGGCACGGTGTGGAAGGGTGCACGGTGGCCGACATGGCGGCGCTGGCCATCAAGCTCAGCCGCAGCGGTGCAGGGGACTATTGGGACGATGCCGATCGTTACCTCAGAAACCAGTTTGCCGAAATGCAGCTTCTGCGAGACGACTTTGTGAGCCGGGCACTCCCCGAGGACGTTTACGAGACCTGGAACCGACCCGAATTCGAGAGTACGGACCGCACGGTGGAGCGGAACATCGGATCAGCCATGAGTCTGGCCTCGCCCAACGACTTCGTGGGTCATCCGCTGTCGTGGCCGGACCGGCCCGATTCGGATCATCTGTTTCTCATGCACTGCTGTACGGGAAACCATGCCCGGGCCATCTGGTACGCCTGGCATCACATCCTCCAGCAACGCGAGGGAACCTTGAAGGTCAATCTGCTGCTCAACCGGGTCTCGCCCTGGGCCGACGTGCACAGCTATATCCCCTACGAAGGACAGGTGGATGTGAAAGTGAAGAAGGCCGTCAATCTCCAGGTGCGTATTCCCGACTGGACGGAAACGGAAAAGACGGTCTGTAAGGTAAACGGGCAGGTGCGGGAGTTGTCCTGGGACGGCCGCTATGCCCGGGTGGGAGACGTGCAACCAGGAGACCTCGTGGCTGTGACATTCCCCATCGAGGAGCGAAAGGTCAAAGAAAAGATGTGGGGAACCGACTACACCATGATCATCAAGGGCAACAGCGTGGTGTTCATCGACCCGCCGGGCAAGTACTACCCTTTTTATCAGCGAGACCATTATCGGCAGAACCAAGTCCGATGGGTGAAACGCAGACATTTCGTGGCCACTCAGCCCGCGATCGACTGGCCCTATTAGGCATTCGTAGGGGCGACCCTAGTGGTCGCCCGCCAGGCGGGCCGGCACAAGGCCGACCCCTACTCTGAGATCTTGACGAATAGCAAAGCGTAGGAGCGGGTTCCACCCCGCGATCTGATCCCGAGAAGGAACCGAATCGAAATGAAACTCGGCCTGTTCATGATGCCGTTGCACCCCCCCGAGAAGGACCGCACGGAGTGCTTCGAGGAGGACATTGAGCTGGTTGTCCTGGCCGATCAGCTGGGGTTCAGCGAGGCCTGGATCGGCCAGCACAATACAATGGCCTGGGAACCCATCCCCTCCAACGATGTGTTCATCGCCAACCTGCTGCCCCGGACCCGAAACATTCGCCTGGGCGCCGGCGTGTCCCTCCTGCCTAACCACCATCCC
Source organism: Acidobacteriota bacterium (assembly GCA_965205615.1). GTDB lineage: Bacteria > Acidobacteriota > UBA6911 > RPQK01 > CBDAPI01 > CBDAPI01. The sequence goes on along the minus strand of CBDBHK010000031.1, from coordinate 192,641 downwards.
GTCAACGTGGCTCTCCGCCAGGCTTTGCTGGACCATCTTTCGCGGGGCCGGATCAACTGCGCTTTCGGCCAGAGCGGGGTGGCGACCGACTGGACCCTCTTCGATCTGCCCGACCCCCGGACCCAGGGTCTGATGACGGTCGAGGGGATCGACCTGGTGCTCAAATTGTGGCAGGCAGAGGCGCCCTTTGATTTCAAGGGCGAATACTGGCATGTCAGCGTCAACGACATCAACGCCCGATTGGGCATCGGCACCCTGCTCAAGCCCTACCAGAAGCCCCACCCGCCAATAGCCATGAGTGTGATCAAGGGCGATTCGATGGCGGCACGAATGGCCGGTCAGCGGGGTTATATTCCCCTGAGTACCAATCTGGTGCCGGCTGCCACGGTGGCGCAACACTGGGACACCTATTGCGCCGGGGCAGAAGAAGCAGGCAAGGCGGCCGACCGCTCCACGTGGAGAATCGCACGCAGCATCTTCGTGGGTGAGACCACCGAGGAGGCGCGTGAGTTCGCTCGAAACAGTCGGTTCGCGAATTCCTTCGAATACATGATCGCCATACTGAAAATGGCGAAAATGTTGCACATTGTGAAGCACGATCCGGATGTGCCCGATCAGGATGTAGACGCGGACTACCTCCTCGAGCACGTTTGTATCGTGGGCGACGTGGATGAGTGTGTCCGGCAACTGCAGGAGGTGTGGGAGGTTACAGGCGGCTTCGGAACCCTCATGATGATTGCCCACGACTGGGATGACAAAGCCAGATGGCTGCGCTCCATCGATGTGCTGACCAAAGAAGTCGTCCCCGCCCTGCCCGGTTGATTTGTGGTTTCGGGGTGTGATGACAGACCGTAGGGGCCGGCCTGGTGCCGGCCCGGCTGCCGGGCGACCACCAGGGTCGCCCCTACGCATCTCCCTTCCAACTGTCAAACACCCTCCCCCGGTAATACCGATTGGATGCCAATCCGATTGATCGGTAAAATAGTGCACAGGCACCCCGCGCCTGGGGGCCGTCGAGCTATGGGAAGAAAGTCGAAACAATGGCGACTGCTGCTGGTTGCAGTGGCGGCGCTACTCATGCCGCGCCCTCTCGCATGGCTCCCGGACCTGGCCGGCATGACTCCGGCTCAACTCCCCGGCCTGGAGTTGGCCTCGAGCGCCGATCTCGAGCCGGTTCCCTATCCCAACCTCAGCGCCATGGAAGAGAGTGTGCGCAGCCAGCTCGAACACTACCAGAACGAATTGAAGGCATTTATTCAGACCCCGGGGACGCCCAACCGGCAACTGTCCGAGGCCTATGGGCGAATGGGCAAGCTCTATCAGACCTATGATCTCCAGGAAGGCGCAGAGGCCTGTTATCGAAACGCGCAGGCGCTGGCACCCCGGGATCTACGCTGGCCTTATTACCTGGCCCTCCTCTACGAGTCCCTGGGAGATCTGCCGAAAGCGGGGCTTCATTACCAGAAGGTGCTGGCATTGAACCCGGATCAAATGGCGGCCCTGCTTGGCACCGCCCGGTCCGAACTGGACCAGGGCCGGACCGAGGAGGCCCGAAGGCGTTTCGATGAGGCACTGGAGCGGGATCCCACCTCAGCCGCAGCCCTGGTGGGGCTGGCCGAGATTGCGGCAGATGTACGCAACTTCGAACAGGCCATCGAGCTTTACGAGAAGGCGCTCGAGTTGCAGCCCAATGCCACCAGCATCCATTATCCGTTGGCCATGTCCTACCGCCAGCTGGGCGATGTGGACAAGGCCCGCCTGCATCTGAGCAAGAGAGGAGAGGGGGCAGTCAAATACGTCGATTCCCTGCTCCAGGAGTTGGAAAGAGCGAAGACCGGGCGCTGGCACCAACGCCAGCAGGCCAACGCATTCTTCGAGGCCGGCCAATATGAGCAGGCCGCCCGGATCTTTCGGCAGATGGTCGAACAGGACCCGACGGATGCGGTTGCGCTCATGGACCTGGGCGCTGCCCTGGCCCAGTTGGGTCAGGTTGAAGAGTCACTCAAGCAATTTAATGAAGCCCTTCGTTATTCGGACTCCAAGTCGCGAATTCATTTCCACATGGCCATTTCCTTTACGCAGCTGGGTTGGGAAAAACAGGCCATCGAACACTACCAGGCAGCCGTTGAAACCGATCCGACTTTTCGGGAAGCGCACTTCCAGCTGGCCAATGTGCTGATGCGCCAGGAGCTTTTCGAGGAAGCGATTCCTCACTACCGGCGGGTGGTTGAACTGGATCCCGGCAACGCCTTTGCCCACTTCATGGGAGCTATGACGCTGATTCGGACGCGGCGCTGGAAGGAGGCGCGTATGCGGCTGGAAGAGGGCCTGGCCGCGCTTCCCGATGACACCGACCTGGGGCATGCCCTGGCACGCCTCCTTGCGGCCTGTCCGGAGGACGACCTTCGGGATGGCGATAAGGCCCATGCGCTTCTGCAAAGGGTGTTGGAGCAGGGCAAGAGTGCTGACTTCGAACACATCGAAACATTCGCCATGATTTTAGCCGAAAAAGGGCAGTTCGGCCGAGCGGTCCAGGTGCAGCGAATGATGATCGAAGAAGTGACGCGTGGCAAGCGGCTCGAGCTGGCCGAGCGGCTGCAGGACAACCTGGCCCTCTATGAGCGACAGGAACCCTGCCGCACACCCTGGCGCGACGATGATCCGGTTTTTTATCTGGCCCCGATCCCCTTCACACACCTGGGCATACAGTGATCGCCATCAACCTGGCGAAGCTGGGTTTGATTCTCCAAGGAACCTTGATCTTGCTGGAGGCGGGGGCGGAGAAGCCCGGGGGCAAGTTGACCTTCAACAGGGATGTCGCTCCCATCGTCTTCCACAGTTGCTCCCCCTGCCATCGGCCCGGCGGGGCGGGGCCGATCCATTCCGTTGGATCTGGGTCGTGAACTGGCGGGAATAATGTGGGGGGGGCGCCCCGAGGCGGCGACTGTAGGGGCCGGCCTTGTGCCGGCCCGTTGAAGCGGGCGACCACCAGGGTCGCCCCTACACTGCAAACCCGGTGGTCGCGTCCGTCAAACCAGCTCGGCGATGGGTACTCCCGTCTCGTCATCGACGGAGTTGGCGATCTTGATGGGACGACCGATGGGGCTCATGTACTCCTTCGTCCAATCGATACCAAAGGCCTTGTAGATGGTGGCGTGGAGGTCGCCCATGGTCACCCGCCGCTCGGCCACATAGGCAGCCCGCTCGTCGCTCACACCCACGACCTGCCCGCCCCGGATTCCGCCTCCGGCCAGGGCCACAGACCAGCAATAGGGCCAGTGATCGCGTCCAAAGCCGGCGTTGAGGTGCGGGGTGCGTCCGAACTCTCCCATGACGAGCACAACGGTCGACTGGAGCAGGCCCCTTTGATCCAGATCCTCCAACAGAAAGGCCAGGCCCTTGTCCAGGCGGGGTACGAGTTCGGCGTGTTTCTTGTCGTTCTCCCCATGCGTGTCCCAGCCGTTGAACTTGAAGCCGTTGGCTGTTACGAAACGACTGCCCGCCTCCACCAGCCGGCGGGCCATGAGCAGGCTGCGGCCAACCCCGTCGCGGCCGTAGCCGTCTCTCATCTTTTCGGGCTCCAGGGACAGATCGAAGGCCTCCCTGACCGCGGGCGTCATGATCATGTTCAAGGCCTTTTCCTGAAAGGTGTCGAGATCCGCGTGCCTGGCCATTTCGACCTTGTGGCGATGCTGCCGATCCCAGATCTGCTGGAAGGCACGCCGGTTCTCGATGCGCTCGGGAGAAATCGTCTGGGGAAGGCTCAGATCGGGTAACTCGTGGACACCTTCTCCCGGGTCGGAACTGATCAGCGGGTTGTACTCGCCACCCAGAAAAGCGGCCTTAAAGAACTCATGATACTGCTTTTCCGTTGCCCACCCCGGCGTCAACACGTGCGGGGGCACATGGTTCCGGGGGCCCATCTCTTTGGTGATGATGGAACTGAAACTGGGAAACTCCATGGCCGGGTTCGGCCTGTGGCCCTTGAGTGCGTAGTGGTGGGCTTCCGGGTGGTTGACCTCTTCGGTCTCCATGGAGCGGATAATCGCGACTCGATCCATCTGCCTGGCAACCTCAGGCAAGAGCTCCGAAATCTGAATACCAGCAACGCTGGTGGAGATCGGCTTGAATCCACTGCTGGGCTTGGGATCCCAGGTATCGACCTGGCTGGCTCCGCCCTGCAGCCAGATCAGAATACAGGCTTCAGCCGTGGCCTGCTTCTTCGCTTCAAAAGGCGCCGCCGCCATCACCTGCTTCAGCTCCAGGTACTGGCTCAAGCTGATCCCCAGAAAGCTCAAGGATCCGACTCGTAGGAAGTCGCGACGTCTCAGGTTGGCTTCGGTACAGTCCAGGCAACCGACTTTTTTCATTGCATCCTGCCTCTTTCAATGATTCTCTGAGAACTCCCGGGAGGTGATCAGACCCCAGAGCAGATCTTCCATGGCATCCTCTCGAGATTCCGCTTGACTCAACATTCCTTCCAGTTCTGTCTGCTCCTGCGCGGTCGGAAACCGGGACAGTGCGGCCAGGCTCAGCTTTTCAATGATCTCCCGGTCCGAAGCCCCGCCCTGGAGCAGTCGCTTCAGCCGGCCGTCTTCCCGGGAAAGCTTGCTCGTGTAAGTGCTGCCCGCCAGCATATGCAGCGCCTGGGGCAGATTGGGCTCCACGCTTCGCTCGGGCAAACCCAGTCGAAGGGGCTTTCCGTGCACCTCCAGAAAACGGGTGCGGTACATATCGGCTTCCATCAGATTGATGGCTCGAGTGCCCGCTTCCCGCTCTCCGCGTGGCCCACTGAACGTCTCGTTAGAGAAAACCTCCGGAACCCAGGTCACCTGGGAAATGGCGTCCAGGAGCACTTCTGCATCGAGAGGCCGGTAGGTGGCGTGAGAGTAGTTGATCGTATCCCCGCGGTTGGTCTGGTTGGGACTGCTGGACCGTTGATAGGTTCGGGACTGGACGATCAAACGGATCAGGCGCTTCAAATCGTGGCCGTGCTCCCGGAAGTCCCGCGCCAGCGTCTCCAGCAGTTGAGGATGCGTTGGTGGATTCGACGATCGAAAATCGTCCACCGGCTGGACCACCCCTCTTCCGAAGAAATAGCTCCACATCCGATTGACGGCCGCCTCGGCAAAGTAGGGGTGGGCCGTCATCCAGCTCGCCAACGCCGCCCGCGGGTCCCCCTTGAAGTCTCGTCCCGGCCTTTCACCATTGAGGAAGGTGGGTTGTACCTCTTCCTTGGTGCGGGGATGAATGACTTTTCCAGCGCCGATGACGACGTTGCCCTGCCGCTTCCGGTCCAGGGTCTCGTCCACGATCAAACCCGCGAAAGAAGTCATGCGGCCAAAGAAAGCCGCCAGCCCCCAGAACTGCTCCTGGCTCCAGTTCTCAAAGGGATGGTTGTGACACTGGGCGCAGTCCATGCGCCGGCCCATGAAGACCTTGACTTCTTCGGCCACCGCAGCCTGGACCAGGGGGACACTCCCGAAAGGCAAATAATGCCGCGTAGCGCCCCGGCGGCCTTGAGCGGCTAACCTCTCTCTGGCCGTCTGATCGTAGGGCCTGTTTTCGGCCACCGACCCTCGAATCCATTCCCAGTAGGATTGACTGTCTTTGGTGCTCCCCCCGACCACATAGGCCGCCACTCGAAAGAGGTCGGCAAAACGAAAGGTCCAGTAGTCCACGTACTCGGGAGAATCCAGGAGGATCTCAATCAGCTTGTCCCGTTTCCGGGGGTCTTCGCTGGCCAGGAATTCACGGACCCGGCCAGGCGGCGGCAGGGTTCCGGTCACATCCAGGCACACCCGCCGCAAGAATTCCCCGTCACTGGAGAGATCGGAGGGAAGAATGTGAAACCTCTCGAGTTTGGCGGTCACGAAGTCGTCAATGAAGTTGTTGCGAGGCACCGCGGGATAGTTCGGGATCGAGTCGTTGATAACTCCCACGCGAGCACTGACCACATGACCGGCCGCCCGAATCAGAAGCGCCGTCTCCCCGCTTCCACGTGCTGAGGCCAGTCCCTGATCGTTTACAGTCACGATTTCGGGATTGTTCGACTGGTAACGCACCTCTTCGGTGATGTCCTCCCGCCGGCCGTCAGACAGATACGCTGTGACCAGGAACTGCTGCTCTCCCTTTTCCTCCAGGACGACCTCCCGGGGAAAGACTGCGACCTTCTCGATTCGGATTTCCTCCGCTTCGCCCGGGTCCGCGTAGGGCGCTCCCTTCTTGACCCAGTCCAGAATGGTCCGGTAGTCGGAGGAGCCCCGGCCAAAGCGCGGGCCACCTGCATGAACGACCGCCATGGTCGGCTTCAACAACAGCAGGCTCTGTTCCGGCTCGGCCAGATCGACGCGGGGTGTCTTCGGCTCTGAATCCGGAGTCAGCACCCGGAAAGTGCCTCCCTCCACGATCCGGCCGTGGTCGATGCGCGGGTCGGTCGTGTCGAGCGAAAGCTTGAATCCTCCCCTTCCCTTGACGCCTCCATGGCAACTGCTGTCGTTACACCCCCGTTTGGCGAAGATCGAACCGATGTCCCGCTGAAAACTGAAGGGCCGTTCGTTCTCGACGGCCGTGACGTGAATTGGGGCTTCCGCCGCGTAGTGCTTCAACTCGGCCCGCAAAATGGCCTGGCCGTCCGCCAGGGGCAGTACCTTTCCGGATTCATCAACCCTGGCGACCCGGGGATCGGAGACCGAAAAACGGACCCGCGAGGTGACATCCTGCTCCAGCCGGTTCGAGTAGGTTCCCAGCACCAGCAAACGCTGGGAAGCGTCGTTCCCCCACAGAGCAACTTCTTGGGGCAGCAGACGGATCGAGAGCAAAGCCGGCGCATGACTGGGCACCGTACCCGCCTTCAGCGCCGGTTCAGCCAGGCCGGTCATGAGCAGCCCGTAGAAAACTGCCGCCAGCGTCACGGCCGGCACAAAGTCCCGCGCCAGGTAACGAGGCGGGCGGGCCCAACGGTGAGCTGACGCTCTACCGTTCTGTACCTTCTGTCTAATGGTCGATCCAAGCCTGGTGAACTGCCTCATTCGCGTAACCTAGTTTATACCTTTGTGGCTGTCAGGGCTCGCGGATTCCTGCTTGATCGGGCTGACGACCATGATGGGAAGCTTCCCCGCGAAAAGGAGTTCTCCCGGCCTTCCCTGGACGATGGGGCGAGCCTTCACCTGAGCGAACAGGGGCATTTCGGTGGTCGGTGCATCGGCAGCGGCGATTAAGAGAACCGTGGCAGTCTGACTGCCCGGGACAAACCTCTTGTCGTCCTCGTACTGGTTGACAGGAGGCGGCTTCTCCACCACGACTTCCGTCCCGGGATAGGCTTCGACTCCCGGCGGCAGGTTCTCGACGGCAATTGCGATTTCACCCCCGAATCCCTCTTCCTGGTCTGTGATGATGGTCAGCTTGCCGGCTTCTCCGGCGGCCAGGTTGAGCCGCTCTGCCCGAACTTCAATCCGACCCGCATGGGGAATCTGGGGGCGAAGCAGGACCCGGTAGGCAAAGCGCGACTGACCGTATCGCGATGTCAGGTCACGAATCTGCAAAATGTATTTCCCGCCCGTTTCGAAAGTCTCAATCGTCTTGGCCTGAATTCTTACTCTTCCCGTCGAGATATTCGAAAACAGCTCCTTTCCCGTCGCGTCCAGGACTCCGAGGCGGGGATTGAAGTCGGGAGGCCTGGAGTCGGGAGTCTCAATTTCAAAGGCCAGCTTTTGACCGCTCTGGACCTCAAACTTGTAATGGTCGATATCACCCGGCCGCCCAATCACCCCTTCGATGATGACGGGGAGCGTGATCTCCAGGGCCTGCTCGGGAGTTTCGTTGTCTTCCTGTTCTCTCACCGCAGGCAGGACCCCAGTGAAGACCGAAAGATCCGGAGCCTCTATTTGAGGAGAGTCCGGCACGGCGCTACCAGACGAGCCCGGGGGGTCACCCTTCCCGGCGACCTCGTGGTCAAGAGGCACGCTGACCGTTCTTGACCGGAGCACCATCAGACGCTCTGACGCCAGTTCTCTGTGAAAGTCCCGCTCCTGCCAGACCGCCGGCTCCGGATGGGCCGCCACTTGAAGGGTTACTTCTTCTGCAGGCAACCCGGCGCTGCGGCGCGCATCGACAACTCGGAGCTGATAAGAATACTCCTCAGGTCCCCCGTGACCCTGGAACTCAGAAACCCGGACCAGGTATCGGCCCTTTTTGCTGAAGCCAAACGTCAATCCCGCACTGGACATCGGGGAGTGAGAGACAGCCTCGTCATTAAACGCCAGGCGGGTCAACTGATTCGGGTCGAACCAGCTCCCGGATGGTTCATAGAGAGTCAGCTGCGGGTCCAGGACCCCACTTCCCGAGTGGGCCTCGAAAAGCAACTCCTGACCCTTTTTTGCGTCGAATGAGAAGTAGTCTGCCTGGCCGATCCTGCTGAGCCGGCCATTGATGACCACAGGGAAGCTCAGCAGCTGGGCCTTTTGCGGCGGGTGAAGACCCGTTTCGGCCTCGGCCATAACTTTCTCCCGACTGACGTGCAGGGTCACCGCATTGGACATGCCCCGGGGGGAAAGCAGCCTCATGAGATGAGCGCCCGGGACGGCTTTTGAATCGACGGTGACTTGAAGCTTTACCTGCTGTCCGGTTCGATCGGATTCTTCTTCACCTTCGTCCCCGCTATCCTCGTCAAGAGTGATTTCCGTGATCGCTCCGATGGTGGCCCGGAGCTCCCGGCAGTCAAACCAGACGGCATGGACGCCGCCCAGGGTCTGTCCCCGGACCTCAATTTCAAAGCTGGACCCCTGCCGGCCGCCCAGTGGAGAAATAGAAATGATCTCTGGGTCTTTGGGCGGTTGGGGCGCTTCATCCTGGCCCTGTAGATGCGAGACGATCGGAGAGAGGAGAATCACCCAGAGGATGGAACAGGGTTTCCTTCGCATGGTTTCGTCGACCCGGCGGCGGCGTTTCTGCCGAGTGCAAATCAGAGCCCCCGGCGGAAGCCGGGGGTGCAGGTCAGAAACAGGTTGCAACCTTATCCTTCCGCAACCGGCTCTGATCATCTCGCCAAACCTGCATCCTCTCCCACTTTAAGAGCTTTCGGGGTCCGACCACGATGGTCACCCCAAGGCATTCTAGCAGGTCCCCCAAAAACGTAGGGGCCGGTCTTGTGCCGGCCCCTGTAACGGGCGACCACCAGGGTCGCCCCTACCCGTTTCCTTCCAACCGGGCGACCCACCAGGGTCGCCCCTACGGACTCAAAAAGCGATCCTCATTCGAATCTGAATCACCCTGGCAAGCGCAGCACTTGAGTATCGCCCAAACGACTCCGGTGTACTGATGGATGTACCCAGGCGAAAGAACTGGGCCCGATTGAAAGCGTTGAAGAACTCGAACCCAAACTCGAAACGAACGTCCTCGGTAAAGTGGAAGTCTTTGAGAATCGACAGGTTTTCCGTCGAGTATCCGAACTGACGAATGTCGGGCAGCTGGTCGGTATCCCCAAAAGCCAGAGCCGTGTTTTCCGGCTCGAACGCGTTCACGTTGAGTGTCAATTGCCTGGGACCGTTGGGATCATAGGAGCCGTGGCTCACCCCGAGATCGATGGGAGCTCCCGTCCGATTGACACGGCCCAGAAAGATCGGGCTGCCGGACATATAGTTGTGCCAGCCCATCACTCTCCAGTTGCCGATGACCTGGTTGACTGCACCAGAGGCGTCGCCGCCCCATCGCTGCCCCCGTCCGAAGGGGAGCTGGTAGGACCAGGTCAAGGCAAAGTTGTGGGTACGGTCAAATGAGTTCAAGAAGTTGGCCTGGTTCCCTCCATAACCCTCGTGCGGCACACTTGGCGGCCCAAAAACACCGCCTCCGCGACCCGAATTGATGTTCTTGGAGAGCGTATAGGCCAGGAGAAAGCTGAAGCCGTCTCCAAAACGCTTCTGGCCACTGAAGTTCAAGGCGTGATAGGACGTTATTCCTCCGTGAGCGGGTCTCAGGGTCACGCCACTGTACTGGGGATAGGGCCGCGTGGCCTGGCGGACACTCCCGTCGAAACCCGGATAAGGGGAGGGAACTCCGGTCGCCTGTCCTTCCGGAGAGTTCAGTTGCGCATCCAGGGCGGTGCCCAGAGCAAAGACCGAGACGGGCACCTGGTTACGATCCCACGAGAGGCGCGAGTGCCGGCCCAGTTTGCCCACATAATCCGCCTTGACCACCAGGTTCCACCCCAGTTCCCTTTCCAGCCCGAAACCCAGATTGTGACTCCTCATCCACTTATTGTCTCCCGGATCGAGGTAGGGGGCGCCGCTTCCGTTGATCAAAGCGGGGTCGAGATTGGGAAGACTTTGAATGGTCTCCAGCCCGATGGCCGGGAATCCGTCGTTCCAGTTAAAGGCCGGAGTCACCCCTCCATCCAGCGATATCTGGTCTACCTGCACCCTCCACCCATTCTGCGCGATCGCTCCACCACTATTCAGTTCGTGTGTGGGATCAGCGTAAACAAGTCCGTAGTAACTTCGCAGAACGGTCTTGGAATCAAGGGCATAGGCAAAACCCAGACGGGGACCAAAGGCGCCCCCGTATCTGTCAAACGCCCTGGTCCGGCCGCTACGGCCCGCGCCCTCACCCTGGAAACTGAGCGCTCCCAGCCTTCCCCCTGCTCCCGGATTGGGGATGTTGGGATCGAACCAGCCCATACGATCGTAGCTTTCACCAAACGGGTCCCACCAGGAATAGCGAAGTCCGTAATTGACGGTGAGTTTCGGAGTGGCGCGCCATGAATCCTGGAAAAAGATACCGTAGTTGCGAGCGTTGAATCGATTGTTGGCCGGAGCGGTCAGGGAGGCACCGTCAACTTCTCCCAACAACATACTGGCATAGCCATGGCCGGTGAGCGCCACATCCGGAAAGGGAACCGGGTTGCCGCTTCCATCCAGGGACTGGCCTCCTGCCAGTCCGGTGGTGATGTCGTTAAAACTCCAGTTGCCGTTGGTATAGATCTTGTGTCGATTGGTGACAACAGACTGTCTGAACTGAACACCGAATTTGTAGTTATGGTTCCCCTTGCTCCACGACAAATCGATGTAGCCCGGAAAAGTGGTCCCGGGCTCCCAGAGTTCCAGAAAAAGGAATCCAAACCCTTGCATATCCTGGATATTGGTGAAGGGAGTGTCCGGTGTCAGCACTCCGGTGAGACCGCTGTCCGCGCCGTAGGTATTACCGATCTTTCCAATCTCGCGCGGGACCCGCTGGCCCGCAAAGCGGACGCTCAAGAGCAGATTGGGTCGAAGTGTGAAGTAGTTCGCGAACCGGAAACGGTACTGCTTGCCGAAGGTGTCATGAGTCGTCGTGATTCGCTCGTCCCAATCACCGCCAAATCCCGGCCACACGACGTCCTTGCGATGCCAGTCCATCCCAAAGGAGAACTTCCAGTTGTCGGTCACCTCGTGATCGGTCTTGAGGGTGATTTTGTCTATATCCTGCGGGCCCGGGACATTGGCACCGATCCAGTTGCTCGTGAGACCCGGCTGGTTGGGTGCAGGATAGCCCGACTGAAAAGCGGTCGAAAGGGAGCTGAATCGGCTGGAAGGAATGATGTTCCCCGGAAAGGGATCACGGATGAAACCGCCGGCCCCGTCCGACCGGGTCGTCAGGGGATCGTAGATCTGTCCCGCCAAAATGGGCCTTCCCATGAGATCGGTCCCGATTTGCTCTCCCAGAAACTCGCTGAAATCTCCGCTTTTCATTAATGCCGTGGGAATGGTGGCGGTGGCGTTCGTTGCCGCTCTCCGCTCCCGGAATCCCGTATAACTGAAGAGAAAGAAGTGCTTATCCTGGACGATCGGCCCGCCTATAACTCCCCCCCCTTCATTTTGCTTGTGGCTAGCCTTATCGGCAGAGAAAAAGTTGCGGGCGTCGAGGGCTTCGTTGCGGAAAAACCAGAACACACTCCCGTGGTAATCGTTGGTTCCCGACTTCATCACCATTTCCACGCCGGAGCCCAGATTCCAGCCATGCTCGGCGTTCAAGTTGGTGGACGTCCGAAACTCGCTGATGGTCTCGGGAATCAGCCCTGAGTCTTCCCTCATGCCCATCCATGTCTTGGGACTCGACATCATCCCATCGATGTTCATGCTGACAGTGCCCACCACTCCGTTGACCATGCCCCGGTCTGTGGTGTCTGTCTCCTTTCCGTACGGATCGTAAGCGAAACCGGGAAGAGTGCGTGTGAAAGACAAACTGTGGCGGGCTCCCTGGTTCACGGCCAGCGGCAGTTCCGCAATTTCCTCCACAACCCTGGTGATACCCGCACTGGAGGATCGACTGTCGACGGCTAAGGCTCCCCCTTCCACGGTCACGGTCTCTACCAGCTCACCAATGGGCAGGCTGATGTCCAGGGTAACTGCCCCGCCTGAGATGACGCGCACTCCCACCTGCTCAACGGTCTTAAAACCGGTCAGGCTCGCGGTTACGGTATAAGAGCCGACCTCCATGATGGGGAAAGAGTAGTTCCCGGTGTCGCTGCTCACGACCGAGTTCTCGACAGAGGTCGCCTCATGGCGGGCGGTTACGTCAACGCCCGGAAGGACGGCACCGGTTTCATCAGCGATGGTCCCCCCCAAGCTGCCAAGATACTCCTGAGCGCTCAGAGGGAAAGAAAGCAAGGAAAGGGTTGCGATCAGTACAGCAGTTTTCTTCATCAGCACTCCTTTGAGTTCAGAGTCGACAGCAATTTCAAAAACGTACGACCTTAAAAGGGGGAGCTCAAGCTTCACCTATTTTTTTCGAGAAGTAGTTCGTGGGGATTATAAGCAATTCTTATTCCTTTTGCCAGCACCAGTATCCGACCGCAGGGGGATCTCACGCTTTGACTGGTATTTAGGAGATTTTGAGCCGCGTCAGTGCTGCCAACGCACCCTCCCCCCAATCCAAAAACTTGGACTTTTAGAGGGGCCGTCCATTGAATTGGATGTTTAACCCTGGAGCGGAGCGGGAAACGGCCGGCTTACGCCGCGCCGTTCTGTTTCGGACATCGTAGGGGCGACCCTGGTGGTCGCCCGCCAGGCGGGCCGGCACAAGGCCGGCCCCTACGAACAGATCCAATCGGGCCACGGAAGGCGCGTTCACCGCCCCCGGAGCTGGTTTAACATCTGGCGGGCGCGCTGACTTTTCGGATTGACCTTCAGTGCCTGTTCGAACAGCTCGATCGCTCTCGGCAGGTTTCCTTTTTGTGCGTGCAGGTTTCCCAGGTGAACATAACTTTCCTCTCCGGCAACCCCTTTCGAGACGGCCTCCTCCAGGATTCCTATCGCCCGGTCCAGTTCACCCCGCTGGACTGCAACAAACGAGAGCCCGATGTAGCCCGGTTCGCTTCCCGGATCCAACTCCAGATGCCGGGTGAGAGCTTCCCGGGCCTCTGCATACCGGTTCTGCATGACGTAGAGTTGACCCAGGTCGAAGTAGGCCGGGGCAAATTCCGGGCGTAACGACAGGCTCCGATTCAAGAGTAAAAGGGCCTTGTCACTCTCTTCACGGCGGAGATAGATTTGCGCCAGCTGGACATTAGGGAAGAGAGCCCCCGGAAAGAGCTCCAGCGATTTTTGAAAGTAGGCAATGGCTTCTTCGTCCTCACCAGCCAGCGCGGCCAGCGTCCCCAGGCGGTGCAGTGCTGGAACATAGTTGGGAAAGCCGTCCGATATCGCTGAGAAGAACGCTCGGCTCTTTTCAAGATCCCCCCGGTCGCCATAAATGACACCCAGTTTACTGAGGGGCAGGAGCTGTCCTTTTCGAACCTCCAGCGACCTCTCATAGGCCTGGATTGCATGATCGATTCTGCCCAGGGCCTGGTAGCCTTTTCCCAACAGAAAATAAGCTGCCGCCCGAAAAGATTCGCTGTCGCTTTGGTCCTGCGCCTCTTCGAGGTACCGCTGCAGAAGAGCGATCCCCCGGTTCACCTGCTCCGGTCGGCGGGTAAGGTCGTCAACGCTCACATCGAGCAGTACCGCTCCCAGCGAGAAGAACTTTCGCGCCTCGGCCACTTCCCCTCTCTTGACTGCTATCTCGATTTTATGGCCGCCCACCTTGGAGCGGCTGGAATCAGGCCCCGGATCGGAGGCGCCGTGAGCCGTTGGGTAAATCCCGATCCTGTGGTTGGTGAAAACCGTATGCTGAGCATTCTCAGGCTCTTGTCCAGGCATGTGGCAACCTGTACAGTCCCCATTCAGCCGGGCGGAATCCTGGTGTGAAAGTTCCTTCGTCAAATGACAGGAAAAACACCGCTCGCGGTAGTATCGGGGAGCCTCCTGGGGGGGCACCTTGTGGTGGGGGTCGTGACAGGACGTACAGGTCATGGCGCCGGCGCCGGCCTGGAAACACCTGGACGCTTCCATCAGATCAGCATGGCTTACGACGTCGATTTCGTCGCCCCCGGCTTCCCGGGCCCGCATCGAAAGCTCTGCAATGTATTCCGGGATGGGCTCTCCCGGCCGGTGGGAAAAGGTTTCGTGGCCGGGAATGAGTGAGATCCCCACAACTCCAATCGTCGTCTTGATGCTGGTCTTGAGGTTATAGAGGCGAGCTTCCAGATGGCACTGATAACAGACGTCTCTCTGAGCCTGCCTGGAGTCAAGAGATGAATTGTAGATGGTAGCCTTGATTTCTTTCACGGACTTCCCATTGGCCACCATTTCCACATGGGTCTTGCCGGGTCCGTGGCAGCGCTCGCATCCAATCCCGGCGGGAAGCGGGTTTGGGAAATAGGTGTCGTCTTCAGACCTCTCCTGACTGAGGCGGGGGTAGGCGGCGTGGCAGAAAATGCACTTGTGGGGAACCAGTCGAGAGAAGTCCAGGTGGCCGGCCACGTCATAACCCGGGGACATCGCCCAGCGCTTTTCCTGGGGGTACCAGGTCACCGGAAGCTGGGTAATCAGGCCTCCGGGATGATGGTGGAAATAGGTTCGGGCGTGATTCCCCGAGCCGACGATGTAGGTCACCTCTTCCTCATGGAGGTAGACGGCTGCGCCCTTCTCGTTCTTGATATAGCGCCGCTGAAAGAAGCGTCCGTCCCGCTCCACCATCTCGTAGTAAAATCCCGTTTTCGGGTGAAAGAGGGTGTTGTCGCTCTGGTAGTCTTCGATGACGTTGTCGGGTGCCGGCCGGGACAGAGAGCGCCCCATGCCGTGTTTCTGGAAGGACTGGTAGATCTCGCGGTGACAGGTCCCGCAGACCTTCTGTCCCAGATAGCCTTCAGGATAACGGACCTGGGGGGAGCCCGGGACCGGGAGTTCCTGGACTTCTGCAGCAACCGTGCCGGCGCCGGGGAGAGAAAAGAGCACCAGGGCTGCCAGGTGGCGCGCCACCTTCATCGTAAGTCCGGAAAAGGACTTGCTCTTCATCCCTCTCTCACCGCAGACCGGTTGCCGGCCCCAGGTGTTCCACGACTGCGGGAACCGGTGAAAAAACCGGGTCATCGTCTCGCCAGGGCAGGCGACAGGGTTGACTGTGTTCATACAGCGCCAGATTATCGGCTAACAGCAGCCCCAGATCGGAGCGCCGGTTGCGCTGCACATCTGAGATCATCGCACCCTGGACCTCCACCGCTCTCTGAAACTGACCTGTCTCGGCCAGGGCCATTGCCAGCGTTTCAAACGTCTCCAGATCCACGCCGCCCTCAACCTCGAATAGCGGCTGCAAAAGCTGCAAAGCTCTTCCTCCGTCGCGAATCTCGCTGTCGGGACAGGCAGCCAGGAGTCGGGCCAGCGCATGAGTCATGTCGGGGTGACCCGGGAGGATCTCGAGACCTTCCTCCAGGACCCCCAGCGCCTCGGCATAACGGCTCAGTCGGACCAGAGCCATCGCCTGCATGAAGCGCGCCAGTCCATTCATCTGCTGAAGCTGCCTGCCACCGTCACCCGGGAGGATGGGATCACCCAGGCCGGCATCCAGTTCGATGACGGCAACATAGTGGGGAATGGCTTTCTCGGAGTTCCCCAGGCGCATGAGCAGATTGGCCAGCTGGAAGTGTGCCTCCTTGAAACCGGCGTTCGCCCGAATGGCTGCCTCATAGTGTTCCGCGGCTTGCTCATCCGAATGCAACCCCATCAACGTGGTTCCCAGGTAGTAATTCAGCATGGGATTTCCGGGCGAAATTCGCAGTGCCTGGGCGTATTGTTCTGCCGCCCCCTGGAGATCTCCCAGCCGGGCCAGCGCCGAACCCAGATCGGTGCGCGGTATCGGGTTCCCGGGGGCCAGAGCTATGGACGCCCGGTATTCTTTGGCGGCCTCGGCAAAGCGACCCTTGCCGAAGGCGCGCATCCCCTGAACCCAGTGGCGGCGCCAACCGGTCGTCAATTCATCCAGCTCCTCCAGCAGAGGGTCGGGGTAGCCGGGCGTGGCATGGCCCCGGCGCAGCCTTTCCAGCATGGCGACTCTCTGGAAGTGTGCCTGGGCTTTGCCGAGGTCTCCCTGCCTGCGATAACTCATGGCCAGCAGGTAGTGGATACTGTTGGCGTCCGGCTGCAGGACGAGAGCCCTTTCAAAATACTCGATCGCTTTTTCGGTGTTCTTCCTGGACGAGGCGATTCTCCCTATCCCGACCAGGGCCGGAACACAAGCTTCGTCCACATCCAGCGCCTGCTCGAACAAGGGCTGGGCCAGAGCATGCCGGTTCAAGCTGAGGTGGCCCTCGGCCTCTCCCAGAATCGCCGGGACATCGCCGGGCCGGATCTTTAGAGCCCTCTTGTAGCTGGCGATGGACTTCTCGATCTCGCCTTTACTCTTGTAGATGGGTCCCAGGTAGTAAACCCATCGAAACTCGGTGGGTGCCAGATGCCGGGCATTCAGATAGCAGGCCTCTGCGGCTCCCAGAAAATCCTGGACGTGGTAGAGCTTACCCATCTCGCCGTAGGCCTGGCTGAGTTCTTCCTCTGCAGCGTCCTCTGTTTCCGCTATCGATGCAAGGCGTGCCCGGGCCTCCAGAATCTGTTCCCGTGCCGCCGTCTCCAACCTGGCCAGATCGGGATGGGGAACGGCCACCAGTTGATCGCTTGACTGCGCCGGGGGTGAGGCTTCGCGGGCAGAGGCGGCCGCCGGGGCGGCAAGTCCGATCAGAAACGCGGCGCAAACTACGAAGTGATCACTCATTTTCATGGACGACCCGGCCGCTGCCTTCACGCAAGGTTGCGTACCGGTCGACGGAGATGCCAGTCCATTCTTCCACGTGGCCGGCGGGCCAGTAAGCGCGCACCGCGGTGACATGAGTCTTTTCCCCCAGGCCCACCAGCACGCGGGGATCATTAGAGGAACCGTAGCTGCCGTCGGTTCGCACCCGCCTTAAGAGCGTCGGACCATCAGAGAGGACCACTTCCACCCGGGTTCCCAGCATGTCTCGCGGGCTCTCCCGCCCCACCAGCCTTAGACCCAGCCAGTGCCGGCGAGTCCCAACGTTGTTGATGAGCAGCCTGGCGGGGCCGTTGTTGTTGACGATCAGGACGTCCACGTCCCCGTCGTTGTCCACGTCGCCAAAGGCGCCGCCGCGGCTCACCTCGGAGAGCCTGAAGGCGGCTCCTCCCTGCTTTGTGACCTCCTCAAAACGCCCGTCGCCCAGGTTGCGGAAGAGTTGATTGGTCTGATGCAGGGGATAAAGGTCCCGGGCTTTTTCCAGGGCTTCGATGGTGGCCACTTCACCGTGCAGCGCCAGAATATCCAGCCAGCCGTCGTTGTCATAGTCGAGGAAGGCGGTCCCGAATCCGGTGTAGGGTAAACTCGCCACGCCCAGTTCGCTCTCGAAGGTCTGGTCTTCGAACCAGCCTCGTCCGTTGTTGAGGTACAACGTATTGGTTTCCCTGATCAGATGGGTCATGAAGAGATCTTCGTCGCCGTCGTTATCCAGGTCGCCTGTATCGACTCCCATGCTGGCCTCGGTTTTCCCATCCGCGTTGAGCGCGCATCCGGCCACCAGTGCCTCGTCCCTGAAGACACCGGTGCCCTGGTTCATCCATAAGTGATTGGGGCGCTGATCGTTGGCGACATAGAGGTCGATCCACCCATCTCCGTTGAAGTCGGCACTGGCCACGCCCAGGGCGCCGCCGTGCCTGGCGGCAATCCCGACCTGTGCCGACACCTCCTGAAAGGTCCCATCACCCTGATTGCGAAAGAACCGGTTGGGCTGAGCTGCGAAACTTCGGGGTCCACAGTAGTCGATGGCCCCGGTGCTCGAGTAACACTTCTTGGGATTGGACAGGCTGTAGTCGACGTAGTTGCCGACAAAGAGGTCCAACCAGCCGTCCCGATCATAATCCAGAAAAGCCGCGCTCACGCTCCATTGTGAATCCTCGTCTCCACCGACGGGGACCTCCGCGAAGGTGCCGTTGCCGTTGTTTCGGTACATCCTGTTCTTCCCGAAGTTGGTAACGTACAGGTCCACCCAGCCGTCATTGTTGATGTCACCCGCCGCCGCCCCCATTCCATAACCGGGCGAGACGATTCCGCTCTGGTCCGTTACGTCCGTGAAGCCCAGAGTCGGCATTCCGTCTTTGTTCACTGCCAGATCATTTCGGAAGAGCCGGTCCTTGAGCGTCTTTCCCCGGGGAGGCGGGAAGAGGGCGTCCTCGAGTGTCTTGCCGGGCCCGAGCATGTTCCCCTGCACCAGGTAAATGTCCAGATCACCGTCGTTGTCAAAATCGAACAGGGCTCCTCCCGGGCCCATCATCTCGCAAAAGTAGTATTCCCCCGACATGCCATTGAAGTGGACAAAGTCGATTCCGAGCTCTCTGCCGACGTCGCTGAACAAGTCGGTGCCGACATCTCGGTTCCCGGACGCCTGCAGCATGAGCGTAGTGAGACTGATCAGGACGATCAGGGAAATAAGTTGTGATTGGGTCCAGGGGGGAGGTGAGCCGTGAGTCGCTATCCGTTTCAGAGGGCTAGTCGCCCTCCTTAACTCGGAAATTGTCCTCGACCCGGGCCTTCGCATCGCTCAGCTGATCCCAGGCTTCGACTTCAATCCTGTAGGATCCCGGCTCCAGATCGCTCAGATCCAACCGCTTGATCAGAACCATTCTCTGTTCGGAGACAAACTGAATCGATTCCCCGCTGCTGTCCGTAGCCTCCTGCACCACCTCACCGCCACGTCTGATCTTGTAGTTCACTTCCAGCTCAGGCGAATTGGAGGACTGGTCCATGCCGAAGTTGTAGAGGTGCAGGTAGATCCCGAGTGGGAGCTTCCTGGAAAAATTCTTGGTGATGCTGGGCCGAATCCAGACGTCTCCCAGGACGAACATTTCGTCGTACTTGGGTAGCTCGCCAAGCTGCTGGATGAAATCGGAGAGAATAAGTGAACTGCTGCTCAGCTTTTCTGTTTCTTTCACTCCGGGGGTCGGAATGATGGCCTTTTTGATGGCCCCTATATTGTTACTGCTCAGGTCCTTAACGATCAGGTCGAGCTTATAGCGGGTCTTATTCTCCAGAAGAAGAACTTTCTGATACATCGAACGGCCCTGTCGCCCCCTCTCCAGCTTTTGAGGCTCGAACGACACCACCAGATCGTGGTCGAATTCTTCAATGAATCGATTACCCAGGCTGGTGACGGCGCCGTAGAGGCCGATGCGGGCAGAATGCACTTCCCCATCGCGCTCAAACATCATGTCCGAGTTCTCCAGCTCAAGGGTGATGGGAACCAGAACCTGCTGGTCGTTGAGCCTGAAGTAGTCGCTTCGAACCAGAAAGGGAAGGTTTTCATAGCCGATGTCGACCTTGACCAGTTCCTTGAGGTCGTTGTACTTGATCTGCTGGACCTTCTGTACTCCGGAAAAGATCTCGTAGCGATAGAAGGGGCTGTTCCTGTGACCGGAGGAATAGGCCGGATTGTGCTGTCCGGGGCTGAAGAAAGGACGATCCGCTTTCGTGGAGAGACCCACCTGCTCGGCCCAGGTCAGGCCTCCGCCCGGAACGTGAAGCATGGCATCCTTCTCTTCCGGATTGAGGGCCAGGTGGTAGTCTCCTGTGAAGCTGTCGTCCACAAACTCCAACATGATGTCGTCTCCGACTCCATCAATGTGCCGGTAGCGCCAGATCTCAAACGGGTAGACGGTCGTCTGTCCGCCGCCCTCATCAAAGGGACGGTCGTAAAAGCCACCCGAGGGATAGGCTTCAATCTCGGCCGGTTCTCCGTGAATGATATAGACCCTTCCTCGATCTGATTTCCAGCCCGGCTTGCCGCTGTGGAATCGCTCATTCACGTAGGCGATGCGCCGATAATGTTCTTCCTTGTATTCGTTGGCAGCCGTTCTCAGGTCCGGATCCCGCCGGTGCCAGAACTGTTCGATGAATTGTTCCTTTTCATCCAGTGTGGAAAGCTTATTGAAAACGGATTTCTCGTCCTCGCTGATGATGTAGACAGCGTCTTCTTTCATCCATTTCTTGAAATAGTCCTCCGCGTCTTCCTGCTGGCTGCTACGGTTCTTCTTCTTGCCTTTTTTCTTCTGCGCAGGAACCTGGAAAGAAAGCGCCAGTGCGACGACGATCAGAACGACGAAGGACAGGCATGAGCGTTGGCGGTGGATCTTCATGACTTTCCTATTTTACTCACGATGGGATCGGTGATCAATTCTCTCGAGTCGGGCGGCCAACAGAGAGGCGCTGCGCGTGGACGTTTCTGCTGGGCTGTCACGACGGGCGGCCACAAGGGCCGCCCCTACAATCCCTTGCACGTAAGGGCCGGTCTCGTGCCGGCCCGGTGGGCCATTCACCGCTTTTCTTCGATCACCTCTTTTGTGACATCATAGGTCAGGCTCCGAGATTCGAAATGCAAACTCAGGACTTCTTTCAGAGACTCGTGAAGAGAGTCCCGATGCCAACCCGACTGATGGCCGCCGTGCGAGCCCTCCCTGCGCTGGCTCTGGTCCTGCTGCCGGGGAATCTCTTCGCTCAACGAGAAGCACCGCCGGTGTTCACGGCCGAGTCCGAGGTGGTCCGGATTGACCTCATCGCCAGTGACAAGAAGGGGAGGTTCATTTCCGATCTCCAGGCCCACGAGATCCAGGTCTGGGAAGATGGTAAGAAGCAAAAGGTCACGTTCTTTCATCAACTGGGGCCAGGCGCCTTCGACACGGTACCCATCGACGAGGAACCTCTTCGCCTCGAAGAAGTTCCGGGTGCTGAGCCGGGTGCAGGCGCTGAGCCGGGTCAAGGTGCTTATTTCGTGGTCCTTCTTGACCTGGAGAGCCTGACTTTCGATTCTCTGCTCAGGACCAAACGCTCTCTTGAAGAGTTCTTTCAGTCTCACTTGCAGATGGAAGACCGAGTCATGCTGGCCAGCATCAAACGAGGCCTGCGAATCCACCAGTCCTTCACCAACGATCTCGACAAACTTCGAGGGGCGCTCGACCAGCTGTCCATACGGCCCCAGGACAGCATCAGCATCCTCCGCTTCATGGACGAGGTGGAGGGGATCTTTTCGGAAGTCGAAGCGAATGCGTTTGCTGCCGGATCCTCCGATGACTTCATTTCTCAGGATCTCGAGTTGGCGGTTCGTGCGGCAATCGACACGGGAAGAATGCTTCTCAATGACCTTGAAATGAGGGTCAGCTACGCCTGCCACGTCATTTCGGGACTGGCCAGGCATCTGGGGTCCCTGCAGGGACGAAAGAACGTGCTCTTTTACTCCGAGGGTTACCCTCTGGATCCGGGTCGAATGCTGGGCCAGATCATTGCGCAGCGCGCCGGGCGCGCGGCGGGAGATTCGATGGCTGAACTCCAGGTTACGCGCATGGTGGATTCCAGACTGGGAAGCAATCCGATGGGCTTTTCGAAGCTTCAGTCGGCCATGAATCAGGCCAATCGCTTCCGGGTCTCCCTTTACAGCGTTGACGCTCGCGGGCTCCTCCCGCCCCCGGGCAACGCCGAACACCAGTATTTTGCGGACTATCCAAGACTCGCCGGCCGCGAGCTCAACGCCCCCCAGGAGTTCCTGACGGCTCTGGCCGGAGGAACGGGTGGACTTTCGTTTCTCAACAACAACGATCTGGCTGCCGGGCTCCACCAGGTCTACTCGGACAGTCGCCACTACTATCTGGTCGGGTACACCCCGGACCGCAAAAAGAAAGCCCGAAAGACCCATCGAATCAAGATGAAACTGAATCGCACAGGTCTCACTCTTCGCTATCGTCGGGAGTACTCGGAGTCAAACGCGGATCAGTTGACCAGCGCCTTGAGGTTCCCGGAACTGTTTCAGGACTTCCCTTTTGAGGCAAGGGTCGCAGATAGAGAGGGAAATCTGACCATTCGAATGTACCTTCCGACCCGCGAGCTTTCTCTCAAATCCCATGACGGGGGTGCCTGGTTTATCCTGGAAATGTTTGGTGCTTTGCTTGACAAATCCGGCCAGTCGGTCGGGAAAGAGTGGCTGTTCAAGCGCCGATTGGAGCACGACTTTTCTTCCGAGTTCGTGGCCAGGCTCCGCCAAAGCGACACGATTGACTTTACCGCTGAGGGAAAGGCTCCGCCGGGGAGCTACCAGCTGGTCGTTGTTCTGTACCAGGGTTTTTCAGGGAGAATCGGGACCTTCGTGAGCGACATCACGGTCCAACCGTGAGGCTGAACGAGTCGTCTCCTTTGGACCGGCGATGCACAGGCTAGTCAAGGCGTCCCTTTCTTCTCCCCTTCTGGTGATTACCCTTTTGGGATGGTTCGGAGCGGGATGTCAGGCACCCGACCCGCCCGGCACCCACCCGGCACCTCCGGTTTCGACGGGGGCCCGGCAGCCGGCGCCTTACCTGCCCCGTCCAGCCGGCACGCTAACCTTCAACAAGCAGATTGCTCCCCTGGTCTTGGACAACTGCGCCACCTGTCATCGGCCGGGTGGTGCGGGGCCCTTTGATTTGCTCAGCTACGCGGACGTCCGCAGGCACGGCAAGACCATCGTCTCGGTGACACAGAGTCGCTATATGCCGCCCTGGCAGCCCGAACCGGGTTACGGAGAGTTCATCGGGGAGCGGCGCCTGAGTGCTGAGCAGATCGGGATGCTCGAACAGTGGGTGGACGAGGGCGCGGTTGAAGGAGATCCAGCGGATTTTCCGGGGGTACCGGAATGGCCGGCCGGCTGGTATCTGGGGGAGCCGGATCTGGTGGTCACGATGCCCCGGACCTACACGCTGGCAGCCGAGGGCCCGGACGTATTCCGGATGTTCGTCATCCCGGTTCCCCTCGAGTCGAAACGTTACGTACGAGCTGTTGAACTGCGCCCGGGGAACCCGCGGGTCGTGCATCACGCGGTGGGTCTGGTGGACCCGACATCCCGATCCCGGCACCTGGACGACGAAGACCCCAGACCCGGATTTGAAGGCATGCGGTCCACCGAGTTTGCCCGCCCTCCCGACGGCCATTTCCTGGGCTGGACGCCGGGCAAAGTTCCCATGGAGACCTCTGAGGGCACGGCCTGGCAGCTGCGCAAGGGAACCGACCTGGTCTGGGAACTGCACATGCTGTCCTCCGGCAAGCCGGAACGGATTCAGCCCAGTGTCGGGCTTTATTTTACCGACGAAGTCCCGACGAAGAGCCCTTTCATACTGGGGCTCGGCTCCCGGACCCATGACATCCCTGCAGGCGAAGAAGAGTACTGGATTGAAGACAGCTATCTCCTGCCGGTGGCAGTCGAGGTGCTGGGCGTTTACCCGCATGCCCACTACCTGGGCAAACAGATGCGAGCTTTTGCACGACTCCCCGACGGGACCAGGCGCTGGCTCATCTTCATCCAGGACTGGGACTTCAACTGGCAGGACCAGTACCTCTACACGGAGCCCATCTCCCTGCCCCGGGGGACCAGGCTGTCGATGCGCTACAGCTACGACAACTCGGCTGACAACATCCGCAACCCTCACGACCCGCCCCGGCGCGTCCTTTACGGCCCCGATTCCTCGGATGAGATGGGGGATCTGTGGATCCAGGTGCTGACGGAGACGAAAGAAGACCGTCTAACCCTGCAAAAAGACTATGACCGGAAAGACATCGACAGAACCATTGCCGGTTACCGGCACACCCTGCACCAAGACCCGGATGACGCCCAGACCCACGACTACCTGGGCCAGGCCCTTCAGAAGCAGAGGCGGGCCGACGAAGCCGCGCAGCACCTCCGCCGGGCGCTGCAGCTGCGACCCGCTTACGCAGAAACACACAACCACCTGGGCAACGCCCTGCTCGATCAGGGCAAGCCCGACGAGGCCATTCGGCAATATTCCCTGGCTCTGGAAATCAAACCGAGCCTCGTGGAAGCCCAGTACAACCTGGGCGGAGCTTGGCTGGCCCAGGGCCGATTAGAGGAGGCGATCGCTGCTTTGCAGCAAGCGCTCCAGATCGAGCCAGGGTACGCCAAGGCCCACAACAACCTGGGCATCGCTTTGGCTCAGCAGGGCAAAATGGTGCGTGCCTTTGCTCATTTCGAACGGGCGATTGCCATCGATCCCGACAACGCAAGGGCCCATAACAATCTCGGGAACGCTTTTCTTCAGACCGGAAATCTCAGCGAGGCCGTGTCCGAATATGAGCGTGCGCTGGAGATCGACCCTCACTACCCCGATGCCCGGCGCCACCTGAAGCTGGTGCGGGAGCTGCTCGAGAACGAGGTCAGTCCCCGGCCGTGAGACCGGGGCGTAGTACGCGGAGTTCCCCCGGCTTCCGCCGGGGGCTCTGATGACTCTGGCTTCCATGAAACACCGCGCTTAGAATGAACACCCTGGAGGTATTGTGGATTCCAAGAAATTAAATGACAGAGTTGCACTGGTTACCGGGGGTTCGCGCGGGATAGGGAGAGCGGCGGCACTGCAGCTGGCCCACGAGGGAGCGGCAGTCGCCGTCAACTACCGGAAACGTGCGGACCAGGCCGGCCAGGTGGTGGATGAGGTCCTGGCGCGGGGAGGTCGAGCCCTCGCCGTCCAGGCCGATGTTGCCGATCGGGCACAGGTGGAGAAGATGGTCGAGGCAACGGTTCGCGAGCTTGGACCCGTCGATATTCTGGTCAACAACGCCGCCGTTTTCCGAGGAGGCACCCTGCTTTCCTACGATGAGGCGGATGCCGACCTGCTGTGGCAGGTCAACGTCAAGGGTGTGATCCACTGCAGTGCAGCCGTAGCGCCCGCAATGATAGAGCGGCAATCTGGTCGAATCGTCAATCTCTCATCCGTCGCTGCTGCGGGCACGAGTGTTTCCGGCACCACTTTTTATTCCGCTACCAAGGCCGCGATCATATCTCTGACCAGGCGGTTTGCACTGGAACTGGGGCCTCATGGAATCTGCGTGAATGCGGTCAGCCCCGGCTACATCGGGACGGATATGAACTGGGAAGGCAAGAGTCCCGAGAAGATCGAGGAGATCATCGGGGTGGTCTCCGCCAGGACGATGCTGGGACGCGTTGGGAAGCCTGAAGAAGCTGCCTCCGTCATTTCCTTTCTGGCTTCAGACGAGGCGGGTTTCGTAACCGGCCAGGTGATCACCGCCGACGGCGGGCGGATGGACTTCCTCACCCACGACTGAGAGGTGAGGCACGGTGTTGGAGCCGTTTCACGCGGCGATTGAATCGGGCCATGGAAGGCCCTCCTGCGCTGCTCGAAACCAGGCGTAGGGGCCGGCCTGGTGCCGGTCCGGTGAGCGGGCGACCACCAGGGTCGCCCCTACGATGTCCGATCAGGTCGCCGCATGGCAGCGGCTCCTACACTGTGCCCTGCGGTGACGAAGCTATCGGTCCTCGGGGGTATGTCCACTTCGACTGGTCCATAATAGAAAAGGTATGCCCTTCCTCTCAGGCGCTCAACCGGCGATCGTTGCCGTCCTGGCTCCACTGTGCATATCCGCGACCCCGGGGTTCCAGGAGCCGAACGGCCAGGAACCCTCGAAAGCGTCGCATCGAGCCGACATCTTCCTGGATGAGGCTCAGGATTCGGGCATTGACTTCGTTCACTTCAACGGCATGTCGGGGGAGCGCTATTTCTGCGAAATGATGGGGGCGGGCGGGGCCGTATTCGACTACGACGGGGACGGAGACCTCGATCTGTACCTCGTCCAGGGCCACATGCTCGGACCCGAAAAGACCCTGGCCGATGCGGTCTTCTCCCCACCAGGTTCGGGGCCGCTGATTGACAGGCTTTACCGAAACGACCTGCAGGCCGGAGACGATGGCCGGCGGCGACTGCACTTTACTGATGTGACCGAGAGGAGCGGGATCCAGGCGCCGGGCTACGGGATGGGCGTGGCCACGGGAGACTTCAACAATGACGGCTGGACCGACTTCTATGTGACCAATTTCGGATCCAACCAGATGTTTCGAAACAACGGAGACGGCACTTTCACCGATGTGACCGCGACAACGGGAACGGACGACCCCCGCTGGAGCGTCAGCGCTGCATTCCTGGACTACGATCGGGACGGCTGGCTGGATCTGTACGTGGGCAACTACGTCGATTTCAGTTTCACCAACAGCAAGCGGTGCTTTTCTTTCGGCGACGCCCGCCGTGAAAGTGCGCTCGAGTACTGCGACCCCAGCCAATACCAGCCCCTGCCCGAAAGCCTGTTCCACAACCTCGGGGACGGAACCTTCGAAGACGTTTCACGCAAGTCCGGAATTGCCGTGGAGTCCAACGGGGCACTGGGCGTGAGCTCCGCCGACTTTAACGGAGACGGCTGGATCGACCTCTACGTGGCCAATGACAAGAGACCCAATCACCTCTGGATCAATCAAAAGAATGGTCGTTTCAAGAACAAGGCGCTGGTGGCCGGCTGTGCCGTGAGCGGAGAAGGCTTCGCCGAGTCCAGCATGGGAGTTGATGCCGGCGACTTTGATAATGACGGGGACGAAGACCTGTTCATGACCCACATGTCGCTGAACGAAAAAAACACCCTGTATGTCAACCAGGGGGAGGGCTCCTTCGATGATGTCTCCTATGCCAGTGGTCTGGCTCTTCCCAGCATCGTTTTCACCGGCTTCGGGACAGCCTTTTTAGACTATGACAACGATGGTCTGCAGGACATTCTGGCCGCCAACGGGCACGTCAAGAGCGTTGAGGTGCTGGTCCAGGCCAACGACCCTTTCCCGTTACACCAGACCAATCAGCTTTTTCGCAACCTGGGCGAACGACGATTTCGCGAAGTTACGGACCAGGCAGGTGCAGCCTTCCGGCTATCGGAGGTGAGCCGGGGAGCGGCCTTTGGAGATCTTGACAATGACGGAGACACGGATGTTTTGCTGCTCAATAACAGCGGCCGCGCCCGGCTGCTGATGAATCAGGTCGGTGCCGGAAAACACTGGCTGGGGCTGAAGCTGGTCGACCGGGGGTCGGGTCGGGACATGCTGGGTACACGGGTCGCTGTCCTGCGGGCAGAGGGCCCCGTCCTGTGGCGGCGGGCACGCTCAGACGGCAGCTACGCCTCGGCCAACGATCCGCGGGTGCTGGTGGGGCTGGGTGAGGGTACCAGGATAGAAGCAGTGCGGGCCTACTGGCCGGACGGGCAGGCGGAGGAGTGGAAAGAGGTGCCGATCGATAGGTATACGACCTTGAGACAGGGGAGCGGCAGGCCGCTACCCCGGTAGGCTCTTCACCGGGGATCGGGCCATGGAAGGCCCTCCTACACTGCCCGAAACCAGGCGTAGGGGCCGGCCTGGTGCCGGTCCGGTGAGCGGGCGACCACCAGGGTCGCCCCTACGATGTCCGATCAGGTCGGATCGGACCACTGAGGGTCCGACAACAGAACGGCACGGCGTGAGCCGGCCGTTACCGGTGAGCTTACGCTCTACCGTTCTGTTTTTTCTCCCCCGGAAGGCAAGCACCCACGAGGAGCGGTGCCTAGTTCTTTCGATCGTCCAGTTTCCGAAACACCTCGAGCTCTTTTTTCGCCTCCTCTTTCATCCCCAGCCTCTGGTAGACCTGTGCCAGTTGGTTATGGAGCCCCGGATTGTTGGGAGCCAGCGTAATGGCCCGTTGAAAGGCCTCCACACCTTCCTCGAGGCGCCCGCTTTCCACGTAGGCCGAGCCCAGGAGGGCATGGGCCTCGGAGATTTGATCGTCGAGCTTCAGCACTTTTTCAAGCTGCGCAATAGCATCGTTCGGTCGCCGGACTGCCAGATAACAATCGCCCAGATACAGATGTGCGTTCAGGTTCTGAGGATCTCTAGAGATGGCCTCTTTTAAGAGCTCGACGGCCTCTGGATATTGATTCAAGCCATAGTAGGCAAGCCCCAGGAAGAAGTGTCCATTCGGGTATGTTGGGTCGATTTCAAGGCTGCGTTCAAACTCACTGGCAGCCCGATTGAGCTTTCCAGCTCCGAGAAGGGCGTTCCCCAGATTGTGATGGGCCTCTGCATAGTCCGGTTCGATGGCAACCGCCCGTGCGAAATGTGCCAGGGCCCTGGCCGTATCTCCCTGCTCAGCGAAAGCGCTGCCCAGGTTGTTATGGGCCTTGGCAAACTCCGGCTCGATTTCAAGTGCTTGCTGGAAAACGGCGATCGCCTCCTTTGTATTTCCCTGGGCCAGGAGCACGCTGCCCAGGCCGTAGTGGGCATCGAGAAGGGCCGGCCTGATCTCCAGCGCCTGACGATAGTAGCGGATCGCATCGTCGAGGCGGCCCAACTGGACCAGGGCGAGGGCCAGGTTGTTGTGGACTTCTGGGTCGCGGGGCTCGAGCTGGAGCGCCCGGTGAAAAGAGGCCAGGGCCGCAGTGAAGTCTCCCTGCTGAGCCTGAAAGATGCCCAGGTCGTTGTGCGCAGTGGCGTCATCGGGATTGAGGCGGAGCAAGTGCTGGTAGCCGGCGATGTTTCTGTCGATGTCTTTTTGCTCATAGTCTTTTTGCAGGGTTAGACGGTCTTCTTTCGTCTCCGTCAGCACCTGGATCCACAGATCCCCCATCTCATCTGCTCAGCACTCAGGCGCCGCTCCCCGATGAACTCTCCGTAACCCGGTTCGGGCTGCCAGGGCGGCATATAGCGACTCTGTGTCACCGAGACGATGGTCTTGCCGTGCCTGCGGACGTCCGCGTAGCTGAGCAAATCAAAGGGCCCCGCACCACCCGGCCGATGACAGGTGGCGCAGTTGTCCAAGACCAGGGGAGCAATCTGCTTGTTGAAGGTTAGCGTGCCGGCTGGACGGGGCAGGTAAGGCGCCGGCTCTCCGCCGGGCCCCTGTTCACCGATCAAACAAATCGGCGTCGAAAAGAAAAGAACCAACCCAAGGAGGCCGTGGTAAAAGTTGCACACGGGCTGGCTAGTGTACTGTCCGGAAAGTTCTTGTAGTTAATAGTCAGGGTACTTTTCTATCCTTGGGCATGGCAAGACCACATATTCGACTCGATCTACCCCAACAACACAAAGCAATTCTACAGTCCTGGCTGCGGGCCTCCAACACCAAAAGAATCCTCGCCGAGCGAGCCCAGATGATCTTACTGTGCGGGGACGGACTCACAGCAATTGAGGTCTCCCAAAGGCTGTCCAAGCGCCTGGGCAGCATACAGAAGTGGCGAAAGCGCTACCTTGAGGTGGGGCTATCAGGGTTGGAGGATCAGCCCCGTTCGGGTCGACCACGGCGACTATCGCCAGCGAAGGTACGAAAAATTCTCAAGGCCACCGTGCAGACCATCCCCAGGGAATCGACTCATTGGAGCCTGCGCCTCATGGCAGAGTATGCCCAAGTCAGCAAACATCAGGTGACTGAAATCTGGAAAGCCGCAGATCTTAAGCCCCACCGGATTCGCTCTTTCAAGATCAGCAACGATCCTGATTTCGCCGAGAAGGTGATCGACGTGGTGGGCCTGTACATGGACCCGCCCGACAACGCTTTGGTTTTGTCTGTAGACGAAAAAACTCAGATTCAGGCTCTGGACCGAACCCAGCCCATGCTTCAGCTCAAACCCGGGCAGGTCCAACGCAGAACCCACGATTACAAACGCCACGGGACGGCCAGTCTGTTTGCCGCCTTCGACGTGGCCACCGGTGAAGTAATGGGCCGAATCACGAAACGGCATCGGGCCATAGAGTTTTTAGCCTTCTTACGTCAGATCGAGCAAGTCGTCCATCCAGATCTGGACGTTCACCTCATTCTCGATAACTCGAGCACTCACAAGACCCAGAAAATCCGAAACTGGTTCCTACGACGCCCACGTTTTCATCTCCACTTTACTCCTACCAGTGCTTCCTGGTTAAACGCTGTCGAAACCTGGTTTTCACAGCTTGAGCGGCGTTCCCTTTACCGCAACTCTTTCACTAGTGTTCAAGAGTTGAGGAACGAAATACGAAGATATATTCGAGTGCATAACCAACACCTGGCCAAGCCCTTTAAGTGGCGGGCCAACGCTACTTCGATCTTAGACAAGGTCGAAAGAGCTCAAAGATCCATCGATCAATGTTAACAACAGGAATTTCTCGGACAGCACACTAGGGCTTGCCTTGCAACTGATTCTCAGCTTCGCGATGTCTCTTGTCCCGACTTTCCACGTCCAGTTTCTGGAAGAGCTCGAGCTCTCTTTCAGCTTCTTCCGTCCTCCCCAGCTTCCTGTAGGCCTGGGCCAGCTGGTAGTGCGCCTGGGGCTGGTTCGGATCCAGCGCAATGGCCCGCTGAAGGGCCGCAACACCGTCCTGGAGGCGCCCCTTGGCCAGGTATGCCGAGCCCAGGGCGACGTGGGCATCCGGGATCTGATCATCCACGCGCACGACTTGCTGTAGATGCCCGATGGCCTGGTCGAACTCCTGGCGGTAGCTCTTAATGATTCCCAATTCCAGGTTGACAATCGGATGGTTGGGATCCATTTTAAGTTCTTTCTCCAGCACCGGCTCCGCCTTGTCGTACTGTCCCAGGCCGAAGTAGAGATCGCCCAGGGCGAAGTTGGCCCCGGGTGCATTTGGATTAAGGGCCACCGCTTTCTCGTATTCTTCTGCCGCCTGGGTCAAACGTCCCTGGGTGGCATAAGCCTCGGCCATGATCTGGTGGGTGCGAAACGAGTCCGGATCGAGCTCTTCGATGCGGGCGAAAGTCTGCTTGAATTTGTCGTACGAAGTCTTGGTTCTGTTCAGATAGGCCTGGGCCAGCGTTTGCAGGGCTTCCAGTTCCTCAGGATGCTTTTTCGTGACCTCCTCAAGGTGGGTGATTCCCTCGTCCAGACGCTCCGAGGACAGGTAGCAAACACCGAGATAGACCTTCGCCTTAACGTTTTCCGGATTCTCGGAGATCGCCTCCTTGAAGAGCTCAATGGCTCTCGGATACTGATACAAACCGTAATGTGCGAGACCCAGCAAGAAACGGAGGCCGGGCAGGCTGGGGTCAAGAGTCAAGGCCTTTTGGATCGCTTCAGCAGACTCTGCGTATTTTCCCTGAAACTGATACACGAGCCCCAGCTTGGCGTGAACCTGGGGGAAATCGGGTTGAAGCTCCAGCGCAGACCGGTAAGCCGTTTCAGCACCCGCCCAGTCGCTGTTTTGTTCGGCCTGGACAGCTGTCTGAATATGCTCCTGGACCTGTGGCGGCAGCGCCGGTTGGCCGACCAACCCGATTGGCTGTACTGCCAGAACCGTTAAAAGCAACAGGCTACAACGTGCCATTCCTGCAAAACTCCTCGACTCGGGTGGTAGCATCGAGCCTTCCGCAGTGAACAGACCCATGCCTCCATTCCTTTCGCTGGGGTGCTCAAGCTAATCTAACACAAGAGCTGTGGGCGAGTTGACACGCTGCGAAAGAACGTTGAAGCGAAACTGGAGCGATGATAGGTTGATCCATATTCGAAGTCAATCTAGGAATGTCGGTCAGATGACTTATTTCCGCACGGGGGCTTTCCTGCTGGTTCTCGCTATGGGCCTGCTGCAGGGAACCAGCGCTCGGCCAAACCCGATGCGCTCCCAGCAGCCTGGTGACGGCGACCCATCTCTGCAACTGGCTCCACTGGCCATGTCGGAAGCGCATCGCAAGTTTATCTGGGATATCGAGCACTGGGTGTTTGTTCTGGACCATAAGGTCTTCCCGAAATGGATCACGGCCCTGGTCGAGAACGACCGTCCTGCTCTTCTGGAACCCTTCGGCCAGGGCTTTTCAGGCCAGATCCTGCGGCCGCCCAAAGGATCTGAAATCGACGCGGCCGCCGGCCGGTACGCGCGCATACGGGAGACCACGGCGCGTCGGAAAAAAGCCGACGTTACGACTCTTGTCGACTATCTGCTGGAGTACCGAAACCGCTTCGTGGCTGCTCCCGGATCCATGGACAGGCTGATTCGCTTCTTCGCCCCCGCCTATGACTCGAGCGTCCACGAACCTCCCCGCGTACAGGTGGCAATGATGGAACTGGCCCCTGAAGAACGGGAAAAGCCGGCCGGGCCCTGGCAGGGAACCATGAAGATCCGTTTCACGGGCCGAACCACCGAAGGATCTGTGGCCGAGGCCCTGATCAAGGCGCGAGTGATCCTGGACCCGCCCTCAGAGGACCTACCGGACCGGACGGGCTGGATACACGGGTTCCATGTCTACTCGGTCAACTGGGGTCGCAGCAGCGACTTTCTGATGAAAGAAGTGGCGGCGGAGCGAGGCCTGCAACCCGAAATCTATCTCGATCAGTGGAAAGTTAAGGGTGAAGACGACGTGATTACCGGGGGGATTTACGTCAATGACTACAACAGCGACGGCTGGCTGGATGTCCTGGCTACCGACGTTAAAACCCACGGACTGTACCGGGGCGGACCGGACGGCTTTCGCAACGTCACTGCCGAAGCCGGACTGCATGAGATTCCCAGTTACATTGATGCCGTTTTTGTGGATCTGAACAATGACGGATATGAGGATTTGCTGACCGGAACCAGGCTCTACCGGAACCTGGGCACCGGCACCTTTCAGGACATCACCGTCCATACCAATCTACGTCCCATGGATCGGAGCCAGAATTACGCCGTAGCGGACTACGATCTGGATGGGCGGATGGACCTTTACGTTGTCGGGGGATTGGGCGCAGTTCGGGGAGCCCGGTCCTGGATCGCGAATCGAAGCGGGGCCGGAAACGTGCTGTTCCGAAACCTGGGCAACTGGCAGTTTGAGAATGTGACGGAACAAACCGGGACGGCAGGCGATCGGCGTTCCTGTTTCGCAGCAGTCTGGTTTGATGCCGATGGGGATGGGGATCCGGATCTGGCACTACCCGATGAATTCGGGCGAGAGACAATCCTTCTCAACCAGGGCCCGGGCCTTCCTTTCAAGGAACTCCCCCTGCAGCACGGTTTTGGCGGATTCGGGATGGGTCTGACCGCGGGTGATCTCAATAACGACGGGACCGTCGACCTGTATCTCGCCGCCATGTATTCGAAATCGGCCGATCGGATCGTCGCCAATCTCCACCCGGCCGCCTATCCGCCTGACGTGCTCGAGAAAGTGCGGAACTTTGCGCGAGGAAGTGAATGGTTTCTGAACCAGGGAGACCTTCGATTCGCTCGACGGGGCCGCTCCGCTGAAATCGCCAGCACCGGCTGGTCCTATGGTCCCAGCATGGTCGACCTGAATAATGACGGCTGGCTGGACCTTTACGTCCCTTCCGGATTCAGGAGCAAGGACCGCAACGCGGCGGACGGTTGACGGTGCGTCTGGCAGGTTGCCGTGGCGCAGCCTTTCGATCGGACGGCCTTGTTGAACCAGGCGGGCGACCTGGACTGGCGATCGGGAGAATTCTGGGTTGGAAATCCTTTCGACCTGAGCGCGTCGTCTTTCAATCTGAGCGCCTTTGAACCGAACCGTACTTATCTGGGTGTGGACGGAGAAGTCTTCCTGGATCTGACTTACCAGAGCGGAATGGACAGCGAGGGTGATGGGCGAGCCAGCGTGGGTGCCGACTTCAATAACGATGGCATGCCTGATGTCCTGGTTCGGCAGACCGGCGGAGGCTCTTTGCTTTTGTACGAGAACCGGTTCCCCAGGAAGAACTATCTGAAGGTCTCATTGCGAGGCACAGAGAGTAACTCTCTGGGTGTCGGCGCCCGGATCGAGCTTCGGGCCGGCCGCATGACTCTGCACCGCCAGCTCTATCCGGTCAACAGTTTTCGTTCCCAGAGTCCCGCCCTGGTCCATTTCGGTCTGGACAGCGCGGAGACAGTCGACAGGCTGGAGATCCGGTGGCCGTCCGGTCGGGTGCAGGAGTTCGAAGACCTCGAGGTGAACCGCCACCTTCGCCTTACCGAGGGCTCGGATTCTGTGGAAGTGATCTACCCGCCCGCGCCGGACGGAACGGTAGAGCGTTAGCTCACGGCGGCCGGCTTACGCCGCGCCGGTCTGTTTCGGACCACGGAGGGTCCTCCTACGGTTCCGCGCCTCCAGGACCCTCAGTTCCCACCAGGAACGACATGGGTTTTGACACGCTCCCGCGCTTTGTTTATCGTCTCCCGATGGTCAAGCACCGAATGAAAGAGAACTGGGTTCGCAGAAAGGTGATTTCCGGTGAAACCGCGGTCGGCTGTTTTGTGGGATTGGGCAGCCCTAATGTGGCCGAGTTGCTGGCCCACGTCGGCTATGAATGGCTGCTCATCGAAACGGAGCACAACTCGCTGGACTCGGCACAGGTCGAGCACATGCTCATGGCCATCCAGGGGACCGATACGATTCCCCTGGTGAGAGTCCCCCCTGCGGACCTGTTCGCGATACAGCGGTCTTTGGACCAGGGAGCCATGGGAGTGATGGTTCCCATGGTCAAGACCCCTGCTGAAGCTGAGGCCATCGTTGCGGCGACTCGCTATCCCCCGGAGGGGAAACGGGGTTTTGGGCCGGTTCGGGCATCGCGTTACACGCTCGAGTATGACAGCTATCTGGATCGCGCCAATGAGAACATACTCGTGGCCCTGATTCTGGAGACCGTAGCCGCCGTCGAAGTGCTCCAGGACATCGCCTCGGTCCCGGAGGTGGATGTTCTCTACATGGGCCTCTGGGATTTATGTCTGGACATGGGCCTGGACCCGAGACAGCTACCCCACCCGGAGACGGATGCCGTCATCAAGACCGCACTGAAGGTGGGCGAGCAAACCGGCACGGCGATCGGAATCGGCTGCGCCACCCCCGACGAGTTTTTACAGAGGGAATCCCAGGGCTTTAGTTTCATGGCGTGCGGCAGCGACCTCGGCCTGTTGATCCAGGGGGCCACGCCCTTGCTGGAGACATACAAGACATCCCGACCTTCTAAGGACTGAAGGGTCGCATCAGAGCCCCCGGCGGGAATTTAATCAGAGCCCCCGGCGGAAGCCGGGGGGAAGGACCGAAACGGTCTGCTGAATTCTCTCCCAGCCGCTCCCGCGGTCGGCTCTGACCCGTTCGCGCGGCCGGCTCTGATCCGTTCCCGACGCTACGGCTCCCTCACCTGCAGTACAGAACCGGCCTTAACAGGTCCCGGCACAACCTGCTTCTGGCCGGAGGGCCAGAGCACTTCAACCGGATCCACGCCCTCCGCGTCGCCAAGTCCGAAATAAAGCGGGTAAAGACTCTGTGAGAGGTGTCCGGACTGGCCGTCGTGAACCTTCGTATAGGTGTCAGACCCGGCTCGCACCGTGACGCGAGCCCCCAGTCCATCACGGTTCGACTTCCTTCCCGTCAAATGAATCTTCAGGAAGTGAATCGGTTTGCGGTCCGCCAGGTTGCTGACCAGCACCATGGGCTCGGAATTGAAATCGTTGGTCACGATGTCCAGGTCCCCATCGTTATCCAGATCGAAAATCACTGAGGAACGAGAACCCAGAGCTCCCCAGGCCACGACGCGGGTGACCCTGGCGCCCCGAGACCTGACCTTCTTGACCAGTTCATGGTCCTTGTCGGCAAGGACCGCGTCCAGTTCAAACCAGGGGGTGATGGTTCGACCACCCCGGCGCGGCTCAACACCCACAATGAACTCGCTGTCCACGAACTCCCCCCCCCGGTCGTTAAGCAGCAGGCTGTTGATCCCGTACCGGTACCCATAGTTCATACACGAAGTAATGAACGCATCTTCGAATCCATCGGCGTTCAAGTCGCCGACACTCAGTCCCCAGGGCCAGTAGTTCTCGGCGTTGAACTGATCGGACATCTCTTTGAAAGTACCGTCCCCCTGATTGCGAAAAAGCGCGTTGCCCCAGACATGGTTCCGGTCCGTGGCCAGCATGTCCCGATCAGCGATCTCCTCCGGGAAGGGGATCTTGTCCTTCTCGCTGAAGGGATCCAGATGCTTCCACATGTCGGTGTGCATGTCGGTGAGATAGAGGTCCAGGTGCCCGTCGTTGTCAAAGTCGAAGACCTTGATCCCCATGGTTCCCCATGGGGTGGCGGGAAAGAGTTCACGACTCTTCTTCACGAAGTGCCGGCCCTCCACGTTTTCGTAGTACTGGTCGTGGCCCTGCATGTTCGCCAGGTACAGGTCGGGCCAGCCGTCGTTGTTGGCATCCAGGGGACTGGCGTCACCGGACCAACTGGCGTCCTTCAAGCCGGCCTACTCGGTCACGTTCACGAACCGATTGCCGCCCCGGTTCTCAAACAGGATGCTGGATTCCGACAGTTCAGGGTTCTTGTGACGGTTGAAGGCATCCGGCGTGGAACGATAATACGAATAGCGCTCCGGGTCGGGTCCGGTAAACGAATCCTGGACCACAGTCGCCGTTTCGTCTGTCGTATAGAGACCCACGTTGACCAGGAAGAGGTCCAACCGTCCGTCGCGATTGTAGTCGAAGAAAACGGCCCCGGAGGAATGGCCGTTGTAGCCAACACCGGAAACGCCGCTGATATCGGTAAAGACTCCAGCACCGTCGTTTTCAAACAAGACGTTGCCACCTCGGACCGTGGTGACGTAAAGGTCCGCGTCGCCGTCGTTGTCGATATCGGCAAACGAAGCGGTCACGCCGATGCGCTCCCTGACGGCAACCCGGGCCCGGCCGGTGATGTCCTCGAACCTGCCTCCCCCAAGGTTCCTCCACAGTTCATTGCCCCCCGCCTGGGTGACGAAATAGATGTCGTGCCGGCCGTCTGCGTCGACATCGGCAATGGCAATCCCGTTTCCGTGGTCGTAATGGGCGAAAATAAAGGATCGTCCCGCATCATCGACGATCCGGTTGCGAAAGGTAATGCCCGATTCCTTCACTCGGTCGGTGAAGGAAAAGTCGTGGACGACGCTCATCCGGGCGGCGGCCGCCATCTGATCCTGCCGGCGCTTCTCCAGCCAGGGAAAGACCTGCCACAAGAGGCGCTCCTGAAGGGTGGTCAGCACATCTTGTTTGAGTGCTGCTCGCGGTTCGTCCGATTCTGGGTCGTAAGCCCCACGGACGTGCCCCTGAGGATCGACCAGCATGAGTTTCCGGCTGTGGGTGATCGTGTGCGGATCGCCCGTATCGCCCTCGACCGCCAATTGGAAGCCCTGCCGGCCCAGACGCCACAGCTCTTCCCGCGGGCCGGTCAGGAATTTCCAGTGCGTCTGGTCCGCTTCGGCCTCAACGGCATAACGCTGCAGGACCTCCGGCGTATCGTGCTCCGGGTCGAGCGTGAAGGTGACGAGACGGATATCGCCCCAGCCGGGGCGTCTCTTCAGTTCTCCCTGAAGATCGGCGAGGCCGGCCGTCTGGGAGGCAGCCGAACTGCCGCGGGTCAGAATGAAATTCGCGATCCAGGCTTTTCCCAGTAGTTGATAGGTGCAGAAGGGCTGGGAAAGGTGGTCGGTCAGCGAAAACTCGGGCAGTGCCTGCAAGACAGGAGGCTTGTGTTGCTGCGGCTGTGTTCTGCGATTTTCCTGTGCCTCCAGGCTGGCGGACAGCGGGGACGTAGCCGCCAGGCTGCCGGCAGCTGCCTGACCTGGCGTGACAGCCAGCGCCACTTCGAAACAAGTCAGAGCCAGAGTCAAGGCTAACAACCTTTGTGAGTCCATCTGTTTCACTGCCTGACGGGTTCGGAGCGCCAACCGCTGGAATCGTTAGATCAGAGATTTCCTGAGTTCGAGGAAAGCGTAGCAGGCGCTGAAATGGGGGGCAAAAAGGACCGCGATGAATATGCAGAGACGTCTGGGCTGCCGATCGTTTCTCCCGGCCGCTCCCGCGGCCGGCTCTGATTGTACCGGCGGTGGTCGATCAGAGCCCCTGGCGGAAGCCAGGGGATGGTTCGGAACCTGGTTACTTGTTGTGGGCTGCCCAGCGGGCCGAGAGTAAATCA
This sequence comes from Acidobacteriota bacterium, assembly GCA_965205615.1. Lineage (GTDB taxonomy): Bacteria > Acidobacteriota > UBA6911 > RPQK01 > CBDAPI01 > CBDAPI01. Next base: position 154,524 of record CBDBHK010000031.1, on the reverse strand, counting down.
GAGCCCCTGGCAGAAGCCAGGGGATGGTTCGGAACCTCTTTACTTGTTGTGGGCCGCCCAGCGGGCGGAGAGGAAATCGGCGAGAGCGCTGAAAATCAGAAGAGCGCCCACCGCTACCTGCTGCAGAAACACTGATATCCCCAGAAGATTCAGCGAATTCCGAACGATCTGGAAGAAAATCACTCCCAGCAGCGTGCCCGGGATGGAACCCCGGCCGCCGTAAAGGCTCGTACCCCCGATCACGACGGCGGCAATGACATCCAGTTCGGCGCCCGTCCCGGCCTGAGTCAGGGCCGAGTCCAGGCGGCCCGCCAGCAAAATTCCGGCCAGTGACGCGAACAGGCCACTCAGCGCATACAGCCAGAGTTGGTGGCGCCTGACCCGGATACCCACGCGGCGGGCTGTTTCCGGGTTGTCTCCTATCGCAAGTGTGTAGCGCCCGAACCTGGTTTTCACCAGCACAAAATGACAAATCAGGTAAACCGCAGCCGTGACCAGTACGAGCACGGGTACGGGTCCAATCCGGCCCCTGCCCAGAAAAACGAACGCCTCAGGAAAGCCGACAATGGAGTTTCCCCTGGTCAGAAACAAGACGGCTCCCCTGGCCACGTTGAGCATGCCCAGGGTCATGATGAAGGCAGGGATTCTCCCGTAGGCGATGGCCACTCCGTTGAGCGCTCCGACACCCGTTCCCACCAGCAGGCCACCCAGGATAGCGGCGGGCACCGGGATCCCCGAAACCAGGAGGGCAGCCGTGCCCATACTGCCCAGGGCCAGGATCGATCCAACCGAAAGGTCGATTCCGGCAGCGATGATGACAAAGGTCATTCCGGCCGCGATGATGGCGTTGACGGACAGCTGCTCCAGAATGTTCACGAAATTGCGAGTGCTCAAGAAGACAGGCGACTTCGTGGAAACGACGGCTATCAAGATAAGAATGGCAACGATCAGAGCTTTCACACGGCTGAACTTCAGTGCGGCTGGAAAACGATTCCAGTGCGCCGGTAAGCTGGACGTCAGGCGAGAATGGAGGGTCTTGAAGTATGCAGCCAAATCTTCAGGCCTTCGAGGCTGCTTCGCCCCGCATCATGAGGTCGACGACTTCATCGTGGTTCGTAGAGTGGGTGATCCGGTCCGCCACCACTCTCCCGTTTTTCATCACCACGATCCGGTCGGAAATGGCGAAGACATGCTCCATTTCATGGCTGACCACTAGAAGGGAGATGCCCTGCTCCCGGAATCTGCGGATCAGATCGAGTGTCCGGCGGGTCTCCTCAACCCCCAGAGCCGCTGTCGGCTCATCCATGAGAATCATCTTGGCCCGGGCATAGAGGGCGCGGGCCAGCGCCACGGCCTGGCGTTGACCCCCTGAAAGGAACTTGACTGGCCTTCCGGGATTGAAATCATAACCGAGCTTACCGATCAGTTCCGCCGCCTTCTCCTTCATCGCCTTTTCGGCCAGCCACGGAACACCCAGGGTGCGCCGGCACAACTCTCGGCCCATGAAGATATTGGCGGTGACGTCGAGTTCGTTGAGGAGCGCCAGGTCCTGATAGACGGTCTCGATGCCCCCGAAACGAGCATCCATAGGATTGGCCAGGTGAACCGGAAGGCCCTCGATCAGCAGCTCTCCTTCGTCCGGCTGGGTCACGCCGGCAAGGATGTTGATCAGGGTCGACTTGCCGGCCCCGTTGGCTCCAACCAGGCCCACAATCTGTCCGCGGCTCACCCTTAGATTCGCGCGGTCGACGGCTTTGACGGCCCCGAATCGCTTGGTGACATCGACCACCTCGAGCAAGCAGCCGTCCGGGTCCGGCCCTGCAGTGCGGTCTCGTGGGAACCCGTCGGGGACCTTCAAAGGTTGACGACCTTCCGTCTATTCGATCCGAGCCAGATACTCGTCGACATTTTCCTTTGTCACGAGCGCCGTGCCCGTGTTCGTAAACGCTGGAGAGACGGTTCCCCGGTGGAAGTTCACGATACTTTCGACACCGACGAAGCCCATCTTTCCGGGGAACTGAACAACCGCTGCGTCCAGCTCACCGTCCCTGATAGCCTCCAGATCCCTCTCCCCTGCCGGGCCGGAAGAACTGCGGCCCACAATCAATAAATCGGTCCCCAGATCCCTGCCAAACGCCTGAGCGGCCTTGACTGCACAAAGGACGGAAGGGCCACCGAAAACATAGATACCATCCAGATCAGGGTGAGCAGTCAGCAGGTCGGTTACAGCGTCAAATGTCTTGTCGCAGAAAGGAACACCCAGAGGGGTGCTCACCAGTTCCATCTCGGGATAATCTTTCAGCCTCTCCACGAAACCGTTATAGAGATCTCGACAGGTGGAAATACTCTGCGTGCAGGAGATGGCGGCAACTTCGCCCTCTCGACCCAGCCTGGCGGCAAGGTGATCGGCTGCCATGCCTGCACACAGGACATTGTCGGTGGCAGCGAACGTGACCGTGTCGCCGCCGCTGACCGCGGTGTCGATTGTGGCCAGTGGGATCTTTGCTTCATTCGCCTTCAACACCGCAGACACGAGCGCGTCGGAATCGCTGGGGGCCAGCACGATACCGTCAAGTCCCAGCTGGATCATGTCTTCCACGATCTGTACCTGCTCGACGACTTGGGTTTCATCCTTGGTGCCGCTCACCAGCAACTCGACTCCCAGTTCCTCAGCCGCCCGTTCCGCTCCAGCAATGGCGTCCAGCCAGAACGGGTCGCTGAACGATTTGGGAATGAAGGCAACTGTCAGACGGCCCTCCGACACCTGTTCCCCGCAGGTGACCAGGCAGGCCGAGAGCAGAGACAGGAGGAGCACGGCTGTAAAGCGGCCAGTCATAGAGGGTAAGACCTTACCATTTTTTCGAGCCGAAATGGCTGAATCCCCTGCACAAGTGACCTAGCCCGCATAGATCACCGATTTGGAAATGAAGGTGATTTTGGCAGGCCGGAACGGTTTTCTGAGAGTTTCGCTATCGATCCGGTCCAGGTCGAGTGATGCGGTGGTGTGGATGGTCGTGAATGAACCGTTTTTCGGGTTCGGAAGAGCGTGACGGAATGTATTCAGGCAGAGCTCGGCCTGAGCGATGGAACGATTTCGTTTTTGGGGGCGTTTGATCGGGACAGACCTCAGCAGCGCAGAGGAATGGCCTGGAGGTTTCGAACGACGGCAGCGAAGACCTCGCTGTAGGGATAGGCTTCCGACATGGAGATCCAGACGTGGCGGACCGTGAGGCGGACCTGGGCGCCGATCTTGAGGAGCTTCAAGCGAATCGTCTGACACTGAGCGCGAGCCAGGGGGGTCTGCTTCAGTCCGAGACGACGCAAGGCGTGCATGAGCATGTAGGCGGCGGAGGACAGATACAGCCGGAGTTGATTGGCGCGCATCGTTGCCGCGCTGGTCCGGTCGGCGAACAGACCCAACTGCTGTTCTTTTATGCGGTTCTCCATGTCGCCCCGCGCACAGTAGAAGTCTTCGTAGAGCGCGCGGGCCCCCAGGCGTTCCGGCGACAGGGAGGTGACGACGAATCGGGGATTGGCGCCTTTGTCCAGGAACTCGGCCTTGCCGACGACGCGTCGCTCCGAGGTCCAACTGTGGCGAGTCCGGTAGCGGAAATCCTTGAACACCCGCGCCGGTCGCCCGGTGGCGTTGAACTCGGCTTCGGCCTGAGTCATCGCTTCGGCGCTCTCTGACTTGAGCCGATCATTGTTGGCCAACCCCATCACGTAATCCACGTGATGGTCTTCACACCAGCGGAGCAAGTCATCCCGGCAAAAGCCCGAGTCGGCCCGGATGACGATCGAGACCTCCGGCCAGCTCTGCCGAATCCGGCCGACGATCCGTTCCAGTTCCTCCACCGATCCCGCGGCCCCATCGATATTGGAACACCGCAACCGGGCGCACAGCAGATGCTCCCCCGAGAAGATGTACAGCGGGAGATAACAGTAGTGGCGGTAGTAACCGTGAAAGAACCGGCCTTCCTGCTGGCCATGGATCGGGTCGTCGGTCGCATCCAGATCCAGCACCATCTCCTCGGGCGCCGATTCGTGGGACTCCACGAAGGCATCCACCATCCAGCCGTCGATCCGGTCCGGGTCCATCGCGATCTTCTTGTACCGCTCCTGCTCATCGACCTCGGCGCCGGTCAACTCCAACCGGTTCAGCGTACACCTGCCCGCCAGCGCCTTCCCCCGATCTGAGGCCTGCCGCCGCCTCTCCCCCAACGGATCGGCCTTATTCACCGCCACCGCCAGCATCGGATCGGTGCGCAACTGATCATGATCGTTCAGATCCTCGTACCCCAGACAGAGTCCGTAGATGCGCTGCCCCAACAACTCCTCGACCGTGTGTTCGATCAACCGCGGATCCCGGTGATCCCTGAAACACTCAGCCAGTCCGGCGATCAGACCCGTCCCCCTCTCGACCTCTCGCAACAGCAGCACCCCTGCATCGGAGGTGATCTTCCCGCCGTCGAACCGCGCCTTCACTTTGCGTTGAAATAGTCCGTGAAATTCGAACCTGGCTTGTTTACACTCTGTTCTCATAAGGGCCGCCTCCGTTTGCGTGTGAAAACGTTCATTCAAAACGCTTTATACCAAACAGGGCGGCCTTTTGAGGTCCTATCGGTGATCTATGCGGGCTAGTTCTTCCCCACCATAACAGTCGGCGGGCCCTCCCGCCCCACAGCAGTCTGCGACTGGCAGTTGGCTACAGCCAGGATTGAGCCACTGTGCTATAAAGCTTTCCCGTGAACAAGCACGTGCTTGTGGGGTTGAACGCCGTCATTGTTGCAGTGACCGAGGAAGTGCCTCGGATTCTGGCGGTTCGGGTGGGAGAGATTCAAAACGGAGCCCTGGCGGCCCTGCCCTACGGCCCCCTGGACGTCGATCGCGATGCCACGCTGGAGCTGGGCCTGAGACGCTGGGTCAGCGAGCAGACGGGGATCCACCTGGGCTACACCGAACAGCTCTACACCTTCGGCGACCGCAACCGTGATCCCGGAGGGTCACGGATCCTCTCAGTGGCTTATCTGGCGCTTATCAGGGAGCAGGTGCCCGGAGTCGAGACGGCCCGCTGGTCGAACTGGTATGCGTTCCTGCCCTGGGAGGACTGGCGTCAGGGCCGGCCCGAGATACTGGACGAGAAAATCCTGCCGGCTCTCGCTAGGTGGATGGACTCCTCAAGCCGGCGGCGTCAACGGCGCCGTGAGCGGATCGAGGTCTGTTTCGGATGGGGTGGAGCTCCCTGGAACTGGGAGCGGGCACTGGAACGGTATGAACTTCTCTATGAGGCGAAACTGGTCGGTGAGGCCTGTCGGCAGGACGCTGCTGACGGGACCCGGTCACCCCACGGGCTGGCAGAAGCCATGTTCCTGGATCACCGGCGCATCATCGCCACCGCCCTGGATCGCCTCCGTGGCAAGCTCCGGTACCGCCCCGTGGTCTTCGAGCTCCTGCCGCCCGAGTTTACGCTTCTGCAGCTTCAGCGGGTCGTGGAAGCACTGGAGGGTTTCACTCTTCACAAGCAGAATTTCCGGCGCCTCGTCGAAAGAGCCGGGCTCGTGGAAGGTACCTCCCAGCTCCACCCCCACACGGGCGGCCGACCCGCCGAACTGTTCCGTTTTCGCAAGGAAGTTCTCAGAGAGCGACCCGCGTCGGGAGTCGGTCTGCCCGGTGTTTAGCAAGGTCGTAAGGTCAACGTATACAATGTTGAAAATGTAATATTTGAAGTTGTTTAACCTGCAATATTTAATCTTAAACATTCAACCTTAAACCTGGTGAAATCTTGACAACTCCATAGCCTCAAAACTAGTATAGAAACAGGGTTAGTCAAAAGAGCAAACCCATTTTTTTTGATCACCTATATGCTCAACTTGAGCATAAGTGAGGGGCGCCATGCACACTGAAAACCTGAACCCTTCTTCCTTGACCTTTACGCCCGAAGTTGCCCGTCGGACGGCGGCTATTTACGACCGTATCCGGGACGTTATTCCAGAAGTGGAATGGCCGGTTCACGCACCTTATATCTCTGCCATCAACCAGCTGAAAAGCGAACGCAACGCCATCGTGATGGCACACAATTATCAGACACCTGAGATTTTTCACGGCGTGGCTGATTTCAGGGGCGATTCTCTGGCTCTGGCCCGGAAAGCCGTGGAAACGGATGCTGAACTGATCGTTCTCTGCGGAGTTCATTTCATGGCAGAGACCGCCAAGCTGCTCAATCCCGAGAAAAGAGTCCTGATTCCGGATCTCGGGGCCGGTTGTTCACTGGCTTCTTCGATCACCGCCCGGGATGTGCGCCTGCTCCGCGAACGGTATCCCGGCGTTCCGGTCGTCACCTATGTGAACACCTCTGCGGCGGTGAAGGCCGAATCGGATATCTGCTGTACGTCCAGCAACGCGGTTCAGGTCGTCGAGTCTCTGCAGGCTGAGCGCGTGATCTTTATTCCCGACGAGTATCTGGCCCAGTGGGTCGCTCGCCAGACCAGCACCAGCATCATCTCCTGGCAGGGCCATTGTGAGGTTCACGAGCGTTTTACCGGTGAGGAGCTGCGCCGTTATCGGGAGACCCTTCCGGGAATTACCATCCTGGCCCATCCCGAGTGCCCACAGGATGTCTTGAGGGAAGCGGACTACATCGGATCAACGTCCGGGATGATCCATCATGTCAAGAGCAAGCGACCGGCTCGCGTGGTGATGGTGACGGAATGCTCGATGAGTGACAATGTCGCCGTCGAATGCCCGGATGTCGACTTCACGAGGCCCTGCAACCTTTGCCCCCACATGAAAAAAATCACGCTGCCCAAGATCCTGCTCTCCCTGCGGGAACTCGTTTACGAGATCAAACTGGAGCCGGCACTGGCCGAGCGCGCCCGCCTCTCAGTGGAGCGGATGGTGCAGGTGTGAGTGTAGCGCGCGTGATAACAAGCGCATCGCTACTCCTCCGGCTCTGTATGGCCCCGGTGGCAGGTGTAACAGGTCACTTTCGCATCGGCTTCCACTTTTGAAATGAAATTCGTGTTGATCTCAGTCACCATTTTCATCATGGTGCGGGCGACATCCTTGGCCGGCTTCTTATCGGACGCGAAGTTAAAGGTGGAAAGATCGTCCCCCTCACCTTCGTGACAGAACCAGCACCGGGTACCCAGCGCAAAGGTCATGTCTTTCATCGCGTTCAGCAGGTCCATGCGTGAGATGTCCTTGGGTGCGACCTGAAGGTTCTCAAACTTTTCCGGGATCTGGGCAGTGGCCCGGCTCGGCCAGACAGAAACCGCGACAGCGACTATTCCAACAACAACAGCGACAGCGCTCAAGCTCCGGTAAGTTCTACTCATTCTCTCTCCTTGATTTCCTATCCACTGATTAGCGATGCATTTTAGCAAATGAAGTTGCCATCAAATGTTGGGTCGTCCACCGTCTCCGTAACCGGTCAGCTCCAGGTACCCCAGCCCGGTTACTTCCCTGCCCTGCCATCGACCCCTGATCTCCACGGCTCCCTCCCAGTAGACGATTCCAGTTGAGCTGCGCGTGTCGAGTGCCTGGCCCTCCAGCAGGGGAATCACTCTTAGAACGCCGTCATACTCGGAAATCAGGACCTGCCACTCGACAGGATACCTGATCCCGGTCTGGCGGCTCGTCCACTGCCGGGCCGGCCTGAGCTGAAAGCGAGAATCATCGAGGGGAACGGTACGCCCGTCGGGCAAGACCACCGTGCCGGCTGAGTTCGGGTCCGGGGAACCGTCCCGGGTTCGAAGCTGGTAGAGCATGACCTCGAAGCGGTTGTCGAGCTGCAGGCTGAACCAGTCCCAGCCGATCTGCTCCTCCGAGAGCTGGGTGGTGCCGAATTCATGATCCATCCAGGCCTGGCCCTCAACAGCATGGCTTTGCCCTTCCAGGCGAACGCTGCCCAGAACCGCCAGTCGGGTCAAGGAGTAGTAATGGGATGCCTGTCCCGGTCGACTTCCTTTCTGGCTGACACCGTCCTGGCCGTGAATTGCGGGGGCTTTGAGAGAGGTCAGCCTCAGGTCGAGGGCCGCATTGTTCGAACCTGCCCGGAGCCGAAGTCCGTCCTCCTCCAGGCTGGCGCGCCAGTGCTGGTTCCAGACCTGCAGAGTGCCCTCACTTGATCCGGCGATCCCGGGACCGGTCCGGCTTAGCTTCTGGTCGTGCAGAAAGCGCCCCGTGTCGATATCGGTCAGGGCAAAGTGAGCAGGATAGAGGTCTCCGAGCGCCCAGCCGGATGCGGAAGAGGAATTTCGCTCTACGCCCAGCCTGAAAAAGGTCACCTGGAAGCCGAACCGACGTCCCTTCTCAGAAGTCAAGTGGCCTGTCCAGTACCACCACTCGAGCTTGTATTCAGGGTGATTCCCGTGATCCAGGGGGAAAACATACTCATATCCCGGAAGAGCGGGTTTGAACACAACCTGCCACAAGAGCAGAAAGAGCGCTGCGTGTATCATCCGGTCCTCAAAGCGCGCAGTGCATCCATCCGGCTGGTCAGAAGCGCCGGGTAGATTCCGGCCAGCACCGTGACCACGAAAACCAGGAGAAGTCCCCCCGTGACGAAGGCCAGGGGCGGGTCGAATTGAATCGTCCAGCCAAAGGACTGCAGGTTGATGACGTAGATCAGGACCAGAGCGAGGATCTGTCCCAGCACGCTTCCGAAGAGGCAGCCGATCAACCCGAGCAAGGTCGCCTCTGCGAGCGTGATCCGCCTCAACTGCCCGGGCAATGCCCCCAAAAAACGCAACAGAGCGAACTCTCCGCGCCGTTCCAGGATCAATCCGGCCAGTGTGTTCATCACGCCCAGGGCGGCCACCATCAGGGCGATGAACTCGACTCCGTAGGTAATGGCGAAAGTCCGGTCGAAGACCCTCAGAGCGGAAGCTCGAAGGTCCGAACTGGGCTGGATGACCAGCTTTATCCCGGACAGGGCCGATCGAATTCGCCGGCTCACCGACTCGCTGTCAGCAGCCGGGCTCAGATAGATCGCCAGCGTATTGGCACTACGGTCCCCGAACAGATGACCGAAAAGGCCGCGATCCATGACGACGCCACGATCGCTCGAATAGTCGTAGTAAACCGCTTCTATTTCGAGCGGGCGGATCCCGGAGGGAGTCTTCAAGTCGATCCGGTCACCCCGCGTCAGACCGAACCGGCGACTGAACGGCTCCGACACAATGACTCGTTTCCCGGCCCGGGCACTTGCCACGATCTCCGCAGCCGGCCGTTGCTCCATGAATAACAGTTTTCCGTAGTCCTGCAGCACGCGGAACTCCGATCCGGCCAGGGTGATCGGAACATCCTCCCATTCAATGCTGGCTCCCCGAAATGTCCCGACGGCATCAATACCGGAGATCTCCTCGATCCGGGAAATGATTTCAGGCGCCAGCGGACTCGACCAGTCGGCGGGTGAACCGCCCGCGCTGCGTACAAAGAGATCGGCGACAAAAGTCTGATTGATCCAGGCCTGGACCGTGGTACGGAAACTTCCCACCATCGTCGCCACTCCCACGAACATGGCTGCCGCGATCATGAGCGACACTACGGCCAGGCTCACACGGCTCGTGTTGCCCTGGAGCTGTCGCAGGGCCAGGCGACTTTTCACCCCCAGCACCGGCCACACATAATTGCGAAGCGCTGCCAGAACGAGGTGCATGGCCGGCAGGGCTGCCAGGGCAAACGCGAGAATATACAAAAGGCAGGCCAGATAGCCGAGAAGCGGGATTCCATCGAGGGGGGGACCCAGGCTCAGCAAAGAGGCCGACAGGAAAGCGCCGCCCCCCGCCAGGGACAGTCCGAGCAGTTGAGTCCGGGAGGTTCTCGCGGACCACGATCCCTTGCGCAGAACTTCGACCGGAGCCACTCGGGTCGTCGACCAGGCAGGTCTGGCACCCGAAGCCAGGGCTACCCCCACTCCGGCGAGCACGAGCAGGATCAGGACCTCCAGTTCCAGTCCGGTCTGAGCGGTTCCAATGTTGGCCCCTCCGTAGAACTCGCCAACCGTCCTTCCCACCATCAGCTCAGCCAGTGAGGCCAGATAGGGCGCGAGAAGCACACCTCCGACCGCTCCAGCCAGACCGAAACAGAGAGCCTCGGCCAGGAAGAGGGAGAAGACCACTCGCCTTGACGTCCCCAGAGTTCGGAGGGTGGCGATTTCGGTGCGTCGCGAGATCGCCGAGAGACCTACGGTGTTGCAGATCAGAATAACACCCACGATCAGCGCCAGATAACTGAGGATTCTGAGGTTGAGCTGGAAGCTCCCCAGCATTCTCCTGCTTTGAGCCGCCAGCTCCCCTTTGCGATGGAAGACCAGCCGGTCCCGGCTCTGTCGCTCGACCCTCTCGAGCACACCTATGGCCCGGGGATAGTCGAGCCTGAAGTCGATGCGGTCCACCAGCCCTCTCTTACCCAGAACATCCTGGGCCGTGGCGATGTCCATGAGGATCAACTCGCCGCCGAAGGCGCTACCGATCCCCCGGCTGGAGAGGATGGCTCCGACCTGGAAATTCCACGTCTTAACCCCGATTGTCAGGTCCCATCGGGAACCGATCCTCAGTCCTTCCTGACGAGCCAGTTTTTCCGGGACAAGGACCTATCGATCTCCCTGCAAGAGCCCCAGGAAAGATTGAGCGCCCAGTCGTTGTGAAGCACCTTCGACACCGGCCTGATCCCCCGCTGCCCCGAAGTACTCACGCACCGCCGGGTCTCCCAATAGATCGACCCCATAGAAGCGGATTTCTTTTCGACCCTCGGTGCGGGCACTCCCCTCGACGCGAGGAGTCATGAGGCCGAACTCCCAGAACCAGCTGAATTTTTCCAGCCAGCTTTCGGGAACCGGAAAGCCGCTGCCCGAAACATGGAAGTCCGAACGACCCTCCAGCAGCTGCACGCTCTCGGAGAAAGACGCAACGGCTCTCTCCGTGGACAGGTGGACGGCACCGACAACGGCCAGCCCCAGTGCCACCCCGGAGACGGTCAAAAGGCTCCTCGCGCGGTGGCGCAGAAGTGGGCGGAGCGTGAACCGTCCAACCAGTAAGAGGAATCCTCTCAGGCTCATCTTTCCAGCAGTCCGTCCCGCATCGCGAGTGTGGAGTGGGCGAAACCGGCCGCCTCCCGACTGTGGGTCGCCATGACGACAGCCGTTCCCGTCCTGCCGGCCAGATCGCGCAGTTGCCCGAGCACAATTTCTCCGTTGTCCGTATCCAGATTTCCAGTGGGCTCGTCGGCCAGCAGAAGAGGAGGTCGAGTCACCAGCGCTCGGGCCACGGCCGCCCTTTGCATTTCTCCACCTGAAAGTTGGTTCGGGAACCTGTTTGCCTGCCCGGAGAGCCCTACCAGTTCGAGCAAATCGAAGACTCGCGCAGGGGCAGCCTCTGCTCCTTGAAGCTGCAAGGGAAGTTCTACATTCTCACCGACGGTCAGTGAGGGCAGGAGATAGAAAAACTGGAAGACGAAACCCACGTGCCGACGCCGAAATCCGGTGAGTTCCTTCTCGTTCATCCGGTGCAGGGGTTCATCCCCGTACCAGATCTCACCATCGCTGGGACGATCCATCCCACCCAGCAGATGGAGAAGCGTGCTCTTTCCGCATCCGCTGGGACCGGTGATGGCCAGGAATTGTCCCGCCAGAATCTGCACTGAGGCCTGGCGCACGGCTCGAACCGAGCCGCCCTCGCTTTCGAAGGTTTTTGATGCCCCCAGCATCCGAACCAGTGGTTCCACGGCGCTCATCCTAGCTTCTTTTTAGTAGAATGGAAAACTGAAGCTGACGTAGAAGCGGCGAGGTCGAAATGGTACGCGCATCCATCCTGGCTGAGATCATGAAAATAGCCTGCGCCTCCATCTGGTCCAACAAGCTGAGAACTTTTCTCACTCTTCTGGGGATCATCGTAGGAGTGGCGTCGGTCATGGTCCGTGTCCGCCGGTATCAGCGGAGCCGAGGAGTATGTCATCAACCAGATTTCGAGTGCTCTGGGGAGCAATTCCTTCATGCTCGTTCAATACGGTCAATTCGGTAATGTGAGCAGCGAGGAGTGGAAGGAGATGCTCAAGCGGAACCCGCGAATCGAGTTTCGCGACCTAGAGTTCCTGCGACGCTACTGCAGCGATTGTGAACAGATAACAGCCGAGCTCTCGGGGGCTCACACGACTTACGCAGGGGACGAAGAGCTGCTGGGTACAACCATTAACGGCGTGACCGCCAACTCCATCTTCCTCGCTAGCTTCGAGGTTGAAGAGGGGCGTTTTTTCGTGGACTCCGAAGTCCGCAGTGCAGCCAGTATTGGTGTCATAGGCGTGGAACTGAGAGACAAGCTGTTTCCCCATGTCGACCCGATCGGCCATACGCTCAAAGTGCGTAATCACCCGATCCGAGTCATTGGTGTGCTGGAGACCCTCGGATCCAACTTCGGAAACAGCCAGGACCGGGTCCTTTACATTCCGATTACGGCCTACCAGAAAATCTTCGGGTCCCGCCGAAGTCTCATGATCCGCGGCCGGGCCACGAGCACGGAAGCCTTCGACTCAGCCCTCGATCAAATTCGTGTCGGTATGCGGATCCGACACAAGCTCCATCCCAACGAAGAGGACGACTTTGGGCTGGTTTCAACGGATGAGATCAACGATACGGTAGATCGGGCGGCAGGCATCGTAGCCGGGGTCGTTATCCCGATCACCCTGATTTCCCTCCTGGTCGGGGGCATTGTCATCATGAATATCATGCTCGTCTCCGTCAGCGAACGTACCTTTGAGATCGGAATTCGCAAGGCCCTGGGAGCCCGTCGTTCCGATATCCTCAAGCAGTTTCTGATCGAGTCGTTCCTGGTTGCCGCGCTGGGAGGGGCGATCGGCCTGGGGACTGCCTGGGTGGTGGCCAGGGCGATCGAGGACGGCTTCGAGTTTCCCATGGCGATTACCTGGGAATACGCCGCTCTGGCCGTCGGATTTTCTGGCGGAATCGGCCTTGTTTTCGGGATATATCCGGCCTACAAAGCCTCTCAACTGGACCCCATTATTGCTATGACGGCGGAACGATGACGCGCACTCAGTACTCCGAGAACATACGTATGGCGCTGGCCACTCTGAAGGGCAATAAGTTTCGGAGTTTTCTCACAGTGCTGGGAGTGATCATTGGCGTGCTCACAGTCGTCATGATTTCGTCGATACTGACCGGGGTCAGAAAAAACCTGATAGGACTGGTTCAGGAGTACGGGACAGACAATATCTACGCCTTCCATTTGAAGTCTGGATTCCAGGGGATGCCGTCTCGAGAGGAAATGGCCCGAAAGCCACTGACTGTCGAGGACGCCCGCGCTCTGAAAAGAGATTCGACGGCGATCGAGCAGGTCGCCTATCAAGCCGTCTCACTCGTCCACTGGCAGGGAAGAACCGTACGCTACCGCTCAGAGAACTTCAACAGGGCCAAGATCAGCGGAGTTTCGCCCCAATTCGGCAGCGTCATCAACACCAGCTTGCAGGAAGGCAGGTTTCTGTCCGCCAGCGACAATTTTCGGGCAGCGGACGTCGGGGTCATCGGTTCAAACATAGTCGGGGCCCTTTTTCCCCACACCACCCGGGTGCTGGGCCGCTCCATTAAACTGGACGGTCACCCCATCACGGTGGTCGGCGTACTGGGCAAGCGGACCAACTCACTCTTTGGCGAGACCGATGACGACAACGCCGTGTACATACCCTACCGAACCATGCGCAAGCTGAGCCCCGAGGACCGGTTTCTGATGATCGTCGTTCGGGCCAGCGAAGGTGCTCTGGCTCGAGCCATGGATGAGGCCGAGGCGATCCTGAGACGACAACGCGGGCTCCGCTTCGATCAGGCCAATAATTTCGATCTGAACACGGCCGACAAGATGATCGAACAGTTCGATGCTCTGACTGCCACCATGGGCCTCGTGGCGATCGCCATCTCGGCCGTCGGCGTCATGGTCGGAGGAATCGGCGTCATGAACATCATGCTGGTCTCGGTCACGGAACGAACCAGGGAGATCGGCCTCCGCAAGGCTGTGGGAGCCAAGCGGCAGGACATTATTTTCCAGTTTCTCTTCGAGGCCATGACGCTCACCACCCTGGGAGGACTGATCGGGATTGTGCTTTCCATTGTCGGAAGCTATGTCCTGGCCTTCGCGATGCCCACCCTGCCGGCCACGATTCCCATGTGGGCACTCACGGCCGGACTCGCCGTTTCGGTATCGGTCGGTCTGGTCTTCGGAGTTTTCCCGGCCTTCAAGGCGGCTTCGCTCGATCCTATCGAAAGCCTGAGGTGGGAATAGTAGGAGCACACTTCCACGCGGTCAGTTGAAAGTTGCAGGTTGAAAGTTGGAGTTTGAAGATACAAGGGGCGATCCGGCAAACGCTGACGGGCTGACAGTGAGGTTCGAGTCGAGCCCGACGCTTTCCCGGAACGCAGTGTCAGAGTGTCAGCTGTCAGCCTGTCAGGTCTTGAGCCTGATCGGACCACGTAGGGGCGACCCTGGTGGTCGCCCGCCAAACGGGCCGGCACAAGGCCGGCCCCTACGAACGAGATGCCGCAGAATGGTCGACGGTCATCGTTTCTCGAGCTTTTTCAGCTTCTTCTGCAGCTCTGCAACTGCGTAGGGTTTAGACAGGGTGTCGGTCCCTCCTGCCTCCAGGACGTCCGCTTCATCACCACGCATGGCAGCGGCCGTGATGGCCAGGACCGGCAGCTTCTTGGAGATTTGACTTCGGATCTCCCTGATGACGCGATAGCCGCCCTGCGCTGGAATCATCATGTCGACGAGCACCATCCGAGGCTTGAATTGAAGGAGCGGCTGGAGGTACCCGGAGAATGCGGAAAAAGACTGGACCTTGTAGCCGAGGCTCTGGAGAACGAACTTGATCGAATAAATGTTGTCCGCTGTCTCTTCAACGACGGCAACGCGAAGCTCTGGCCGGGGGGCTGTGTCACGGAGCGTTTTGGCATCAGGAATTACTCAGTTCTTTCTGCAGGAGTTCATTGACCATTTTGGGATTCGCCTGACCACGAGTTTCCCTCATGACCTGCCCTACGAAGAAGCCCAGCAGGCCCGTTTTGCCGCCGCGATACGAATCCACTTCCTGCGGGTGATTCTGGAGCACATCGATCACAGCTTCGAGCAGTTTCTCCTGATCGCTGATCTGGCTCCACCCCTGCTCCGAGACGATGTCCTCGGGATCCTGCCCCGGTCCGCACGACGATCTCCAGCGCCTGTCTGGCAATCCTGTTGCTGATCATGCCTTCCTCGACGAGCCGGATCAGCTTCGCAAGTCCAGGGGGGGTGAGTCGGGTCTCGGAAAGATCCGAGTGGACGCTCTGCTTGAGGAGGCGGGCCAGCTCCCCCAGTATCCAGTTCAGGACGCTTCTCGGGGGAGCGCCGGCGGCAACCGTAGCCTCGAAGAAATCCGGGAGACTTCCCGGCTCTGGGAAAGCTGAAGCGCCTCTGCCGGGGTCAGGCCGCAGGCCTCGATGAGGCGGTGCTGTTTTTCCTCCGCGAGCTCCGGCAATCTCTTCTCCAGCTGTTTGATCCATGACGCGGATATGTGCAGGGGCAAGAGATCGGGATCCGGGAAATATCGGTAGTCGTGGGCAAACTCCTTGCTCCTCATGGGAAACGTCCTTTGCCGTTCTTCGTCCCAGAGTCGGGTCTCCTGCTCGATCGCGCCCCCCCCACGCAGCACCTGTGCCTGTCGCTTGATCTCGAACTCGAGAGCCTTGCGCAGAAAGCGGAATGAATTCAGGTTCTTGATCTCTGTTTTCGTCCCCAGTTCGGAAACCCCTGCTTCGCGCAAGGACACATTGGCATCGCAGCGGAGACTCCCCTCTTCCATATTGCCGTCGCAAACCTTCAGATAGAGCAGCAGGCGGTGAACGGAAGTGAGGAAGTCATGGGCCTGCCGGGGGCTCCTCAGATGGGGCTCGGTTACGATCTCAATCAGTGGAACGCCCGTCCGGTTTAAATCCACGTAGGAACTGCCGTCATTCCGATGAATTGATTTTCCGGCATCATCTTCGAGGTGCACTCGGTGAATACCAAACTCCAGAAACTGGAGTTCTTCGCTGTCGATCTCTGCCGTGAGGATCTCGAACCTGCCCCTCTCCGCCAGAGGCAGAGCGTACTGGGAGATCTGGTAGCCTTTGGGAAGATCCGGATAGAAGTAGTTCTTGCGCGCGAAAACAGATGATCGGTTGATCTCGCACCCCAGGGACAGACCTGCCTGGATGGCCATTGCTACGGCTTCAAGGTTCACGACCGGAAGCGCTCCGGGAAGGCCCAGACACACGGGGCAGGTGTTACTGTTAGGAGGAGCCCCGAAACCGGTGCTGCAGGAGCAGAACAGCTTGGAGCGGGTCAACAACTGAGCGTGAATCTCGAGGCCGATGACGGCTTCCATTGACGCTGCCATCACTCGCTCGCGCCCAGGACGCGGGCCAGCACTTCCGCCTGCGTCTCGCGGCCTTCACCGGGAGCCTCAACCCAGTCCAGTTCCGACTCCCTGCGGAACCAGGTCAGCTGTCGTTTGGCATAGCGACGGGTTTCCCTGCTGGTTCGTTCCACGGCTTCTTCCAGACTGATTTTCCCGGTGAGGCAGGAGATTGCCTGGCGGTACCCGATCGCTTCGAAGCCCTTACAATCAGGCGAAAACCCCCGATTCATGAGCCTCTGAACCTCTTCCAGGAGCCCGGCCCGAAACATGCTCCGGACACGCGCATCAATTCTATTATAGAGAGTTTGGCGGTCCAGACGAAGTCCGATCTTGACCACCCGAAACCCCGTCAGAGGCTCGCGTTCAACTTGAAGATCGCTGATGGGGCGTCCTGTCTGATGGTGGACCTCCAGGGCCCTTACGATCCGAACCGTGTCCCCGGCCTGAATTCTTTCTGCCGCCGTGGGATCGACCTCCGAAAGCCGGGCATGGAGTCGGGCACTTCCTCCCCTGGCCGCTGTTCTCTTCAGGCGCCTCCGAAACTCCCGGGAGCGACCGGGCCCTTCGAATACACCTTGCAGGAGAGCCCGCAAATAAAGACCGGTTCCTCCAACCACCATGGCGGCCCGATCGCGCCCCGCAATCTGGCGACAGATCGCTCTGGATTCCACCATGTACTGTCCAGCGCTGTACCATTGATCGGGATCGATGCGGTCATAGAGGTGGTGGGGAATCTCTGCCCGGTCAGCAACTGAAGGCTTGGCCGTCCCCAACGTCCATCCCCCTGACCATTTGCATCGAGTCACAATTGACGATCTCGCCGGGAAGCTCTTCGGCAAGGCTTAGAGCCCAGGCTGCTTTTGCCGGTGGCCGTCGGTCCGACAATGGCCAGGAGCAGGGGTGCTCGCCGCTGCATCAGACCTCCGGGCTGCGCATCTCGCTGAGCAAGGTCAGCGCGACTTCCAGGGCGGCCCGGCCCTGCTGTGCGTTGCAGGGCCCGGGCCAGGCTGTCTCCTCCTCACCCTGGACACAACTCAGGAACGACGAAATTTCCGCCCGCAGAGGCTCCACGGGTTCACCGCTGACGATCTGATGCCGGATTTTCTTCCCTCCATCGGAATCCACCAAACCGAAAACCTCAGTCTCCTTCTTTCGGAAGTCCAGTGAGAGGTATTGTCCGGGCTGAAAGAACCGCAATTTTCGAATTCTTTCACTGGAAACCCGACTGGCGGTGAGGTTGGCAACGCACCCGCTTTCAAACTCGAGTCTCGCATTGGCTATGTCGATCCGCGGAGTCAGGACGGCCACACCGGCTGAGCGGATCTCGGCCAGAGGCTCCTGCACGAGCGACAGAACCAGGTCGAGATCGTGAATCATGAGATCCAGGACCACATCGACGTCAAGACTCCGCCCCACGAAAACACCGAGCCGATGGCCTTCAAAGAAAAGGGGGCGTGAGAGATGGGGACCGAGCGCCGTAACGGCTGGATTGAAGCGCTCCGTGTGTCCCACATGCAAAACTCTCCCCGATGCCTCCTGAGCAGCGATGAGACGGTCCGCGCCTTCCAGCGTGTGGGAGACCGGCTTCTCCACAAGGACATGCAGGCCGGCCTCCAGGAGTTCTGGAGCCCATCTCGGCGTGGAGGACGGTGGGCACGGCTACGCTCACAGCATCGACCAGTCCAATCAACTCGCGATAGTCGGGTGAACGACTGACAGGCGAACTCGCGGGCCACATCCTCGGCCCGATCCGGAACCTCGTCGACGACAGCCGTGAGTTTGACGCCGGGCAGCTCGGAATAGATGCGGGCGTGATGCCGGCCCAGCGAACCGACACCCACGACAGCTGTCTTCAAGGCCTGACTCATCGCGGCCCCGAAACAAGGCTGATGCCGAGTTCATTGGCTCCCGCAAGGAACTGCTCTCGATCCAGCAGCAGGGTTTTTCCCGCGTCTACGGCTATTGCGGTCACCCTGCACTTCCCCAGGACCGAGAGGGTATCGAGACCCATGACGGGTACATCGAATCTCATGTCCTGTTCCGGCCGAGCGACCTTGATCAGAGTGAGACTCTGTCCCCCGGTCAGGCGGGCTGCTCTTTCAACTGTTTCATCCGTCCCCTCCATGGCCTCGACTGCGACGACCGCGCAATCCTTGACGACCACGCTCTGGCCCAGATCAAGCGCGGCCAGTTGGCGCGCGACGGGCCAACCGTACTCAATGTCCTTCCACTCTGCCGCGCTGGGCTCCCGCTCGGTCAGCACGCCGCTCCCTGCCATCAGATCCTTCCAGGAACAGCGTCGAATCCAGCAGCCTGATCCCATTCTTTTCCAGAACCTTCACGACTCCCCCCGATCAGGGCTTCCGTGTTTTTTACAGGGAGCGACATGAGAACCTTGACCATGGTTAGATCGGGCATTGCCGAAAGCAGTTTCCTGGAGGCCGGGGTGTTGGGGGGAAAAGATCTGAGAGTGACGAACCTGGCCGGCCATCAGGGCTTCTTCAACTCCATGTCTCTTGAACAGCCGGATCAGTTTTCCGAGCTGTCCGAGGGCGACCCAGCACAGGGTGACCCCCTCGCCTGCCAGGGCGACGGAGCCGGCAACTTTCGGTGAGGCTTCTTCCTTGATGGCTGCCACCACCATGGGAATCCCTTTCCTGCCGGCCTCCTCCACGACCAGGATCGGGAATCGACCGCTGCCGGCGATCAGACCGAGGGGTCTGGTTCCTGCCTCAGGGAGTCATCGGACCGATCCCGAAGTAGCACGGACGAACCCGCGCTCCGAGTTTCTGACGAAATCAATCAGGATGCGGACGGATTCCCATCGTTCCCGCTCAGCGGCCAGCCCTAAGACCGCTTCCTCAATCAGCAGGCCCTTTCTGAAGAGCACTCGGTAGGCCCGTTTCAGTTGTCCGATCTCCTCGTTCGAGCGCCCTTGCCTTTCCAGCCCGACCTGGTTGATTCCATAGATTCGAGCCTGATTCCGACTGCCGACTGTCTTGATGAAGGGCAGAGCATCCCTGGTCAGGACCGAGTAAGCCCCCAGAAAGGCATACGGGCCTACACGGCAGAACTGCGAAACCCCCGCGAAACCCCCCAGGATGGCATGGTCACCCACCTCCACGTGTCCCGCAAGCGAAGCGCAGTTTGAAAAAACGGTCGCATCTCCGATCACGCAGTCATGGGCGATGTGCACTCCGGTCATGAAGAGGTTGTCGTTTCCTATCAAGGTCTCGTTGATTCCGCCGAGGGTGCCCCGGTTCAGGGTTTACGAACTCCCGGATTCGATTTCGATCGCCAATCCGAAGCCAGGAAGGCTCTCCCTTGTACTTGAGGTCCTGAGGGATGGTCCCCACGGAAGCCTGACCCAGGATCAGATTCTCGCGGCCGATCTCAGTGGGGCCGTCAAGGACGACGTGAGGACCAATGCGAGTGCCGTCCCCGATAGAAACATCCTCTCCGATGACGCAGTAGGGGCCGACCTCGACCCCCGCTGCCGAGACTGGCAGAAGGCGAGATGATTGCTGTGGGATGAATCGCCGAGCTCTGGACTTCAGTCATCGGTCTCCTGTTCGTAGTCCGCCCGGTCCACCAGAGAAAACATGATTCCAGCCTCGCATACGAGCTGGCCGTCCACATGACCTTGCCGCTGAGCTTTTCCGACCCTGGACCTTCATCCCGGTCTACCACCATCTCCACCTGGAGCTGATCTCCGGGTCGTACCGGCCTCCGAAACCTGGCGTTCTCGATACCGATAAAGAACACCAGCTTCTCGACCCGGTTTTCCAGGCCTTCGAATACAAGACACCCTCCCACCTGGGCCATGCACTCCACGATCATAACGCCGGGCATGATTGGGACCCCGGGAAAGTGTCCCTGGAAAAAGGGTTCGTTGATGGTCACGTTTCTTCAGCCCGACGATCCTCTTTCCGGGTTCGTATTCGATGATTCGATCAACCAGCAGAAAGGGATATCTATGAGGAAGAAAACCTAGAATTTCCTGAACATCAAACACTCTTGTTCCCTCCCGGCCCGATCTCCTCATCGGCCCGGCCTTTGAGTTGGTCTTTGAAGCTCCGCCCACTCGCGGTAGAACTCCGGTAAACGCCGGATCCAGGGCCTCGACCCTCAGCTGCTCCCTGTGATCGCGGCAGTGCAGCCCGGAGACGACGCCGCCCGGCGGCACATCTTTGGTGACCGCCGTTTTCTGCATGATCGTTGCGTTGTCTCCTATCTTGATGTGGTGACTGACGCCGGCCTGCCCGGCAATCACGCAACGCTCGCCGATCTCAACACTTCCGGAGATCCCCACACATCCCACGATGATAGTGTGCTTCCCGATCCGGCAGTTGTGACCGACATGAACCAGGTTATCCAGCTTGCTGCCCGCCCCGATGACGGTAGCCCCAAAAGTGCCTCGATCGATGCAGCTGTTGGCACCAATCTCGACGTCGTCCTCGACGATCACCGTACCCGTCTGCTGGATCTTGAAGTGGCCCCTCCGCATGACCGACATAGCCGAATCCATCGGATCCAACAACGCAGCCGCTGTGCAGGATGACCCGGCGCCCGATCGTGACGCCGGGGTAAAGCGTGACATTGGCATTCAGGATTGCACCCCTCGCCGATCCGGCATCCGTCGCCAATGCTGCTGCCGGCCTCAATCGTGACCTCATCCGCGATCTCTACGTCCATTTCCGACCCTTGACAAAAGGCGCTACCGACACCCGACTGGAAATCTGACAGTTCGCGCCAACTGACGCCAGTGGGGACACGCCGCTGGCCTGAAACGGCCTGGAGGACAGGAACTCCAGAACTTTGGCAAAAGCGAGCTTGGGGTGGGAAACAAGCAGCAGGGCCTTGCTGGCGTCCGGAATCAGCTCACTGACGATCACGGCCGAGGCCGCAGTTGCATGGAGCTTCTTCAGATAGACCGGACTGGCGGCGTAGGTGATATCTCCGTCCGCAGCCGTCTCAAAAAGATCGGGCTCGCC
Organism: Acidobacteriota bacterium; assembly: GCA_965205615.1. Taxonomy (GTDB): domain Bacteria; phylum Acidobacteriota; class UBA6911; order RPQK01; family CBDAPI01; genus CBDAPI01. The sequence goes on along the minus strand of CBDBHK010000031.1, from coordinate 133,093 downwards.
GTATCATCAGCCCCGGATCCCCAGCCACTTCTGCCTCCAACGAGGTCGGCCAGCCGGGCAAGCTTGTACACGGGTTGGATTTAATAACAGGGCCTTCCGGAAGGTCAACCCGGCGCGCTTGTTGTCACGGCGCGCTACTGTCAAGGCTGACTGTCAGCGAAGTCATCGATACGGTAGCGCGCACGGAGTACAGTAGCGCGCACGAAGTAAGCGCGTGGATTTAAAGCGCGTGGGCCGCGACGGCTCGACGTGATGTTCAGAGACCTCGGTTCGCCGCTCCAAGGCGCCTCCCCACATTCTTCAATGTAGCCGCCAGGAGGCTCTGAGAGTGGGAGAGGCCCTGGAGGAGCGGCCGTTTAAATCCCCCCGGCCGCTCCTCCAGGGCCTCTCCCGCTCTCACTCCCCGGGCCCCCACACTTCGGGCACCCCTTACTGTCCCGAACCGGTGCCCGCTGCAGCCACGGGGTACTTGGCGTTGTACCGGGGCGATGATGTCCTCGGTGATGTCGTAGGCCGGGTCGAAATAGCCTCCCAGGTTATTCTGCATCAGCGAATCCCAGTAGAGGATGGCCGCGTAGCCATTCTGCTTGGCTGTTTCGTCCAGAATACCCTGGAGCTTCTGGCCCAGGTTGGCAAAAACTAAATTTCGCCTGGCTTCGATTTCTTCAGCCGTGTCTTCCCGATACCTCTTGAGGTTCTTTTCCAGGTTGCTGATCTCTCTCTGCATCTCTCCAAGAGTCTGTGGATTCAGCGCCCGTCGCTGTTCCTGGAGCTGCTGCTGGCGTTGCTGCAGCTCCTGAGTGCGGGTCTCGTTTTCCCGGTTCTGCTGCTCGACAAAGGCCTCGATCTTCCCCAGCTCCTGTACGGCCTCCGCGGTTCCCGTCACAACCTGACCTGAAATTCATGAACACGATCCTGGCCGGACCCGTGGCGGGTGGGGTGGCTGCCCCCGGCTGAAAAGCGGGCCCTCCGGCTGGCAACTGAGCCAGCAACACCCCTCCCGTCAGGACCACGCCCAAACCCTGCTATGGTAAATCTCGGTGTACTTCGCATAGGTCACACTTCTCCCGTTTTGCTCACTCTAAAACGTATATCCTACCGTAAATCTAAAATTTGTCCTTTTCTCTTCCAGCCTAAGGGTCCTTCCCTGAAGCACGACGTCGGTCTTCATCACCAGCGGATTGTAGGCCATGATGAACCGAAAAGGCTGGTTGAGCATGGGCATAAGGAACTGGATTTCCGCACCTGTGGAAGCTCGGATCACGCCGTTGGTGTCGGGCAGGAGCTGAACCACCGTCTCGGGACCGAAGATGGTCAATTTCGTTTCGCGCAGAATGGCCGAAGTCCCGACATCCGCGAAGCCGGTGAGCGTCAGCGGTCCGGCGATGGGAACACGATATTCGAAAGTTCCAACTACGCTGGTGTCTCCTCCGATCGGAATGATAGTGGAAGTAAAGGTCGGCAGACCGGTGCCGGGATCGATGAGAGGGCTCCCGCCTGAGTCGGTGATGGCGTTTCTGGTGATGGCCAGCGGACTGACGGAGCGGATTTCAAAGCCCCGCAGGTCGAACTCACCACCCAGAAAAACGCGCTCAAAAAAGGGCACGGTCTGATCGCCGCCGGTACTCAATTTCCCATAGGGCCAGAGGTGCTGGGCGCGGACGCGAAATGCAAAAGTGTGTCGACCACCGCTAAGCCACCGGTCCGGATAAACTTCTGGTACTCGACCCAGGGCCGGATGAGATTGTAGCTGCCGCCCAGCGGGCCGCCCGCGAAAGAGATCTGAGCAAAGAAACTGGCCCCCGAGGTCGCCTGGAAAAAGGAGTTCTTGGTGTTGCGCGTGTAGCTGGGCCGAATCTCGCTGCGTATGATTCCGTTCTTGGCTTCCTGTGGATCCCCTCCAGGCGTGAAGCCGATCAACTGCCTCAGGGCCAGGTTTCGATGGCGGGGTAGATGTCGTCGATTCGAATATTGCTCAACGTGTAGGAGAGCCCCAGACGGGTCCACCTCCGCCAGGGGTAGCTTCCCCCAATTTCAAAGCCTGTCGTGCCCCGTGTAAACAGGGTCTGCGCTTGATCCGGGTCGATCGCACCAAAGGAGGCGGTAAACGTGTCGAACCGGTATTGGGTGTTAAAGACGGACAGGCTCAGGGTCACTTTGCTGTCCCGAAAGTAGGGATCGGTGTAGCGGACGAAGTAGTTGGAGCTGCGGGTCCCGGTACTCAACTGAACCCCGATGGTCTGGCCCATTCCCCGAAAGTTGTTGGTCGAGTAATTGATGCCAATGAAGGTCCCGCTGTACCCGCTGACGCCCCCGGTGAAACCAATCGACTGAACACTCTTTTCCTTCACCGACACGACAACGTCCGCGCTGCCCTCATCGGGCTTCTTGATGACCTCGTAGTTCTCTTCCTGGATCGGTTCGAAAAACCCGAGCTGGTTGAGCCGTGTAATCGAAACCTCGAGCAGTTGTCCGTTGAAGGCGGACTGTTCCTCTATGAACATTTCACGGCGAAGGACTTTGTCGGCGGGTGCGGGTATTGCCGGAAAACTCGATCTTGTCGACGATGTATTGCTTTCCTTCAATGATCGTAATCGCGACGTCCAGCGTCTTGTCGTCCGTATTGGGCTGCAGATTCGGGATCGCATCCATGTCGAGGAAGCCTCGAGTGGCATAGAGCTTCTTGATATTCTCGTTCGCTTCCTTCAGGGCCGTGTAGTTGACCACGGCGCCCTGCTGAATGGGATACCCAAGTCGGAGTGCTTCGGGATCGAAGCTGCTGGCCCCTTCGAGCTGGAAAGTCCCGTAAGTGTACTGTTCTCCTTCTTCGATGGGGATCGTTATGTAGTACTGCTGCTTGGTCTTCCGGAACCCGAGGAGCATGCCACGGGGGCCCTCCACGATCTCAACATCGGCCTGTCCCGCCCGTGAGTTGATATAGCCGATGGCCCGGTAGGCTTCGAGCAGGTTGACCTGGACGTCATAATCCAGCTTGTCCTGGATGAACTTGTCTTTACCTTTGAAAAGAACAATGGGTCCCCGCTCTTTATTGAGTTCCAGCGAACCCCGCAGCTGGTCACTGCTGAGTACCGTGTTTCCCCTGAAATCGATCTTTCCAATTCGGACCTTGGGCCCTCGGTGATCAGGAAAGTCAGTTTAATCGAGGAGGACGTAATCTCTTCGATCTCGGTCTCGATGCGCGCCAGTGGCCGGCCATTCTCATCCAACAGAGCCCGGAGTGCGGACCTGGCTTTGGGAATCTTGGCCTGGTCGAAGGGCGAATCTACGGTCAACCCCACCCGCAGGTCACGAAACTTCTCCAGCACATCGGATTCCTTGAAGGACTTCATCCCCGTGTACTCGATGTGTCGGACAAGAGGCCTTTCCCTGACCTCAAAAATGACGATGATGCCGGTGTCCCCTTGTCTGGTCTTGACCGTAATGTCTTCGAAGAAGTTGGTGTTTAGAAGGCTTCTGAAATCACGCAGAATCTGGGCCCTGTCAAAGGAACCGCTTTTCTGGGTCTGGATATAGTAGGAGATGGTGCTTTCCTGGATCCGGCGGTTGCCCACAACCAGGATGTCCTCGATTCGATCGGCCGGACTCTGGGCCCAGATCGACGGACACAACCAGAGGGTCAGAAGAAACCCGATGGTACCACTGCGAAAATCAGTGCGACTGCCGATGGTCGTCCTCCTGAGCATGGATTCCTTTCCCGGAAACAAGGTCAAGATATTAACAAGAAGGAATCTTCGGTCTCAACCGGGAACCCCGTTGAGCAGGAGGGAGTACCGACAGGATCAAGCCAGTCCATAAGAAAAGGGCACGCCCTCACTCTTGGACCCCTGGGATCGGTAGTAGAGCGCGTCATTCTTTAAGTAGACGGCGAGGATCTCCCTTTCTTTCAGTTTCCCCTGAATAATCAATTCAGAAACAGGGTCTTCGACGTACTTCTGGATAGCACGGCGCAGCGGACGCGCGCCGTAGGACCGGTCGCTGCAGGTTTTGTCGATAATCCAACTTTTCACGTCTCCGTTCAGCCGGATTTCGATTTCCTTGTTAGAGAGATTCCCGTTGACCTGTTTCAGCAAAAGGTCGACGATCTGGCCCAGATCAGCTTCGGTCAAAGAATCGAAGAGGATGATTTCGTCGAGGCGATTGATGAACTCGGGATTAAACACGCGCTTGACCTCATTCATGATGAGGTCCCCTGTTTTCTGCTTTGTCTGCTCCGACGCGCTGGAAAAACCAAGTTGCTGCTTGTCGGCCAGATATCGGGCACCGATGTTGGAAGTCATAATCACAATCGCGTTTTTGAAATCGATTGTGTTCCCCTGCGCATCGGTCAGCTGCCCGTCCTCGAACACCTGCAGCAGGATGTTGTAGATATCGAAATGGGCCTTTTCGATTTCGTCCAGCAACAGAACGGCATAGGGGTTTCTCTTGACCTTTTCGGTCATCTGCCCGCCCTCTTCATGACCCACATAGCCGGGTGGCGAGCCGATCAGCTTGGACACCGAGTGCTTCTCCATGTACTCGGACATGTCGAAGCGAATAAGTGATTTTTCGTTGCCGAAGAGGTATCCCGCCAGCGCTTTGGCGAGTTCCGTCTTGCCGACTCCGGTGGGGCCCAGAAACAGGAACGACCCCACCGGGCGGTTGGGATTCTTCATCCCGGCCCGACTGCGTCGGATGGCGCGGGAAAGGGCCGAAACCGCGCTATCTTGACTGATCACTCTCTGGTGCAGATCGTCTTCCATGCGCAGCAGCCGCTGCATTTCTTCTTCCTTCAGAGTATTGACGGGAATTCCCGTCCAGCGGGAAATGACCTCCTCGATTTTGTCCTTGTCAACAACCGGGGGGACCCGATGCTGCAGCCTCCACTCCTCTTTGACGACCCGCAGACTCTCCCTCTCCTTCATTTCCTCGTCTTTCAGCTTGATGGCCTGCTCGAACTCCTTCTCACTGATCGCATGGTCCATCTTGCGCACGATCACCTTGATCCGTTTCTGGAGATTGGTGACCTCGCTGGGCAGAACGGTGGAGTTGAGTTTCACGCGCGCACCGGCTTCATCCAGCACATCGATCGCTTTGTCGGGCAGAAAACGATCCGTAATGTAGCGGCTGGACTGATAGACCGCTGCCTCAATCGCCTCATCCCGGTAGCGAACGTGATGAAAAGCCTCGTACCGGTCCTTGATTCCATGCAGGATGTCCAACGCTTCTTCTTCGGTCGGGGGCTCCACCTTGATGGCCTGAAACCTGCGCTCCAGGGCCCGATCCTTCTCAATCGAACGTCTGAATTCGTAGGGAGTCGTGGCCCCTATACACTGAATCTCACCCCGAGAGAGGGCCGGCTTGAGGATGTTCGCCGCATCCAGAGAGCCTTCCGCTGAACCGGCACCGACCAGAGTGTGCAACTCGTCCACGAAGATAACGAAATTGGGGTTGTCCACGAGTTCCTTGAGGATCGCCTTGAGACGCTCTTCGAACTGCCCCCTGTATTTGGTCCCCGCCACGATCAGGGAGATGTCCAGAGCAAGGAGTCGCTTATCGCTGAGCATCGACGGGACGTCACCGTTGACGATCTTCTGTCCCAGCCCTTCAACGATGGCCGTCTTTCCAACCCCGGATTCCCCGATGAGCACCGGGTTGTTCTTGGTTCGCCGGCACAGGATTTCAATCACTCTTTCCAGCTCCGACTCACGACCGATCAGGGGATCGAGAGTTCCGGCGATCGCTGCGTCAGTCAAATCGCGGCTGAACTCAGTGAGGATCAATCCTTCTTTCGGCTTGCTCGGTACCGCGTGTTCGGGCGCGTTGCCCGCCAGTTCGTTCCGTACCTTGGCAACTCGAAGTCCTTTATCATGCAGAAGCCCGGCGGCAACTGACTTCTCCTCTCGGAGCAAGCCGAGCAGCAGGTGTTCGGTGCCGATGTACGTTGACAACAGCCGCTCAGCCTCCTCGTTGGCATGGCTCAGGACGCGTTTGGACTCATCGCTCAAAGGCAGCTCGACCGACGTAGACACCTTATCCTGAAGGCTCGTTCGACCTTCGATTTCCTTGCGGATCCCGTCGATCGTTGTGTCGGCTCGCGGAAAGAAGTGACTGGTCAGAGCTTTGTCTTCACGCAACAGCCCCAGCAGGATGTGCTCGGTCTCAATGCTGCTGGAACCGAGTTGGCTGGCTTCGTATCGGGCAAAGAAAATGACCCTGCGTGCCTTCTCTGTGTACTTCTCAAACATCTGCCAGCTCTGGTTTTTCAACCGTGCGTGCTACTGTAACCGAATTCCATTTTTCCAGGCAACCCGGACAACAGAACCCTGCCGGCGGATTATATAACGATTGAGTGATAGCTTCGCTGGTTGCTGGTTAACGGTTACTGGTTAAAGGTTGAAAGTTGAAGGTTGAGGTGGAACCTGGAATCTGGAAGCTCGAACCTGAAACGGCGCGAGCGAAAGCGAGCGCCTACGCCACCCGCTCGAGCCGCCCCAGTTCGAGCTTCCACACCTCATCGCAGAGGCCGGCCAGATGGGGATCATGGGTGACAATGACCGACGTCAGGTTGAAATCACCGTGCACCCTCATCAGCAGTTCGTGGATCTCCTGCGAGGTCTTGGTATCCAGATTCCCGGTTGGTTCGTCGGCCAGGAGCAGGCAGGGTTCCCCCACCAGGGAACGGGCCAGCGCTACTCTCTGCTGTTCTCCGCCCGACAACTCGCCGGGCCGGTGGTGAAGGCGCTCTCCGAGGCCCAGCCGACTCAGGAGATCGGAAGCCGCCCGGCGGGCTCGGGCGTCCGGCTGTCGTCTCAAAAGGAGGGGCATCATGGCGTTTTCCACGGCGTTGAATTCGGGCAACAGATGGTGGAACTGAAAAACGAAACCAATCTCTTCGTTGCGGTAGCGGGCCAGGACTCGCCGTGGCATCTCCGCCAGGTCCCGCTCCCCGAACCGGATGCGACCCGAATCAGGCTGATCCATGCCTCCGATCAGGTGAAGAAGGGTCGTCTTACCACAGCCGCTTGCCCCCGTGATGGCCACCTTCCGCCCCCTGGGCACCGTCAGATCGAGACCGTCGAGTATGGTGAGTGTCGAAGACCCGGAGAGATAGCGCTTCACGAGTTGGTGGACGTGCAGCGGGCCCCCGCCCCCGCTCCCGGATCTAGTCATGGCGAAGGCCCTCAACGGGTTTGAGCCTGGAAGCGGCACGGGCCGGAAAGATGGTCGCCAGAGAGCTGACCGCGACGGCCGTGACCGATACGATCGCCACATCCGTCCAGCGCAATTCGAAAGGTACGGAGGAAATCGAATACACGGTCTTGTCCAGAGCGATGACCTGGTACGTCTCCAGATACCAGACCAGGGCGCTGCCCAGCCCGGACCCGATCAGAGTTCCCAGCGCGCCGATCATCATGCCCTGGAACATAAAGATACGGAGGATAGTGGACGGGAGCCCCCCCATGGCGGCAATCACGGCGATGTCGCTTGTCTTCTCCATCACCATCATGGTCAGAGTGATGATGATGTTCAGAGAAGCGACCATCACGATCAGCCCTATGGCAATGAACAGCACCAGTTTCTCGAGCTTCAAGGCCGAGAAGAGCGGGCGGTTCAACTCCATCCAGGTGCGCGTGGCAAAGGTGGGCCCCGCCAGCCCACGCAGCTCCCGGGCGGTCACATCAGCCTCGTAGATGTCCGCCAGCCGAAACTCCAGTGCAGAGACCTCCCGCGGAGACATGCCCTCAAAAAGTTGAGCCTGGGGCAGAGAAATCAGGCCCCAGTTCGCGTCGAACTCCCACAGCCCTGACTTGAAGATCGCGCCCACTCTGAACCTCTTGTTCCGGATCGACCTGCCGATCCCGAAGGGGGCCAGTTCCCCTTTTAAGCCCAGGGCCTGAACCTGATCACCGACCAGCAGGCCCAGAGCCCTGGCCAGGCCCTCTCCCACGATCATTTCGGGAACGCGATTCCCCTGTCCGAAAGAGGCGGCATCCCCCTCCACGATTTGATCCAGGAGTCCGCCCATGAATTGAGGCCGGTCGGGATCAATTCCGCGCAGGTAAACACCCTGGGAGCGCCCCAGGTCACTCTGCAGGAGGGCCTGGCTGTAGACGGTCGGGGCCACGGCCACGACGTTGTCGATCCGCCCCAGCCGATCAGCCAGCGGCCCGTACTCGTCAATAGCGCGGTTCTGGATCGGGAGTAGTGTGATGTGCGTGGTGGCGGAAAGGATCCGCTCCTGGAACTCCCTTTGAAAGCCGCTGTTGAGGGCCAGGGAGACGATCAGGGCCATGACGCCTGCTGCGACTCCGACAATCGAAATCAGCGAGACAACTGAGATCACGACCTGCTTGCGGCGGGCCAGCAGGTAGCGGATCGCGACAAAGAGTTCAAAAGGCATGACAAGCGGGTATAGCGGTCCGGAGGCTGCCCTGGGATGTGATCAATCCTGCTCTCCTTCCGGAGTGCGTCCACCCTCCGGCCGCAGCTGCGGAAAGAGGATGACTTCCCGGATCGACCTGCGATTGGTCAGGAGCATCGTAAGACGGTCAATTCCCATCCCGAATCCACCGGTCGGGGGCAGGCCGTAGGACAAGGCGTGCACATAGTCTTCGTCCATGGAGTGAGCCTCCCGATCACCCTTCTCCTTTTGCCGGAGTTGTTGCTCGAACCGCTGCCGTTGCTCGACCGGGTCATTCAGCTCACTGTAGGCATTGGCCAGCTCGAAGGCCCCGGCGTAAAGCTCGAACCGTTCGACGAAACGGGGATCGGAATCCTTCGTCTTGGCGAGAGGGGAAGTATCGACAGGATAGTCGTAAACGAAGGTCGGCTGGACAAGCCGCGGCTCGGCTACCGCTTCGAAGAGCCGGGCCAGCAGAATTCCCCAGGAGGCCGCTTCGTCGGCGTCCTCATCCAGTTGTCCCAGCAGTTCCAGGAGACGATTCCGATCGTTCAGATCCGTTGCCCCCGGACCGACGATAGAGGCCGGCCAGTACTCCAGAATCGCCTCAACCATGCTCAAACGCCGGTAGCTGCCGAAGTCCAGGACCTCGTCGCCGAAGGGAACTGTGGTGGCGCCGGTCACCCGTTCCACGACCCGGGTGAGCATCTCTTCCGTGAGATCCATCAGGCCATGGTAGTCCACGTAGGCCATGTAGAATTCCAGCATCGTGAACTCTGGATTGTGCTGGATCGAGATGCCTTCGTTCCGGAAATTTCTGTTGATCTCGTAGACGCGGTCCAGGCCGCCCACGGTCAGCTTCTTCAAGTACAGCTCGGGCGCGATCCTCAGGTAAAGAGGAACCCCCAGCGCCTCGTGAAAGGTTTTAAAGGGTCGAGCCGTTGCCCCTCCGGCCAGAGGCTGCATCATGGGAGTTTCCACCTCCAGGAACCCTTGTTCATCGAAAAAACTGCGGATTTCTCGAATGATGTGGCCGCGCCTGACGAAGACCTGCCGGATTTCGGGGTTGGCGATGAGATCCAGGTAGCGCTGCCTGAAGCGCCGCTCAACATCCATGAGACCGTGCCATTTGTCGGGCAGGGGAAGCAGCGACTTCGTCAGAAGATCAATTTGTTCGACGGCCAGGCTGAGCTCTCCCATCCGGGTCCGGAAGACGGTACCCGCAACTCCGATGATGTCACCGATGTCGAGCAATCGATAAAGGCCGTAGTTCTCGCTGCCCACTTTATCTTTGCGGACGTAAAGCTGAATCCTGGCTCCCTGCCCGGCGAGATCGGCAAAACCTGCTTTGCCATGCCCACGCATAGCGACAATTCTCCCCGCTGTCCGCACCTGGACGTCTTCCTGCTCAAGGTCTTCTCCACTGCTGGACGAGAACTGGCGGACCAGATCCGAGACTTCGTGGCTGAACTCATATCGATGCGGATAGGGGTCGTAGCCCAGCTCTTTGATCTGGTCAAGTTTCCGGCGTCTCTGTTCGACGGGGTCCGTGCCGTTTTTATCCATCTGCTTGATTTCCGGCTGTCTCTTTCAGGTCCAGGCGGATGGCGTCCAGAACGCCGTTGACGAATTCGGTGGCTTCCTCCCCACTGTACTTGCGAGCCACCTCAATGGCTTCGTCGATGACGACCGCCCCGGGCGTTTCGGCGTACAGGAATTCGGCGATTGCCATTCTGAGGATGTTGCGATCTACGGTGGCCATCCGCTCCAGCTTCCAGTTCCTGGCGTGTTTTCGGATCAAACGATCGATGAACGACTGATTCTCCAGAAAGTGGTCGTGAAGAAACTCGGCGAAGTCGCGGGTGTCGGTGTCGACTTCTTTTGATTCCCAGAAGGCGTCATCGCCTTCCGGCTGCTCCTGGAATTCGCGCTGGAAGAGAAGCTGAAGCGCATATTCTCTACTCTTTCGTCGACTTCCCATCAGCCTAGTGGTTCAGGACCCCTCGTCAACCTTTCCAGACTCCAGTCTCCCTAGTTCCTGGACCATCTGTACGGCAGCCCTGGCAGCTTCAGCTCCTTTGTTTCCGTGGCGACCGCCGGCCCGGTCCAGAGCCTGCTCCAGATTGCTCGTTGTGAGAACGCCGAAGGCGATCGGTATCCGGGCTTCCAGCCCGACCTGTCCGATTCCCCGGCTGACTTCGGCAGCAAGATAACGGTAGTGGTCCGTCTCTCCCTGAATCAGCGCCCCCAGGCAGACGACCGCGTGCAACCCGCGGGCGAGCGTCAGAGCCCGTGCCGCCACCGGTATTTCGAAGCTGCCCGGAACCCGAACAACCGAAATGTTCTCTTCTCGGACTCCCAGGCCGGTCAGCTCTTCCAGGGCTCCTTCCAGGAGTCGTCCCGTGACATCGGAATTGAAAAGCGAGACCACGATACCGATCTTGAGTCGAGAGGCGTCGAGGTTGAAAACGGCAACCGGTTTGCCCTCCTGACGTTGAACCACTGGTGTCCCTTGATTCTGTCCCATCTAGCGGAAGTCCGCCCAGGAACTTTCAGCAGCCCGTGGCTGCTGGCAGCTAGCCGGCAAAATCGGCCAGATGGCCTGCCCGAGACAGATAGTGTAAACCGGAAATCAGAGTTAAAGCGAGCGCCGCGAGAAAGACGGGTTCCAGAGGAATCAGAGTCGCGATTCCTGCATTCGCGACCAGCACCAGAAAAACGCTCAAAATCTGAAAGAAAGTTGCCGACTTACCCCAGAACGAGGGAGGGAAGATATGGATGCCACGCAACCAGTAGATCACAGCGGTTCCCAGCACCAGGAGCAGATCCCGGCTGATGACGGTCACGGTCAGCCAGATGGGGATGCGATAGGGGCCCAGAGCGCCCGGCCAGCTGAGCACCAGCAGCGCACTGACAAGCAGAAACTTGTCTGCCAGAGGATCCAGCGCCATTCCCAGCTGGCTTTGCTGTCCCCACTTTCTGGCGATCCATCCGTCGAGCAGGTCGCTCAACCCGGCAGCGACGAAGAGCAGCAGAGCCGCCATGTCGGCCCCCCTGAGAATCAGGAGCACCAGCACCGGAACGGAAAGAATGCGCAGGACCGTCAGGCTGTTAGCGAAGGTCATAGAGTTCGGTACCCGGGCGACGCTTCTCCCGCGCCCCCCCCTTGTTTAGGCAGCGGAAATTTTGCCAGCCCGACCGGGTCGAGTCAAGATCGCACCGAATGGTGACCGGTGTCGCAGGCCGGCTGGGACAAACGAATCTATAATCAGGCTCGTGAGATTTACTGAATAGCAAACGGGAAGAATGCCGAATCTCACAAGGTCAAATCTTCCACCCAAGGGGCCGGGGCGATCCGCCTACCCTAATCCCTCGGCCCCCTTCCTCTTCCCGCTTTTTTTTAGATTTCTGCAACCCTGGGGCTCGCCAGCCCAACATAGGATATGAGCAGGTAACTTGCTAAAATCCGCACAACTCGCGGTGCAACCAACTAAGGAATGAAACCATTTGCGGAGCCCCCTATATGAAGTTGAAGCTCTTCCTCTTGATGATCGCCCTGTTGACGGCCCCGCTCACGGCCACTTCTTACGTCATGATGCGCGACGACGTGCTGGCCGACCAGGCCAGACTGGTCCTGGTCGGAAACGTCGAAAGGGTGGAGAGCATTGCGTCCAATCCCCCCTACACGCGTTTCCACGTCCGACCTGAGCGCCTTCTCAAAGGCCGCTTTGACGGAGATACGGTTGCGGTGGACGTTCTGGGAGGGGTCACCCCCGGCGGACGCCGGTTGGTCCTGTTCGGTTCTCCCTCTTTCTCAACCAACGATCGGCTCATTCTCTTTCTTGTTCCCAGGAATAACGGCTCGTACGGGGTGCTTCATGTTGGCCTTGGCGCTTTCAGGGAGTTCAGGGTCGGAAATCAGATCATTGCCCGGCGACTTCTTGGCGCTGCCGTTGAGGTGGAGCCAACCACGGCCGATTCCGGGCGGTTTCACCAGCCGCGGGATTTCGAGAGTTTCGCGAATTGGCTGGGAGACTACTCCAGAGGCATTCGGCGCCCGATGGAATACTGCGTCGATACTTCCCGGCAGGACATCCCCCCGGGTTCAAGTTTCCGCTTGTCCGGGGATCCCGGCAGGCACGACAAGTTCGACAAGGGCGAAACGGTCGAATGGGTAGCTTTCCAGGGAGGCCAGACCGGGTTGAACGGGGGAGGAACCGCGGAACTGGAGGAGGCCTTTGAAGCCTGGAATGCAGACTTGCGCACCAACATCGATATGGAGTTGACCGGCACGACGGCCTCCAACCCGGGAATAGTACAGGATGGAGTCAACAATATTTCCTTTGATGATCCGACCAACGAAGTCCAGGGTACATACACCTGCCCGGGGGGCGGGGTCCTGGGCTTCGGCGGTGCTTTTGTGGGCACGCCCCTTCATGAGCACAGGGGTGAGAGTTTCTTTACAGCCCTGGAAACGTTCGTAGTCATGAACGATGGTGTGGAATGCGTATTCAGTGCCGCGGGCGGGCCGGCGCTGGCCGCCCAGGTCTACGCCCACGAAATCGGGCACGCTCTACTCATTGCCCATTCCTGTGGGCAGTTCGCGGCCTGCACGGATCCGGAAAAGGACGACGCTTTAATGAGAGCCCAGGCTCATAGTGACGGTCGGCGTGCTCGCCTGGGAATCGATGATCGTCGGGCAATTGCCAAGCTTTACACCAACCCCACCGAAGCTTTCGCCGCCGCCATCTTTCCCCAATACATCAACGGTCTGATTGGCGCCACCCCCAACAGTACCCGGGTTATAGCCCGCAACAATGGAACTCAGGCCGACAGCGGTCGCATCAACTTCCAGGACGGGGACGGAAACCCACAGGCTGTGCCGGTCAGTATTTCCGGGAGCGCACCGGCGGGATCTGCCACCTTTGTCGCCTTCAATATTCCGCCGGGCGGTGTCTTCGATGTAGAAACCGCGGGGACCGGTGGCCTGGTGAGCGGAAGCGTGGAGATCGTGTCCAACCTGGGAGCCGCCTCGAAACTGGAAGCCACGGAAGCCTTCTCCGTGCTGGGGAACTTCGTCTCGGTCCCGAGTGCCACCCTGGCCGCCATTCAGCAGGTTTTTGTGAGCTTCAACGCCGCGGAGAATACGGGTTTTGCCGCCTACAACCCGAACCCCACCGTCGTGGACTTCACCGTCTCCCTGATTAATGGCGCCGGCAACCCGCAGGCCAACGAAGATCTTTCGATCAATCCGGGCCAGCGCATCGCCATCTTTGTCGACGATGCGTCCCTCTTCGGGCCTTTCCTGCCCAGCGTGGGCAACAACTTCACTGGGACCATGAATATCACCACGCTCAACGGCGAGGTGCTGGCGGTGCTGGGTTTGCTCCAGAAGAACAGCCTCGGGGGCGCTGATCGCGGTCGAGACCAGCACCAATGCGCAGCATCCGGAACCCTGAGAACAGGTTCGGGGGCCAAAACCTGATTTCCGCATGACGCTCCCGTGTCCCGCTCCGCCTGCTTCCCAAAGCCGATCCTGCTGGCTACACTTGGGCTCCGTTTCGAAGGAGGTGCCGGTATCAAGAAACTCCTGGTTATTATGCTTTCGCTTTCGCTGGGACCAGTACTTCTCCAGGCTCAAATTCAGTCCTCGCTTCCCCATATTGCTAATGGCGGATTCCTCGGTGGAAGAATCACCACTACCTTCGTAGCCTTCAATAACTCCAACTCGGAAGTCACGGTTGCTCTGATCCTGAGAAAAAACGATGGTTCTCCCTTTGTGGTCACAATTCCGGGCCTGGGGACCGATTCCGTGTTCTTCGTGAGCCTGGATCCCGGGGAGACTCAGTTCTACCAGACGGACGGGAGTGGAGATCTGGCTGAGGGTTCCGGCAGAATCGAAGCCTCGGCGGACATCGGTTTTTCAGCGATTTTTACCATTCAGAATGATCAGGGTAATTTTCTGACGGAGACGGGCGTCGCGGCCGCTCCCGGTTTTACCTCTGCTGCCATCGCCGTGGATGCCACCGGAAGCTTCCTGACCGGGGTCGGCCTGCAGGACCTGGCCGGTCAACCCAACACGATCACCTTCACGCTTTTCAACTCCCAGGGCCAGCCCCAGGGGGACCCCGTCACCCGAACACTTGGGGCCCTGGGTCACCTTGGAGTCTTTGCAACCGGGCCGGGAGGGCTGTTCCCGGATGTCAACGATTTCCGGGGCAAGCTGCTGATGACGTCCAACCTGCAGTTCTCGGCGGTGACCTTGCGACAGAACGTCACTCCTCTCTCCTTTACGACTCTCCCTGTCTTCTCCACCAACTCGGCTTTGACTTCCTTTGAGTTGCCCCAGTTCGCGAGCGGGGGGGGCATCCTGACCACGACCTTTGTTTTCTTCAATCTGGGCAATACGGTCGCCGACGTGAACATCAAACTGACCACGGGTAAGGGTTTGCCCTTCAACGTTAATCTGGACAATGGACAAAGCGGGAACGAGTTTCAGGTCCAGGTTCCCGCCTGCGGTTCCCTTTTTCTCCAGACGGACGGTGCTGACGACGTTCGTGCCGGTGCCGCCCGGGTCACTTCCTCCGTCCCCATTGGCGTGGGTGGAATCTATACCCTTTTCAGCGGCGGCAGCTTCCAGACCGAAACGGGGGTGGGGACCTCCGAAGATGTCCTGTTGGCCAGTCTCCCCGTGGACACCACGGGCGTCTTCGATACCGGGGTTGCGCTCTTCAACAGCGGAGACGAAGCGACCCAGGTCACTCTGACGTTCATTTCCGGCGCGGCAGCTCCGGCCGGGGCCGAGGAATTCTCGACCATGATCGCCCTGGATCCGGAGGAACAGACAGCCCGGCTCGTCAAAGGGGATCTCTTTCCTCAGATCGGAGAACGCCGTGGGATGCTGGCGGTTGATTCGGAGGGGGACATCTCCGCTGTAACCATTCGTCAGAATTCAGCGCCTCTCAGCTTCACCACCCTGCCCGTCGACATCGGCGCATTCACGGAGACTCTTCAGGGAGACATTCCGTTCCCTGCCACTTTCGTGATCCCCGAGATCGTGTCCACCATGACTCTGGACTTTGAACTCCCCGGCGGCTTCAGCGTCTCCGGTCAGGTCGGGCTCAAACAGGATGGCGCCGGGACCCAGGGATTTTCTGCGGACGTAGCCTTGACCGGCATGACGGCTGTTTCCTCGAGCGGCGAACTCTTCCCCGGAGGCGTGGCAGCCTTCAACGACAATTATCAGGTGAACGTTCCTTCGGGCCGTTACGCCCTCTGGGCCTGTTACCAAGCCCCCGGAGCTGCCGGAGGCCTGTTCGAATTCACTCGCTACTCCTATACGACCGACCCCATTGAGATCATTGAGAATACGGTCTGGGACTTCGAAGTCTCGCTTCCGCCGACGATGAAAGTCTCCGGGGTTGTGTCCGGAATGGAGAGTCCTTCCGAGGTGGGCGCGCAGACTCCGTCAGCGATCGGAGGTCTGCCCGATCTGAACCTTGTTCTCGTGGTCTTTCAGGACAGGGAGACGGACACGGCGGCAGCGGCCGAGGTGTCACTGGATGATGGAAGTTTTGAGGTCGATCTGCCCCCGGGAGACTACGTGACCCACGTCGTGCTCCTCTCAACCCTCGGCTTTATCATCGACTACTCCGCGATCCAGCTGGACCTGGGACACGTCCAGGTGGGCGGCACTCAGGCCCAGAGCCAGGCGGATATCACTCTGAGGCCGCTGATCGAGCTCTCGGGAGAAGTGGACCAGGAGCCGTCCGCCAACGAACTCACCGCCTCCAGTGTGAGCGCAGGTCAGTTCGAGGCCTCGGTGGACCCGGATCGGCTGTGCGCAGACCTGACAGCCTTCTTCTTCAACCTCACCCGCTTGACCAACGAGATCGCGGGGCCCCGGGAAAGCTTCGACAGCCTCTACGTCGAGCCCGGTCGAGGTTACAACTTCCAGATTTTCGGTTCCTCGGGGCTGGACGGCGGTTTGGTGATCACCCCCTATCACAATGTTCGAGTCTTCCCCAGCTCGGGCCCTCGGCCCCTGGGATCCGGCACGACTCTCGACATGACTGCTCCGTCGCTGCCCCAACCGGTGGAGGTCAACGGCATGGTCAGGGGACCGGACGGAGAGTTGATCCCGGGGAACCCGGATATTACGTTTCGAACCCTGAGCGTGCAAGGCGCCGAGAACACGGCCTATTCAAATGGCCGCAGTGTGGTCAATGGCTCGTATCTGATGTCGGTACTGCCGGGTCACAGCATATCTGGTGGATATCACTCCCAGGGCCCCCGTCGTGCTGCCCTTCGGAAACGGGGAAAAAGCCCGCCGCGAGCATTGACCCTCCCACCCAAGGTTGACCGGGCTGACTGGCGGGCGTTAAATAGATCAAACAATTTGCCGGGGGAGGAGCGTAAAGTTGCAGCAAATGACTTCCAGAATTGTCTTCCTGGCAGGCTGCCTGTTCATTCTTCCAATTCTCCCTGTGACCGCCGCTGCCTCTCCCCTTCAGAGCGATGAAAAGAAGGAAGAAGAGAAAAGCTTCCAGGTAACCGGGGGCTGGCTCAACAAGAGAACTCCCCTCGCCCGGATTATGCAAGAACCGTAGTTCGGTGTTGAAAAACGACTCGAGAAGTGGCCCAACTCGGAAGCGGGCAGGTGTGACAGGCGGATTTGCGAAGAATATGGGTTGGCGAGGCGTCTGAGTGGTTTGGGGAGTGAATTTCAGACAGATCTGGGCCTGGATGAGTGTCGGAAGCGGTTTTTCGGGGGAGCTGGGAAAAGCTAACTGGAGTTGAGGCGACTCAAGACGAGGTGGAAGAGGGGTTGTTCGGGAAAGGCTGAGGAAAGATGGACCCAGATGCGTCGAGTGGTTTGTCGGATCCGGGCCCCAATCTTGAGGACCCGACGACGTAAGGTTTCGATTTCGAGCTTGTGCCAGGGGGTTCCGTGAAGATAGTCGCGCAGGCGAACGAACATCTGGTAAGCCAGTGCATGCAGGAGGAGTCGAAACTGATTGGCCAGGAATCGATGACAGCTGAGTCGGTCCATGCTCAGATGATTCTTGAAGGCCTTGATGAAGTTCTCGGTCTGCCCTCGGTTTGTGTAGTGGTCATAAAGTGATTGGGAGCAGAGATCGTCCCGGTTGGTAACTACAAAGCGACGATTGATCCCACGCTGATCGACCTCCACTTTGACAATGACGCGACGGGATCGATCCCAGCTGTGGGCTCGATAAAGAAACTCGTCAAACTGACGCTGTTTTTCCTCCAGCTCAAGGAACCTTTCCCGAGTCGAATCCAGCAGGGGCTCGACCACTCGCTGCAGGCGAGGGTTTCGGCTTAACCCGATGACATATTGGAGTTTATTCTCTTCACATTCACAGAACTCGTAGAGCCGAGGCGTGGCAAAGCCGCTGTCGGCCCGAATCTCAATCTCGACATCCGTCCCCACTGCTTGTCGGATGGCCTCCACGACTCGCTTCAGAATGGGCACGATGTGAGAGGCAGCCCCCTTGTTGCCAGGTCTCAACACGGCACAGACCAGGTCTCCCGTGTCGGCATCGAAGATCAGCAAAGGATGCAAAATGTGGTTTCGGTAATACCCGTGGTAGAAGGAGAACTCCTGTTGGCCGTGAGTGTGGTCGTCGGTACTGTCCAGATCCAGGATGATCTTGCTGGGACGTCTCTTCTTCAGGGAGCGCACATAACGGCCTAGTGTGCTGTCCGAGAAATTCCTGTTGTTAACATTGATCGATGGATCTTTGAGCTCTTTCGACCTTGTCTAAGATCGAAGTAGCGTTGGCCCGCCACTTAAAGGGCTTGGCCAGGTGTTGGTTATGCACTCGAATATATCTTCGTATTTCGTTCCTCAACTCTTGAACACTAGTGAAAGAGTTGCGGTAAAGGGAACGCCGCTCAAGCTGTGAAAACCAGGTTTCGACAGCGTTTAACCAGGAAGCACTGGTAGGAGTAAAGTGGAGATGAAAACGTGGGCGTCGTAGGAACCAGTTTCGGATTTTCTGGGTCTTGTGAGTGCTCGAGTTATCGAGAATGAGGTGAACGTCCAGATCTGGATGGACGACTTGCTCGATCTGACGTAAGAAGGCTAAAAACTCTATGGCCCGATGCCGTTTCGTGATTCGGCCCATTACTTCACCGGTGGCCACGTCGAAGGCGGCAAACAGACTGGCCGTCCCGTGGCGTTTGTAATCGTGGGTTCTGCGTTGGACCTGCCCGGGTTTGAGCTGAAGCATGGGCTGGGTTCGGTCCAGAGCCTGAATCTGAGTTTTTTCGTCTACAGACAAAACCAAAGCGTTGTCGGGCGGGTCCATGTACAGGCCCACCACGTCGATCACCTTCTCGGCGAAATCAGGATCGTTGCTGATCTTGAAAGAGCGAATCCGGTGGGGCTTAAGATCTGCGGCTTTCCAGATTTCAGTCACCTGATGTTTGCTGACTTGGGCATACTCTGCCATGAGGCGCAGGCTCCAATGAGTCGATTCCCTGGGGATGGTCTGCACGGTGGCCTTGAGAATTTTTCGTACCTTCGCTGGCGATAGTCGCCGTGGTCGACCCGAACGGGGCTGATCCTCCAACCCTGATAGCCCCACCTCAAGGTAGCGCTTTCGCCACTTCTGTATGCTGCCCAGGCGCTTGGACAGCCTTTGGGAGACCTCAATTGCTGTGAGTCCGTCCCCGCACAGTAAGATCATCTGGGCTCGCTCGGCGAGGATTCTTTTGGTGTTGGAGGCCCGCAGCCAGGACTGTAGAATTGCTTTGTGTTGTTGGGGTAGATCGAGTCGAATATGTGGTCTTGCCATGCCCAAGGATAGAAAAGTACCCTGACTATTAACTACAAGAACTTTCCGGACAGTACACTAGCAGCCACCGGCTCAGACGCATCAGATCCTTCTTGGTGACGGAGTTCTCCAGGCGGGAGAAAGTCGGCTGGGTGGCCAAATCGGGATCGCTCTCTGGCAACTGATCACAGACTGTCTTGAGCATCGGATCCGAGCGCAGCGTATCGGCGTCGTTACAGTCTTCGTAGCCGGCCACGATCTGCAAGACTCGTTGTCGGATCAACTTCAACAGGTCATGACGAATGTAGCGTTGGTCTCGACTTTCCGAAATACAGGAACTGAAGCCCTCGCACAATCGATGTTGACGATCCAGCGATCCAAACAACAACCATCCTGCGTCGGAAGTGAGGCTCCCCCCATCAAAACGAGCCGTGATGTTTCTGTGGCTATGAAATGGCAGGGTATTCTGGCAGACTGTTTTTGACATTGCCGTAGCTCCTGTTTAGGGTCTTTGTTTCTCTAAACCCTTTTATATCAGAGAGCTACGGCCTTTTTTCTGGGCCCACATCTCACTTGAATTTAGATCTCTTGCATAATCCGGGCTCGAGGGCCAGCGCTTCTGGGGTCACAGCCTGCGGCGAGTGGAGCCTCATCCTGCTGGAGCGGAGAACAGTCCGGAGGCCGAAATTGAAGAAGAAACCATTCAGGTCGGCACCGACACGGAACGCAAGGTGACCCGTTTTTATCGTCGCGACGGAAGCGGTCGCAGAAGGCTCGTCAAGGTCGTTGAGGAATCCCGGACAGTCCGGAAAGACGGAGGCGAAGAGGCAGTACGAAGCGTCTCTCACCCGGACGTCAACGGCCGAATGCAACTACAGGTAAAAGAATCTCAAACGGTCACTGTGAAGGGTGCAAACGAGTTCCAGGTGCAGACGGTCGTCTCCATGCCGGACGGCAGGTCGCGCCTGCGCCCGGTCGAACAGCTCGTCCAGACAGAACGGCGTCAGGCCGACGGCACCGTTGAACTTGACCGCACCTATTACGTGGTCGACGGCAATCGCCAGTGGACGGCGTCGGAGCGCCGCGTCGCTGTCAGCCACCCGGTTGGAGAAGAGCGCAGGACCGAAGAAGAGGTCTTCCGGGCCGATGCCAACAAGCGTCTCTTGCTCAGCGACAGGATCACGAGCCGGGAGTGGCAGGCCGGCGACAGCGGGCGGCAGCGCACCATGGAAACCTGGAGCGTGAACGCTGAAGGCAAGCTGCAGCTTTCCGAGCGGCTCCATGCACGTCAGGACACGGGTGCGGATGGCATGGTCCGGATCGTTCAGGATGTGGAGCGACGAAATGAGGGAAACGGTCGCATGGAACTCTTCGAGAGAGTCACGTCCACGTCATCCTCCGAGGGCCCGTCCGATAAGTTTAAAGAGATTCGCGTGGACGCTCCCGACGGCTCCGGCCGCCTGACCACGGTTCGTGCCTACCAGGAAACGAATTCCGGCGACCCGGACAGTAAAAAGAGCAGCCGCACGGTCAGGGGACAGTAGAGCGGCGTCCGGCAGGCCGCTGAAGTTGCGGCAACGGGAGACTTCAAAATTGCCCGGGTTCGAATCGGAAACCATAGCAATAGAAAGCGAGCGAAACGGGTTCGAGTCTTAGCTGTTCATCGGCGAAGGCGTCTCACCGTCGGCCACTTTCAACTCCAGCGAAACCACCTGAGGGCCAGCACAAACGAGACACCCATCCAGGCCCCCAGAATGGCCAGGGGCAGCCCCTGGGAAAACAGAGACTGCCCCTCCAGAATGACGGCACGCAACGCGTTGATCAACTGGGTCAGAGGCAGAGCCTGGATGAAAGGCTGCATGAAGCCGGGAAAGCGCTCGGCCGAAAAGAAAATCCCCGAGCACAGCCACATCGGAAGCATGATCAAATTCATGATGCCCGAAATGGTCTCGATTCGGCGGGCTCGTGAAGCAGCCAGCAGACCCAATCCGGCGAAAGCCATCGCTCCAGTCAGCCCCACAACAGCAATGGAGAAAAGACTCCCTTGAATGGGAACCCCGAATATGAGGTGGGCGGCAACCAGGAGAATAAAGGCTTCCGGAACGAAGAAAATGAGGCGGGGCCCCACCACCGAGAGAAGGAACTGGGGTCGCCTCATGGGAGTCCCGATGAGCCTCTTGAGCAGCTTTTTTAGCCGCATGTCCACAAGGCCGAAGCCCACCCCCCACATCCCGCCGCCCATCAGATTCATGCCGATGAGACCCGGGACCAGGAAGTCCACGTAGCGGGAGCCGGGAGTTGTCACGTTCACGTCCCGGGAGGGACGCGGATCGGTTCGTCCGGCTGCTTCCTGGAGAGCCTCATGAATCGCTGCACGAGCTGTCCTGGCCTCCGGATTGGAGGGGTCGAAGTGGTACTCGAGATGGCCAACCTCGTTCGCAGCCACGACGACCGAGGTCTTGTTCCCGTGCAGGCGCCGTATGGCCACTGCGGATGAGCTCACCCTTATCTTGAAGTTGTCGCGGCCCCTCAGGGCTGCCACCACCTCCTGCCCGGCCGGACCTTCTATGACATCCAAGACGATCGGTTGTTCCCCGGCTCCCTGAAAGGCGATACCCAGGCCGATGACCATCAGCAGTGGGAAGCCGTAGGTCCAGAAGATGGCCTCCGGCTCACGCAGATATCCTCGAATGTTACAGAGTACAAGCTGAACCAGGGCATTTCGCTCAAACATCACGCAGATGTCTTCCCGTCAAACTCACAAAAACGTCCTCCAGATTGGCATGGCGCGTGGCTAGAGTCTCGAGCACGAGACCTCGCGCCTTCAGCCACGCCAGCACATCCGGGAGGGCCACGTGCGGCTCCGAAACGGCCAGTAGATAGATGTCCCCTTCCCGGGTTACACCCCTGACCGATTCGATCTGCTCCAGCTCGGCTTCCAGGCCACTCGTTCCGGCATGCGGTTCCAGGCCGAATTCGATGACGTGATCCCCTCCCAGTCGAGAAATGAGCTCCCGGGGCGAACCCTGGGCGATGATCCGGCCCCTGTCGACTACGGCCACTCGATCGCAAAGACGCTCGGCCTCCTCCATGTAGTGGGTCGTCATGAGGATGGTCCTGCCCCGGGCGCGAAGATTGGACACCACGTCCCACAGATTGCGCCGGGCCTGGGGGTCGAGTCCCGTGGTCGGCTCGTCCAGAAAGATCAGTTCGGGGTCGCCGACCAGGGCCACGGCCACTGCCAGCCGCTGTTTCTGCCCGCCCGAGAGTTCGCGCACCCAGGCCCGGGCCTTCTCATTTAGCGAGACCAGAGAAAGAGCATCGTCCGTAGAGATGCCCGACTCATAGAAGCTGCGGAAAAGCCGCAGAATTTCCATCACGCTCAGTTTTCCCTGAAATCGGGTTTCCTGAAGGGTGATGCCGATTCTCTGCCGGATCTCATGATCCTTTCCACGGCCCCATTGCTGGCTCAGAACTTCTACATGGCCCGAAGTCGGTTCCAGAAGACCTTCCAGAATCTCGACGGTTGTCGTCTTGCCTGCCCCGTTGGGGCCCAGCAACCCGAAGCATTCGCTCTTCTTGACGGAGAGATCCAGGCCGTTGACAGCATCGACGACCTTCTTTTTGGTCCGGTATTGCTTGTAGAGTTCGCTGCAGCGGATGGTGATAGACATGCGGGACTCACATTTTGCGCGTCCTTTACCCGTTCGGGACCAGCGCCACAATGCGCAGGGGTCCACCACTCCCTTTTCCGATTTTCATGGGCAGTGCGAGGATCACGAAATCGTCGGAGGGCAGCCGGTCGAGGCCGGCCACGTTCTCCAGCGCAGGGATATTCGCCTCGAACAGGATGCGATGTGACTCGAAGCCCGTTGACTGACCGTAGTCAATGCTCGCGGTGTCGAGGCCGATAGCCTTGATCGACCGGTTCTCAACCAGCCAGCGCGCCGCCTCGGGTGCAAGTCCCGGAAAGTGAAGGTGGGAGACCGCTTCCGCACCCCGTTCCTCCGTCCCCAGGTAACGGAGGCGATCCGGCCAGTATTCCCCGAAACCCGTATGCAGCAGGACGATGATACCGTCTGGAAGCACCCCGTGCCGCTTCTCCCAGGACAGAAAGTCCTCGACGCCGACCTGGTAATCACGATCGCCGGAGCACTGCTCTGAAACATTCAGCCGGATCGCCCCGCCGATAAGACGATCCAGGGGGATCTCATCCACCGTCCACTTGCCCTTCGCGAAGTGGATGGGCGCATCCAGGTGAGTGCCTCCATGCTCCGCTGCAGCGAAGGAGTGGGCCTCGTAGTAGTACCCGCCTTCGGTCAGACCCCGGGCGTCCGTCGTGAGGCGAAACCCCTCCTCTGTAGGCCAGTAGATGGTTTCGTCGTTAAACTTGTACGTGAGGTCGATGATGGAGTATTTATCAATCATCGACAGTAGCTTAAGTTGTACTTTCTCTTCTGAAGGATTAGGAAAAGAACAGGTCGCCGTCAAACTCAGGAGCAACGCCGACAAAGAAGTTCGGAAAGACATATGGCGATGATTCAATAGCGCTTGAAACTCAACAGCTTCTCGCTGACCTGCCCCTCCCGGGAGCGCATGACAAGATAAGTGTGCAATGTCTCCCGATCAACCCTGTGGATGGTGAGACCATGGAAAAAGGCCTTCTTCTCTCCCAGCCGTACCAGGCGGAAATCGAGTGACTCCTCTTTCTTCTCCCAGGCCGTGAACTCCCGGCTGAAGTGTTTGACCCTGAGCACGAGGCTTTCTTCCTGCGGCTGGATCAGCATCAGCTCGTAGAAATCAACCTGGTCGTCCCGCACCAGGCGAAACATACCCATCATGGTTCCGCCCAGCGCAGGAGCCCAGGCCTCTTCGACAGTGCCGCCAAAGCCTTCCCCTTTCCAGTTTCCCGCCATCCAGGCCAGATCCTCGATCGAAGCGGGAGCAGGCGTTTCTCCTTCGTCCAGCTTCAGAGTGTGCTCCGTAAACTCCTGCTGGGCGAAACCGACTCCCGGCAGCAGGCTTGACGCCACGAACAGCAGCAACAACGATCTCATCACAAACCTCTCAGCAATTCTCCCCTTTGAGCCGACCCCAGTCCAGCAGTCCGTCCGGGAGGTTGCTGGTAACCGGCGCGAGCGAAGCGAGTGCCATAATCACTGAATGCCGGAACAATCGGCCACAAAGATTTCGAAATTTCCGTCGCGGTTCTGGCCGTTGAAATCCGCCGTAGAGCGGAACGTGAGCAGCGAGGCATCTCGATTGATGGTGGCCTTCTGATTGGTGATCTCCAGGGACCGGGTGACCTGGAGGACCTGCTCTCCCGGAAGATCAATCAGAAAGATCTCCCGGTTGTTGTCTTTGTTGAGTTTGACCGGGTTCTTGTTCGACGACATGGCGAAAATCGACTCCCCGGCGCTGATGTCGGAAACATCTGCCAGGTCCAGATCGTCCGCCACTTGCCGCAGGGTCTGGCCAACCCTGTCAAATACGAAAAGTGCGCGGTCGCGCTTGGGATTCTCGCCGGTCAGGTCTTCAAACGAAGAAAAAAGAATATGGGAGGCGTCGAAACCGACCAGCGGGGGGATTCCACTCAATCCTTCCCCGTTGCTTCGGACGACGCCGACGAGCGAGGTGGTCAGCGAGGCCATTTCATAGAGGAAGACCACTTCGTCACCTCCCGGGTTCAGCCCCTCGATGTTCGCCGTCGAGACGAAAACAACCCAGGCCCCGTTCCCGCTGATGCCGGCCAGACCGTTGGCGCCGCCCACTGTTTCGGTGAGCTGGACGGACCCGAAGCTCGAATCCCACACCCGGATCTCGGGATTGCCGTCGGCATTCTGCCCCGCGACATTGTCAGAGGAGGTGTAAACCAGCCGCCCGCCGGCGCGATCGAGCTGGAAGCTTTCCCCGGGCTCAGGGGTCCCCGGGGCGCGCACGACGCCCGAGCCGCTGAGAACAAAAAGATTCGTACCCTCGGGATCACTCCCCGTCAAGTTGGCCGTGGATAGAAACGCCAGACTGCTCCCGTCAAAGTCCGGGGCCGGATGAAGGCTTTCGGCGCCGGAGGTTTCCGTGACTTGAGCGAACTCCCGGGTGTCGAGTGCGAACCGGAAGATCTCGTGGTTTCCATCGCCGTTGGTCCCGACCAGATCGGTGTCGGAGACAAAGAAGATCTGGCTGCCGTCGCCGGTAATGACGGGTACGCGATTCTGCGCGTCTTCGGTCTCCGTGACCTGGGCGACCCGGCAGGGCCCGGGCGGCAGTTTCCGGGGAGGATTCAGGGCCCGATCCGAATAGACCCGGGGAAAAGGGATCAGGGAAAGTCCGCCGCCGCTTCCCTCGTCGCGCGCCAGAATGACTGCCCCCCCCCGGAGCAAAGGGCGTGCCCTCGGGCACAAAGGTAATATCGACGACGCCGGCGGAATCGATCCAGGGTCGGGTCTGACCCGTGGAGGGGATGACCAGTGAAATCCGCTCGGCCCCTTTTTCACCGACAAGCAGATGGAAAGATCTCGGGCAGCTGACCTGGTTCCGATGGAAACCCAGCAGGGCACGTGGGTTCTCGAGATTCTCCACCACGGTTCTGAGAGCCCCCGTCAAACGGACAAACTCCACAATTCTGTCCTTGTCGGGCTGGGCCACAAAAACGTTACTGGTGCACTCATCGACGACCAGGGGTCCATTGCTGGCTTTAAAGAGTCTCTGCTTGGCCGACGCCCCCGCCGCAGTATAACCCCCTGCCCCCGCGGTCAGTCCGGCGTTGAGCGCCGCCGAATCGATCGAAGTGACTTCCTCGCCCTCGGCCACTAGCAGATCCCCCGTGGCCGGGTCCAGGGCCAGAGTTGTGGGTTGATCGAGGCCCAAAGCAATCTCGAGCGCGGCTCCACTGGCCGGGTCCACCCGCAGCACCTGACCGGTGTTCGTGGCGGACATGAGCAGGTACTCCAGGCCATTTTCTGCCGTGAAGGAGATCATCTTGGCCACTGCTTTACCCACCAGAGTCGCCAGGGGCTGCCCGGTATCCCCTGTAACGTCAACAATCCGGGTTGAAGAAGCCCCTTGTGCCGGCCCCCCGGATTCCTGAGGCCCCGGGGCAACAATCAGTTCGGCCGTGAAGAGCCGCTGCAGGCCGCTCAGATAGGCAACCGATTGCAGAACCCCCAGGTCAAACCGAAAGTCCTCAGGACTCAACAGGTCCACGGATGCCCCCACCGCCTGCTGCTGGGAGCTGGCAGCTACGGTGACGGGAAGATTCTCTGGGATCAGGGCAGGTGCCGTGTAGATTCCCCCTCCATCGACATTGCCTACGATGTTGTTTCCACCCGGGATCCCGTTCACGCTCCAGGCCAGTGGCCCTGCAATCCCCTCGACCTCCAAACTTTGCGCGCGCGCCGGCTCCAGGATCGCCAGGGGAGGGTCGAGCCGAAACTCACCGTCTCCCGGTGTCGGGTCAAAAAGGACGGGGACGCTCTGTGGCGGGATGTTGGAGAGAACCCCGGTGGCCAGGCTGCCGAATATGGAGGTCAGGAAAAGGGGGACGTCGCTCTTGATCCAGATGAAGCCGCCGGGCTGGCCGGCAGCACCGCTAATCAGTTCCTCGATCAACTTGCTCACCCGCTCTCCGGGGCGAAGAACAGTGACGAAGGAACCCAGTTCAGTCCCGTCGGGCCGCAGCGTCACAATCTCCACGGTCGCCGCCAGGGCCCCGGCATTCAAGAAAGCCAGACCGGTGAAGAACCCCAGATCGGTTGCAATGTGAGAAAAGAGGGCCCTCGTCAACCCCCTCACACTACCGGCAACGGCAGCGACGGAACCGATGGCCGGTATGGAATAGCTCAAGGTTCCGAAGACGTCCCGGGCACTGGCTTCGACCTCCAGCCATCCATCCAACGTCTGCTTGCCGGAGAAGCCGAACATTGTCTCGAGATCCTCGCTCAGGAGCCCCAGGGGTCCGATCACACGGTTGACCGGGTTGGTCTGTAGATGCTGCTGGTCGTAGAGAGTGCCGTCCGGCTGGTAGACCTTGATCGTTACGATCACGCTCTCCCGGGATCGGCTCGAGAGTGTCAGCCGGGATTCAAGCCCCCCCAGAACTGCGATCTGCGGGAAAAAGACCTTCTTCACGGGCTCGTCTACCGGTACTGCGTTCAAGCCCAGCAAATCCCCGGGACCTTTGACCAGCTCGAAGGCGGCGATGTCGGTATTGGAGGTGGCGGTGAGGGAAAAGAAGCTCGTAGCACCCGAGTCGTTCAGCCCGAAGAACTCGCCGGCCTCGAACCTTCGGACTCCATGGGGTGGAATGAGGAGCTGACGTACGGCACTCTGTTCCCCCCAGAGTTCGAGCTCAATATCGGCTTCGAGGTCTCCCGGGTTCACGATAGTGATCTCGCTGGAGAACCCGCCCCCGAACCGCACTTCTGAAAGAAGAATAGCGGGAGCCTCCACCGGTAGATCAGCCCCGTCGAAGATACTGAACTCCAGGTCCAGAAACATGAAGAAACCGGTAAGATCATTCGTCTCGCTCTGAACGGAGAACCAGCCGATGGTCGATTCCGGCAGGGCCGTTCCGAAAAAGTCAGTGGTCAGCAGGGCAAGCTGCTGGTTCCCCTCTATGATCATTTCGACGGGATTCCGGATTCCGTCACCGCTCAGGATCTCCCCGTCGTCACCATAGGCCGTCACGACGATGGTGGCGGCCTGGTTCCTCGAGTTGACAATCGCCACACCGGTTATGGTGCCCGCTTCATTGGAGAGGCGGGGAAAATTGAGGCGGGACTCCGCCACCGCCCAGCACCAGTAGAGGGCCGTGATGAACAGAGTCACGAGGACTCGCGCGCGGGCGCGCCGGGACATGCACATTTCTAATAGAATACAAATCTGCAGCGGAAATTCCTCTTTGGAGCCCGGAAATGCTATCGTCTTTACCTCGTCTCTGTTGAAAAAACTGTTGAGGACGAATGATGTTCAGGTCGGTCTTGGCCGCAGCCACCGGGTATGTCGCGCTGGCAGGCTCGGTTTTTGCTTCCCTCTCGGTTGCCTATCACTTTCTGGAAGGGGAGTTCGTCTTTGAGGGAACGTCCGACCGGGTTACTTCGGAATGGACGCTTGTGGCCCTTCTCCTGGCCTTTCTCAGTGCCCTGTTGGGAGGCTTCGTGGCCGGACGCATGGGCAAAAGCACTCAAGCGGTTCTCATTCTGATCGGCGTCGTCCTGGTCCTGGGGGTCGCCTCAGCCGTGTACACGATGACCCATCGGCCCGTTGTCGTTTCTGAGGTGAACACTTCTGACTGGGGTTTTTGGGACGCTTCCCAGGGCGGCATACAGCCCCTGTGGTATGACTTCCTGGTACCCCTGGTGGGTGCCCTGGGTGTGCTGTGGGGCGGCAAGCGAGGCTATCCCGACGCCGATGTTTAGCCTCCCGCTGTCCAGTAGCGCGAGTGATAACAAGCGCGAGGGGGGATTCACGCGCTTGCTGCGTGCGCGCTACTGTCACGGTGGCTGCGACCAACAGTAGCGCGCGTGATAACAAGCGCGTCTCCCCCGCTAGCCGGCACCAGTTCAAGGTTCAAGGTACTTTCCACTTTGTACTTTGCCCTGGCCGATGTCCTCGGCCTTGACCTCTTCGGTTGCCGGTGTCGGGTCCCCTTTTTTCTGTTTCCACATCCCCAGCATCAAGGTGATGAGTCCGAGCAGGATCTCGTCGACCAGGGGTATGAAGTCTGGAACCAGCAGGTCGGCCAGGAACAGGACCAGACTCAGCAGAAGCAGCTGGGGAAATCTCAGCTGCCCCGCGAACCTCTGAAAAAATCCGGGTACTCGAGTTTCGTTCATCGCCTTGGCCTATCATCCTGGCGCGCTGGGGGATCTACGCGCTTACTTCGTGCGCGCTAGTGTCGGGTTGGCTGCGACCACAGTAGCGTGCGTGACAACAAGCGCGTCACCCATTGTCTATTGTAGACTCAAAAGTTGCTGTTTGGGACTCCTTCCGTGAGAAGGCGATTTCGCGTAGGATGAATTCGGTTGCGGCCATGGCTAACAAGGGCAAAATTGTTTTTTTCCTTCCCTCCTATGCCAGCAAAGAGGCCACCCCTCCGCTGGCTTTGATCTCTCTGGCCGGCCCTCTGGTCAAGGCGGGATACGATGTCAGGATCATAGACACGGCCATCGAACAGGATCCCGTGGGGGCGGTCCTGGAGCAGGCCGAGGGCGCCCTCTGCCTGGGCATCTCCCTGATCACGGGGCCCATGATCCGGGGAGCGGGGGAGGCCGGGCGGGCCGTCAAGCAGCGTTTTCCGCACCTGCCCATTGTTCTCGGGGGATGGCACCCCTCGATCCTGCCCGAGCAGACCCTGGAGGCCGATTTCGTGGATTACGTCGTGGTCAAGCAGGGGGAAATGACCATGCTCGACCTGGCCCAGCGCTTCGCCTGTTCGGCCACAGTGGAAGACGTGCCCGGAATTCTCCGCGCTGAAAAGGGTCAGGCCATCTGGAATCCGGCCCGGCAGTACCCCCCCGTGAGCCACGTCCCCAGCCGTCTCCCCGGGTACGATCTCATCGATTACGACGCCTACCAGCGGCTCACCGGCTTGAGGTGGCTGATGTACAGCACCAGCCACGGCTGTCCCTACAATTGCGGATATTGCTCCAACGCTTCCGTGTACGGTCGCAATCTCGACGTCCTGCCGGTCGAACAGGTCGTCGAGGAGGTGACCTGGCTGGCCGGCAGGTACGGAATCGAGTTGATGGGACTCATCGACGACATTTTTTGCCTTCCGGAGCCGCTCTCTGGAGATCGCCGAGGGTTTTGTCCGTACGGGACTCAACTTCGAGTGGTACATCCAGGACCGGGTCGATTGCTGGGCCAGGATGACGGCGGAGCAGGCCAGGCTGTTCCGCCGCGCGGGACTCGTCCGGGTTCACTTCGGCGCGGAATCGGGGTCCGACGACGTGCTGGAGTCGATTGAGAAACGGGCCAGCGTGGAAAAGACCCTGGAGGCCGCCCGACGCTGCGGTGAAGCCGGAATTCGGGCCAGCCTCGGATTCATTTTCGGTTTGCCGGCAGAGGGCACCTCAGACCTGGGGGCGACTCTCGATTTGATCGACCAGATCTATTCGGTCAACCCCCGGGCCGACTGCTACACCAACATTTTCACACCCTATCCGGGATCGCCGCTGTGGCCGGTCAGCGTCGAAAAAGGATTCCAGCCTCCCACCAGATTTGAAGACTGGGCTGAGTTCTATCCCCGTATCACCCGGCTTCCCTGGATGAGCGAGGTCGACCACAGGCATCTCCAGGCTATCCGTCAGTATCTTCGCTTCGGGTATCACCCGGTCAACGTCGGCGAGAAGCCTCCATCCAGGCGCCACCGGCTGGTCCTCAACCTTTTTGGACCTTTCTCCCGATACCGGATTCGTGCCAAGAAGTTCGGCTTTCCCTGGGAGGTGTACGGCTACTGGGCACTCCAACACTTGAAGGGCTTCCACGCTGAGCAGCGGTTTTAGTGTAACTCCTGGCGAACGCTCTCCTTCTTTGATCTGATCATTCGCCACAGCGGAGTAGCCGTGACCTCATGAGCTTCGTCACCCCACCGCCTGGCCATGCGGCTCTTCAACCTGGCCAGCCTCCCCCGAACGAATTTCGGCCGCCCCTCAACCAACACATTGCTGCGGAAACCGGCACACTTGTTGCCGGCAAGCTGAACCTTTCCCCGGACCAGGACCAGCCGCAAGTCCCCGGGTCTGCTTCGCAGCAAGGTTTCAGCCGGAGTTTGACCCGTATCCGGCACGACCATCAGGTCCGCGTCGACCCCGCTCTGCAGGGTTCCCGTGCCGGCCGGGAATCTGAATATCTCCGAGGCTGTCGTCGTCACCATGGCAAGAAGCTCTTCAGGCGCAGCGAGTCCGGTATCGCGCGCAGCTCGAATCTCGTCGAACAGGGTGGACGATCCAGTAAGCAGCGAGTCACTGCCAAGGGTGACGGGAACTCGACCGCGCAACCGGGCGAGAGGGGCAGTGTGCGCAAAGAGCGACAGATTCGAAACCGGGCACCAGATCAGGGCGGCGCCTGCTGTTTCCAGGAGTGAAATCTCCGCCTGCCCGAGCGCAATACCGTGCACGATGATCGTGTTGGGCCGCAGGATTCCCAGACGATCCAGTTCCTCTATCTCGAGTCTCGCCGCCTCGTCCACTCCCTCGGCTGCATGGATGACAAAAGGACGTCCGGCGGCTTTTCGATAGTCATCTCGTGGATCCGGAGAGTAGCGAAGAGAGTGCGACCAGGCCACTTCTCGTGCTACCCGAACGGGAAAACCACTTCCCAGGACAGGATGGAAAGGGTTGTGATGACAACCCTGGTCACCCTGGTCACTCCGGATATCAAGTGCTTGTATCCGCCCCACAGAAGTCGATCTCGGAGGCTGATATTGAGCACTTCCCGCAGAGGCGTTTCCTTGGGACGGTAGATTTCGTCAGCATAAGCGGTAAAGTTGGAGTAGGGTGGATTTCCCGGCCTCGGCAGCAGATTGAACTCCAGATGATCGTGTGGATTGATCAGGCCGGGCAGGGCCAGGTAATCCCCCAACTCGATGGCTTTTTCTCGAAGCCTGGTCGCGAGCCCTTTGCCGGTTTCTTCAATTTTTCCACGAGTGACCCGGATGTCCCCGTAGCCATCTCTTCCCTTCGAATACCAGTGCAAGTGTCGAAGCAGCAAGGCGGGTTCTCCGGCATCGACTACGGGTGGCTAGGCGGTGCTCAGTTGTCGGGCTTTCAACTTGAAAAACAGGACCAGCGGGCAACCAAAAAACCGCCGGTAATTCGCGAAGTCTGAGCGGGAGCCCTCAAAAAAGTGCTTGACCGACTCATCGATGCAGGGTTCGCGCAGCTCTTCGATCTGGAGATCCTCATTCTTGAAGGCACGAAAGTAATCTTCGTGCATATGGCGATGATAGCGGATGGAGAGTCTCTCCGCCCGGGGGCCGCAGCCGTCAACAAAAGAGCGCTTCCAACCAACAAGATGCCCGAAAGGGTGGAACTCGGAGATCAAAAGGTGACTCCCGGGTCGGGCCACACGGGCCAACTCGGCGACGAATGGCTGGAGAGACTCGACATGGCTCGCCATGAGCGAGCAAGTCACGAGATCAAAGCTGTCGTCGCCAAACGGCAGGGCGAGCGCCTCAGCGCCGGCCAGTTGAGTGCAGCCAGTGCCGCGCAGCCGTTTCCTGGCCTCGTTTAGCATGTTCATCGAGAAGTCGACAGCCGTGACCCTGGCTGCGTTTCTTTCCGTCAGAATCCTCGTCACGCGCCCGGTCCCGCAACCAATATCCAGGGAGTCTTTGCCGCTGAGATCGGGCAGCAACTTCTTCAGAGTGCGGCCTTCGAGCTCCAGAACCGGATTGTTCTGGTTGGCATATTCTTTGGCCCAGCGGTTGTAACCGGTGAGAGGATCGACGGTTCTTTCTTTATGGGAGCGAAATCGGTCGCGCAGAGGCCTCCACCTCTTCATAGACTCTCGGCCCGTGGATTTCGCAAGGCGATGGCTCGTCTCGAGAGCTTGAGCTCGACAGGGAAATGATAGAACCTGTAGCGGTATCGCCAGCCCGCCAGAAGCTGCAGCACGCAACGCGTGACCCTCCCCAGGCGAGCATCCTGGACGGTCGGCCAGCGGCACTGGACTACCGTTTCGAAGTTTCGCAACCAGGAGAGTAGATCCCTCGAAAGCCACGGTACCTGCGGATTGTAGTGCATGGCGAACCGAAGCCACTCCGGTTCAAGCCACTCCTGGAGGGTCTCCGGGTACGGGTTCCCGGCGTCGATGTTTCCGTACGACCCGCGGCGCTGCGGTGTTGGAGTGAAGTGATAGAAGATAATCTCGGAGCGCGGATCAATCTCTTTGATTTCATAGATCAAATCGATTGTCTCCAGAGCGTCACCCAGCGGGTCCCGCGGGTTGCCAAACATGAAAGAGAACTCTGGAATGATGTCGAACTGCCTGGCTCGATGCGCCATTTCAATAATCTGCTTTCGAGTCAGCTTCTTGCGCATTTGACGCAGTGACTCGTCCGAGCCCGATTCCGCACCCAGAAAAACCATCCTGCAGCCAGCCTCGCGTAGACTGCCCCAGGTGGCATCACTGAATCGCAGCATCAGGTCTATTCGCGCCTCGCACCACCACTCCAGGTTGAGGGGTATCAGACGCTCTGCCAGCTCGGCAGCGTGCTTTTCTCCAAGGAAGAAGTTGTTATCGAAGAACTGAATGGAGTCGACGCCAAATTCATTCTTCAGGTACCGCAGCTGACGCTCGGTTCGCCCCGGGGAGGCGATCTTTGCGCGGTTTCCGTGTACGGAAATCACCCCACAGAAGTTGCAGGGGAACGGACATCCCATGCTGTTGTGATGAGCCGCCGTACGCTGACCCAGGAAGGTGGGGTGTATGTAGTGTTCCGGTTCAATCCTCTGATAAGGCAGAATCTCGGGAAACTCGTCCGGGCTCCGCAGTGGAGCCGGCGGATTGTCGACGATTTCCGACCCGTTAGTGTAAGACAGCCCCGGGATGTCTTCCAGCCGGAGACGATTTCTCCGGGCCTTCAGGAACTCCACGAGCGCATTCTCTCCCTGGCCACGGATCACGAAATCCACAAAGCTCGACTTCAGGACGGCACGAGTGTGCATGGACGGAAAATATCCACCCCACAGGATGGGGAGATCGGGAAAACGGGACTTTAATGTCTTGCACTGGGGAGCGGCCCGTGCCAGCTGGGGACCCGGCATGACCGTTACAGCCAGTAGTTCGATGTCATCACGCGAACGGATCAGGCTTGAAATCGTTTCAACCGGCGCGGGATCTACATTACCATCCACGATGACGTATTCGTCATCTTTCAGCATAGCGCCCAGGTGCATCATCGAGAGGGGAAACCGTCGCGACCCGGGACCGCAAACCCAGGGATTGAAGAAGATGACCATGATGATTCCAAGGGCGACTCGAACTAGTGAAGAGTAGCTATGTGCTCCCAGCTCTTCAAGTGGACACCCGGCGGGGTGCGCGGCAGCTCCGCTAAGCGCCCGGACCGGGTAGACGGTTCGCCCCCGGATTTCGATGCTCACAGGTCGTCCCGTTTCGGCGCGGGCTGGTTCCCCTGGTTAGTGTTCCTGCTCCTGCTGGTCTGGGTTGTGTCTCGGGGGCTGGTTCCTGCTTTTCAGGCGGCGACGGGCGATTTCGCCAACTACCATACCTCCGCTCGGATATTGCTGGGCAACGAACCTCTGGAAAGAGCCTACTGGAGCTTCCCGTGGTTTCAGAAGCAGATGGATTTGAGCGGTGTGCAAGACCAGATGGGCGGATTCATACCCCACCCTCCCCCGATGGCCCTGCTCATGATGCCCCTGGCCGGTTTTGTGCCCGTTTACGCCAAGTCCATCTGGATAGCCGCCAGTGTTCTGCTGGCGATCGGCGCCGCTCTTCTACTGACGCGGATCTCCGGGCTGCCCCGCTTACTTACCGGCATTCTGCTTCTCTCCACAGGAGGGGCCCTGATCAACAATCTCCTGTTCGGACAAGTGTATCTGCTGGTCCTGTTCTTGATCGTGCTGGGGTTGTACCTGGAGCAGCAGGATCACCCTTTTCTTTCGGGTCTCTGTTTTGGAGGCCTGGCCGCCATGAAGTACCTGGGCCTGGCCTGGCTTCTGTATTTCGCCTTTAAGGGGAGGCGACGGGTCGTGTTGGGGGGACTGGCCGCACTGTGTGCGACGGCCCTGATGGTCGTGTGGCTCGATGGCATTCAAGTTTTCATGACCTTCTTCAAGGAAGTGTTCAACCGACTGGTGGCGGGTGAAATACAGGATCCATATTCAACGCGCTGGCAGTCCTGGAACAGTCTTTTTCGACGTCTCTTCCTCTTCGAACAGACACTCAATCCTTCGCCCGCCTTCGACTCGCCACCGCTCTTTTTTGCAGCCAAGAACCTCATCCTGTGGCTGTTCTCGGGACTCTCCGTCCTGGTCATCGCGAAAGGAAAGAGTCTCTCGAAAAAACACGATGAACTGTTGCGCCTGGGGTGGATCCCGTTGAGCCTGCTGCTGCTCTCCCCGGGAGGAGCCACCTATCATGTTCTTCTGCTGACCATTTCGGCTGTATTCTTTACGCGGATCCTCCTGGACTCACAGCGGTCGCGATGGGCAGTCGTGCTCTGGCTCCTCCTGCTGGGCATTAATCTTCCCCACCATATCTGGCTGGAACGATTCGTGGGAGGATGGAGCACGGTCCTGGTCTATTCGCGGCTCGGACTCCTGCTCCTCTATTTCGTCCTCAGCCTTGTCTTCCTGCCCAAGATCCCATGGAGGTATATCCATCGAGGCTGGATCCTTTTCACCCTGGTGATCGCCCTTGGTTTGGGAACGTGGCAGCTATACCGATACCAGAAAAGGGCTGCCGATGGCGCCGTGTGGCTGGCGCCCCGGGGGCCCGAATTCGATCGCCACTTTGGCTTACTCCTCGACTCACCCGACCTTGGTTCTGAGCAAACAGTCTTCAGTTATGGGGAGCTGCTTGACGACAGCTACTCCATCTACTCGCTCGACGGGAGACGGTGGACGCCGCCTTCGACCCGTAACTATTACGATCCTGATCTTCACCATGATGACGAGTCGCTCCTCATGGGGAGTGCCGGCCCTCTGGGCCAGGAAGTCCTTCTCAGCGTGAGTCGAGGGAGCAAACCGGAATTCTTAATCGAGGGCTCAGACCCCAGCTGGGCCCCCGACGGTCGGAGCTTCACCTTTCTGAATCAGGGTCGTGCCTACCTGTATCTCCCTGCCGAGCGAAGGGCAGAGCCTCTACCCGCGCAGGGCGACGTTTTTGACATCCAGTGCTCGCCGGCCGGAGACGCGCTCGTCTATTGCTCACGGAACGGC
The DNA here is from genome assembly GCA_965205615.1 of Acidobacteriota bacterium. Classification (GTDB taxonomy): domain Bacteria; phylum Acidobacteriota; class UBA6911; order RPQK01; family CBDAPI01; genus CBDAPI01. Next base: position 96,983 of record CBDBHK010000031.1, on the reverse strand, counting down.
ATGCGATTCCGGCTCGCCAGACTGAGTCTGGCTGACCGGCGTGACGAACAATTGCTGGATTCATCGGAACGCCTCCAGGGACCGGGCTGGTCGCCGGATGGATTTCATATCCTCTTCAGCTGGGGGATCGAGGGCAACCAGGATGTCTGGGTCATCGATCCGGCCAGCAAGGCCCTGCGACGTTTGACTTCCCACCCGGGAAACGATGAAAATCCGGTCTGGGACCGCCCCAATCGTCGCATCCTTTTTGTCTCGGATCGTGGACGAGGGCTGCAATTCGGAACGCTCTACTGGATCCCGGTTCCAGAGGAGTTACGACAATGACCGAGGCCGGCAGAATCCGACTCGCCAAACTCGTGGACGAATCAGTCGGCCGTCTGTCGACTCGCGCTCTTCCCCATTCCCGGTTTTCTGACCGTTCTGCTCGGGGCACGAAGACCGTCAAGAAGATCCTGTTCATCAAGTTCTGGGGCATTGGAAGTATCGTCCTGACCGAGCCTGCTTTGCGCTGGCTCGGGAAGGCGTACCCGGCTGCCGAGATTCACTACCTGACATTCTCGAGAAACGACCGGCTGGTGGGACTGATCCCGGGTGTTGCCAGGGTGCACACTCTTCCCTTTCACTCTTTCAGGTCGTTCGCTGCCGGGTGCTGCAGGAGCCTTCCCCGCCTGCGCAAAGAGTCCTTTGACCTGATCCTGGACGCTGAGTTTTTCAGCTATTTTTCGGGGCTGCTTTCTTACTTCGCTGCTCCCAGTGCGCGAATCATCGGTTTTACCCACCCGCGTAGCCACAAGAAGCTGCTGCAAAGTGTGTCGGTCCCGTTTCGTCCTGACCGGCATGTCGCCTCCCAGTTCCTGACGTTGGCCCAGGCGGGTTGGCGCGGGATTAGAAGAGTGAGCACCCCTGGGCAAAGACCCTTTCTTGGGCGGAGGCCGAGCGACCTCCCCGGGGAGGGCGACCGGACGGTTGCCGGGAACGGTATGCGGTGCTCAACGTGAACGCCAGCCCTCTCGCCGTCGAGCGTCGCTGGCCCCGCCGCCGCTTCATTCGGCTGGCCCGATCCTTGCTCTCGCGACACGACTTTGACCTCGTCCTCACCGGGAGCAGGAATGAGCGGCCCTACGTGGCTGCGGTGGAAGCTGAACTGAAAGACCCTGCGCGGGTGCGAAATCTCTGTGGGCTGACCGACACCCCTCAGCTCGTTTCGCTGCTGAGAGATGCCGTCCTGGTCATTTCCAACGACAGCGGGCCGGTGCACGTGGCCTCAGCTTTCAACGTTCCGGTCGTGGCCTTCTACGGCCCCGAGACCCCGGAGTTGTATGGTCCACTCAGCTCCCGCAGGCTGGTCTTCTACGAGAAGCTCTGGTGCAGCCCCTGCATGAGCGTGGAGAACGCCAAGACGGTGAACTGCATCAATGACGGGGCCTGCATGCGGGAGATTGACGTGGCGCGGGTGATCGATGCGGTACACCGATTCATAGAGGTCGAAGTTCAGTGCGCGCCTCACGTTTGTTTCGGTGAGGCTACCGGACTCTTTGCCCGTCCAGACCTCAACCCGATTTACCAGAATCCTCCGGGGAGATGAGCTGAGGGGAACCCGCATGCAGAAACTTCTCCTGCTCAACCCACCCGGCAAGGAACTCTATCTGCGCGATTACTTCTGCAGCAAGATCTCTCAGGCCGACTACCTGAATCACCCCATCGATCTCGTGTACCTCAGTGGCTGGCTGAGGGAACTGGGACGGGTCTCGCTGGTGGATGCCATCGTGGACGGACTGGGGGAACAAAGATGCCTGCACCACATCGCCAGGATCCGTCCCGACCTGGTCGTGGGTCTGATCGGCTCTGTCTCCTGGGCGGAGGACGTTACATTCTACCGCAGGCTCGGTCAACATCTGAGAACGAGAATCATCCTGATCGGCGATGTCGTCCTGGAAAACCGGGCCCGGCGTCTCCGCGAACTCCCGTTTGTGGAAGCCTTCCTGCACGACTTCAGCACTCCCGACCTGGTCCGCTATCTGAAAGGGCAAAAGGGCGTCGGCAACATGACCGTTCGGGAGGGAGAGCGAACCCTGGCCTGCCCGCTGGTGCGCGAACGGACCAGCTTTCGGCTGCCAGTACCCGTACACGAACTGTTCCTTGGCAAACCGTATCGATACCCCTTCGTAAAGAGCCGTCAATTTGCCACTGTTCTGACGGAGTTCGGGTGCCCGTACCGCTGCAACTTTTGCGTCATGTCCGGTCTGGGCTGGAAGCAGAGACCCGTCGACAACGTGCTCGAAGAACTTGATTCGCTGGCCGCCCTCGGAACCAGGGAGCTGTTTTTCCTGGATCAGACATTCGGGATCAGGAAGGACAGAACCGGGCTCTTGCTGGATGAGATGATCCGTCGTCGTTACGCTTTCGGCTGGGTCTGCTTTGCCCGGCCCGATCTGGTGGACGAGGAGTCGCTTGATCACATGAGAAGAGCCGGCTGCCACAGCCTCATCCTGGGCCTGGAAAGCGGCAGTCAGAAGGTACTGGACGGTGCCTTGAAGGACTACACGACCGGACAGGTGGAAGAAGGTTTCCAAATGGCTTCCCGCCAGGGCCTGCGTCGGATTGCCACCGTCATTCTGGGGCTTCCGGAGGAGACGGAAGAGACGTTCCAGGAGACGATGGCGCTGTTGCGAAGGGTGGAGCCCGACTTCGTGTCCTTCAATGTTGCCGTCCCCAGGGTGGGCACGCCGCTGCGAACCCGGGCCCTGGAGCTGGGCCTCATTACCGGTGAGAACGAGCAGATGGACCAGTCTGGGCGTCCGGTGTCGATGCCCACTTTGACCCTGTCGCGGGAGCAAGTCGCCTCGATGCGGTCGCGGGCTCTTAGAGACTTTTACTTCAGACTCAGCTACGTGGGAGAGAGGTTGAAGGACCTGGGCCGGCGAGGATCCTTCACGGAGGCCGTCACTCAGCTGCAACAGAGGACAGCGCTGTTGAGAAACCATTTTCGGGATTCAAGCGGGCCTTGACGCGGGTCCGATCCCTGCTCAGATCGAAAACTGCAGGAGACCTCGCCCTGATCTTTTCCCTGGCGGCTACCCTGCGCCTGCTGCTGCTTTTTCTGTTCCCCGTCCCTTACGGTCACGACGGTTTCGGCCGGCTCTTTTTCAAAGATCATATCTTTCTGGGCCACTGGTTACCCCTCACCCAGCTCATTGTTTGGGCTTCCCACCGCTGCCTGGGCGACCTTTTCCTGGTTCGACTGGTCTTTGCCCTTCTGACCTCCTTGAGCGGGTGGGGTTTCTACTTCTTTCTTCGCCTTCTTGTGGACCGCAGGCTGGCCATGATCGGCGGGCTTCTCTTTTCGTTCGATGCGCTCTTCCTTTTCCTCTCTTTGATGCCCTATCAGGACGTTCTCTTCCTGGGGCTCCTCTTCGGCGCCCTTGCCTTCCTGAGTCGAGGGGAGGGCAAGGTCTCCCTGTCGGCTTCCCTCCTGCTGGGACTGGCCTGCCTCACCCGTTACGAGTCCTGGTTTCTTCTGCCCGTCCTTTTTTTCTCGGGATTGAGCCGGATCTCGTCGGGCCCACACACGCATCTTCTCTTCCCGGTCGTCAGGAGCCTCCTGCTGCTGGGCTGGGCCCCCCTGGTCTGGCTAAGCCTCAGCCGGTTCTACTGGGGTAGTTTCGAGGGCTTCCTCAGGCAGACGGCCGACGGCCGACCTTACGCCTGGAATCCCCACTTCGACATCGGCTGGGTGCTCCACTATTCGGGGAAGATGTTCTACTGGACCGGACTCTTCGGCTCGCCCGTGGTGTTTCTGGCTCCACTCGGCCTGTGGATTCTTTGCGACCGCCGCAGAGGCGTCCATCCGGCGCTACAGCTGCCCCTGGTCTTAATGGTCCTGGTTCTGGCCTTCTTCTTCTTCATCATTGGTCGGGGGCAGGAAACGGTGTTTCGCTTTGTACTGATCCCACTGGCTCTGGCCCTGGTGCTGGCTACCCCGGCCCTGGGTCATGTACTGGCGGCCCTGGAACGGCGGGGGATCGGACGGACGCCGGCTGTGATCGTTCTTCTCGCCGGTCTCTGTCTGTACGGGTCTATCCCCATTCTCCGGGTTACAGCACAACCGGACTACATCGATCCGTTTCTCATTTCAAGAGAACTCAATGCCAGGCTCGACGAAGGAGAACGAGCCCTCGTGATCGCGGCCAGAACTCCCGAGCTGACGGACTCGGGTCCCCTGGCCTACCAGAGAATTGCCGTGCAGGTGGGAGGAGATCGTATCCTGAGCTCGGGACTCCTGGGGCTGCGTGACCCGGAACGGCTGCTCGAGTGGGCCGCCAGTCGCCGGATTCGCTATCTCGTTCACTTTCGAGGAAATTATCTTCAAACAGCTGCAGATAAATTATTTTTATCACTGGCCGATCCCCAACAAGGGTTTGTCCACAGGGTTTATGCTACGCCCACAGCCGAAGTCTTCGAAATCGAAGACTGGCCCCGCTTCGCCGAGATCGTGGAGATGCTCGAGTGACAAGGAAATCCGCCTTCGCCCTTCTCCCGCTGGTCGCACCCGCACTGGTGCTGCGCTTCTGGAATCTCCCAGGACTGGGCCTGACCCACTTCGATGAGGGTTCTTATGCGATGGCGGGTCAGTGGCTTGCCAGCCTGGCCCGGGAAGGAGCCCCTCCGCAGGCTGGTCACTCTCCGGCTCTTTTTCCGGTCCTGGTGGGGCTGTTCTTCCTCCTTTTCGGAAGCTTTGACTTCGTGGCAGTGGCGGCTTCCGCCACGAGCGGAACTCTGACGGTCGTCCTGACCTGGTGGATCGCGCGCAACTGGTTCGATGAGAGCGTGGCCCGGGGGGCCGCGCTCATCCTCGCCACCTGCGAATACCACCTGATCTACTCTCGCATGGCCCTCACCGACGCCACTTTCGCATTGCTGTTCTGGGCGGCGCTGGCCTTTCTCGTGCGTGCACTGGAGAAGGGGAGGAAGCGGGATCTACTGCTGGGCGGACTCCTGACCGGGCTGGCCTGGAACACGAAGTACCATGGCTTTTTCCCGATCCTGATCGTCCTCGCCTTTGCCGGGAGTCTGTGTCTTTTGGGGAAGCGTCACAGTCTGTCCCTCCTGGGGCGGGGCGGACAAGGGGAACTGGCGAGCCGCGTCGGGCGGCTGGGGATCGCTGCCGCGGTCGCGCTGGCGTGCATGCTGCCCTGGGTTGTCCTCGTCCAACTGACCACCGGCTGGTCCGAGATCCTGAGGGGCCAGTGGAGCCATTCCCTGGGGACCGGAGCCTTCCCGCCAACCCTGCCCTCCACTCTTTCTTTTTACCTCACGAGCTGGGTGGCGGCCCCCGTCCTGCTGTTGAGCCTCATCGGCAGCCTGGTGGCGCTCCGAAGACGACATGGAAAGGGGCTGTTGGTGGTCTTCACGGTTCTCTTTCTGGCTTCGGCCAGCCTGGCCTACACCAGTTTTCCACGACTGCTGCTGCCCTTGATCCCGGGGCTGGCGCTGCTGGCGGCTGTGGGAACCGTTTTCGTGGCGGGACGGCTACCCGGGATCTCCCCGACTCTTGCCGCCTCGCTGCTGTTTTTCGGGCTCTCCCTGTCGAGTGTCTACGAAGCCCTACCCACGATTCGCCTCCGGACCGATTCGTTCCGCACGACCGCACGTTTTCTTCAGTCCCTGGAGGACCCGGTGCTCAGCCAACTCCGCAAGAACTACTACTTTTACGACGGTGGACGATCCACGGAGCTGCGCTGGCTGACCGTCAGTCACCTGGATGAGCTGATAAGTTCACGGCCCGACTGGATCGTGGCCGTGGGCCCGGTACTCCGGAAACTGCCTGGGCACCGGGCCTGGCTGCAAGACCTGGAGGCCTCGCTGACCCTCCTTCGAGAAATCCCCATCCGGGCCTACGACGTGATTGACTACCAGGGAATGAGGACTCCGAGCCTCTCCGGGGGGCGAGCCGGAATCAAGATTTACCGCCTCCATGAGCCCCACGGCGCAGGCCGCGAACCGGCCGCAAGAGAATAGCCGTGGGCCGAAGCCCACGGAAAGCGACGGGGATCATCCGCCCCGGAGGGACGGCAGGTTTCTTTCAGCAGGGTCGGATTCCTTTGCCAGCCTGTCGCCGGCGATGATCAGCCCGAAACTGGCCCAGATGATCAGGTTCAGCGGGGTGAACTCCAGGAAGTAATCAACGAAACCATGGACCAGGATGGCGGTGGCCCCCGCCACAGCACCAACACGAAAAGCCAGATCGATGTCGGAGCCCCGTGTCCACAGGCGACGCAACTGGGAGAGGATACGGAACACCAACCACAGAAAGAGTAAGCCACCGGCAATTCCGGCAGAGACAAAGAACTCGAGGTAGAGGTTGTGGCTGTGGTAGCTCCGATCCGCTTCGGGTTCGCCAATCCAGTCTCCATAGGTCAAACGAAAGTTATCGGGCCCCACGCCCAGGAACGGATGCTCCCGGATCATCCGGGTCGCAATCCGCCACAACTCCGCTCGTGAAATCGAAAATCGAGCCCTGGGGAGAGGAAGCTGAGCACTCGGATCAACGGCATTGAACCGATCTCCGGAGCCCTCCAGCACGATGACTCTCGTCGTGCCCATCTCCGAAGCCTGCATGCTGAACCAGAAATGATGCTCCTTGAGCATGTCCCAGGCCAGGCGATACTCGCCGGCTTCGGGAGGAGCCTGAACCCGGGCGTCCAGCCGCACCGATTGTGCAGGTCGGACTTCGCCTCCCAGACCGGTGCGCAGGCCTTCAAAGAGAACCACTTCGCCACTCTCGGCCTCCACCCAGTGGTAAGCCAGACGGATGGGGTTCGCCGGCTCTCTCGTCCAGGTGACCAGGCCCTGATTCTCGACGGAAACCTGGATCTCCGTCAGACTGCCCGCCTCCATCGTCAATTGGGGCGGTACCCGGTATGCTGCGCGATACCAGAGACTTTCATCGGGCACTCGCAACCTGAGTCCGAAGTCGGTGGTGGCCAGGGAGGCCAGGCATACGACGACCAGGCTGGCGTCCAGGACCAGCAGACGCCTCGTTTCCCAGCCCAGGCCCCTGCGCCCCAGCAACAGTCCCGTCGCCAGGAACAGCACCACGGCGATCGTCACCAGGCCCGCCCTCGTCATGGTCAGAAAGACCGCAGCGCCGATGACCAGCAGTGCTGGAAGAATCGTCAGCGGCCACGTCCTCGACGGTCTCCACCACAGCAAGGCCGCCAGACCCCAGGCCAACGCCAGCTCCAGGTACATTGAAGCGATCGTGGAATACTGCAGGGTTGAGGACACCCTGGTCCTTCCTGCCACGTAAAACGAGCCCGGGTGGAACAGCTCGAGCAGCCTCCCGACTCCACTCACCTGCCAGTATTCGAAAAGCCCCAGCAGGGCCACGAGAACACCCGCCGCGGTCAGCGTGAAAATGACCGCTCGAAGCCTCGAACGGGATGTGCAGAGGTCAACGACGAGGAAATAGATCAGGACCCCCAGAATCAGACGGCCCGTGAAACGCAAGGCCTCGGCCGGATGAGGGGCCACCAGCAAAGCGGAGAGCAGAAAGAGGCCAACCAGTAGCAGGATTGGAAGGGTCAGATGGCCTCGAAGAGGAGGAAGGCTGCGCTCCCTCGCACTCCTGAACAACCAGATGAGCAGGGCCGCCGCCGTGACCAGCTCCAGGTTGGTAAGGTTCTGGCCGGGCAATACGAGAAGAGGTGCCGACCGTTCGAAAGGCGCGCAGAAAATGACCGCGAGAAGAGAAACAAAGGCCCAGTCCGTGCGCCGGAGGAATGAGGTCACGGTCGAAACTCTACCCGATCCTGACAAGATCGCAAGAGGGTACCCGACAATGACCTTCCGCAGATCTGAACCGTCTCAGCCCCGACCCGCCTGGAAGGTCAATTCCTACCGGCGTGCGAGCAGCCCGTGGTGAAAATCGCACGGGTCGCGTTGCGGGCGCCGCGGGTGCAGATGCAAGGCGAACCGACGCAGTCCATGCCAAAGCATCGGCGAGGAGGGGCAACGCAGCAGATGGGCCTGCGCCGCCCGCAACCCGAAGGGCGCCAGGGGTTTGCGCCCCCTGGACTGCGTTTTTCGTCGTCTCCGATGAACCAGCATCGGTTTCCTCCTCCTGCCTTGCCAGCGAACACAAATCCCTGGCGCGCGGCCCGCGCGATTTCCACCACGGACTGCTAAGCTTGAACCCATGAGTGGTTGGTTCGGCAATCGGGGGCTCGACCATCACCGCCTCGAAGCGTTCCATCTGGCGGTACTTTCCAGCTTTGCCGTGGCTCAGCCGCTGTTCAACCTGATCTCCGGAAGCCCTGAGTTCCTGGTCGCTCATCGAGTTGAGCCCGGAGGCCTGATTCTGCTGGTGGCACTGGTCCTGCTCGGACCTCCGACTGTCCTGCTCTTGCTGGTACGCCTGGCCGGTGCCAGTCACTCCCCGGCCCGACGGTTGGGCATGGGGCTGGCTGTGGCAGGCCTGACATCTGCTTTCTGGCTGCCGGCTCTGAAGCGGTTGCCGGCGTTGCCTGGATCCCTGCTTTTGGTCCTGGCCCTGCTCATCGGAGTCGGAGCGGGAGTCGGCCACATCCGATTCCGTCCCGTTCGAATCTTTGTCTCTTTCCTGTCACCGGGCCTGCTTCTTTTCCCCTCACTTTCCCTGGTCCAATCTCCGGTCCATAAGCTGCTCTTTCCTGCCCTTCCCGACGGCAGGACGGCTGCTGAAGTCCGCTCCCGGACTCCGGTGGTTGTGGTCATTTTCGACCAGCTTCCACTCACCTCTCTCCTCGATCCCGGCGGGAAGATTGATTCGGATCTATATCCCCATTTTGCGAAGCTGGCCGGAGAGGCGGTCTGGTTTCGGAACGCGACCACGGTCAGCGATCGCACTAGCTACGCGCTTCCGGCCATCTTGAGCGGGAACTATCCGCGCCCCTCTTCGCTGCCCACGGCAGCAGATCATCCCGGGAATCTGTTCGACTTCCTGGCTCACTACCATCTCAAGGCCTATGAACCCATCACCCGGCTGTGCCGACCGGGCCTGTGTCGGCCTTTCAGGAGAGCCCTTGCGGCAAGGCTTCGGACTTTGCTCGTCGACCTTTCCATTGCTTACTACCATATTCTTGCCCCCGCCGAGTTTGCCCACCTGGCTCCACCCATCGACCAGAAATGGAAGAACTTTGCCGGCGAGAGCCCTGATTCTTCCGGCAGCCGCTGGGTCCGGGAGAGAGACCAGGATCGGCGGCAGGGCCCACTGGGATTCATTGCATCCATTCAGGCGGAGGATCCTCAGCCCGCCCTTTATTTTCTCCACGTCCTGCTCCCACATGAGCCCTTCCAGCTCTTGCCCTCGGGTCGATACTACGGCCACTCCCAGAATGTGACGGGGCTTCTTTCCGGCGAACGATGGACGAACGAACACCTGGCGGTGGAGCTCAACTACCTGCGCCACCTGCTGCAGGTTCGATATGTGGATCGACTGCTGGGAAAGCTGCTGGACCGTCTCCGGGACACGGGCCTCTATGACAGATCCCTGCTCCTGGTCACCTCCGCCCACGGGGCCAGCTTCCGGCCGGGAGACCTGTTCAAAGAACCGTCCAACACCAACTTTGCCGACATCATGTCGGTTCCCCTTCTGATCAAATTACCCGGACAGCGGGAGGGTCGGATCGATGCTTCGAATGTTGAGACCATCGACGTGTTTCCCACCATCGCCGATGCACTGGGAAGCCCGCTCACCTGGCCAACGGACGGGCAATCGGCCCTGCGAGTTCAGGCGGTCAGTCGCATCGCCAAAACAATCTTTTTTTCGGGTGCGACCCGTTCCTGGCAAGGGTCACCGGAAGCGATCGATTCCCAGCTTCAAAGCGCGCTCACAAACAAGCAGTTGCTCGGCAAGGGGACATCCCAGTGGTCGTGGAGCCCCGTGTTTCCGGAACTGATCGGGCGCGAGGCGGCCCTGCTGGATTCCGGCGGCGACGCTCGTATCCGAGCTCAACTCCACTATTCCGATCTTCTCGAGGAAGTGAATCCCGGTGGTGGGTACATCCCGAGCCTGCTTTCCGGTCACCTGGAACTCGAGGGAAAAGAGAGGATCGATCTCGCTGTCTCCGTCAACGGGCAGATTCGGGCTACGACTCGAACCTACGGTTTTCCGGTGTTAGGCCGACACAGCGGTGCCTGGGAGGCGCTGGTTCCGGAAAATGTTTTCACAGCAGGGAAGAATCTGGTGGAAGTGTTCACGATCAGGGGGAGCCGTGACCATCCAATCCTTTCCCGCCTGTATTCGTCGCAGTATGAAGTCCCTGCCCACGAGAATCTGATTCTCGAGGTTGCCCGCTGGCGCCAGGGGATCGAGTTCTCGGGGCTTTATCCACAGGGATGGTGGGGCGACCGTCCGGGACGCTGGACCAACGGAAACGCCAGTCTCGCCATCCGCCTCGATCCGGCCAGGCCACCCCGGCACCTGGAGCTGAGACTGCTGCACACGGGGCCCCGGGGGACCTCTCTGAAAATTCTCGCCAACAGTTGCCGACTGTTCGAGAACCCGACTCGGCCCGGCCGTCTCACCCTGACCCTGGACCTGTCCGACTGTCCCCTGGACACCGGCCTCTTGAAAATCGAGTTGATCAGCAGCACCTTCGTGCCCCGGGACATTGATCCGAGTTCAAACGACGTGCGAGTACTCGGAATCGCCGTTGAATCACTGACCTTGCTGGAGTGACTCCGAGTTAAGGTCGCAGGCCCTCAGGTTCCCGACCCGGGGGTCGGATTCCGCCTGCTGAGGATTTCCAAAAGACCGTAACCGGGGACGGTCTCTTGCGAGAGGCTGTGGTAGCTTTCCAGAACGGCAACCCATTCTGAGCGGACCGCCGGGTCGGCATAAACCGCTGACTCCGCTTCATACGCCCACCTCCGCCAGTCCCGGTCCACGATGATGTAGTCTGGCGACACACGCTGGAACCAGTCCGCCAGACTCTCAGTCGAATCGAGAAACGAAAGCTCCCGCACCCGGGCCGTCGGCAGCTGGTAATCGTAGAAAACCCGGTCTTCCAGGACAGGCCAATAACGCAAGCTTCCAACCACCGACGAGCCCTCTGGTATCGTTGAGCCCAGATAGTCCGCGAGGGCATCAACCGAGTCAGCCGTCTCTTCCGCAACTTCCCAGTAGTCCATGAGCCTGGAAAAAGAACTGACGGGGATCGCCAGGCAAAGGGCGAGGACCAAAAACGAGAGGATCGGCCGGGGCCTGGCCAGGAAAAGGGTGTAGCTCATCGAAATGGCACTCAGTGGAAGAATCATCACCAGGTAGTTCGGATACTTGATGGCTTCGAGGCTGGCCAGGCACACCGTGATCGTGGCGAAGGCGGTGAGGAGGTAGCGCGCCTGAAAACTCCTGACGCAAGTGAACAGGAAAAGCACAAGACCCAGAACAACCAGCCCGATCGTAATGGTGGCGAACCACTCAACTCCTATGCAGCGCCGCACCGCCTCGTAGCGAATCCACTCACGGCTGGAGTTGCTGATCAGGTTGCCCATGCTAAAGGAGAAGCGACCCAGCTCCTGTCCCACCACCTCGGCAGAGTTGAAGTAGGCCAGGTGACTGGAAGCCGTGTCCCAGTTCCTGAGCAAGAAAAAGAGATAAGGCACGCTGATCAGGAATGCCGCAATGGGAACAATCAGCCGTAACCTGACTTTCAAAGGATCGTCGATGAGCCACCATGCCAGAAAGAATACAATCAGAACTAACGCCACGGGATGCACCAGAAACGCCAGTCCCATGGCCACCCCGGCCAGCACATAGCGGACCGCGCCACCCATCAGCTCGGCAGCCGCCAACCGCTCAATCGTCAGAAACGAGAAGAAGCCAAGTGCCATATCATGGCGCGCGCTACGGGAAACATCTGCGATGCCGACCCCCAGATCCGGCTCTACGACACAAAACTGGCCCCAGGCCAGACTCGCGGCCGCTACAACGCCGAATCCCGGGCCAAGCCACCGCGCGGCAAACAGATAAACCAGGATCAGGAGCAGACCTCCCAGAATCACCGAGGGCAGCCGCACCGCAAAGACAGTCGAACCAAAGATCCTGATGCTGACGGCCTCGAGCAGGCCCGGCAAAGGCATCCTCTCGAAAGAAAAGGAATCGAATTGCAGGAAGTCGCCGAACACGGGGGTCGCAAAACCGCTCTCCTCGGCCAGACTCTCTGCCGTCGACCACTGCCAGGCCTCATCGTAGGTGAGCGCCGGAGAGCTGGACAGGTAGAAGACTGTCACGAACAAATAGGAGAGGAGGATCAGGAAAAGACAGATGTCCGAAATCGTTATCTTGAGCAGGGCCGGACTGGTTTCGTCGTCAGGTGATCTCGACATCCCAGGCGCCATTGTAGCAGCGGGTATCCGGCTTGCAGCCGGTGTTGGAAGTCTCACAGGTGCCAGGTCGAGAACTCACTGCGAATCCTGGTAAGATCCATTTGGAGACAAACCATGACCATCCATCGCTATCCCCGCAGCGGCGGGATCTGGCTGGGGATCCTGATCGGATCGGCCCTGCTCGCGTCTATTTCTTGCCGCTCCGGTCCCGACCGGCCCGAGCCGACTGAGTTTGTCAGGCTTGCCGAAGAGCGCCTCGACGAGCTGGCTCAACTCTCATCCAGAGCCAACTGGGTGCAGGCCAACTTCGTGACCCAGGACACCGAGAGGCTGGCAGCCGACGCTTTGAGCAATCTGCTGGCCTGGACAGGACAAGTCGGTCGTGAAGCTGCCCTCTATGAAGGGCCGCACCTGCCCCGGGACCTGGCCCGAAAACTCCACCTGCTGAAGCTGACGCTGCCTCTTGCCGCCGCGGAAGGAGAGGAGAAACGCGAGGAACTGGCGGCCATCGCTACCGAAATGGAGTCGATGTACGCGACCGGCAGATACTGCCAGGAGGGACGCGACTGCCTGACCCTCGGCCAGTTGAGCAAAACTCTGGCTGAGAACCGTGAGCCCGAAGATCAGCTCGAAGCCTGGAAGGGCTGGCGGACCATTTCGCCTCCGATCAGAGCCAAATACCAACGCTTCGTGGAACTGACCAACGAAGGTGCCAGAGAGCTAGGATTCAACGACCTTGGCGCACTCTGGCGCTCCGGATATGACATGCCGGAGCACGAGTTCCCGGCCGAAATGGATCGATTGTGGGAACAGGTTCGTCCTCTTTACGAGTCCCTCCACTGCTACGTACGGGCCAGGTTGGCGCAGCACTACGGCGAAGAGCAGGTGCCCCTGGACCAGCCCATCCCGGCTCACCTGACCGGGAACATGTGGAGCCAGCTGTGGGGAAACATCTATGACCTGGTACAACCGAAAGGTGGCGATGACGGCCTGGATCTGACCTCGATTCTGCGAGAAAAGGGAGTGGACGAGGTAGAGATGGTCCGCTTTGGCGAGCGCTTCTTCACTTCACTGGGATTTGATGCGCTTCCTGAAACCTTCTGGGAGCGATCGCTCTTCACGAAACCGGCCGACCGGGAAGTACTGTGCCATGCCAGCGCCTGGAACATAGACGGTCGGGAAGACATTCGAATCAAGATGTGTATCCAGATCACGGGCGAAGATTTTTCGACCATTCACCACGAACTGGGACACAACATTTACCAGCGGGCGTACAACCAGCAGCCTTTCCTGTTTCAGGATGGAGCGCACGACGGGTTTCACGAGGGAATTGGAGACACGATCGCTCTGTCCGTAACACCCGAGTATCTCCGCGAAGTGGGTCTGATCGATCGGGTCCCCGAAGATCACAGCGACATCAGGCTGCTCCTGAGGCTGGCTCTGGACAAAGTCGCTTTCCTCCCCTTCGGGCTCATGCTCGACCGGTGGCGGTGGGGGGTTTTTTCCGGAGAAATCCCTCCCCACCGTTACAACGAGGCCTGGTGGGAGCTGATTCTCAAGTATCAGGGAGTCCGCCCGCCTGTCGCCCGCTCTGAGGAGGACTTCGATCCGGGGGCCAAATATCACATCCCTGGAAATACGCCGTATTCCCGCTATTTTCTGGCACATATTCTGCAGTTCCAGTTTCACCGCGCCCTTTGTCAGGTGGCGGGATGGGAAGGTCCTCTCCACGGCTGTTCCATCTACCGGAGCGAAGAGGCCGGGGCCAGACTCCAGGCCATGCTGGCCATGGGTGCCAGCCGGCCCTGGCCCGATGCGCTGGAGGCGATCACCGGACAGCGGGAAATGGACGCCGCGGCGATTCTTGACTATTTCGCTCCTCTGCAGGCGTGGCTGCTCGAGCAGAACAAGGGTCGGGCCTGCGGCTGGTAGCTTGCTACACCCCTCTGAATCCATTACCATTCCGGCGATGCCGGGACGTTCCCATTCCTTGCTCCTGCTGCTCGTGTCGGTGTGGCTGCTCCTGATCGTCGCTCCGACGTTTCTTGGGGACCAACACCCCGTTCCGGCCGGGGCGATTTACTTTTTTTTTGCTCACGTCTGCCACCAGCTCCCGGACCGCAGTTTTCAGTTAGCTGGAACGCAGTTGGCCGTCTGCCATCGGTGTCTCGGTGTTTACCTGGGGTTCTGGCTGGGAGTACTCTGCTGGCCCTGGCTCAGACGTCCGGGCCTGCTGCTGCTCGCCAGGCCGCGCCTGATCCTGTTGCCGGCGGCCCTTCTGATCATCAGCGCACTAAACTCCAGCACCCCCTTCGAGCGCGTGGCGACCGGCCTGCTGGTCGGGTTTCCATTTGCACTCTTTGCATGGATCGCATTTGATCAGCTCCTGGGGACCCAATCTTCAGGAGGCCGCCTGGCGGCCCCCCGTGAAAGTCTGGCGCGGTCGCCCGCCGGGGACCGCTAAAGGAGAACCGCATGAATCCAGCTCAACCAAGCAAGACTGTTCCCATTCTGGCCGGGGGCCTGTTCCTGGGCGCGCTGTCCGCCATTCCTCCCATCAGCTTCCTCAATTGCGCCTGCTGCATTCTGGTCATCGGAGGCGGCTTTTTGGCGTCGTACCTGTACATGAAGGACTATCCATCCGACCAGCCGCGGGTCACATACGGAGACGGCGCTCTCCTGGGTCTCCTGGCCGGCCTCTTCGGGGCAGTAGTCGACACCGTGATCTCGATTCCAGTCGAGCTCATGTTCGGAGGCTTCGGGAACCAGGAAGCCCTGGACCGGCTGCGCGATACACCGGATATCCCGCCCCAGCTCGTCGAGTTTCTGGAAACCATGATGGCCGGAGGGCTCAGCGCGATGGGGATCTTCTTCTCGCTGGTGTTCGGAGGTGTGATCTTCTCCGTCTTTGCCATGGTTGGAGCCGTTCTCGGCGTAGCGATTCTCGGCCCCAAAGGTGGTGGAGGACCGGGGTCAGCGCGACCGAAACCCAGTATGAGCCCTTATCAGACCACCCCGCCGGCTCCCCAATCACCCCCTGCAGCCGGGCCGCCGCCGCCGCCCTCCAGCCAGCCCCCGGGTCAAGGAGGCGGTCCGGGCGAGGCAGCAGCCGAGCCCGAGTCCCCCGGGCCGGGTGGACCGGAGGATGACGAACCGGGCGCAGGTGGTACAGAACGGTAGAGCGTCAGCGCACCGTTTTTCTGTAGTGCGCTCTTGCCGGAGAGTCAGTAGCGCGCACCCAGTACAGTAGCGCGCACGCAGTAAGCGCGTAGATCCCAGCGCGTGTTGGCTTGGCAGGGACGCGCTTGTTGGTCACGCGCGCTACTGTCGGCCTCGTTGCTCGTGAAGGGTGACTGCAGGCTGACGCCTTGCCGTTCTGTGCTACGACCAGGAAATCCCCACACCGAGACGGATCCCACACCACCAAAGACAATCACATTGTGACAACGGGATGTAGTCACAATCACCCGAGCTATGGTCGGAAGTTGTGTATGAGAGGCGGCGTATCCTGAATCCGTGACCTTCAATCATGGATTCAACCCGGAGACCGGGAAGGAGGATACGCCTTGAAGAAAGATACTGTAGTTTCCATCGACGAACCAACCACAACGAAGGATGCCTTGACGGAAGTTCTGCGTGAAGGAGCACAGAAGCTTCTGGCTGAGGCGGTTCAAGCCGAGCTGGAGGAGCTGCTGGAAGAGTACGAGGGTCAGCGTGATGGCCAGGGCCGCAAACGTCTGGTTCGAAACGGCTACCTGCCGAAGCGTGAGATCCAGACAGGGATTGGAGGAATCCCGGTTCGGATTCCGCGGGTTCGAGACCGTGGAACTGGTGAGGAGTCGGAGGAGATCATCCGCTTTCGTTCCAGCCTGGTGCCTCCCTATTTGAGACGTAGCAAGAGCGTGGAGGAACTGCTGCCCCTGCTTTACCTGAAGGGGATCTCCACAGGAGACTTCTCGGATGCGTTGAGTGCACTGTTGGGGCCGGATGCACCGGGACTGTCGGCCAAGACGATCAGCCGGCTCAAAGGCAAGTGGGTCAAGGATTATGAGAAGTGGAGGCTGCGTGATCTCTCCAACAAGCGCTACGTTTACGTTTGGGCCGATGGCATGTATGCCAACGTTCGCTTTGACGACGGCCGGCTTTGCCTTCTGGTGCTGATCGGAGCCCGTGCGGACGGCAAAAAGGAGCTGATTGCCGTGGAAGATGGCTACCGGGAAAGTGAGCAATCCTGGTGGGAGTTGCTGCGGAATCTGCGCTCCAGAGGCCTGCACAGGGGACCAAAACTGGCGATTGGCGACGGAGCGCTCGGATTCTGGAAAGCCCTGGCCAAGATCTACGGCAATACGCGACAGCAACGCTGCTGGATGCACAGGACGGGCAATGTGCTCAACTGTCTGCCCAAGGCCGTTCAGCCAAAAGCAAAGCTTGGCGCTGCATCAGATCTGGATGGCTGAAACTCGAGAGAATGCCTATAGGGCCTTTGACGAGTTCATTGCCACCTATCAGCTGAAGTTTCCAAAGGCTACGTCCTGCCTGGCCAAGGACCGAACAGAGTTGCTGGCTTTCTACGCTTTTCCAGCCGAGCACTGGCCACATCTGAGAACCACAAATCCGATCGAGTCGACCTTCGCAACCGTGAGACTGCGAACGGCCAAGACTCGAGGCTGTTTGTCCAGGCAAACCATGCTGACGATGGTCTTCAAACTATGCAGAAGCGCTGAGAAAAGATGGCGCCGGCTACAAGGTTACCGGCGCCTCGGAGAGGTCATAGAAAACGTCACATTTGTAAACGGAATCCGTGAAAACGAGGTCGCCGCCTAATGGGTCCGTACCCAACTTTTGACAATAACTCCAATCACCCTAACAGACGCCCTAACCCGCATAGATCACCGTTCTGGAAATGAAGGTGATTTTGGCAGGCCGGAACGGTTTTCTGAGAGTTTCGCTATCGATCCGGTCCAGGTCGAGTGATGCGGTGGTGTGGAGGGTCGTGAATGGAGCGTTTTTCGGGTTCGGAAGAGCGTGACGGAATGCATTCAGGCAGAGCTCGGCCTGAGCGATGGAACGATTTCGTTTTTGGGGGCGTTTGATCGGGACAGACCTCAGCAGCGCAGAGGAATGGCCTGGAGGTTTCGAACGACGGCAGCGAAGACCTCGCTGTAGGGATAGGCTTCCGACATGGAGATCCAGACGTGGCGGACCGTGAGGCGGACCTGGGCGCCGATCTTGAGGAGCTTCAAGCGAATCGTCTGACACTGAGCGCGAGCCAGGGGGGTCTGCTTCAGTCCGAGACGACGCAAGGCGTGCATGAGCATGTAGGCGGCGGAGGACAGATACAGCCGGAGTTGATTGGCGCGCATCGTTGCCGCGCTGGTCCGGTCGGCGAACAGATCCAACTGCTGTTCTTTTATGCGGTTCTCCATGTCGCCCCGCGCACAGTAGAAGTCTTCGTAGAGCGCGCGGGCCCCCAGGCGTTCCGGCGACAGGGAGGTGACGACGAATCGGGGATTGGCGCCTTTGTCCAGGAACTCGGCCTTGCCGACGACGCGTCGCTCCGAGGTCCAACTGTGGCGAGTCCGGTAGCGGAAATCCTTGAACACCCGCGCCGGTCGCCCGGTGGCGTTGAACTCGGCTTCGGCCTGAGTCATCGCTTCGGCGCTCTCTGACTTGAGCCGATCATTGTTGGCCAACCCCATCACGTAATCCACGTGATGGTCTTCACACCAGCGGAGCAAGTCATCCCGGCAAAAGCCCGAGTCGGCCCGGATGACGATCGAGACCTCCGGCCAGCTCTGCCGAATCCGGCCGACGATCCGTTCCAGTTCCTCCACCGATCCCGCGGCCCCATCGATATTGGAACACCGCAACCGGGCGCACAGCAGATGCTCCCCCGAGAAGATGTACAGCGGGAGATAACAGTAGTGGCGGTAGTAACCGTGAAAGAACCGGCCTTCCTGCTGGCCATGGATCGGGTCGTCGGTCGCATCCAGATCCAGCACCATCTCCTCGGGCGCCGATTCGTGGGACTCCACGAAGGCATCCACCATCCAGCCGTCGATCCGGTCCGGGTCCATCGCGATCTTCTTGTACCGCTCCTGCTCATCGACCTCGGCGCCGGTCAACTCCAACCGGTTCAGCGTACACCTGCCCGCCAGCGCCTTCCCCCGATCTGAGGCCTGCCGCCGCCTCTCCCCCAACGGATCGGCCTTATTCACCGCCACCGCCAGCATCGGATCGGTGCGCAACTGATCATGATCGTTCAGATCCTCGTACCCCAGACAGAGTCCGTAGATGTGCTGCCCCAACAACTCCTCGACCGTGTGTTCGATCAACCGCGGATCCCGGTGATCCCTGAAACACTCAGCCAGTCCGGCGATCAGACCCGTCCCCCTCTCGACCTCTCGCAACAGCAGCACCCCTGCATCGGAGGTGATCTTCCCGCCGTCGAACCGCGCCTTCACTTTGCGTTGAAATAGTCCGTGAAATTCGAACCTGGCTTGTTTACACTCTGTTCTCATAAGGGCCGCCTCCGTTTGCGTGTGAAAACGTTCATTCAAAACGCTTTATACCAAACAGGGCGGCCTTTTGAGGTCCTATCGGTGAGAAATGGCGGCTAGCGGGAACGCCCCTCCCGCCAACGCGCAAAATACAATCAGGCTGCAGTGAACCGAAAATCGGAATGGATTTCTCAACGGTTACTCCCCGGGGTCGGCTTTCACTGGTTTATCGGGTTCCGCTAACGGCCTGTGAGAACACCGATTGAATTCTGGGTGAAACCGATTCCAGCGGTGGATTGAATTCAGGATCCATCTGCCGTCCCGTTCTGAAATGCTCATTGGCTCTCTCGAGATTTCGAGACACATTTTGTTCGGACAGAAGCGCAGCAGAGACGAGGGCCGCACCAAGAAAAAAGTGAGCAAGGCCCGAAAACCGGGGTTCACGATCCTCTCCCACGTAGCCCTCGAGCTGGGCGATTGTCCCCGTGTACTTGCCGGCATAGTAGCTCTCAACAGCCACTCTGAGCCGGGATTCCTCGCGTTTTCGTTCGATAGAATCCTGCACTTCTATGAGAAGGGTGCCCGCATTCTCCATGGATAGCGCTTCCTCGATTTTCGCTTGCGCCTCGGCTGATTTGTCGGCGTCCAGAAGTTCCTGGGCCTCCCTGGTAATGCGGGACACAGCGACCATGCGTCTCAGCTCTTCGAGGCCCGGATTCGAGCCCTGAACACGAATCGCCTCTTCCACCTTCTCGCCGGCCGCTGCAAAGTCGCCTATTGACAACAGCTCACGGGCTTCTTCCGAAAGGACGTCCACAGCTTGGAGCCTGGCATCCGCTCGCAGTGTCACCTCCACCTTTTCCAGCAAAGCGGCTGCTTCGGAATGATCAGGCTTGAGCAGGAGAAACTTCTGGAGACGGATTTTCGCTCCCACGACGTCTCCCCGCTCGAAGAGGCGGAGAGCGACCTCGTATTCTCGCTTCCGGGCATCCGAGCGCTGTTGGTGCCTGGCAGGGCCCACCCTCTTCATTCTCGCTTGAACCTCGGGATGGTTCGGATGCCGGGCAGACGCGTCGGTCAGGGTCTCCCAGGCTTCTTCCCAGCGGCCCTTTTCGATGAGTGAATCCGTCGCGCTCAGGAGCTCTTTTAGTTGTTCGAGGCCGGGTGTGCAACCCGTGTCACGCTTAGCTTTCCGGAGATTGGGGAAGTCAGGGAAATTGACCTGGATGTCGTACAGGAGAGCACAGGCCTCCTCCAGGTTCCCCCTCTGTATCAGGACCTGGGCGCGCTGCCAGCGGCGGTCGTTCTCGCGCTTCACTTCGATGGAGCTAAGAAGCTCCCTGGCCGCCTTGCCCAGAGGCTGCGGACAATCCCGTACCGACTCGGCGAGCCTTTCCGCCTGAGTCAGATCCTGAGCGCGAAACGCCCGATTGGCCTGCTCCAGCGTCGTCACGCTGCAGTCTTCAGCGCTCGCTCTTCCCCCCTGCCCGGCCGCAACCAGGCTCAAGGTAAGACTTGCAATGAGCGCGCCCATTGGCCTGCAATCCATAATTCGTCTTCCGGTTCAGGGTTCTCGATCGGTAAGGAAGCGCCCGATCAGGGCCGCTATATCCTCACTGTCCCAGAATTCGTGCCGAAGCTTGTCGGGGAAATCGGGACCAACAGGAACCGATTTGGTCACTGCACGGGATCCATAAGTAAACAAGAAGGAGTAGTCTCCAGGAGGCAGGGAGACGACAAAGGGCGTTTCGCCGGTGAAGACGATCTGCTCATCCACGTCGAGAACATCAACAAGGGCAAAGGGCGTGGCATCTACGGAGAGAGCGATCGGCACCGATTGACCGGTCAGCATCTTAAGCCCCAGTCCGGCCAGGAAGATCGTTGCGGAAGCGAGCAAAACCAGGGAGGTGATGCGGCTGTTTGCCAGCTGGAACTCCTCGTTCGGATTGAACTGGCCCAGAGTTACGCTGCCTCTATCGCGTCGTAGGTACCCCCGGACAAGACGAAGCGACTCGCGTTCGATCATTTCATTCCACCCTGTGAAGGGGCCTGGAAGCACCTGCGTTCACAGACTCCTGTACTCGTAAGGCCCTTATTATCCGGCCTTAGCCCGCATAGATCACCGATAGGACCTGAAAAGGCCGCCCTGTTTGGTATAAAGCGTTTTGAATGAACGTTTTCACACGCAAACGGAGGCGGCCCTTATGAGAACAGAGTGTAAACAAGCCAGGTTCGAATTTCACGGACTATTTCAACGCAAAGTGAAGGCGCGGTTCGACGGCGGGAAGATCACCTCCGATGCAGGGGTGCTGCTGTTGCGAGAGGTCGAGAGGGGGACGGGTCTGATCGCCGGACTGGCTGAGTGTTTCAGGGATCACCGGGATCCGCGGTTGATCGAACACACGGTCGAGGAGTTGTTGGGGCAGCGCATCTACGGACTCTGTCTGGGGTACGAGGATCTGAACGATCATGATCAGTTGCGCACCGATCCGATGCTGGCGGTGGCGGTGAATAAGGCCGATCCGTTGGGGGAGAGGCGGCGGCAGGCCTCAGATCGGGGGAAGGCGCTGGCGGGCAGGTGTACGCTGAACCGGTTGGAGTTGACCGGCGCCGAGGTCGATGAGCAGGAGCGGTACAAGAAGATCGCGATGGACCCGGACCGGATCGACGGCTGGATGGTGGATGCCTTCGTGGAGTCCCACGAATCGGCGCCCGAGGAGATGGTGCTGGATCTGGATGCGACCGACGACCCGATCCATGGCCAGCAGGAAGGCCGGTTCTTTCACGGTTACTACCGCCACTACTGTTATCTCCCGCTGTACATCTTCTCGGGGGAGCATCTGCTGTGCGCCCGGTTGCGGTGTTCCAATATCGATGGGGCCGCGGGATCGGTGGAGGAACTGGAACGGATCGTCGGCCGGATTCGGCAGAGCTGGCCGGAGGTCTCGATCGTCATCCGGGCCGACTCGGGCTTTTGCCGGGATGACTTGCTCCGCTGGTGTGAAGACCATCACGTGGATTACGTGATGGGGTTGGCCAACAATGATCGGCTCAAGTCAGAGAGCGCCGAAGCGATGACTCAGGCCGAAGCCGAGTTCAACGCCACCGGGCGACCGGCGCGGGTGTTCAAGGATTTCCGCTACCGGACTCGCCACAGTTGGACCTCGGAGCGACGCGTCGTCGGCAAGGCCGAGTTCCTGGACAAAGGCGCCAATCCCCGATTCGTCGTCACCTCCCTGTCGCCGGAACGCCTGGGGGCCCGCGCGCTCTACGAAGACTTCTACTGTGCGCGGGGCGACATGGAGAACCGCATAAAAGAACAGCAGTTGGGTCTGTTCGCCGACCGGACCAGCGCGGCAACGATGCGCGCCAATCAACTCCGGCTGTATCTGTCCTCCGCCGCCTACATGCTCATGCACGCCTTGCGTCGTCTCGGACTGAAGCAGACCCCCCTGGCTCGCGCTCAGTGTCAGACGATTCGCTTGAAGCTCCTCAAGATCGGCGCCCAGGTCCGCCTCACGGTCCGCCACGTCTGGATCTCCATGTCGGAAGCCTATCCCTACAGCGAGGTCTTCGCTGCCGTCGTTCGAAACCTCCAGGCCATTCCTCTGCGCTGCTGAGGTCTGTCCCGATCAAACGCCCCCAAAAACGAAATCGTTCCATCGCTCAGGCCGAGCTCTGCCTGAATACATTCCGTCACGCTCTTCCGAACCCGAAAAACGCTCCATTCACGACCATCCACACCACCGCATCACTCGACCTGGACCGGATCGATAGCGAAACTCTCAGAAAACCGTTCCGGCCTGCCAAAATCACCTTCATTTCCAAATCGGTGATCTATGCGGGCTAGAAGCGCCTCGTCAAGGGAAAGAACGAAGACCTGTTCCTGGCCTTCGGACGTCAACCATCGTAAATATGGACTTCTCATCTTCCAGTCTCAGGCAGGCGGGCGGATCCGGCTATAGCTGCCTTTGAAAAAAAGCAGAGGCTCGCCCTGCTGGCGCCTCAAACGACCCTCGACGACCCGGCCC
The DNA here is from genome assembly GCA_965205615.1 of Acidobacteriota bacterium. GTDB lineage: Bacteria > Acidobacteriota > UBA6911 > RPQK01 > CBDAPI01 > CBDAPI01. Next base: position 74,083 of record CBDBHK010000031.1, on the reverse strand, counting down.
ACCAGGATGGTGTGATCGCCGCCATCGTAAGTGTTTTCCAGCCGGCATTCCAGATGACCCAGACACCCTCGGATCAGGGGTACTCCGGAGGCTGCCCTCCAGCTCAGGTGGCGGGATCGGTCAATTCCGGAGGTGGCAAAGTAATTGGAGATGTGGATCTGTTTTTGGGAGAGAATATTGATCGCGAAGCGGTCGCTTTCGAGGAAGGCGGTGAGCCCCCCCAGGCGGCTGTGAAGGCAGACCAGTACCAGAATCGGGTCCAGGGAAAGGGACGTCAAGGCGTTAACGGTGACTCCATATGGCTCATCCTCGCGGCCATGGGTGGTGACCACCGTGACTCCGGTGGCAAAGTTCCCCATGATCTCTCGGAAAAATGCTGGATCCATTTTCAAAATAAGTGCTCCTGGCCGAACGGGTGCACTTTAGAATAAGTGCGGCCCAAATACCAGGTTTCGTGTTCCGGGTGCCAACTCGGCTGCTCAAAGCTCGACGTAGGAACGTAGGCAGGGCCTTGGGCGATGTCCACTAAGACGCGCGGCTGCAATGGGCGCGCTTACTGCGTGCGCGCTACTGTGATTGGTGCGCGCTACTGTGAATGGTGGGCACTTGCGCTACCGAAGCGTGCGGGGTGGGGATGAGTCGGTGGTGGCAGATGTCAGTAGCGCGCGTGACAACAAGCGCGTGAACCCTTCAGTGAAAATCATGAGAGGGGAGGGGGGCCTCACGAATTTCCAGGGGCCAGAAACGATCAGCCAGGATGGAGATGACGTTGTCGGCATTTTGCAAAGTGCCTCCAATCAGAAGAAACGGGTGGTTGACCAGGGTTTCCCTGTTTTTCTTGAAAACTGGAGGTTTGACGACAATGTTGGAAATCCCGGTCTCATCTTCGAGGCTCAGAAAAAGGAATCCTTTGGCCGTTAGAGGCCGCTGTCGGACGATGATTTCTCCAGCCACTTTCACGCGCTGACCATTCTTGATCGAAGGCAGCCGGGAGGCCGGAGAGACACCCTTCTTCGATAGAGCCTCGCGGATCAGCGCTACCGGATGGGGACCGGTAGTCAGTTTAGTGCCGCGATAATCAGCCTGTAGGCGCTCCAGGGCATCCATGTCGGAAAGGGGATACGAATTCTCAGGACCGGACGGGATGGAACTGAAAAGAGGGCCGGAGTGGCGGGAAACTTCTGCCACTTGCCAGAGGGCTTCACGGCGTTTCATTCCGAAACAGTTCAAGGCGCCGATCTCAGCCAGCGTGACCAGTTCCGGTTTCTGCAATCGACACCTTCTCACGAAGTCGTCCAGGCCTCTGAACGGGGCTTTCTGCCGTTGTTCGACAATGTGAAGGCCCGCCTTCTCCCGCAGTCCCTGTACGTAGAGCAAACCCAGTCTGAAGGATCCGTCGGGCTCAATCGTGCAGAGCCGGTTGGAAAACTGTACGTCAATCGGTCTGACCCGTAGGCCCCGGTGCTGAGCATCTTTCACAAGAGTAGCGGGACGGTAAAATCCCATGGGCTGATTGTTCAAAAGCGAAACGTAAAAAGCAGCCGGAAAATGGACCTTCAAGTATGCACTCGCGTAGGCGAGTAAAGCAAAGCTGGCCGAATGGGATTCTGGAAAACCATAAAGCGCAAAGGAGGAGATATAACGAATAATTGTTTGCGCTCTTTCTCCTGCGATTCCGTTTTTTTCCATACCCCGGCGCAGTTTCACTTCAATCTTTCCCATCCGCTGTTCAGAACGCTTAAATCCGAGCGCCCGTCTTAGTTCCTCCGCTTCGCCTCCGGAGAATCCCGCAACCGTCATCGCAATCTTCAACAGCTGTTCCTGGAAAATGGGAACTCCTAGAGTGCGCTTGAGAATGGGTTCCAGGGAAGGATGCGGGTAGGTGACCGGTTCCAGTCCGGCTCGTCTCCTCAGGTAAGGATGCACCATCTGACCGACGATCGGCCCCGGGCGTATGATAGCGATTTCAACAACTAAATCGTAGAAACAGCGGGGTTTGAGACGGGGCACAGTTGCCATCTGAGCCCGGCTCTCAACCTGGAACAAGCCCACTGTATCGGCCTTCCGCAGCAGTTCATACACCTGGGGATCATCCGGGGGAAGAGCGGCCAGATCCACCTCTTCGCCCGAGTGCCGCCGAATCAGCTGGATTGCATCCTGCAGTGCGGACATCATTCCCAGGCCCAGCAGATCGACTTTGATAATGCCCAGATCGGCACAGTCCTCTTTGTCCCACTGAATAACTCTGCGACCCGGCATAGTAGCATTTTCCAGGGGAACAACCGAATCAAGCCGGTCTCTGGCAATGACCATTCCGCCGCTGTGCTGTCCGAGATGTCGAGGAAGATCCTGAATCTGCTGCCAGAGCTCAAAGAAAAGGTGACGATGACAGGGATCCAGTCCCGATTTCTTGAAGTGATCAGGGTCGATCTCCTCGGGATGTGGCCCCCAGCTGGTGAGCAGCCTGGCCAGTCGATCAATGTTCCGGGAGGCAAATCCCAGGCTCTTTCCAACTTCCCGTGCCGCACTGCGGGCACGATAAGTGATCACATTGGCGGTCATGGCTGCACCCAGTTCCCCGTAGCGCTCGTAGACATATTGAATGACTCTCTCACGCCGGTCCCCACTGGGAAGATCAATATCGATATCAGGCCACTCCCCCCTCTCCTCCGAAAGAAAACGTTCGAAGAGCAGATCCATCCCTACCGGGTCGACTGCCGTGATCCCGAGGCTGTAGCAGACAGCACTGTTGGCAGCAGACCCCCGGGGCCCTGCGCCAGAATTTCCTGAGCTCGACAAAACTGCACCAGGTCCCAGACAATGAGGAAGTAGCCGGCCAGGTCCAGTTTCTCAACTAACGCAAGCTCCTTCTCGATTTGCCGACGAGCCCGCTGATGATAGGGGCGATAACGCTCCCGGGCCCCCTGACAAGTCAACTTTCTCAGATAACTGTTCATGGTCTCGCCGGCAGGAAGAGGAAAACGCGGAAACTGATAACCCAGATTTTCCCGTGTGAAATGAAGTCGCTGACTCAAGAGACGGCTGGTGCGAAGAGCCACTTTCAAATCACTGAAAAGAGACTCCATTTCTGCCGGTGGTTTGAGATACCGTTCGGAGTTCAAAGAGAGAAGCCGGCCGGCTTCTGGCAACGTCGTCTTGTGGCGAATGCAGGTCAGAACATCCTGAAGATGCCTCCTCTTCCGATTTGCATAAAGAACTCCGTTAGAGGCCAGCAGGGGCAGGTTATGACGCTCCGACAGGCTGATCAGGATTTGATTAAGGCGTTCCTGTTCGCGTATAAAGTGGCGCTGGATCTCAACAAATACACCTTGCGGACCGAAAATCATCTTGAGACGATCCAACCTTCGCGAGGCCTTCCGCAAACCGCCTCTGGAGATCGCATCCGCGATCGGGCCCTGCAGATTTCCGGTCAGGCAAACCAGTCCACTGGAGTGTGATTCGACCTCGTCGCAATCGATCTCTCCTTCCTCTTTGGGAGCTCTCAGTTTCATTCGAGTCAGGAGCCGGCAAAGGTTTTGATAGCCCTTTTGATTTTCCACCAAAAGGGAAAGTTCTCCGCCTTCTTTCAAGCTGATTCGGGCCCCGACCAGAGGGCGGACACCAACCTCGCGACAGGCTTTGTAGAAACGGGGCGCACCATAAACGCCGTCTCTGTCGAGCAGGGCAACAGCAGGGTACTCCAGCCGCGCCGCCTCCCGGGCAAGCTCTTCCGGCAAAGAAGCACCTTCCAGAAAACTGAAGGCGCTGCTGGTTTTGAGTTCGATGTACATTGGTTGGGCTTTGACGCGCTACTGTAATCCACGCGCTTACTGCGTGCGCGCTACTGTGATTGGGTGGGCGCTACAAGTAGCGCGCGTGACAACAAGCGCGTCAGATCAGATCCATCAGTCATAGACTCCTTCGATAAAGTATTTTTTCACAAGGTTGTCCCAGAAAATTCGACACACCATGCCATTCACCATTTCGATATCCCACTCGTCTCTTGACCAGTAAGCGGGGCTTTCGTGGCCTGGCGATTCTTGAACGCTTTCCGCTTCCCACCAGTTTCCGGAGGAACGCCAGGGACCGGAGCAGCCCACAATCTAATGGGTGTGTACTTCGATCGGCCGAGGAGGTCGCAATCTTCGCACAACCAGTCTCACTCCGACAGTAGCGCGCTTGACAACAAGCGCGTCAGATCCAGAATCCTTATTGTCCCCTTGAAAAGACTTCTTATCCTGGGAAACGGCAAAGCCAACTTGTCGAAACCGGTCCGGTTGATGCGTGTCCAGAGCCACGGCTGATCCCAGATAAGATTCACCAGCGATTGAGTACAGCCTGGAAAGTGTTCGCGAGAACTTTTCCGGGTGGGTCTGATTCGGCTCCAGCAAAGACTGTTAAAAAATCTGAGGTTGCGCAGGTCGCGCCTCCAGTTCGACTCGAGAAATGGGAGCTCCCGGGTTGGAAGACTGGATCTTCAGGCGCAATAATGACAGGAGAACTTTAGAATTGTGCATCGGGAAGGCCAGAGGGATGGATTGCTGGTAGTGGCGACTGTCTCTCAGACCCAGCTTGAGATCCAGCCGATCAGTTGAAAGTCCGTGATTCTCCAGCTCACGACAGAGTTTCTCCAGAAGCTTTCCGAACAGAAAGGTCAGGCGTTCCAGGTCTTCGATCTCCCATTGCAGATCTTCTGCTGCCACAAAGCGAAGGGGTTCGGTGGCGGGTTCAAAGGGCTTCAGGTCCTTTCCTCGAGCAAGCCTCTGGAGTTGCAGCCCTTCTCGTCCCATTCGAGCCACCAGTTGTGACTGAGGCAGGTCGGCCAGTTGACCAATCTGATGAATTCCCCACCGTTTCAAGGTCTCCAGGGCTTCAGCCGGGAAGGGATGCAGAGCAAATAAATGTCCAATTTCAAAGGATCGGATGAACTGGCTGGTCTGTCTTTCCGGGACCCGGCTGCCGGGCTTCAGACGGACTGCCAGAATGGCTACGGTTCGAGTGGAAGCCAGTCCAAAATGGAGCGGTTCTGTGTGGATGCTGATTTGAAGCAGCCGGTCGCATGCCTGTTCCTGGCATCGTCTGGAAATGGGAAAGAGGACGGCACCCGTGAGATATTTTTCCACACGAGGGGAAAAAGATCTGGCAATACTCAAGGTTGAACGCGGATCAGGGCTGTAGATGGCAATGAATCTTGACCTGGCCATGGTGCCTGCCCCGAAGCAAACTCACTCGGGTCGTAAGCCCTTGTAAGAGTTGACAATGATTGGAAAGGTTCGGTTGAGATTCGGACCGGGTTGACCGCCACCGAACCGAAGATCTGTCCCAACCAAGTACCGCGTTGGCTGCACTCCCTGCACTGGGACTGTTCGAGAGCAGCAGAAAAGCAACCTTCTTCTGATAAAGCACCTTTTTGATTCGAAACCAGCAGTGAAAGGGGATTTTCTGAATCGCTGATCCCCGAGTCCGATCCGAAGCCGTTTCCAGGTCCAGAACAATCACTCCGAAGTCTTGAGAGCGAGCCAGAATGTCAGCGGCTTTTAACGATTTTTTGATCTTGTTCGAGAGAGAATCTCCTCGACAACGGATCCACAATAGTTACTGTAATCGGATTCCGGCCGTTCGGGCAAAACGGGGATCAAACATGTCGAAAGCATCAATGTAAGCAACACGCAAACGTTTTGAAGTCGCCCTGGCAAGAAGGGTGAAAAGCACGCTTGTTTTTCCACTCGAGAAAGAGCCCGTCAATTCCGAAATGGCTCCCACTGGGAGCCCTCCCTGCAGCAGTTGATCCAGCGACGTAATGCCGGTGGAAATGTAGGTTGTGGGGTCCGGCGCGCTTGTTATCACGCGCGCTACTGCCGTACGGAGAGGATGAGCCATTATATATTCACCTTTTGTTCACCTATATTAGGCACTTACTTCAGGAGATGCAAGTTTTGGATGTGGTACGGGCAATGTAGGGGCGACCCTGGTGGTCGCCCGTCCACCGGGCCGGCACAAGGCCGGCCCCTACGAAACCCTGGAACGTGAGATAATCACGCTCTCCTATGCCAGAGACCCCCAACTCACAGGAACCCAAACCGGCCTTTCCTCTCCGATCAAAGCTGCTGATTCTGCTCGTTCTCATCATCGGGGTTTTTATTCCGGTCCAGTTCTGGAGAGGTGTCTGGTTCGGTCGTGAGCTGACGGATAAACAGCTCGAAGAGCTTTTCGGCCAGGAAAGCAAACCCCGAACCATCCAGCACGCACTGGTCCAGATTGACAAACGGATTCGGGACCGGGATCCTGAAGTTACCCGCTGGTATCCAGAGGTCGCTGCACTCTCCACCCATCCTCTGGTACAGATCCGCGCCGAATCAGCCTGGGTGATGGGGCAGGACAGTAAATCTGCCCTGTTTCATGAGACACTTCTTCGCTGCCTGAAAGATTCAAGCCCTCTGGTTCGCCGCAATGCAGCATTGGCGCTGGTCCGCTACCACGACCTGGCGGCACTCAAAGAATTGCGTTCGATGCTTAAGAACTGGTCGGTGAGGAGCCCCACTGACGGTCGAGTAGAGCTTCGGGCCGAGCCGGGGCAGTGGGTTCACAGTGATGTGGAACTGGCGATCGTGACCCGTGAAGGGGGACACGAGGCAGCCGTTGGCTCCGATCTGAGAGGCCGGGTGCTGGAGGTGAGAGTAACAGACCCAGAGCCGGTGGTTGCCGGACAGGTCCTGCTCGTCCTCTCACCTGACCCGGAGCATGTCAGGGAGTCGCTTCGTGCTCTCTATCTGATCGGTGGAGAAGCCGATTTGGAGCTGATCGATTCTTACACCGATAATCCCGACTACACCGAAGAGTTAAGAAACCAGGCCAAGGCGACAGCCCGGGCCATTCGAGAGCGCCTCTCCAGCCAGGAATAGAGTGGGCGGTGTCTGGGGGCCGCAACCGGGGGGATTTAAACGTTTGCTGCCCCCAGACACCGCCCACTCTTTCTGTTTCTGTCCTTCAAAACCGGCCGGGTATTGAATGTGGGAGGGGGCCCTGAAACGGCCGTTTAAATCCCCCCGACCGTTTCAGGGGCCCCTCCCACATTCAATCTCGAACTCTGAACATCACCAGGGCAGAGCACCCAGGTGGCTTTCCAACTCGCCGATATCAACCATGTCGATAGCATCCCAGGGACACCCGTCCAGAAACGTATCGTTAGGTCCTTTGCTGATACACAGCTTGCAGCCGATACAGAGCAGAGGATCGACTTCAATGCGGCCCAGAGGCGGGGCTTCCGGATCGGTGACCCACACCATACAGTTTTCAACCGGGCAATAGTCGACACAGGCGGGAGACCCGGCACAACCGGTGCAGGCCGCGTTGATGACCGCGACGATGCGGGGCTTCCTCTTGCGTTGATTACTATTTTTGACGGTAGTCGAGTCTTTCAGTGGATCTGCGGACACTATGATGAACTCCCGTCTTCGCTGTGCAGGCCGGGTTCGCTGTCTGAGGTTGCGGCGGAAGCCTCTTCCTGCTCACCTTCTGGAGATTCCGGTTCGGCCTCGGAAGATTCCCCGGCCCTTTCGGAATCCTGCCGCTGAGCCTTCCTGGCCGCTCTCTCGGCAGCGGCTTTCGCCTTCGCTTCTCTGGCTATTTTTTCCTGTTCCTCGAAAAAACCCGGCTCAAACCAGGAGACCTCGTGGTCCGAAAACGCTTCCTGCATAAGCCCTGCGACAGTTTCCCGCTCTTCTTCAGCCCCGTACTCGGGACTCTCGCCAAAGAGGGTAACGGTTTCGTAATAGGGATTGATGTTGAGGGTTCCACCTCCGCCGACGCTTAGCTGGACTCCGGACTCGGTAAACCCGGACGCTTCCAGCCCCTGCCAGGTCCAGTTGATGATCTGCTGCTCCAACTCGTCCCGGTAGGGTCGAAAGTTGAGAGCCCGGACCAGGAGCTTCGACTGGCTGTCGACCTGCAGTTGGAAAACAAGATAGCGGAAATGGACTCCGGCGGGTTCCACGTCCACCGCGACGATGTCACTCAAGTCCCTGGACATACTCGATCCCAACAAGAATACCTCACCGGCATTGACATGGTTGCCGTCACCTACCCGGCAGTGAGTACTAGTGCATTAAGTCAGCAGTACGCTCAGCGAAAGACCCAAAAGCATAAGAACCAATCCTACCCGGTATCCCCAGACACTCAGAGTCGAGCTGCCCGAACCGGACAGCCCGAAAATCGAGAGCAAGACCAGGCCCAGCAGGAAAACACCCAAACCCAACCAGATCAGCGCCACTCTTTTCCTCCAAGCAGACCCTGTAGATACTGAGAGCTTCTTCGAACAGGTTCGCAGCCCGATTTGAAGACCTGTCGCGCAGCGGCGCGGGCGACCGATCTTCGGAAAGGGAATGGACCAGCAGGGATTTCCCGGTCCAGCCCACGGTGCGCAATTCTAGCTTTGCACGATCCGGGAAACAAGGAGGATTTTCCTATAAGGTTCCTCCTTTTCTTGTCCGGAAGATAAGGACAAGTCCTGGGAATCCCTGGCTGCTAGTGTGCTGTGCGGGAAGTCCGCGTTGTTAATTCGGGATGGACGCCTGAAGTAGCGGCGTGAACTTTCAGGACAGTGCACTAGGCCATCTGGTAGGTGTCCTCGCTCTCGGTCTCTTCTGCGGGAACGCCGTTGAGTTTGGCCAATTCCTTCTCGGTGACTTTGAGGCGCCGGGAAGTCTTCTTGTAGTAGTGGGGATGCTCGTTCTTGCGAGCGTTGTAGACTTCGCCCCAGCACTGCTTACACTCTTCGAGATGCTCCAGAAACTCAAGCTTCTCGTCCAGGTCGAGCTCGTTGCCAAGAAAGCGAGCAACCGTCTGGCGATCACAAACATCTGTGAGAATCATTGCAAGAATCTCCTATAACGTCTCATTAATCACACTATAAGACCGGGGCACCCCCCCGAAAGTTTCAAAAAAAAGCACATTCACCACCGCTGGAAGAATGCTCCCGGGTGGGGACTTTTGCATGTGACGATCGTCACTTTGTCGATTTTTTTGCGTCTCAGGAGAGATGATCGAGGGTCTGCCGGGCCCCGGAGGCCGGAACTCTTGGGGCCACCCGGCAATCCGCGGGTCGAGTTCCAGGGACGACCCTAGCAGCACTAGTTGAACCGGAACCGGTATCTCAGCCCGAAACGGGCGTAGATACCGGGATCCGGAAATCCCACAAAGTGGTGAAACTGGCGATCCAGCAGGTTATCGACCCGGGCAAAGAGGGTCAGATGCTCAACCGGACGGTAGCTGACAGCCAGGGCGGTGAGTGCGTAACCGCCCACCCGGTCCTGCTCGGGCACCGGGATCTGGAAATCGAAGCGTGGCCCCACCCAGGAGTTGTCGACGTGGAGCCGCGCACGGCGATGGAACTGCCAGTCCAGGCGAACGCCTCCTCGCCAGCGGGGACGATCGCGAAGAAGTTCATCCGATCCTTCGATCTCAAAATCGACATAAGTGAGGTGACCAGCAATCTGAACGGATCCCGTTAGCCAGCCGCGGGCCTCCGCCTCTACGCCCTGAGTCCGTACCCGCGAGCGGTTGACGAGGCGAAACTGTTCGGGACTGAAGTCGATCAGATCCGTAAACAGGTTCCGGTAGTAGATCAGGGACACTCTTCCCCTGCCGCTGCCCAGAAGCTGTTCGATTCCTGCATCGAACCCCCGGCTTTTTTCCGGTTTGAGATCGGGATTGCCGACATTCGGCTCGCCCAGTGCAAAAAAGGAGGGTAATTTGAAGCCCTCTGCCCAGCTGGCTTTAAGACGCGTTTGATGCGGTCCCACTCGAACGCTTCCCCCGACCCTGGGAGAAGTCTCGGTGGCTGCATCATCGCTGTCGTCGACACGCAGACCCATATCGAACTGGTACCTCTCCCGGGCATACCGCAACTCTCCTCCCCAGGACCAGATGTCTCTCTCCTGTTGAAAACCGCCCGGAAAGAGATCGGCGATGACGGCCTCGACGTCACCGTTTTCGTGTCTGAAGGAAAGATCGGCTGCGGCCTGCCAGTCTGATCCCAGTCGCCAATAATGCTCAAACTGAAGGCGGGTCCGCGCGAAGTCACTTTCGGAGTCGATCCCGGGCCGCGCACTGAAACTGGGCGGAATCTGGTCCAGTATAGGAGGCGTCAAGGTGTCTTCCAGGCGGTTGTAGTAGTCGAAATGAAGTCGCTGGAACCAGCTGCCGGTGAACTCCTGAAGCCAGGTGGCACCGAAAACCGTTTCCTCGACATCGGAATGCTGCGGGTCGCGGAGTATCGAGAACTCGGGTCCTCCCCCGTTGGGCGGGAAACCCTGAGCCTGACGGTCATGGCGACGAAAACTGAATTCGAGGGCCGACTCTCCTCCCAGACTCATCCCGGTGTCGAGAGAGAAGGAAGTCCGTTCCAGATCTTCGTTTTCAACCTGCTCGCCAACCTGCAGATGGGAGACACCAAGGGAATAGTGCCAGGCTTTGAGCCGACCGTGACTACGAGCCCCAAGCTGCCATGTGTCAAAGGACCCTCCCAGCACGTCGAAAGCCACCTCGGGTGTCCCTTCTCCTCTGCGGGTGATGATATTGATGACCCCGGAAATAGCCTCCGATCCGTGGCGAACGGACATCGGACCGCGCACGATTTCCACTCGATCGATCCGGTCGAGACTGAGGGCCGCCAGATCGAACGAGCCTCCTAAAATGTTATTGGGATCATTCAGAGAAATTCCATCAATCATGACCATTGTAAAGTTGGCATCACCGCCACGAATCGAAGCCGTGCTCAATCCCCCCCGGCCCCCCATCTGGGACACGTAGACAAAGGGTGTGTGCTGCAATAGCTCGACGATCGTCTCCGCCTGACTGGCTTCAATGTCCTTGCGGGAAATCACCGAAACAGAGGCGGAGATCTCGTCCAGCGGCAGTTGCTGCGCGGAAACCGTAACCACCGTCGGCGCAGGCTCCGGGGCGGGAGAGGTCGAGCCCGGACGCTGGGCATGCAGATGAACGAACGAGAAGAATGCTGTGATCAGCACAACTGTAGTCCGCGCGGAGATTTTGATGGAGCCCATCGCCAGTGTGTCAATCCGACTCATGAGCAAAAACAACCACCGGCTGGACCACGTCGCCGGTCCGCCGCGCCACGGCAAGGAGTGCATCATTGTGAAAAAGGCGGCAGTAACCGGACGGTCCGGACAGGGAAATGGGATTTCCGTGCCGGGCCCGCAGGGCGGCCACGTCCTGCAGATCGATTCTATGAAAAGCAGGCAGGAGACTCTCCAGAGCTCTGAATCCGCGCGCAGGGGACTCCGACAGTTCATGTATCGGTACGGCCTCATCGAGCCGAAAATCTCCGGATCGGAGGCGGCGAAGATCCCACAGGCAGGCTCCGCAACCCAGCGCCCTGCCGATCTCATGTGCAAGCACGCGGATGTAGGTCCCGGCCGAACAGACAACGTCGACAGTCAAGCGAGATCCGGAGAATTCCTTTAGTTCCAGGCAGCGGATGGATACTCGTCTGGGTGCTCTTTCAATTTCTTCTCCCCGGCGGGCTCTTTCATAGAGGCGCTCTCCGTCCAGGCGAACGGCTGAGTACATCGGGGGGATCTGGTGGAGTTCTCCCTTGAATCCGTCCAGGACGCCTTCCACCTGCTGCCGAGAGTAATCGGGTCGTGACTCCCGGGTCGTGGCCTGACCTTCCCGGTCATAGGTGTCGGTAGTCACGCCAAGTTGAACAGTGGCCCGGTAGGTCTTATCGCTTTGCTGCAGAAAGCGCGCCAGCCGCGTCGCTTTCCCCAGCAGCAAGACCAGAACCCCGGAAGCCAGAGGATCCAGTGTGCCGGTGTGACCTGCCCGGGTCCTGTAGAAACCGCGGACGCTTCGCACGATATCGTGGGAGGTCGGACCGGAGGGCTTGTCAACGGCCAGGGCTCCGTCTATCGGTTGATCCCGACTAGTTCGAGACTCGGTCATCCAGTTCCCTGACCACTTGCTCCTGGGCGTCCACCAGAGAGGCCGGGACGGTGAGCCCAGCCGCGTTCCTGTGACCCCCACCTCCCCACAGTCGGGCGATTTCAGCGACGTCAAGACCGTTTTTGGCACGCAGGCTGACTCGCGTCTGCCGCGCGCTCTCCTCCCTGAAGAAAGCGACGACCTGAACCCCGCTCAGAGACAGCGGGTAGTTGACGAAGCCCTCGGTAAGATCTCTGGTCGCCCCTGTTCTGCCCAGCATGTCCCGGGTCAGCACGATCCAGGCAATGGGTTTGGTGGGGTGGACTTCCAGAGTGCCCAGCACTTCAACCAGAAGCTTGAGTCGAGAATGGGGTTGATTCATGTAGACGGCGCGGGCGATTTCGGCCGGCTGGGCGCCCCGGGATACCAGTTCGGCCGTTACGGAAAACGTCCTGGGGGTCGTGTTCGAGAACTGGAATGACCCGGTGTCAGTCATGATTGCCGCATAAAGGTTGCTTGCAATGGATGGGGTGATGTCCGCCCCTAAAGCCAGAACCAGCTCGTAGATCAACTCTGCTACAGCTGCAGCAGAGTCGTCTACCCAGTTGAGATCGCCGAACATCTGTGTATTGGGATGGTGATCGATATTGATGACGTGCCGGCCCTCGAGGTTCTCCAGACCGGTCCTGAGCAGGCTGTTGCATTCCAGCACGATGAGCGAGTCGTATTCCCCTTTCAGTCTCCGGCTGATCTGCAACAAATCCACATCCGGGAGGTTCACGTAAGCCGTCGGTACGGGGTCAGCCTGGGACACGGAAACTCGCTTGCCGATTTGGCGAAGGGCGCGGCCCAGGGCAAGAGAGGACCCGATGGAATCGCCGTCGGGGCTTTGATGAGAGAGCACGGCGAACGACTCATGTCCGTTTACGAACTCGACAATCCGGCTCAGGTCTGATCCCATATCTGGTTCAAGGCCACCTAGTCCAGATCGACGATGTCAATCTCCGACCGGACCAGATCGCCTCCCAGAATTCGTTCGCCTTCCTGCACCAGCTTTTGAGCCACTTGTTCCAGCTTGTGTCGCTCGCTCCCAATCGACACGGCACCAATGAGACCTCTCTGCCAGAGGTCCTGGTACCCGATTTCTGCAACGGAAAAGTTGAAACGCGAGCGCAGACGGCCGGCAACTTTCCGGACGACGTTACGTTTTTCCTTGATGGAATGACAGTAAGGAAGGTACAGCTCCAAGGAACAGTAGACGATGGGCAAGTTCTATTCCCTCTGAATGCGGCGAAGGTCGCAATCGACTACTTCTGTCTCGAGTTCAAGTGAGCTCGGGCTGGACTTCCTCATTCGTGAAGGCCTCGACGACGTCGCCGGGCTTGATATCGTTGAAGTTGGAGATCGAGAGGCCACACTCATATCCATTTCTGACTTCCGCCACATCTTCTTTGAACCGGCGCAACGAATCGACTTTTCCCTCGTGGATCACGACACTGTCCCTGAGAAGTCTCATCCGGGCACCACGTTTAACAATGCCGTCGCGGACATAGCTGCCTGCGATCGTGCCGAATTTGGGGACTCTGAAGATTTCTCGGACCTCAGCCTGACCCAGAGTGACCTCTTTGAAAGTCGGATCGAGCAGCCCCAGCATGGCCTGGCTGACCTCCTCTGTCAGTTCATAGATGACCGTATGCAGTCTGATGTCGACTCCCTCTTTCTCCGCGCCGGCCCGGGCCTTTGGCTCGGGGCGGACATTGAATCCGATGATGATCCCGCCGGAGGCCGACGCCAGCACCACATCCGTTTCTGTAATCGCTCCAACACTGCTGTGGATTGCTTTGATCTTGACTTTTTCGGTGCTGAGCTTGGCGAGAGTGTCGACGACAACCTCCGCTGAGCCCTGGGTATCGGCTTTGATGACGACGGGCAGTTCCTTCACCACGCCACTCTGCATCTTTCCGTACAGATCCTCGAGACTGAGCTTGGACTCCTGGGTCTGCTCTTTCTGCTTCTTTTGATCCACCCGGTAATCGATGATCTGGCGCGCCTTCGTGACATCCTCAATCACCTGGAAGGGATCACCGGCCAGGGGGACGCCCTGAAGTCCCAGGATCTCGACAGCGCTGCTGGGCCCAGCCTTGCGAATGCTCTTGCCACGGTCGTCAAACATGGCTCGAATCCGTCCCATGGAGGTACCGGCAATGAAGGAATCACCGACTGCCAGAGAACCATTCTGTACCAACACCGTGGCTACCGCCCCGCGTCCTTTATCCAGTCGAGCCTCCAGGACCACCCCGGAAGCGGCTCGTTCGGGATTGGCTTTCAGCTCAGCCACATCGGTGACGAGAAGGATCATTTCGAGCAGGAGATCGAGATTGGTTTTTTCGGTTGCGGAGACTTCCACCATAATGGTGTCTCCACCCCAGTCTTCCGCGATCAGTTCGTGTTCCGTCAACTGCTGTTTGGCTCGCTGGACATCGGCCTCGGCCCGGTCCACCTTGTTGATGGCAACAATGATCGGAACATCGGCGGCCCGGGCGTGGTCAATCGCCTCTTTGGTCTGCGGCATGACTCCGTCATCGGCGGCGATGACCAGAACCACGATGTCGGTGACTTGAGCACCCCGAGAACGCATCATGGTAAAAGCGGCGTGGCCGGGCGTGTCAATAAACACGATCCTCTTCCCGTCGACCTCCACATGGTAAGCACCGATGTGCTGGGTGATTCCCCCGGCCTCGCCAGCTGCGACGCGGGTCTTCCGAATGGCATCGAGGAGCGATGTCTTGCCATGGTCTACGTGACCCATCACAGTGACGACGGGAGCGCGCAGCACCAGGTCCTCAGGCTCCTCTTTCGTCTGTTCAGCTTCGATAATGGCTTCTTCAAAAGATACGAAATGGGGAATAATTTCGAATGCAAGGCAGAGCTCTTCGGCTGTTGTCTGATCGAGAGTCTGGTTGATATTAGCGGCCATGACTCCCATGCCGATCAACTGCCGAAAAATATCCTTGCTCTTGATACCCGTTCGCTCGCTGAGTTCGCGAACGGTGACATTTTCAGGCAGGGTGACCTCCGTTGGAAGGCCTTTCTCGACCGCTTTTGCCTGGACACTCTTTTCTGGGATCGTGACCTCGTCGGGTGCAGAGGTGGCTGGAGCCCCATCGACCGCTGCCGGCGCGTCTACGCCCGATGGCCCCACTGACGGAGGGATAGCCGGGATCGCCCGGACCTGTCCAACCCGTCCCACCGGCACCGGAGGTTTAGTCGATGCGGGGGCCGCCGGAGGTTGTTGGGTGACGAGTTGCTCTTCAATCGTCGGGCCCCCCATGGCTTTCTCGAGGGCCTCCGCGGTCACGCTGGCTTCGACTCTTTCGATGAGCGGTTCATCATCAATCGAAACCTCAACCCGGTCAGGAAGGGAGGGTTCCTCGATCTCGGTCAGACCTCTGTAATGTGCCTGACCCTTTCTGGGGCCCTGGAAACTGGTCAGGGGGCTCAGGAAAGACGGAGTCTCCTCCCGGGCCTTAGCGGGTCGGCGTCTGGCTTTGCCCAGCTGTCGAATCGTCTTCTTGTGGGCTTTTTTGGGCTTGGTTGTCTTCTTCTTTTCTTTGGCCTTTTCAGACCTTATCTTTTCTTCCTGCTCGTGCTCGGCCCGCAGTTGCAGCCGGCGGCGAATCCGGTTCGCGATGTCCTGATCCACGGGAGTATCGGATGAGGGTACCCAGACACCAATCTGCTTGAGCTCCGAAATCACATGAGCGTTTCGAATCTCGAATTCTGAAGCCAGGTCTCTGACCTTAATCTGTTCCATGCTGTGGGTCCTAATGTATCACTTAGTACTCCCTTCCATAAATGAGTACTTAAGGATTGAGCCCCGCCTCTATGCTGAATGGGTTTTCTTCTTTTCGGTATCGACCTGTTGATCCTGGCGCTCCTAGGAATCCCCCGACCCAGTCTGCTCAGAGTCACCCGATGCCGCGGAATTCGCCAGGGCGTTGTGCTCTTCCAGCGACATTTCATCAATGTCGGCAGCAGTTGAGGACACCGCCTCGATACCGCTCGCTTCTTCAGTTTTTTCCTGATCGGGTGGGTGCAGGAATTCACCCGCCTGCTCCAGGAGACGCTCGGCCGTCTTGGGTCCGATCCCGGGAATGGCTTCCAGATCTTCCCTGCTCTTGGCGCCCAGGGCTTCAACGCTCTTAACTCCCTGCTCCGTAAGTTTTTCTCGCAGCTTCTCACTGACTCCCGCCAGCTCCCCAAGGGGTGTTTGCGCAGCCTCGGCCAGTCTCTCCATTTGCTTCAGAATCTCGAGCTTCTTGTCTTCTTCACCCCTGATGTCGATTTCCCAGCCCAGAAGTTTGGAGGCCAGCCGTACATTCTGGCCTTTTTTGCCGATGGCCAGGGAGAGCTGATCTTCGGGGACGATCACCTCCAGGGCCTTGTTAACTGGATCCGCAATCAGAACCTTGGAGATTTTGGCAGGATTCAGGGCGTTCACCGTGTAGTCAACGATGTCATCCGAATATTGAATGATGTCGATTTTCTCACCTTTCAACTCTCGAATCACCGCGTTGATACGGCTTCCTTTCATGCCCACGCAGGCGCCCACAGGATCGACCGTCTCGTCCCGGCTGGCAACCGCCACTTTGGCTCGCTCTCCACCTTCTCGGACTACGTTCTTAATCACCACCGTCGTATCATAGACTTCCGGGATCTCACCCTCGAAGAGTCGAATCAGAAGGCTCGGATCGGCCCGGGAGATCACGATCTGGGGTCCCTTGGAGAGGCGGTGAACCTTGATAATAACCGCCCGCACCCGGTCGCCCTGCTTGTAGACCTCCGTGCGTGACTGCTCGGGCATAGGCAAAACCGCCTCGGTACGGCCGATGTCCAGGATGATGTCGCGGCCTTCGATTCTCCGCACGATGCCGTTGACGATCTGTCCCACCTGCCCGGAAAACTCCTCAAAAACAATCTCACGCTCAGCCTCCCGCACCTTCTGGGTGATCACCTGCTTAGCCGTCTGAGCCGCGATGCGGCCGAGCTCGAGGGTCGGTTTCGGGATCTCAATGTATTCACCTACGACGAACGTCTCATCGACTTCGAGAGCTTCAGACAGGGCCATTTCGGTTTCGTCTTCTTCCACTTCCTCGACAATTCGCTTAACCGCAAAGACCTCGATCGTGCCCGATTCCGGATCGTAACGGCTCTGCAGATCTTCTTCGGTCTTGAAGAAGCGTCGGGCCGCGGCCACCATCGCGTCTTCGAGAGCTTCTTGAATCAGCTGGGGCTCGATACCCTTTTCTCGACTGATCTGCTCGATTGTCTGGGCCAACGGATTTGCCATAGTAAAGTCTCCGTAGCTCCGGCGACTCTTTCTTCAGAAGTGGTGGACCAGGTTTGCCTTCTTGACGTTGTGGAGAGGAATAAGAAGGATCTCTTGTTCGAACTCCAGCTCGATCGTCTCTCCCGCAATGCTCTTCAGCAAGCCCTTGAACTTCCTTCGATCTCCCATCTTCGCCTTGGTGGTCAGTCGGATTTCTCTCCCTGCATATCTCTCATAGTCACTGGCCTGGAATAGAGGCCGCTCCAGACCCGGGGATGAAACCTCCAGGGTGTAGCGGTGAGGTATCAAATCCTCTACGTCAAGAAGGATGCCTATCTGACGACTGACTTTTTGGCAGTCCCCCAGATCGACCCCTCCTTCCTTGTCGATGTAAACGCGCAGCAGGGACCCGGATCCCTCCGCCAGGTATTGGACATAGACCAGTTCGCACCCTTCATTTTCAACCGCGGGCTGGATCGCGTCTCGAATTTGCATGGCCATAAAACAAAAAAGTGGGCAAAAGCCCACTGATTTTGAACACCAGCTTGCGGGTAAGTATACGCCAGGGCAGCGGTCAGTTCAAGATTTGGACAGGGCCAAACCGGCCAACAAATCCCCCGATTTCAGCGGCTGGACCGGCCACTACGATGAGCAGGGAATCGCCTTTCAAATAGGTCGTGAGCAGGTCCGGAATCTGACGCTGCTGGACCCGGTCGAGGCGCAAACCGAAGTTCACGAGATACGAGACTCCGAGGTCGTAGAGATTCGCCCTGAGGAGCTCGAAGAGTTGACCCTTTTCCTCCTGGAGCTTCTGTTTCAGGTCCAGAAAAGCAAGTTCCTTTGCTTCCCGGTACCGTTCGGGATCGATCTCGCCGGCAGCCAGCCGGTCCAGCGCGTTCAGGCACCTGTCAAGATAGGCTCCCACCCGCGAATGAGGAACTTGAAGGGTGATCTGGAAGTCGCCGGGCATACGCATCGCCGTGAGCCTGGCCGAGCCTCGAATCTGATTGGAATTCTCGATCTCCCTGGCCCAGTCGGGAAGACTCAGAGTCAGATAGTGCTCCAGAACTTTGAAGGGATAGTAGGTCCGGTCGGACTGGGACACCGCCAGACCGCCCAATCGAATCACGCTTTCGGTAGCCCCGGAACGGACCAGGACGATTCGCCGCGACCGGCCGAGCTCCGCTTTTCTAAAGGTAAAGGGCGCTGGGTCCGAGCGCACCCACCCGCCCCAGGGGCGGCCCATTGACAGGAACAGGAGGCCGTCGGGATCGTCGTAGTGGAGAGCGAGTTGCGCCTGATTGGGCATGACGAGCTTGCGGTACTGGATCTTGACATCCACCAGGTTCAGGCTCTGAACCGACTCGGGGGTTCCCTCGACAGCGTGCCCGTACGGATTCCGCCCGAACAGCTGCCCTCGAAAAATGCTCTGGGCTCGAGAACTTGGATCAGGTGGGGCTCGAAGCTGCTCCATCACCAGGGAGCGCTCCCGTTCAAAGTCCTTCTCCGTCAAATCGGGGTGGACGATGAGTTCGGCCAGGATCGCGAGGGTATTTTCCACCTCTGCCCGAGGGACTTCACCGGAAACGAAGAGGCCGTCCCACTCGACACGATGCCGGAATCTGGCACCCGTAACCTCGAGATCCTGCCTGATCCGCTCGGATGACCGGATTCGAGTTCCTCCGCTGAGGAGCATTCGGAGCATCAGGTTTGTGACACCCCATTTGTCCACCGGATCAAAGGCAGCGCCGTTTTTGATCATGAACACGAACTGAGAAATCTCACGGTTTCGAGGTGGAAGAAAATAGACTTCGAATCCGTTGAGCAGAGCCTTTTTCCGAATTTCTGAAACGCTCACCTGGGAAAGACCGGTTACGGTCAGGGTGAAAGAGAGGACTAGAAGCAGCAGTGCCCCGCATCGACCTGGGACGTGAATAGGCATGACCAGCCCCGCATTCTATCAGAAAGATCCTGGAACAATGACGGGATCCCGCGTGTCCAATGGTCTTGCCCGTGGTAAAAACAGTAGGTTAGATTTGTGAGATTGAGAGAAGACGCACATCAACTGCCGCTGCCGGTTCCGCGGCGCCCGAGCGCGCTCGCCTCTGACCAGGGTCCGTGCGGCGGTTTCCACGGTTTGGGGGCGTGGGCATTGGCGTTGGTGGTGGGCCTGGCGGGGTTTTCCGTTGCCGGCTGCGCGCGGCGCCCCCAGGTCAACCAGCCGCCGCCTGTAACTGAGCCCGTCGAGCGGCCGGCATCCGGCCCAGGACCGCCTGGACTGGTCGCCTTCCTGGTTGACGAGAGGCCGAGCGGAGGTGCCGCGTGGCTGGTCTGGGAAGCCACCGAAGCGGATTCGGTCGTGATCGACAATGGGATAGGTGAAGTCCTGCCCGAGGGAAGGCTACAGCTTCCTCCCACCACTCCCGTCACCTACCGCGTCGTGGCCGGTGGCCCGGGTGGATTCACGGAGCGGGAGGTTCGGATCGAGCCAGGTCGTCCGGGGCATCAAGGGTTTCTCCCGAGCGTGGAGCCTGTTTATTTTCGATTCGACAGCCGCGAACTTGAAGAGGCGGCCCGCAGACTGCTGGACCAGAACATTGCGTGGTTGACCTTGCCCGAGAACCTTTCCGTTTCCGTCCTGGTCAAGGGATACAACGACCCGGGTGGGACCGATGAATATGGTCACGCGCTCGGGGACGTCCGGGCTTCGGTGGTGAGGAATTACATGATCGACCAGGGCATGCCTGGAGATCGAATCGAGGCGGTTTCCACGGGCGAGGAGCCTGCCCGGAGCGGGGAGAAGAGTGATTCGCGGGGCAGAGTGGAGTTGCAGGTCAGCAGGTAGGTCAAGCCTTGATGGATCACCTGATTCGAGAGCTTCCTGCATCGTCGCGTGTGCTGGATCTTGGTTCCGGCGGCGGCAGTTTCGACTACGGTTCGACAAAATCAGGCATCGTGGCCATGGATGTCTCTTTCCCGGCCGGCGCTCAGGAAGCCCTGGGTCGCATCTGCGCCAACTCCTCGGCTATCCCTTTGCGAACCCGGTCCGTGGATCTGGTGGTGTGCAACCACACCCTGGAGCATTTCGAGCAGCTCGACAGCGCGCTCTCTGAAATCGATCGCGTCTTGAAACACCAGGGAGCGTTGTGGGTGGCTGTCCCCGACGCCCGCTGCCTGGACGACATCCTGTATCGCTGGGTCTTCAAGGGGGGTGGACACGTGAACCAGTTTACGCTGACCTCTCTCATTTCTCGCATCGAGGACAGAACGGGGCTTCGAGGACGGGAGTTCAAGAAGCTCTTTTCGGGGTTCGTTTACCTCAATCCTCCAGACCCTGAGCGGCTCCACCATTTTCCATGGAGGGCCCGGTGGCTGGGAATCGTCCCCGCCGGCCTGCTCCGATTTGCGCTGCGCTGGGGGAACTACCTCACGCGACTTTACGATCGCTGGCTCCCGGGTGGGCTCAGTCAGTACGGATGGGCCGTGGTTTTCGAGAGAGGTGAAAACACGGGCCCACTCAAAGAGCTGGAGTCCGATGTTAACGTCTGCTTCAGGTGTGGAGCCGGACACCCGGGGAAGGTTCTCGCTCCTAAAATCTTCCGCAGACGGCTCTGGAGAGCCTACCGCTGCATGGTCTGCGGGGAAAGAAACCTTTACGTGGGACAATAAGGGCCGGGAAAGTGCGTGTTTGAAACAACGAATCAAAGCAGGTCGGGCTTGTTCTGGAAGGTCTTCGTACCGACCGTGGTGGCAGCGATCGCCGGATGGGCAGGTCTGGTCTATTTCAGTGACGGGGCACTGGAATCAAATCCAACGCTGGAAGGAGTCATACGGGCAGGGGACCCGGATTTCCAGCGTTACCGCGAGCAGCTTGAGTTCGAGGACCGGGGCGTCAAGATGCTCAAGAGTTTCACGGGAAGTCGATTGGTGCTGTTCACTGGAGCCGTGACCAATCACGGCGACCGTGCCCTGGATGTCATCGAAGTCCGGTTGCTTCTTTTCAATGCCCACGAGCAGGTTTTCGAGAGCGTCCGGACCCCCATCAAACCCGGTTACTACACACCTGCCGTGCTATCGGGCCAAAGCCGTGGTTTTACGCTCTATCTGGAAGACTTCCCGGACACGTGGTGGGCGAGTCGGGCCGAAATGGAGATCAGCGGCCTGCGCCTGGCAGGTGCCGGTTCGCAGGCACGTTGAGGGAGTTGCAGATCGAATCAGATCCTCCAACCGGTCGCTCCCGCGACCGGCTCTGATAAATACCGCTGGACCAATCAGAGCCCCTGGCGGAAGCCAGGGGGCCTGGGAACCTCCTGGCGGCCCGTGGTCTGCTAGCGGAGACCGGACGTGACCTGATCGCCGATTTCCACATCGGTCGGAGGGCTGGATCCGAACAGGCGGCTCCATACTTCGGGTCTCTCCATGCAGGCGTAGATGCCCGTTTCAGCGGAGGCGCGCTGACGCAGCCACTCCAGCATTTTCATGTACATTCTCGTCCGAATGGCCTTGACGTAGCGGAGCTTACCGTCAGCACACGGAACCAGTTCCCCCAGCGGAAGGAAGCTGTTCGGAAAGCGTCTCCGCATTTTCGTGCGCAGGCGCGGAGCCATGCGCAGCGCGCCAATGGAGAACCAGGCGATCGACTCGGGGGGCAGTCGGTCGAATATCTCTTGGACCAGGCCGTAGTAGTCGGGTTCCCACTCTGGATAATGAATGAGCGGGTCAAAGTGAAAACCCACACGGTAGCCCGCCGCCACGCACTTTTGTGCGGCATCCAGCCGGCCTTCGATAGACGCGGTCTTGTGCTCTTCCTGCTGTTGAACAAAGGGTGTGTTGACGGACCAGGACACGACCGTTCTCCGCCGGTGATGCAACCTGAGCAGGCCTTTGACGCAGTCGGTCTTGGTCTTGAGCTCGAGAACGGCGTTCTGCTGTCGGGAAAAGAACTCGACCAGCCTCTGAGCGTAGCCCGTCAGGGGGTCCAGGGCCAGACTGTCGGCCAGTTCTCCGGTGCCGATCCGAAAGTAAGAATCGGGGGAGCTCGAAAGGGCTTCCTCAAGCTCCGCAAAAAGGTCCTCCACATTCGCATAAACGACCATGTAGGGAAAATTCAGGTAAGACTGCAGATAACAATAGCTGCACTCCATGTGACAGTTGCTGGCGAAGTTGACGACAAAGTAATTGCAGCACACATTGGACGTCTCGCCTCGAGTCTGGCTGGCGGGGCAGTACTTGAAGAAGCTTCCTCGATGGCGGGCCAGCACCAGTGTCCTCTTGCCCACCGCGATCGTCGGGGTGAGGGTCCTGACCCGATCCCGGAGCTGTTCGACGGAATCGATACTGTGCACCGCAACCCCTGACAGGGTCTGCAACACTCGCTGCGTGATATCGGAGCGAGCGACCTCCTGCTCAACGAACACCTGATTGGGAAGATAGGTCGAGTCCATAAAGGGAGTCGAGATTATAGCAAGTCGAAAAGGTTTGCCATCTCCTTCCGGGCCGCAGCTTCGCCGAGACGCCCTGCCACCCGAGCGAGCTGGCGGGGGGAATTAACGGACAGTTCGAAGGTCAGGCTTTCTCCCTCGAAGAAGGGCGGTGGCGAAACTCGAACCGTCTCCGGAAAGTCGAGAGCCCTGAGATTCTCCTCATATCTGGAGGTCATCCCGGAAAACTCGGGGTAACGGCTTCGGTGCAGACCTTCCAGGATCTTTCGAAAGACGCCGGCGTTGCCCTTCGAACTGCTGCGGTGAAGAGCCTCGCAGCCACTCTGGCTCCAGATAACGGCCAGGGATGTAGCCTCTCCCCGGGGACGCGGTTGGGCTCGCAATTCGTCGAGAAGCTCGAAGAACCTTTTCACATTGCTGCGGCTGGCACGGTAGTGCCCGATGGTCTCGAGGAAGAACTCCTGCTCCTCCCGGCTCCAGCGAGACAACCTGAGACCGACCTCAACAGACAAGCCGGAAAGGCTTCTCTGGATAGCCAGCGGCAGCCGGGCCGTGGCCAGACAGCGCAGGTAGTGAAACCGGTCGGGCCGAAGCGAGAGGGCCGGAAGATAGCGGGAGATGATTTCCTCCTCGGGTACGTCCAGCTCGGCTCTCAGTTTTGTCACGGCCCGGGCTTTCTCCAGGTCAGACAGCTGCCGAGTACCCAGGTTCTCAAACAGGGCAAGATCGAAAAGTCGACGAGGATCGGGCTCCTGCGTCACCAGGCTGGGAATCGTTCTGGCCCCGGTCGCGCTTGCCAGCCTCAGCCGCTGAAAGCCACAGACGACGCGAAGGGGTCCAGTGACGGGTTCCTGGACCAGAATCGGCGTGGTGACTCCGGCGCTCTCAATAGAGCGGCGTAAGTCCTCGTTGACAACCCAGTCCGGGGCGCTGGCAAAGGTCTCGTCCGCCGCGTTGATTTCACGGATCGGAAGCATTTGAAACGCCGGCTTGCAATATTGCTTCCTGGCACTATCTCTCATATTTGGGCAACTATCCTTATCAGAACTCATCACAGATGACTGGAAAGAAAAGACGGCAGTGCCTATAATCCAGTCCTTGTCAGATCGGAGTGCGTGGAGGTGCTCCTGACTTGCTTGTAAAACCCTGCCCGATTGGAAACAGTGCCGGGTTCGCTGCCGGGAGACGGGACTACTGAGGAGATAACATGACTCCCAAGCATTTGACCAAGGTTGTCGGCCTGGTACTTGCGCTGAGCGTGGCGGCCTCGGTTTCGCTCTGGGCTCTGGTCCAGGAGATCGATTATACGCAGGAACAGTACGAGGCGTACAGCGAGTGCACCAGTCTGACCGATCCGGCAGCCAAGCAAAAGTGTATCCTTGATTTCATTGCAGCTTACCCGGAGCTCTCACTCGTAGAGTACGGGATCGCAGAGTACGGCCGGGCCCTTCGGGAGCAGATCCAAAAGGGTCAGCATGAACAGGTCGTCACGGCCGGAGAGGCGATACTCAAACTCCGACCGGATGAGATCCAACTGATCACCCAGTTGTGTTACTCAGCCTACAAATCCAGCCAGTTCAAGAAGGCGACGGGATACTGCGAACAGGCCTACACCCAGAACAATGAAAAGGGATTCATTCTGATCCTGACAGACGCCTACAAGCAAAGTGGCAACCAGGCAAAATACCGGGAGTGGGTTCTCATTGCGATCGAAAAACTCGAACCCAGCCAGAGCTTTGCATTCGTGGAAGGATTTCGCTCGGAGGCCGCCAGGAAGGAAAACTGGTCTCAGGCGGCGCGCTGGGCAAGGAAAACGCTCGACTTTCTCTCCAAGATGGAACGCAACCCCGAGACCCACGAAGCTGAGTGGAATGGCTGGGTCGGCAAGCAGCAAGCGGTTTCCTACCTGCTGCTGGGCCGGAATGCCTACGAGGCCCAGAACTGGGCCAGCGCCGTGGTCAACTATCAGCGAGTCATCCGCCACTCCAGGGACCGGAATCTGAGAGGCGAATCTCACTATTACATCGGGATGTCGAACTGGAAGGAAAACCGGCTCCAGCCCGCCATGGCGGCTTTTGCCTGCGGTTCAGCCCAGCGGGGCTCGCCCCACGCTGGAGCCTGCGACGCTTACCTGATCCGGCTCTACAAGTCCACTCACAACGGTTCGACTGCCGGCCTCGATGAATTCAAGGCGAGAGCCTGCGGCTAGGCATCCTGATCCAACAGAACGGCAAGGCGTAAAGCCTGCCGTTGCATTCGGGTAACGGTGAGCTGACGCTCTACCGTTCTGTGCCTTTCCTTGACACCTCGAACAACAGAACGGTAAGGCGTGAGCCTACCATTTCCCAAAAGCAGCGACCGCAAAAAGAGTGACGCCTGCGACCTGCCCCTGTTGGCGCCGCGTGGTAATCTTCAGCTCTAAAGCACTCGATCATGGTGACGGGAAAAGAGCTTCTCCAGCAGTTAAACGGGCCCCAGCAGGAAGCAGTGCGGCTGCACGAAGGCCCGCTTTTGATCGTGGCCGGCGCCGGCAGCGGCAAAACCCGAACCATCACTCATAAAGTCGCGTTTCTGATCCACGGGCACGATGTACGGCCGGATCGCATACTAGCCGTGACCTTCACCAACAAAGCTGCCGGGGAGATGAAGGCGCGGGTGCAGGGGCTGGTGGGAGAGCTGACGGTAGCGCCTTTCATCTCGACCTTTCATTCCTTTTCAGCTCAACTTTTGCGACGCCACGCAAAGACGCTTGGCTTTGGCAACAACTATTCGATCTGCGATGTCGAGGACCAGCGTCGAGTGTATCGACGCGTCTATCAGAGCCTCGACATAGACAGTGAGCAGCTTCCGGTCCGGCTGGTCCAGGCAGTCGTGAGCCGGGCCAAGAACAAGGGGCAATCCGCTTCCGAGTTTCAGGCCGGCAACCCGGACAATCCCAACAATGAACTGATTGCCACGATCTTTGAGGCTTATCAGGACGCCCTGCGGGCAGCGAACGCCATGGACTTTGACGATTTGATCCTCAACGCAGTCCGGCTGCTGGTGGAAGATGAGGAACTGGGGCAGCACTACTCCGAGAGATTTCGGTACCTGCTGATTGACGAGTACCAGGACACGAATTCGCCCCAGAACGACCTTCTGAAGGCTCTGGCACGGAAACATCGGAACGTGACCGCCGTCGGCGACGAAGATCAGTCGATCTATAGCTTCCGGGGCGCGGACATTTCCAACATCATGCGTTTTGAGCAAGATTTTCCGGGAGCACGGATCATCAAGCTGGAGCAGAATTATCGCTCCACGCAGGTGATCCTGGATGCCGCTGCCGCTGTCATTTCCTGCAATGCCAACCGCCGGCCCAAGAAGCTGTGGACGGAGCTTCAGGGAGGTGAGTCGGTTTCCCTTTTCATTGCCGGCGAGGCGCGGACCGAAGCCCGATTCGTGGCCCGACGAGTCTTCCATCTGGCCAGGGACGGCGGAGAGGGGATCGGAGTCCTTTATCGGACCAACTTTCAATCCAGGGTTCTCGAAGAGGAGTTCAGACGCCTTTACATACCCTACCGGCTGGTTGGTGGAGAAAGCTTCTACAACCGCAAAGAAGTTAAGGACGCGCTGGCATATCTGCGGCTGGTTAGCAGTCCCAACGACGATATCGCGCTGTTGAGGATCATCAACGAACCCTCCCGGGGAATTGGAAAGGTCACGCTGGCGCGCCTCCAGGAAATCGCAGACCGCGAAGGGCTCAATCTGTGGAGGGCCATTCAGGAAGGCCTCGAGGACAAGGCTCTTCCAGGGCGCTCACACATCGCTGTCGGATCTTTTCAGCGCCTCATCCAGAACTGCCGGGAAGAGCTTTCCTCTCCGCTTCATATCGGTCTGGGCAGGATTCTCCAACGTGTCGGATACAGGGAGTATCTGGAGAAAATCGGTACGGAAGAGTCCAGCAGCCGCCTGCTCAACCTGGATGAACTGGTTACGGTGGCCCGCGACTCCTATCAGAGCGGTGAAGGCATCCAGGCCTTCCTGGACAACGCGGCGTTGTACTCGGAGACAGACGAGTATGACTCCTCTTCCCCGGTAACACTGATGACGCTCCACAATGCCAAGGGGCTGGAGTTTCGGCACGTGTTTCTGGTGGGCTGCGAGGAGGGTCTTTTCCCCCACAGCCGCAGTGTTACTCCGGAAGAGCTGGAGGAGGAGAGAAGGCTTTGCTACGTGGGCATGACCCGGGCCCGGAGAAGACTCTACCTGAGCTATTCGCGGACCCGACGCTTTTACGGACAGGAGTCGCTTGGGTTCAATCAACCCAGCCGTTTTCTGACTGAGATCCCCGAGCAACTGGTGGTGCTTGAAATGGGGTCCCTCGATCCCACGAGCGGTGCTTCGGGCAGCGTCGACCGCTCCCGTCGACCGGCTCCGGCCAAGGCTTATCAGGGGAAGACCTACGACTCACCAGCTGCCGTCGGCAAAGTCCTGCAGCGCGCCAAGGGGTCGAAACCGAAAGCCAGACGCAAGCTGACTTCCGGAGCGCTGGTTCGGCACAACCAGTATGGCCGGGGACGAGTGCTCCAGGTGGAAAACACCGGAGTGGATCTCAAGGTGACGGTCCGATTCCCGGGGATTGGCATCAAAAAGCTACTCCAGAGCTACGCCCGACTGGTGGTCATTTGAGACCCAGGACCTGAGCATCGCGATCGGAAAGCCAGCCTCCATCGCTTCTCTGCCTGACCGTGCCATCCCGTTTCCAGGATCGTTCACAGCGGGGGTCCTCGCGGAGATCTTGAATTTCAATGCCCTCAGCCGCTGCCGGCTGAAGCTGAAAACGGCTTACCCCACACAGGTCGGCCATTTCAGGTTCCAGAGGTCGCAGGGTCTCCAGCCGTTGCTCTGACACCCGGGCTGTGACGGCAGCATCCAGCGGGTTCTTCAGACCCCCGCCGTCGGGGTTCTTGGCCTCTTCCAGTGCTCTCAGCGCCTCTGCGCGCAAGGCCATCGCCTCACTCCAGCCTGGATCCGCCGAGAAGTCGAACGTCTCGGGCAGCAGGTGTAAATGAACCGACTCTTCGGACTCCTCGGAGAGGCCTTGAAAGCGAAGCCAGGCCTCCTCAGCCGTATGCACGATGATGGGGGCTGCCGCCCGGATCAGGGAGTCGGCGATCCGGTGCATCACCGTTTGTGCCCGGCGTCTGCGGCGCCCATTCTGCGGGTCGCAGTAGAGCCGGTCCTTAACAGCCGCCAGGTAGACGGCACTCATGGTCTGGTTGCAGAAATTGAAAATCGCATCCGACGCCGTCTTGAAGCGATAGGAGTCATAGCCTTGATGGACCTCGCTGAGGAATCGGGAGAGCTCCTGCATAGCCCAGGAATCGATCGAGTAGCGATCTTCGTCGGTCAGCCGGACCGCCAGCTCCGGCCGGAAATCGCTCAAGTTACCCAGCAGGAACCGGATCGTATTCCGGATCTTGCGGTATTCTTCGCTGGCTACCCGAAAGAACTCCCAATCCGCCTTGATGTCGTTCGTATAGTTCAGGGAACTCACCCACCAGCGACAGATGTCGGCTCCGTGCTGCTTCAGTATGTCGGCCACATCGATGACATTGCCGAGTGCTTTGCTCATTTTTCGGCCCGTCGCGTCGACCATGAATCCGTGAGTCAACAACCCCAGGAACGGGTTTTTCCCGGTCGCCCCGAGCGCCGGCAGCATGGAAAGTTGAAACCACCCGCGGTGCTGGTCCGAACCTTCCAGATAGAGATCCGCCGGATAGCCAAGCTTGCGCCGCCGAAGCACGGCGTTCCAGGACGAACCGGACTCGAACCAGACATCAAAAATGTCGTTGCTCTTGCGGAATCCGGAGATGGTGTCCCGGCTCGATGCTCTCAAGGACTCCGGGAGCTGTGGGTCGGCTGCCGGGTCGTAGCCTCTCAATAGCTGCTCGGGAGTTTCGCGAAACCAGACATCCGATCCAGACTCGGCGAAACGTCCGGCCACCGCCCGAATCGAGTCGGGAGTCAGAACCAGCTCTCCTCCGGATGCGAAGAAAGCAGGGATCGGCAGCCCCCAGGCGCGCTGTCTGCTGATGCACCAGTCGGGACGGGATTCCAACATTCCAGTCAACCGATTCCTGCCCCAGTCGGGGACAAAAGAGATGGATTCCCGCGCCGCCAGCAGGGCTCTCTCCCGGAGCGACTGCTGGTCCTCGCCGAAGGGTCGATCTACGCCTACGAACCATTGCTCGGTGGCCCGGAAAATCGTAGGCGTCTTGCTGCGCCAGTCGTGAGGGTAACTGTGCAGGAAATCCTCGTGGTGAAAAAGAGCTCCCGTCTCTCTGAGGTGATCAACGATGGACGGGTTAGCTTCCCAGACACTCAATCCCTGCAACCACTCGGGTACGGTGGTGTCGAACGTGCCGTCCTCCTGAACCGGGCAATAGATGGGCAGCCCCTCTCTGGACCCGGTCAGGTAGTCATCGGTTCCGTGTCCAGGGGCAGTGTGAACGAGGCCCGTACCGTCTTCGAGTGTGACGTAGTTCGCTTCCAGGACCGGTCCCCTTTTCTCTCGAAATGGATGTTCATAGGAGATTCCCGACTCCACGAGCTGGCTCCCGAGACAGCTTCCCAGAACTTCTGCTCCCGAAATCCGGGAGAACACCCTCTCTACCAGCTCTCTGGCCACGATGCTCAACCGGGAGGCGTCTTCGCGCGTGAAGCGAACCAGAGAGTACTCGGCTTCAGGAGCCACGGCGACAGCCTCATTGGCCGGAAGCGTCCAGGGGGTCGTGGTCCAGATCATCAACCAGACGTCCTGTCCCGGGGGAGCGTTGAGAGGGTCGGGAAGATGCGCCTTTCCCCGCACTGGAAACATCACGTAGATGCTCGAGTCCGTCCGCTCGTAGTACTCCAGTTCGGCGTCGGCCAGGGCTGTGCGGTTCTCAATCGACCAGTGAACAGGCTTCAGATCTCTGTACACAAGCCCTTGCTCGGCCAGCCTGGCAAAGACCTCCAGGACGGCTCCTTCGTATTCGGGCTGCATGGTCAGGTAGGGCGAACCGTAGGTGGCCATGGTTCCCAGCCGCTTGAGTTGTTCGGCCTGGAGCGCGACATACCTGGTCGCGTACTCATGACAGCGCTGGCGGATGGCGGGGGTTGTAAGCTCTTTGCTGGCGGGGCCGAGTTCTTTGAGAACCTTGTGTTCGATGGGCAGGCCGTGACAGTCCCATCCGGGAACGAAATTGGCGTCGTACCCCGCCATGAGCCGGGTACGGACGACCAGGTCCTTGAGGGTCTTGTTGAGGAGATGTCCCATATGAATGGGCCCGTTGGCATAGGGAGGACCATCATGGAGGACGTAAGACCCACGGGGACGTTCCGTGCTGCGAATTCGCCGGTACAAATCCATTCCTTCCCAGCGAAGCTGAAGTCTGGGCTCCAGTTGCAGCAGGTTGCCTCGCATCGGGAAACTTGTCTTCGGCAGTTGTAGAGTCGGGCGGTAGTCGTTCTTGGCCTTCATGATGTCTCGTCCCTGATTTCACTTGCCGTCCGGCCGCCCCTGGACCGGCGTTCCCGCAGATGGCCGGGAGAGATTGAGTTTAGCAGTCCGTGGTGAAAGTCGCGCCCGGTCGCGCGCCAGGGAACTTAAGTTCGCCGGCAAGGCACAGAGCCGGCTGCGGAAGCAGCCGGTAGGAAAGGTTGAACCCGTTTTCTCTATTGCTCCCCTTTCATTTTTCACGGGGATTTCGCAGGATAACAGACATGACGATTTTCAAGAGAATCATCGACGGGGAGATTCCAGCCGAGCTCGTTCACGACGATGAGGAGTGTCTCGCCTTCCGCGATGCCAATCCGCAGGCCCCGGTTCACATTCTCGTCATCCCCAGGAAGGAGATTGCGAACCTGGCGGACACGGACCGGGAGGACCAGAGGCTGCTCGGGCACCTGCTTCTCAAGGTGGCTGAAATCGCGCGCAGCCAGGGACTGGCGGCGGACGGCTATCGGGTGGTCGCCAACGTGGGCCGAAACGGAGGCCAGTCGGTCGATCACCTGCACTTTCACCTGCTGGGAGGGCGTCCGCTCACCTGGCCGCCCGGGTAGCTCCCGCCCGCCTTGGATAGACGATGACTGGGAAATCCGACCCTTTCGGATACGACTTCACTGCTATCGAGAAAAAGTGGCAGGAGTACTGGCAGCGAAACAAGACGTTTCGAGCAAGATACGACCCGAGCCTGCCCAAGTACTACTGCCTGGACATGTTTCCCTACCCGTCCGGCCAGGGCCTTCACGTTGGTCATCCGGAGGGGTACACGGCCACCGACATCATTTCCCGCTACAAAAGAATGCGGGGTTTTAACGTTCTTCACCCCATGGGCTGGGACGCTTTCGGTCTTCCTGCCGAACAGTACGCCATCGAAACCGGGACTCACCCTCGGGAAACCACTGCCCGCAACATCGAGTTCTTTCGCAGACAACTGAACCTGCTTGGCTTCTCCTACGACTGGGCTCGGGAGATCAACACCACCGATGAGCGGTATTACAGATGGACTCAGTGGATCTTCCTGAAGCTCTACGAAAAGGGCCTCGCCTACCAATCGGAAGAGCCGGTCAACTGGTGCCCCGCCCTGGGCACAGTTCTTGCGAACGAAGAAGTGATCGACGGCAGGTCGGAAAGGGGCGGCCATCCCGTGACCAAGAGACTGATGCGGCAGTGGGTCCTGAAGATCACGGAGTATGCCGAGCGTCTCCTGAACGATCTGGACGAGCTGGACTGGCCCGAGGGTCTCAAAGACATGCAGCGCAACTGGATCGGGAAAAGCCATGGGGCCAACATCGACTTCGAGATCAGCGGGGGGAACCTGACTTTTCGAACCTACACCACCAGGCCGGACACGCTTTTTGGAGCCACTTTGTGCGTTCTGGCTCCGGAACACCCGCTGGTGGGAGAGATCACCCATCCGTCCCGAAGACAGGAGGTCTCTGAGTACGTCGAGTCGAGCCTGCGGAAGACCGACCGCGAGCGGACCGTCGTAACCAGGGACAAGACGGGTGTGGATACCGGAGCCCGTGCCATCAATCCCGCCAACAAGCAGGAAATACCGGTTTTCATCGCCGACTACGTTCGCCTGTCCTATGGCCATGGGGCCATCATGGCCGTCCCCGGTCATGACGAACGGGACCACGAGTTCGCATTGCAGAAGGGTCTTCCCATCCTCAGGGTTCTCACAGGCGGCGAGGAAGAGGACATCTACCAGGCGGCACACTCGGGAGAAGGCACTCTCGTCAACTCAGGATTCCTCGATGGTCTGAGCAAGGACGGTGCGATCCGAGCCATGATTGAGTGGCTCGAGAGCGAAGGCAAGGGAGAGGGCGCCATTAACTACAAGATCCGGGACTGGCTTTTTTCACGCCAGCGCTATTGGGGCGAACCCTTCCCACTGGTCCATGACGAGCAGGGAAATGTCCACCCCCTGGATGAAGACGACTTACCGGTCGTGCTTCCCGAACTGGAGGACTTCAAGCCCTCGAAAACCGGTGAACCTCCGCTATCGAGAGCTGAAGAGTGGGTCCATTTCGAGCGGGACGGGATTCGCTACCGGCGGGAAACCAATACCATGCCACAGTGGGCCGGTTCGTGCTGGTACTTTACGCGTTTCGCAGATCCGCACAATGATGCGGCGCCCTGGGATCCGAAGGTGGAAGCCTACTGGATGCCGGTAGATCTTTATATTGGTGGTGCAGAACATGCCGTCCTGCACCTGCTCTACGCCCGCTTCTGGCACAAGGTGCTCTACGACCTGGGTTATGTGTCGACCAGCGAGCCGTTCAAGAAGGTCGTGAACCAGGGCATGATCCTGGGTGAAAACGGGGAGCGCATGTCCAAGAGCCGGGGCAACGTCGTGAATCCCGATGAAGTTATCGAAGCCTGGGGTGCAGATTCCTTTCGACTCTATGAGATGTTCATGGGTCCTCTGGAAGCCACCAAGCCCTGGCAGACGCAAGGAATCGCTGGAGTCCATCGATTTCTTTCCAGATTCTGGAGACTGGTCGTCGAAGCCGAAGGAGGGATCAGCCCGCGAGTTCAGTCCCAGGAACAGTCCCAAGCCTTCGAGCGGCAGCTGCACCGGACCATCAAGAAGGTGACAGAGGATATCGAGACCCTGCAGTTCAATACTGCCATCTCCGCAATGATGGAATTACTCAACGCCGCCTACAAAGAGCCGGCGATAGACCGCCGCTCGCTGGAAGCTCTGGTACTTCTGCTCAGTCCCTTTGCTCCGCATTTTAGCGAAGAAATCTGGAGCCGCCTCGGGCACGGCGAAACCCTGGCCTATGAGGTGTGGCCCGAGCATGATCCGGAGCTGGTCCAGGAGGAGCGCATCACGATTTCGGTCCAGGTGAACGGGAGGTTGAGGGGAACGCTAAGCGTCTCCGCGACCGCCGAAAAAGAAGCGGTCCTCGAGCAAGCCAGGGGACTGCGGAGCGTCAACCGCCACCTTCTGGGAAAAACGATCCGAAAAGAGATTTTTGTTCCGGGGCGGATCGTGAACTTTGTTGCCAACTAGGGCTGGCGGGCTGATGGGTACAGGTTGACGGTAAATCAGAGCCCCGGCGGGAGCCGGGGGGAGGGCGGAAACAGATTGCAACGTTCCCCTCCGGCTGCTCCCGCAGCCGGCTCTGACGAAGCTCGCCTGGCGCGCGGCAGACCCGGATCAGCGTGCTAGAATCAGAAAATCAAACCGGGCGCCGGGAAATTGCGTCTAAGAAGTGCGGAGAAAACACAGACATCGAATGGCCTGCCGGACAAGATCGGGCTGGCTCGAAAAGGAGAGGAACAATGGGGGAAACGGAGCGCTTTTTTAAGACCAGGCCGGGCGTCGCTTTTCTGGCCCTCCTGGTCACGCTGGCGCTGGGTGTGGTCATTGGCTCGATTGGCTCGAGTGGGGTTGGAGCCAATCCTTCTGGGGTCCAGGTCTCCAAACTGACGCGCACAGGGGGCGGAACCCCGCTCGTACTGGAAAGGGCAGCCCCTCTCCATGAGGGTTTTGCCCGTGTCGTCGAAACGGTAGGACCTGCCGTGGTGAACATCGAGACGCAAGGGCTGATCGAGGTCGGAGCGAATATGCCGCCGGACGCATTCCGCGACTTTTTTGGCCCGGAGCTTTTCGACCGCTTCTTCGACCAGCAGGATCAACCGCGGGAGCGCAAACGGCGGGGGGTCGGATCGGGTGTTATCGTTGACAGCGCCGGCTTCATCCTGACCAACAGCCATGTGGTGCAGGAGGCGGACAAAATCAAGGTTACGCTCGCCGACAATTCCAAGTACCAGGCTGAGGTCATTGGACTGGACAAGCAGTCCGACCTGGCCGTGCTGAAGATAGATGCCGAGGATCCTCTGCCTTTTGCCCAGATCGGGGACTCGGAACAGGTCAAAGTTGGAGACTGGGTTCTGGCCCTTGGCAGTCCCTTCGGGTTGGCGAAAACAGTCACGGCCGGAATCGTTTCGGCAACAGCACGGATTGTCCCTACCGGTATTTTCGGCGACTACATCCAAACCGATGCCGCCATCAACCCGGGGAACAGCGGGGGCCCCCTGGTGAACTTGAGAGGCGAGGTGGTCGGTTTGAACGCTTTTATCTCGACCCAGACCGGAGGGTCTCTGGGAGTTGGTTTTGCCATTCCCTCGACGGTGTTCGTCAATTCCTACAATCAGCTGGTCAGCAAGGGCAAGATCGAGCGAGGCTTCATGGGGATCAAGATGAACATCGGCCCTTTGACCCCTGAAATGGCCGACTTTTTTGGTGTCTCCGGCGATGACCCTGAAGGTATCAGGGACGGCGATGGCATTCTCGTCACCGAGGTGATTGAGTCCGGACCGGCCGACCAGGCGGGGCTGCAGGCCGAAGATGTCATCGTCACCGTGGCCGGTCGCGAGGTGAAGGATTCCTGGGAGTTGCGGGCTGCCATCGCCAACACGCCTCCCAATGAAGAAGTGCCGATTGTGGCGGTTCGCAAAGGAGAGGTTCTCGACGTGACCGTGGTACTCGAGGAAAGAACCGTGGAGCGGGACCTGGAGGCTCAGAACGAAGGGATCTCCCTGGATGAAAAAGTCGAGCGCGATCGGAAAAAGGAGATCGGTCTGGAAGTCCGATCAGCCACAGAAACTGACCTGGAACGGCTCGGCATCGAGGACGAGAAGGGGATCCTCATTCTCGAGGTAACCCCGACCAGCCTGGCCGACGACGCCGATTTGAGGCCCGGGGGGATTGTCACTCATGTCAACGGTGAGCCAGTCACTTCGGGAGCGGAATTCAGAGACAAAATTCTCAATCTGGACTCCGGGGCGGGCGTCGTCCTGCGTCTCGTATACGGCTCCGAGCGTCAGAAGGGAATCCGGTACACCTCCTTCGTGAAGCCGTGATCGTGGGAAGGCGTTCCATGGCCTCTTAATGTGGGAGGGGCCTCAGGGCCGCGACGGGGGGCGATTCGTAGGGGCGACCCTGGTGGTCGCCCGCTCAACGGGCCGGCACAAGGCCGGCCCCTACAGGTCGCCGCCCTGAGGCGCCTCCCACTTTGGCATTTCACCTCAGTCTTCTTAAACACCATGACTCGCCGCGCTGTCTCCCTTGACCCCGCCGCCTCTGGTGAAGAAAACATGTCCCGGGACCGGACCCTGCTGGAGCGGGCCGACTCTGCTCCGGACTCCATGACCGTAGTGCGCCTCTACCGGTGGTCGGCGCCAACGGTTTCGGTGGGACGCCATCAGGATCTCGAGCGCGCTGTTGACTTGGCGTACTGTACGAGAAACGGAATCCAGTGGGTCAGGAGGCCGACCGGAGGCCGTGCGGTGCTACACGATCGAGAACTGACCTATGCCGTCGTTTCCAACGACGCCGAACTCTTCCCTGTGGGTGATATCAGCGGAACCTATCGCCTGATCTCCCAACTGGTCGGGGCAGCGATGAGAAGCCTGGACCTGGAGGTGACTCTGCAGCGACGGAGACGTTCGACTCAGGAAAGCCCGGGCAGGCTCAGCCCCTGTTTTGTTGCAGCCGCACGGCATGAGTTGCTGCTTGAGGGGAAAAAGCTGATGGGGAGCGCCCAGCGCCACCTCCGACGCAGTTTTCTCCAACATGGCTCCATCCCAATCGGCCTCGACTATGAGATGCAGGGAAAAGTCTTGCGATTCGATCCTGATCGGATGCGAGCCACCGTTGTCAGCCTG
The DNA here is from genome assembly GCA_965205615.1 of Acidobacteriota bacterium. Lineage (GTDB taxonomy): Bacteria > Acidobacteriota > UBA6911 > RPQK01 > CBDAPI01 > CBDAPI01. The sequence continues at coordinate 38,160 of CBDBHK010000031.1, read as the reverse complement.
GAGGAGGTGCTGACCTCAGCAGCAGCCGGTCAGGAATTTGGCCGGGCGCTGCTGCGCACTTTCAGGCGCTATCTCGGACTGTCGGGCGCCGGCCCTTACAGCCCGGGGTGAAAATCGTACGGGCTGTAAGGATCGGACATCAAAGTAGCTGTAACGCTCAGTAAATCCAGGTTTGCAGCCCCACGATTCCATGACTCCAGAGGTAGACCGCCACTCCCAGGTTTGCGGACGAACAAGCCAGGGCAAAAATGCGGATTCCAGGACGGGTTCCTTTCCAGGCCAGACCCCTCAGTGATTGAAGCACGCCCAGAACAGCGAAAACCGCGAAGAGGGTGCTTAGAGCAAAAATCGAAAACGACCAGAAAGTCAGGTTTCCGAGCCTCTGGACCGGATCCCCCAGGGCAACGACAACCCCAGCCGTTCCCAGGAGCATCGTCGTCGCCGCCAGAGCGGGCAACAGGACAAGATGGATCCATACCCGGTCCTGAAGTGACCCCGTCACCCAGAGTGCGGCCCACCACAGAAGGACAAGGAGACCGCCAAGCATGAGGACCCCGGCCGTCACGGCGGCAGCTCTTTCCAACCCCAGCCGCCAGGGAGAGAGGGCTTGATAGCTCCCCGGGAGAATGGGTCCGGTTCCCTGCAGAATCATTCTCCCCTCGTCCGTCACGAAGACGGCGCTGGGGATGGGATCATCCGGCCCCCGAAACCGGCGGTCCGTCACCGGGATAAGAACCTGGTCCGCACCCTGGCCTGAGACCCGCAGGTGGTTGCCTTCCAGATCCAGGCGGATGACGCCAAAAAGATTCTCCAGAAAACGATTCAGCTCCCGACGTGGGGCAATCGGTCGATAATACCCGGCCAGTCCCGCTATCCGCCACGCCGGAATCTCCGAGCGAGGTGGTTCCGATCGTGGAAGACCGGCCAGCAGGTGTCGGCGCACAATTTCTGAAGACCGGGAGAGCGCGTCTGCGCTGCTGGAATTGATGAAGAGAGCAAAGCCCTGGCCGGCCTGTGGAAAATACTCGAGGCGAGACCGGTAGCCGCGAATACTCCCGGAGTGCCCACGAACCAGGTACCCGTCCAGCATCTTGATATCCAGGCACAGGCCGATTCCGGTGCGTATGCCGTTCGCAGCGGCCAGGCTGGTGAACGGGGTCTCCATTCTGTGGATGGAAGCGGGCGCCAGAAGCTGCCGTTGCCCGTACCTGCCCCGGTTCAGAAGCAGAAGTAATAGCGCAGCCATTTCCCGGGGTGAAGAACTGATGGCTCCGGAAGCGCGAAGAGCGACGTGTCGGTAGTCCACGGGCCTCCCCTTCACGTAGCCTTTGGCCAGCCTCCTATCCGGATAAAAAGTCGAGGTCGCCATGCCGAGGGGATCAAACCAGTTTTCTCGCACATGGGTTTCAAAGGGCTGGCCAGTGATTTGCTCGACGACAAAGGCAGCCATTGCCGGCCCCGCGTCGGAGTAGGAAAAAAATTTACCGGGGGGCCATCGACAGGGGCGCGGGTGACGCAGAGCCAGCCCTTCCCGAAGCGAGATCGGAGTGGGGGCGCTGTGAGCCGACTCGCGCATGGTCAGATCGTCCAGACCGCCGGTGTGCTCGAGCAGGTGATCCAGTGTCAGGGGGTGGCTCCGGGACCAGCGGTTGTGGACGCCCAGAGCAGGCGCCAGTACGCGAACGGGATCCTGCAGACCAAGATACCCCTTCTCCTGCAGCCTGAGTACGGAAAGGGCCACGAAAATCTCCGAAATCGAACCGATTCGGAAGAGAGTTGCAGCCGTCGCGGGCCGGCCGGCTTCGACATCGGCATAGCCCACTCCCCCGGCCCACTCCAGGCGCCCCCGCTCCACCAGCACGAGACCGGCACCCGGAGTACCCGTGTCGAATAAGACCTGCCGAATCGATTCAAGAAGCTTCGGGGGTACGCTTTCGGGGAGGTTGGATTGCCCCGGGAGATCCCTGATCCCGAGCCCGACCGCGCAAAAAACGGAAAGGAATCCGACGAAGGCGGAAACCCCGGGCAACCTTTGTGCCGAACGGTTCATTCGAACAGGAATCATACCGCAGGCGAGACCAGCCACAAATACAGCGACTGGAGGAGCATTCGGAACCGACCTGTGAGCACTGTTTTCTTAGTCTTTTCCGGGTGGGAGGAGCAAATTGCGCCCCGGCAGAGCCCTGTGCTATAAGGAAGTCGATCTGCATGAACGAAGAGGCCCTCTCGCAACGAAAAAAGGAAATTCTGAGGGACCTGGTTCGAGAGTACATCCGTACCGGTAAACCGGTTGGTTCGAGACGCCTGGCGGTTTTCAATCGCGAAGGCATCAGCCCTGCCTCAATTCGTACCGTCGTTGCCGAATTGGAAAAAGAAGGGTTTGTCTCTCAACCGCACACCTCAGCCGGTCGCGTTCCCACTGCCCAGGGCTATTCGCTTTACGTCAAATCCCTGATCCGACCGACGGAGGTTTCGGGTCTAAACGTCAGTTGGATCCGGAGCGTCCTGGAAACGGAGGCCGATCCTGGGCATCTCATGAACCAGGTTTCGCAGATTCTGGCGAGTTTGTCCGATCAGGTAGGATTCGTCGTGGCTCCCCCTCCGTCGCGCGCCGCCATTCGCCAGATAGAGTTCCTCAAACTGTCTCCTCACCGGGTGCTCGCCATCCTGGTTTCCGCCAGTGGCCTGGTGCAAAACCGCTTGCTCAGGGTCGAGGATAACTTCACCCAGCGTGAACTGGACGCCGCAGGTCAGTACCTGACAGTGAATTACGCCGGTGAGACTCTGGCCCAGATCCGCGCCAATCTGATTCACCTCATGTCCGAAGACAAGGCTAAATACGATAGGCTGCTGAAGAGCGTGATCGTTCTCGGATCGGCCGGTCTCATGAGAGAAGGCTCCGGCGAGTCCGATGTCTACCTGGGCGGCACGACCACCATGATCGGTACGATCGGCGAGCGCGATCTCGATCAGTTGACCATGCTTTTCCACGCTTTCGAGCGCAAAAACCGATTGGTCCGGATCGTGAATGCCTGCATCGGGGATGAAGATGGCACCCTGGTCACGATTGGGCTGGAGGACCATTTTCCCGGGGGCGGTGATTTCAGCCTGGTTTCTTCTTCGTATAGCTGGGGCTACGGTCGCGGGACCCTGGGTGTACTGGGACCCCGCAGGATGGAGTACGAGAAAGCGATCAGCGTGGTTGACTGCGTCGCCAGGCTGTGTTGTCAGGTGATGGGTTCTGGTGAGCGCCGGGAGGCCATCCCGGATTGAGTGAAGAGAAGGCCACTGAAGAACTGACGGACTTCGACTCTACGGATGTGGTTCCCGACACCCCCGCCGGCGAAACAGCCGGGGATTCCGAGCACGCCGAGGAATCTCTGGAGTCGCTGAGCAAGGAAAGGGACGATCTGCATGACCGGTGGCTGCGCAAGGAAGCCGAGATCCAGAACCTGCGGAAACGGGTTGCCCGGGAAAAAACGGAGCTGACGGGGAACGTCCGGGCCGGCGTTTTGCAGGCCATCCTGCCCGTCATCGATTCGGCCGAGAAAGGCATCGAGTTGTTGGAAGGCCAGCCTGTATCACGAGATCTGCAGGTCTATCGCGAGGGTATCGAACTCCTCGTGAAGGAGCTGAAGGGAGTCTTGAACAGGTTCGAGGTCTCGGAAGTACCGGGAGTCGGCCAGCCTTTTGACCCGACAGTTCATGAGGCACTGCTCGTCGAGCAGACCGATAGCCATGCGGAAGGCGAGGTCCTGGAACTGTTCCGAAAAGGGTATACGATAAAAGGCCGCCTGCTTCGACCGGCCCAGGTAAAGGTCTCCTCCGCGGCCCCGCCAGACGCCGCGCAGGAGGATTGAGGGTCCATCCCTCGGCAAAGGACCTGTTTTTCCTCCGATCTCCTTGCAATCAGCTAATGTGGATCTTATAGCTTTTCAGAAGCACGAATACCGGAGTGGAAGTGTCGAAGCGAGACTATTACGAAGTTCTCGGGGTACCTCGAGAGGCCCCTCTTTCCGAGATCAAGAAAGCCTACCGTCAGGCCGCAGTTCAGTATCACCCTGATCGCAATCCTGACAATCAAGAGGCGGAAGAAAAGTTCAAGGAGGCTGCCGAGGCCTACAGCGTCCTCAGCAACGAGAACCAGCGCGCAAAGTACGACCGCTTCGGCCATGCCGGAGTGGGCTCCTCGCCAGCCGGATTCGATCCCGATATTTTCTCCGACTTCGGGGACATTCTGGGTGACTTCTTCGGATTCGGAGATCTGTTTGGCGGGCGCTCCCGGGAGCCGCGGCCGCGCAGGGGAGCCGATCTCAGGTACGACCTCGAGCTTGATTTCGAGAAGGCGGTTTTCGGCGTCAGGACTAAAATCAAGATCCCTCGTCACGAAGTCTGCTCAACCTGCAGTGGTACCGGCGCCCAGCCCGACGGTGGTTTGATCACGTGTACTCAGTGCGGCGGCAAAGGGCAAACCCGATTCCAGCAGGGTTTCTTCTCTATCACACGCACCTGCACTGCTTGTCAGGGTGCCGGTCAGATTATTCGCACTCCCTGTGCATCCTGTAAAGGCCAGGGTCGGATTCGAAAAGAGAGGGTCCTGGAGGTTGCGATTCCCCCTGGTGTAGATGACGGCGTGCAGTTCAGGGTCGCCGGAGAAGGTGAGCCCGGTACGCGGGGGGGGCCTGCTGGCGACCTTTTTGTCGTCACAGCGGTCAAGGACCATCCCTTCTTCAAGCGCCAGGACCAGAACATCTTCTGTGAGATGCCGCTGACCTTCAGTCAGGCCGCACTGGGAGCCGACATCGAAGTCCCCACTCTTTCGGGCAGGGAGACCATCAGAATTCCCGAAGGGACCCACAGCGGGACAGTGTTTCGCCTCAAACAGCACGGGGTTCCCAGTCTCAACGGGCGGGGAAAGGGCGATCAGTTCGTGACCGTGCAACTCGTTACGCCCAGGCGACTTAGCCAGGAACAGCGCGAGCTGTTCAGAAAGCTCGCCGAAGTCTCAGGCGATGAAGTCGACGAAGGCTGGGGGCTTTTTGAAAGAGTCAAAGAGATGTTTGGTTGATCCGTGCGCAAGCGCCAGGTGTGGATCCAGCTCGACCTGGAGGCACACCCCGACGAGTATGACTCCCTCATTGCTCGGCTGACAGACTTCGAAACATGCGGCTTCCAGGAAGAGTCGGAGTCCAGCAGCATAGAACTCTCCGCGTTCTTTACTCCTGAAGGACCGATCGAGCAATTCCAGCAGCGCTTTGAGGCCGCTCTGGCGCAGCGGCGGCTGACGCCTGGCGTCCGCTTCTCAGAGCTACGGGCCGACCCCGGCGAGTGGCTTCAGGAAGCGCGACGCTGTTTTCGCGGTTTTTCCGTTGGTGAGACTTTCTATATCCATCCCGGGTGGGAAGAACCCTCCCCCGCCTTTCCAGTCTGTATTCTCATCGAACCGGGGCTCGCCTTTGGCACGGGCACCCATGAGTCAACCCGGCTGGCGTTGAGGAATCTCGAAGCAACCGTCCCCGGGTCGCGAACCGTCCTCGACATCGGAACGGGCAGCGGGATTCTCGCCCTGGCGGCTGCCGGGCTGAACCCGTCCACCTTTGTAACGGCGATTGATATCGATGAGGAGGCCACCCGTTGTGCTGCCTCGAACTTCGGCGAGAACAACGTCACCAACATCCAACTGGCCCAGGCCGGCGTTGAGGCCATGGCTTCCAGATGGGATCTCGTAGTAGCGAATCTGACGGGCAGGATACTGGAGAGTCTGTCGGGGCAAATCGACCGCGTCACCGGCCGGGACCTGATTGTTTCGGGTTTTCTGTGTGCCGCCGGCCCGGCAGTTCTGGAGAGCTTTCGTGGCTACGGGTTTCGAAAACAGAGAGAACTCGTCGATCGTGGATGGTCCTCACTCCACCTGCGGAGATTCGAATGACCTGCCGCGCCATCATTGAGGTCGATGAACGGGGCCGCCCAACTCTGCTGGAAACGGAAGTCCACCATCTAGTGTACTGTCCGGAAAGTTCTTGTAGTTAATAGTCAGGGTACTTTTCTATCCTTGGGCATGGCAAGACCACATATTCGACTCGATCTACCCCAACAACACAAAGCAATTCTACAGTCCTGGCTGCGGGCCTCCAACACCAAAAGAATCCTCGCCGAGCGAGCCCAGATGATCTTACTGTGCGGGGACGGACTCACAGCAATTGAGGTCTCCCAAAGGCTGTCCAAGCGCCTGGGCAGCATACAGAAGTGGCGAAAGCGCTACCTTGAGGTGGGGCTATCAGGGTTGGAGGATCAGCCCCGTTCGGGTCGACCACGGCGACTATCGCCAGCGAAGGTACGAAAAATTCTCAAGGCCACCGTGCAGACCATCCCCAGGGAATCGACTCATTGGAGCCTGCGCCTCATGGCAGAGTATGCCCAAGTCAGCAAACATCAGGTGACTGAAATCTGGAAAGCCGCAGATCTTAAGCCCCACCGGATTCGCTCTTTCAAGATCAGCAACGATCCTGATTTCGCCGAGAAGGTGATCGACGTGGTGGGCCTGTACATGGACCCGCCCGACAACGCTTTGGTTTTGTCTGTAGACGAAAAAACTCAGATTCAGGCTCTGGACCGAACCCAGCCCATGCTTCAGCTCAAACCCGGGCAGGTCCAACGCAGAACCCACGATTACAAACGCCACGGGACGGCCAGTCTGTTTGCCGCCTTCGACGTGGCCACCGGTGAAGTAATGGGCCGAATCACGAAACGGCATCGGGCCATAGAGTTTTTAGCCTTCTTACGTCAGATCGAGCAAGTCGTCCATCCAGATCTGGACGTTCACCTCATTCTCGATAACTCGAGCACTCACAAGACCCAGAAAATCCGAAACTGGTTCCTACGACGCCCACGTTTTCATCTCCACTTTACTCCTACCAGTGCTTCCTGGTTAAACGCTGTCGAAACCTGGTTTTCACAGCTTGAGCGGCGTTCCCTTTACCGCAACTCTTTCACTAGTGTTCAAGAGTTGAGGAACGAAATACGAAGATATATTCGAGTGCATAACCAACACCTGGCCAAGCCCTTTAAGTGGCGGGCCAACGCTACTTCGATCTTAGACAAGGTCGAAAGAGCTCAAAGATCCATCGATCAATGTTAACAACAGGAATTTCTCGGACAGCACACTAGTGCGGGTTCGACGCCTCTCTGCTGGAGATACCTTCCTGGGCCTGCACCTGAAAGAGGCTGTGTGGTACCGCTGCCGGCTGCATCAAAAGGAGGAGGGGGAGTGGAGAGTCGAGATCGAGACTCGTGTCGGCACGGTGGCAGAATCACCCCTGGAGATCGTTCTGGCAGCCGCCCTCATCAAGAAGGACAACTTCGAGTGGATGATTCAAAAAGCCTGCGAGCTGGGAGTTACCGAAATTGTTCCCTTGAACACTCGTTACGTCGATCGTCGCCTGCGGCTCCGGGCTCACCGGCTGTTGACCCGCTGGGAGAAAGTTTTGGAGGAGAGTGTCAAACAGTGCGGGCGCAGTCGAGTCCCGGTCTTAAGTCCAGTCAACAGTCTGGAAGAGCTCCTTGAGCGCCCTCCACCGGACCTGCGACTCGTACTCGACCCGGAGCAGGACAACGACTTTCGAAGCGCCCTGGTGGAAGGACAGCAGGCCACGCCTCGAAGCCTGCTACTGCTCACGGGCCCTGAAGGGGGATGGAGTAGCAAAGAGCGTGACCTCTTCAGAGTCCACCAGGCCGGTTCGGTTCACATCGGGCCCAGAACCCTTCGCGCCGAGACCGCTGCCGTGGCGGCACTTTCCATTGCTCAATACCTATGGGGAGACGCCGGCCCGAAGCGGGCGGAGTCTCCCTCTGAAAGCTGAAATTGACTCCCCGGGGGCCATTCACTACACTCGCCCGATGCGCCTGATCTCCCGGCCGACCCTGGGTTTTCTGACCTGCCTGCTTTGCTCGCTTTCCTGCCTCGGACAGCAGCGTCCCCTGGTGACGGAGCGGGCCGGGACCGTGAAGGAGGGGCATTTCCTGTTCGACGTCGGCGTTGAATTCCTGCAGGACGCAGTCTTTCCCTTTTCGGGTCTGAAAGGAGACTTGACCAGGGCAGGTGTGATCGGCACCCGCCTGGGTGTGGGGAGCCGAGTAGAGGTCCAGCTGTTTTGGACGGCACACCAATTCCTGAACATCAACCAACGATTTGAAGGACCCGGTTCGGGCGACCTCGACTTTTCCGGAAATTCGACCAGTGACTTTGGAAACGCCGCCCTGGCCACGAAGATACGTTTCACTGAGGGTGTCCAGGGGCGCCCCATCGTCGCCTTCCGGTTTGGAGTGGAATTGCCCAACGCGTCCACCGAGAAGGGCCTGGGCACGGATGAGACGAACGCGTTTTTCGAGTTGCTGTTCGAGAAGCGCTTCACCCGGGTTGACCTCGTGGGCAGCGCGGGTCTGGCGATTCTGGGCGATCCCTTACAGGGTGGCTCCCAGGACGATCTCTTCACCTATGGATTCGCAGCGATCGCTGAGGCGACACCCGGTCTGAGCGTCCTGGGAGAGATCAACGGAAGGACCGGGCCGTCCGGGATCGGCAATGAGAATCAGGCCAGGATTCGAGCTGGAATTCAGTTCGAGGCGGGCGGAGTCGTCTGGGACCTGGCGGGTTTCTGGGGCCTCGAGGACACCGATCCCGACTCCGGTATCATTGTCGGGCTCTCCAAGAACTTCCGGCTCTGGTAGGGGACTCCGCTAACCGGGCGAACGATCAGAGCCGGCTGCGGGAGCAGCCGGGAGGCGACGGTGCAACGACCTTCCCCCGGCTCCCGCCGGGGGCTCTGATTTGACATGAACCGTCAACTTTCGACCAGGTTCTACGGGCCTCTAGCTACACCCGGAAGTGGCACCACAGACGGTGCAGACATAGCAGTTGCCGTTGCGTTGCATCAGGTTTCCGCAGGCGTGGCAGGTCGCTGATTCAGATTTGGAATCGGCCATCAATTTCTCGACCGCGCCGGATGCATGAGCCGAAGGCTTACCGTTAGCATCCGGGAAGTTGATTTGCACGCCGTCCTGGATAGAACCATTCGGCTTGACCCCATGGATGCCGAGAGCCTGCTGGGCCTCGGTGGGCATGAACTTGCTGGCCAGATAGCGCACGGCGTAATCGGGTATGGAGGTCGCAAACGGTATCCGCGAGTTGTCGGTGAAACCTGCGGGCTCAAAGCTCATGTGGGCAAACATCCGTACGTAGTCTTCCAGCGGGACTCCCCTCTGAAGCCCCATCGAAATCGCTATGGCCCAGGCCATGGCCATGCCCTGCAAAGTCGAACCCTGCTTCGCGAAATTGACAAAGATCTCACCTAGTTCACCATCTTCGGGGTACAGGCCCATGGTCAAAAAGCCCTTAAACCCTTTGATTCTGAACTCGTGCTGGTAGGCCGGGTGGTCCTTTGGCATGTTGCGATGGATCGGCCCCGCCGAGACACCGATTCCAACCGGGTCCCGATCCTTGTTCGACAGAGGCTGAACCATCTTGCAACCATCCCGGTAGACCGAGATCGACTTCATTCCATACTTCCAGCCCTGGATATACGCCTCTCGGATCTCGGAGACGGTTGCTTCATTTGGTAGATTGACCGTTTTCGAGATGGCGCCCGAGAGAAAGGGCTGAACGGCTCCGCACATTCGAATATGACCCAGGTGGTGGATGCTTCTTTCCCCGTTGGCAGGCCGGTCGGCGCAGTCAAAAACCGGAAGATGCTGGTCGCGTAGTTCCGGAGCTCCTTCAATCGTCTCCTGCTGTTCTACGTGTTCGCAGATCGCAGTGATCTGACTATGGCTGTATCCCAGCTTGCGAAGTGCGAGTGGGATCGTGTTGTTGACTATCTTGAGCGTTCCTCCTCCCACCAGCTTTTTCACTTTGACAAGCGAGAAGTCCGGTTCGATTCCGGTCGTGTCGCAGTCCATCATGAAAGCAATAGTCCCCGTGGGAGCCAGCAGCGTAACTTGAGCGTTCCGGTAGCCCGACTTGGAGCCCTTCACAATGGCCTCGTCCCAGCACTCCATCGCCGTGTGGAGCAGGTCCATCGGCACCAGAGCACTGTCGATGTCCGCCAGAGCGTCACGATGCTTGTGCATGACGCGCATCATGGGAACCCGGTTTTTTTCAAAGCCCAGGAACGGCTCTTTCTTCTCGGCTATCCGTGCGCTCGTCAGGTAGGCTTCGGCGGTCATCACCGCGGTGATGACCGCTGCCAGGTTGCGGGCGCCGTCACCGTCATACGGCAATCCTCGTGACATCAGATAGGCCCCGAGGTTGGCATAGCCCAGACCCAGCGTTCGGTATTCGTGGCTGACCTTCTCAATCTCGGCCGTCGGATAGCTCGCGCTATCAACGATGATCTCCTGCGCTGTGATCATCGTCCGTACCGTGTGCTTAAAGCCTTGAATGTCGAAAACTCCATCTTCCCCGGTAAACTTCATGAGGTTGATAGAGGAAAGGTTACAGGCGGAGTTGTCCAGGAAAACGTACTCTGAACAGGGGTTGCACCCTCGAATCACGTCCGTGTTTGGACAGGTGTGCCAGTCGTTGATCGTAGAGTAGTACTGAAGCCCGGGATCTCCACAAATCCAGGTCGCCTCGGCGATCCAGTCCATCATCTCAGTGGCTGTAAACGTATCCTCGACATCCCCGGTGGTCACCTCCCGAGTGTGCCATTCTTTGTCCTCGAGGACCGCCTCCATAAACTCAGTAGTGACGCTGACGCTGTTGTTGGCATTCTGAAACTGCACGCTCGAGTACGCTTCTCCGTCAATGGAGTCGTCGTATCCCAACTCGATCAACTGATGGGCTTTCTGCTCCTCTCGAGCCTTACACCAGATGAACTCCTGGACATCGGGATGATCGGAGTTCAGAATCACCATTTTCGCGGCTCTGCGGGTGGCACCACCCGACTTGATAGCCCCGGCGAAGCTGTCGTAACCCCGCATGAAGGAAACGGGGCCGGAAGCAAACCCTCCCACACTCAACGGCTCCCGGGAAGAGCGAATCCGGGAAAGATTGATTCCCGATCCGGACCCTCCTTTGAAAATGACGGCTTCCGTCCTGGCCAGCTTCATGATGGACTCCATAGAGTCGTCCACGCTGTTGATGAAACAGGCCGAACACTGAGGCTTTGGCTTTATGCCCACGTTGAACTGCACCGGAGAGTTAAACGCGGCCATCTGGTGGAGGAGAATGTGGGTCAGTTCGTGATTGAAGGAAACGGCATCATCCCGGGTAGCGAAGTAGTTCTTCTCTTCACCCCACGCGCTGATCGTATCCGCGATTCGGCCCACTAACTGCTTGAGGCTGCTTTCTCTCCCGGGCTTGCCCAGGTGTCCTCGAAAGTACTTGCTGGCAACTATGTCGGTCGCCCTTTGAGACCAGAACTCCGGAAATTCCAGGTCGGCCTGGCGAAAGGCCACCTTACCGGTGTGCCAATCTTTGATCTCAGCGACACGCTCTTCCCATTTCACCTGCTTGAACGGATGCTCTCCATCGCGCGTAAAATGACGAGCGCACTTCAATCCGTCCTTGTGGGTGACCTTGGCCAGCTTCTTCATTTCCCCTCCTGTCTCTTCATTTCCCCTCCTGTCTCTTCATTTCCCCTCCTGTCTGATTTGGTTGGAACCTCGATGTTTCCGGTCTCAAGAGGGGCACGGAATCGCCGAAAAGTTTGGCCAGTCTAGACCTCGGATCTGACATTGGATCGATTCCACGGACAGAGGCCTACCACCCATTATATGGTGTTCTTAGAGTCATGCCTACACCAGGTATGGTGTAAGTCGGCTTTTTAGCTCATTCTCAGAGAGCGTCAGAACCTGGACGGTTTTCAGCCGGCTGCCGCGACCGGCCAGGAGTCTGATCGAACTCCTGGAAATGTCCAGGGAGCTCGCCAGCAATTCTACCAATTGTCGATTTGCACGGTCTGCGACGGGAGGAGCCGTCAAACGCACTCTGAGGGCCTCCTGCCAGCACCCGGTGATGGCCAGGTTACTGGCTCTGGGCTGTACACGGACCCGGAAACAGGGTTTTCCTCCCTGCTCGAAAATCGTGATCATCGAGCCCGGCGCGGGCCAAAGATCGCCGTACCGACCCGTATCAGTGTGGCACCCTCCTGGATCGCGATCTCGTAGTCCCGGCTCATTCCCATCGAGAGCTGATTCAGCGGCTCGGGACGCGATCGGTTGACCTGTTCGAGAAGAGACCGAAGCTGGCGGAAAAAAGGTCGGCTTTCCTTGGGATCCGGGCTGTATGGTGGAATGCACATGAGGCCCTGGAGGTGGAGACTCGGATGCTGCTCCAGGGCTTCCAGCAAACGCGGGAGGTCATCGGGGCCGGAGCCGTGCTTCTGGGCTTCCCCACCCACGTTGACTTCCAGATAGACCTTCAGCTCCTTGCCCTGATCTTCCGCGGCTCGACCCGTTTTGTGAACAATTCTAGGGCGATCCAGCGTCTGGATCACATCGAACAATTGAACGGCGGTGCGCGCCTTGTTTGATTGAAGCGGTCCGATCAGGTGCCATTCGATTCCCTCCGGACAGAGGGGAATCTTGGCGGCGGCTTCCTGGACGCGGTTCTCGCCGAACGCGCTATGACCCGAGCGGTGCGCCTCCTCCACCGCCTGGTGCGGAAACGTCTTGGAGACCGCCAGGATCTGCACGGATCGGAGATCTCTGCCAACTCTTCTGGCCGCAACACTCACCTGACCCTCGATTTTCTGCAGATTGGCGGCAATGGAGCTCACCGCCTCAGTATAACGCTCCCACTCCCTGTAGCAGGTCAGCCGGAGTACCTGCCAGGAAGGACACTCCCAAGAGATGCGCAATCTCTATGCCTTTAGCTACGTTTCTACGAATACGAATCTGGAAGGGAAGTTCCGAAAGATCTCAGTTCGGGTTGACGTGCCCGATGCTCGAGTCCGGACTCGCAAAGGCTACACACCGACCGGGGGCCGCAAAAAGCGTTGACTCCGGCTACTCGGACCGGGGATTGCAACCGGTTGCTCTGGTAACATTCGATGCAGTACGATTCAAGGGTGCCGGAGCCCCTTGGGAGGCAGGGCCACGGCACAGGCCACGGCTTCTTTCGAGTCTTGCGCGAACCTCTCATCTATGAAGGTTTCAGGCGAATACACATTCGACGTACCCCCGGAGCAGGTCTGGGAGGGATTGATGAATCCGGAAGTGATGGCGGCCACCATGCCAGGTGCCGAAAAGCTGGAGCTGGTGGGTGAAAACCAGTACGAGAGCGGGCTCCACATCAAGGTCGGCCCCGTCCAGGGAAAGTTTCGCGGCCGGATCCAGCTCGAGGACATCGATCCACCCAATGGCTACACCATGAAAGTGGATGGCCAGGGTCCCCAGGGATTCGTACAGGCGACCGCCCGCATCGATATCGCCGCTGCACAAGACAAGACCCGGATGACGTACGACGGCGATGCCCAGGTCGGCGGCCGGATTGCCAGCGTGGGCCAGCGTCTCATCGAAAGCTCGGCCAAAGCGATCATCAAGCAGAGCCTGGAAGGCTTGAATGCCACCTTGACGGCCCGCAACGCTGCCTCGACGGTCGGCGGGGATCCTGCGGCGGTCCCTGAGGTCGCGGCCCCCTCTCAGACTGAGTTTGCCGCCAAAGTGACCCGTGAGGTGGCCCGGGACCTGGTGCCGACCCCCGTCTGGATCGGCGGCGGGATCCTGGTGCTGCTTCTGCTCCTCTACTTTTTTTTGTGGTGATGGACGCCCTGTTGGTGGCAACCTGGCCCACGCCGATCCGGCCAGCGACCACCCGGCGACAATGCTTGCATACAACGCCTCAGTCGTGGCCCACGGCCCCGCAGGTCCTCGTTCCATCCCGATATCGACGACTTTTTTGTCGGACTCTCAGGGATTCCGGACAATCCTGATCCGCTGGTTTCCTCGATCCGTAATGAACAGCCAGATACCCTGATCGACACAGACGTTGCTGACCTCCCGGAAAGCCGCGTCCAGAGCATCTCCGCCGTCACCCATGACCCCCGGTAACCCGGTGCCCGCGATCGTCGTAATCACGCCGTTGGGCGCAACCTGTCGAACCCGGTTGTTGCCGGTGTCGGCAACAAAGACCCGGCCAAACGCATCCAGCGCGACACCTTCCGGACGGTTGAGCGAGGCCAGAGTGGCCTGCCCGCCGTCACCGTCAAATCCCGGAACTCCGTTTCCTGCCAGCGCTACGATGATCCCGGTTGTCGCGAAAACCATCCGGATCTGATGATTGCCGGTATCGGCAATGAAAAGGTCGCCGCTGGGCGCAACCGCAACACTCCGTGGTCGGTTGAGACTGGCCTGAAGGGCCAGTCCGTCGTTTCCGCTGAACCCGGCCACTCCATTCCCTGCCACCGTCTCAATCACTCCCGTGACACCGTCAACCCGGCGGATTCGATGGTTGAGCTCGTCAGCGACGTAAACGTCGCTCAACAGGGCGGCAACGCCCCGGGGGGAATTCAAGGTGGCCAGGAGGGCAGCACCTCCGTCTCCTGAGGAGCCCATTCCCCCGGTACCTGCTGTGGTCTCGATCGATCCGGGGCCGCCGCCGGTGGTGTCCCCCAGGAGCAGGACGGAAGGAGTAAACGTTGCCAGGGCGTCATTGATGCGCCGAATCCGATGATTGCCGTTCTCACTGAAGAGGAGGTTGCCGTCAAAGTCCAGGGCAATGCCGAAGGGATAGTTGGTTGGGGAGTCCAGGGATGTAACAAGATCCTCGGCGAAGCCCCGAATCCCATCTCCCACAATCGAGGAAATCACACCCTCGGAGGCCGGGTCACCGGTAGGCAGAAGTGGGGCCTTGGCCTCGTCGAGTGTGATGATCCGCAGCCGATGATGGCCCGAGTCTGCCACGAAAACCTGTCCCAGAGAACTGACGACAATCTCGTGAGGGGCATTCAGAGCGGCCAGCCAGGCCTGACCGTCGTCGCCAGTGGCGGGCAGCTCTCCATTGCCGGCAAGCGTCGTGATCGTGCCTGTCGGCGGGGCCACGCGGCGGAGCCGATGGTTTCCGAAATCCGCGATCAGAAGATCGTTTGCTCCGTTGGCAGCGATCCCGATTGGTGAGTTCAAATCGGCCGCCACCGCATCCGCTCCGTCCCCCGAAAAGGCCTGTGTTCCGGTCCCGGCAACCGTCTGAATGGTCTCGAAATCGGCATCGATGCACCGTACGCGGTGATTCCCGCGATCGGCTATACAGACGGCTCCCGTGGGGTCGACTGTGACATCAGAGGGGGCGTTGAGGCCGGCCTCATCGGGGGGTCCTCCGTCTCCCGAGAAACCGGGAGTACCGGTTCCGGCCAACCGATGAAGCATCCCGCTCACGAGTTCCAGGACCTCTACGGTATGGCCGGCTGGATTGGCGATGAACAGGCTGAACCCGGCATCCAGGGCCAGACCCGCAGGATTAAAAGGGATCTCCCCGTTCCCCTGCAGTGAAGTGTTCGGTGCCGGGTCGGGCGCCACGGGATAGATGGTGGTGATGATTCCCGTAGCCGTGTCAACGCTGCGAATTCTCTCGTTCAGAGTGTCGGCAATCAGAAGGTTGCCCTCCCCGAAAGCAACACCTCCCGGAGCCGCGAGACTGGCATTGAGCGCCGGACCTCCATCTCCCGAAAAACCGGGCTCTCCGACCCCCGCTACCCGGGAAATGATTCCGCTGGAGAGATCCAGCGAGCGAACGACGTGATTCCCCGAATCCGCGATAAAGAGGTTGCTGCCGCCGTCCAGAGCGATGGCAGACGGAAAGCTCAGGCTGGCGTGAACCGCGGGACCGTTATCCCCGCTGAACCCTCGGACACCGGTTCCGGCGATGGTCGTCAGGATCCGGGTCGCGCTGTCCATCTTCCGGATCCGATGATGCTCCCTGTCGGCCACGAACACGTTGCCGAGGAGGTCAACAATGACGTCTCCCGGAAAGGCTGTTGCCGCCTCGGTCGCAAACTGCCCGTCGCCGCCAAACGCCGTCCCCCCGGCCAGGGTGGTGACCTCGCCGTCGTTCAACTCGGACAGGGCGACTGGCTCCACCAGTAGCGGCGACTGGACCAGTCCGCCCCGGTGCTGCACGCTCAAGGTCCGGACCCCGCTGGGAAGCGGCGGAAGAATGAAGTCGATCCTGGTGGTGCTGAGGATTTCGAAATCCAGGACGGGTGTTCCGTCAATCGAGAGAGCCGAATCAGGAGCGAAGTTGCCTCCTTCAATTGAGATCAGCTCTCCACCCGGATTGCCGCCCGTAGAGGGACTGACCGACGTCAGCTCCGGGCCGGCGTAGCGGATTTCCTGCACAGAATTCAGTCTCTCCGCCACCAGGATACACCCCGGGATCGTAGTGGCCAGACCCAGGGGAGTGTTGAAAGTGCCGGTCTGAGCGGCCTGCACGACCTCGCCGTTTGAGAGCAGCAAGCGGACCCGGCCAATCGAAGGCTCACTGACGTAAATGTTCCCGAACGCATCGACGACCACGCCCGCCGGCTCGTCGAACTCGACAGGCAAATCCTCCAGAACGTCGCCGGAGGTCGAGATTCCTGTACCCTGGAGACCGACATTGGTGGGGTCGATCGTTTCAACCAGGCCATCTTCCCAGATGCGCCGTAAAAGACCGTTACCGGTGTCCGCGACAATCACACTCACGGGTGGCGCCGGCTCCCCGCTGTGGCGGCGCTGCAACTCGGACCGCAGCAGTTCCTTTTCGACAGCGAGTCCTGTTGGAGCATTGAAGCGGGCTTCGTCGCCGCTGCCGTCCGCCAGTCCGGCTACACCCGGAAGTCCCGCAATCGTGTTGACAATACCCGTCGGCAGGTCGATCCTGCGCACGGTGTGGTTGGCCGTATCCACCACCCACAGTCCCGCGTTCCGGTCGAGTGCGACTCCCGCGGGATGGTTGAACGTGGCACTGGCGGCCTCTCCGTCCTGGTTCCCCGGCTCGGTTGTGCCGGCCAGAGTCGAGACCGCACCATTCTCGCCCTGGGTTACAGCCCGGATCACGTGATTGGAGCTGTCGGCTAGGTAAAGAGTGCCACCGGCCTGATCCAGCGCGAGATAAGTAGGACCGTTCAACAGCGCGTCGCTGCGAAGCCCGTCAACGTAGCCCGCAATTCCATTCTTGCCGGCCCAGACCTGGGCCACGTCAATGAGGTTCTCGGTGAGCATGACCGTATTCCGCCTCGTATTGGCCAGATAGGCCTTACCCCCGAAGTCCTGCGCGACGCCCGTGATGCCAAAACCCGCGCCGCCTTCCACAAGGGTGGGGACTACAACCTGAAAGGTCTCGACCACATTACCCGAAGAGATCACGATGTCGGCGAAACCACGCGTTTCGCCGGTCATGTTCCCGTTCGCATCGACGCTGACGGTAGCCGCATCCATGCTCGCGAACTGGAGCTCGAAGTCATCCCGGATCTCCCCTTCTTCATCCAGCGTAATGGGATCAAGAGAGATCGTGTTGCCCTCGTTGACAACCAGATTGGCCGGATCCACGAGAATGGCGGCAATGTCAAACAAGATACCGGGCGTGAAGACGATCTCGCCTCCACTCTTGATCTCATAAGTGAAGCGACTGTCGTCGAAGTCCTCGAGCGGAAACGAGAGGTCGCTTCCATCCGACCGAAAGAAGAACAAGCGCCCCATCCCGGTTCGGCCAGTATCGGCGGAGATGAAGATCAGGCGGGTGTTCAGCTCCCCCAGGCCAGGCTCGAAACCGAACCCGACTTGCGAAAAGATGTAGGTGCCGTGCTGGGGAACCCGATTCATGTCGGCCACGGGAAGCGTCGTCAGTATGTTGTCCTCGCGCTGGTTGATGGTCAGTTTCAGGCTCACCGGGACAAACTGCACCGGAGGACCCTGGAGGCCGTTCGCCGAGGTCGAAATCTCCATCAGACCCTGAAATCCTGCCTCCAGGGCCGAGAATATCTCGTTGACAAAGACGGCCGTGTGCCCGTTGGCCGGGACGTTGCGGTTGGCACTGTCCAGGACGACACCCTCCAGAGAGAGGAGGGTAAATTCGAAGTCTGTTGCGGCTGCCCCCGGGATGGCCAGGGCAACGCCGGTCAGCGTGTCCCGGTTGTCCACGAACATGCGGACCCGGTCGCTGGGGGGTATGGCGGCCACGCCCGCTTCAGAAACCGGATTGTCCCCCTCCCGGAAACGGAAGATGGCCGTTCCGGAGGGCAAAGCCGATCCCTTGTTCGGCAAGACCGACGCGTATCCGCTGAGCGTCTCATCGGAGGAAGAAGTGAACTCCAGTTCCCCGGTTCCGTTGGCTGAGAGCTGATAGGCAAACTGAGAGGCTGTGACCCCGTTGGAGGTGAGGGAGAGCGGGCTGCCGTCAGAGGCGGTCAGCTGGATCGCACCGCTGATCTCGGAGTCGGTAGGGTTGATCAGGATAATGGCTGTGGAAAGGCCCGGTCCAGCTCCGACCTGGGCAAAAACGATCACACCATCCGCAGCACCGGCGGGAGCGGCGCCCTCGCTGAGATCGACAACGGGAAGGGTGGCGAAGAGGGGCTCGCCATGCGAGTTCATGCTCTGTCGCAGCGTAACGGTGCCAAGGCCCAGGTCCGGATCCGTTGTCTCGAAGATCAGGGTGCCAGTGAATCCCTCCTCCAGCTGGGGGAAGAGCTCGCTCACAAATTGTGGTGAGTGGTTCCTGGGGGCGAGGTTGATGTGAGCGGCTGCCATCGGCGTGCCGACCGCGTCTCTGACCGTGAGATCCGCCGCAACCGATTCCTTCCAGGGATTGGCAAAGGCGACTCCCGTCGGTGCATCGCCTCCGATGTAGACTCGCCCTCGAGAAATAGGCGGAGTGGCCGAAACGGCGGCTTCGGAAACCAGCACTCCCTGGGGGTTGCGGAAGCTGAAGAGCCCGGCTCCGACCGGCACAGGCTGATCATCCGTGGCCGTGAAGAACGAAAACCCGACCTGAAAACCCTGCTGTGAAAAGAGCAGGGAGAGGGTAGTTGCCAGAATGAACACCAGGAGGAGACTCGTCACCCTCAACTTCTGACTCTTGTACATATTGGCGTTTACCCCCTGCAGACAGCCGATTGGCAGACTGCGTCATTCATTCTAGTAGGCTCCGCTACGGCCCCTTCTCGTGGTTTGTGGTCACGGCCTGAGGCCGGCAGCCCCGGGCCTGCAGCACGAGAGACAGTGAACGGAACCAACTCCCTGACACATCAAACTGGAATGAAGGCTTCGAACGGCGGAGAATAGGAAATCGACCAGCTGGTAGGAGGTGGGAATGAAGAAGCTGAAGATTGCGGCAGCCCTGGCGCTGCTGGCCGTGAGTGGCGAGTCCCGCGGTGAACCGCAGGATGATCCGGTTATCCGGGCCCAGGTCGAGTCGGTTCTGCTCAACGTCCTCGTGACCGACCGCAACGGACGTCCGATCACGGGCCTCGAGCGCGAAGACTTTCAGATCTTCGAAGACAAAGTGGAGCAGCGGATCGAGGCGTTTTTCCCGTTGAACGCACCCTTCAGCGTGGTCCTGCTACTCGACACCAGCTCCAGCACCGAAGGTAAGCTGGCCCCCATCCAGGACTCGGCCATCGAATTCGTGGATCAGATCCACCCACAGGATGAAGTCATGGTCATCTCCTTTGACGACGAGGTTTATCTGGACAGTGACTTCACGAGCAACAAAGACGCCGCGGGCCGGGCCATCAAATCGACCCGGACGGGAGAATGGACGAGACTGTATGATGGGGTTTTTTTGGGGATGCAGGAAATCGAGGCACACCCCTACCGAAAAGTCATGGTGCTGTTCTCCGACGGCATCGACACGGCGAGTCGAGAATCCTCGAGAGGGGAGACGATTGAAGTGGCGAAGGAGGCCGAAACGACCATCTACTCCATACAGTTCGACACCCGCTACCAGATGATGAGTCCCCGTCAGGTCCCGATGCGGACTCCCACCACGGTTCCGGGCTTCAGTTTCGGTCAACTTGGAACCCCGCCTCAACTACCGGGCTCGTTCCCCGGAGGCCGCCGCAGCCGCGCCGACGTGGAGGCTGAGTATGAAAGGGGCCGCTCCTACCTGAAGCAGCTGGCCAAGGTCACGGGCGGAGAACTCTATGAGGCCAACGAAAATCTCCTCAATCTCAGCTCCATCTTTGCTCAAATCGCAGAGGAGATGCGCAGTCTCTACAGCATCAGTTATACGTCCACCAATACAAAACGGGACGGGAAATTTCGCAAGATCTCGCTTCGGGTGGATGTTCCCGGAGCTCGGGCCAGGACTCGAAAAGGGTGCAAGGCAGCGCGGGGCCAGCAGCAGCAGTAGGGAACAGGCCGCCCCTCGTGGCCATCCGGCCGGAAACTTCTCCATGACGGCTCGACACAGCCGCCGCAGCCTCAGAGCCTCTTGCCGATCACCGGAGAAGTGGCAGGGACCGGGGGGGCTGCGCACCGTTTAAATCCCCCCGGTCGCAGCCCCCCCGGTCCCTGCCACTTCTCTCTCCCGAGGACCGAGCTGGAACGCCACCCTCGCCGTCCTGCCGGCGAAGGCCTCGAATTTTCCATCGGGAGTACTACAAAAAAGAGCGAGCGGGTAGACTGTTTCTGACCTGGAGGAATCTTTCCCTGATGACCAGAGTATCGACCGACCATCCCGTGCACGACCTCATCGCTTCCCGCTGGAGTCCCTATGGCTTCTCCGAACGAGCGGTCTCCGACTCCGACTTGAGATCGCTCTTCGAAGCAGCCCGCTGGGCGGCTTCCTCATTCAACGAACAGCCCTGGTCCTATGTCGTCGCCACCAAAACCGTCCCCGAGGAGTTCGATCGATTGCTCTCCTGTCTGGTGGAGGGCAACCAGGCCTGGGCCAGAGCCGCCCCGGTCCTGGTTCTGGGGATTTCCAGCCAGAGATTCACCCGTAACGACCGGGAGAACCACCACGCCCTGCACGACCTGGGCCTGGCCACGGCCAATCTTTGCCTGGAGGCTACAGCGCGGGGTCTGGCTGTGCATCAGATGGCCGGGATACTCCCCGACCGGGCCCGCGAGCTGTACGAGCTACCCGCGGATCACGAGGCCATAACCGGTATCGCCATCGGCTACGCCGCCGATCTTGACAGCCTGACTCCGGAGCTCAGAAAGCGCGACCAGGCCCGCCGTCAGCACAAGGCTTTAGCCGCTATGGTCTTTGCCTCAAAATGGGGAAAGCCCTCCGAGATCCTACAGGATTGAGGAGCGGGCCGGGAGGGCTCTGGCGACTTGATCCGGCTAATCGCGGAGGCAGTATAATCTTGGCTTTGCTTTGCCCGGCCGGAACGTGCACATGAGATCAGCAGCACGCATCTTACTCTTGCTCCTGCCGGGGATCGTGAGCCAGGTCGGCGCTCAGCCCTCCATCGAAGAGAAGACCCGGGGGATGGAACGGCAGGATGGCTTTTTCACCCTCTACCGGGAGGCCGGGGCCGGCCGGCTGTGGCTTCAAATCGATCGCCTCGGCGAGGAGTTTCTTTACCAGGAGTCACTGGCTACGGGACTGGGCTCGAGTATCATCGGCCTGGACCGCACCCGCCCGGGCCGGGCAAGGATCGTCCGTTTCGACAGAATCGGGCCGAAGATACTACTGGTCCAGCCGAGCCAGCGCTTCCGTGCCATCACGGACAACCCTGCGGAGAAGGCCGCGGTCACCGAGTCCTTTGCCCAATCGGTCTTGTGGAGTGGGTGGGTGGCCGCAGAGAGCGATCCCGGCGTCCTCGTCGACGCAACGGACTTCATCATCCGGGATGCCCACGATGTCATCGGCCGGCTGCGGGAATCCGGTCAGGGAGATTTCCAGCTCGACGAGAAACGCAGCGTCGTTTTTCCGCCCCGGACCCGTGCTTTCCCGGACAACGTGGAGCTGGAGGCTCTCCTCACCTTCAGCACCACGGCTCCGGGTCCTCTGGTTGCCGAGGTGACTCCCACTCCGGAGGCCCCCAGCATCCGTCAGCGTCATTCCCTGATCCGGCTGCCGGATGGTCACTACACACCCAGGGCATTCGATCCCCGGGTCGGCGGTCTCAGCATACTTTTTTCGGATTTCGCGACCCCTCTGGAGCAACCGCTCCAGCGACGCCTGGTGTCCCGTCACCGCCTGCGCAAGAGAGCTCGCTTCGCCCGCTCCTCCGAGGCAGTGGAACCGATTGTCTATTACCTTGACCCGGGGGTCCCCGAGCCGGTTCGATCAGCTCTCCTGGAAGGGGCTCGCTGGTGGAACCAGGCGTTCGAATCGGCCGGCTTCCGCAATGCCTTCCGAGTCGGAATCCTTCCCCAGGGGGCCGACCCACTGGATATTCGCTATAACGTGATCCAGTGGGTTCACCGCTCGAGCCGCGGATGGTCCTATGGCCATTCGGTGATCGATCCTCGCAGCGGAGAGATCCTGAAAGCTCACGTGCAGCTGGGTTCCCTGCGAGCCCGCCACGACCGCAGGCTCATCGAAGGGCTCCAACCCCTGTTCCCTGCCGCGTATGGCTCCGGCATCTGCAACTTCGCCGCCGGGCCTGCCGCCTTGTATCTTGCCGCTTTTGACCCCGACGTTTCAGCCACCGAGATCGCGCTGGCGCGGATCCGCCAATTGTCGGCTCATGAGGTCGGACACACTCTGGGCCTTGCCCACAACTTCGCTGCCAGCCATTTCGGCCGTGAGTCCGTCATGGACTATCCAGCTCCACTGGTCGGAATCAATGACGATCAGTCGCTGAATCTGAGCGACGCCTATGCCGTTGGTGTCGGCGAATGGGACAAGGTTGCCATTCGGTACGCGTACTCGGACTTCCCCCCGGAGACGGATGAGGCCGCCGCCTTGAAGAACATTCTTGAAGACGCCTTCGAGCGTGGCCTTTACTTTTTGACGGACGCTGATGCGCTCGGGTCCGGGGCTGCCCATGCCTACGCCAGCCCCTGGGACAACGGTCCGGACCCGGTCGCCGCCCTGGAACAGTCGATGAAGGTGCGCCGAATTGCCCTGGATGGTTTCAGCCGGGAGAACCTTCCGTCAGGAGCCTCTCTTGGAGAACTGACCGATCTCCTGGTTCCCGCTTATCTGCACCATCGCTACCAGCTACAGGCTGCGGCCCGGCTGCTGGGCGGCTACACCTACACTTACAGGCTTCGTGGCGATCCTCTGCCCGGACAGCGGATGACCGAGCCACAGGCCCAGAAGCGGGCTCTTGCCGTCCTGGTCAAGGCTCTTGGAGTGGACGAGGTGACGCTGCCCAGGCGCCTGCTTGACCTTCTGGTCCCGGCTCCTTTTGGCTACCAGGACAGGCGCGAGCAGTTTCCCAGAACCACCGGTCGGATTTTCGATCCACTTTCAGCCACCACCGTGCTCGCCGATTTGATTGTCTCCGTCTTGCTGGAGGCTCAGAGGGCCTCTCGGCTTGCCCTGGCCGGCGCCCTCGATCCCAACCAGCCCGGCCTGGAAGGAGTGATCGAGAGTCTGTTGGCGGCGACCTGGAAAGCACCCACATCCCGCGACGGATGGGCCGCCGCAACGACTCGGGCTGTAGAAAGAGTGGTGCTCGACCGGCTCATCGAGCTGGCCGAGAGTCCACGCACGTCATCGGACGCCCGCTCCATTGCTGCTTCCAAGTTGAGAGATCTGGCTGTTCACCTGGATGGGCGGTCCATCCAGGTCGGGGTGGAACTGGCCCACGCAGAGGAGGCGCTGCGCCGGATCACGAGCTTTCTGCAGCGGCCCCATCATGAGTTTACAAGCCCGGGGCCTCCCGCGGCACCTCCGGGCGAGCCCATCGGTAATTCTTAGAGAGGATCAATAGAAAATGAAACGACTCGTCACTCTTTTCACAGGTCAGTGGGCGGATCTCGATTTCGAGACCATCTGCCGGAAGGCCAGGTCATTCGGGTACGACGGTGTGGAGCTCGCCTGCTGGGGCGACCACTTCGACGTCGTCCGGGCGGTCGAGGAGGAGGGCTATTGCCGATCCCGCCACGAAGTTCTCGAGCGCCACGGTCTGGAATGCCACGCCATCGCCAATCATCTGGTGGGGCAGGCGGTGTGCGACCGCATTGAACAGCGCCACCAGGCGATTCTCCCGGCCCGTGTGTGGGGGGACGGCGATCCGGCAGGGGTCAGAGCCCGAGCGATCGAAGAAATGAAGGTGACCGCCCGGGCGGCCGCTCGCCTGGGAGTCAACGTCGTCAGCGGATTTGTGGGAAGCAGCATCTGGCATCTCCTCTATTCTTTTCCTCCGGTGGATCCGGCGCAGATCGACGAAGGTTTCCGGGAGTTCGCGAAACTCTGGAACCCGATCCTGGATGTTTTCGATGAGGAAGGCGTCCGTTTCAGCCTCGAGGTACATCCCACCGAAATCGCCTTTGACCTCGCCACCGCCGACAGAGCCATCGATGCACTGGGGGGCCGGGAAGCGTTCGGCTTCAACTACGATCCCAGCCACCTTGGCTACCAGGGAGTGGACTACGTTGGTTTCATCCGCCATTTCAGGGAACGGATCTATCACGTTCACATGAAAGACGTGGGCTGGTCCGACCGGCCCACCCGCGCCGGAGTCTTTGGTGGCCACCTTGGGTTCGGCCATCCCGACAGATTCTGGGATTTCCGATCGCTGGGCCGTGGACGGATCGATTTTGAGTCGATTATCCGAGCCCTGAACGAAATCGAATACGCGGGTCCCCTCTCCGTGGAGTGGGAGGACCCGGGGATGGACCGGGAGCACGGGGCCGCCGAAGCTGCGGCTTTCGTCAAGAAACTCGATTTCGCACCCCCGGGAGCGGCCTTCGACTCGGCTTTTGCCCGCGACGACTAGCCCGCATAGATCACCGATAGGACCTCAAAAGGCCGCCCTGTTTGGTATAAAGCGTTTTGAATGAAAGACTTCAAAGCCAAACGGAGGCGGCCCTTATGAGAACAGAGTGTAAACAAGCCAGGTTCGAATTTCACGGACTATTTCAACGCAAAGTGAAGGCGCGGTTCGACGGCGGGAAGATCACCTCCGATGCAGGGGTGCTGCTGTTGCGAGAGGTCGAGAGGGGGACGGGTCTGATCGCCGGACTGGCTGAGTGTTTCAGGGATCACCGGGATCCGCGGTTGATCGAACACACGGTCGAGGAGTTGTTGGGGCAGCGCATCTACGGACTCTGTCTGGGGTACGAGGATCTGAACGATCATGATCAGTTGCGCACCGATCCGATGCTGGCGGTGGCGGTGAATAAGGCCGATCCGTTGGGGGAGAGGCGGCGGCAGGCCTCAGATCGGGGGAAGGCGCTGGCGGGCAGGTGTACGCTGAACCGGTTGGAGTTGACCGGCGCCGAGGTCGATGAGCAGGAGCGGTACAAGAAGATCGCGATGGACCCGGACCGGATCGACGGCTGGATGGTGGATGCCTTCGTGGAGTCCCACGAATCGGCGCCCGAGGAGATGGTGCTGGATCTGGATGCGACCGACGACCCGATCCATGGCCAGCAGGAAGGCCGGTTCTTTCACGGTTACTACCGCCACTACTGTTATCTCCCGCTGTACATCTTCTCGGGGGAGCATCTGCTGTGCGCCCGGTTGCGGTGTTCCAATATCGATGGGGCCGCGGGATCGGTGGAGGAACTGGAACGGATCGTCGGCCGGATTCGGCAGAGCTGGCCGGAGGTCTCGATCGTCATCCGGGCCGACTCGGGCTTTTGCCGGGATGACTTGCTCCGCTGGTGTGAAGACCATCACGTGGATTACGTGATGGGGTTGGCCAACAATGATCGGCTCAAGTCAGAGAGCGCCGAAGCGATGACTCAGGCCGAAGCCGAGTTCAACGCCACCGGGCGACCGGCGCGGGTGTTCAAGGATTTCCGCTACCGGACTCGCCACAGTTGGACCTCGGAGCGACGCGTCGTCGGCAAGGCCGAGTTCCTGGACAAAGGCGCCAATCCCCGATTCGTCGTCACCTCCCTGTCGCCGGAACGCCTGGGGGCCCGCGCTCTCTACGAAGACTTCTACTGTGCGCGGGGCGACATGGAGAACCGCATAAAAGAACAGCAGTTGGATCTGTTCGCCGACCGGACCAGCGCGGCAACGATGCGCGCCAATCAACTCCGGCTGTATCTGTCCTCCGCCGCCTACATGCTCATGCACGCCTTGCGTCGTCTCGGACTGAAGCAGACCCCCCTGGCTCGCGCTCAGTGTCAGACGATTCGCTTGAAGCTCCTCAAGATCGGCGCCCAGGTCCGCCTCACGGTCCGCCACGTCTGGATCTCCATGTCGGAAGCCTATCCCTACAGCGAGGTCTTCGCTGCCGTCGTTCGAAACCTCCAGGCCATTCCTCTGCGCTGCTGAGGTCTGTCCCGATCAAACGCCCCCAAAAACGAAATCGTTCCATCGCTCAGGCCGAGCTCTGCCTGAATACATTCCGTCACGCTCTTCCGAACCCGAAAAACGCTCCATTCACGACCCTCCACACCACCGCATCACTCGACCTGGACCGGATCGATAGCGAAACTCTCAGAAAACCGTTCCGGCCTGCCAAAATCACCTTCATTTCCAAATCGGTGATCTATGCGGGCTAGCCCGGATTATGCAAGAGATCTAAATTCAAGTGAGATGTGGGCCCAGAAAAAAGGCCGTAGCTCTCTGATATAAAAGGGTTTAGAGAAACAAAGACCCTAAACAGGAGCTACGGCAATGTCAAAAACAGTCTGCCAGAATACCCTGCCATTTCATAGCCACAGAAACATCACGGCTCGTTTTGATGGGGGGAGCCTCACTTCCGACGCAGGATGGTTGTTGTTTGGATCGCTGGATCGTCAACATCGATTGTGCGAGGGCTTCAGTTCCTGTATTTCGGAAAGTCGAGACCAACGCTACATTCGTCATGACCTGTTGAAGTTGATCCGACAACGAGTCTTGCAGATCGTGGCCGGCTACGAAGACTGTAACGACGCCGATACGCTGCGCTCGGATCCGATGCTCAAGACAGTCTGTGATCAGTTGCCAGAGAGCGATCCCGATTTGGCCACCCAGCCGACTTTCTCCCGCCTGGAGAACTCCGTCACCAAGAAGGATCTGATGCGTCTGAGCCGGTGGCTGCTAGGCCGTTATGTGCGCTCCCTGAAGAAGAGACGTCCCAGCAAGATCATCCTGGATCTGGACAGTACCGACGACCACACTCACGGCCAACAGGAGTTCTCCTTCTACCACGGGTATTACCGAAACCACATTTTGCATCCTTTGCTGATCTTCGATGCCGACACGGGAGACCTGGTCTGTGCCCTGTTGAGACCTGGCAACAAGGGGGCTGCCTCTCACATCGTGCCCATTCTGAAGCGAGTCGTGGAGGCCATCCGACAAGCAGTGGGGACGGATGTCGAGATTGAGATTCGGGCCGACAGCGGCTTTGCCACGCCTCGGCTCTACGAGTTCTGTGAATGTGAAGAGAATAAACTCCAATATGTCATCGGGTTAAGCCGAAACCCTCGCCTGCAGCGAGTGGTCGAGCCCCTGCTGGATTCGACTCGGGAAAGGTTCCTTGAGCTGGAGGAAAAACAGCGTCAGTTTGACGAGTTTCTTTATCGAGCCCACAGCTGGGATCGATCCCGTCGCGTCATTGTCAAAGTGGAGGTCGATCAGCGTGGGATCAATCGTCGCTTTGTAGTTACCAACCGGGACGATCTCTGCTCCCAATCACTTTATGACCACTACACAAACCGAGGGCAGACCGAGAACTTCATCAAGGCCTTCAAGAATCATCTGAGCATGGACCGACTCAGCTGTCATCGATTCCTGGCCAATCAGTTTCGACTCCTCCTGCATGCACTGGCTTACCAGATGTTCGTTCGCCTGCGCGACTATCTTCACGGAACCCCCTGGCACAAGCTCGAAATCGAAACCTTACGTCGTCGGGTCCTCAAGATTGGGGCCCGGATCCGACAAACCACTCGACGCATCTGGGTCCATCTTTCCTCAGCCTTTCCCGAACAACCCCTCTTCCACCTCGTCTTGAGTCGCCTCAACTCCAGTTAGCTTTTCCCAGCTCCCCCGAAAAACCGCTTCCGACACTCATCCAGGCCCAGATCTGTCTGAAATTCACTCCCCAAACCACTCAGACGCCTCGCCAACCCATATCCTTCGCAAATCCGCCTGTCACAACTGCCCGCTTCCGAGTTGGGCCACTTCTCGAGTCGTTTTTCAACACCGAACTACGGTTCTTGCATAATCCGGGCTAAGGAATCACGTACGGGAGCGGGGAATCGTTGTTAGCGAAACCGCCTTGAACACTCCCTACGTGAACACCATTTCTCCGGCCCAGGAGCCGCCCTACCCGGGGGACATACTGCTGGAAAAGCGCATCGAGAACATTGTGCGCTGGAACGCAATGGCTATGGTGCTGAGGGGCCCAGGACAGGGGAGCCGGCGTCGGGGGGCATATTGCCACCTACGCGTCGGCGGCGACGATGATGGAGGTCGGTTTGAACCATTTCTTTCGCGGTGGCACCGAGGGGCGCGACGGCGACCTGGTGTCATTCCAGCCCCACGCCGCCCCGGGTGTCTACGTCCGCGCCTTCGTCGAGGGCCGTTTGAATGAGACCCAGCTCGACCATTTCCGGCGCGAACTGGAGCCCGGTGGAGGCCTCTCCTCTTATCCCCACCCGCGCTTGATGCCAAACTTCTGGCAGATGCCTTCAGCATCCATGGGCTTGTCCACGCCGGCAGCGATATATCAGGCTCGCTTTGCCAAGTACCTGGCGAACCGTGGACTGAAACCGAACACCGGCGGCAAAGTGTGGTGTTTCATTGGCGACGGCGAAGCCGATGAGCCGGAGGTACTGGGCACGATCAACATCGCTGCCCGCGAGGATCTGGATAATCTCGTGCTCGTCGTCAACTGCAATCTGCAACGCCTCGACGGACCGGTTCGGGGCAACGGCAAGATCATTCAGGAATTGGAGCGCAGCTTCCGGGGTGCTGACTGGAATGTCATTAAGGTGATCTGGGGCAGCGGCTGGGACCGGCTTCTGGCGCAGGACCACAATGGTGTGCTGCGAAAGCGAATGGAGGATGCCGTGGATGGCGATTACCAATACTACTCGGTCTCGACGGGAGATATCCAGCGCGAGCACTGGGTGGAGGGAAGTCCGGAACTGGAAGAGATGATGAACTCGCTCAGCGACGAAGAAATCAAAGAGATCAAGCGGGGCGGTCAGGATCCCAAGAAAATCTTCGCCGCTTTCGATCGCGCCGCCCGAACCGCCGACAAGCCGACTGTGATCCTGGTGAAGACTGTAAAGGGCGACGGCCTGGGACCGTCCGCTCAGGGCCGCAATTCCGCACACCAGAGAAAGAATCTCGATCCTTCAGAACGCCTGCGGTGTGCCCGCGAATACGGGATTCCTCTGGATGACGAGGCCATCCGGCAAGTCTGCTTCTATCGTCCCGACGAGTCCACTGAAGAGTGGCGATATCTGCAGGGTCGCCGGCAGGAGTTGGGTGGCTATGTGCCCGCTCGACAAGTGAGTTGCCCAGCACTCGAGGCCCCGCCACTGGAGGAATTCAAAGAGTTTCTCCAGGGTAGCGCCGGACGGGAAGTGTCCACCACCCAGGTGATCGTGCGCATGCTGGCGCGGATGTTGCGGGACGAAAAGATGGGTCGGTACATCGTGCCCATCGTGCCGGATGAGGCACGCACTTTTGGGATGGACGGGCTGTTCAAAATGGCGGGCATCTATTCCCCTGCCGACCAGACATACACGCCCGTGGATGCGAACAGCCTGCTCTCTTACCGTGAAGCCAGAGATGGCCAGATCCTCCAGGAGGGGATTTGCGAAACGGGAGCCATGGCCTCGTTCATGGCCGCCGGTTCCGCCTATGCCGTCCACGGCCTGCCCATGATTCCATTTTACATCTTTTACTCTATCTTCGGGTTCCAGCGCGTCGGCGACATGATCTGGTCCTGCAGCGACATGATGTGTCGAGGCTTTCTCCTGGGTGGAACCGCCGGTCGCACCACTCTGAACGGAGAGGGTCTGCAGCACCAGGACGGTCATTCCCAGGTGCTGGCAAGCACCTATCCCAACCTCAAGAGCTCGATCCGGCGTTTGCTTTTGAGCTCGCTCTGATTGTGCGCGACGGCATCCGGCGCATGTACGAGGATCAGGAGGACGTCCTCTACTACATCACTCTTTACAACGAGAACTACGCCATGCCCGAAATCCCGGCTGGCAAGCTGGTGCGGGAAGGTGTGCTGCGGGGGGCTTACTGCTTTCAGCGCTCACAGCAGGAGGGTGAAAAGATCCAGCTCCTCGCCAGTGGCGCCATCATGCAGCAGGCGCTGGGGGCCTCCGCCTCCTGGAGGAGATGGGCTATGCGGTAGACCTGTGGAGTGTTACGAGCTTTAACGAGCTGTATCGAGAGGCCGATGCCTGCGAGCGCTGGAACCGGCTGCATCCGCTCGAGGCGCGACGGATACCCTATATTCAGCGGCTCTTCGAGAATGAACGGGGCACGGTTGTAGCCGTCACCGACTATATGAAAGTCTTGCCCAACAGCATCGCCAAGTGGATGCCGGCGAATTATTCGGCCCTGGGAACGGATGGTTTCGGCCTCAGTGAGTCGCGCCCATCCATGCGGGATTTTTTCGAGGTGAATGCCGACTACATCGCCCAGGCCGCGCTGGCAGGTCTTTATCGCGCCCGGTGCATCGACCGGGAAACGCTGGTCCGGGAGCAGGCGAAACTCGACGTCGATGTCGAGAAGATTGATCCGGCCACCCGATAGATGCCCGCCGGTTGCGGCCAGCAGAGCAGGGTGAAGGAGACCGGGAGGAAAGGTTGCCGTCCAGAGCAAGGTTCTGTACCCCCGGCTTCCGCCGGGGGCTCTGATTTACTCCAGGTCGATGAACTGAGGGGCGTGGGCCTCGTGTTCTAGGAAGCGGAGGAGATCCCGAGTGGCGATTCGGGTCGTCATGGCGTTGTCCAGGGGATGAAAGTTCAGTTCGGGGAACTCGAGTAGCAACCGGTCCACCACGAGACGGACCCGGCCTTGCCTGTCGTTGATGGCGGCAAAGGGTGTCACTGCCCCCGGGGAGACACCCAGATACTTCATCAGGCGGTCCGGACTCCCGAAAGAGAGGCGTCTCGACTCCAGGTCTCTGGCGACTTCTTTCAGGTTGAGCCGGCGTTTCTCATCACACACCAGCAACCACATCCGCCCCTTTTTGTTTCTGAGGAAAAGGTTCTTCGTGAAACCGCCGGTCAGTTCAATCCGTGCGGCGCGGGCTTCTTCGACCGTAAACAGCGGCGCGTGGTGCACCGTTTCATGATGAATCTCCAGTTCGGAAAGCTTCTGGAACAGGCTCTCCGGCGTGGCCGGTTCGCCCCCATCCAGCAGTTTGCCCTTCGACTCACGACCCAATCGTATCTTCCTCAGTCCAGTCTACCCTGCCGGGCGACCCGCCCCTGCGATGTCCAATCCGATCGCCGCATGGAAGCGGCTCCTACTCTTTGCCCTCCCGAGACGTCCCCAGTGTAGGAGGACCCTCCGTGGTCCGATCACATAGCATCTCCCGTAGGGGCCGGCCTTGTGCCGGCCCGGCCGGCGGGCGACCACCAGGGTCGCCCCTGCGAACGGCAAGCGTGTCCGGTCCAGGGGCTGAGATATCATACTCGGTTGATGAAGGTTCCCTCGGGGATAAAGGGCGCTCTGAGCCGACCCGTACTACTGGTGGTGCTCATTATGGTGGTCGCCGGGGGTCTGCGTTTCTATCACCTGGGAACACAGCCGCTGTGGCTCGATGAGGTGCTTACCTGGCTCTATATCGGTGCGGGATACGCTGGAAATACAGAGCAGGACGTTCACCCTCCCTTCTACTACTCGGTAGTCCGAGTGTGGATGCACGGGGCTCCAGGTCTGGGAATCCCCGCCATCGCAGGGGAGGATAACGAGTTCTTTCTGCGTGCCCCATCGGCTCTGCTGGGTGTTCTCACGGTTCCTCTCGTCTACGCCCTGGGCCGCAGGTTGGGAGGAGTCCAACTTGGCCTGGTGGGAGCCCTGCTCTTTGCGATCGCACCTTTTCAGGTTCGCTACGGGCAGGAAGGCAGGATGTATGCACTGTTTGTGTTCCTTGCCGCTGTGAGCCTGTCGGGGATGGCCTCGCTGCTGGCCCGGTACGGGCCGGACGCTTCCGGTGCTCCTCTGCACGGGGCACGCGCGACACCCGTTTCCAGCCGGCGTGAAATCGTGGCGGCCTGGCTGGCCGTCGTCCTGGGAACGGTCGGTGCTCTTTACACCCACAACACAGCGATCGTCCTTCTGCTCAGCAGTAGCCTCCTGGTATTCATATGTCTGGTCAGCGGCCTCCTGCCGCGCGGAAAATTCTTGCGAAACTGGCTGCTGGCCAACGCAGTGATTGTCATCTGCTGGGCGCCCTGGCTGCCGCGGATGGTCGCACAAGCGCGCGAAGTGCTGGCCGATTACTGGATCCCGCGTCCAGATTTGAGCCGGGTGATCGAGACTCTCGGAACACTGTATCTCCCTCTCACCGGACCCGTGGTCCTTTACGTCGGGGGTTACGTTTTCCTGACGGCTCTGTGGGGGATGGGCTTGCTCGGTTGGCGCCGGAAGCCCGGGTGGGCCGTCTTCCTGCTGGTGTCGCAGACAGCCCCGATCGTGGGATTGCTGCTGGTGAGTCTGGTAAGGCCCCTGTTCCTTGCCAGAACCCTGATCTGGACAACCATTCCCTTTTACCTGATGCTGGGCGCAGGAATACTTTCCCTGAAGCCGCGCGTCCTGCGAGTGATTGTCCTTGGTGCTGTCCTGGGCTTGAATCTATGGGGACTGGTGGACTATTTCACTTCATACAAGAAAGAGTCCTGGGATCAGGCGGCCGGCTATGTGGCGGAGAACGTCGTCGAAGGGGACTTGATTCTGATCCACAAGAATTTTGTAAAAGAACCCTTCAACTACTACTTTCGGAAGTACGACAAAGACGTCCCCCAGTACCCGCTGCGAGGTACACCGGCCGAAATCGGGGCGCAGATTCGAGCCCTTCCTCCTCACCGACGCATCTGGCTGGTGGCGTCTCATGGGCCTCGGGAAGAGCTCTACGAGGTCCTGAAAGTGCTGGTGAAAGTCGGGGAGTTTCGTGAGGAGAAGCCACTGGTAGGAATTAATGTATTCTTGTTCGACGCCTCTTGAAACCCGCTAGAGGACGACGGAATCCGAGACTCGTTCTGCTTGGCCAGTGGTTGCCCCTCGCGAGGTAGAATCGTAGTGTTTTCTCATGTGTGGAATTGCAGGAATCACCCATGCGCGCTTTCCGCCCGATCAACTCGGGTCGGTGCTGGAGCGGATGGCGAAGGTGCTGGTGCATCGCGGACCCGATGAATACGGCCGGCTGGCGCTGCCCGAGCTTGGTTCGGGGCTGGCCTGCCGCCGCCTCAGCATCGTTGACCTGGAATCGGGGAAACAGCCCATTTCCAACGAGGATGGCTCCGTTCATGTCGTCATGAACGGTGAGATCTACAATCATCAGGAACTCCGGCTCGAGCTCGAGCAACGCGGTCATCGTTTTCGCACCAGGGCGGACACGGAAGTTCTGGTGCACCTTTACGAGGACCAGGGCCCGGAGTTCCTGTCCGGGCTGGCGGGGATGTTTGCCATCGCCCTTCTGGATGTGCCCCGCCGTCGGCTGCTCCTGGCTCGCGACCGCTGTGGGATGAAGCCGCTTTATTACGCGGCTGATAAGAGCGCCTTTTTTTTCGCCTCTGAAATCAAGGTGCTTTTCGCAGCCGGCTATCCTGCCGAACCGGACTTCACTGGGATCGATACTTTTTTGTCCCTCGGGTACGTCCCCTCGCCTCGAACCTGCTTCAGCGGAGTTCAGAAGCTGCCCGCAGGCACGTACGTGGTCGCGGATGAGAGCGGAGTCGTAACCCGCCGATACTGGCATTTTACCATTGAAGACCCGGTAGTTCGAAAGGGCGACCGGGAGTATGCGGAGGAGCTACAGTTTCTCCTCGACGCTGCCGTCGACTCTCATCTGAAGGCCGATGTGCCGGTCGGCCTGCTCCTCAGCGGGGGTCTGGACTCCTCACTCGTCGCGGCCGCGGCTTCCCGGGTCGGGACCCGTCGCCTCAAGACCTTCTCGGTGGTATTTCCGGAAGCCCCGGAGGTAGACGAGCAAAAGTTCCAGCACGCGCTCGTGGAGCAGATTGGCTCCGAGCATCATGAAGTGTGAGTTCCGTTCCCGGGACATTCCCCCGCTTGCTCCCCCGGGCCACGCTTCACCAGGACGTTCCCTCGCTGGCGTTCCCATCCATCGTGCAGTACCGTCTTTCCGAGCTGGCATCGTCGTTTGTGAAGACCACCCTCAGCGGGGAAGGAGCCGATGAACTTTTCAGCGGCTACGACTGGTACGCCGACCTTCCCTATCAGGGGCTCCGTCGCGTCGTCCCCCAGGTGCTGGCGCGGTTGCCGGCGGAGTACGTCACTCATGTCAAATGGGGGCGGATGCTCAGGGTCCTGGCTGCTCCTGACGATTGGCTTGCCGACGCAGAAGTTTTCCGAATCTTCACTCGCCGCGAAAAACGGGCCGTGATGAAAAGCCGGGTGGGCACCGAGGAAGGGGATTTGACCCCGCTTCGTCTGGATCCCGACACTGAGGCGTCTTGCGGCAGCCGGCTCCAAAGGCATTTGGCTGTGGGCTTTACCCGGACCCTCTGCGACGGTTTGCTGATGGTCAACGATCGCATCAGCATGGCGAACTCACTCGAGGTCAGGATGCCTTTTCTGGACAATTCGATTGTCGACTTCGCGAGGCGGCTGCCCCCCGACCTGCTGCACAGGAATGGTCAGGGCAAATATCTTCTTTCCCTGCTGAATCAGCAACTCCCAGCCCTCATTGCCAGTCGGGAAAAGCATTTCTTACAGGCTCCGGTACGACGGTATTTTCGGGGTCCGCTGCGGGGGTGGGCGCGCGATGTACTACTCGACGCTTCGGCTGAGGGGCCTTTGAACAAGAAGACCATCGAAAAGCGGTTCGACGCCTGGCTGGACGGGAGCGATGTGTACATTCGGCGGGTCCGGGCGCTTGTCGCCTTTCAGTTATGGTGGAACGAGTTTTTCGGCCGCAAGGGGTCGGTCGGGTCGTGACGGTGCCACCGGTCGGCATCCGTGAGAACCTGCGACGGGCCTGGGAAGTGCTGCGCCAGGAGGGGCTCCGCAGCCTCTGGTTCAAGATTCTTGGCGAGACCGTTTATCGAAGGCTGCAGCTCATTGAAAGACAGATCGGGAACAACACGCTTGCGGGTGAGCCGGGGCGGCCGCCGGGTTGTCGAACGATGACCGAAGGCGAGGTCAACGCTTACCTTGAATTCAGGCAGGAAGGCGATTCGGATGCGATCCTGAGGCGTCTCCGGGACGGACAGACCTGCTTCCTGGTCCGAGATGCGGAAACCCTTGCCCACTCCTGCTGGGCTGCCACCCGGTGTGCTCACATCAGCTATCTTCAGTGCGACATCCGGCTCACTCCCGATGCGGTGTACGTCTACGAAGTCTTTACGGATCCCCGGTTCCGGGGCCGGTCGATCTCCACGGCGCGATCCCTCGAGATGGAGCACTACTTCCAGACGCGGGGTTTTCGCAGGCTCGTCGCCGCCGTCGGCCCGGAAAACTGGTCCGCTTCCCGCAGCAAGGACAAAGCAGGCTATGTCGTGGTTGGCACAATCGGGTACTTTCGGCTGGGTCGTTTCAAACGGCATTTCCTCCACTACGTAGGCCAGGAGGCGGCCCTGCACCTCGCCCCAAAGTAGGAGGACCCTACGAGGTCCGATCCGATTCGCATCGCCCGTAGGGACCGGCCTTGTGCCGGCCCGGTTAACGGGCGACCACCAGGGTCGTCCCTGCTGCGCGCTACCTCCACACCCTTGCCAGGCCAAGTAGTTTAAGGGACGGGTCTGGCAGCGGCGTCCTCAGGTTGCGGGTTGAAGGTTGGAAGTTCAGGGCCCGCAAGCCGAGAACGGCGCTGAGAGAACCGAAAATCTGTCAGCGGAAACCTGGAAAATAGGGGGTCGTTTCGACGCCACAGGGCGGTGGCTTGACACGAGGGGGCAGGCGACATAACTTTGAATTCGTACTCCTTCTTTGCGACCAGCGGGTGAGCCGCCCCCGGGTTCAGAACATGGTGATGAAGTCGAATCCGCGAGTCTTGTTTGTTGGCCACGATTCTGCCGACGCGACACTGCTCGAACTGGTGC
This sequence comes from Acidobacteriota bacterium, assembly GCA_965205615.1. Taxonomy (GTDB): domain Bacteria; phylum Acidobacteriota; class UBA6911; order RPQK01; family CBDAPI01; genus CBDAPI01. Next base: position 1,914 of record CBDBHK010000031.1, on the reverse strand, counting down.
TTGTGCGAGATCTCCCCTCCGCCGAAGTCGTTCACATCGGTGACCCGGTGGCCCTCGGGCGTGAGATCGAACGTTCCAGTTTCGACCTGGTGGTCTGTGATGAGGGACTCGACTGGATGGACAGCAACCTCGTGCTTCTAGCCCGCATAGATCACCGATTTGGAAATGAAGGTGATTTTGGCAGGCCGGAACGGTTTTCTGAGAGTTTCGCTATCGATCCGGTCCAGGTCGAGTGATGCGGTGGTGTGGATGGTCGTGAATGGAGCGTTTTTCGGGTTCGGAAGAGCGTGACGGAATGTATTCAGGCAGAGCTCGGCCTGAGCGATGGAACGATTTCGTTTTTGGGGGCGTTTGATCGGGACAGACCTCAGCAGCGCAGAGGAATGGCCTGGAGGTTTCGAACGACGGCAGCGAAGACCTCGCTGTAGGGATAGGCTTCCGACATGGAGATCCAGACGTGGCGGACCGTGAGGCGGACCTGGGCGCCGATCTTGAGGAGCTTCAAGCGAATCGTCTGACACTGAGCGCGAGCCAGGGGGGTCTGCTTCAGTCCGAGACGACGCAAGGCGTGCATGAGCATGTAGGCGGCGGAGGACAGATACAGCCGGAGTTGATTGGCGCGCATCGTTGCCGCGCTGGTCCGGTCGGCGAACAGACCCAACTGCTGTTCTTTTATGCGGTTCTCCATGTCGCCCCGCGCACAGTAGAAGTCTTCGTAGAGCGCGCGGGCCCCCAGGCGTTCCGGCGACAGGGAGGTGACGACGAATCGGGGATTGGCGCCTTTGTCCAGGAACTCGGCCTTGCCGACGACGCGTCGCTCCGAGGTCCAACTGTGGCGAGTCCGGTAGCGGAAATCCTTGAACACCCGCGCCGGTCGCCCGGTGGCGTTGAACTCGGCTTCGGCCTGAGTCATCGCTTCGGCGCTCTCTGACTTGAGCCGATCATTGTTGGCCAACCCCATCACGTAATCCACGTGATGGTCTTCACACCAGCGGAGCAAGTCATCCCGGCAAAAGCCCGAGTCGGCCCGGATGACGATCGAGACCTCCGGCCAGCTCTGCCGAATCCGGCCGACGATCCGTTCCAGTTCCTCCACCGATCCCGCGGCCCCATCGATATTGGAACACCGCAACCGGGCGCACAGCAGATGCTCCCCCGAGAAGATGTACAGCGGGAGATAACAGTAGTGGCGGTAGTAACCGTGAAAGAACCGGCCTTCCTGCTGGCCATGGATCGGGTCGTCGGTCGCATCCAGATCCAGCACCATCTCCTCGGGCGCCGATTCGTGGGACTCCACGAAGGCATCCACCATCCAGCCGTCGATCCGGTCCGGGTCCATCGCGATCTTCTTGTACCGCTCCTGCTCATCGACCTCGGCGCCGGTCAACTCCAACCGGTTCAGCGTACACCTGCCCGCCAGCGCCTTCCCCCGATCTGAGGCCTGCCGCCGCCTCTCCCCCAGCGGATCGGCCTTATTCACCGCCACCGCCAGCATCGGATCGGTGCGCAACTGATCATGATCGTTCAGATCCTCGTACCCCAGACAGAGTGCGCTGCCCCAACAACTCCTCGACCGTGTGTTCGATCAACCGCGGATCCCGGTGATCCCTGAAACACTCAGCCAGTCCGGCGATCAGACCCGTCCCCCTCTCGACCTCTCGCAACAGCAGCACCCCTGCATCGGAGGTGATCTTCCCGCCGTCGAACCGCGCCTTCACTTTGCGTTGAAATAGTCCGTGAAATTCGAACCTGGCTTGTTTACACTCTGTTCTCATAAGGGCCGCCTCCGTTTGGCTTTGAAGTCTTTCATTCAAAACGCTTTATACCAAACAGGGCGGCCTTTTCAGGTCCCATCGGTGATCTATGCGGGGTAGCGCTCACGATTACGGTAGCGCGCGCGTAGTAAGCGCGTGG
>CBDBHK010000030.1:0-328374 GCA_965205615.1 Acidobacteriota bacterium | reverse complement strand
ACCTGTCGGCCCTTTGTGCGAAGCGCGTCCCAAAGCGGCCCATGCGCGGCTCCCCACGAGCGGAGTTCGGTGTCGGTCGCGTGGCCCGGATCGACGTAGGCAAAGGTGACGGTTTCCGGGCCAGCGGCAAGGGGCAGTTTGAGTGCAAAGTAGCGCTTCTGGTTGCCCACCACACCGTAATAAATTCGGCGGGGAATCAACCGCCGGGGCAAGCCGAGCTTTTCAAAAAACTCGACCTTCTCCTGTTCGGCGGGGAGCCAATTCATGCCGGGATGTTCCAGAACGAAATCGAGCGATAGGAGCCGCCGCATGACAACCGGCTTACCGGCGTCGCGTCGGTGGCGGATATCCTCGACCCCCAACGCCCGGTAGATCGGCTTGCTCGATATCCGGCAGGTCTTCCCACCTCGATTGAACACCGGCCACTCGCTCTCAACCGCCTCCTTGCGATCAATCAAAGTCTGCACGAACCGGCCCGCCTTCCAGCGATGAGCGTCATCAAAGTAATGGCAGAACTGCGCCCGCGTGAAGACGCCGCTGTGAAGACACACAAGCGCGATCCATTCCGCGTCGGGTCCGGTCCAGCCGAGCGGTTCCAGTTTGCGCTCTCTTCCCCGCAAGTGCTGGATCATCTACTGATCGCCGGTGACGGTGGCCCGGTCGCCTTGCAGGTAGCTGATGATGATTCCCATGGGGTTGAACACGATCAAGTCCGGGGGGATTTCTTCGAGGAACAGGAATTGCAGCGAGAGCGTCCAGCGCTCCCGGCCCACTTCGTTTTCCATCTCCATCCGCACCAGGTCAAAATCGGCCGTGGCGCTGTGCGGCTCCCGGGGGTTGGCTTGAATCCTCAAAACGACGCGATCGACTTGCAATTCATCCCGCGCCGCGCCCGCCGCGAGAAGGGCGACATTCCGGCTCTCGGCCCGAAACGAGGCGTTGGCAAGTTCCGTAGTGAGGAAGCGCAGACTGCGGGACCAGTTCTCTTGAACGGTGGCCCGACGCCGGGAGTAGAAGTCGTAGATAAAGCGATTGAGAAAGTATTTGGTGGTGGCATCCAGCGGGTCGGCCTGGGCCTCCATCGCCTCGTAGGCGACGGCCTCCGCCCGTCCGACTTCATCCACCCTTACGACGATGGGCCGGGGCGGTTCGACGGACACAACCCGGATGACGACGACGATGAGCAAGATCAACCCCATTCCCAACCCAACGGAGATCACCCGTAGATGACGGTTGGAGTGAATGGCCTCGCCCCATATTTCGGCGTACTCGGCTCCGGCGTCTTTGGCTTTGGTTTTGGGATCGCTCATTTAATCCCTCCTGCTCCGATCTTCGCCGCCGCCGCTCCCGCCGTAGTCGCCATCCCCATGAGTCCGCTCCCGGCGGCTCCCGTGCTCGTGACGAGCATCGAGGCCAGCTCCCCGCACTTGAGGCTTGCCAGCATCCCGGCAACGAACAAGGGCACAACGGCGAGCATCCACAAGCCCACGTCCATGAGGCTCCGCATGTCGAGGTTGGCATTCCCCAAGCTCGTGATGTAGGAGATTCCCACGGCGGAGAACACGCGCAACACCGCCCCGGCAATCACGGCGTACAGCGAGTAGGTAATCATTCCCCGGAACCATCCCCAGAACAGAAACGACAGCGGATCGAACACCAGGAACGGAATGAAGATCGGACCCAAGATGATGAGGATGGCAAGCGCGATTTGCGCCCAGATCACTTGAGCGTAGGTGACAGCGGCCAAGAGAAGCAGCATGAGCACCACGAACAGAAACATCACTGTCCCGATTACCGCCGTGATTGCCGCATGAATCCCGCCGGTGAGTAGACCGAACGTATTACCCTGTTGAGCCTGGGTTTCCATGTTCGCCACCAGCGATCTGACGAGGTTTCCAAGTTCGGTTTGCATCGAGTAGATGGTGTCGCCGATGAGCAGGTTGTGAAGCCAGTTCCCGCCCGCCGCGATCATCCCTGGGAAGGTGAAGGCCATGCCCGGAATGGTGGTGGTGTAGAACTGCAACATCACCCACGGAATCCACAATCCGATGATGACCCGCACCAACTCCCACGGTTGGATGTTTCCGCTAAAGGCGATCTTCAACCCGTTCAGGACGACGACGATGACGGCCAGACCTGCAAGCATGGCGTTGCCGGTTGCAAACATCTCCCCGCCCGCCGCCGCCGTCAGTCCGTCCAGAGCCGTGTCAATGAATGTCTTGAAATCCCTTAGTTCTTCCGGCGAAAGATTGGCCGGGATGTTGGGGTCGAGTTGGATTTGCATGGCCGGAACGGATTATTGGCTAGGCCCGCCATAGAGCGCCGGAATCCTAAAGAGCAAGCCTTCCCGCAGGGTGTCGCGCCTTGCATCAAGCCCGGCTTGCTGCGCGGCGAAGGCGATCTCGGCGCGTTGGTGCCTCTCGATCCATCGAGCCAATTCCTGCCGGCGAGCGATCTCGCGTTCGTAATCCTGGGCCGCCTCCTTCGCCGCCTGATATGCCATCAACTGCGCCATCGCAGCGGTGAGGTTCCCTTGCGTCACCGTCCCGGCAACCTGCGATTGGGCGAGCGCGGTGTTGGACGTGTTGGTGTTGTTGCGTAACCCTTCGTAGGACTCCACAGCGTCTCGCGCCGCGATCATCAGATTCGCGGCAACGTCGCTCGTGGCGTGATCGAGGACAAGCCGCTTGTCGCCGTCTTCCCGCGCCGCGAGATAACCGCTGGAAGCTCGCGCCGCAACCTCCGGGCGCAAGTCTTGGTACAGACTGATAATGTCGCTCTCGGTCACCGTGTCGGCGTCGGCGAGCCGCTGCGCCCACGATTCCCGGAAACTCTTGCCGGTCTCGCCCATGTTCTCGACGCTCGACGCGACGCCCTGGGCGATCCCGGTAAAGTCGTTCTTCCACGACAGGCCCAAGCCGATAAACTGCGCCGGCACAGAAGCCAAGTCGGTGAACGGATCGGTCAGCGCTCCGACGCTGCCGAGCGCTTGTTCTTGCAGGTGGGCGAACTGATCCGTCATTTGAGTCAATTGCCCGTCAAAAGTGATCTTTGCCATGGTGTCTTTGTAGATTTGGACTCCCTGATTGGCGATCATCTGCGCCCGCTGGATGCCCGCCAGGATCGAGCCGAAGATGGCGTAGGCGGGAGTGGTGGTCAGCACGATCAGAAGCGGGATAACGACGACTCCGGTCAAAATGCGGTATTTCATTTTCAGTCTCCTTTTGGGGGCCGGGGAACCAGCACGTCGGAAGTGAACCAGACGCGGAGCCGGTGCCCGGCCCCGGATGGTGATGGTGGGCAGACGATTCAAGAAACGATCCAGGATGCGCGTAGCGGCTTGGCCGAGTCCCTGCCCCGCCCCGGCCCGGAAGCCCGCCACTCCACCCTCGTAAGGGTTGCCCCGCGCCGCCGTGAGTCCGCCGAGGACGCCCCACGGCTCCGACAGCGGCGAACATGGAAAAGTAGTGGCGGTCCACTTGATCTTTCAAGGCTCCCTCCCCTACTTGGTTAAGGCCCTGAAATTGCAGCGAAACCCAGCGGCCATCCGGGAGAATCAGCCGGTGGAAGCTCACGGCGAGCCGGGATTGGTCCTGATTGGATACGGCCTGAGCCGTGCCAATAATCCGCGCCCCTCGCGGAACCAGGATGCGCTGCCGGTCCACCGAGTAGAAAGGAATGGAAACCACGGCCAGCACCGGGCCGGGGAAGTCGCCGGAAAGCTGCGTCACCAGCGCTGCTTCCAAGAACGAGCCTTCATAGATGCGCTCCCAACCTGGGGGGGCTTCCGGCTCCCCGATCCGAACCGGAGAAGAATAATCCCGCGCCGTGGCGCTGCCCGCAGTCGCGGCGGGAACGACCGGGGCGGCCTCCGTAGGCGTCCCTCGGAGCGCTTCGATAAACGCTTGATCGACCTGGGCCTCCGCCGCCACTTCATCTTCGAGGCAGCTGGTGACCGTCTCAATGGTGTCGAGCGCTTGTTTCAGCGCTTCCGGCGCCTTCGGCTTGGATGGTTTCAATGGGATTGTCAACGATTCGCTCCACGGCGCTCCCGCCGCTGGCGTCCAGACGCCGGTAGGTCTGCGCGACCGGCGAACTGCGAAGCGAGCGGCTGCGCCGCTCAACGGCTTCCAGGCGCAAGCGCTCCCGGAGTTCCCATTCCTTCCTCGGTGTAGGGCAACCCGGTATCGGGGCTTGGCCCGGGCGAGTAGGAGCGCTTCGTTGGCGGTCACTCGACCGGCACCGACTCCGGCGTTGTTGGTTTGCTGTTGTTGGTGCGCCCGCAACGCTCGATCCGCCGCCGACCGCCGGGTTTCGGCCCGCAGCGCTTCGGCCTCCACCTGCGCGGCCATCTGATCGGTAAAGCTCCGGGGCGCGGTCGCCTCCGTCCCGGTTGCGCCGGGAATCTCCGCTGGCTCCCCGCCGCCAAACCAAATCCAGTAGGTGAGGAACAGGAGAACGAAAACCGTGATGGCTCCCACACCGTATTGAGTGACAACCCCGCCGGGGAGCGATCCCGCCGGTTTCGCGTAAAGCCTCCGCCATTCGATCATGGGCCTGATCTCCGGGGCGGTAAAGCGCCATTTGGCTTTCTGCTTGCCGATCTGCAACCAGCCGTTGCCTAGAACGTGACGCGCTATATAGAGTCCGTCCGGGTGCAAGTCATAGGCGACAAGCGCCGGTTTCCCGTCCTTTTCTTCGTACAGCGCGGGCGACTCCTGGGCGTTCGAGCGAAGGTAGGTAAACTGCCCGTCATGCCACATTCCCTCAACCATGAAGGGCCATTTTTGAGCCTTGTCCTCCAACTGGTATGGGAACTTGAGACGGGTGGGATACTCCACCCGGAACGCCTCGCTCTCGTCCGCCGCAAGCGCCGTGGCGTCCGCGATCCGGCTATCAGCGTCCACCTGCGCGGCCTTGGCCGTCGCGATGGCGGTCTCCGCCATCTGCTGATAAGCGGCAACCTGCCCGCGAGCGACAAAAGCCGGTTCATGTTTCGTCGGCGAGATTCGCGGCTCGGTCTCGGCCGGTTGGTCGATGCGGACGACAAGATGCGGATCTACCGCGCTTTGCTCGGTGACAAGGAAGGAGTAGATGCGCCCGGACTCGCAGACGAGCGCCACGTTGGTCGTGACGCCCTCGGCAATGGGCTTGAGAAAAGCGAGATTCGCGGCTCCGGTCAGGTGCCAGTATTCGGAATCTCCGACGACAAAATCCAGCACGGTTTCCGTTTGGGGAAGCACGATGACGGTGGTGTGCCGGGTCTTGGCGCGGATTCTGACAATTTGATCCTCCCCGCCTACGCGCCGGATCACCGCGCCGTCCGCCTCGGCTTCAATAATCTCCCGGTCCTGGTTGCTGTCCTCGGCGATGAGCGGGACGGTCAGCGCCACGAGCGCCGCCGTGACGAGTGTAAGGATTTTCAACATGCGCTTACCTTCTGGATAGGTGTTCAATGGCCTCGGTGAGACCGTACTTGTGGACTGCTGCGGCCCGCATCTGGGCATCGACCGGAGACGAGGTATAGAGCCAATAGCTGGCCGGATCGACTTCCAGGCGCAAGATGCCCGCCGCGTCGGTGCGGCGTAGATAAAGCTCCCGTTTGGGGATCAAGCCTCGAATGGTGTTGACTTCCGAAGGGTTGAGCCGGAACGTCTCGGCGGCTTTCTCCGGCAACTCCGGGTTGGCAAGAAACAGCTTTGTCGGCATGGATTCGAGCAACGCCTCGGCCCCGGCGGTCCCGGTCACGTCCACGGCGCTCTGCGTGGCGACGATGAGCGCCGCGTTCTTCTTGCGCCAAGTCTTCGCGGCCTCGGCCAGATAGGAAAGCACCGCCGGGTCCTGGAGGTAGCGCCACGCTTCATCGACCACCATGAGCTTTACCCTGGCCGTCTCGTCCGGGTTCTCCAAAGCTAAGCGCAACCGTTCGAGAAGGTAGAACAGCGCCGCTTCGCACAAGTCCTCGTGCTGTGCCGCGCCCGCCATGTCGATCACCTGCCAGTCCTCGAAGTTGAGGTCGTCATCGTCCGCCGCGTTATCGAAGTACTTCGCCCACGCGCCGGTGCCATGCCAGCGCCCCAAAGCGGGCCACATCTTCGAGGGAAGAGAACGGACCAGCACATCCAGGGTCCGGCGTTCGGGCGCGAAGGCGTAGAGGTCTTCGACGCGGGCGCGAATCTCGCTGGGGTCTTCCCCGCCGAGTGTCCACCCGCCGATCCGCAAGAGCCGCGAAATCCACCCGGCAAGGAACCCGAAGGTCCGCTCCCCCGCCGGGAGCGAGAAGGGCCGCAACCGAAACCCGCCTCCCGCGTTGCCTTCCGGGGATAGCTCCATGTAGCCTCCCCCTAGAAACTGGGTCAGCCAACGGTAGGAGCCGCCTAGATCGAGAATGAGGACACGAGGATCGTATTGGAGGGCTTGAACCAGAAGGAAGTTGAGCGCGAAGGATTTACCCGCGCCGGTCGCGCCAAGCACCAGCGTGTGTCCCACGTCTCCTTTGAACAGATCGTAGTAGTAGGGCGTCCGCCATTGCGTCTCGAGGATCGCCAGCGCGGGCGCTCGAAGGTGGCCGCTGCGGGGTGTCCCCACCGGCGGCCCGAAGATCGGGGCCATCGTGGCCGCCAACCCTGCCGAGACGAAAACAGAACGGACCTGCCGCCGTCTCGGTTGCGCGGGCATGCGCGAGAACCAGGCGGGAAGCTGCCCGTAACCCTCCCGGATGAGCTTGGCGTCTTGAGCAGCGAAGATTCGCCGGATATCCCCATCGAGGCGCTCGGTTTGCTCCAAGTCTCCATGGATGGCAATGGTGAGGGAGAGATCCCCGTAGGCGATCCCGTCCGTCTCCAATTCGACCAGGGCATCGCCCAGCCGGTCGGATTCCGCCGCCGCCGCCGAGTCCACCATCGCCGCCGCGCTTCCTTCGGTTTCCTGAACGTGCGCGGCCATGGAGTAGCGCTTCGAGAAGTAATGGCGCTGCGCTCCTCGGATTTTGCGCCGGGCCGCATCGAGGCGCTGCGGACGCCATTCGAGAGTGACCGTCATGGTTGCATCGAGGCGGTAAAGCGCCTGTAGAAGATTCGCGCTGGGCCGCGCCTGGCGGTGAGAGAAGCGAGTAGAGAATGACGGGCTCCCCGTCCAGGCGCAGATGGCGCCGCTCCGCTTCGAGTTCGGAGACGGCCAGCCGCCAGTTCATGCCGCTGCCGGTCGCGCCGTCCCAAAAGGTTCCGGGCCGGTTCGTGAGTTCGTTCAAGACGAGAGACGCTTCCGCCGCGTCAAGCACCCGCACCGGCGTCAGGTCATCGACCAGCGCCCGGCTGGCTTCGACTAACTGCCGGAAGCTGGCTGCCGCTTTTTCGATCGAGGAATGAAGGTAAACGGAATTCTGCCGGTTGCGCCGCCGGGCCATCCAGTTCTTGGCAGTGGCCATCTACCACGGCCCGCCGGTCTTTTGAGTGGTGACGGCGGATAGATGCGGATCGTGCGCCCATGCGACATAGGCGCTGACGCTCTGCAGCCGTTTCTCAAGGAACGCTTGCCGCTTACGACGGCCCAGCGCGGCAACGCTCGATGCTTCGCCATCGCCTTGGTTCTCGAATTGGATGGGACGGCGCAGCAAATAGAAGTAAAGCCGGGTCCGCGAATCCACCCCGCTCAACATCCGTTGCCAGCGGTCAATCACCCGGTCCAGTTGTTCGGGTGTCTGACCGTCCAGGACGCTAGGCGTCATCCGTCCGATGCTCATCAGCTCACCGGCGCGGGTCAGGCAGGACCGGCCATCTTCGAGCCAGCCCCACCAGGGCAGTTCTTCGGCCAGCGATCCCGCCGCGCCGTAGTCCGTGAGTTCGTTGTCTACGTTCACCTGCTATCTCCGAATCAGCAGCGTCCACGGCGCTTGCGCCCATTTTCCGGGATCGTAGCGGGCGCGAAACTTGGCGGATGCCCGCAGGATTTCAAGCATGTTGGGGTCTTGCTTCCAGGCCCAAAACCCCACGCCGTAGAGCACCGCGAAGATGAGCGCACCGACCACAATGGAGTTGATGGCGTTCCATAAGGCAAGCCCCAACGTGGCGCTCAAGAGGAACCACCGGCGCTCTACGCCCAGGATGGTGAGCGGTTTCGAGAGCGCCGGGTATCCGCGCCATGTCTTCCCGCCCTCCATCAAAAAAGCCACGCCAGAAAGTTGGCTGCGCCCATGGCCATGCCAAGACCGAAGACGATCCCGGCCAGCGCCTTCTTGCTGCCGCCCTCGCCGAAGGCGAACATCAGCCCGCCCACCACAATGGCAATCAAGCTGAGTCCTCGCGCAATGGGTCCGGTGAACGCCTGTTGCAGCACGTCTATGGCTTGCAGCCAAGGGCTCGTCCCCTGCGCCATGAGTTCTCCCGCCGAGAGAGCAAGGATGCTCACCAGAAGAACGCCGCGCTTCGAGACGGTTGAATGGTTGTTTGTCATGTGTGCCTCCCTTTTTTGTTGCTTCATGCGCCGGGGAACTGTCCCCGGTCCTCTTGTTCCAGTTTCTCGGCCAACTCGGTTTGACCGCCGCTGCCGCGCCGGATGGAGCGCTCCATGAGATCGACCTTGAGGCCCATATCAGCCAAGCCCAAAGCGCGGGCGGCGGCGTAGATCACAGCCAGCAGCGTGACTACGGCAAGTCCGCCATACCAGGCCACGGGCATCCAGTAGTCGGCGGCGATGATTTGAAGGTGAGGTTGGAGATAAGCGAAGCGTTCTCCGGCGACCATCGCGGCCACGGCAAGAATGATGACCGTGAAACCAACACTGATCTTCCATGGCTGCATTGCGGGAATCTCCCTTTAGAGTTCGATAGAACCTTTATCTCGTCCGCTTCCTCCGCCTCCACCGCTGCCCTGGTCCTGGCCGAGGGATCGGGCCACCCGCGCCGCCGCCCGTCCGTTGCTTCCATGCACGGCAAACCCGGCGGCGGCTTTCGCACTGATACTCTTGGCGCTGTAGTGCTCGGTCGCAATCTCCACGTTCACGCGCCCGGTGCGCCCCTCGCTGTCGGTGTACTCAAGCTGCGCGTCCGGGTACTCCACCCGGCCATCCTTGACGGGCAACCCTAGCGCCTCCGCCGCCTCGAAGCGGGCCGCGTCCGCCGCTTCCTTTCCTCCCCGCGCCCTCGAGGTCTCGGTGGCGCGGGCGATCTCCCGTTTCAGTTCGGCGTCAATGCGGATGCGCTTGAGGACGGCTCCCTGTTCGAGTAGCTTCATCTGCTCGATCCGTGCGGCCCGGAACACGGCCACGTCATGTTGAAGCTCTCCGGGCTTCACAAGCCCGCTCCATGCCTTCTGTTGGGAAGCAAGCCCCTGGTCGCGGGCTACGCGCTCGGCCCGCTCCACTCCCTGCCCGGTGAGCGTGAGCACCTTGTAGGTGCCTCCTTGCGGACCATGGGCCGTGTGCTCCCGGACGTGACCGGCCCGGATCATCTGATCCACGGCCCGACGCGCCGCGTAGGGGTGTCCCTCAAAGTGAGCGTCAGCCAAGTCGCGGTAGGCGACGTTGCGGTACATTCCCACGTCCGCTACCGCTCGATCCGTCCGGTCCTGAAAAGTCTGCCGCTTCATCGGGCGGGGATCGTATTCGCGCCGATGGCCGTCGCGCTCCCGCTTCTCCCGCTCTCTCACATGGTCGCGCCTGGGGCGGGCTTCGGGCCGGGTCCGGGGATCGGTGGCTAAGTCTCGCGGATCAAACACGGGTTCCTCCTTAACGGCTTGGCCCGACGTCGCGCTGTGGCGCTTGAGCGGGTTGTTGCGCCGGTTGTTTTCGCGTTTGGCTGATCTGCGGTCCGCGAGCATGGGAGTATTCCTGGGTCAACTCCGCCCGCGTCTTTTCCTTGCCCGGCTTCTCAACCTCCCGCTCAATCGCCCGATCCATGAGGTAATCACTCATCTTCTGCGCGTCCCGCGCCGCCCGATGAATCTCGTGCGAGTCTTCCTCGAGCACCTTGACCCACTCCTCGACATAGGCCGCCCCGCGCTGCGGGTCATGTCCTACGCCGATTCGCTCCCCGGTCATCATGGCGCTGATCTCGGCCCGCAATTCTTCGCGGGCGTACTCCGCCGACCCAAAACCTTCATCGAGACCCTTCTTGAGCGTGTCGCGGTCCATGCGATCCGGGTGGCCGGTTGAATGGCCGCACTCGTGAAGCGCCGTCTGGTAGTAGCCGTTGCGCGTGGGGAATTGGGACGGGTCCGGGAGCACCACCTTGTCCTCGGCAATCCGATAGTAGGCTCGATCTCCGGCGACGTGCTCGACGGTCGGCCCGCTGACCGCGATCACTTTCTCGGCGTCCCGGTGAGCGTCCCATTCGGGCCGTACTTGGCCTTCTCGCGGCTTCAACTCCAATCCGTCGGCTTGCTCCACGTTGAACACCGTGTACTGCTTACAGATGGGACGTGACCGCTGTTCTTCTTCGTAGATCGTTTTACCTTCCTTGTCCTTGAGCGTTTTCCCTTTCTCATCCTTCGCGGCCCTGGCCGTCCGATCCGTGAAAAACAACACTCGCGTCCCACGCTCGCCCTTGCGAACCTGCCCGCCCGCTTCCCGGATCTGGTTGTAGGTGCCCCAACGGTTGTCGCCACGGCCATCCCGGATACCCCGGCTCATCAGGTAGAGGCTGTTCCCGCCGCTGTACTTCTGGCCGGTCGAGAAGTTTTCGGCACTGATCTGCTCTCCCGGCTTCCAGGGCTTTTGCCAGGGGGCAACACCGCGCTTGATCTGTTCGATGAGCTCGCCGGAGACCTTCTTTGCGTAGTCTTCTCCGCGCTTCCAAAAGGATTTCTTCACCATTAGCCCGCCTCCTTTCCTAGTCGTGCCGGTCGTGTCGCGCCTGGTCGATCTCGGCCACAGTGCCCACGTCCTCGTTCATGGGCACTCCGATCCGCTCCGCCAGTTCCCGCGTCAGCTCCACCGCAAGCCCCCGGTTCAGCGCCTCGTGAAATTCAGCCTCGGTTGTGGCCGTGGCGTACTTCTCGCCGTTCTCGTCCTTTTTTTGAATCATGGTTTCTCCCCCCCTCGTGATTTTCTTCACGGATCCCCGCGCTGGATCGGGTCAGCCGCGTTGACTTGGGTCGTTGTTTAATACCGCAGAATATCGGTTTTTCCACCGTTAGACAAGTTTTTACTTTACTTTGTTACAGTTAGGGGTATAATTACCGTATGACCCTTCGAGGTCAGCTTCTACACCTGATGGATGGCAAGGGTATTTCCGATCGCCGCCTCTCCATGCTCGCGACCGGCAGCACCGACACCGTCCGCAATATCCGGCGCGGCTCCAATCCCAGGACGGACACCTTGGAGGCCATTTGCGGGGTTCTCGACCTTGAAATCTATCTCGGCCCACCTCAAGACGACCCCGGCCCGGAGCCGCCGGCTCCGCCCGAGATTCTGGACGCACTCGGCCTCGCCGAGGGAGCCAGTCTTAAGGACGCCGTCGAGACGATCGAGCAGCGGCTCGAGGAGGGTTTGGCGGGCGAGGCGCTGCGCGACGAGATCGTCCGCGCCTTGAGGTCCGAGACTCAGGCGCTGCGCGGCGAGATCAGGGCGCGGCTCGGGGGACCCTGGGTCGCCGACGATCTCACGGACGACCAAGCCCTCTCCGCTCCGGGAACCTCATCTCAGATCCGTGATCTTCCCGGCGCTCGGCCCATCGCCGTCCACCGGCTTCAGACCGCAGCCGGTAGCGGGGCTCTGGATCTGGACGAGTCAGTCAAGAGCTACGCCTACTTCCGTCACGAATGGCTATCCAGCCAGGGCCTCGTCGCCGACCGTTGCAGCATCATCGGCGTGATGGGCGAATCGATGGATCCCACCCTGCCGGAGGGTTGCGTCATCCTGCTGGACCGCAACCGGCGGCAGCGGCGGGAAGGGCGCATCTTCGTGGTGCGTACCGCGGATGGGTTGGTGGTCAAGCGAGCCGGCAAGGACACCGCCGCCGGCTGGCGATTGGTCAGCGATCATCCCCGTTGGCCCGATGCGCCGTGGCCTGCTGACGCGGCGATCATCGGCGAAGTGAAGTGGATGGCGAGGGAGCTATGAGGAGGTTGCCCTTGCGCCGGGTCACAACCAAAAGCGACACGCTACGCCATAGTTCTTTCGATGGGATGCCCTTGCTTCAGCACCTCGTGAAATTCATCCTCGGTCTCTTCCCACAACGGCGCTTGTCTGCCCCGCATGGGAAAATGGAGAAAAGCTATGGAGCGCAAACGAGACGGCTTGGTTCCGATCAGTGAAGCCTTTGGCGGCCTGGATGGTCCTGTGAAAACGATCCGCAAAGCCTCGCCCCAGGCGTTGCACCACTTCACCCTCTCCGATCAAGTGAACCAGCTTGCCGAGGCCCGCGAAGCGGACCCCGATCTGGGCTTCATGGCGCGACTGATGGCGCTGTGCAGCATGCCCCGCTCCAATCCCGGCGACCGGTGGAAGTATGTCCGTCGAAATGGCCCTTACGAGCTGATTATGATTTCTGGTGGGAAAACCAAGCTCCCCTTCGGCAACCTGCCGCGCCTCTTGCTAGCGTGGGTGTGCACCGAAGCGGTGCGCACCCAAAGCCGCGAGCTGGTTCTAGGAGCGTCGCTCTCCGAATTCATGCGGAAGCTGGGCATCCATACCCAAAGCGGCGGACGGGGCGGGGTGCGAACGCGGCTCCGCAACCAGATGAAGCGGCTTTTTCATTGCACTGTGTCGCTCATCTACGAAGATAAGAATGGAATGGCGAGCGTGAGTTCACTGGTGGCCGACCGCACCGAGCTTTGGTGGAACGAACGCAAGCCCGACGAGCGGGTGCTGTGGGACAGCAAGATCGAACTCGGCGAAAAGTTCTTCAACGAGATCATCAACCATCCCATACCGCTCGACCTGAACACCCTCACGGCTCTCAAACGCTCTCCGCTGGGCCTCGATCTCTACCTGTGGCTCGCCTACCGGATGTTCTCGCTTCGTGCTCCGCTACGGCTCTCCTGGCGGCAGTTGTACCGCCAGTTCGGAACGGACCCCGCCAAGGCGAACGATCACTATATCGTCCGGGACTTCCGCACGGACTGTCTGCGAGAGTTGAAGAAGATCAAGATCGCTTGGCCGGGCTTGAACTATTCGACGGCCAAGGGCGTGCTGATCCTTTATCCCTCGAAGCCCGCCGTCCCTCCGGCGCGTCAGCTTCAGCTCGTGGAATAGCTCCAAGGGTTCATCCGCGGGGGGAGAAAGAGATGAAATCGAAGATATCCATCGGAGATTGTCGAAAGGTGATTCGGATCGCCGGGCGGCATCTCCGTGACGATGCGTGATGAGTACCTCCGTGATCAGCAGATGCTCATCACCGAAGTCGCAACCAAGGGTAGCCGATGGGTCAGCACGTGCCGGCCAGGAACTCCTCACCGAGCGGGCACAAACCATCATCGCGGATAAGGACAAGGCTTCCCAATAGCCGTTTCCCTGGCCTCAGGAGCACCCCTGATGGCCTCAGCAAGGCGCAGAGCCGGGGATTTATCCACAAGCGACCGTGATCCGAGCCAGTTTTCCACGCCTAAACACCCTCATACTAAACCCTGGATTTTCGCCTAAACACCCTCATACTGAGCTAAATTGTTCGCCTAAACACCCTCCTATTCATATAGTTAATTTCAAATATAAGAACACAAGTAGTAAGAGCGACTAGCCTGTGGACAAACTGAATCAAGAAAATAAGAAACCACAGAGAGGAAAAACCGGCAAGCCTCCACTCCCAGCATGGTGGCAGCGTGTGTCTTGCCCGTACCGTGCTTGCCGATTAGAGCCACGTTCTCTCTCTCACTGATCGAGGTGCACTCACTCAGCTCCTGCACCTCGATCGCGTCCAGAGTCGGCCACAGCGCCAGATCCGTCTTCTCCAGCGTTTTGAGCACCGGAAAGCGGGCTTGCTTGAGTCTGCGTTCCAGCTGATTGGCACGACGATGCTCGAGTTGCCGGCTCACCAGATCCAGCAAGAAGCCCTCATAGCTGGCCCTCGTTTCCCGGGCCTGGCGCGCACACTCGGCGGAGTCTCGTCGCATGGCCGACAGCCGCAGCTCCTTGAGGTGATCTTCCAGCAAGACCGCTTCACTGGCCCGGCTCATCCCCTACTCCCCAGCAAGGCATTGAACCTTGCCACTGCCATCCTCTGGACCTGACGGTACGTGATCCCCAGAATCAGCTGGACCGGCAGGGGCTCCGTCGACCGGGTGGAACTTTCCTGGTAGCTGATCCAGTGTCGGATCGAGGCCAGGCTTGGACATTGCAGCTCCAGCACTCGACCAATCACTTCCTCCGTACTTTCGGTAAAGTGCTGATGCTTGAGGTCGCGGTGATTCCACACTCGCTTCGGATTCTGGTAGTGACCCTTCATCGCTTGCCAGATAACCACGGTCAATCTCCACCTCGGGGCAGGTTACGCCAGGCTACCAAGGGACTGCAAGCCACTACGAAGGGCGCTACCCTAGGTGATTGGCATTGTGCAACAACGCGCGGTCTCTTAACCTCGGGTTTGCTGTCGATCAGATGGTCACCGTGTTTGCGGTGGAGGATAAAGCCTTCACTCTCTTGGGAACAAGGACTCCGGGAGCCCGGAGATGTGTCGCTGATGGTGGTCGATGAAGCGTGGGATCATCCGACTGTAATGTTCGGCCGCGCGGGCCGGCGACAAGAAAAAGACCGCGGCCGCACGAGCCCCACCAAGAAGCACACAAGAAGGAAGCCGTGTGCCGGTTAGAGGGTCTTCTTAGTTGACAATACCTTCGGAACTGAGGCTGGCGTTGACACCCCGCGGACGGTTCCGTCTCATCGAGTCGGAGCGTTCTTCGGAAAGCGGTCCGGATCGACCGGCCTTCAAGCGTATCCGCGATGCGTTCGCCAGAGGCGACGGCCCGGGTTTATTCCACTTGGGCGCGGTGGAAGCCACCAGCGTACTGCCGCCGGTGCCGGCCTACTGGCGCGACTTCGCCCGTCTCTTCATGACCGCGTTGTGCGCGGTTCCGGATCTTGAAGAACGCCGCAGCAAGTTGCAAATCCCGATCCCGACCGATGCACTTACCAGATTGACCGAGGCCGCGCCTCCGATGTCCGGTGGCGAATATCTGTCTGTCGATACGCTACGCGCTCTCTGGTCGGAGATGGAGTCCGCCTGCAGCGTGGAGATGGACGCGTTTACCGGAACGGTCAGGGAATTCCTGCAGCGGAAGAATCCGGTGTGGCACTCGGTCGGCCGCGTCCACTTTTATCTGGCCGAGCAGAAGTCGAACGACGCGGCGCCCTTCGCGTTTCTGGCCACCTACACGGCCCGTCTCGGGCAACACAACAAGGCACAACACTATCCGCTCGGGAGGGCCCTTCAACAGTACGCCGGCGCACGGAACAAGCAGGCCCTGCTTGCACTTCTCAAGCCCGTTCATGGAGCCGCGGACCGCAGCCTCTTTCTGCGGGAGCTTGTCGATTCGGGCCGTGTGTTCCATCCCTTGGGCTGGACCGCGGCCGAGGCGTATCGGTTCCTAAAGGATATTCCTGCTTTCGAGGCGAGCGGCATCCTGGTGCGCGTCCCCGACTGGTGGAAGGCGGGGCGCGGCCCAAGACCGCGCGTGCAGGTTCAGATCGGCGGCCGCCCACCCGCCGGACTCGGCCTGGACGCCTTGTTGGACTTTTCAGTCGATGTCGTGCTTGGGGGAGAAGCGTTCAACCCGAAGGAGCTGCGGGAAATACTGGACTCGACAGGAGGTCTCGCATTGATCCGCGGCCGGTGGGTCGAGATCGACAGGGGAAAACTGGACCAGGTGCTGGCCCATTGGAAAACCGTCGAGGCCGCGGCGGACGAGGGCCTGTCCTTTAGGGATGCGATGCGTCTGCTCTCGGGCGCTGGCGGTGCCGAGGATACAGTGCCCGGCGAGGTGGTCGAGGAGTGGTCGAATCGCGTGTCCGGAGAGTGGCTGTCTAAGGCGCTCAAGGACCTCGCCGAGCCTGTGTTCGATGAAACGGAGCTCGAAGACGAGCTGCAGGCCACGCTGAGGCCGTATCAGAAGGCCGGCGTGGGCTGGCTCCGGCGGTTGTGCGAAATGGGGCTGGGAGCTTGCCTGGCCGACGACATGGGATTGGGCAAGACCATACAGGTGCTCGCATTACTTCTTTTCCGAAAGAAACGGGGAGTTGGCGGGCCGAGCCTGTTGGTTGTTCCAGCTTCGTTGATCGGTAACTGGTGCGCCGAAATCGACCGGTTCGCGCCGGGTCTGCGCGCGCTGGCAGCCCACCCATCGGCCATGCCACAGAAAGAGCTCCGCGATCTGACTGCCCGGACAATCGCAATGCACGATCTGGTCGTCACCAGCTACGGGTTCCTGTCCCGGTTACCGTCGGTACAGTCGTTCCAGTGGGATCTGCTCGTTCTGGACGAAGCGCAGGCGATCAAGAACCCATCGGCGAAGCAGACACGTTCGGTCAAGCAGTTGCGGAGTCGGAATCGTATTGTCCTGACCGGTACCCCGGTGGAAAACCGGCTATCGGATCTGTGGTCGATCTTCGACTTCGTCAACCCCGGCCTGCTGGGGTCCGCCAGGACGTTCAAGACCTTTTCGAAACGGCTCGACCAGAGGGAGAAGTCGCGGTACGCGCCGCTACGCAAACTGATTCGCCCCTACATCCTGCGTCGGCTCAAGACCGATCGCAACGTCATTGCGGATCTGCCTGAGAAGACCGAAGTGGTCGCCTACTGCACATTGACCAAGATACAGGCGGCCCTCTATGAGGAATCGGTGAATCTGCTCTCCGAGCAACTTACTCGCCTGGACGGCATCGAACGCCGTGGCGTGGTGCTGGCGTTTCTGACCCGCTTCAAGCAGATCTGCAACCATCCGTCGCAATGGCTTGGCGATAACGGATACCGGCCCGGGGACAGCGGCAAGTTCCACAGGATTGGCGAACTGTGCGAGACCATGGCCGCGCGGCAGGAAAAGGTCCTGGTATTCACGCAGTATCGCGAGATGACCGGACCGCTGGCGCGCTTCCTAGCCGGAGTGTTCGGTCGTCCAGGCGTGACCCTTGACGGACAGACGCCGGTAAGGAAACGTGCCGCGTTGGTGCGGCGCTTCCAGGAAGACGACGACGTGGGGTTCTTTGTTCTCTCGCTCAGGGCCGCGGGCACCGGACTCAATCTGACCGCCGCTTCGCATGTCATTCATTTCGATCGCTGGTGGAACCCGGCAGTCGAGAACCAGGCCACGGACCGGGCATTTCGAATCGGCCAGACAAAGAATGTGATGGTGCATCCTTTCGTATGCCGCGGGACCGTGGAAGAAAAGATAGAATTGCTGATAGCGGGCAAGAAACAAATGTCCACCGAACTGCTGGAAGGCGGCGGCGACAAACTGTTGACCGAACTGGACGACAAGCAACTTCTCGACCTGGTTTCCCTGGACATCCACACCACGCTCGAAGAAATGTAATGCTTCGGGAAAGGAAACATGGGCTACGACGACCACGGTGGATGGCGTCCCTACATCACTGTTGCCCAGCGCCGACGGCAGGCGGCTCGCGAGGTCGCCGCGCTCCGGAAGAAGGGCCGATCGGTCGATCCGGTGAACATCGGCGGACAAAAGATCGCACGGACGTTCTGGGGTCAGGCATGGTGTGGCAACCTTGAGTCCTATAGTGACTATGCCAACCGCTTGCCGCGCGGCCGCACCTATGTCCGAAACGGTTCGGTCATCGACTTGAGAATCGACAAGGGACAGGTTGCGGCGCTCGTCAGCGGGTCGTCCATTTATGCAGTCGACATCTCGATTCGACCGGCCAAGAAAGCCCGCTGGAAAGATCTGATAGGCCAGTGCGCGGGCAAGATCGACTCGGTGGTGGAGCTGTTACAGGGGAGGTTCTCGAAGGGGGTGATGAAAATTTTGGCGCGGCGCGATACGGGCCTTTTCCCGTCACCCCGCGAAATCAAGCTGACCTGTTCGTGTCCGGACTGGGCGGCAATGTGCAAGCACGTGGCGGCTGTGTTGTACGGAATCGGAGCCCGTCTCGATCAAGCGCCGGAGATGTTATTCGTGTTGCGTGGTGTGGATCCGATGGACCTGGTGGCCCAAGCTGGCCGCGGCGGGGCATTGAGTGAACTCACCGAAGGTTTGAAGGTGCAGATCTTGGATGCCGGCTCTCTGTCCAGTATTTTCGGGATCGACATTGCCGATTCCGACGACGAGGGGATCCGTGAGATGCCACGTTCCGGCCCGAAGGCCGGCGGCTCTTCCTCCCGGCCGGATAAGGATTCGAAAAAAGCGGGCAGGTCGGCGAAGCGTTCCGTGGCCGGGAGTCGCCGGCAAACAAAGAGTGGTCTGAAGACTGCAATGACGCGGCAAGCGAAATCGCCGCCGCGGAAACTGAAACGACGGCCCCGCCGGATCACCGCCCGGGAGCTCATCGAGCACGGCATACCGCGATCCACGTTCCAAAATTGGATCGCTTCGGGAGTGTTGAAACGGACCCCGGAGCGAGGCGCTTACCGGACCACTCCCACGGCGGAAGAACGGATTCAGGCTAAAAGGGCCAAGTAGGGTATGGTCCAGTTGGCAGAAATCTCGGGCTGCTGAAAGCCCGGTTGTTCGCACTCAGTGTCGGCAGAAATCTCCGGAAACCCTATTTGTCACCCTCAGACTGCCGAAACAGGATCCCGCCTGGCGCGTGCTTGGGTGGGTAGGAAAACATGAAATGCCACGGATGAGCATTCTAACTGCGAACGAAAAGGTGGCCGTTGAATCGCCTCCATTTCGCGGCCCGAGAAGCTGGAAGATTCGGTCGGTCTAGAGGTGCCCAAAATCCAACAGCTCGAGGTGGGTTGAAACTGGGAGTATGGATTTCGGCACAAACGCTAGAGACAACGGAGGTTAGCCGTAGTCGCTATGACGGATTTGGTACCTTTGTTTAATTGCACCCGTTTTACCGGAAAACTCACTCTCGAAGTGGACCGTTTTATGGGGGGGAGGTCAAAGGGGGGTGCTCATGGATCCAGCTCGCGGATGGCCGAAACGATAGACGCTGTATTCCAGCCAACAAGTCTGTCTGCGGCGGTGGACACGACAGATGAGACTTGCTCGTTCGCCCATGGCCGAATTCCCACGATCGGCTTGTCGTAATCCTGCTTCGCGATCTGGATTTCGCGCTGGATCCACTTGCTGTGCCGATCATGAAAACCTTTGAACGGTGCGCGTTACACCAGGTTCGCCTCCCTTTGTGCAACTTCACGTGTTTACGGGCAGCGCGTTCGGCGCGCTTTCCGGGCACCTCACGATGGTGAGGCCATAGGCCCATCGAACCCCGATAAACGCGCCACGCCTATTTTCTCCGATCGGTGCTGCGTACTCTGCTTTGTAGACGGTCATGAAGATTGCTCCAGCGACCGGCGAATGGTCGCGGACAACGCATCGCAGAAACCGGTATCGTCGTCCCTCGACCACGGAACCGTCAGGCAATGGTTTGTGTCGAAATGAGTTTTCTTCTCGTCGAACTTCGTTTTCTCACAGATGTAGATGACAGGCTTGCCCAAGCCTTCCGCGTAACCGGCTTCCCAATACGCACCACGGTTATCATGGGTCAAGTCAGCAATGACGAACTTCGCGTCTCTGATTTGGATGCGCATGATATTGTCAATAACTCCGGCACGTGCACTGTCTCGCATATCCAAGAGGTCGTACCCGGTAGCATTTCTCACCGCCGGTTTTACAACCTTCTCAACAAAGTCATCCAGATCAACTTCGCCGAACTTCATGGCGATGAAGCCGTAGTTTCCAGCCCGCCCGCCGCGTTTTTCCGCCTCATACCGTTCCCATCCGTCAAGGGTAAGACTGATATTCACAAATGCCGTTCCATCAAGCATTTTTACAGGGTCCCCCATATTTACGAGACCCCGTTGGTGCAATTCTTCAAGAATTTGATCGGCTAATTCTTCACTCGGAGAGCCGCTGATCTCGCTGATGCCGGAAAGCTGGTCAATGGGTTGGCCTGATTCCAATACTTCGTCGCCAATGTATCGAATGAGATTTATCGCTTGTATTGCAGGGCTTGCGAATTTACTCATGCTTCCTCCCAATCCGTTCGGTCCATTCTCCCACGCCCCCTAGGAAAGACCAACAGGCGGCGCTGCCGCTCTCTCTGGAAAGACCACAAAACCGAAGCCCTCAGATGCTTTTATCTACAGTGCCGCTGATTCTCCCCATAGGCTCAACTGCTCGTTCTTGAACTGTTCGATGACGTGGTGCTTGCGCTTGGCTTCACGGGCGGCTTGATATACAGGGTAGTCTTGAAGTTTGGTCTGAATCATGGCCTTGCGCTTGAGCGGCTGACAGCGTCCCCTTCCTCCCCCTAGCAGTTGGATTATTGAAAAATGATTCGAAATCAGTCGGTTCCCAACGAGCACGAAGCGGAAGCCAGTCGCCGACTTCGTCTGCTGGGAGCCCTGGTCCTGCTACTGCTGGCGGTTCCGGGATGTGAGGGTAGAAGGGAACCTCACTTTCAGTGGGATCCACCTGACGTTCGCGTCAAGGGGACCTACTACTTCCAGCCTCGGGCGGCCATCAATAACTTCTGGTGGTCATTCGACTTCGAGCAGTGCAAGAAGGACTTCACGCGGCTGCGAGAAGATGGCTTCAACACAATCATCCTGATGATTCCCTGGGGGGGGTTCCAGACCACAGTCAATCCGATCACTTACGATGAGAGGTCGTTCGCCGATCTAGACCGTATCCTGAGTTTAGCGGCATCCTTCGACCTGAAAGTTGCGCTACGGGTGGGCTCGCACGAACGTATTCCGAAGGATGCAGGTGGTCACAACTGGTTGTTGACGGACGATGAAGAATGGGAGGCCTACCGCGATTTGTTTCGTGAGCTGGCAGCCCGAACGAAATCCCATTCCAATCTGCTTTTCTACTTCTGGACCTTCGAAGACACCGGCTACACTCCCGACCTATGGCTGCATCGCTACCCGGAAAACGCTCAGGCTTTTCGAGAATGGCTGCGCCGCCGCCCACTATGGTGGTGGAACCTTATCTGGTGGGAAGACAACAGCAGCTACGAAGAGGGGTGTACCATTCTTTCTGTAATTTGAGGAAGGTGAGCTAAAAGGATCAGAGGTCTGGGGCAGGATTTCTCCAAAAACTCAAGACAAGAGCAAGGAGGATCCGAATGACCCCAGACCCAGAACAGAGGCTACCACGAGAATTGTTGAAAGAACTGATCGAAGAAGGCAGCGACGCGTTTCGAGGAGTGTTGGAGAAACTGCTCAACACCGCCATGCAGATGGAACGAGAAGAGTTTCTGGGAGCTCGACGCTGGGAGCGGAGCGAGCAGCGTCGAGACCACGCCAACGGGTACAAGGCCAAGACGCTGTCAACTCGAGTGGGACAGCTTCAAATCCGGATTCCACAAGTACGTCACCTGGACTTCTATCCCCGATCCCTGGAGCGAGGGTGCCGCTCGGAGAAAGCCCTGAAGCTGGCCATCGCCGAGATGTACGTGATGGGCGTGTCGACGCGCAAGGTCACTGAGATTACCGAGCAGCTGTGCGGCACCGAGATCTCCGCCAGCCAGGTCTCAAGAATCTCCAAGCTGCTGGACGACGAACTCGAGCAGTTTCGCAACCGCCCTTTGGGCAGCTATCCAGTTGTGTACCTGGATGCCCACTACGAGAAGG
Source organism: Acidobacteriota bacterium (assembly GCA_965205615.1). Taxonomy (GTDB): domain Bacteria; phylum Acidobacteriota; class UBA6911; order RPQK01; family CBDAPI01; genus CBDAPI01. The sequence goes on along the minus strand of CBDBHK010000030.1, from coordinate 306,683 downwards.
TCCGTCGCCAGGGCAGCATTCAGGATGTGGCCGTCTTGAAAGCGACCGGAGTCAACTGCTGGGGCAAGCGGGAGGTGATTGGGGTCAGCTGCCGACTCAGCGAGGCGGAGGTCCACTGGCGAGAGTTTCTGCAGCAGCTTCAAAAGCGTGGTCTGGAGGGTGTGCAGCTGATTGTCAGCGATGACCACTCAGGACTACGAGCTGCCAGAAGAGCTGTCTTTCCTTCAGTGCCCTGGCAACGCTGTCAGTTTCACCTGAGCCAGAATGCTCAGCGATACGCCCGCCGATCCGACCAACGTGCCGCCATCGCCACTGACATTCGAGACATCTTCAATGCCCCGTCTGGAGGCGAAGCTGAGGCGATGCTTCGGGCCAGAGTCGAGCAATACTACGACCGCAACCCGGAGCTGGCCGATTGGATGGAGACCAATCTGCCGGAAGGCTTTACGGTCTTTCGTTTTGCACGTTCTACCTGGCGGCGCATTCGCACCAACAACGGGCTGGAGAACCTAAACCGTCAGATTCGCCGGCGTACCCGGGTCGTCGGTATCTTTCCAAACACCGAGTCCGCACTACGACTCATCACCGCTGTCGTCGAGGAGATTCACGAAGACTGGCTGATCGGGAAACAGTACCTCAGCCTGGTCGATTTCAAACCACAGGAGAATCCGATCTCAGATCACTCTCAGTCAAATTACAGAAAAATAGTTGCTTAGCCCTACGAAGCGGTGGAGCCACCCAACCAGAATAACCCTCCTCTTAAACCGGTGAAGCTCCGAAGCTTTCTAGAGTTCTCTGATGATCTCCTGGCCAGCCGACTGGCTGATCCCTGTACTTCTTGCCCGGGAGGGAGATCCGAAAGCGGTGGTCAGTTTTCAGCCGCGGGCAGAGATCAACTGGAAGCACGATTACTCGCTTCAGTTCGACCTTCCTTCCTGCTACAGCTTCGTGACCACCTGGTTCTCGCCCTACCAGTCCTATATGTTCGGGGACGAAGAAAAGAAATTGGACGGAGCCCGGACGGCCAGTTACGTCCCTCTTCATCTAGAGCGAACCGAAGAGCTGAGTGGTGGGTTTCCCGTTTTCATCGATCAATTCAACTTCCAGCATTTCGGCGGCCACCCAAACGAAGGAGCTCTCTCTTCTGAGAACGAGCAGCTCGAGTTTATCGAAAACGCTCTTCCACCGCTGCTCCAGGATTCCCTTGGATTCGCACTGTGGAACTACCAGGACTACTATCTCAACGTGATTACGAATGGGGCCTTCCGGTTGGGATTGCAGGAGTGGGAAAGGCCTCCGGGAGAAGAGCTGGTCCAGGTGAAGTCGCTCCCTTCCTCACACGAAGAGATAGCCGAGATCCTGCCAGGCGGGTTTCTACGCCAGACAATCTCCGTGTACGCAGAGAGGGAATACACACTGGACATCCTCGCACAAGCGGCTGGCGACCCCACCCGACTGCACGTCCTGATCCACTTCCTCGGGACCGATCAGTTCCTGAACACGTCGATCCCGCTCGGCCCCGTCATGGAATCGTTCCGGCTGAAGGTCCCCGTACCCAAGAGCAGCGTGCAGCTAACCGTTACCTTCCGGCCCTATGCGGAAGGGCAGACCACAGCATTGCAAGAAGTCCTGTTGTATCCCTGGATAGATACTGGCGGTCTCTACGATGTGGAGGGCAATCCACGGCTCGAACTTCGCGAGGTCTTTCGACGCTTCCAAGGTCCACCCGTCGAAGCAGAACAATAATCATGAAAACCCCGAGTATCGGGCGACGACTGCTCTTGCTCGCCCCGCTAGCCGCAAATCTGATCGTCGGCACCCTTGCAGGGACGGAGAAAAGCGTGTGCCAGCAGCCTTTACCGCTCCTTCAAGACAGTCCCCAGAAGTCCCAACTTCAATTGGGTTTAAAGTCGTCGGCAACCCAGCTCACAGGCGACTGGTATCCTCCAGAAGAAGATAAGTGGCGCTGGATGGGCGAATCGGCGGGAGTCCATTTGAAACTTCCCACCGACAAGGAACCGACGCTGGAACTCGAATTCATCGTTCCACCGGAGCTCTTGAGCGCTGTGGGGACGGTCGCCATCACTCTGAGTCTAGAAGATCAGTTTTTGGACCGGCTGAGCTATGTTGAACCTGGGGTGTATACGTACCATGGTTTTCTCTCTGGAACCCAGCTCCGGAACCCGGTGACCTGTCTCCAGATCTCGGTGGCCCAGACCTTCCGTCCTCCCAAAGACAAGCGCGATCTCGGGGTAGCCGTCGTCAGAGCCGGCTTCATGACAGCCGACGAACCTGCGTCGGCCGACAACTAAGTACCGCATTTCATAATTACGGTCAGTAGTGTCCAAACATTGCTCTACTAGTAGACTCTAAGTAACTGATAAAAAGTGTTTAACAACGAAATCCAATTTTTTCGATACTTTTCGAGATGAGATTTCGAGATGCGTCGACCACGTGCATCAATCCTTGTAAACCCAAGGGAAGTGGGAATCGACGAGGTTTAGTGTTCAACGAAGCGCCTCAAATCGGACTTCAGAGTTCTGATGAAGTTTCAAGTTCCACACTGCGCCGGTCGATGAACTGACGGATTTCATCATTCATTTTCGTGCCCGCCACCGTGCATGCGATTTTGAATCGTCGATGCATGTCTCGCGGCAAATCCACTGTTAAGCGCGCGGTTTCCGACTGTACAGAACTCGTCATTTCTGTGTTAACAGAATCCTGTTTATCTGTGTCATTGCCTGCGCCGCCCCTGACGAAAGTGTCTATTTCGTCAGACGGGTTCTGTGTTTGATCTCCTGGTGAAAACGTCCAGCATGTTGGTCGACTTCAAGTGCTTGTGATGGGCGACTGGCAGACGATAATAGGCCTGGGTCTCGACGATGTTCTCCCTCACCCAGTCACCTGTGGGATTCTCATACCCAGGATGGTAATATGGGAACTCTCATGCGGCTTGCATCGTTCATTGCATCCGCCGTTGGTGGGATCCTAATGCTCTGTCCCATCTCCGACGTGGAGGCCCAGAGTGGGTCTGGGGGGACAACACGCTCCGGGTGGTACGTCGGTGGTGGTATCGGATCGAATTGGGCATCCGGCTTGGACCAGGAGGGCTGGAACCGGGAGACGACCTGCTATCCGACAGCTGCTTGTTTCGATGCGGACCCCGTTCCCGAAATCTCCGGATACCGCTGGCGTTACGATATCGACGCGGCCGCCGGAGCCGTGTTCGAGATCTCGGCTGGCCTTATTTTCGATCGCACACGCCTGGAGCTATCGCTTGCGCAGCGGAAGAACGGCCTTAACCAGATGTTCCGCCGCATCACCGATTACGATGGGATGCCCATGGAAGAAAGGAGCGGCGGTACGATCGTATCCAATGCCCGGGCCTCAATCGACCATCTCTCCGTCAGCACCCTTTCGCTCAATGCATACTACGATTTTCCGGGTGCGTTCGGTGGGATTTCTCCATACTTAGGAGCTGGGCTGGGTCCCGCTTTCGTCAAGGTGTCCGGGGTGCACTTCTCCACCGATTACGAGGACACGTCGGGCAATGCTCAGGCTTACGATCCTCCCCTGTCGTTTTACAACAGCCGTCAGGATGCGGACCTCTCCGATACGGTCTTGGCCGGGCACCTGCACGCCGGGGCCGACTACGGCCTGAACGCCAATATATTGTTGGGACTGAAGCTGACCTACTCGATGATGGGCGACATCGAATCCAGGGGAGGATACTCGCTTCACCCGTTTCACGAGCGGGACCCCGGCTTACCCAACCACAATACGTTCACCGGTGCGCGTTACTGGACCCTGGCGCTTACCGTCAAACGACTGTTCGGCAACTGAACCGGTCCATTTGAAGATAGTCTGCGTGAGCACCGACTACGATGCGGTCGCAGAAGAGTATAAGCGCTTGAAGCTTGCTCCGTGGCGCACCTGCATAGAGCGTTATTCGCTGCTGAAGCTACTGGGCGGAGTGAGAGGAGGGTCAGTTCTGGACCTCGCATGCGGGGAAGGCTTCTACTCACGTCTCGTCAGAGCGCGGGGCGCTGCCCGAGTAGTCGGTGTCGATTTGTCCAGCGGGATGATCGGCTTGGCTATTGCTGCCGAGAAAGAATCGCCTCTCGGCATCGAGTACCGGGTTGGCGATGCCATGGCATACCAGACGGACGGACGGTTCGATATCGTTGCCGCAGCCTACCTTTTCAATTACGCCGACACCGAAGAGAAGCTTACCGAGATGTGCCAAACGGTGGCCCGGTCCCTGAAACCGGACGGCCGCTTTGTCACGGTGAACAACAATCCATCCCAGGCGCTGGAGCGTTACCGGTCCACAAGGAAGTACGACTTCTTGAAGAGCATTCGTGGAGAACTCCAGCCCGGCGCTGCCATCGCTTATACGATTTTCCAAGACGGCGGTTCATGTAGTTTCGACAACGACTACCTCAGCCCCGCTACGCACGACCGAGCGCTGGAGGCCGTAGACCTGCAGTCCATTGAGTGGTGGAGGCCGAAGCTGTCCCCGGAATGGGACGGCCCGACGGACTATTGGGACGACTTTCTCGACGATCCGCCAGTCATTTTTCTGCAGTGCAGGAAGTAGGAGCGACTCATGTTTCCCGACAGGTTTGTGGTTGCAGTTGCGCTCTTGTCGATCATCGGCTGTGCGCCTGATGAAATTGCACTGGTATCGACCGGCCCTCTTGATGACCTGGTAAAAATCCCGCAGGATGCCACGGCATTTGCGGAAACCGGAGGGCCTCCGATTCTCGAAATCGATGAGCGGCGGCTTAGGGAGTTTGAAGATTACTGGTACGGCCCTTGGAAGCGAACCGAGCCGAAGGTCTGTACAGCGGAAGAGTTCAGCTGGGCTGCAGAATCATTTCCAAAACAGTCGATCTTCGGTCCCAACCTGTTGGAAGTTTCCGCCTCCCGTGTTGAAGCCGTCACGGCGAACGCGCAACTCGGCCAATATCCCAGTCAAGCCACATACGGGATCACAGTCCGGAACACATCGATGCGGGCACTTCCTTCAGCCGACCCGTTCTTTTACGACTTCCGCAAGGCGGGAGAAGGATATCCGTTCGATTACAACCAGAGCTCGGCGGTGTGGGCGGGAACGCCCCTGTTCCTTTCGCACATCTCCCAGGACGGACAGTTTCTCGCTGCGGAATCGCCCTATGCTTGCGGATGGATCGATTCGCGAGATATCGCGTATGTAGACGAGGGGTTCGTTGCGAAGTACCGTTCTGCAAGCTTAGCCGCTGTACGGCGGGACCGCATTACCATCTCAAGCGACCGGACGGGATTCCTGTTCCAAGGCCGGATTGGCATGCTGTTGCCCGTGGAGACGCAATCCAAAACCACTGTGCATCTGTTAGCTCCGGTGGCGGATGCAAGCCGCCGTGCGCGGGTGGCACAGGTTCGCCTGTTGGCCCGGGACGCCGCTCCAGTTCCCCTTCCGTTCTCTGAGGATCAACTCGCCAAGATTATCAACGAAATCCTCGGGCAGCCCTACGGATGGGGTGGTTTGGGCGGTTATCGCGACTGTTCGTCCACGATTCTGGACGTCTTTCTTCCATTTGCCTTACCGCTTCCTCGCAATTCAAGGGAACAGGCTAACGCAGGGAAAAATGTGACTATTGAGCAACTCTCGCTTGCCGAAAAGCGAGAGCGCATTTTAGCTGAGGGGGTTCCGTTCCGTACAATTCTAAACCTGGATGGCCACAACATGCTTTATTTGGGAGCATTCAAAGGCTCTCCCGTGGCGTTTCACACGATCTGGGGGCTAAGGACGGAGTCCGCAGATACGTCGAGCGCTGGCCGGTATCTAATCGGCAAGTCGGTCATCACTAGCCTGTCGCCGGGACGTGAACTCAGAGAATTATCGCGGAGCAGGGGCGATCTCCTGAATCGCATCCGATCTTTCACTCTGCTCGGAGACCAATAGGCTCTCGGCGAATCTTCGGTGTAAAGAAGAACCCTTTTCCCCGCATTATCTTGCTTCTGTCCAGTTGAAGCATACCCTAGCCTAACGTCAGGAACGGGGCGCTAAGGCGTCAGAATAGAGTTCTCATTTGGATTGATGGACACATCCCGCCCAGGGTTTTAGAGTTTTTCCTGACAGATTGGATGCACGGTCAACGCATCGGCTAGATCCGGGTGAGCAGCTTCGACCAGAACCCGGAATGCCAAGTGGTGGTGCAAGCTTTTCTGGACGCTGGCGCGATGGGTGCTCCCTATTGGGGTGCCAAGAATTTGAGTGCCAAGAAAGCGGCCACTGCGCTAGCAACAGTCGCCACTGTAACAATCCACGCCAGGACTTTTTCCTGATTTCCCAGGCCTATTTTCCTTGTGTGGGTTAGCTCGGTAGACGAGGCAATAGAGGAAATCAGTGAATCTTCGCTCCAACCTGCACTGAACTCGGTGGTGCCGGTTCCGCTTTGCTTCCAGCTCCCGCTCTCTAGAATCACCGCTGCGAGCAGTTGCCTTGGACGAACTGGATTATCGCCGGGGTTCCCTACCCGCTGGCATGCTTCTGTCCAGTCGGCGGTTAGCAGTTGAATTTCCATTTTGTGCAGCTTTTCCGTGTCCACGCCGCTCGATTCCTTTTCTTCCATGCTGACACGCTTGCAGGCGAGTCTTATTTTTTTCGCCTCCTCCGGGTTTTTCCGTATCTCACGAAGCCCTTCCAGAACAACATCACTTACTGTTTGTTTGCCCAGGCCTTGCACCCAATGGCTCCATGATTCGTCGTCCATCGACCACTGCAGGATTATCATTTCTGCGGGCTATTCATCGTTGCTTCTCAAGTCGCGCCCTCACGACTTCGCCGATCGGAACTAACCCATTTCGTTCACGCTCCATAGCTTATTTTCCCATACGCCCCAGACAAGACAGGGACACTACTTTCAATGCGGATCTTGCGGTATGCTGCGGCCGGAACAGCGGAGGTTTCAGTGGAAGGATTACCCCCGGCACCACGCTGATGGTCAGTGAATCGGGTGCAAGCGCTCGAGGCGACGAAGGCTCGTCGGGAACGGGAACGGAAGGCATAGAGGGATACCATGGACCCTGAAACCCGGGGCGGACGCATGAGCAGCAAGGGCGAAGAAGCCGTTGAGCGCATTCGACGGGCGCTCCCGCCTGACCGAGATCGCGGCTCCGGGTCCGCACGGTCTGGAGACGATCCTGGGGGCATATTTCGATATGCTGAGTCACGCCGTGCCGGAACTCTTTCTTGTTGTCATCGCGTTCATCTGGTTCAGAGCACCATGGCCTCGCCGCAGGTTCTCGCACAGGTGGCCCTGGGCTTTCAGAGGCCTATGGCCCCGGCCGCCCTGGGCGTGGCGGTGGGTTTTCAGAGGCCTGCGTCGGCACTTGGGGGCCACGATCGTCGGCAGGGCATATGTGACCGACGGCGACGGGCTAAGGGTATCCGGTTACACCATACGCATGGCTGGTCTAGACGCGCCCGAGTGGAATCAGATAGCGAGACACCAAGACGGGTACTGGTTCAACCACGGAAAGCGTGTCAAGAGCGCATTGATTCAAGCGATTGGCGGCAAGAGAGTTCGAGTCATGGTCGAGGGATACGACAAGCACGGCCGCATGGTGGGTACCGTGACTTGCAACGGCAAGGACGTTGGGGAATGGCTCGTTCGAAACGGGCACGCCATCGCGGCATACGGAGACAAGTATAAAGTCGTCGAACGTGAGGCTCGCAGCGAAAGGCGTGGATTGTGGGGTTATGCGGAAACCTTTGACCCCAGGGCGTGGCGCCATAAGAAACGATAGCCGCTGCAACTCGCGCCGCTCTCTGGCACAGGATGATCCCGACGCAGTCATCCTGACAGAAGAGGAGTTCCAAGCTGTGCTCACGGGTGGGGGTTCTATACCCGTCGGAACCATACTCACAGACGAGCAGTTCGAGCGGTTTGCTGCCAGAATCGCCGCTGAAGTCGAACATGAAGATGAACTCCGGCAAGCTCTAGTAGGGATGTTGCTGGCCGTCACTGACGATCTCGAAGAGGTCCAGCAAGGGGCGGAACAGGGTCACGCCACCGGGCAGTTCCGCCTCGGGGTCATGTACGACAACGGCGAGGGCGGCCTCAAGGATTCCGCACTTGCGCACATGTGGTCCAACATCACTGGCGCAAACGGGAACGCAAGCGCCAGAGAGTTGCGGGACAGTCTTGAACGTGACATGACTCGCGCCGAAATCAGCCGCGCGACTAAACTGGCGCGGGCGTGTATGGCCTCAGACTACCAGGACTGCGAACCGTAAGCAAAAGCCGTTTCTTTAAAGCGATGTTGGCTCATTCCTCTCTCGCCGACTCGTGCCACGTCTGGCCCTCCGCCACATCTAGGGACTTCAGGCGCGGCCTGAAGGTCTTGTCGAAACCATCCAGTCGAGCTGATTCGGCCAGTCCGGTTGTTGCATTGGGTCTGCGTTCTTCCGAGGACACCTGGATCCGGCTCAGCGGCTGGGGCCATAGTCCCGCTCCGGTCCGCCGCGTTCCGGCCCACGGCGCTCCGGCCTTTTGCGCACCGGAAGCTTCGAGGGTCTCTCCACTTGCCTAGCCTTCTCTTGGTCGGCTTTCTCCATTGCCCGCATCATCTTCTCGTAAGCTGGCTCTCCGTCGATCTCCCGCACCTGTTCCAGTCGCTCCTCCAACATCGAGTACTTGAATCTGTAGAATTCGTCAGGACGACGGTAAGAATCCAGTAAGAGCCCGTCCGACCGCGCCGCCTCCCGCGCCCGTTTCTCCGACCCTTCCATGCCACCGCGGTAGAATTCTACCGCCTTGCTCTCGATCTCCCGCACCGCTTCCGAATGCGCTTTCCCCAACGAAACCCGCTCCCAGCGTTGCCGATGCTCCAACTCCTCCCGAAAGCGCCCCAGCACTTCCGTGCGTCCCCGGATCGTCCCGCCGATCTCTCGCAGTTTGCCACCGAGCTCCCGCCATAGCCTGAAGCGCCCCAGCACCCCTCGGCAATCTTTCGCCAACTGTTCCCGCTGCCGCTGGTGACGCCCGTAAAGCGCCGACCACTCCCGCTTGCTCCGTTTCTCCAGTTCCCCGAGCGCCTTGCCACGCCGCCTCTGAAGCTGCTCCCAGTGTGCGCGCTCCTCTGCCCGCTGCCAGGCAACCCGCTCCCGCTCCGGGCCGCCCCACCCGTCTCGGCCCGCCGGGATCGCTTCCCGTGGCTCCCGCTGCGGACTCATCCGCTCCCGCCGCCAGCGCCCTCCCGAATGCCCGCGCCCATCCACAACCCGCTCCCCCGCCTCCCGGCGCCTGTTGTTCCTCTCCCGCGCCGGGCACCGGATCTTCCCCTGCTCCCGCTCGTACCTTTCCGCCCAGGCTTCTCGAGCTTTCGTCCGGTCGCGACCCCACCCGCCAGACGTTTCAGCTCCGGGGACGCCTCGGCCGTGGCCGCCATGATTCGGCCCGCCCGCTCTCCCTCGCTCGTCGCCAGGTTGCGGGTCTCGGTCCACTCCACCCGCTCCGCGCTCTCGGGATGGTGGCCCTCCCCCGGCATCCGAGGATCGTGCAGGCAGTAATCCGCCACTCCACCGAACGAGCGCCCCGGCGAGGACATCTTGACCACCATCACTCCCTCTCCCCGGCCAGCAACTTAGCCACCAGCTCCCCTACAGGCCCTCAAGGAAATTACAGAAAATAAGTTACGCTACTGATTCGCGCCGGTCAGATTCACCCGGTTCAGCCTTGCAGTGGGCAGTTTCGCATCGACCAGTATCGCTCTCTCCAGATTCGCGCCGGTTAGAACCGCACGAGTAAGATCCTCATCTACCAGAATTGCGCCGTAAGCTAATAGGACAGAAAATAGTATTCGATAAAGGCACTTATCGGAGCTGATAAAAAGCGGTTCGACGGGAGCACCGGCCCCCGACGGCAGCGTCGGGTTTTGGCGGTTGCCATGTCGGTTCAACTCCCGCAACTCATAGTCGGTCGTCACCACACCGAACTGAAGGGTTTGGTTGCCCGTGTGAAATATGCGGATCGAAAATTCATAACGACAACAACGATCCAGCTGTGGGATATATTTCGGCTGGACCACTAGAGTTCCGAATCCGAAAGGAGTCACAAAATGGAAAAATTGTCCGAAGATGAAGCGAAAGCGCGTGCGCGCAAGTATCTTGATAACAACCACATCAAGAATCCCAGAGAGGAAATCACGAAGGCCGAAGAACTTTGCGACTTCTGGTTCTGGAACCCTCCAACCTTCACACGAGGACAGCCCGACCATTGGAATGAGTGGAAGGTGTTCCGGTTAATCGACCCTGAAGCTGGCGACGAGGGAATAGACAAAATGAACGTAGACATGGCGCGGTACTTCGTAGAGTGCTCAGAAACGGATCGCGATTATTGGGACGCCCTGCGGCTAATCATGGTAAAGAAGTTGAACCGGAGCAGCGGGATTGAAGATCCATATCTGCGCGGATGGCTCATTGGCGTGTTGGCGGACGAGCGCGTGCGGCCGCCAAAGAAATGCGGCAACACGGCGCGGAAGCATCATGTGCGCGATGGGTGCATATATCGCGCGATGCAGGTATTGTCTGACGACGGTCCGATGAGCCAAGCTGCTGCCGCCGGATGGGTTGGCGAGTACATCAATTTGTCGCCAGAATCTATAAAAACGATCTATCGGAAAGCGCGCAATTCCTGACTTAAACGCCATGCCCTGGCTGATCCGCTCTCCCAAGGTCGCTCCCGCCGCTAGCTCTGTCCCAACCCCGGCGATCAAGAAACTTAGATCATCATCGCGGTTTCTCCCGCTCGACCTCGGCGGCGGCTACCTTGCTCCGGTGCTTAGCTAGCTCAGCCTCGGGCTAGAAGTGCATCGTGGTGTGGGAATGCGAATTGAAAGATCTTGAGCGCGTACGCCGACGACTTTCAAGATTCTTGGCCTAAGACAAACACATCTATAATCATCCTGCCGTTTTTGTGACCCGCTCTGCTGGTGGCATCCACGCCGAGGTGCTGGAGGTGTGTTATCTGTGGTTAGCTTGTTCTATTTTTTGTTCTGGGCCAGTTTATCCACAGACTCGTCGCTCCTACTACTTGTATGGGTGTCCACTTTATGCTTGGAATAACTGCCCCGAATCACCGCGATCTGTGGATAATCCCCCGGAGGTATCACCCTCAGGAATCCCGTGAGCCGCGCTTTTCTCTGTCTCAGCCCCCCCCACAAGAGGGTAGGCGGCGCTTGAAGTCCGTTAGAGACGATCCTTACGGCGGGAAAAGGGATCTTGAGCGCTATTCCACGCGCCGAAGTGGCTGTGCCTGAGGGACGGATGGTTTGGAGGGCGAGAGGATCAGCACCCCCTTGGCCGTCGAGTAGTTCAACTCCGGCCAGGCCAGCTTGATCTTCTTCAACTCGCGCAGAACCTTGCGGCGGAACATTTGAACGGTGTTCTTATTGGCTGCGTTGGCTGGGACCGCTCCGAACTGGCGGTAGATCTGACGCCAGGAGAGCCGTAGCGGGCGCTTCAGCGTGAAGGTACGGTAGCCAGCCACAGGTACAGATCCAGACCCAGGGCGCAGCGTTTGAGCGCCGTGAGGGTGTTCATGTCGAGCGGCACGGGATGCTGGATGATTTCGTTAAAAAATTGTTCCCCCAGATAGATTTTGCTCTCCCACAGCGAAGGCTCGCTGGGCTTGCGCTCGTTCCACCAGAATTCTCCTCGATCGGCGATGGCCGAGGAAACGAACTGCTCTCCGTGCTTGTGCTCGTGGATCAGCTGGACATGACATCGAAAGAGCTGCCGCATCTGGTTGCGGAGCCGCGTCCGCCCGCCGGTGGTCCCGCCGCTGACGGGAGCCAGGCCCAGCTTCCGCATAAATTCGGACAGTGAGGCTCCTAGCACCAGGTCACGGTTTTGGGTTCGCACCGCTTCGGTGCACACCCAGGCCAGCAACAGGCGGGGCAGGCTTCCGTAGGGGAGCTTATTGTCGCCTATAGCGGTCATGATGAGTTTGTACGGCCCGTTAACGCGCCTGTATTCTTTCCGGTTGCCGGGGTTGGTGCGGGGCAGGGAGCACAACACCATCAGCCGCGCCATGAAACCGAGATCGGGGTCCGCTTCGCTGGCCGAGACAAGCGCGTTCACTTGATCGAAGCGGGTGTAGTGGTGGAGCGACTGGGGCGTGGCTTCGCGGATCGCCTTCACCGGACCATCCAGATCGGCCAAGGCATCACCGATCGGAACCAAGCCGTCTCGTTTATACACCATAGCTTTTATTTTCCCATGCGGGCCAGACAGACAGAATGGGGCCACATTCAGCGCCGCAGAGGGGAAAAGGAGACAAGGGAGAATAAGCTTCAGGACCGCGCTTTTTTTGGGAGCCCCGATAGTGAGAGATTGACCCGTCATCATCGCCGAGGTTTGGCCGAGGCTCTGGTAGGGTGTGGCCGAAGGCGGAAAGGGAAAACCCCGACCGTTAGCCGACGACCGGGTTTTTTGCGCCCACCCGAAGAAACGACCGAACATCCTCTGTAGATGAGATCATGCTTGCCCTGCCGAGTCGCGGTTGTCCAGTCCCGCCGGAAGGGCGGCGATGGAGACCCGCGAAGAGCCACTGCGTCAACGGTTTTGCCGGGGGGATGACTGTGGCGCGGTGTTCTGGATCTGCCGTCATTGTGACCGGGGCCACCGATACTGCGGCGAGCGCTGCCGGAGGAAAGCGCGGCGGCAACAACTGAGAACCGCCATCGAGCACTTGCGGGGAAGAGAGCGCAAACTGGAACCGCTCGGCTGGACCGGACCCGACGCGGAATGGATCGCGCTGGTGTGTCTTCACAGTGGGGTCTTCACGCGGGCGCAGTTCTGCCATTACTTCGATTCGCACCGGGTCCGGGCGTTTCGTTTCGTACAGACATTGGTGGAACGGAAGGAAGCGGTCGAGAGCGAGTGGCCGGTTATGAATGGGGGAGGAAAGACGTGCCGGATATCGAGCAAGCCGATCTACCGGGCGCTGGGCGTCGAGAACATCCGCCACCGGCGGAAGGCCAGCAAGCCGGTCGTCATGCGGCGTCTTCTCTCTCTCGATTTCATTCTCGAACATCCCGGCATGAACTGGCTCCCCACCGAACCGGAGAAGGTCGAGTTTTTTGAAAAGCTCGGTTTGCCACGGCGGTTGATTCCCCGGCGAATTTATTATGGTGTGGTCGGCAACCAGAAGCGCTACTTTGCCCTCAAACTGCCCCTTGCCGTGGACCCTGAAACCGTCACCTTCGCCGACGTCGATCCGGGCCACCGAACGGATACCGAACTCCGCTCGTGGGGAGCCGCGCATGGGCCGCTTTGGGACGCGCTCCGCACGAAGGGGCGGCAGGTCCGGGTGATCGGGATTGCGGTTGAAAATACAGCCGTGGATCGGACGGCGCGGCTGCTCGAAGCATGGGCGGAGGCGGACCCAGGGACACCCGATGAAGGGCTGACGGTAACGCAGGAAATCAAGGCAATCCACGAGGCGATCACCCGTAGGGACCAGGAGTTTCTAGCGCAGTACGGAGGATATGGGGGAGCCGGGAGACGGTCTGTGGAACTCCAACGTCTCCCGGAAGCAAAGCTGACGGAAGGAGTCTCGATTGACGACTTCTCGACATGGCGGGCCGTCCGGTTTGCGGATCGGGATGAGGTTGGATGAGAGAGGGCCTCAAACTGTGGTTTTTCGTGTAACTGGGTGCGATCCAGCGTGTAACACGTTCAGAGGGGGGGGTGTTACAAGATTCGGCGATTTGGTGTTACAACGCTCTATTCCGCTATATCTCTCATTAAGCTGTGTTTATCACTGTGAATCGGACTCACCCGTGCCGAACGGGAGAAAAAGGGGAGGACGAGAGCGACCCCCCCAAAAAAGTGGGGGGGCATGTGACCCCGATAGCGGCACTGAGTTACATACCGCTATCTCTGCCCCAGGGGGTCGCTCTCGTCCTTATTTATCCCTGCGGTGCGCCGGCGCAAACCGGTGAGTAGCAGAGAGCGAGAGTCTCTCACAGGAAAGGAGTAGCGAACCATGCTGACCCCGAGTCATGCGTGTGCACTCGTAAGAGTGCAGGCGAAGCATTGACAGGGGCACGTGCGGGCCAGGTATTGAGCCGCGGAAGGAAAATGACTTCGGGGGGCCGACGTAGTCGTAGGATCGGAAGGCAACATGGAACCGTTCGCTAATCGCGAGAACGATTCCGCCCCCGCGTGGTCCCGAGACCCTGTGCACGTACGGAAGTTGCTTACACGGGAGCCGGGAGATCCCGCCTCTGACCCCAGGGGGATGGCCCCAAGGTCCGCGCTGTGAATCCGAAAGGAGCACGACAGCGATGCACGGAGGCGGGAAGTCGGACAGGCTGATAGTAGCTGAGAAGCGCTCGAACAAAGACGGCGGTGCGCCGCGGTCGGCGGAGAGGGTGGAGCCAAGCGGCCTGGCCAAAGGGAATTCGTCCTAGCCCGGATTATGCAAGAGATCTAAATTCAAGTGAGATGTGGGCCCAGAAAAAAGGCCGTAGCTCTCTGATATAAAAGGGTTTAGAGAAACAAAGACCCTAAACAGGAGCTACGGCAATGTCAAAAACAGTCTGCCAGAATACCCTGCCATTTCATAGCCACAGAAACATCACGGCTCGTTTTGATGGGGGGAGCCTCACTTCCGACGCAGGATGGTTGTTGTTTGGATCGCTGGATCGTCAACATCGATTGTGCGAGGGCTTCAGTTCCTGTATTTCGGAAAGTCGAGACCAACGCTACATTCGTCATGACCTGTTGAAGTTGATCCGACAACGAGTCTTGCAGATCGTGGCCGGCTACGAAGACTGTAACGACGCCGATACGCTGCGCTCGGATCCGATGCTCAAGACAGTCTGTGATCAGTTGCCAGAGAGCGATCCCGATTTGGCCACCCAGCCGACTTTCTCCCGCCTGGAGAACTCCGTCACCAAGAAGGATCTGATGCGTCTGAGCCGGTGGCTGCTAGGCCGTTATGTGCGCTCCCTGAAGAAGAGACGTCCCAGCAAGATCATCCTGGATCTGGACAGTACCGACGACCACACTCACGGCCAACAGGAGTTCTCCTTCTACCACGGGTATTACCGAAACCACATTTTGCATCCTTTGCTGATCTTCGATGCCGACACGGGAGACCTGGTCTGTGCCGTGTTGAGACCTGGCAACAAGGGGGCTGCCTCTCACATCGTGCCCATTCTGAAGCGAGTCGTGGAGGCCATCCGACAAGCAGTGGGGACGGATGTCGAGATTGAGATTCGGGCCGACAGCGGCTTTGCCACGCCTCGGCTCTACGAGTTCTGTGAATGTGAAGAGAATAAACTCCAATATGTCATCGGGTTAAGCCGAAACCCTCGCCTGCAGCGAGTGGTCGAGCCCCTGCTGGATTCGACTCGGGAAAGGTTCCTTGAGCTGGAGGAAAAACAGCGTCAGTTTGACGAGTTTCTTTATCGAGCCCACAGCTGGGATCGATCCCGTCGCGTCATTGTCAAAGTGGAGGTCGATCAGCGTGGGATCAATCGTCGCTTTGTAGTTACCAACCGGGACGATCTCTGCTCCCAATCACTTTATGACCACTACACAAACCGAGGGCAGACCGAGAACTTCATCAAGGCCTTCAAGAATCATCTGAGCATGGACCGACTCAGCTGTCATCGATTCCTGGCCAATCAGTTTCGACTCCTCCTGCATGCACTGGCTTACCAGATGTTCGTTCGCCTGCGCGACTATCTTCACGGAACCCCCTGGCACAAGCTCGAAATCGAAACCTTACGTCGTCGGGTCCTCAAGATTGGGGCCCGGATCCGACAAACCACTCGACGCATCTGGGTCCATCTTTCCTCAGCCTTTCCCGAACAACCCCTCTTCCACCTCGTCTTGAGTCGCCTCAACTCCAGTTAGCTTTTCCCAGCTCCCCCGAAAAACCGCTTCCGACACTCATCCAGGCCCAGATCTGTCTGAAATTCACTCCCCAAACCACTCAAACGCCTCGCCAACCCATATCCTTCGCAAATCCGCCTGTCACACCTGCCCGCTTCCGAGTTGGGCCACTTCTCGAGTCGTTTTTCAACACCGAACTACGGTTCTTGCATAATCCGGGCTAAACGGGCACCAAGCGGGAAATCGCGGACACAGCCAAGAGACCGCACCTACGTCGAAACCGAGGACTTGCAAAGTGCGCTGGAACGGATACGGCAGGTAGCCTGCCGGGATAAGGAGCTACGGTTCACGTCGCTCTGGCACCACGTCACTAACATCGATCGACTCCGGCAGGCTTACTTCGGCCTCAAGCGCAATGCCGCACCGGGCGTGGATGGATTGACGTGGCAGCAATACGGAGAGAGCCTCGAGGAGAACCTCCAGGATCTATCCGCAAGGCTCAAACGCGGAGCGTACCGAGCCAAGCCGGTTCGGAGGGCCTATATACCGAAGGCCGATGGGCGGCAGCGTCCGCTCGGAGTGACTGCATTGGAGGATAAGATCGTCCAGCGGTCTACGGTCCAGGTATTGAACGCCATCTACGAAACCGACTTTCTCGGCTTCTCGTATGGTTTCCGCCCGGGGCGCAGTCCACACCATGCGTTGGACGCGCTCTATGTCGGAATCATGCGCAAGCGAGTGAACTGGGTGCTGGATGCGGACGTTGGTGGGTTTTTCGATGCCATCGACCACAAATGGCTGTTGAAGTTCATCGAGCACAGAATCGCCGATCCACGTGTTATCCGCCACCTTAAAAAGTGGCTCAAGGCGGGGATCGTGGAGGATGGGAAGCGAACCGAGATCGAATCCGGTACGCCTCAAGGCGGGAGTGTTTCACCCGTGTTGGCTAATGTGTACCTTCATTATGTGTTCGATCTATGGGCCGACCAATGGAGACGCAGGCACGCTCGTGGCGATGTAATCATCGTCCGGTTTGCCGACGACTTCACAGTGGGTTTCGAGTTTCGTGAAGATGCCGAGCGTTTTCTGGCAGACTTGCGGGACCGGTTCCACACGTTTCACCTGGAACTGCACCCCGACAAAACGCGCTTGATCGAGTTCGGGCGGTACGCCGCTCGGGATCGCAAGCGCCGTGGAGAAGGGAAGCCCGAGTCTTTCGACTTCCTGGGTTTTACGCACACGTGCGACAGAACCCGGAACGGGAGATTCATCGTGCTGCGGCAGACCATGCGGAAGCGCATGCAAGCGAAACTGCGCGAGATCGCTCGCGAGCTTCGGTATCGCCTGCATGAACCCGTCCCGGTAGTGGGTCAGTGGTTGCGCAGTGTAGTACAGGGACATTTCCAGTACTATGCCGTACCGCGTAACCATCGCAAGCCGGCCGCTTTCAAGTATCAGGTCTATCGACTCTGGCTGCGTGCGCTAAGGCGTCGTAGCCAGCGTCATCGGATCACTGGAGAGCGGATGAACCGCCTAGCGACAAGATGGCTTCCTGCACTGCGAGTTGTACACCCTTATCCCGAACAGCGACTGCGCGTTATTACCTGAGGTAAGAGCCCAGTGCGGTAGTTCCGCTCGCTGGGATCTGTGCGGGGGGCGATCCGAAAGGATCGTCCCTACCGCGACGGCTTCAGTTCGCGATTTCGAGTTCCCTCGATTTTGGTTATTATTACCACAGGATGAAACGTCGTCGACTATCTTATTTCCTGATTCCCTTCGCCTTCCTGGCCGCGGCGCCAGCTCTTGTCGCCCAGGGGGCCGCTCAACCGCTGTCGTGTGCGGACCGCTCCGTCACCGCCAGCGCCGTGCACACACCGGAGGACGTTAAAGCGTTTGTTCAATGCGCCTACGAGTTTGTCCAGGAAATGGGGTTTGAGGAGGCCCACCGGGCCTTCAACGAGGACGAGCGTTGGAAAAGCGGCCCCATCTATATCTTCGTCTCCGAAGCGACCCCGATGAGCGATCAGGCACGACTCTTCGTTTTCCCGCCCGCCCGGTCGAGGGAAGGATCATCGTTAGGACTGCTGATCGACGCATTCGGCAACGACTATTACAAGGAACAGCATCGGATCGTAAGCAGCTTCGGTGCTGGCTGGCTTTACTACTCCTTCACAAATCCGGCGACTGGCCGGGATGAGCCGAAAGCTTCCTACATCAAGGGCATCGACTGGGAAGGAAACCTGGCCGCGATCGGCGCGGGGGTCTACCGCCGCGACCTTCCCGGCACGTGCTGGAGCGAAGAGGTCCACGCCCTGGGGCTCGAGGCCGATCCTTCTCCCGTGAGGCTGAAGGAGTTTGTCCGCTGCGCCGCCCTGGAGCTGGAATCGGAAGGGTACTTCGCCACCCGGGCGCTGTCCACCGACCCGCGTTGGAGGAGCCGCTCAATCTACGTGTTCGGCCTGGATACCTACGGCAACACGCTGTTCAGCGGCGATCCCTACAGCCAGGGGTATGGCATCCTTGCTCCCGAGTTGAACGACTATCAGGACGGACCCTTCGGCGGCCGGGATGTGGTGAGCGTCGGCGACGCGTTCGGTGAAAGCTTCCTGTACTACTCGACGCGCAATCCCGCCACCGGGAGACTGCAGCGCAAGGTGGCTTTCGTCAAGAGGGTCGTGGCCTATGGCCTGCCGATCCTGGTCGGTTCCGGCTATTATCTGGATAGTGCAGGCCAAGGCGGCAGCGCAACACTCCTCTATTGGCAGGCGCCAACAATCCTCAACCCGTACCTCTCCAGCGGCACCAAGGATGCCGAGGCGGCATCGCTCGTCATCGAGCCGCTCGCCGAGTACAACGAGAACGGCGAAATAGTCGCCGTTCTGGCTACCCGGGTACCGACCCTTGAGAACGGCGGCATCTCGGCCGACCGGACCAGGATCACCTGGCCTATCCGGGAGGGTGTGGTCTGGTCCGACGGCACGCCGTTTAGCGCGAACGACATTGTTTTTACGTGGCGATACTGTACCGCACCCGGCGGTGGCTGCGCCCAGGCGTCGAGCTTCGAGAATGTGGCTTCCATTGATGCCGTCAACGAGCGAACCGTCACCATCACATTCGATGGACCGACGTCGTTCCCCTATGCCCCGTTTGTGTCCCACCTGAGCCCGATCCTTCAAGCCTCGCAGTTCGCCGCCTGTCTGGGCGGGGCGGCGGGCGAATGTACCGATGCAAACTTGAGGCCGATCGGCACAGGTCCATACGTCGTGGCCGATTTCCGCACCAACGGCACCGTCCTCTACCGGTTCAATCCGCTCTACCGCAGCGTCAAGTCCGGTCTTCCGTATTTCAGTGAGGTGATCCTGAAAGGAGGAGGCGACGCGGCCGTTGCGGCGAGATCCGTTCTTCAACTCAACGAGGCCGACTATGCCTGGAACCTCCAGGTCGAACCCGAAATCCTCGCTTCGCTGGCCGCGGGAGGGGGCGGAACCGTTGTCTCGGCTTTCGCCACGTTAGTCGAGCGCCTTATGCTCAACCAAACCAATCCGGATGCCGGTCTGGGCGATCTTCGTTCCGAGTATGCAGACGGCACGAACCCGCATCTGTTCTTGACCGATCCGGTCGTCGGCCGGGCTCTCTCACTGGCAATTGACCGCGACACCTTGGTCAGGACCGGTTACGGCGAACTCGCCGGCCGGCCGGCGTGCAACGTCTGGCCGGCTCCGCCGGACCAGGCATCGGCGAACAACGATGAATGCCTCCTCCAGAACCTGGATCTCGCGAGAGAGGTTCTCGACGATGCCGGGATCGTGGATTCCGACGGCGACGGCGTGCGAGAGCGAGACGGCGTTCCGCTCAAGATCCTTTTCCAGACTTCGACGAACTCGGTGCGGCAGACCACCCAGGAGTATCTCAAGAGCTGGTGGGCGGAGCTTGGTGTCGAGACCGAACTAAAAAATATCGATCCAGCGGTCTTCTTCGGCGGTGACCCGGACAGCCTTGACACCTTGGGCAGGTTCTACGCCGACGTTCAGATGTACGCCAGCAGCGGCGTGGACCCGGAGAGCTACTTTGGCTCCTGGATCACCGACCAGATCGCTGGAGCAGCCAACTCGTTCCACGGTCGAAACGTCCAGCGCTTCCAGTCTGATGAATACGATCGGCTCTATGCCGAGCTGCAGAACACGACCGATGTCGAACGGCGCAACCAGATCACGATCGCGCTCAACGACCTGCTTGTCGGGAGCTACTCGATCATCCCGCTGATTCACCGCGGAAACGTGTCGGCTCATTCGAACGATATCGAGGGTGTCCGGATGAACGCCTGGGATTCGGAGCTGTGGAACTTCGAAACCTGGACGCGTCGTAACTAGCCGAATTGATAGGAGCCTGCATCGTCAAGTGAACATTGGCAGAGTTGCACAAAGAGGGGTTGCTTTATGAAACATCAGCCGCCTTATCTTCTAGATTCTCTCCACCTTCCTATTTGCCGTGCCGGTCCTCGGTGATGATGAGACGCTGTCTTGCGCGGATAAGTCCGTCACCGCCAGTGCCGTGCGCACACCGGAGGACATTCAGGCCTTCGTTCAATGCGCCTACGAGTTCGTCCAGGAGGTCGGGTTCGAGGAAGCCCGCCGGGCCTTCAACGAGGACGAGCGTTGGAAAAGCGGCCTAATTTATGTCTTTGTCGCCGAAGTGGAACGATTTCTTTAGTGAAGGGCAGCGCATCGTGAACAACTTCGGAGAGGGTTGGCGCGTTGGCTGCAGGAGGAACCGCGATGATGATCAAGTTTCTCGCTCACGGCAACCGAGTGAAGGAGCTTTATGACCGAGTTAGAACAGCAGTTGACGAACGCCTTAACCGCGCTCTCCGAGCAGTACGAAACGGAAATGGAGCGGCAGGCCGCCCGGTTCGGCGCATTACAGCAACAGGGGCAGCGGCTCGAAGAAGCGGTCAAGGACTTGAAGCCGCAGCTCGGGCGGACCGAAGCGCTGGCCGAGGATTTGAAGGAGCAAGTCGAACTCTTAGCCCAGGACTACAGAGAGATCGCCGCAGTGTTGAGCGGGTCCTGAACCAGACCCGGCAGAGGCAGCAGCAGAGGCAGCGTGGGCCAGAGCGGGACTATGGCCCGAGCCGCTAGCCCGCATAGATCACCGATAGGACCTCAAAAGGCCGCCCTGTTTGGTATAAAGCGTTTTGAATGAACGTTTTCACACGCAAACGGAGGCGGTCCTTATGAGAACAGAGTGTAAACAAGGCAGGTTCGAATTTCACGGACTATTTCAACGCAAAGTGAAGGCGCGGTTCGACGGCGGGAAGATCACCTCCGATGCAGGGGTGCTGCTGTTGCGAGAGGTCGAGAGGGGGACGGGGTCTGATCGCCGGACTGGCTGAGTGTTTCAGGGATCACCGGGATCCGCGGTTGATCGAACACACGGTCGAGGAGTTGTTGGGGCAGCGCATCTACGGACTCTGTCTGGGGTACGAGGATCTGAACGATCATGATCAGTTGCGCACCGATCCGATGCTGGCGGTGGCGGTGAATAAGGCCGATCCGTTGGGGGAGAGGCGGCGGCAGGCCTCAGATCGGGGGAAGGCGCTGGCGGGCAGGTGTACGCTGAACCGGTTGGAGTTGACCGGCGCCGAGGTCGATGAGCAGGAGCGGTACAAGAAGATCGCGATGGACCCGGACCGGATCGACGGCTGGATGGTGGATGCCTTCGTGGAGTCCCACGAATCGGCGCCCGAGGAGATGGTGCTGGATCTGGATGCGACCGACGACCCGATCCATGGCCAGCAGGAAGGCCGGTTCTTTCACGGTTACTACCGCCACTACTGTTATCTCCCGCTGTACATCTTCTCGGGGGAGCATCTGCTGTGCGCCCGGTTGCGGTGTTCCAATATCGATGGGGCCGCGGGATCGGTGGAGGAACTGGAACGGATCGTCGGCCGGATTCGGCAGAGCTGGCCGGAGGTCTCGATCGTCATCCGGGCCGACTCGGGCTTTTGCCGGGATGACTTGCTCCGCTGGTGTGAAGACCATCACGTGGATTACGTGATGGGGTTGGCCAACAATGATCGGCTCAAGTCAGAGAGCGCCGAAGCGATGACTCAGGCCGAAGCCGAGTTCAACGCCACCGGGCGACCGGCGCGGGTGTTCAAGGATTTCCGCTACCGGACTCGCCACAGTTGGACCTCGGAGCGACGCGTCGTCGGCAAGGCCGAGTTCCTGGACAAAGGCGCCAATCCCCGATTCGTCGTCACCTCCCTGTCGCCGGAACGCCTGGGGGCCCGCGCGCTCTACGAAGACTTCTACTGTGCGCGGGGCGACATGGAGAACCGCATAAAAGAACAGCAGTTGGGTCTGTTCGCCGACCGGACCAGCGCGGCAACGATGCGCGCCAATCAACTCCGGCTGTATCTGTCCTCCGCCGCCTACATGCTCATGCACGCCTTGCGTCGTCTCGGACTGAAGCAGACCCCCCTGGCTCGCGCTCAGTGTCAGACGATTCGCTTGAAGCTCCTCAAGATCGGCGCCCAGGTCCGCCTCACGGTCCGCCACGTCTGGATCTCCATGTCTGGAAGCCTATCCCTACAGCGAGGTCTTCGCTGCCGTCGTTCGAAACCTCCAGGCCATTCCTCTGCGCTGCTGAGGTCTGTCCCGATCAAACGCCCCCAAAAACGAAATCGTTCCATCGCTCAGGCCGAGCTCTGCCTGAATGCATTCCGTCACGCTCTTCCGAACCCGAAAAACGCTCCATTCACGACCATCCACACCACCGCATCACTCGACCTGGACCGGATCGATAGCGAAACTCTCAGAAAACCGTTCCGGCCTGCCAAAATCACCTTCATTTCCAAATCGGTTGATCTATGCGGGCTAAGCCCTGAGCTACTGAGCTTCAGCCAATTCCCCGGATGGTTCGTTCCCGTTGGGGTGCAATGTTATGATAGCGGCAGTAGCCCGCGGGTTGCCCAGGATGACGGTTTAATGCGAGCCGCGACTGTGCGCCACCGCACTGCAGACTTGAAGCGATCACCTGTAGGATGAGCTTCCCGTAGAGGGATAACGATGAAAATCCTGAATATTTCCTATGCCATTCCCAGCTTGAAGGTTTCGAATCAGGACCTGTTGCGGGAGGTGATGGAACGGAGTCGCAAGCATCTTTCTTTCGCTGATCTGAAGAAGCTGGAGAAAAGGGTCAAGACATTCTTTCGAATGTCCGGGACGGACACCCGTTATCACCGGAATGCTGGAGAGAGGGCCTTGGATTTCGCGCTCAGTGCGGGGAAAAAGGCTCTCGACGCCACCGGCGTCGACCCTGAGGACATCGATCTCCTCATTTACGCAGGGGTAGGTCGCGGTTGGATTGAGCCGGCGACAGCCAACCTTTTTCAGCATGAACTGGGGCTGGCCAGGGCAACCTGTTTCGATGTGATGGACGCCTGTGCCAGCTGGATTCGAAGTCTCTCCATTGCCAAGAGCTTTCTCGACCAGGCGGCCTACCGGATGGTCATGATCCTCAACTGCGAGTTCAGTTTTCGAGAGTACGCTCAGATGGAGATCACAGACCTTGATGACCTGCAAAACAGTTTTTCCGCTTACACCATAGGGGAGGCGGCAACCGCCACGATCCTTACCAACGATGGGGATCAGGAAAATTGTCGATTTTCGTTCCGGACCTGGGGCGAAAAGCACGGATTGTGCAAGATTTCTCTACCCAATGCTGCCGATTTCACCCCTGAGAATGGCCATCGACCGATTACGCCGATGTCTTTCTTCACGTCTCCTGCGGAGCTTTTTGCCTTCACGATCAACAAGCTGATCGGGCACTTTCGAGAAACTCTTCCGATTGCTGAGAAGGATCACGATCTCATTATCGGGCATGCCGTCAGCGGCTCCGCAACTCACCGAGTTGTCCGCAAGCTGGGGCTCGACCCGGGCCGGGTCTTCGAGACGCATCCCCGTTTCGGGAACACGGTGTCGGCATCCCTTCCCCTGGGACTCGCGGTGGCGGAAAGCGAGGGCAGGTTGAAAAGGGGGATGCGCGTGCTGCTCCTGATGGGCAGCGCCGGTGTGACTACGGGTCTTGGCTCGGTGGAATATTAGCTGATCCGGCGGGGTGCTCTGTGCGTGCCAATTCTCCACGGTGCCCGTGACGACTCGACTGCCCGGCTGGCTCAAGCAACTCTACGACTACGATTCCCACTTTCATCAACTCGGTCCCTGGAAGGCTCACTACCTCGACGAGGGTCAGGGCGATCCGGTCGTGATGGTGCACGGGAACCCGGCCTGGTCCTTCATGTATCGCCATCTCATCGATGGTCTCAGGGATCGGTTCCGGGTTGTGGTTCCCGATCACATCGGTTGTGGACTGTCGGACCATCCGGAGCCTTCGGAGTACCCCTATACGCTGCAGGCGCGGGCCCGGGATTTCGAGCAGTTGCTCGACTCTCTGCGCCTGGATCGGCCCGTCTCGCTGGTTGTGCACGATTGGGGAGGGTTGATCGGGTTCGCCTATGCCACTCGTTATCCCGAACGCATTGGGCGTCTTGTGGTTCTCAACTCGGCAGCTTTCCACGTGCCCGCAGGTAAAGAACTCAACCCCGCTCTTCTGTGGTGCCGTGACTCACGGCTTGCCCCGCTGCTGATCAGGAGAATGGACCTGTTCTCCTGGGCTGCGACGAACTGGGGTTGCCGGATGCATCGCATGCCCCGTCTGGTTCGGAAGGCCTATCGGTACCCCTACCGCCGTCCCTCCGATCGTTGGGCGATTTTGCGATTCATTCAGGATATTCCGCTCTACAGGGAAGACCCGTCTCATTCCGAGGTGTCCCGTATCGAGGCCGGGCTGAGGAAACTGCGCGACAAACCGATGCTCGTGTGCTGGGGTGAGCGGGATCCGGTCTTTGACCGGGACTTCCTGCTCCAATGGCAGCGCCGTTTCCCGTCTGCCTTCGTTCAGAAGTTCACAGGGGGAGGTCACTATATTCTGGAGGACGCGCGCGAGACCGTCGTAAGCCTCGTGACAGAATTCCTGACCGCGTCTCCCAAACAGAATCATGCGCCATAACATCTCCGAGCACCTCAGCCTGAGGGCCGGGGACTCACCCGATCAGCCGGCTTTGATTGCTCCGGGCCGCCGGCTTACCTTTGCCGAACTCGAGGTCTACGCGAATGCCTGCTCGGGGGCCCTGTACCGGGCGGGAATCCGGAAAGGCATGCGGACCGTCGTCATGCTGCGACCCGGACGGGACTTCCTGGGTATCTGCTTCGCCCTCCTGAAGCTGGGAGCGGTGATGGTGCTCGTGGATCCGGGCATGGGACGCAGGAATCTGGGAAAGTGCCTGAAGGAGGCCGCTCCCGAGGCCTTTGTGGCTGTTCCGCGGGCGCTCTTCGCCGCCAGGATGCTGGGATGGGCCTCCAGCACGCTTCGAATCAGGCTGGCCGTAGCCCGGCCCGGCTGGGGAGCGACGCCGTTGAAGTCTTTGCTCGACCAAGGCGGGAGTGGAGCGGGCGTTCCGCCCCCGTCACCGGTGGGACCCGAGGATCCGGCAGCCATAGCCTTCACGTCGGGCAGCACCGGAGTCCCCAAGGGTGTTGTGTACACCCACAGAATGTTCGAGGCACAGTACAGACAGTTGAAGGACGAGTACGAGATCCTGCCGGGCGAAGTCGATCTGGCGACTTTCCCACTGTTCGCGCTCTTCGATCCGGCCCTGGGAGTCACGACGGTGTTCCCGAGAATGGATTTTTCCCGGCCCGGTCGCGTTCATGCTCCCAGTATCATTGAAGCCATTCAGAACCATCGCGTGACTCACATGTTCGGGTCGCCCGCCTTGCTGAAGCGGGTCGTTGACCATTATCAGGGCACCGCACTCCGTCTGGAGAGTGTCAAGAGAGTCCTGACTGCGGGGGCCCCGGTCTCTTCGAGGGTTCTTCGGGGCTTTGGCGAGTTTCTGGTTGAAGGTGAGGTCTTTACTCCTTATGGAGCGACCGAGGCGCTGCCCGTCTCGTCGATTTCCGCCTCGGAAGTGCTGGGTCTGGAGGGATCAGGTGGCGGAGCCGGGGTGTGTGTGGGGCGGCCGTTCAAAGGGGTGGACGTGAGTGTCATCCGTATTTCAGACGAGCCCATCGATACACTCGAGGACGGACTCCTGGCGATTCCCGGTGAGGCAGGGGAACTGGTTGTTGCCGGTCCCAATGTCTCTGCCGAGTATTATGGGCGGCCCGCAGCGAATCAGCAGGCAAAGGTACGGCTTCACAGCGGTCAAATCGGCCATCGGATGGGAGATCTCGGGTATTTCGATGATCAGGGGCGTCTCTGGTTTTGTGGAAGAAAGGCGCACAGAGTCGTCACCCCGGAGGGCGTCCTGTTCTCGGTTCCGACCGAGGGTGTCTTCAATCACCACCCGGGTGTCGTTCGGACCGCCCTGGTGGGCTTGGGGACTCCCCCCGGTCAGAAGCCCGTCCTTTGTGTTGAGCTGGAGCGAACGGGAAGAAAGAAGAAAAAGGCCATTCGCGCCGAGCTGCTGGAAGTGGCGGCCCGCAACCCGGCTACCCGGGGCATCCGCCGCGTCTTGTTCCACAAGAGCTTTCCCATCGATGTACGGCACAATTCCAAAATCTTCCGGGAGAAGCTGGCGGAGTGGGCAGCACACAAAATCTGAGGCGTAGAACAGGTGAGAAGGGAGCCATGAGAACCGACGAGCCGTTGTCGACCTATCGCCTCAATCTTCCCGGCCAGACCGGCATCCTGGTGACCGGGGGCGGCGGCTTCCTGGGCGGGGCCATCGTGAGGCGGCTGCGTGAACAGGGGCTGCCGGTGACTTCCTTCTCGCGGGCCCACTATCCGGGCGTCGAAGCCCTCGGTGTGAAGCAGGTGCAGGGAGACCTGGCCGATCCGGAAGCTGTTCGGTTTGCCTTGCGGGACTGTTCTCTGGTCCTGCACGTCGGCGCCAGAGCCGGGATCTGGGGGTCCTATCGGGACTTCTATCGAACCAACGTCGCTGGCACGGAGAATGTCCTGCGGGCCTGTCTGAAAGAGGGTGTCGATCGACTCGTGTACACGAGCTCACCCAGCGTCGTTTTCGACGGCCGGGATATGGAAGGGGAAGATGAATCGGCGCCTTACGCAGAACGCTTCAAGGCCGCCTACCCGGCGACCAAGGCGATGGCGGAGAAGCGAGTGCTGGAGGCCAACGGGTCGCAGCTCGCCACCGTCGCCCTCCGGCCACACCTGGTGTGGGGACCGGGAGATACCCACATCATCCCCGGCTTGCTGCGACGTGGCCGCAAAGGACAGTTGCGCCGCCTGGGTCGGGCAGACAAGAAGGTCGATTTCACCTATATCGACAACGCAGCTCACGCTCATCTGCTGGCCGCCGAGCGCCTTGTTCCCGGTTCCGTGATCAGTGGAAGGCCCTTTTTCGTCACGGACGATAGCCCCGTCCCGCTGTGGGGATTTATTAATCGAATCCTGAAGATCGCCGGTCTCCCGCCGGTCGAGCGGAGCATCCATCCGCAGGTCGCTTATCTGGCTGCCGGCC
Organism: Acidobacteriota bacterium; assembly: GCA_965205615.1. Lineage (GTDB taxonomy): Bacteria > Acidobacteriota > UBA6911 > RPQK01 > CBDAPI01 > CBDAPI01. Next base: position 279,237 of record CBDBHK010000030.1, on the reverse strand, counting down.
TGGTCGAGGCAGTACATCGAATCTTGCGGTTGAGATCGGAACCCAGGCTCACGCGTTTTCTAGTCGAGGAGATGTCGACGTCTCACTGGTTCAACGTCGAAGCGGCCAGGCAGGATCTGGGATACCGACCTCTGATCGACCTGGAGACCGGGATGAAGAGAGTGGAAAGCTGGCTGGCGGAACGGGGAGAGTTGGAGGCCGAGGGACAGGCTGACAAGATCACCGGGAAAGCCGTAACAGAACGGTAGAGCGTCAGCTCACCGTTTTTCAGCTCACCGGTGAGCTTACGCCTTACGTCTGTTACGGCCGGCTCACGCCTTGACGGTGACGTGAACGAGAGTGGGAGGGGCCCTGGGGCTGCGGCCGGGGGATTTAAACGGCCGCCTCCCCAGGGCCCCTCCCACTCTCTTCCATCACCTCCTGAGGAATCGATCCACTAGAATGGCCTCATGAAACGGCGCACTTTCCTTTCCACGATGGGCCTCGCCCTGTCCTCTCCATATCTTCTGCCGGGGAATCCGAAGCCCGGGCAAATTGTCAAGGCCCGCCGGCTCAGGTCGGGGGACACGGTCGTGCTGGTTAATCCGGCCGGTGCTACTTTCAGCCGGATGGACGCCGATGTCGCGGCCGAGCACCTGCAGAGCCTGGGTCTGAAAGTGAGGCAGGGCAGTCATCTGTTCGATCGGCGCGGCTACCTGGCAGGCAGCGACGCCGACCGTGCGGCTGACGTCAATGCGCAGTTCGCTGACGACGGCGTGGCCGGGATCATTGCCCTGAGAGGTGGATGGGGATGCGCCCGCATCCTGGGTCTCGTGGACTACGACTTGATCCGCAGGCAGCCCAAGGTGTTCCTGGGCTTCAGTGACATTACGGCGCTGCACATGGCTATCCATTCACAGACCGGGCTGGTAACTTTTCACGGGCCCGTAGGCTCCTCCAACTGGACCCCTTTCACGACCGGGTATGTGCGCCGCCTGCTGCTTGAGGGACAGACTCCCGTGCTTTCGAATCCCGCTCCGGGGAGCCTGCAGCTAGCGCCGGCTCGCCACCGGGTGCGCACGATTCGCCCGGGCCGGGCCCGAGGCCCGCTGCTGGGGGGGAATCTAACGGTCCTGTGCGCCATCATGGGGTCCAGCTATGTGCCCGATTGGGACGGCGTCATTCTCTTCCTGGAAGATGTGGGCGAAGAGATTTACCGGATCGACCGGATGCTGACACAGCTCAAACTGGCGGGGGTCCTGGATCGGATCTCCGGGGTAGTTTTCGGCCACTGTACGGACTGCGGGCCGGGAAGCGGTTTCGGCTCACTCACGCTGGACGAAGTTCTGGATGACCACCTCTTACCGCTTGAGATACCCGCCTGGCGAGGCGCCATGATCGGTCACATCGACGATCAGTTCACGCTTCCCCAGGGAGTCCAGGCCGAAATCGACGCCGGACCCGGCACCATCCGCCTTCTGGAGCCCGCCGTCCGGATGTAGGTACCGGTTATCCGTTATCAGAGCCCCCGGCGGAAGCCGGGGGAAGCACGCAAGCGGTTTGCAACATTCTCTCCCGGCTGCTTCCGCAGCCGGCTCTGATTAGTTCCCGGAACCCCGCCGGCGGGGTTCAGCTCAGGGCGCCGGCCAGGTAGTGGTCCCCGAACCTCCAGCTCACGACCGCCCGTCCGGCGAGCCGTCCCGAACCTGGAGAGATGTCGAACGACACGTGATCCACGCTACCTCTCTCCGTCGAAAAAAAGGAGTCCAGCTTGATCAGCTTGCTCCTGTCGGGAGCCTCTCGCCGCCCCAGGCGACCGGGATAAAGGACCATCGTCCAGGCGTTTTCGCCGTCGCGAACGCAGCCCACGGTGTACTCGCCTGCTGCAATCGACGCCTCTCCAACCTGGAGGTCCGAGCCGACCTTCAGGCTCGCTCCACGCCGGAAATCACCCACACCGACTTCGCCGATGTGATCCATGTTGACCGGGGCCGTAACGTACTGCAGCGTCAGTTCACTGCCGTCCAGAATCGCTGTCACGGACTTGCGCATGTGGGGATCGGCGAGCGCCAGAGACGCGATCAGGCCCACAGCAACCAGCATCACCAGAAATTTCTTCACTGTAACTTCCTCCCTTTGGGATCCTGTTGGAATCACTAGTATTCTCTCACAAGGCGAAAAAGGGCGACAGTCCGCTCTGTCCCCCTTTTTAATGACACGCTAATATGCAGTAGAGCTGTTATGCACCGGCGAAAGATTCTTCTCTTAGTATTTGTGGCACTGACCCACTGGAGTTGCAGGACCGATCCGCTTGCTACCGACCGATTCGCCGAGAGCCAGATCACCGCGCGATCGCTCCTGACCGATGTGGAAGTCCTTTCCTCCGACCACATGGAAGGTCGGGGAACCGGATCGTCGGGCGAGGAGAAAGCTGCAGCTTTCATTGCCGAACAGTTCGCCCATGCGGGGCTGCTGCCGCTGGGCAGAGACCAGGAGAGCGAGCCGAAGCGGGTCGATCCCAAAGACTATTTCCAGCCCGTGAAGCTGGTGGGGATGAAGAAGATCCCCCAGACCTCACACCTGGAGATCAAAAACGACGAGGGCCCACTGGTCTTCCAGGCCGGCCAGACGCTGACTTACTGGTCCACGGCACAGGAGAATACGGTCGAGATCGCAGATGCACCGCTGCTGTTCGTGGGCTACGGTGTGGAAGCTCCCGAATACGACTGGGATGACTTCAAGGGCACCGACCTGCGGGGTAAAGTGCTGCTGTTTCTCAATGACGATCCGCCCGTGGACGAGGCCGGGGCGGAGCTGTTTGGGGGACCGGCGCGAACCTACTATGGGCGCTGGACCTACAAGTTTGAGCAGGCCATGAGGCACGGAGCGTCCGGTGCTCTTATGATCCACACCACCGAGTCGGCAAGCTACCCGTTCTCAGTCGTCCAGCACAGCGGAGCCCGTGAAAGCTTTGCTCTGGATCTTCCTGGTACCGGCTACCAGGTCGAGCTGCTGGGATGGGTTGACCGGGAACGAAGCGAGGCCATCGCCACATCGATGGGGGAAACCCTGGAGGAGCTTTTCTCGGCTGCCGCCCGCCGGGACTTCCGGCCCATCGACACGGGGTACCGGGTCACGACCCGCGTCGACACCCGTATCCGACGTCTTGAGAGCAAGAACGTGGTCGGGATGCTGAAGGGCCGTGATCCAGTCCTCCAGGATCAGCTGATTGTCTTCTCGGCACACTACGACCATATGGGCACCGCCCCGGACCTGGAGGGAGAGGACAAGGTCTTTAACGGTGCCTGGGACAATGCCTCCGGAACGGCCTGTCTATTGAACCTGGCCCGGGCCTTCGCCTCTCTCTCCGAGCGGCCTCGCCGTTCCCTGGCGTTTCTGGCCTGCGCGGCTGAGGAAAAGGGTCTTCTGGGAAGCCGCTGGTTTGTTTCCAGGGCCCCCCTGCAGCTGCGCAGGATCGTGGCTAACTACAACATCGACATGACCCAGATCTTTGGAGTGACGACCGATATTGGCGCGATTGGTCACGATACCAGCACGCTGGGAGATGATTTGCGGTTGGCGGCCCGGACAGAAAGCGGGAACCTGCCCTATTCCCTGCGTGTGGTTGGCGATCCCGATCCCGGGGCCGGGCGGTTTTACCGGTCCGATCAGGTCAATTTCGCCAAGCAGGGAATCCCGGCCCTCTTTATCGGGCCGGGGACCCATTATGTGAAACCGCTGTCTTTCGACCCGGAGAAGTACAGGACCGAGCACTACCACCAGGTCAGCGACGAGGTCAATGACTACTGGGATCTGGCGGGCGCCGAGCGAGACATGCGAATCCTGTTTCGCGCCGCTCAGTTAACCGCCGAAAAGGATGAAAGCCCCCGCTGGGTAAAAGGCAATGAGTTCGAAGCCGCCTGGAATGAACTCTACGGGGAAGTTCCAGACTGAATGTGGGAGGCGCCTCGGGGCGGCGACCGGCGGGAATGTGGGAGGTGGGCCTCACGGCTGCCGCCGTGAGGCCCACCTCCCACATTCAAGACGTCAGTCTCTCCTCCCCATCAGGATAAAGGCGTAGTAGAGCAGCGTGCTGATGGCCTGGAGGGCGCCGGCCACATAGGTCAGGGCGGCAGCGTTCAGGACCTTGTTGACTCCCCCCATCTCCTGGGCGGCCAGAACGCCGTGGTTGACCAGAAGCTGCTTGGCTCGTCGACTGGCGTCGAACTCAACCGGGAGCGTCACCAGGGCGAACACCACGGTGGCGGCAAACAGGGCCAGGCCGAACCAGGCCAGCCCCGTAAAGTTGACCAGATAGCCGACGAAGAACAGAATCGGGCCCACCCAGCTTCCCAGCCGGACCGAGGGGACCATCACCGAGCGCAGCCCCAGGGGCGCGTAGTTCTGGGCGTCCTGAAGGGCATGGCCCATCTCGTGGGCGGCGATCCCGGCCGCTGCGATACTGGGACGGTCGTGCACGTCCAGACTGAGCCGCAGCACTTTTGTCCGGGGATCATAGTGGTCGGACAGAAACCCTTTGGCCCGCTCCACCTTGACCTGCTGCAGCCCGTTGGAATCGAGCAGGCTGCGGGCCACCTGGGCGCCGGTCACGCCGCGCATAGTGGCCACCGCGGAATATTTGGAAAAGTTCGCTTTGACCCTGGCCTGCGCAAACAAAGCCAGCAGGAGGGCCGGAAGGCTGAACAAAAGGTACATCGGATCGAAAAACATCATTCTTTTTCTCCCACAGTCAAAGGCTCAACCCTTTTCATAAGATGGCACCCTGCCGATGTCAATGGCACATTCTCACTTTCTATCCGGGACTTTCGACTCTTTGCACTTTCCCCTGGCACTCTCACGAAGGGGCCGCCGGTTCACTCACTTCCAAGTTTGAGGACGCTCAGGAAAGCCTCCTGGGGAATCTCGACGCGGCCAACCGACTTCATGCGTTTCTTGCCCTTCTTCTGCCGCTCCAGCAGTTTCCTCTTGCGGGTAACGTCTCCGCCGTAGAGTTTGGCGGTGACGTCTTTACGCAGGGCACTGATTCGCTCGGCGGCAATGACTTTGCTGCCCAGCGCCGCCTGCAGTCGAATCTCGAAAAGCTGCCGGGGAAGAATCTTCCGAAGGCGCTGAACCAGCGCTTTTCCCCGCGCGAAGGCTCGATCCCTGTGCGTGATAAAGCTGAGTGCGTCCACAGCTTCGTTGTTGATGCGGATGTCCAGTTTGACCAGCTCGCCCCGGCGGTAGCCGATCCATTCGTAGTCGAAGGAGGCGTAGCCCCGCGTCCGGCTTTTCAAGGTATCGAAGAAGTCCAACAGGATCTCGGCCAGCGGAAGGTCGTAGGTCAAAACGACCCGCTCCATCCCCGTGTACTCCATGTGCTTGAAGCGCCCCCGCCGGTCCTCGCACAGCTCCATGCACGCCCCGACGTATTCATTGGGAGTTATGAGGGTGGCGAGAACATAAGGTTCCTCGACGAAGTCGATGTCGCCCCGGTCGGGCCAGGCGCTGGGATTCTCCATCGTCTCAATCTGGCCCGATTTCAGGTTGAGCCGGTAGACCACCGAAGGAGAAGTTGCCACCAGCTCGATCCCGAATTCTCTTTCCAGGCGTTCCTGGATGATTTCGCTGTGCAGCAGACCCAGGAAACCGCAGCGGTAGCCGAATCCCAGAGCCGCGGAACTTTCGGGCTCGAAGGAAAGCGCGGCGTCGTTGAGCTGCAGTCGTGAGAGTGCTTCTCGCAGCTCCCGAAACTGGTCCGTCTCTACCGGGTAGAGACCGCAGAAAACCATGGGTTTGGCCGGGCGATAACCGGGGAGGGGTATATCGGCATGCCGATCCGCCAAAGTCATGGTGTCTCCCACCTGGCATTGTCCGATCGACTTGATGGCGGCGTGTACAAATCCTACCTGGCCGCCTCTCAGGGCCTCGGCGGCCCGCATTTCCGGCGCAAAGGCTCCGACCCCGCTGACCTCGGTCTCATACTCGGAAGCCAGCATGTAAATGCGAGTCCCCTTGCGCACCTCGCCGTCAAAAACTCGAATATGAGCGATGATCCCCAGATAAGGATCGAAGTGACTGTCGAAGACAAGAGCGCGCAGAGGAGCCCGCTCGGAGCCGCCCGGAGCGGGAACACGCTCAATAACGGTTTCCAGGATCGCGTCGATGCCCGTGCCCTCTTTGGCGCTGGCCATTAACGCCTCGGAGCAGTCAATGGCCAGAGTCTCTTCGATCTCTCTCGCCACCCGCTCGGGATCAGCGGCCGGGAGATCGATCTTGTTGATGACCGGAATGATCTCGAGGTTGTGGTCGAGGGCGAGGTGGACATTCGCCAGAGTCTGGGCTTCCACACCCTGTGCAGCATCCACCACCAGAATGGCGCCCTCGCAGGCTGCCAGGCTACGGGAGACTTCGTAGGTGAAATCCACGTGTCCGGGAGTGTCGATCAGATTCAATTCGTAGGTTTGTCCGTCGGAAGCGGCATAGGAAAGCCGCACCGCCGCCATCTTGATCGTAATCCCGCGCTCCCGCTCCAGGTCCATCTGATCCAGGACCTGTTCGCGCATCTGACGCTCTTCGACGGCTCCGGTTAGTTCCAGGATCCGGTCTGCCAGGGTACTCTTCCCGTGGTCGATGTGAGCGATAATGCAAAAATTTCGAATCTGCTGCTGGTCCATTTCGTCGCCCGACAAAGTATCATGATGGGACGCCGGGAAGGGCCTTATGTTCTTTTTGACGGTCGCGTTGGTGATCGGAGTTCCGATTGCAGGGCTGGCCATCCTGACCTGGATGGTGTCTCGCCTGCTGGGTCGCCGCTGGGGCAGAAAAGTAACCAGAATCTCTCTCTATTCTTTTGTCGGGATCTATCCCGCCGTGGCCTTTCTGATCATCCCTTTTGTTTTTGCGCAGCTGCTCTCGAGCGCGGGAACGCGTCCCCAGGACGTCCGCCTGAACCTGGATCCCGCGCGTTTCGGCTGCGCATTCGAGGAGGTGGCCTTTCCCGGACGGGACGGGGTCCAGCTGAGCGGCTGGTGGATGCCCGGCGACCCGGAGCGAACCGCCTTCATCATTGCTCACGGTCTGTTTCGGGATCGAAAGGAAGTGACCGAGCGGGGCTGCCGGCTCAACCAGCGCGGCGCCAGCGTTCTGGTCTATGACCTGAGAGGTCACGGGAAAAGCGGAGAGGCCCCCATTACGATGGGCTATCAGGAACGATTTGATGTACTCGGAGCGGCCCGTTTTGTGCACGAAAGCCAGCCTTCCGGGCTCGCGATCATGGGTGTTTCAATGGGGGCCGCGGCCACTCTGATGGCCGTTCCGGAAATGACCCCGGCCCCTGTCGCGATCATCGCCGACAGCAGTTTCACCAGTTTGTGGGATACGGTGCAGGAGCACAGCTCTCTGTTCCTGGGTGCCCCCGGATTTCCTTTTAATGATGTGTTCGTGTGGAATCTGACACGTCTGGGGCGCTTCGCGGCCGAGGAATTCGACTTGCCGCTGGTCTGCAGCCGTGCCCGGTCCTGGCCGCCCACGCTCCTCGTCTACGGGGGGCTGGATGCAAGGATGTCCCCCAGGACCGCGCGAGCTCTCCTGGCGGCCTTGCCGACCGAGCACAAGCAGCTGATTTTTTTCGACGAGGCGGGTCACGGCCATGCCTGGGAATCAGATCCCGACCGCTATCTTTCCACCATTGAAAGCTTCCTGGAAGAGCATCGCGTAGAATTGGACTCTCATTGAAAACAGGAAATGCGCTATGAAGAAATCGATTGTCACGGGTACTCTGGCCGTCGCCCTCTTTCTCCCGACCCTCTTGGCCCAGCAGGTTCAGGTGCAGGAATACGTTCTAGAGAACGGGATGACCTTTCTGCTCGTGCCCCGCAGAGGCGATCCGAATGTAGCTGCGGGCTGGATTGCCAGAGTGGGATCGGTCAATGAGCGACCCGGCATCACAGGGCTCTCTCACCTTTTCGAGCACATGATGTTCAAGGGCACTCATGCCATCGGCACCCGCGACATTGACGAGGACCTGCGGGTCATTGCCCGGCTGGATGAGCTCAAAGCTGCGCTGGCGGAGGAGGAGCAGCAGATGATCCGCCGTTTTCGGCTGGGTGAAATTGACGGTCTGATCGGCCCCGATAGCCGGACTCCGGAGCACCAGCGACTCCTGGAGGAATTCAACCGGCTGCTGGCCTCTCAGAAAGAGCTCCTGGTCAAGAACGAGTTTGACCGGATTTACACGACTGCAGGTGGGAGTCAGATGAACGCCGGGACCAGTGAGGACTTCACTATCTACTACATCAACGTTCCCGCCAACAAGCTGGAACTGTGGTTCTGGATGGAGTCGGATCGGCTCTCGAACCCCGTGTTCCGGGAGTTCTACTCGGAGCGGGACGTGGTCCGGGAGGAGAGACGACTCAGCATTGAGAGCACTCCCACCGGACGCTTCCGGGAGGAATTCAACTCCCTGTTCTGGACTTCCCATCCCTACTCCTGGCCGGTGGTGGGGTGGCCCAGTGATCTGGATGGGATCACTCGCCAGGAAGCACTTGACTACTTCAGCGTCAACTACACGCCCAGCAACCTGGCCGTCTGCCTGGTGGGCGATTTCGATACCGGGGAGGCCAGGCGGCTGGCTGACAAGTACTTTGGAAGGCTCCAGCGGAGTCCCGTAGAACAGCCTCCAGTGCGAACCCGCGAGATCGAGCAGATGGCCGAAAAACGGATGATTGCCTACGCGGAAACCAACCCTGAGGTCGAGATCCGATATCACACGGTCGCGGATGGACATCGGGATGATGCCGCTCTTACGGTAGCCGGTGTGGCACTGAGCGGTCGCACGGGCCGCCTCTACAAGGCCCTGGTCGAGGACCAGCAGATTGCCAACCAGGCGTCGGCAGGGCAGAACTCGCGTAAATGGGCGGGTTCCTTTTCGATAACCGGAATTGCCAAGCAGGGAAAGACTCCCGAGGAACTGGAGCAGGCGATCTACCGGGAACTGGAACGTCTCAGGGAGGCGCCCATCGGTGATCGCGAGCTCCAAAAGATCAAGAATCGGTTTGCGGCCGGTGGTTTCCGGCGCATAGAGAACAACTTCTCACTCATGTTTCAGCTCCTGGTCGCCGAAAACAACAGGGGCTGGGAGACCTTCAATACAGACCCGGCCAGAATTCAGGCCGTGACTTCCGAGGACATCCTTGCTGTGGTGGAAAAGTATTTCACTCGCGAGAACCGGGCGGTTGCCATTTACTACACAAAGGAGACGACCGAAGAAGCTCAGGAAGCTGCAGATCCGCTTGTGGAGTCTCTCTCCCCTCAGGAACGGGCGGCACTCCAGCCCATGCTGGCGCGTCTAAAAGAGTTATCGGCCGTACAGATTCACCAGCAACTCGCACAAATGGAGCAGGCTCAGGATCAGATCCCCGAGGACCAGAAGAAGATGTTCGAGGTATTCAAGGCGCTCCTGGACAAACGGCTCGAAGAGCTCGAGGAGGAAGAGCAATGAAAGTCACGGTGTCGCTGATCACCTTGATGACCGGGTGTCTGTGGGTGCACTGGGTGTCGGCCCAGGACGACATCGTGGCCCACCCCGACCAGTTGGAGTTCGCTCCGCTCGAGTACGATCCGCCTCATGCCAACAGCCACCGGCACGTTCTTGGCAACGGAGTTGTCGGGTTCTTTGTTGAAGAACATGACCTGCCCCTGGTCAACGTGAGCCTGATCCTGCGGGTGGGTTCTCACCTCGATCCGCCCGACAAACTGGGCTTGACCAGTGCGGTAGTCTCGCTGATGAGGTCCGGGGGGACGGCTCGCTGGACCGCAGAAGAGTTCGATGAAGAGGCGGACTTCCTAGCTGCCAGAATCTCGGCCTCGGCCAGCCTGAATTCCTCTGATGCAACCCTGAACGTTCTGACCAAAGATCTGACCCCGGGGCTGGACCTTTTGTTTGAGATGCTGAGGAACCCAGCTTTTCAGCAAGACCGCCTCGATCTTTACAAGCGACGACTCCTGCAGAATCTGGAGCGTAGAAATGACAGGACCAACTCCATCGAACGGAGGGAATGGGCCCGTTTGATCAGGGGCGACCACCCCAGTAGCGCCCAGGTCACCAGAGCGACCATCGAATCACTCTCCGTTGCTGATCTGGTCGCCGCTCATCGCCGGCTTCTTCAACCGGCCAACTTCATCTTTGCCGTTTCGGGAGACTTTCAGACCGACGAGATGAAGAGCGAACTGGAGCGGCGGATGGAGGGGTGGGAGATCGATGAGGTCTCGCCCCGCATCACTCCCCCCGACCACGAGCCCGTTCCGGGGGTCTATATGGTGGATAAGCCGGATGTCAATCAGGGCCGTGTCTCGCTCGGTCATCTGGGTATCAGGCAGGGCAATCCTGATGAGTTTGCCATCGATCTGATGAACGACATTCTGGGCGGGTCCGGCTTCACGTCCAGGATCATGAACCGGGTCCGGTCCGACGAAGGACTGGCTTACAGAGCGGGGTCCAGTTTTTCCGCGGGAGCTTACTATGAAGGGACCTTTAGGGGAGGATTCCAGTCCAAATCGCGAACCTGTGCCCAGGCCGCGCGAATCGTCCTGGATGAAATCGAGCGAATCCGCACGGAGAAGGTCGATCCTGGAGAGCTGGAGACCGTAAGGAACTACGCTGTGGGAGTCTTCCCCCGATTCTTCTCATCGGCCCGAGTCGTGGCAGGGACCTTTGCGACTGATGAACTGATCGGAAGGGATCCCGACTACTGGACCACCTATCGCGACCGGCTCAAAGCCGTCACGGTTGACGATGTTCTTCGGGTTGCAAAGCAGTACCTGCATCCGGATCGGCTTGTCATCCTGGTAGTTGGGAACGTCGAAGAAATGCTGAAAGGGAATCCTGACAGGCCCGAGTACTCATTCCAGAAACTGGCCCCGGACGGGAAGATCCACAGGATTCCTCTACCCGATCCCGCTACGATGGTTTATCCGGAATAGGAAAGCGGGAGGGGCCCTTGGGGCGACGACCGGGGGGATTTAAACGGTCGCTGCCCCAAGGGCCCCTCCCGCTTTCCATGCTGACGGCGGTTCGTAGGGGCCGGCCTTGTGCCGGCCCGCATCACGGGCGACCACGAGGGTCGCCCCTACGAATCATCACTCGGAACCCACAACCCTCTTTACACTCTGCCGGGTGCCGCCACTAGAATCGGCGAATCTGGGGAAAATCCCATGCCCGACAAGTCCAAGGAACCGCGAGTTGCCCATCTGGTCCGGATCAACGGCCCGCTGGCGGGCAGTACCCACGCGATCGATGAAGATGTCCTGAAGGTGGGCCGCGCTCCGGAAAACCACCTTCTGCCCGATGGTGACAACGCGGGCATCGTATCGGCCCGGCACCTGGAAATCCGCAAAACGGAGGCCGGCTTCGAACTCGTTGACCTGGGGAGCACCAACGGAACACTGGTAGACGGGCAGCAGGTAGAAGCCGTCCTGCTCAAACAGGGAATGAACATCATCCTGGGTGCTGACGGTCCCGGCTTCGAGTTTCGACTCGGACCGCCGCCTCGAGCCGAGGTCAGAGAGACAAAGGTTCTCGACCTGTCGGACGGCCGGTCAGAGAAGGTTCCCGAGACGGAGAGTCCGGTTGACGAAGAACACGAGAAACTGCTCCAGGATGCGGTGGAGAAGGCTCGCTCGGCCCGGCGTTCGGGGCACAGCGGACAAACCATGATGCATATGCGAGCGGCCATGGTGGAGGTGATCGATCGTTCCAGCCGCAAGTTCAAGATCGTCATTGCCGCCCTGATCGTGGCCCTGGCCGGGGTCTCGGGATGGGCCGCCTGGAGGATTCGAACACTGGGAACGGAAATGGACGGCGTCGACGGAAGGATCGGCCAGATCGAACTGGAGCTGGAGAACGCTGCCGACCCTGCGCGAGTTCAAACACTGATCCAGGAGCTGAGCAGCTATCAGAAGCGGGCGCTCGCAATTGAGAAAAGCCTGCTTTATCAACTGGGGGCCAGAAGTGAGGAACAGGACTTTATCGAAGAAGAGATCCGCGTTCTCATGGCGGAACTGGGCGCAGAACAATACAGTATCCCCCCGGAGTTCCGAGAGCAGGTAGAAGTGCACATCAACCGCTACCGAGGTCCTGATCGGCGCAATGTAGAGAGAGCCCTGGTGCACGACCGCGATAAGCTGGATCGGATCCGGAAGCATCTGGAGGACCAGAAACTGCCTGCGGACCTGGCCTTCATGGTCCTGGTCGAGACTGCGTTTCGTATGCAAAGTGTCAGTTCGGCAGGGGCCGCCGGCCCCTGGCAGTTCGTGCCCGCTACGGCCCGGGCCTACGGACTCACGGTTAATAAGAAAGTGGACGAGAGATTTGACATCGACAAGTCGACTCTGGCGGCCTGCAAATACATCCGCCAGCTCATCCTGGATTTTGGAACCGGAAGCTCGGTGATGCTGGCCCTGGCGGCCTACAATTTCGGACCGTCCAAAATCAAAAGGGCCATCCGGAAAGTAGAAGACCCCATACGGCAACGCAGCTTCTGGTACCTTTACCGGAGCAAGTCGCTTCCCAAAGAAACCAGAGAATATGTTCCCAAACTGGTAGCCGCCATCTTAATTGGCCGAAACCCGGTTCGATTCGGGTTTGGATGAACATCAGCCCTGACCCGGGACCGGCGGGGAGTAGTGTTGGGGAGCCTACTTCACCCACACTCTCTGTTTCAGGTTTCAGGTTCCAGGTTCCATGAACCTTCAACTTTCAGCCTGTGTCGGCTATGCTCCAGGATCGTGACCCTGGATGAATTCAAGAGATCTACGGCCCGGGACAGCCCGCCGCAGGATCTTCCCGGACCCCTGCTGGCGCTCTGGTATGACCGGAAGGGGGACTGGCACGGGGCTCACGACGTTGCGCAGGATATCCATACCCGTCTCGGCTACCGAATTCACGGCTACCTGCACCGCAAGGAAGGGGACCCCGGCAACGCGGCGTACTGGTATCGGAGAGCTTCGGAGCTCGAATTCGCCGGCACCCTCGACGAAGAGTGGGAAGAGATCGCCCGAAGCATCCTGGAAGCGATTAAACTAGGTGAGTAGATGGGTGCCACGGATCGAGTGTTCCAGAAGGTTGCAGAGGGAAAGCGGATCTCCCGGGCAGACGCCGCGTGCCTCCTGGAGTCCCCACGGTTCAACCGCATAGGGACTGCGGCCGACAGCGTTCGGCGACGCAAACATCCGGATGGTGTCGTATCTTTTCTGATCGATCGAAACATCAGCTACACGAATGTGTGTGTGGCCAGATGCACTTTCTGTAACTTTTACGCCAAACCCAGGGATGCAAGGGGATATCTCCTCGAGAAGGAAGAGATCTTTCGCAAGATTGAGGAGACCATCGAGCTGGGTGGAACCGGCATCCTCATGCAGGGAGGCATGAATCCCGATCTCACGATCGACTACTACGAGGACCTTCTGCAATCGATTCGGGTCCGGTACAAGATCCATCTGCACTGCTTCTCCCCACCCGAGATTGTGGTTTTGGCCCGCCTCAGCCGGATCTCGCTGCGGGACGCGATTCGGAGGCTCAAAGCGGCCGGGCTGGACTCCATTCCGGGCGGCGGAGCCGAAATCCTCACGGAACGGATGCGAGACGAGATCAGCCCCGGAAAGTGCAGTGCCCGGGAGTGGCTCGAAGTCATGCGAGTGGCCCATGAAGAAGGGATGCTGACCACAGCCACCATGATGATCGGGGGAGGGGAAACACTGCACGAGCGGGTTGAGCATTTGAGCCGCATCCGCTCACTGCAGGACGAAACCGGTGGATTTGTTGCCTTCATTCCCTGGAATGTTCAGCTCGAAAATACGCCGATGAGCGAGACGATCGGCGAGTCGGTCGGCTCGGTCGAGTACTTGAAGCTGCTGGCCGTGAGCCGGATTTTTCTGGACAACATTGAGAATATCCAGGTTTCGTGGCTCACGCAGGGGCTCCGTGTCGGTCAGATCGCTCTTCATTGCGGAGCCAACGATGTGGGGAGCATCATGATCGAAGAAAACGTGATCAGTACGGCAGGTGCCAGGCGTCAGGCGTCGCGCTCCGATCTGATTCGCGTGATTGAACAGGCCGGTTTCATCCCTGCCCAGCGGGACACTCTTTACCGAACCTCCCGAATGATTGCCTGAGACACGGCGGACAGCCCGGAGCACTTGACCACATCCAGCGACCTATCCAGCTCTTTTTCCGGAGTCAGCCCGGCTTCTTCGGGCTGGATCAAATGGGCCTGTCCGGTCTGTAGAGAATCGTTGCAGGACGAGAAGCCCCTCTACTGCAGGCACTGCGGGTTGAGCTTTGCTGAGGTCAACGGAATCCAGAAGTGCCTTCCACCCCGGCGGCGGCATCAACTGGATCGGTTCATGCGGGATTACGAGGCCGTGCGCCGGGGGGAAGGGAGAAAGTTGGCGCCGGAAAATTACCGCGTGCTGCCCTTTCAACCGGGACCCGGGGAAAGGGCCGCCGAGTGGCGAGTTCGGGCAGCTGGCTTTCGTACCCTCCGGCGAGCCCTGCGCACCTGGACAGGGCCCGGGGAAGCGCCGCTGAAGGCTTGTGACCTGGGCGCAGGAAATGGCTGGTTGTCCAATCGCCTGGCTCTCGCCGGCCTGGCCGTGGCAGCCGTCGATCTGTCCTCCAATACCTTTGACGGCCTGGGGTGCCGGAAGTACTACGATTCTTCTTTTGTCTGCGCCCAGGCCGAATTTGATCACCTTCCGTTTCAAGCCGAACAGTTTGACCTGGCGGTGTTCAATGCTTCGCTCCATTACTCGACCGACGTGGAAGTGACTGTGGCGGAGGCCCTGCGGGTTCTCCGTCCTGAAGGGAGAATTGTGGTGTTGGACTCACCCGTCTATCGACGGGCGGAGAGTGGCATTCAAATGGTTCGGGAAAGGGAACAGGACTTCGAACGCCGCTACGGCTGTCGCTCCAACTCCCTGGAAAGCGAGAACTTCCTCACCTTCGACAGGCTCGAGGAACTTGCCACATCACTGAGTCTGAGCTGGGAGACCCTGCAACCTTCTTACGGCCTGAAATGGCATCTGAGGCTGTGGAAGGACTCTCTGCTCGGCCACCGAGAACCGGCCAGGTTCATGCTGCTGGTGGGGAAGATCAGAGCCGGCCGCGGGAGCGGCCGGGAGGCAGATTAGACTGTTCGGCCTTTCCCCCGGTTCCCGCCGGGGGCTCTGATTTGCAGGCCTATCGGACGTATGAATCATTCGGGGAGAGCCAGTCGCAAAATCTTCTCCTTCCCCGCAGCCTCCGGACCCAGGTTGTCCCCATTGCTCGTCCCAAAATAAATGGCGCCATCCGGTCCTTCGGCCAGCGCCCGCAACCGGCCATACTTTTTAGCCAGCAGCCGCTCCAGATCAACGACTCGACCCGGCTCATCAGGACTGAGAGTCGCCCGGTAGAGGGACTCCCCGTGCAGTCCCGCGAACAGCATTGAGCCCATCAGCGAGCCGTGGGTGACAAAGATAGCACCCGCGGGAGCCCAGGTTACGTCGTCACCGCTGTGCAGAGCCGGAGAGACCATGCCGGGGCCTGTCTCGCTTCCCACGATCTCCGGCCAGCCGTAGTTGTTGCCGGCCTGAATATAGTTCAACTCGTCGCGGTGGGCCGGGCCATGCTCTAAGGCGTAGAGCCTTCCGGTCCCGGGCTGCCAGGCCAGCCCCTGAGGGTTACGATGCCCGTAGGAATAGATCGGAGAACCCGGGAAAGGGTTGTCGTCGGGGACCGTCCCGTCCGGATTCAGCCGCAGGATCTTTCCCGCCAGATGAGACAAATCCTGGGAAATGTCGGGCTGTGCCAGGTCTCCTGTCGTCCAATAGAGTTTGCCGTCGGGGCCGAATTTGACGCACCCACCATAGTGGTTTTCTGCATCGGGGAGGCCATGTTCAAGCAGCACCCGATCCAGGGTGCCCGTCCCGTCCGGTTGCTCCCGCAGGCGAACCAACCGATCCCGCACGTCGCCCTTCGGTTGCAGGTGGGTGTAGGCAACATAGATGAAACCATTCTCGGCAAACCGAGGATGCACAGCCAGCCCCAGTAACCCGCTTCCGATCTTCTGCGAAACATCGTCCAGAGTCATCCAGGGCTCCGGGATGACGTGACCGTCCCGGACGATCCGAATTCGCCCGGGCCGTTCAGTGAAAAACAGCCGCCCATCGGGTGCGAAATCCATCTCCCCCACGGGGTAAAGAGATTATCGGCAACCACCTCAACTGAAGCGGAGAGATCGGGGCCGGGCTCGGGTGGCCCGGCCTCCGGCCCCGCACAGGCAGCCAGCAGCAGTGCTCCGCTGGCCAGCGGCCACCCGGGTCGCCGGAATCTCAACCCGGCAGTAGCTCTTTCCTGCCGCGACTTCAAAAGCGCTGGGAGTCGTCGATTCCTCATCTGCAATGTGATTTTACCCGAAGCCGGCAGGCCTCCAAAGCAGCCTCGCCGCCGGCCCCGGGCCAGTCCGCCTGTGCTAATCTACCAGGAATGGACGTTCTCCTCAGCCACGGGTACTTCCTCCAGGACGATCCGGTGGAACAGGAGGTCATGAAGCCGTACCCTCCCCTTGGTTTGCTTTACCTGAGTTCGTTTCTCAAGGGCCGAGGGTTTTCCATTGATGTTTTTGATTCAACTTTCGCTTCCCCGGCTGAATTCGAGGCCCGAGTGCGGGACGCGCGGCCCCCGATCGTCGGGCTTTCCGCCAACCTGATGACCCGAGCTCGGATTGTGGCAATGATCCGCGTCTGCCGTTCTCTGGGCAGCTGGATTGTCGTGGGTGGCCCCGAGCCGGCCAACTATCCGGACCGGTACCTGGCGGGGCCGACGTGGTCGCGGATGGGGAGGGAGAGGAGACCCTCGAGGAGCTCCTGCGACACCGGATGGAGGGGCGGCCCGGAAGGTTGAAAGATGTATCCGGAATCATTTTCCGGCAGCCTGACGGTCGGCTTGTGAGAACCGCTCCGAGGCCAAGGATCCGGGACCTGGATTCGTTTCCGCTCCCCGATCGGGAGGCGCTGGACCAGAGGCGCTACGTTCGGGTCTGGCGCCGCCGCCACGGGCGCGGTTCCGTCTCCATCATTACTTCCAGAGGCTGTCCTTACACCTGTACATGGTGCAGCCACGGGGTCTTTGGATTCAGTTACCGGTCCAGGTCGCCGCAGAACGTGGCGGATGAGGTCGAACTCATCGCGCGCACCTATCAGCCGGACATGCTCTGGTACTCGGATGATGTCTTTACGATTAACCGGAGATGGCTGTTCTCTTATTCCCGGGAGCTGCAGAAGCGAGGTCTTCGGATTCCCTTCGAAACCATCTCCAGGGAAGACTGCCTGGATGCAGAAGTTATTCAGGAACTGGCCCGGATGGGTTGCTTCCGCCTCTGGATCGGCGCCGAGAGCGGCTCCCAGAAGATTCTGGACAGGATGCAGCGTCGCACCCGTGCCAGTCGAGTCGTGGAGATGGTCAGGCTCCTTCAAGGCAATGGTATTCAGGCAGGACTCTTTATCATGCTGGGCTACGAAGGGGAAGAGAAAGAGGACATCGAAGAGACCCTCCGCTTTCTGAAGGCTGCCTCACCTGACCGGTTCCTGACCACGGTGGCTTATCCCATCAAAGGGACACCGTTTTTTGAGGGAGTCGAGGGTCGGATCCCGGCCAACAGCCGCTGGGAGGAGAGTTCCGATCGAAACCTGGATTTTGAAGGACGCTACAGTCGGCGTTTCTACCGGCTGGCGAATCGATGGATTCACAATGAAATGAGTCTCCACCGGGAGCGGCAGAAGGAACGTCCCAGCTATTTTCGAATGCTCAAGAGCTTCACCGCATCCCGGGCGGGACGCCTGGGGATGCTGGCACCCTGGAACCAGAGCCGGTGAGCGACCCCTCTTTCCGATCCAGACGCATCGATGTGAGACGGCTTATGCAGGAAATGGGGCTTGGCCATTCGCGCACACAAGCGGCCTCAACGGAGCAGACTCTGCAGGACCTGGTCGTCGAAACCGAACAAGCCAACCAGCAGCTTCTGACCATTGTGGCCAGGCTGCAGTCCTATCGAAAGGCCCGGTTGCCCAGAGACACCCGAATGCGCTGGCTCAAACGGGCCATGCTCAGGGTCATCATGGTGTACAGCCGGTATCAGGACCTCTACAACTCCTCCAACGTTACAGCTATTCAAGCTTTGAATGAACGCCTCGACCTGATTCAGCGCCAGATTGAATTGCTGGCCGAACGGCAGCGGCAAGGATCAGACTGACGGGTGCCTCTCGACGTAGCCTTCATCACGCCCCGGTTTGGCTCCAACGTCTATGCCGGGTCGGAGATCGCCGTCCTGAGGGTGTTCCAGGCGCTGCCGCGGGCCAGGGGAACGGTCTACTGCACGACGCTGCGGGATTTTAACGACCAGGCACCGCGGTTTCCCGAAGGGGAGGAAAAGCAGGGCGATTTGAGGGTGCTTCGCTATCCTCCCGACGACCAGGATCAGGTCCTCTTCACCCGGTTGACCGAGAAGATGCAGCACGAGCCTCTCAGCCTCGAGGAAGAAGAGCTGTGGATTCACCATTGCTTCAACAGCCGGAGCCTTCTCGAGGACCTGGAGAAGAGCCGGCATGACGCCTACTTCTTTACCCCGTACCTGCGAGCGACCACCTATTTCGGGGTTCTTCTGCATCCTGCGAAAAGTCTTCTCATTCCCGCGCTGCACAACGAACCTCCGGCCAACTTTGAGCTTTTCAGGCGGTGGTTTCCAAAAGTGGGTGGACTGGCTTTCAACTCGAACACCGAGCGTCGTTTTGCGAACCATCTGTTCGATTTGAGCATGGTGCCCCAGAGAATTCTGGGAATTCCAATTCCCGCCAGGCCTGCCCCCGAAGGACCGGTCCCTGGGAATCTCCCTTTGCCCGACCGTCCTTACCTTCTCTACGTCGGTCGACTGGAGCCCGGAAAAGGCGTTCTCGAACTCCTCGACTGGGTCGACTCGATCCCGGACGTCGGCCTGGTCGTCGTCGGGGAGGGAGAGGTTGCCCTGCCTTCCGGCACGATCCATCTCAGCAACCTTTCCGAGGAAGAGCTGGATCATTGCTATCGAAGGGCACTCGCGACCTGCCAGCTTTCGGTGATGGAGAGCTTCTCACAGGTACTTTTCGAGTCATGGCGGCAGAGGACGCCGGTGCTTGTCAGTGCGCTGAGCGGCGTTACTACGGAGTTCTGCCTGCGGGCTCACGGGGGATTCCCGGTAGCCAGCCTGGAGGAGTTTCGGACCGGCGTGGAGTACCTGCGTACAAAGCCTCGGGAACGGGATATTTTGGGGAACCAGGGCAGGGAATTCACGGAGCGGGGATTTGCCCCTTCCGTCCTGGGCCCTCGTTTCCAGAGGTTTTTCGAATATCTGGAAGTGGCTCAGAGCCTTAGGGTCCCACTCTGGGATGGGTGAACCCCCTCGCCTTTAGGCGAAGCCTTCAGGAGGCTTGGGGGTACACTGCGGAGGTGTCTGAGTATCGGAAAAGTTCGCATGCAGTGTATCGGCTGAGATATCACTTTGTGTTCATCACCAAGTACCGCAAGCCGGCTCTGCGAGGAGAGATCGGGAAAGAGGTGCGGGATCTGACGCGAGAGATTTGCCGATCGTTGGATATCGAGATCGTGAAGGGGCATGTGCGACCCGATCATGTGCATTTGTTGTTGGATGTGCCGCCGAGATTGGCGCCGAGCCGAGTGATGCAGGCGATCAAAGGGAAAACGTCGCATCATCTACTGCAAGATCACCGCAAGTTGCGCAAGGAGTTTTGGGGACGACATCTTTGGGCACGAGGGTACTTCGTGGCGACGACTGGGAATGTGAGCGATACGATGGTTGCAGAGTATATAGAAACCCAAGATGTCGAGACCCGAGACGACGATTTTCGGGTCACTGAGTAGTCAGCCTGCGAGCGAAGCGAGGTCTTTAGGCGACTTCAGTCGCATGTCGAATCCACCGCCTTCAGGCGGTGGAGAGTGGGACCCTTCTCAAGAAACACAGATTCTTTCTCTATTCCCAGAACTTCCTGCCGGGAGACGCGGTCGGTAATTATGTGGCCGCCGTTGCGGAGGTCCTGCAGGCTCACGGAATCGAGTTCTCGATTCATGTCGAGGAAGGTGCCGAACGAGAGGAGTACCGGAATCTCGTCGCTACCGATCCTCCGCCCCCCGGCTCCTCCGGGATCCACTGGTTTCAGTATCCGGGCTACTATCCCCTTCTGCGCCAGATGGAAGGCTGCTCCGGCCCCACGATTCTCGATTTCCACGGGGTGACGCCGGAGGCTCTGTGGTCCGGCGACCAGCTCGCTGCCAGCCATCGGCGCATCCGGATGGCCAGGGAAGCGGACCTGGTGATCGTACACAGCGATTACCTGGCCCGGGAACTGGTCGACGAGCATGGTGTCACTGCCGGGTCGATCCGACGGCTCCACCTCGGCGTGGACACCGGGCGCTTCAGTGCAGGTCCAAGGGAGGAATCGCTCTTGGAGACGCTCGGATTCGAGGATCGCATCCTGCTTCTCTACGTGGGGCGAATGGCGGCCAACAAGAGAGTCGATCTGCTGATCCGGGCTTTGAGCCTGCTTCCAGCCGAGTATGCCCTGGTACTGGCAGGAGACAATCAGCGCCCCGAGTATGCCGAGGTGGTGGAGAATTGCCAGAACCTGGCCTCCCGCCTGGGCCTGGAGGGGCGGGTGAAGTTTGCCGGCAAGGTCTCCGACCGACGGCTCTCGGCCCTCTACCGCAGTGCCGACCTGTTCGTGTCGGCCAGCCTGCATGAGGGTTTTGGGATGCCTTTTCTGGAAGCGATGGCCTCCGGGCTACCCTGTGTGGGCAGCGATGTCGCGGCCATTCCCGAAGTGATGGGAGGTGCGGGGCTTTTGTTCGAGCCGGAAAGCGCCGAGGACCTGGCCCACAAGATTATGTCCCTGTGCGGCGACGATCAGTTGTACCGCAGCTGCGTCCGAAAGGGGCTGGACCGGGCCGGCCAATTGTCGCTTCAAACCTTCGGCGAACGCCTGCTCGAGCATTTGGGCCAACGACTCGTCAACGCTTCGGATTGACGGTCGTTTCTTGACGGTTTGAGCTTCCGGCCCTGGCGGCAGGCGGGCCGGCCAGGAGTGATCGGTAGACGTCCAGGGTCTTCCGGACGGTCGAGTCCCAGGAGAATCGGGCCGCTCTCTCCAGGGCTTTACGGGCCAGGGCTTCGCGCCGCCCGGCATCGCCGATCAGGTTCACGAAACAACCACTGATCTCATCGACGTCGCCCGGATCGGCGGACAGCCCGCCTTCTCCGACCACTTCGGGCAGGGCGCCTCGATTTCCGTAGACGACCGGGACGCCGCAGGACATGGCCTCCAGTGCGGGCAGTCCGAATCCCTCGTAGTGGGAAACAAAGGAGAAACCGAGAGCCCCGGAATAGAGGGCAGCCAGGTCTTCATCCGGAACGAAGTCCGTAAAAACTACTCGCTCCCGCCGGTTCTCGAGTTCAGCGAGAAACGACTCGTATTTCCAGCCCAGTCGTCCGGCGATGACGAGGTGGACGTTCGCGTCCCAGATCTCGCGGGGCAGCTTTGCAAAAGCCTTCAGGGTGTTCGTGAGATTCTTTCTGGGCTCCAGCGTAGACAGGGTCAACAGGTAGGGCGCCTCCGGGGGAATCTGGTAGCGGTCCCGGACAGCACGAATCTGGGAGGAATCCTGCACGGGAAAAAAGGTCGACGCGTCAGCGGCCTCGTAAATGGTGGTCACTCGATCCGGAGCCACCCCGTAGAGCCGGATGAGATCCTCCCGGGCCGATTCCGAGACCGCAATAAAGGCGGCATCTTTCTGGAGCGCGAATTGAAAGCCTTGCTCGGAAGTGTCGACATTCTCCCAGGTGTGGAACTCGGGGAACAGTCGGTGGGTGCAGTCGTGGACCGTCACCAGGTGGCGAGAGGCCTCCTGTCCGTCGATCAAGCCAAAGGTCTGGGGCAGGGTCAGATGGATCAAATCGTAGTGGTTGGATTCGGACAGGGCACCAACGTGGGCCTGCTCCAGGGACTTTGTGACCTTGAGTCGTTCATCGATTTTCCTGAGGGGCTCGGTGAGAAAGGGAGTGGCCGAAGAAATGGCGTCGGCGACCTTCTGGCGAAGCTTGGCCGCCTCATCGATTCTCGCCCTTTTTCGCTCATACCGGTAAAGGGACCCCTCCAGGACCTGAGCGACCTCCGACAGAGGCAGGGACTGCCCTCCAATCAGAACTTCTATTTTGAACTCAAAGGGTTCTTCTTCCTGCAGGCGCAGCAGTCCCTTCATCAGCTCCAGCGTGTAGCGGAAGCAACCGTCGCTTTTCCCTTCCGTCAGCTTAAAACCTTCGACCAGGACTCGTTTTTTGCTCATCCCGTTCCAGTTTGAGGGATTATTGCAGGGGCCGGCCTGGTGCCGGCCCGGCGGTCACCCTTGCCGGTCTCCTACAACGGGCGACCACCAGGGTCGCCCCTACGATTCTCCTGCGCCGAAGAGCCTCTGATACCACTTCCTCCCCGTGGTCGGGGGGCGTTCCCAGCGACCCTCGGTATATCCCAGTTTCTCCATCGTGTCGCCGTGCAGGTCCCAGAAGAGCTGTTGCATGGGCTCAGGCATCTCGTCCTTCCACGCTCCCGTTTGACCGCGGCGAAAAAACTTTTTTTCCAGTTCTCAACCCTTTTAGTGCGCCCCTGGTAGGGCATCTGCTTGTTCTGAAGGTCTTCAAAGGTGGGCAGCCGCTCCAGGTCCGGTTCCGGCATTTCCAGAATGCCGCGCAACTTTTCAACGTTGCCGATGGGATCCCGGATGAGTTCCTCGAAACGGATCACGACCTGGGCACGCCGCAGCCAGCCCTCCACATTGCGGCTCCACCCGCCGAAAAAGGTACCGTCTTCTGCCCGAATCGCTTCATCCATATTCTGCAGGTAATTGGAGCCCGGCACAATAATGTCCCGGCGGTGGTGAGCCATCGAGACGACGGTGTCCCTGCCGTCTCGCACAATGTATACCCCGGGGGCATCCAGGTCACCCACATCCAGGTTCTTGGGTTGCATGTGGGTCTTGACGACCTGGTATTCCAGGAATCTTTCCCAGCCCTCTTCTCTGTTCTCAGGAGGGTGAAGGTGTCCCGATTCGATACCGTAAACCTGGTGCAGAATGATCCGAAAAAACGTGTTTCCTGATCTGGGGAAGGAAGCCAGCCAAATCATATCTTGATGCCGAGGCGCTCATTTCTCAGCTCCAGAGCCTCCTGGTAGAGAGCGACGTCGCGCTCATTGAGTCGTCTCACCAATTCGCGCTGCTGTGGAGAGGGGGGAGGAATCTTACGCTTGAAGTTCGTGTTCGCATTGTCCCACACCAGATCGAACTCATCCCAGTGGAGGCGTCTTCCCAGGTCCTGCACGTCCGCCGAAAAACACTCGGTCACGCCTACGAAAAACATCTCGGCCAGCTCAATCCCCTCGAGGAACGACGCCATCTGGTTTCTCTGGCCGGGTTTCCTTGCGAAATCGTCCAGCGCCGCTTCGCTTCCGATTGTCGAAACCGACCCTTCCAGCGCCCGGCGCAGCCGGAAACAGTAGTTGGAGAAAATACGTTCCACGGGATTCCGAAGCCAGGTGACCAGCTTGGCCCCGGTGGAGAGGTGGAGCCGACGGACCTGCTCGTAGCTGAGATGACCGTGCAGGACGGCAGCCTGTCCCAGAAGTTCCTTTGTGACCGGAGCCTTTGCGTTCGTAAGTTCGTTGCGATTGAGCTTTGTGACCTTTCTCTCGTCGTAAACCTGGAACAGGATCTCTCGGAAAGATCGTCCCCCTGTTTTCGGAACATGAATCGAGATCAGTTCCAGCATCCCTATCCAACCTGTGACGTTCTGTTCGAGCGAAGCTCCAGGGCCCGGCGATAAAGCGCTTCATCTTCTTCATTCAAGGCGCCGATTTCTTCCCGCGCTTCATTCGAGAACTGTTTACGCGTGTAGTCCGACACATTTTCCCAGAAATGAGGAAACTCGGGCCAGCCCATCATGTGCCCGAGTTGATTGCAGTCGGCCCAGAACTCTTCCAGGATCCCGACGAAAAACAGATCGGCCAGATCCGTCCCTTCCAGGTGGCGGGCCATTCGGTTCCGGGCGGTACTCCTGGCTGCGTAGCTCCGAAGTCCCACCTCCGTCATCTCCTGTTTTTCGATTCGGTAGTGGTAGTTCGAAATCACCCGGTCGACCGGGTTCCGAAGCCAGGTCACGAGTTTGACCGGGGAGGCAACCTGCACCCGCTGACCGAGGTCGGCGTAGCGAAAATGCCCATGCAGGGCCCTGATTCCGCGCTTGACGCTGATCGGCGCCTCGGCTTCATATTCCCTGGGAAAGACCCGCTGGACCGCCTTTGGTCCGTAAATGTGCTCGAGTACTCTCCAGAAGCTCGTCCCGCCCGTCTTGGGAATGTGGGTCGAGACGATCTCCGGTCCACCCCGCCGCATCCACTCCAGCATCAGATTTCCTCGCTGACGCCGAGCTTCGAGTAGTAGTACTCGATCCCTTCCTGAACATCTCCGGAGGAGAAGATGATTCGCCCTTTCTCCATCACCTTTATCGAGTGACAGAGCCTTTTGATTCGCTGCGCGGAGTGGGAGGCGATAATGACGGTCGCCGAATCCGCCAGGCGCTCCAGTGCGCGGAAGCACTTGAGCTTGAAACGTTGATCTCCCACAGCCAGCGCTTCATCAATCAGAAACACTTCGGGTTGGGTTCGGACAGCGATGGAGAAGCCGAGTCGGACGCGCATTCCGCTCGAGTATGTGGCCACGGGAGAGTCAATGAAGTCTTCCAGCTCGGAGAAGTCGATAATCTGGGGGATAAAGTCCCGAATCCGCTCCCGACCCATGCCCAGGAGGGTGGCGTTGAGGAGGATGTTCTCGCGACCGGTCATATGGGGGTGGAATCCCGCCCCCAGGGAGATCAGCGATGCCAGCCTTCCTCGAACCCGGATCTCGCCCCGGTCAGGCGGAAGAATCCCTGAAATCATTCGCAGCAGCGTGGTCTTTCCCGAGCCGTTCCGGCCCATGAGCCCAAGGATTCCCCCTCCGGAAACGTCGAAGGTGACGTCATCGATGGCCCAGAATTCATGCTTTCGAATCCTGTCGGTGGGAGGCGGAAGGCTGGCCATCACCCGCAGCACGTCGCTCAAGCCGTAGAACATCGATCTTTTCAGGTTTCGGCAGAACTTTTTTGAAACGCCTCTCAGGGACAGAGCCACCTGGCCCGGGGAGCCGTCGCCCGTCGCCTCGAGAGCAGGGCTGGGAGCGGAAGTCTGTCCGTGCGTCACACCAGCATCCTCTCCACCAGCCGAGTCTCCGCCACGTAAAAGACACGACAGGCATAGAGGAAAAGAGCCAGGGCCAGCAGGGAACTGAGGAAAAAGCCCCCGGCATCGTAGAGCCTGCCGTAAAGGATGATGTCCCGCCCTGAGCAGACCAGGTAGGTCAGCGGGTTGTAGTGGGTGATCGTTGTAAGGGTTGAGCTCTCGATGGAGGGCGAATAGATGATCGGCGAGAGCCAGATCATAAGGCCGAGAGTCAGGTCCAGACCGCGCCTGACGTCGAGTGTGACCGCGCCGAATACTGCTGCAATCAACCCGATGGCTGCTCCCGCCAGAAAAAGGGGAAGCAGAACCAGGGGCAGAAGGAGGAGCGTCCAGCTGGGTGAAACGCCAAACAGAAGCATTGCGGTCAGATTGAGAAGCAGGAGAATGGAGAAATTGACCAACTGCAGCGCGTTCTGCTCGAAAAGGTAAACCTCGTGGGGGGAAGTTGATCTGCATCAACAAACTGCCGGCGGCCCTCAGCGTGCTGGCGGATGCGGAGTAAAATCCCATGAAGAGACCCCACATGGTCGTGCCAACCAGGACGTAGATGGGGTAGGGAATGTCGAGGTTTCCGGCATTGAGCATGCCTGAGCGGCGCAGAATGACCCAGGCGATGACTCCGACAATGGGCGACAGAAAGACCCAGGTGGGGCCCAGAAGCGATTTCTTGTAGCTTCCGACGAAGTCGCGTCGAAAGAGTTGACCGATGAGCTCTCGATTGTGCCAGAGAGTTCCCGCCATCCGCTTCCAGGTCTCGAAGTGACTCAGATGAGCACGCTGGTTGGGGAGATAGATCCGCTCAGTCAACCTCGTCACCCTCAGTCTGGATGGCCTTCTCCAGCTCCCTGAGTTTCTTCTCCAGCGCTCGAACGGTGCGGGCCAGTTCGGGCAGGCGCCTCATGATGACGGTGTTTCGCCGCCACACTCCGGAATCCATCTCCGGCGATCCCGACACCCGACCTCCTGCCTTGACGTCGTGCCCTATCCCGGTCTGACCCGTCGCAATCACATCATCTTCAATCGTCAGGTGGCCGGAAACTCCAACCTGGCCGGCCAGCATGACGCGGTTGCCGACCCGGGTCGTGCCGGCCAGCCCGACTTGAGCGGCCAGGACCGTGTCTTCGCCCACCTGCGATCCGTGGCCGATCTGCACCAGGTTGTCGATCTTGGTAGAGGCCCCGATTCGTGTCTCGCCCACTGTGGCGCGATCGATGCAGGTGTGTGCTCCGATCTCGACGTTGTCTTCCAGCACCACGATCCCCGCCTGCAGTATCTTGCGATAGCTGCCGTCGCCCCTGGGCGCGAACCCGAACCCGTCCGCTCCGATCACTGCACCGTTTTGCAGAATGACCCCGCTCCCGATCCGGCAGTATTCCCGAACCACCGCGTGACTGTGAGCGACGAAGTCGTCGCCGATTTGCGCATAGGGGTAGATGATGACGTTGGGATGGACGACCGCATTTTCTCCGATGACGACGCCTTCCCCAATCACGGCATTGGCGTCGATTGAGTAGTTCTCGCCGATTTGTGCGGTTTCGGCTATAGTCGCCGCAGGGTGAATGCCGGAGATCAGTTCGGGCGGACGGTAAAAGAGCTCGATTGCCTTGGCGAAGGACAGATACGGGTTGGCGGCTATCAGACGGGGGATGCTGGTTGCAGCAGCCGACTCCTGCGAGAGAATGATCGCTCCGGCGCGACAGCTGACGATTTTCGCGGCATACTTCGGATTGGAGAGAAAAGTAATCTCGTCCGGACCAGCGTCTTCGATCCCCGCGGCCCCACGAATCTCGACGTCTCCATCCCCCTCGAGTTCACAGCCCAGGTGCCGTGCGATGGCCGCAAGTTTCATTGCCTCTCGTGACTCCGCCCTGTTCAGATGGGAATGATAACGTAACACTCCCCCGAGTTATAGCGAGTGCGGCTGCCGAGGAAGCCAATGGCCAGAAAGCGCAAAGCCGCCCGGGCAGCGCGCAGTGTCAGTGCAGCGGTATTGATCAGCCGATTGCTGGGCCTGGTCCGGGAACTGACGATCGCAATGGTGTTCGGAGCCGGGGCCGTCACGGACGCCTGGCTTGTCGCCTTCCGTGTTCCCGGCATGCTCCGCGACCTGGTGGCCGAGGGGGCTCTCAGTTCGGCCTTTGTCCCGACCTTCAATCGAGTCCTGTCGCGGGAGGGGAAAGAGGCTGCCTGGAGACTCGGCAGCCTGGTCATGAGCGCCCTGCTCGTTTTTCTGGGCGCTGCTGCAATCGTCTTCTATGCTTTTTCCGACGGGTTCGTCTATCTATTTGCCTTCGGCTTCGGTGCGGGCGCAGACAAATTCGAGCTGACCTCGATTCTCATCCGTATCATCTCTCCCTTTCTGCTGCTGGTGGCCCTTTCTTCAGTGGCGATGGGGATGTTGAACACCTTCGACCGTTTCTTTCTCCCCGCAGTGACCACGGCCTTCTTTAATGTGGCTATCGTCGCATCGGCCCTGCTGCTGACGCCGTGGTTCGAAAGCCAGGGTATTCCGGGCATCTATGCCGTCGGGTTCGGGGCGGTAGCCGGAGGGGGACTGCAGATACTGGTCCAGGCGCCGACTCTGTATAGACTCGGGTTCCGCTTTCGCTTCAAGCTGAACCTGAGACATCCTGATCTTGTCCACATTTCACGCCTGATCGGCCCGGCCTTCGTGGGAGTAGGCGTGACCCAGTTCACGGTCGTGATCAATACGATTGTGGCATCCACGCTGGGCGACGGCCCGATCTCGTGGCTGAGTTTTGCCTTTCGCATCATCTACCTGCCCATAGGACTATTCGGCGTCGCGGTTGGAGTCGTCAATCTGAGGGAGGTCTCCGCCTACGCAGCCGAAGAAAACTGGAGTGAGCTCAAAGCGACCGTAGCCGACTCGCTGAAGATAGTGGCCTGCCTTTCTATTCCTTCCTCGCTGGGTTTGATGGTTCTGGCCGGCCCCATCGTGGGCACGGTGTTTCAAAGAGGGCTCTTTGATGCCACCGACACCCGGCAGACCGCCACGGCCCTGGTTCTGTACGCCATCGGCTTGACCAGCTATAGCTGCGTCAAAATCTATGTGCCCACGTTTTACGCCCTTAACGACACCCGGTCACCTGTTCGTGTCAGCGTCATCACGGCGCTTATCCACGTGTTGGCGACCCTCGTCCTGGTTTTCGTATTGTGTCCGCCGGGGCACGAGTTCCTGGGCCTGGCTCTCGCGACATCCATTTCTCTGCTGGTGAATCAGACACTGCTGGCGCGAAAGCTGGCCCAGAAACTGGGATCCTTTGCGGGTCTCGGTGTGGGGCGGGTGGTGCAAAAGGCGCTGCTGGCCTCCTTGATCATGGCTGCCTTCGTCTACGGGCTGTCCTCGTGGCTCGCGCTCTGGGAAAGGGATGGAGTCGACCGCATGCTGGTTCTCGGACTTTGCATCGGTGCAGGGGGTGCCGTCTATCTGCTGGCGGCCCTGGCGCTGCGGCTGGAGGAGGTTAGAATCATCCTGCCGGGCGGGGGGAATCCACCCGATTGAATCTTACCCGGCGCGCTTTCGACAGTTTCCTGGACTATCTGAGAATTGAGAAGGGTCTCGCCGCCAATACGGTGAAGGCCTACCGTTCCGACATCGCGGAGTTTCTGGAATTTGTGAAAGACGAAGAAAAGGATCTCGCCGGGATCGGGGACCGCGACCTGAACCGCTTCCTGCAGAGGCTCCACGAACGCCTCTCTCCGCGCTCGGTCATGAGGAAGATTGTGAGTGTGAGGGCCTTTTACAAGTTCCTGATCCTGGACGATTACCTCACCGAGAATCCCGCTCAGCACCTCCACACTCCTCGGGTCTGGCGTACTCTACCCGAATATCTGACGGAGGGTGAAGTCGAGGCTCTCATGCAGCATCCCGACCTGGAGTCCCCCCATGGGGTTCGAGATCGGGCGATGCTCGAGACTCTTTACGCTACGGGACTACGAGTCACCGAACTGGTCCGCCTGAGGCTGGTGGAAGTCAACCTGGAAATTGGGATTCTACAGCCTGTGGGCAAGGGGGATAAGCAGCGGCTGGTGCCCTTTGGAGAGACGGCCCGGCAGTACCTGCGGAACTACCTGGTCACGGCCCGCCCTCATTTCCTGAAGGGGCGCACTTCCCGGTTCGTGTTTCTGACCCAGCAGGGGGGACCCATGAGCCGGCAATACTTCTGGATCCTGCTCAACCGCTATGCCCGGGCTCTGGGCTGGAAAAGGAAGCTGAGCGCTCACATGCTAAGACACAGCTTTGCCACGCACCTGCTGGAAAACGGAGCCGACCTGCGGGCGGTTCAGATGATGCTGGGTCACGCCGATATCTCGACCACACAGATTTACACCCACGTGACCCGGCAGCGACTCAAAGAAGTCTACGCCCGCACCCACCCCAGAGCCTAGCCGCCATTTCTCACCGATGGGACCTGAAAAGGCCGCCCTGTTTGGTATAAAGCGTTTTGAATGAACGTTTTCACACGCAAACGGAGGCGGCCCTTATGAGAACAGAGTGTAAACAAGCCAGGTCCGAATTTCACGGACTATTTCAACGCAAAGTGAAGGCGCGGTTCGACGGCGGGAAGATCACCTCCGATGCAGGGGTGCTGCTGTTGCGAGAGGTCGAGAGGGGGACGGGTCTGATCGCCGGACTGGCTGAGTGTTTCAGGGATCACCGGGATCCGCGGTTGATCGAACACACGGTCGAGGAGTTGTTGGGGCAGCGCATCTACGGACTCTGTCTGGGGTACGAGGATCTGAACGATCATGATCAGTTGCGCACCGATCCGATGCTGGCGGTGGCGGTGAATAAGGCCGATCCGTTGGGGGAGAGGCGGCGGCAGGCCTCAGATCGGGGGAAGGCGCTGGCGGGCAGGTGTACGCTGAACCGGTTGGAGTTGACCGGCGCCGAGGTCGATGAGCAGGAGCGGTACAAGAAGATCGCGATGGACCCGGACCGGATCGACGGCTGGATGGTGGATGCCTTCGTGGAGTCCCACGAATCGGCGCCCGAGGAGATGGTGCTGGATCTGGATGCGACCGACGACCCGATCCATGGCCAGCAGGAAGGCCGGTTCTTTCACGGTTACTACCGCCACTACTGTTATCTCCCGCTGTACATCTTCTCGGGGGAGCATCTGCTGTGCGCCCGGTTGCGGTGTTCCAATATCGATGGGGCCGCGGGATCGGTGGAGGAACTGGAACGGATCGTCGGCCGGATTCGGCAGAGCTGGCCGGAGGTCTCGATCGTCATCCGGGCCGACTCGGGCTTTTGCCGGGATGACTTGCTCCGCTGGTGTGAAGACCATCACGTGGATTACGTGATGGGGTTGGCCAACAATGATCGGCTCAAGTCAGAGAGCGCCGAAGCGATGACTCAGGCCGAAGCCGAGTTCAACGCCACCGGGCGACCGGCGCGGGTGTTCAAGGATTTCCGCTACCGGACTCGCCACAGTTGGACCTCGGAGCGACGCGTCGTCGGCAAGGCCGAGTTCCTGGACAAAGGCGCCAATCCCCGATTCGTCGTCACCTCCCTGTCGCCGGAACGCCTGGGGGCCCGCGCGCTCTACGAAGACTTCTACTGTGCGCGGGGCGACATGGAGAACCGCATAAAAGAACAGCAGTTGGGTCTGTTCGCCGACCGGACCAGCGCGGCAACGATGCGCGCCAATCAACTCCGGCTGTATCTGTCCTCCGCCGCCTACATGCTCATGCACGCCTTGCGTCGTCTCGGACTGAAGCAGACCCCCCTGGCTCGCGCTCAGTGTCAGACGATTCGCTTGAAGCTCCTGAAGATCGGCGCCCAGGTCCGCCTCACGGTCCGCCACGTCTGGATCTCCATGTCGGAAGCCTATCCCTACAGCGAGGTCTTCGCTGCCGTCGTTCGAAACCTCCAGGCCATTCCTCTGCGCTGCTGAGGTCTGTCCCGATCAAACGCCCCCAAAAACGAAATCGTTCCATCGCTCAGGCCGAGCTCTGCCTGAATGCATTCCGTCACGCTCTTCCGAACCCGAAAAACGGTTCATTTACGACCATCCACACCACCGCATCACTCGACCTGGACCGGATCGATAGCGAAACTCTCAGAAAACCGTTCCGGCCTGCCAAAATCACCTTCATTTCCAAATCGGTGATCTATGCGGGCTAGTAATCTTCGAAAGTGGGAGGGGCCCTGGGGCAAACGACCGGGGGGATTTAAACGGCCGTTTGCCCCAGGGCCCCTCCCACTTTCGGGTTCCGAGTTCGTGTTCTCGCCGCAAGAGTCAGAAGCGCGCACGAAAGTAAGCGCGTTGGCCCTTTTTAGTACACCCCGATCAGCTTCCACCACAGGGATCCAATCCCCAGCCAGACGACGAGGTGCAACAGCGAAATCAGGAATCCGGTTCTCCACCAGTCCTTGAGTTCAATGTAGCCCGATCCGAAAATGATCGGACCTGCGCCGTCTCCGTAGTGGGTCAGGCAGGCATAGAGGTTTGAGAAGAAGGCCAGCACGAGGGCGGAGAGAAGGGGAGGAACGCCTGCCGCGACCGCAAGCGTCAAAAAGCCGGCATAGAGGGCGACGATCTGAGCCGTCATGCTGGCGAACAGGTAGTGCAGGTACATGTACAGAGCCGTCAACACGATCAGTACCAGCATCGGGTTCCAGACTCCCAGACCGGCAGCGAGACCGGGCACAATCTGCCGGATCAAACCGCTGTCCGAGACCGCACCGGCAATGGAAAGAAACCCCCCGAACCAGAGGAAGGTCTCCCAGGCCGAGGACTCGCCGATGATGTCCGATTTTTCCAGAACCCCTCCCAGCAGGAGCAGGCAGATGGCCGAAAACGCGGCCGCTACCGTAGAAGTGCCGTGCCAGGCGGATGACGCCCAGGTCAGGCCCAGGAGAACGAAGATCACAGCCAGAATCTTCTCGTCCTGACTCATGGGCCCCAGGGCCTCGAGTTCCCGCCGCGCGAAGCCGGCAGCCTCGGGGGTCTTGCGAATCTCCGGCGGGTAAGCCACATAGATGACCCAGGGGACCAGCACCAGCGAGCAGACTCCGGGAACGGAAGCCGCCAGGAACCAGGTGCCCCAGTCCAGGATGACCCCCGCCGAGTTCAGTGCCAGCTTGGCCGACAACCCGTTGGCCGCCATGGCCGTCAGAAACATGGCGCTGGTCACGATGTTCGACTGGTAGAGCGTGAAGAGCACATAGGCTCCGATTCGTCGCGCGCTTTCGCCCGGCCGGGAGTCGAACTCGAGCACGAGGCTCCTGGCAATCGGATAGATGATCCCACCCGCCCGCGCCGTATTGGAAGGTGTCACCGGAGCCAGCGCCAGATCGGAAAGGGCGAAGCAATAGCCCAGACGCAGGGAACTCGATCCCAGGTGGCGGATCAGCACCAGGGCGATTCTTCTGCCCAGTCCGGTTTTGACGAAAGTGCGGGCGAAGATGAACGCCATCAGGATGATCCATGTAACACTCGACGAATAGCCTCGCAGGGCCTGCTCCAGGGTCATGACTCTGAGAACCATCCCGACGGACAGGGAGATCAGGACAATCACCAGGATGGGAAAGCGGTTCCAGAGGATCGCAACGATCGTCCCCAGAAACAGAAAGAGCGTGTGCTGCTGAATGGTCGTTACGCCAAGAGGGGCGGGAAGTGTCCGGGCCAGCACAATCCCCGTGAGAATCAACCCCATCAGGAGGACGGTGCTCCGAAACTGCATTTCCCGAGTGTACCAGGCAAGCAGAGCGGACCGGCTAATCAGTCCCCTTTCCCCTCCGATCACACCCGGGGATCCGGCCCGGAGTGTAAAATAGAGGTCGCACACAAGCCGTGTCCCCGGCGGTGGGGTCGTCTCAAACTGTGGCCCGTGGGTGGCTCTGCACTAGAGAGGAGAATGCAGATTTGGTCCGGCGCGGATGGGTAGTCATTCTGATTGGCCTTCTCTTTGTTCCTGAACTGGGAGCGCAGATCAGGTCTCGCGCAGACTGGAGGTATCCTCCACGCTATCGAAGAGTGCCTCGAGCGATACCGCTAGAGTGGGGGCATCCCGCAGCGGCCCACCTGATGCGGCGAGCCGGTTTCAGCGCGGCTCCTCGAGAACTGGGCAGGATAGTGGAACAGGGTCTCGACGCAACCCTTGACGAGCTTCTCAATTTCGAAAGCGTCGACGACTCTCAGATGGAGGCGGCTCTGGCGGGCGAGGGCTTTCGTCTGTCCTATGTGTTGGTGGACCCGTATCCGGTCGGCGACCTCCTGGAGATGAACCGCCACTGGTATTTCCGCATGGTGAACAGCCGGCGCCAGCTCTTGGAAAAGATGGCCCTTTTCTGGCATGACCATTTTGCCACGTCCCTTTTCGCCGTCCCCTTTGCTCACCCGGAGACCGGATTGCCCCTTCTCCAGGGTCAGCTGGAGACGTTTAGAGAGGAGGGCCTGGGGAACTTTCGGACCCTGGTTAAAAAAGTTGCCCGAGACCCGGCCATGATCCTCTTCCTGGACAGCGTCTCGAACGTCCAAGGGAGCCCCAACGAGAACTTTTCACGTGAGCTCTTTGAGCTGTTCACGATGGGTGAGGGCAGTGGCTATTCCGAACAGGATGTCCGGGAGGCGGCCCGCGCCTTTACCGGATGGTCGCTGGACCCATCAACTCTGGAGTTCTTTTACTACGCCCAGGCTCACGACCTCAGCTATCCAAAGGTGGTTCTGGGCGAGGAAATCCACTTTGGCTCGGTTGGCAGCCTCGACGAAGCCGGCCTCCAAGACGGCGATCAAGTCATCGACATCATCTTCCGCCAGCCGGTGGTCGCGGAGCACATCGTAACGAAACTCTGGGAGTTTTTCGTTTATCCGGATCCCGGTCGCGAAGTGATCCTGGAACTGGCGGACGTCTTTCGCAGCCGGGACTATGAGATCAAGCCTTTGATGCGGGCTATCTTTAGCCACCCCCTCTTCATGTCGAATCTGGCCTATCGAGCCAAGATCAAGTCCCCGGTTGAGTTCACCGTGGGAGCCTTGCGGGAGCTCGAGGTTCACGATCCATATAATGTTCCTTTGATCAGCATCTTCTTTTCGGTTGGCCAGTTGTTGTTTGATCCACCGGACGTAGGAGGCTGGCCGGCCGATGAGGGATGGATCAACACCGGTACCATACTGGGGCGCTACAACTTCATGAACTACTTCACGACTGATCGGGGAGGTCTTTACGACGAGGTACTGCCTCGAGGTGAGGATGAAATCGACCGGGACAGGGTGATTCAGGAATACGGCCTCACGACCGCAACCAGTCTGATCGACTATTACGGCGCGGCTCTACTCCAGAATGACCTGTCTCTGGAAAGCGAATATTCCCTGCTCGATTACATGAATCGAGACCCTGACGGGAAACCACAGCCTTTTGACATCAACGATCCGGTGATGGTGGATACGAGGGTCCGGGGCATGGTTTATCTCATCAGCCTGTCCCCGGCGTACCAGTTGAACTGATGATTGACCACGGGTTGCCGGGCTTTGCCCCCGGGGCCGGCAACCTGTATTTTTGTTAAAAAATTAGCACTTTGATTGAAACATTGGAAACCGGCAGTCGTATTGAACCCTGAATATCACGAAAAAGGGTCTCATAAGATGGCGAGAACGACTCACACACACATACTTCTTCTTTTCAGCTATCCGCTCTCCGCTCAGGTCCCCTGGGGGACGCGCGACTGGAGCTATCCAGAGCGGTATCGAGGTGTGGATCAGATCCAGCCTCTGGAGTGGGGCACCGGGGCAGCCGCCCATCTCCTGAGAAGGGGCGGCTTCAGCGCACCGCCGGAAGAAGTCGGACGGGTTGTCGGACAGGGCCTCGAAGCCACCCTGGAGGAGATGTTCGACCATCAGGC
Source organism: Acidobacteriota bacterium (assembly GCA_965205615.1). Taxonomy (GTDB): domain Bacteria; phylum Acidobacteriota; class UBA6911; order RPQK01; family CBDAPI01; genus CBDAPI01. The sequence goes on along the minus strand of CBDBHK010000030.1, from coordinate 243,977 downwards.
AATGGACGACTCGGAAATGGAAAAGGGTCTGGCAGCTGCCGGGCTCGATCTCATTCGACAAAACAACAATGGTCGTTACCTGACGAACATCGGGGCCCTCCAGCAGTGGTGGCTCTACCGCATGACCCACAGCAGGCGTCAGCTTCTGGAGAAGATGACCTTCTTCTGGCACGACCACTTCGCCACTTCAGCGCTCCAGATCAATGTCGTACTGGGGGCACCTGTCGGAGACGATCCGACACTCGATGGCGACGAGAAGCCCCTGATGCTGGTTCAGAACGAAACCCTTCGCCAATACGCCCTCGGCAACTTCAAGGAAATGGTCCACTCCATCGCCCGGGATCCGGCCATGATCTTGTGGCTCAACAACGCCGAGAATCGGGTCGGGCGGCCAAACGAGAACTGGGCGCGCGAGCTGTTCGAACTTTTCACCGTGGGTGAGAGTAGCGAGAGCGCCGCCTATGCGGAGACGGATATTCAGGAAGCGGCCCGTGCCTTTACGGGCTGGACCATTGTGCCCCCACGGGTGGCCGGTGGCGGCCTCGTCGCCTACGACTTGTTTTATGCTCCTCAGTTTCATGACTTCGAGCCCAAGACGGTACTCGGCGAAAGCATTGTCTCTCCCGGCGGACCGGCTTCCATCATGGATGGAGACCGGGTCATTGACATCATCTTCGAGCAGCCCCAGACTGCCCTGTTTATCACGCGAAAGCTGTGGGATTACTTCGTCTACCCCGATCCTGACGAGCAGATCATCCAGGAGTTGGCCGAGGTTTTCCGCTCCAGTGGTTATGAGATCGAGCCCCTGATGCGGGCTGTCTTCACCCACCCGCACTTCATGTCCAGCAAGGCCCACCGCGCCAAGATCAAGAGTCCCATCGAGTTTGCCGTAGGAGCCTTTCGTGAACTCGGTATCACCGATCCGGCCAACCTGCCCAGGGTCTCCGAGCTGTTCGGCCTGGGACAGCAACTGTTCATTCCTCCCGATGTGGGTGGTTGGACCCACGATGAGGGCTGGATCAACACAGGTACCGTGATCGGTCGCTACAACTTCATGACCTTCCTGAGTTGTAACCGCGGGCGGGGCGCCCAGGGTCCTCCTATCACAGATGGAGATCCCCTTTTCAATGTCGTCTGTCGAGGCAGCCGGGTCCAGGATCAGATCGACTTCGAAGGAATCATCGAGAACAACAATCTCCGATTTGCGGCCGACATCGTCAGTTATTTTGCCAGCGCGCTGCTGCAGGGCGACCAGACCTTGGACGACGTCTACGTCCTGGAGGAGTATATGAACGCCGGCCCCGACGGGCTTCCGGAACTGTTCGACATCAACGACCCCGAAATGGTTGACACCAAGGTGAGGGGAGCGGTCTTCCTGCTTTCCCTGCTGCCGACCTATCAGCTGAACTAGGAGCAACCTGAGATGGACACCAGAAGAGATTTCATCAAGAAGTTCACCCTTTTATCCACAGCCACAATGGCGCCCACTTTTCTGGTGAAGAGCATCCGGGGGGCCAGTCAAAGCGGCATGCTGAATGCCGAACTGGGGGATCCGAACCGGATCATGGTGGTCATCGAGCTGGCGGGCGGGAACGATGGTCTCAACACGGTCGTTCCTTACACGAACGACCACTACCTGTCCGCCCGTCCCAGCCTGGGTGTGGGCAGCGTTCCCGACCTTTTGACCCTGGATCAGGAATATGCCCTTCACCCCTCCATGACCGGATTCAAGGAAATGTGGGACAGCGACCTGCTGACGATCGTCCACGGAGTGGGATACCCGAACCCGAATCGATCCCATTTTCGCTCCCGGGACATCTGGCACACCGCCGAACCGGAGAACGTAGCAACGGACGGCTGGCTGGCCAGCTACTTCAACAGCCTGGACGATCCGGAGTCCCTGGTGGGTTTGAATCTTGGCGGCGCCGTACCCCGGTCCATGGTCTCTTCGGAGGGCTCAGCGCCCTCGATCCTCAACATCGATACCTATCAGATTCAAACCGATCCGTTTCATCCCGAAGACGACGCCAACAAGAACGCTGCCTTTCAGCAGTTGATGGCTCAACCACAAAAACAGTTTGGCTTTCAGGACTATGTCAGCGAGACGATTCTGGATGCGACCGCCACTTCCATAGCCTTGATCGAGGGACGAGACAACTACTCGAGCACCGTCGAGTACCCCAACTCAGCCTTTGCCGGGAACATGAGGAGCATTGCACAGATCATCGCAGCGGATCTGGGCGTCACGGTCTTCTATACCCGAATCGGTGGTTTCGACACCCACGCCAATCAGGTGGTCGGAGGGAACCCTCTACAGGGCTTTCACACCAACCTCCTCGACGATATCTCCCAGAGCCTCAAGGCCTTCTATGACGATATGATCGAGATGGGTCGCGACAAGGATGTCGTCATCTTCTCCTGGTCGGAATTCGGTCGCCGCCTGCACGACAACGGCAGCCTGGGTACTGACCACGGAACGGCCAATCAGATGTTCGTCATCGGGGATCCTGCGAATGTGAGCAGCGGCTTTACGGGTATTCATCCTTCCCTCGCAACCGGGGACCTGGACCAGGTCGGGGATATGGTCTATAAGGCCGACTTCAGGTCGGTCTATGCCCACCTGCTCTCTGCCTGGCTGGGGGCGGACGCGAGCAGTGTCCTGGGTGGCGATTTCAGCGATCCCACCATCGATTTCATCAAGACAGCCTGAAAAAAAGGGAAAAAAGGGACAGGGTACAGGGGCCGGGGGGATTTAAACGGCCCCTGTACCCTGTCCCTTTTTTCAGCGCATCGCAGCGGGTCCTTCACCACGGGCTGCTACCATTCCTTTGATGGGTCAGTCTCTCGCAGTGGGGCTTCTCTTTGGAGGGCAGTCAGCCGAGCACGAGGTGTCCCTGCAGTCGGTTCAGAACATCATCGAGGCCATGGACCCGGCCCGCCTGACGCCCGTCCCGATCGCCATCGACAAGGCGGGGCGCTGGCACCTTTGTAGGGGTGAGCGGTTTCTGGACAACCCGCAGGATCCGGAGAAGATTGCCCTTCGTTCGGGAGACCTCGACGAGGTGACGCTCCTGCCCTGGGCTTCGGCAAACCGGCTCGTGCGGGTGACGGATGGGAAAGTCTGCGGCAGCGTAGACGTCGTCTTTCCGGTACTTCACGGTCCGTACGGCGAAGACGGTACGATTCAGGGCCACCTCAAGCTCTCCCAGGTCCCCTTTGTTGGCTGCGGCGTTCTTTCCGCGGCGCTCACCATGGACAAGGGAATGTCCAAGAGGGTGCTCGCCCAGGCCGGTATACCTCATGCCGCGGGGCACTGCCTGCGTCGAGAAGAACGCTCTCCGGAGCGAGTCGCGCAACTCGTGGCCGAGCTTGGCCTGCCCCTTTTTGTCAAACCGGGCCAATCTGGGGTCATCGGTCGGCATATCCAGGGTGAGCAGCCCGCAAGAAGTGGAGGGAGCGCTGGATGAGGCTTTTCAGTTCGACCACCGGGTCATCCTGGAAGAAGCGATAGAAGGACAGGAAGTCGAATGCGCGGTCCTGGGCAACAACGACCCCCGCACTTCCATCGTGGGCGAGATTCTGCCCACGCACAGCTTCTACTCCTACGCTGCCAAGTATCTGGATCCGGCCGGCGCAGAGCTCCTGATTCCGGCGAGGATCTCAGCCGACCAGTCGACGCGGGTCAGAGAGCTGGCGCTGGCTGTTTTCCAGCTTTTCAATTTGCCGGGGAATGGCCCGGGTGGACTTCTTTGTGACTGCGGACGAGGTGGTTGTGAATGAGCTCAACACGATTCCCGGGTTTACCCGGATCAGCATGTATCCAAGGCTCTGGGGAAGCCACCGGGATGTCTTACTCTCAGCTCGTCGAAAGGCTGGTCGACCTGGCGCTCGAGAACGCCGCCGAGGAGCGGCTGCTGCGTACATCGCTCTAGCCGCCATTTCTCACCGATAGGACCTGAAAAGGCCGCCCTGTTTGGTATAAAGCGTTTTGAATGAACGTTTTCACACGCAAACGGAGGCGGCCCTTATGAGAACAGAGTGTAAACAAGCCAGGTTCGAATTTCACGGACTATTTCAACGCAAAGTGAAGGCGCGGTTCGACGGCGGGAAGATCACCTCCGATGCAGGGGTGCTGCTGTTGCGAGAGGTCGAGAGGGGGACGGGTCTGATCGCCGGACTGGCTGAGTGTTTCAGGGATCACCGGGATCCGCGGTTGATCGAACACACGGTCGAGGAGTTGTTGGGGCAGCGCATCTACGGACTCTGTCTGGGGTACGAGGATCTGAACGATCATGATCAGTTGCGCACCGATCCGATGCTGGCGGTGGCGGTGAATAAGGCCGATCCGTTGGGGGAGAGGCGGCGGCAGGCCTCAGATCGGGGGAAGGCGCTGGCGGGCAGGTGTACGCTGAACCGGTTGGAGTTGACCGGCGCCGAGGTCGATGAGCAGGAGCGGTACAAGAAGATCGCGATGGACCCGGACCGGATCGACGGCTGGATGGTGGATGCCTTCGTGGAGTCCCACGAATCGGCGCCCGAGGAGATGGTGCTGGATCTGGATGCGACCGACGACCCGATCCATGGCCAGCAGGAAGGCCGGTTCTTTCACGGTTACTACCGCCACTACTGTTATCTCCCGCTGTACATCTTCTCGGGGGAGCATCTGCTGTGCGCCCGGTTGCGGTGTTCCAATATCGATGGGGCCGCGGGATCGGTGGAGGAACTGGAACGGATCGTCGGCCGGATTCGGCAGAGCTGGCCGGAGGTCTCGATCGTCATCCGGGCCGACTCGGGCTTTTGCCGGGATGACTTGCTCCGCTGGTGTGAAGACCATCACGTGGATTACGTGATGGGGTTGGCCAACAATGATCGGCTCAAGTCAGAGAGAGCCGAAGCGATGACTCAGGCCGAAGCCGAGTTCAACGCCACCGGGCGACCGGCGCGGGTGTTCAAGGATTTCCGCTACCGGACTCGCCACAGTTGGACCTCGGAGCGACGCGTCGTCGGCAAGGCCGAGTTCCTGGACAAAGGCGCCAATCCCCGATTCGTCGTCACCTCCCTGTCGCCGGAACGCCTGGGGGCCCGCGCGCTCTACGAAGACTTCTACTGTGCGCGGGGCGACATGGAGAACCGCATAAAAGAACAGCAGTTGGGTCTGTTCGCCGACCGGACCAGCGCGGCAACGATGCGCGCCAATCAACTCCGGCTGTATCTGTCCTCCGCCGCCTACATGCTCATGCACGCCTTGCGTCGTCTCGGACTGAAGCAGACCCCCCTGGCTCGCGCTCAGTGTCAGACGATTCGCTTGAAGCTCCTCAAGATCGGCGCCCAAGTCCGCCTCACGGTCCGCCACGTCTGGATCTCCATGTCGGAAGCCTATCCCTACAGCGAGGTCTTCGCTGCCGTCGTTCGAAACCTCCAGGCCATTCCTCTGCGCTGCTGAGGTCTGTCCCGATCAAACGCCCCCAAAAACGAAATCGTTCCATCGCTCAGGCCGAGCTCTGCCTGAATGCATTCCGTCACGCTCTTCCGAACCCGAAAAACGCTCCATTCACGACCATCCACACCACCGCATCACTCGACCTGGACCGGATCGATAGCGAAACTCTCAGAAAACCGTTCCGGCCTGCCAAAATCACCTTCATTTCCAAATCGGTGATCTATGCGGGCTAGGGGGCTCCAGGAACGAAAACACCTGGGGCCTGGCGGTGGATGCCGATGGCAGCGCTTACGTCGTAGGGGATACCACGTCGGATGATTTCCCCACGGCCAGCTTTCAAGAGACTTTTGCAGGGAACGTAGACGGGTTCCTCACCAAACTCACCCCGGACGGGACGGGCATCGTCTACTCCACCTACCTTGGCGGCAGTGCAGGTGGTGCGGTTGGAAGAGACAAAGCGACAGATGTGGCGGTTGATGATCAAAACTGCGCTTACGTAGTTGGGGTTACGGGATCAGACGACTTCCCTCTGACCCCCGGCGTGTTTCAGACCCAGTTGGATGTCGCTGACGGCTTCGTAGCCAAGTTTGCGGCCGACGGCCAGTCTCAAATCTACTCAACGCTAATTGGCGGTAACAACATCGATTTCGCGAATGGGATCGCAATCGACCGGCAGGGAAATGCCTACGTGACCGGAGCCCTGTCCTCCGGCGCCAACGTGACCTTTCCAACCAGGAACCTCATCCAGGACGCACCGGCGGGACTCACGGACAGCTTTGTGGCTAAACTTAATAGCGACGGCTCCGACCTGGTCTATTCGACCTACCTGGGGGGCAGTTCCATCGATCGGGCGACCTCGATTGCAGTAGACGGGGAAGGCAACGCGATCGTCAGCGGATACACGGACTCCCGGAACTTCCCAATTGTCGACCCTCTGCCCGGGGTGGTTGCTGATGGCAGCCCCATGTTTTTTGTCACCAAATTCAATGCCACTGGTAGCGCCCATGTCTATTCCACTGTTCTAGGAGGCAGTGGAGATGACCGCTCGGGTGCAATCCCAGGCGGCAACAGCGTGGCGGCCGACCGATATGGGAGCGCCTCTGTGATTGGTTCGACGTCCTCACCGGACTTTCCCATCGCATCTTTCCAGGAGGAGTACGGAGGAGGTCAATTCGATGCGGCAGTAGCTAAGATTTCGGAGCGTTTCGAAGAGTGTTTTGCCCAGGTTGGAAATGGCGGTGGCCTGGTTTCCGAACCCGTCGTCAGTAATTCTTCCACCGGGAATTGGCTGTCTGGATCTATTCAGTTCACTGACGATAACGCCGATCCCCTGGTGTTCAATCTGACGGTGAGCGGCGGAGAAGACGTCGTGATCGATGGCAACGTGGTTCACTATAATCTTCCCCCCCTGGGCTCGATCACCATGACGAGTGACGGCCAGGGGCCTGTGATTCCCGGGGCTGCCAAGGCCGAAGGCAATGGCAAGTTTGGTGCTGTGGTTCGATTCACTCTGCCGGGAATTGGGACCACCGGCGTGGCAGCAAGCCAGCCGCTAGCTGGGTTTATCTCACCCGTACGCCGTAACCCTCAAGGCATCAACACCGGGATCGGTATCGTCAGCCTTGCCGATGGGTTAGTGGACTTGGAACTGGAGCTTCGTGACCAGCAGGGCGTAATTCTGGCGATGGAGACGATCGAAGATTTCGGACCCTGTGAGCACCTGGCTCAATTCATCGACCAACTTTTTGCAGGTGTGGATACTAGTGATTTTCAGGGGAGCATTGTGGTGCGGGCCATTGGCGGCCAGGTTGCGGCTACAGCCATCGAGCTCGGAGATGATCCGGGAGAGTTCACGACGCTGCCGGTAACCGAATTGAACTAGTTGTGAGAAGGTTGCGCACGCAAAAAGGCGGCGGTTGTCCCATCCTATCCGAAAATTCAGCCGCGTCGTAACCCACTGTAGGAGTTCGACTTGTGGGCGCCTACAATGACAGGATGAAGGCCGACACCCACCACGCTGACGCCGCTCATTCGTGGGAAGAAGAACGAGTCGAAAGGAGGGTCTTGAGTAGGGTCAAAAACATGCTGGCTCATGTTGACCTGGGACCGGTGCAAGTTCAATGTTTCCAAGGCGGACCGAATAAACGGGAACCACAGGTTGTCTTGTCCATCAGGGAATACTAGCCCGCATAGATCACCGATAGGACCTCAAAAGGCCGCCCTGTTTGGTATAAAGCGTTTTGAATGAAAGACTTCAAAGCCAAACGGAGGCGGCCCTTATGAGAACAGAGTGTAAACAAGCCAGGTTCGAATTTCACGGACTATTTCAACGCAAAGTGAAGGCGCGGTTCGACGGTGGGAAGATCACCTCCGATGCAGGGGTGCTGCTGTTGCGAGAGGTCGAGAGGGGGACGGGTCTGATCGCCGGACTGGCTGAGTGTTTCAGGGATCACCGGGATCCGCGGTTGATCGAACACACGGTCGAGGAGTTGTTGGGGCAGCGCATCTACGGACTCTGTCTGGGGTACGAGGATCTGAACGATCATGATCAGTTGCGCACCGATCCGATGCTGGCGGTGGCGGTGAATAAGGCCGATCCGTTGGGGGAGAGGCGGCGGCAGGCCTCAGATCGGGGGAAGGCGCTGGCGGGCAGGTGTACGCTGAACCGGTTGGAGTTGACCGGCGCCGAGGTCGATGAGCAGGAGCGGTACAAGAAGATCGCGATGGACCCGGACCGGATCGACGGCTGGATGGTGGATGCCTTCGTGGAGTCCCACGAATCGGCGCCCGAGGAGATGGTGCTGGATCTGGATGCGACCGACGACCCGATCCATGGCCAGCAGGAAGGCCGGTTCTTTCACGGTTACTACCGCCACTACTGTTATCTCCCGCTGTACATCTTCTCGGGGGAGCATCTGCTGTGCGCCCGGTTGCGGTGTTCCAATATCGATGGGGCCGCGGGATCGGTGGAGGAACTGGAACGGATCGTCGGCCGGATGCGGCAGAGCTGGCCGGAGGTCTCGATCGTCATCCGGGCCGACTCGGGCTTTTGCCGGGATGACTTGCTCCGCTGGTGTGAAGACCATCACGTGGATTACGTGATGGGGTTGGCCAACAATGATCGGCTCAAGTCAGAGAGCGCCGAAGCGATGACTCAGGCCGAAGCCGAGTTCAACGCCACCGGGCGACCGGCGCGGGTGTTCAAGGATTTCCGCTACCGGACTCGCCACAGTTGGACCTCGGAGCGACGCGTCGTCGGCAAGGCCGAGTTCCTGGACAAAGGCGCCAATCCCCGATTCGTCGTCACCTCCCTGTCGCCGGAACGCCTGGGGGCCCGCGCGCTCTACGAAGACTTCTACTGTGCGCGGGGGCGACATGGAGAACCGCATAAAAGAACAGCAGTTGGGTCTGGTCGCCGACCGGACCAGCGCGGCAACGATGCGCGCCAATCAACTCCGGCTGTATCTGTCCTCCGCCGCCTACATGCTCATGCACGCCTTGCGTCGTCTCGGACTGAAGCAGACCCCCCTGGCTCGCGCTCAGTGTCAGACGATTCGCTTGAAGCTCCTGAAGATCGGCGCCCACGTCCGCCTCACGGTCCGCCACGTCTGGATCTCCATGTCGGAAGCCTATCCCTACAGCGAGGTCTTCGCTGCCGTCGTTCGAAACCTCCAGGCCATTCCTCTGCGCTGCTGAGGTCTGTCCCGATCAAACGCCCCCAAAAACGAAATCGTTCCATCGCTCAGGCCGAGCTCTGCCTGAATACATTCCGTCACGCTCTTCCGAACCCGAAAAACGCTCCATTCACGACCCTCCACACCACCGCATCACTCGACCTGGACCGGATCGATAGCGAAACTCTCAGAAAACCGTTCCGGCCTGCCAAAATCACCTTCATTTCCAAATCGGTGATCTATGCGGGATAGAGCCACGACATAGAGAAGGATCTTTGCCACCTGAATGAAACTCTTGAGGTGGACTTGACGAGAGATAGAGTAGCTGTTGTAGATATCCAGGCCCGCGTTGAGAAGGGAGTCCAAGGCCAGCAGGCCAACTACGATCATGTAGATTTGGCAGGATCCCTGGACCACTGCAATGAGTCTCTGAGCGGCTTCGAGGGCTATTGGAGTCAGCAGGTAGATCACAATCCCCGGCGCAAGGTGGGCAATCCAGAAGAAGAAGCGGTGATCCAGCAGGCGATCATCCCAGGCCGTGTCGGTCCTCTTGATAACGGAAGAGACGATCCGCAGAAGCGCCTTCTTCGCGATGAAGAAAGTGATCCCTGCCAGGATCATGACCAGGAGAAAGGCGGCCGCTAGCCCAACGATTGATGCGGCTTCCGAGTTGACACCCAGACTTTCGACGATCTGCACAATTTGTTCGAGCATGGAATTTCGCCGAGGAGCATCTCGGGAGCAAGGGCTCTCACCCGGTGTAGAGTGGACTAGCCACCTGCCGGTTACCAGCCGTTCATGCTATCGGTATCCTCGGGGCAGTTCAACGCGATTTCTGGTACTTCTTCAGGGAAGTGTTGTTGGCGGTGTCCAGGCAGCCCCGCAATCTCTTGTGCCAGCTGGAGCTTCTCCCGGCTTTTCTGCCATCAAGGCACGTATGAAGGGGAGCAGAAGACGATCTCGCTGCTGTCCCAACCCCGATTGCTCCTTGAGAGCCCCAATCAGGCCTTGAAATTACGGAATACCCAACGAAGGTATTTTCCTTGCCACCCCTTGCACGCGAGAGTATCGACAGCTACCTATATAGCTTTGGAAGCTGAAACGTTTAGCTGGTGCAGAAGCCGCGCTGCAAGCTTTCCTACCGGGTGGGATGAATATGCCAGAGGACAGTTTAGCCCGTTGGCAGGACGTCCTGGTCATTGCCGTCAATCTGGGTCTCATGGTCGCAATCGGGGTGTATTGCGCTCGCAAGACCCGTTCGGCCGACGCCTACTTTCTAGCCAACCGGAACATGCCGGGATGGGTGGTCGGGGTCTCCATGATGGCAACGATCATCAGTTCGGTGTCTTTTCTGGCGATCCCCGGGTCGACATTCCAGGACGACTGGCGTTTCATGCCCGGCCACGCGCTCTACTTCATCCCCGCAATTGTCGGCTACGCAGTCTTCATGCCCTTTTTTCGCCGCGGACACGTACGGTCAGCCTACGAGTACCTGGAACTTCGGTTCGGCACCTGGGCGCGACTGTACGGCGCCGTTGCCTTTCTCCTTCATCACATGTTTCGGATCGGCATCATCTTGTACGCGGTGAGCTTACCGTTTCAAAGAATGAGCGGTGTCGAGCTGGTGTATGTCGTCTGCATCCTTGGGCTTCTGGTCGCCGCTTACACGATCGCGGGTGGACTGGAAGCGGTAATCTACACTGATTTCCTGCAGGGCCTGGCCCTGGTGACAGGCGGATTGCTCTGCCTGCCCATCCTTGCCAATCTGCTCCCCGGAGGCCTCGGCCAGATTTTCACCGAAGCCTATTCGGATGGAAAGTTTTCCGTCGGCAGTACAGCACTCGTTTTCGATGAGAAGACCGTGTGGGTCATCATCCTGGTGCTCCAGTTCCAGTTCCTGCAGGTCGTGTGTACGGACCAGAGTATGGTGCAGCGCTACCTGGCCATGCGCACGGACAGGCAGGCGCGGCGCGGATTCCTTCTGGGCACGGTCCTGATCGTTGTGGTGTGGCAGTATTTCGCTTTCGTCGGCACCGCACTTTACGTCTTTTATAAGCATTATCCCGCTCCGGTGTTGAACGGTGCCGAACCAGAAGGAGTCTTACCCTACTTTATCCTGACGGAAGTTCCTGCCGGCGTCGCAGGATTCGTGATCGCCGGACTGCTGGCCGCTGCCATGTCGACGCTCGACTCGAGCATTAATGCATCCGCAGCGACGGTCACGACTGATTTCTATCGCCGCTTTCGTCCCAATGCGGGAGGGGAAAGACATTACCTCAAAGTGGGCCGCTGGCTCTCCCTGCTTTTCTCGCTGGTCATGATCGGGGTGGCTCTGGTCATCCATTTTACCAGGACCGAGACATTGATGGACATCGCGCTCGTTTTCTACTCGGTAGTAAGCGCGGGACTGCTGAGCCTGTTCCTCTTGGGTTTCTTCACTGTCCGTGTCGGCTCACGAGCCGCTGGAATCGCTACTTTCGCAACGGTTTTCGTAGTCGCTGTCTGGATGTTACTTACCACCGACATGGGTAAGGCCTTCTTGCCCGACCTGGCGGAGAGTCTACCGAATATGTTCTGGATTGGAGTTGTCCCGCACCTCTTTCAGCTGGTGACGGGTTGCCTTTTGAGCCTCCTGCTCCCCCGCCGCGCGGGGAAGGGACTCGAAAACCTGACCATTTGGACAAAACAACCCGATGAACCAGGCGGCGGGGCTGTTTCTGGTGCGCCCTAGCCCGCATAGATCACCGATTTGGAAATGAAGGTGATTTTGGCAGGCCGGAACGGTTTTCTGAGAGTTTCGCTATCGATCCGGTCCAGGTCGAGTGATGCGGTGGTGTGGATGGTCGTGAATGAACCGTTTTTCGGGTTCGGAAGAGCGTGACGGAATGTATTCAGGCAGAGCTCGGCCTGAGCGATGGAACGATTTCGTTTTTGGGGGCGTTTGATCGGGACAGACCTCAGCAGCGCAGAGGAATGGCCTGGAGGTTTCGAACGACGGCAGCGAAGACCTCGCTGTAGGGATAGGCTTCCGACATGGAGATCCAGACGTGGCGGACCGTGAGGCGGACCTGGGCGCCGATCTTGAGGAGCTTCAAGCGAATCGTCTGACACTGAGCGCGAGCCAGGGGGGTCTGCTTCAGTCCGAGACGACGCATAGGCGTGCATGAGCATGTAGGCGGCGGAGGACAGATACAGCCGGAGTTGATTGGCGCGCATCGTTGCCGCGCTGGTCCGGTCGGCGAACAGACCCAACTGCTGTTCTTTTATGCGGTTCTCCATGTCGCCCCGCGCACAGTAGAAGTCTTCGTAGAGCGCGCGGGCCCCCAGGCGTTCCGGCGACAGGGAGGTGACGACGAATCGGGGATTGGCGCCTTTGTCCAGGAACTCGGCCTTGCCGACGACGCGTCGCTCCGAGGTCCAACTGTGGCGAGTCCGGTAGCGGAAATCCTTGAACACCCGCGCCGGTCGCCCGGTGGCGTTGAACTCGGCTTCGGCCTGAGTCATCGCTTCGGCGCTCTCTGACTTGAGCCGATCATTGTTGGCCAACCCCATCACGTAATCCACGTGATGGTCTTCACACCAGCGGAGCAAGTCATCCCGGCAAAAGCCCGAGTCGGCCCGGATGACGATCGAGACCTCCGGCCAGCTCTGCCGAATCCGGCCGACGATCCGTTCCAGTTCCTCCACCGATCCCGCGGCCCCATCGATATTGGAACACCGCAACCGGGCGCACAGCAGATGCTCCCCCGAGAAGATGTACAGCGGAAGATAACAGTAGTGGCGGTAGTAACCGTGAAAGAACCGGCCTTCCTGCTGGCCATGGATCGGGTCGTCGGTCGCATCCAGATCCAGCACCATCTCCTCGGGCGCCGATTCGTGGGACTCCACGAAGGCATCCACCATCCAGCCGTCGATCCGGTCCGGGTCCATCGCGATCTTCTTGTACCGCTCCTGCTCATCGACCTCGGCGCCGGTCAACTCCAACCGGTTCAGCGTACACCTGCCCGCCAGCGCCTTCCCCCGATCTGAGGCCTGCCGCCGCCTCTCCCCCAACGGATCGGCCTTATTCACCGCCACCGCCAGCATCGGATCGGTGCGCAACTGATCATGATCGTTCAGATCCTCGTACCCCAGACAGAGTCCGTAGATGCGCTGCCCCAACAACTCCTCGACCGTGTGTTCGATCAACCGCGGATCCCGGTGATCCCTGAAACACTCAGCCAGTCCGGCGATCAGACCCGTCCCCCTCTCGACCTCTCGCAACAGCAGCACCCCTGCATCGGAGGTGATCTTCCCGCCGTCGAACCGCGCCTTCACTTTGCGTTGAAATAGTCCGTGAAATTCGAACCTGGCTTGTTTACACTCTGTTCTCATAAGGGCCGCCTCCGTTTGGCTTTGAAGTCTTTCATTCAAAACGCTTTATACCAAACAGGGCGGCCTTTTGAGGTCCTATCGGTGAGAAATGGCGGCTAGGTCCACCGTCCCCAAAGCGCCATTGGCATCATTAAGCAGAGGAGAGTGGCGTTATCAGACAGACTGAATCGCCCTAACTTGTTGAAAAGAATGGAGCGGGAGACGGGAATCGAACCCGCGACGTCCAGCTTGGGAATTCGGTTTAGTATCCTTTATCTACGGTGCTTTGCGGGTTTCCAGAGTGTCAGGTGCGGTCAGGAAGGTCATTAAGGCGCACCTTCCACACCCTATGCGCACCCAACCAGCTCAGGGCGGCACCGTTGCAGAGTTCCTACCGTCCTGACTCCGTGATCGTTTTGTGACACAATTGTGGAAACCTTCTGACAAACTCTAAGCTGTCTCACTGTATGTCTTCAGCGCAAATGGGACAAAATGGGCCGAGGTTTAAGAGACACTTGGGGCCGCTGCTGGTCTGGCTAGATTAGCATTGATCACTCGCCGACGGGCGAGCGTTACTCCCTTCAACCTCCTCCTTCTGGTTTGTATCGAATCTCTCCTGCCAAAGTAAACATCATCGGGCGTCACGTTGCCGAGCGCTTCGTGATAGCGCCGGCCGTTGTAGTATTCGATGAACGCCCCGATTTCCCGCTCGAGTTCCTCCGGGCTTTCCCACACCAGCAGATTGATTCGCTCCTTGCAGGAACGATGGTAGCGTTCGATCTTTCCGTTCGTCTGCGGGTGATAGGGCGAGGCCAGAATGTGGCCCAGTCCCTTGGCTTCCAGATAGTGGCCGACGTCCCTGGAGATCAGAGCCGAGCCGCGATCGGTTACCAGCCGCGGCCTCTTCTGACTTTCCATCTGGTCGATACCCGTTGCCTGACAAGCTGCCTCGACGACCTCAGGGAAGTCGCCGGCCGTCATGGCTGGTTGCAGGCGCCAGGCCAGGATCTTGCGGCTGAAGTCGTCCAGTACCGAGATCAGGTAATACCAACCCCAGTTCTTGATCAGTAGGTACGTCGCATCGGTCTGCCATTGCTGATTTGGCCAGGCGGTCTTGACCCGATACTCGGAGCTTGCTGGAAACGTCTTCTGCTGAACTTCTCGGATCAGCCCTTCCGCTTTCAGTATCCGGTAGACCGACGACTCGGAGATCGTAAACCCGCAGTGGTCCGTAATATGGCAGCTGACTTCCCGGGGCGACCACTCCGGATACAGCAGGGCAATCTCCAGCGTCTTGTCGCGCTCCCCAGGCAGGACCTGGTTCCAGACCCGGCTGTGGAAAGAGGGACGATCTCGTAAGCCCACAACTCCTCGTCTACGAAAGTTTGCTCGCCACCGGTAATAGGTCGAACGTGGTATTCTGAAGCTGAGCCAGAGCCTGTGTCACCGGTAGGACTGAGCCCTCGACGGCTCGTAGAACTTCCAGTGTGTATTCGGTAGCCATTCGCTGGTACCTTTTGCGCCTTACAGGCCCAAACTTTTTTTCAGCCGCTGATTGTCCAGCACCGTCTCAGCCACTGCCCTCTTGAGCGCATCGTTTTCTTCCTTGAGCCGTCGCACTTCCTGGGATGTGGCATCCCGCCGTGTGTCCCGGGTCAGTCCGTTCTTGCCGGCATCCAGAAAGGCTTTCGACCATTTGTAATAGATCGATGGCTGAATCCCTTCCTGTCGACACAGCTCGGTGATCGGGACTTCGCCCCGAAGTCCCTCCAGAACAATCCGGATCTTCTGATCGGCGGAAAACTTCCGGCGGGTCTTTCTGCGAATCTGTTTCACAACGTCTGTGGCCATGGTGGTTTCTCCTCTTGTGTTACGCCACGGCCAGCATCGGCACTCCGAGAGAGACTGTCAAGTTGCCTTCAAACTGTCTCTAAGACCACAGGCTCAATGTGTCTCATTGCTGCTGACGGGATACACTCCAGGGCGATCGACTTGGAGGTGTCGCCCTCTCCGCGCGCTTCGAATCAGAATCTGCGCCTGCTTGTGCTGTCGAAGCTCCAAGGTCTGTGCACGGATGCGGAGATTGTAGAAGTTGTCGCCCTGACGGAAAGCAACGAAGACGGGTTTGAGGCGGTTCCGGTAGCTTTCGGAGCGTTCCCGGTTGCTACTGGTGTCCAGGAACTGGAAGTGGTCCTCCCCAAGAACCTGAACTCGGTGAAGACGATCCTGATCAAGGTCGAGCACCTGGCCGATGACGGGGGTCTGCTTCATGGATCCACGATTGCCACCGACTGGCCCTCGGGGGGGGCGGTGAGCAAACCTGGGATAGCAGGAAAGGGTGGGCGGTCAGCTGTTCATCCTGGCACCGCCCGCCCGCTGGAAATGCTGTCGGACTTGGCTCTGGGGTCGTTTTTTCGTCTCTGGCTCTCTGGCTCTCTGGCTCTCTGCTCTGCTGGCTCTGGGGTCGGACCACGCTTTCTCTCGTAGTTGCAATGATTTGCGCTGATTCTAGTGTCGAAAAAGGCCCTTAGAGGCGATTCGGGGGGTCGAAAACTGGCTTTAAGGGGTTTCGGCAGCCAGGGGGTAACGCGGGGGATCTACAACTCCGTAAGCCTCATTGTGACCGGTAATTACAAGGGCTGATCCAAGTCTTGGTGGGACCGTTCTGGTACTCATGATCTAGAGGCTTCCGCCATAAAGAGCAGACGGCTCTCGGACGATCCATTGGCCGGTGTCCACTTCGGATTCCTCCAAGCGGGTCCGATTCAACAGCTTTTTCGAGAGGGCCGAGACGAAGGGCTGGCTGCCGACCGCAATGCTCTCCGTCCAAATCGAATTGCGCTGAAGCTCGCGACGGTCGAGCGCTTCCTCGATGGCCAGTTTGTAGACATGAGCGAACTCCTGTCGGCACATTCCGTCGTTCCACTTCAGTACGCACTCCAGATCCAGCATTCGATAGCGCTTTCGCTGTCCGGTGACTTCGTCGAACCCGCACCAGCGCCAGTCTTTCGGGTGTTCAACGACGCCCGCTCGGACCATATTCAGGTCGATGTACACACTGCAATTCAGCAGATGAGGATTGCCCTCGACCATGGTGCAGTGAAATCGATCCTCCCAAAAGGCACCGCTTCGGCGCTTGCGCCAGTTGTACCACTCGGCGAATTGCCCTTCGAGCTTCTGCATCATCCGGCTGATTGCGTCGGGCGCCCCCGCCTCCACTAGAACATGGGTGTGGTTGGAAGTGATGCAGTAGGCAAGCAGGGAAACCTGAGACTGCTTCAGGCTGCCCCGGAGGCGCTTCCGATACTCATCGCGATCCCTGGCGAATCGAAACAGAAAACGTCTATCGTGGCAGCGATGGGTCAGATGATAGAGACACCCTGGCTGAATGTATCGGTTGGCCCGAGGCATGGGAAGAAAAGGCTATCACAGGCCCGGCGGAGACTTTAGAAGCGATTTTCTTGGTCAAAAAACGCCTATAAGAGCCTTTGTTGCCCCCGAAATCAGGGCAAGTTGTTGAATCCATGAGAGAAAACGTGGTCCGACCCCAGTACCGGCGGTACCGGTATTACGACCCCAGTACCGGTATTACCGGCGGCGGCCGGAGCCTCGCGAGAGCCTCGCCATCAAGGAGTAGCTCGGGCATTCCAGTATCAAGATGACTGTGGATGTCTACGGGCATCTGGTCCCCGGAGCGCATCGAGAAGCAATGAATACGCTGCCGAGTCTGGATGGTTCTGCGTCCGGCATCAGCGTCGTGAACGAAGAGTAGGAAGGCCGAATCCTCCTCGTCCCCTGTGACCTCAATCTCTTCCGGATTGCTTGCAGAAGTCCTTATGGGGGATCAAGTGGGGCGAACACCCAACGCCAGCATCAGAGTCACAATGATTACAACTTGGGCGAACCAGCCGATCACGCAGACCCCAATGGCGCGACCTGTGCTCTCGTAGTCGAGTGCCTGGCGGACCGCGATCACCATGGCCATCAGCATCCAGATGTTCACTGCAAACATGATCAAGCCCCCGAGCCGTGGGACCACGCCCAGCACTCGCAGCAGACCCGGAGAGGCCGAGAAGCCTGTGGTGCGCAAGAGCTCGGGCACGTCGGAACGGGTATTGGGCTCGGGAAGAAGCTTGGTTCCGATAAGGTACACAAGAAAGGCCCAGATGAACCAACCAACCAGTGCGCTAACGGTGCCAGCAAGCAGGCCCCAAAGACCTCCCAAGGTCAAGGTGCCGATGCCCTGGGCGATGCTGGAGAGGACCACCACCATCAAGGCTTGGCCAGTGGCATTCGTGTCAGCTTCCACTTCCTCGTAGGTGTGCACATCGAGTTTGGCCGAGCCAATCATGCGCTCGCTAAGACTTGCCATCGTTTTCTTCCTCCAGATAGTGTGCGCCTAGCGCCCTCGCTAGTTTACATGGGTCTAGCCCGGATTATGCAAGAGATCTAAATTCAAGTGAGATGTGGGCCCAGAAAAAAGGCCGTAGCTCTCTGATATAAAAGGGTTTAGAGAAACAAAGACCCTAAACAGGAGCTACGGCAATGTCAAAAACAGTCTGCCAGAATACCCTGCCATTTCATAGCCACAGAAACATCACGGCTCGTTTTGATGGGGGGAGCCTCACTTCCGACGCAGGATGGTTGTTGTTTGGATCGCTGGATCGTCAACATCGATTGTGCGAGGGCTTCAGTTCCTGTATTTCGGAAAGTCGAGACCAACGCTACATTCGTCATGACCTGTTGAAGTTGATCCGACAACGAGTCTTGCAGATCGTGGCCGGCTACGAAGACTGTAACGACGCCGATACGCTGCGCTCGGATCCGATGCTCAAGACAGTCTGTGATCAGTTGCCAGAGAGCGATCCCGATTTGGCCACCCAGCCGACTTTCTCCCGCCTGGAGAACTCCGTCACCAAGAAGGATCTGATGCGTCTGAGCCGGTGGCTGCTAGGCTGTTATGTGCGCTCCCTGAAGAAGAGACGTCCCAGCAAGATCATCCTGGATCTGGACAGTACCGACGACCACACTCACGGCCAACAGGAGTTCTCCTTCTACCACGGGTATTACCGAAACCACATTTTGCATCCTTTGCTGATCTTCGATGCCGACACGGGAGACCTGGTCTGTGCCGTGTTGAGACCTGGCAACAAGGGGGCTGCCTCTCACATCGTGCCCATTCTGAAGCGAGTCGTGGAGGCCATCCGACAAGCAGTGGGGACGGATGTCGAGATTGAGATTCGGGCCGACAGCGGCTTTGCCACGCCTCGGCTCTACGAGTTCTGTGAATGTGAAGAGAATAAACTCCAATATGTCATCGGGTTAAGCCGAAACCCTCGCCTGCAGCGAGTGGTCGAGCCCCTGCTGGATTCGACTCGGGAAAGGTTCCTTGAGCTGGAGGAAAAACAGCGTCAGTTTGACGAGTTTCTTTATCGAGCCCACAGCTGGGATCGATCCCGTCGCGTCATTGTCAAAGTGGAGGTCGATCAGCGTGGGATCAATCGTCGCTTTGTAGTTACCAACCGGGACGATCTCTGCTCCCAATCACTTTATGACCACTACACAAACCGAGGGCAGACCGAGAACTTCATCAAGGCCTTCAAGAATCATCTGAGCATGGACCGACTCAGCTGTCATCGATTCCTGGCCAATCAGTTTCGACTCCTCCTGCATGCACTGGCTTACCAGATGTTCGTTCGCCTGCGCGACTATCTTCACGGAACCCCCTGGCACAAGCTCGAAATCGAAACCTTACGTCGTCGGGTCCTCAAGATTGGGGCCCGGATCCGACAAACCACTCGACGCATCTGGGTCCATCTTTCCTCAGCCTTTCCCGAACAACCCCTCTTCCACCTCGTCTTGAGTCGCCTCAACTCCAGTTAGCTTTTCCCAGCTCCCCCGAAAAACCGCTTCCGACACTCATCCAGGCCCAGATCTGTCTGAAATTCACTCCCCAAACCACTCAGACGCCTCGCCAACCCATATTCTTCGCAAATCCGCCTGTCACACCTGCCCGCTTCCGAGTTGGGCCACTTCTCGAGTCGTTTTTCAACACCGAACTACGGTTCTTGCATAATCCGGGCTAGGCAAATTGTTTTGGTCCTATATGGTGAATGCGGGGTAAGTTTCTCCACTTTCCGCACCCTGGGGCACCCAGTCACTTTTGGGCGTGTTCCAGACCGTTGTCCAACATCTCCTAAATATTTATAAAGTAAGTACTTATTGTGGAGCGGGAGACGGGAATCGAACCCGCGACGTCCAGCTTGGGAAGTTGCAATCGATTGAAAATAAAGAATCTAGCGTCTAAGGCGTCCAATCCAGTCAATCGTGTCTAACTGAATCAACAAAATTTGCGAAAACGCAGTTCTTAATGATGCCAAAGTGATGCCAAAACAGATCCAGGAAAGCCGAACGAAGTCGCCCCCTCGACTCTCCTGTCATCGCCTATCGGTGAAACGGAGAACTCGACTCGTGAGTTCGTCGCCTCAGTAGGACTCGAACCAACAACCCAGCTTTAGGATCCAGCAGGGATCCCATTATTGCGGACCACGGGTGAAAAGGAAGTCTGCGAGGGTTTCTCGCAGTGGTCTAGCCCGCATAGATCACCGATTTGGAAATGAAGGTGATTTTGGCAGGCCGGAACGGTTTTCTGAGAGTTTCGCTATCGATCCGGTCCAGGTCGAGTGATGCGGTGGTGTGGATGGTCGTGAATGGAGCGTTTTTCGGGTTCGGAAGAGCGTGACGGAATGTATTCAGGCAGAGCTCGGCCTGAGCGATGGAACGATTTCGTTTTTGGGGGCGTTTGATCGGGACAGACCTCAGCAGCGCAGAGGAATGGCCTGGAGGTTTCGAACGACGGCAGCGAAGACCTCGCTGTAGGGATAGGCTTCCGACATGGAGATCCAGACGTGGCGGACCGTGAGGCGGACCTGGGCGCCGATCTTCAGGAGCTTCAAGCGAATCGTCTGACACTGAGCGCGAGCCAGGGGGGTCTGCTTCAGTCCGAGACGACGCAAGGCGTGCATGAGCATGTAGGCGGCGGAGGACAGATACAGCCGGAGTTGATTGGCGCGCATCGTTGCCGCGCTGGTCCGGTCGGCGAACAGACCCAACTGCTGTTCTTTTATGCGGTTCTCCATGTCGCCCCGCGCACAGTAGAAGTCTTCGTAGAGAGCGCGGGCCCCCAGGCGTTCCGGCGACAGGGAGGTGACGACGAATCGGGGATTGGCGCCTTTGTCCAGGAACTCGGCCTTGCCGACGACGCGTCGCTCCGAGGTCCAACTGTGGCGAGTCCGGTAGCGGAAATCCTTGAACACCCGCGCCGGTCGCCCGGTGGCGTTGAACTCGGCTTCGGCCTGAGTCATCGCTTCGGCGCTCTCTGACTTGAGCCGATCATTGTTGGCCAACCCCATCACGTAATCCACGTGATGGTCTTCACACCAGCGGAGCAAGTCATCCCGGCAAAAGCCCGAGTCGGCCCGGATGACGATCGAGACCTCCGGCCAGCTCTGCCGAATCCGGCCGACGATCCGTTCCAGTTCCTCCACCGATCCCGCGGCCCCATCGATATTGGAACACCGCAACCGGGCGCACAGCAGATGCTCCCCCGAGAAGATGTACAGCGGGAGATAACAGTAGTGGCGGTAGTAACCGTGAAAGAACCGGCCTTCCTGCTGGCCATGGGTCGGGTCGTCGGTCGCATCCAGATCCAGCACCATCTCCTCGGGCGCCGATTCGTGGGACTCCACGAAGGCATCCACCATCCAGCCGTCGATCCGGTCCGGGTCCATCGCGATCTTCTTGTACCGCTCCTGCTCATCGACCTCGGCGCCGGTCAACTCCAACCGGTTCAGCGTACACCTGCCCGCCAGCGCCTTCCCCCGATCTGAGGCCTGCCGCCGCCTCTCCCCCAGCGGATCGGCCTTATTCACCGCCACCGCCAGCATCGGATCGGTGCGCAACTGATCATGATCGTTCAGATCCTCGTACCCCAGACAGAGTCCGTAGATGCGCTGCCCCAACAACTCCTCGACCGTGTGTTCGATCAACCGCGGATCCCGGTGATCCCTGAAACACTCAGCCAGTCCGGCGATCAGACCCGTCCCCCTCTCGACCTCTCGCAACAGCAGCACCCCTGCATCGGAGGTGATCTTCCCGCCGTCGAACCGCGCCTGCACTTTGCGTTGAAATAGTCCGTGAAATTCGAACCTGGCTTGTTTACACTCTGTTCTCATAAGGGCCGCCTCCGTTTGCGTGTGAAAACGTTCATTCAAAACGCTTTATACCAAACAGGGCGGCCTTTTGAGGTCCTATCGGTGATCTATGCGGGCTAGTAAGTGATACCGGGCCGTAATGATCTGGCCTGCTCGATCCATCCCTGGACGATCGAGACTGCCGGTGAAGTCCCGCTCACCTTCTTTACGGAATTGACCTCCTTCATCTTGGCCGCCAGGTTTGCCGCGTTGCGATTGCGAAGCTCCTTGACGGTATCGACACCGGAAGCCTCCAGTAGCTCTGCAAACTGGGGACCAACCCCCGAGACCCGCATCATGTCGGCCATGTTGGACCAATTCAGCAGCAGGCTCTGGCTAAGACCGCTCTGTTGACTGACTTGCTTCCGACCCCTGGCGTCGCAACAGAGCTTGAGTAAATCATCGGTCGTCCGGATGCCGGCGCTGCCCAGTTTCTCCCGATAGGCTGGACCGATTCCTTCGATTTCTTCGATTCTGTAAGCCATGAGCTATTTCTCCTTCCATATCTTAAGTAGTACTGAACAATGACGTTATGCCAGAAACTTGTTCAATTCCGGCAGGTTGCTCAGGAGCCGGGCTAGTAGGTCCTGCCCGGCCCTTATTTGTAGAATCAGTTCCCGCATGATGCTCTCCGTTTAAAAGTTCACGGTCGAAAAAGAAATCATTGCCAGAAGACTCCCAGTCTCGCCTACCCCCAGGGTGGGCACCCGCCCCTCGACGCCGGCCTCCCCACAGATCAGGGTTAGCCTGATCAAAGTGATAGGCTGTCCAAGTCATTAGGTATCGGGGTCGTGTCAGGATTAATCTCACGTCCCATGAGTACTCCATCCCTCACCTCCCAAAGGTTACTCGAATCCCGGTAGTGATGAAGACGTCATTCTTTTTAGTTCCGGGAACCGGGTTGCTGAGGAAACGGTCGCTGAGCGAGACGTGCCAGTTGAGCCAGCCATTGATGGCCGTGACGGCGGAAATATCAAAAATCAGACGGTACTCCCCCGTTTCGCTCATATTCGGGAAAAGGATCAACTTCTCCGATAGGGAGGTCCTTCCAGAAAGCCCGGAAGCCGTACGGTCCACCTAGCCCGGATTATGCAAGAGATCTAAATTCAAGTGAGATGTGGGCCCAGAAAAAAGGCCGTAGCTCTCTGATATAAAAGGGTTTAGAGAAACAAAGACCCTAAACAGGAGCTACGGCAATGTCAAAAACAGTCTGCCAGAATACCCTGCCATTTCATAGCCACAGAAACATCACGGCTCGTTTTGATGGGGGGAGCCTCACTTCCGACGCAGGATGGTTGTTGTTTGGATCGCTGGATCGTCAACATCGATTGTGCGAGGGCTTCAGTTCCTGTATTTCGGAAAGTCGAGACCAACGCTACATTCGTCATGACCTGTTGAAGTTGATCCGACAACGAGTCTTGCAGATCGTGGCCGGCTACGAAGACTGTAACGACGCCGATACGCTGCGCTCGGATCCGATGCTCAAGACAGTCTGTGATCAGTTGCCAGAGAGCGATCCCGATTTGGCCACCCAGCCGACTTTCTCCCGCCTGGAGAACTCCGTCACCAAGAAGGATCTGATGCGTCTGAGCCGGTGGCTGCTAGGCCGTTATGTGCGCTCCCTGAAGAAGAGACGTCCCAGCAAGATCATCCTGGATCTGGACAGTACCGACGACCACACTCACGGCCAACAGGAGTTCTCCTTCTACCACGGGTATTACCGAAACCACATTTTGCATCCTTTGCTGATCTTCGATGCCGACACGGGAGACCTGGTCTGTGCCGTGTTGAGACCTGGCAACAAGGGGGCTGCCTCTCACATCGTGCCCATTCTGAAGCGAGTCGTGGAGGCCATCCGACAAGCAGTGGGGACGGATGTCGAGATTGAGATTCGGGCCGACAGCGGCTTTGCCACGCCTCGGCTCTACGAGTTCTGTGAATGTGAAGAGAATAAACTCCAATATGTCATCGGGTTAAGCCGAAACCCTCGCCTGCAGCGAGTGGTCGAGCCCCTGCTGGATTCGACTCGGGAAAGGTTCCTTGAGCTGGAGGAAAAACAGCGTCAGTTTGACGAGTTTCTTTATCGAGCCCACAGCTGGGATCGATCCCGTCGCGTCATTGTCAAAGTGGAGGTCGATCAGCGTGGGATCAATCGTCGCTTTGTAGTTACCAACCGGGACGATCTCTGCTCCCAATCACTTTATGACCACTACACAAACCGAGGGCAGACCGAGAACTTCATCAAGGCCTTCAAGAATCATCTGAGCATGGACCGACTCAGCTGTCATCGATTCCTGGCCAATCAGTTTCGACTCCTCCTGCATGCACTGGCTTACCAGATGTTCGTTCGCCTGCGCGACTATCTTCACGGAACCCCCTGGCACAAGCTCGAAATCGAAACCTTACGTCGTCGGGTCCTCAAGATTGGGGCCCGGATCCGACAAACCACTCGACGCATCTGGGTCCATCTTTCCTCAGCCTTTCCCGAACAACCCCTCTTCCACCTCGTCTTGAGTCGCCTGAACTCCAGTTAGCTTTTCCCAGCTCCCCCGAAAAACCGCTTCCGACACTCATCCAGGCCCAGATCTGTCTGAAATTCACTCCCCAAACCACTCAAACGCCTCGCCAACCCATATTCTTCGCAAATCCGCCTGTCACACCTGCCCGCTTCCGAGTTGGGCCACTTCTCGAGTCGTTTTTCAACACCGAACTACGGTTCTTGCATAATCCGGGTTAGAATGCACCTACCTTGCATTCAGTTCAAGATCCTGAGGCGAACTCTCGGGCGCCCGGAGCGGAAACCGAGACTCGTCCCCTTCATCCGTCCGAAACGCCACTCAGCGGGCGGATGCTGGCCCTTGCGGAAGTCGTTCTGGCGGCCTTTGCCGGCAGCCTGTTTGCTCCGCTTTTGCTCCAGCCGCTTGGCGTCCCGCTCCATGAAGCGCTCAACGATTCGAAAGTGTTGGGACTGCTCCTGTTCGTGGATGCAACCTGCACGATCGGATTTCTGTGGGTGATGCAGCGCTTGCGCGGGAAGAATATGGCTGCGCTCGGCTGGCGCAGCCGGAACCGATCGGGTGAATTACGCGTTGGTCTGCAGGTCCTTCCGGCGCTGATTCTCCTGATGTTGGTGCTCGGTCTGTTTTTCGAGACATTCCTGCCCACCTGGGTGACTCGAGAGAACCCTATCCTGACTCTGATTCAAGGGCCCGGCGACGTCATGATCTTTCTCGCGGCCAGTCTCTATGCGGGAGGAGTCAAGGAAGAACTGCAGCGGGCCTTCATCATAAGGCGCTTCGAGAAGGGTCTGGGAGGCGGGGTCGTGGGTGTCGTGGTCTGGAGTTTCGCCTTCGGATCGCTGCACTATACACAGGGTATCGACAATGCGGTCAAGGCTGGTGTCCTGGGTTTGATTCTGGGCGTGCTTTACTGGAAGAGACAGCGGCTGGAGGCACCGATCCTCGCCCACGCCTTATTCGACGTCTTCGTTGTCCTGCTCGTCTATCTTTTTCCCGAGATGGCCGGCGCCGGTTAATCTGCCCAGTTCACGGAGCGCGGCTTGAGCAGCTGCCTGCTCGGAATCTTTCTTGGTCCGCCCCGATCCACTGGCCACAACGCCTTCCCCCGCATGTACATTGGTGAAGAAACGGCGACGGTGGGGCGGACCTTCCTCGCTAGCCAGGCGGTAAACCGGTCCCGCTTTGCCTCGGCTGTGGAGAGTCTCTTGCAGTGTCGACTTGAAGTTTGAGTGCGTGAAGCCTCTTTTCTCGATTTCTTCCAGAGTTCCCTTCAGTTGGGAGGTCAGGAAAGTTCGGGCGGCCGACAACCCCCCGTCGAGATAGACGGCGGCGGTGACGCTTTCGAAAATGTCGCCCAGAATGGCGCTCTTGTTCCTGCCTCCCGACATGGCTTCTCCCTTGCCGAGACGCACAAAGTTGCCGAGTCCGAGGGTTTCGGCCAGTCCGGCAAGCGTTTTTCGCGACACCAGGGCCGACTTGATCTTTGAGAGTTCTCCTTCTCTCTTGTCGGGAAACCGTTTGTAAAGGTGTTCGCTGACCAGCAGACCGACGACAGCGTCGCCCAGAAACTCGAGGGCTTCGTAATCCTCCACCTGGTCGCCGCGCCCCTGGAGCTCGTACCGGAAGGATCGGTGTGTGATTGCGCTGGCCAGCAGGTCGCGATCACGAAAGGAATACTCGAGGCGCCCTTCCAGTTCCTGCAACGATTGGGGATTCTCCACGATTCAACGGGGCCGGGCCGGACCGCCTGTCTCCTGAGGCGGAGTTGGCGGTGCAACGGCGGGAGGCTCAGTGGTTTCGGGCGGACTATCCGACCTCTCAGTGCTCTCCGGAGGCGCACTTTCGGCCTCAATCTGGGCGAGCACCTGCCGGCGCTCCTCTTGAGCCTTCTCGATCTCCCGCTTTTCCGAGGTCAGGAGTGCCTCTTGTGCGGGCAGCGCATAGGTTGTCGCATAGATCTCTTCCAGACGCTCCCGTGCATAGGGGCCTACGCTCCCGCCCATCGCAATGGTTCGTGCGTACAGCTTCGCGCTGCTGTGCATATCTCCCTGGCGCTGATAGGCTTCCGCCAGCCGGAAGGCTCCGTACCTATGAGTGGGATTCGCCTCGAGGGTCTGCCGGAAGTGCTTGACGGCTTCCCGGAGAGTCGGATCCTCGTTTCCGGTCGTGTCGGCTTGCTGTGCCTGCCCCAGTCGCACACGCCCCAGCGCATAGTGGGCTTCGCCGCTGAGCAGGAATCTTTGCCCGGCCCAGTCCGAAGCCGTTAGTTGAGCCGGCTTTTCCATTGTGCCCAGGAGTGCGAGTGCCCGATTGGCCGATTCGGTAGCTTTGACGGGCTGCCTTTTCTCAGAATAGAAAAACGCCATGGTGGCGAGGAGGTCCGGGAGATCTGGCATTTCCTTCAATGCTTCTTCACCGTGCCTCAGGAAACCGTCGATGTCTTTTTGCAGGCGATACGCCATGGCCATCTCTGAGTGCACCAGCGGTGTCAATCCGCTGTTGGGGAATGCTTCCAGGAACTCCAGGCCTTTCGAGAGTTTGGGATCGGGACCGGTCTGCGCGAGGATGGATTTAAAGGCTTCCATCTCTTCCACTGATCCGGCCTGCCCGACCACCCGCGGCGGTTCGGCGGGGTCCTCCGGAGCCGGATCCTGTGCCTCAGGAAGCTCCTGGGCCAGTGTTTCGGTCTCCGGAGTTTTCTGTTCCTGCGCGAGGGCCCACAACGATGTGGCAAACCCGGCCAGACACAGGTACAAGACTAAGAGCATATTCTTACTCCGAGATGGTCCCGACGATCTTCCTCTAGTGTGCTGTCCGAGAAATTCCTGTTGTTAACATTGATCGATGGATCTTTGAGCTCTTTCGACCTTGTCTAAGATCGAAGTAGCGTTGGCCCGCCACTTAAAGGGCTTGGCCAGGTGTTGGTTATGCACTCGAATATATCTTCGTATTTCGTTCCTCAACTCTTGAACACTAGTGAAAGAGTTGCGGTAAAGGGAACGCCGCTCAAGCTGTGAAAACCAGGTTTCGACAGCGTTTAACCAGGAAGCACTGGTAGGAGTAAAGTGGAGATGAAAACGTGGGCGTCGTAGGAACCAGTTTCGGATTTTCTGGGTCTTGTGAGTGCTCGAGTTATCGAGAATGAGGTGAACGTCCAGATCTGGATGGACGACTTGCTCGATCTGACGTAAGAAGGCTAAAAACTCTATGGCCCGATGCCGTTTCGTGATTCGGCCCATTACTTCACCGGTGGCCACGTCGAAGGCGGCAAACAGACTGGCCGTCCCGTGGCGTTTGTAATCGTGGGTTCTGCGTTGGACCTGCCCGGGTTTGAGCTGAAGCATGGGCTGGGTTCGGTCCAGAGCCTGAATCTGAGTTTTTTCGTCTACAGACAAAACCAAAGCGTTGTCGGGCGGGTCCATGTACAGGCCCACCACGTCGATCACCTTCTCGGCGAAATCAGGATCGTTGCTGATCTTGAAAGAGCGAATCCGGTGGGGCTTAAGATCTGCGGCTTTCCAGATTTCAGTCACCTGATGTTTGCTGACTTGGGCATACTCTGCCATGAGGCGCAGGCTCCAATGAGTCGATTCCCTGGGGATGGTCTGCACGGTGGCCTTGAGAATTTTTCGTACCTTCGCTGGCGATAGTCGCCGTGGTCGACCCGAACGGGGCTGATCCTCCAACCCTGATAGCCCCACCTCAAGGTAGCGCTTTCGCCACTTCTGTATGCTGCCCAGGCGCTTGGACAGCCTTTGGGAGACCTCAATTGCTGTGAGTCCGTCCCCGCACAGTAAGATCATCTGGGCTCGCTCGGCGAGGATTCTTTTGGTGTTGGAGGCCCGCAGCCAGGACTGTAGAATTGCTTTGTGTTGTTGGGGTAGATCGAGTCGAATATGTGGTCTTGCCATGCCCAAGGATAGAAAAGTACCCTGACTATCAACTACAAGAACTTTCCGGACAGTACACTAGCGCGGACTGCCCAAGAACGACTCGCTACAAAGCTCCGGTACTGGGATTGTTACACAAAGCGGCACAGGGCACGGCGCCCGACCCTCCTGCTCGTGCGCCCCTGAGTGTTCGCAGCTTCAGCGTCGACTGCCTCATTCGGGCAATTCCTCGAGGAGTCGGTCAGCCTCGTCGCCGGCGCCTCTCAGGCTGCCTTCCATGGACTGTACCTGTGCAAACAGCTTCCCAGCTTCATCGTAGTCGCCTCTGGAGGCGAGAATCCTTCCCATTCGCACCCTGGACCAGGCGACAATCCAGACCTCGATCTCTGGCGAACCGGAGCACTGCCGATAGTACTCGAAGGCACTATCATAGTCCTGGAGTTGAAAAGCTGACTGGCCAAGATAAAAGAGGATCTTCCCGTTGTGCGGGTAGGTCTGCCGCAACTTTTGAAGCAGCGTGCGGGCTTCTGCGAACCTGGCCTCGGAAAGCAGCTTTGAGGCAGTGTTGAACTGTCTGACGTATTCATTGTGGAGTTTTATATCTTCCTGCTCTTTTCGAGTCGCTTCATGGAGCTCAGCCTCCGCTGCCCGATGTGCCTTCTCGAGTTCCCCAATGGCTTTCGCGTCTTTGCGGACCGGGCCCTCTTTGACACCCGCGATGACGGTTTCCAGATAAGACGGAAAGGTCTGTCCTTCCGTCTGTTCGTATTTCTCGAGCGCGCGATAGAAGTAAGGCGCCAGGATCAGACCTCGACGGAAGAACTCAACCATCCTTTTGTCTAACTCGTCCGGTTGCCCCGGTGGATTCAACCTGGTGTGCAAGGCTTCAATCAGCGACTCCGTAGCCACCAGAAGAAACTTGTTCTGATACTCGTGGCGAGTGTCCGGTTGCCGCTGGGCCAGATCCATCAGAGATTCGTGTTCAAGCAGGGACACGCCATACTTTTCGATCAGGTCGTCGAGGAGGAAATGAAGATACTCGTGCTCGAGCTGTGCGTGGTTGCTCGTAGCGTCCTCCGAGGGCCCCACAACCAGGAAATAGGTCCGATCCAGATTTCTGGCATTGACCATGTTCTTGACGTCCAGAAGGTCCACAATCAGAATGATCTCCTTCGCGAGGGAAACACGCACGGGTACCCGGAAATACTCAAGCGTGGTGGTGACGACATCCTCGAACAGGGGCCGGTAGTTTTCGAGTTCCACCGCGTAGAGGGGTTCCATTGTCTCCCACAACCCGGGAAGGTCCGCCTCCACCCAGAACTCCCTGACGAGGTTTGCGAATCCTCGCACCAGCCAGACGTCAGAAGGAACAGCCGCATCTTCCGCCTCCAGTCTGAACTCAGGAGCCGGACTCAGCCAGAGGGCAAGGGAAACGTAAGCCGCCTGAGGATTCTCCCGCAGGATCTCGGACGAAGGCCGGTGGGACTTATAGAACGCCCGGAGTCTATAGGAGAGGTCCTCATCCAGATCCCCAATCCATTCCTGCAGGAGATTCCTTGTCGTTGACCGCCCCTGCCCGGCGCTCTCCTCTTCGAAGCCGGCTGCGTTGAGGGCCGCCATCACGGCGAACACACGCTCATCGGTCAGTAGCCGAATGTTGGAGAGTTTTATAGACTCCGGCCCTAAGACCTGTGACCGCCGTTGCGGTACTGCCGATCGTCCTTCCGGAGTCGCCAACCAGAAGAGCGAGCCACACACGACAAAGGATGCAATACCGAGGTTCTTCACCGCGCGCCTCCCTTCACGTCCGTCGCCTTGCGGCGGGCAAAGCGACTGACCGCATAAAGGCTCAACGGATAGGCGATCAGGGCGAAAACGATCGAAAGAAAGGTCGAGCCGACGGCTGCCGGAATGACGAGTCTCCACTGGGTCAAGACCCAGGACCAGAACTCCCGGCTCAAGACGTCCGACAAGCCATAGCCGGAGAGCTCCACACCTTCCGGCATGCCGGTGATCAGAAGACCCACCCAGGTCGCAAAGGCATAGTAGGGTACGAGCACCCAGGGATTGTTCAGGTAGACACCTACCAGAACGGCGACTTTATTGAGCCGGAACAGTATTGCGGCCGCCAGGCCCATAATGGTGTGGAACCCGACGAATGGGGAGAATCCAAAGAAGACTCCCAGTGAGAAGGAAACCGCCACTCTGGTCGGCCCGTCCTGCTGTTGCGTCAGTGTCCGGGTCACATGCCTTAGAAACTTCACTTGAAGTGATCAAATCCCTGGGGCGTCAAAACGGTGTGATTCTCTCCGTCATCGAGCCAAACCGAGGGCGCCTCCGTGTCCCGAGCTTCGCCCAGACGCAGCAATGGTCCAAACTCGCCCGGAAACTGAGTTCGTAGCCTCTCTTCCTCCCCCCTGGGGCAGCTGAAGACGAGAGCGTAATCCTCCCCTCCATTGAGAATACGCTGCAGAGCCATTTTCTCACCGGCCTCCGACCTGAGCACTTCCAGGGGCTGGTTCTGGAGAACGATGTCGACGAAACTGGCCTGTGCGATGCTTTGAAGATCACTCACCAGGCCGTCGCTGACATCAATCATACAATTCGCCAGACTCTCTGTCCTCAACCACAACCCTGCAGGAACACGGGGCTCGGGAAGAAGGAGACTTGTGACAAAGCCTGCGCCGCGGTTGTCATGAAGAGCCTCCCAGAGTTCTTCTTCACTGGCCGGCGGCTTCTCGAAATCCGTGGCCTGAAGAATCTGCCGACCCATTGCCGCATATCCGAGGCGACCCACGAGAAAAATGGATTCGCCGGCCCGGCAGGTGTCGCGACTCAGCGCCCGGCCGGGATGGACCGTCCCCAGGATGGTGGCGCTGATCTGAATGATCGACCCCCGGGTCAGATTTCCCCCCACGAGATCGACTGCCCACTTCCGCGTCTCGGCCAGGAATCCTTCCAGCAAACGAACGGCATAGCTGGAGCGGGCCTGCTCGCTGGGCAATACCAGCGACAACAGGCAGACCCAGGGCTCGGCGCCCATGGCCGCCAGATCGCTCAGGTTCACCAGCAGCACCTTTCGCCCCAGCATCGCAGGGGGGATCTGGTTGCGTCTGAAGTGAACGTCTTCCGTGAGGGCATCGGTGGAAACGACCAGCTGCCGCCCCGCAGGAGGGGTCAGTACGGCCGCATCGTCCCCGATTCCCAGGTCTGGTTCCGCAAGGACCGGGGCGCTGGAACGCAGCCATTCAATGAAATCCGATTCATTGATCACGTCGATTTCGGTGCCGGGCCCCCTCGGCGCTCGTCCAATCGATCGATTTCATCCTGAAACTCCCTGACATCTCTGAACTCCCGGTGAACGGAGGCGAAACGGACATAGGCAACCTGGTCGGTCTCCTTGAGCTGGTCCATGACCAGTCGGCCTATTGCCTCGGTTTTGATTTCCCCCTCTCGACTGCTCGAGAGCATTCGTTCAACCCTTTCCACAATCTGCTCTTGTTGCTTCCTCGGAACGGGTCGCTTCTCACAGGCCCTCAAGACCCCCGACAGTATTTTTGAGCGGTCGAACCGCTCGCGACGGCCGTCTTTCTTGACTACCATATAGGGGACCTCTTCGCTTCTCTCGTAGGTCGTGTAGCGCCGGCCGCAGGCGAGACACTCGCGACGTCTTCGGATCACGTGGCCCTCTCGACTCTCACGGGATTCGACTACCCGGTCTTTTCTGTGCTGGCAAAAGGGACAGAGCATGGCGTAATGGAATCGTCAACATTGAGATTTTAGCAGTCCGCGTGGGAAATCGCGCGGCCGGGCACGCCAGGGATTTGCGCCCCCGGCCGTGCACGGGCTGCCTGGCTAGATTTCCGGAAACTGAACATCCGGAACTTATGGCGAGGTCTTTCCGCAGGAGGGAAACAATGACACACACTTTGAACTTTGTGCCGGGGAAAGCCGCGATGCTGGGAGTCATTCCCGGCATGGGAGCTGCTTACAACCAGCAATATGACAAGGCAGTCGCCCATTTCGGGATGTTCGCAGCGCTCTGTATCGTGGCCGACGAGGGGCACGGGATCTTCGGCCTGGCCGCAGCGGCCTTCTACATCTTCAGCATCCTTGACGCCTTTCGGTCAGCGCAGAAGATTGCGGCAAGCGGCCTGGTGCCGGGAAGTTCCGACGACGACGGCATGAACCTGCCGCTGTGGGGAGGCACCCTGATCCTTCTGGGTCTGTTGTTTTTCCTGGACAATATTGGCGCCATCGCCATGTCCAGGATTCTCCGCCAGGGCTGGCCTCTCTTGTTCGTGGGGACCGGAGTCTACTTGATCTTCCGCTATTTCATTCCTTCCAGCAGTCCCGGGCCGGGGCAGCCGGGAAGGAATGCGCCCCCTCATTCGAGTGCCGCCCGTTCAGGCCCGTCCCCGCCGCCGGCCTCTCCCGGCAGTTCAGCGGCTTCCGTGTCCGCCACCCCGGAAGGTGAATGAATGAGTTTCAGGGAGAGTCTTGCTTCACTGATCCTGGGACTGGTCCTGATAGCGGTCGGAGTCTTATTCCTGGCCCGCAACCTCGGACTCCTGGAGTTTGATCGGCTTTTCGCTCTGAAACTGATCTTTCCAACGCTGTTTCTGGCGTTCGGGCTGTACCGTCTGATCCGACACTTCACGGTGTCGGCTCGAGATCTTACCGAGCGCCCGGGCCGATCAGGACTCTTGACCGGTATCTTCCTCACCTCCCTCGGGGTGATTTCCGGCCTGCATATTCTCGAGGTGCTCAGCTTTGCCGACTTTGTGGGCATCTATTGGCCCCTCCTTCTGGTTCTTTTCGGGCTCGGGAAGATTGTCGATTTCTATCGCCTCCGCGGCCGGCTGCAGTTTCGACTCATTGAGATCTTCGGGGTGATCTTTGTCATCGTTTTCGGACTGACCTGTGGATTGATCGCCCGAACTCATTTCACTCTCATGGATCTGCCCTTCCGCATCCATGATGACCTGTCGCTGGGAGACCTCTTCGGCCGGAAAAACAGGTGGCGCACCGAGGAGATCTTTGCAGCCTCAGGCGTGGAAGAGCTGGTGATCGCCAACATTTACGGGGACGTAACGGTCAGTAACTCGTACGGAGATGTTAGGCTGCAGACGACTCACGCCTCGATCCGGATCAGGAAGCGATAGGTGACCTGTGGGAAACTGTGTGCGGTCGCGCAGCGGGGACCCGACAAACCCTGCCATGCCGCCACCCTATTCCCTCGAGCAAATCCTGATTGCCTGCGCACTGAAAAAAGAACTGGAAGCGCTGCGTACCAGCCTGCCGGAGCCGCTGCAGTTCTTGCGGACCGGCCTGGGATGCCGGCGCACTTGCCGCCGACTCGAAAGGAAGATCCGCGAGGCTCCTCCCGGCGCCATCATTTTTGCTGGAACGGCGGGCCAATTGAGTCCCGATCTGACTTCCGGGCAGGTGGTTTTCCCCGAACAGTGGTGCTTTCCGGATGGTCGATGTTACGGGCAGACGGCCTCCATCTCGTCCTTTCTGGCTGCTCGAGGTTGGTCGCCTCGAGGTCTTGGATTGACCGTGCGACGCCCGGTTCTCACCGGAAACCGAAGACGCCTCCTCCACCAGGAGACAGCGGCTCTGGTCTGCGACATGGAAGGCGCCGGGGTTCTGGCTCTGGGTCAGAAACTGGGAGTGCCGACGGTCGCTATCAAGGTCGTCTCCGACACTGCCGAGTCAGGCATTACGGGTTACTGGAGGGAGTTGAGCACAAATCTGCAAGCGCTGGCGGACTACCTCGGAGGGGTGATCCGAGCGCTGTCCGGCACCCCGTCGTGAAGCGAGGTCCCGTTGTAGAGGCCGGCCTGGATCTCGGGGTGCTTGTGGCCAGACGCGGTGTTGAAGATGACGATCCGGTCCCCCGCAGCGGCCCATCCTCGCGCAGTCAGCTGTTTGAGGGCAGCCCAGCAGGCGGCACCTTCGGGGCACATCAGGATCCCTTCCCGGGTGCCGACCTCGAGGAGAGCCTCCCGGATCTCCTGGTCGGTAACGCTCACCGCACAACCATCACTTTCCCTGATGTAGTCGAGAATCAGGAAATCGCCCAGTGCTTTGGGAACTCGAATTCCCGAAGCGAGAGTGTGGGCATCAGGCCAGTAGTCGGATTCCTTCCTGCCTTCCTCAAATGCTTTGACTATGGGAGCGCAGCCGGCCGACTGGACGGCGACCATGCGAGGTCGGTGATTCGTCGTCCAACCGAGTTCCTCCATTTCCTGGAAGGCTTTCCACATCCCGATCAGCCCGGTGCCTCCGCCGGTCGGGTAAAGAATGACATCGGGCAGGCTCCAGCCGAACTGCTCGGCCAGTTCGTATCCCAGGGTCTTCTTCCCTTCGATTCGATAAGGCTCTTTCAGCGTGGAGACGTCGAACCAGTCCTGTTCCTTCCCAGCCTTCGCCATCTCCCTCGCCGCGTCGCTGATGAGTCCGTCCACCAGGGCAACCCGGGCTCCTGCCAACAGGCATTCCTGAAGGTTGGTCCGAGGAGTATCCCGGGGCATGAAAACAAACACCTCCAGCCCAGCCCTTGCCCCGTAGGCAGCCAGCGCCCCCCCGGCGTTACCGGCGGTGGGGATGGCCAGGCGTTTCGCCCCCAGTCGTCGGGCCATCGTGACGGCGGCGGAGAGGCCCCGGTCCTTGAACGACCCGGTCGGGTTGTGGGCTTCGTTTTTCATGTACAGATGCGGCAACCCCGACCTTTCACCCAGGTTGTTCAAGCGCAGGAGAGGGGTCCATCCCTCGCCCAGAGAAACGATCTCCTCAGCTTCGGCATCCGGGAGCACTTCGCGGTAGCGCCACATGCTGGGAACCCGACCCCGGATTTTGTCGCGGTCCAGTTCTAAGGCTTCCAGCCGGTAGCGCGCGAGGAGCGGCGCAGCGGCGTCCGGGGAGAGGTTGTAAAGCTGGTCGGGTGGATAGCGGACACCGGTCTTCGAACATTCGAGACAGTGGATCCTCCGGGTCATCAGACTTCGGTCTCCTGAAGCGTTCTCGTCCTGGTGACCGTCAACCGGTCCGATTTCAAGGAGAATTCCACGAGGCTGTGGCACCTCCAGTCTCCGTCATTCTGTGCAGGGAAATCCATACGATAGTGCCCTCCTCGGCTTTCTTCTCTGGTCAGCGCCGCAGCCGCCATGACAAGGCCGTTCAAGCGTATGTTTTCGGTCTCACTCCCGGAGACCTCTCGAGGTGATTCCAGTGGGCCGGGCCCAAGCAGCGAGATCGCCTCCTTCAATCCTTCGGCCGTGCGCACCAGGCCGATCCTGTCCATCAACACGTCCTGCAGGGTACGATCTCCGAGCGGCTCCCCGGGGCCGGCCGCAGAAATCGCAGTGCCTGGCCTCTCCCCCGGAGGGGGGGACCACACGGATGCTTCTCCGGTCATCGCCTGACCGGCACGGGCGCCGAAGACCAGACCGTCCAGGAGCGAGTTGCTGGCGAGTCGATTGGCTCCGTGGGCACCGGTACAGGCAACTTCACCGGCCGCGTACAGACCGGGGATGCTGGTTCTTCCCCACAAATCGACAGCAATTCCGCCCATGATGTAGTGAGCGGCCGGAAAGACCGGGATCAAGTCTCTTGCCGGGTCAAGGTTGAACTCGAGAAGAAGCGAGAAAACGGTTGGAAAACGCCTCTCCACGAACCTTGAATCAAGGTGTCGAAGATCCAGGAATGCAGCCCCGTCCCTTTCTTCGCCGACCTCCCGTACGATGGCGCGAGCCACAATATCCCGGGGCGCCAGTTCCTCCAAGGGGTGGTAATCAGACATGAACCTGCCACCCTGCGCATCGCAAAGATAGGCGCCTTCGCCTCTCAGTGCCTCTGTCAGCAGGAACGGGCGCGCCCCCTGCAGCTTGAGTGCCGTGGGATGGAACTGGACAAATTCCATGTCGGCAAGTACGGCGCCGGCGCGGAGAGCCAGGGCGAATCCGTCGCCCGTGGCGACTGCAGGATTGGTGGTCTCCCGAAAAGCTGCCCCCAGCCCGCCGGTAGCCAGGAGAACTCTGCCGGCACGAATTTCACGGCTTTCACCGCTTCTGGGATCGACGAAGCGAACGCCCTCGCATCCGGATGACCCCACCAGAAGATCAACGGCACAGCTATGTGGCTGGAGGTGAATATTGGACGAGGCACGGGCGTGTCGGATCAGTGCCCTCCCGATTTCGCGGCCCGTCGCATCGCCCCCCGCGTGGAGGATTCTGTTCCTGCTGTGGGCAGCTTCCCGGGTGAAATCAAGACTTCCTCGAATTCTGTCAAACTCGGCTCCCCAGTCGAGTAGTTCACGGACCCGCAGAGGGCCTTCCCGGACAAGAACCCGTGTGGCCGCCCCGTCACACACTCCCGCCCCGGCAGCCATTGTGTCGTCGTAGTGAAGGTCGACGCTGTCTCCCTCATTCAGGGCGACGGCAATGCCCCCCTGAGCGTACCTGGTGCTGGACTCCCCGGTGCTTGACTTGGCCAGCACCAGGACGTCCCCTGCCCGGGATAGTTCCAGGGCGGCTCGAGCCCCGGCAATCCCACTTCCAATCACCAAAAACTCTGGGCCTTTGTCGAGCATTCTGGAGTCCGTGATCGCGATCAACCTGAACCTGTATTGTCGAGGGCAAGAGGTTATACTATATTCTTTGGGGGTTGTAGATCCGGAATCGGCGGATTCCAATGAAAGCCTGGAAGAAAAGGACCCCGATTATGTTGTTGTCTCCTCTCCTGGCGATCGGTTTGCTCTCTTCCTGCGGAAAGGTAGGAGATCCGCTGCCCCCGGTCGTCAAATATCCGGACACGATCGATGATCTTCAGGTCGAGGGCGGAACGCGCGGGCCGCGCCTCATCTTTCAGCTCCCGTCGACGGATGTCGAGCACGTGGAGGTGTACCGCCAGTGTCCTCCGTTGCTGGTCGAGGAACGCTCCGTGCTCATCGCACGTCTCTTTCAAGACGAATTGGTTGAAGCGACCGAAGTTAACAAGTTCGCTTTTGAGGATGGTGACCCGGCTGTCCGGAACGGGTGCCGGTACGCGGTCAGGTTTGTAGACTCGACCGGCTTTCATTCAGAATACTCCAACTTTGTATCCTGGGCAGGAGGTTCGAGCCCATGAAACAAAACCAACCCGAAGGAGGGATGCTCTCATGAAGTTTTTTCTCGACACTGCCAATGTCGATGAGATCAGGGAATGCCTGTCACTCGGGGTCGTGGACGGAATTACCACGAACCCCTCGCTCATCTCCAAGACGGGCCGCCCTTTTGACGAAGTGGCCGGAGAGATCTGCGAGTTGGTGGACGGTCCTGTGAGCCTGGAGGTGGTTTCTACCGAGGCCACAGGCATGATCGAAGAAGCTAGGAAGCTGGTCGCTATCGCCCCCAACGTCGTGGTCAAGCTCCCCACCATAAAGGAGGGGTTGAAGGCGCTCAAAGTGCTCAGCGACGAAGGCGTCCGTGTGAATATGACCCTCATTTTTCAAGCGCTTCAGGCGCTGCTGGCCGCCCGAAACGGTGCCGCCTATGTGAGTCCATTCGTGGGCCGCATCGACGACATCGGTGGCGACGGCATGGAACTGATCTCGGACATTGCGACTATCTTCGATCAATATGGGTTTGAGACCGAGATTCTGGTGGCTTCGGTGCGCAGCCCTAATCATGTCATCCAGGCAGCCATGCTGGGGGCTGACGTTGTCACACTACCCCCGGGCGTACTCGACAAGCTGATTGGGCATCCTTTGACAACGAGCGGGCTGGAGCAGTTTCTGGCCGACTGGAACAAGCGTAAAGAATTGATCGGGGCCTAGCGGTCCGTGGTGGAAATCGCGCGGGCCGCTAGACGTCCCACGGGCCTCTGAAGCCCGGGAGGGATGCGGGGAGCCCAGGTTCTGTTGGCATGATGAGACCCAAGTCTGAACTCGACGGCAAGATCGAAGAACTGGAAAGACGCCACCGCCAGGCTGAGGAGGGCGGCGGTGAGCGCCGCGTGGAACGACAACACGCCGCCGGTAAGCTGACGGCCCGGGAGCGCATTGATTTCCTGCTCGACGAGGGCAGCTTCGAAGAACTCGACAAATTCGTGGTCCATCGTTGCACCGACTTCGAGATGGGTGACAAGAAAATACCCGGCGACGGTGTGGTTACGGGTTATGGCCGTATCGACGGTCGAGGGGTTTTTGTTTTTTCTCAGGACTTCACGGTTTTTGGCGGCAGCCTGTCGGAGACTTATGCGGCCAAAATCTGCAAGGTCATGGATCTCGCCGTCAGGATGGGTGCGCCCATCATCGGACTCAATGACAGCGGCGGGGCCAGGATTCAGGAGGGCGTCGTAAGCCTGGCCGGCTACGCGGACATCTTTCTCCGAAACACACTGGCCAGCGGCGTTGTCCCGCAGCTATCAGCCGTTATGGGGCCCTGCGCCGGCGGAGCCGTCTATTCGCCGGCGATCACCGATTTCATCCTGATGGTTGAGAACAGCAGCTACATGTTTATTACCGGGCCGGATGTGATCCGGACCGTGACGGGCGAAGAGGTTTCCAAGAGTGAGCTTGGAGGGGCGTCTGCTCATCACTCCAAGAGCGGGCTCGCCCACCTGGTCGCCGCTGACGATGAAGCCTGTCTGGCTCAAATCAGGGAACTGCTCTCTTTTCTTCCATCCAACAATATGGAGGCCCCACCTGTAACGGAGTGCGATGATCCGGTGGACCGTGTGGAGGCCGAGCTGGATCAGATGGTCCCTGAGGAGCCACACCAGCCCTACGACATGAAGAGGGTCATCCGAGCCGTCTTTGATCACCGGTACTTTTTCGAGATTCAGGCCGACTATGCTTCCAATATCGTTATCGGTTTTTCTCGCCTGAACGGGCAAAGCGTTGGCATCGTGGCCAACCAGCCAGATGTGCTGGCTGGCACTCTGGACATCAACTCGTCTGTGAAAGGCGGGCGCTTCGTGCGCTTTTGCGATGCCTTCAACATCCCGTTGATCGTTTTTGAAGACGTCCCGGGTTTTCTTCCCGGAGTCGACCAGGAGCACGGGGGCATCATCCGACACGGAGCCAAGTTACTCTACGCCTTTGCAGAGGCCACCGTGCCGAAGATTACGGTGATCACCAGGAAAGCCTACGGTGGCGCATACTGTGTGATGGCTTCCAAGCACATTGGGGCGGACATGAACTACGCTTATCCGACGGCCGAGATTGCAGTGATGGGCCCTCGTGGAGCCGTTGAGATTCTCTACCGCCGCGAGCTGGCCGAGGCGGAGAATCCAGACGAGTTCAGACAGGAAAAAATCGACGAGTTCCGGGCCAAATTCGCCAACCCCTACGTGGCTGCAGAACGAGGCTTCATTGATGCGGTCATCAGCCCCAGGGAGACTCGGCAGAGACTGATTTCAGCGCTGGCAATGGCCCACAGCAAGCGCGCCAGTAACCCTCCCAAAAAGCATGGCAACATCCCGCTGTAGTTGTAGCCTGCGGTCGCAACGACCATGTTTTCTAGAATTCTAGTCGCCAACCGGGGAGAAATCGCGGTCAGGATCATCAGGGCCTGCCGCGAGATG
Source organism: Acidobacteriota bacterium (assembly GCA_965205615.1). Classification (GTDB taxonomy): domain Bacteria; phylum Acidobacteriota; class UBA6911; order RPQK01; family CBDAPI01; genus CBDAPI01. The sequence goes on along the minus strand of CBDBHK010000030.1, from coordinate 204,278 downwards.
GGTGTCTCACCGGTTGTCGTCTACTCCTCGGCGGATCGTGATTCACTGCCCGTGCGCATGGCCGACTCGGCCAGATTGGTCGGAAATGCGCCAGCCTGGGAAAGCTATTTATCGATCGACCAGATTATCGAAGCGGCGCACGCCATGGAAGCCGAAGCGATTCACCCCGGCTACGGATTTCTCAGCGAAAACCCACCCTTCGCGAAAGCCTGTGAGAAAGCTGGGATCACCTTTATCGGCCCTTCGGCTGAAAGCATGGAGGCGATGGGAGATAAGGTGCTGGCCCGGCGCACCGCGGAACAAGCCGGTGTGCCGGTTGTTCCGGGAAGCCCGGGAAGCCTGGACTCCCTCTCTGAGGCCGTTGCACTAGCCGAGTCGATCGGCTACCCGGTCATGCTCAAAGCCAGCGCCGGCGGGGGCGGCAAGGGGATGCGCCTGGTCAGTGATGAAAACGACCTGCAGGAAGCCTTTGTTTTGACGAAGGGAGAGGCGGAAGCGTCGTTTGGAGATTCTCGAGTTTTTCTCGAGAAGGTCGTTTCCCGACCGCGACATATCGAGGTGCAGATCCTGGGGGATCAATTCGGACACCTGGTGCATTTCGGAGAAAGAGAGTGTTCCATCCAGCGGCGCCACCAGAAAATCGTCGAGGAATGTCCCTCTCCGCGGGTGGGAGCCCGATTCAGGGAGATTCTGGGCGAAGCGGCGCTCTCCGCCGCCCGGGCGGCGGGTTACTTTAGCGCCGGCACAGTAGAGTTCCTGGTGGACGGAGTCAGTAAGGATCCCGTGCCGCCGTACTACTTCCTGGAGATCAACGCCAGGCTGCAGGTGGAACACCCGGTCACGGAAATGGTTTACGGAGTGGATCTCGTCAAAGAGCAGATCAGGGTGGCCGCCCGCCGGCCACTGGAGCTGAAACAGGAGCAGCTGACTCCCCGGGGGGCAGCTCTGGAGTGCCGGATCTATGCCGAGGATCCGAGTAATCATTTTTTCCCCTCTCCAGGAAGGATTTCTACCTTGCTCGAGCCGTCGGGGCCCGGGATCCGCAACGACAGTGGCGTCTTTCAGGGTGCTGTAATACCGGTCGATTACGATCCTTTGATTTCGAAACTAGTGGCCTGGGGCAAGGACAGAGAAGAAGCTTTGGAAAGGATGAAGCGGGCCCTCGGTGAATACAGGATTGCCGGAGTCGCGACGACGATTCCTTTCTTTCGCACCCTCTTGCAACACCCGGACTTTGTGAAGGGCAACCTTTCCACGGAATTCATCCAGGAGCATGCACTGCTGGAGGCCCTTGCCGGGGACCTCAGGGGAGACGAAATCGCAGTTCTGGGTGCTGCCCTGGATTACTTCCTGGAGGCGAATAGGGTCAGGGCTCATGCCGTCCGAAAACTTGAGAGCTCGTGGAAACGGGATGCACGGGTGCGTGGAATGCGCGGCCCCGGAGATTTCTCGAAATGAAGTTCAGGGTGAGTTCAGGGGAACGGTTGTTTGAGGTTGTCGTGAAGCGCGCTTCTCCCACCGAATTTCGAGTCGAGCTGAATGGTCAGATGTACCGGCTGGAAGTTCTGGCCCGTGAGGCTGAGCAACTGGTGCTGAGTCTGGGAGACCGCATCGAACACCTGGTCGTGTGGGGAGGGGATACCTCGCGAACCGTAGCCCGCAAGGATCAGGTATTCAACCTCCAGATTCAGGATCCCAGGCGCTCCCGAACCGAGGGCTCCACGGTGGCTTCGACGCCGGGGGCCGTCCAGGTTAAAGCCTCCATGCCGGGAAAGATCGTTGCCGTCCTCAAGAACGAGGGTGAGATGGTGGAAAGTGGTGAGGGCCTGGTCATCGTCGAGTCCATGAAGATGCAAAACGAACTCAAATCTCCCAAGTCCGGCACCGTTACTCTGTGCGACGCTCGTGTAGACGCATCCGTCGAGGGCGGGCAGCTGCTTTTTCAGATTGAGTGAGTGCTGTTTCTCTCGACTGTCGGGAAACTGCATTCCGTGAGCACCCGTCCGGCCAGCTGAAAGGACCCGAATACCAGGATCGAGTAGGCCTTTTCACGGGCCGTTTCGAGGGCTTGGAGCAGGTCCGGGACCAGGGTCCCGTTGGGGAAGGCGCTGCGTAACTGGGCGGCGCTGGCCGCCCTCACTGAATCCAACGGGACTAGGTCGATCTGGTCGAAGTGGGGTGTCAGAATCTCTGATACGGTCGTGAGATCCTTGTCCTTCATCATGGAGACTATGAGGTGCCGGGGCTTGTCGGTGTGGGCGGTCAGGAAGCTCACAACCGCCCGGGCCGCATCAGGGTTGTGACCGCCATCGATGAAAATGTCCGGATTGCGAGCGACCGGATGGAGAACGCCGCAGGGTTGGACCGCGGCCAGACCCTTGCGGATGGTCGCGCCCGAAATCTTCCAGCCACCCGGGTCGAAGTGCTTTATCGACTCGATCGCGAGGGCGGCATTCACCGTTTGATGCCGGCCCACAACGCCCAGCCTGGCGACAATATCCCGGTAGCGAAGCTCATATCGGCCTTTTGCAAGGTGGGTAGCCACAATCTCATCGGGGTCGAGTATGACCAGAGGAGCACCCTTCTTCTCGGCCACGCCTCGCAGGACTCCTGCCACCCGCGGACGTTGGGGTGCGGTTACGACCGGCCGCGACGGGCGAATGATGCCGGCTTTCTGGGCTGCGATCTCTTCAAGGGTGTTTCCCAGATGTAGCTGATGGTCGATGCCTATGGGGGTGATGACGGAGAGCAGCGGTTCGACCGCGTTGGTGCTGTCCAGACGGCCGCCGAGACCCACTTCAAGCACGGCCAGATCAACTTGCTGCCTGGAAAAGAAGTCCAGTGCCGTGGCGGTTACGGCTTCAAAATAGGTTGGGCGACGCCTCAGATCCGCCGCGCGCACGGCGGCCTGCACACGGGCAAACGACTCCGTGAAGGCAGTGCGGCCGACAGGAGTTTCGTTGAGGCAAATCCGTTCCCGCACGGTGACCAGGTGAGGGGAGGAGAAGCGCCCGGTAAGGAGTCCGTGGGAGAGAGAGATCGAACTGATGAATCGGGCGGTCGACCCTTTGCCGTTGGTGCCGGCCACCAGCACACACGGGTAGCCCAAATGCGGATTGCCCATGGCTTCGAGCAGGCCTCGAATCGTGTCGAGGCCGGCACGCATTCTGAGCACCTCGTTCCCCAGTTTCTCCAGGTACCGCAGGCAGTCCTGATACTCCATCTTTAAGCGGGGATCGAGATGTCAGTGGGATTCCGGGGTCGGGAGTTCAACCGGGCTACCGGCAGGATCGAGCCGGTAACTCATGAAATCCAGCCAATCCGTCATGAAAGTACGGAGGTCCTTGCGCTCGACTACGGCGTCCAGCATCCCGTGTTCCAGGAGGAATTCGCTGCGCTGAAACGTGTCGGGCAACTTCTGCCGAATCGTCTGTTCAATAACACGGGGCCCGGCGAATCCGATCAGAGCCCCGGGTTCGGCAATGTTCAGATCGCCCAACATGGCGAAGCTGGCCGTAACACCTCCGGTGGTGGGATCGGTGAGCAGGGAAATGTAGGGCAGCCCTTCGGCATCCAGCCGAGCCAGCGTGGAGCTGATCTTGGCCATCTGCATTAACGACAGGAAGCCCTCCATCATTCGCGCTCCCCCGCTGGCGGAAACGATGAGGAGGGACCGGCGAGATTCCAGGGCGCGTTCGATCGCCCGGGTGATTTTCTCCCCGACGACGGAACCCATGCTTCCGCCGATGAAACGGTATTCCATGCACGAACAAATCAACGGATAGCCACCCAGTCGGCCCTCTGCGTTGATGACGGCTTCTGTATGCCCGGTAGCCCGGTAGGCCTGTTCCAGGCGCGCTTTATAGCTCTTGCGATCCCTGAATTCGAGTGGGTCGGAAGTCCGAAGTCCCTGGTCGAACTCCACCCACTCCTGGTTGTCAAAGAGGAAGTCGAGTCGCTGCTTTGCGGTTATCTTGAAGTGGTAACCGCAACGGGTGCATACCGAGTGATTGCGCTCAAGGTCCTTCTTCCAGACTGCGCGCTGGCAGCCCGGGCACTTTGTGAACAGCCCTTCGGTACGGACGGTGCGCTCGCCTTCATCGGGTGGCAGGAGCGGAGTTTTTTCCCGCTTGAACCAGCTCATAAGGGAGAAAATGATATATGATCATGCTTCTCTGATCCAAGCTTTTTTGCTCTCTTGGAACGACTTCGCAGGAGAGGTTCCTGTTATGCACGACCCCGGCCGTTCCAACTTTCGGCAGCGGGATATTTTCACCGTATCGGAGATCGTCGCCCGTCTTCGATGGCTGGTGGACAAAGAGTTTCGAGACATCTGGATTCAGGGAGAAGTGTCCAATCTGCAGGTTTCGCGAGCCGGCCATTGTTACTTTACCTTGAAGGACTCGGAGACCCAGATTCGAGCGGTCTGTTTCAAGATGCAGTACCAATACCTGAGGTTCAGACCTGAAGAGGGTCTCGAGATTCGGGTACGAGGGGGAGTTTCGGTTTATCCGGCACGCGGCGATCTCCAGGTGATCGTTGACATTGTGGAACCGGCCGGTCGCGGGTCGCTTCAGGTCGCCTTCGAAAAGCTCAAGCAGCGCCTCGAGAAGGAAGGGCTGTTTGACCCGGAAACCAAGCAGAGCATCCCTCTGTTTCCATCCCGTATCGGCTTGATCACGTCGACGTCCGGCGCGGCACTCCACGATATCCTGCGCGTCTTGAAGCGTCGCAATGATCGGGTCGATCTGCTCATTGCTCCCGCTCAGGTCCAGGGGCGGTCGGCAGCCCTGGAGATCTCCGAGGCCATCCGATCTCTGCATAAAGAGTCCGATATTGATGTGTTGATTGTCGCCAGGGGGGGTGGTTCCAATGAGGATCTCCAGGCCTTCAACGAAGAGATCGTGGCCAGAGCAATCTTTCACTCTGAGATTCCCGTGATTACCGCCATTGGACATGAAACAGACTTCACAATTGCCGACTTCGTTGCCGACGAGCGCGCCCCCACGCCATCGGCGGCGGCGGAAATCGTGTCCGCCGCCCGGCGGGACCTGGTGCAGAGACATGATGATCTGGTGAACCGGTTGACCACGTGCGTCTACTTGCTGCTGGAGAGAAAAAGGAGACAGCTGCGGCAACTGACCTCGAGTCCCTATTTCGTGAGCGCCCGCCAGCGTGTCCAGCAGTGGGCCGGCGAGCTCCAGGCACTACGAGCGCGACTGCACGGATCCCTGCCTTCGCAGTTGCCTGTGCTCAAGAAAAACCGGGATCAGCTTGAACAATCGCTGCTTCTGAGGGCAGAGTTCTATCTGTCTTCGCTGGGCAAGACAATCGAGGGAATTGATCAACAGCTGGCGGCCTATTCGCCTCTTTCGGTCCTGCACCGGGGATACGCCGTCGTGAGCCGTCTGGACGGCCGCATTGTTCGGGATCCGGAAGCCCTGCAGGAGTCCGAACGGCTCCGCATCCGTGTGGAACGAGGAGACTTTACAGTCCGCCGGGATTAGAGCAATCTGCGGGATTTTCACGAGGGGCAGTCAAGAGATATGTCTGAAAGAGATTTTGAGAAAGCCCTGGAACGGCTCAGGGTCATTGTCTCCAGCCTCGAAAAAGGAGATCTTCCCCTGGAAGAATCCCTCCAGTTATTCGAGGAAGGCGTCAAGTTGTCCGGATACTGTTCGGAAAGGCTCGACAAGGCAGAGCGGCGAGTCGAAATCCTGGTCAAGGGAAAGGGCGGCGTGACCGAGTCCGTTCCTCTGGAGGAGGCGCCTTTCGAGGACCTGAAGAGTGAAGAATAGGGAATCCAGAGTCCCTTCCTTTGATGTGGGTCGATACTTGGCCGAGCAGCGGGCCGGCATCGATCGCTACCTGGACGACATCCTCCCACCGGGAGAGACCCGCCCCGGAGTCATTCACGAGGCCATGCGCTACTCGGTCTTCGCCGGGGGAAAGAGGGTCCGCCCGATTCTTGCCCTGGCTACAGCTGAGGCCCTGGGGAAACCACGTGAGCCGGTAATGCCCCTGGCCGCGGCCCTGGAGCTGACCCACACCTATTCACTGATTCACGACGATCTGCCGGCTCTGGATGATGACGACTACCGGAGAGGTAAAAGAACCCTGCACAGGCGGTTTGGGGAAGGCGTCGCCATTCTGGCCGGCAATGGGCTGCTTTCCCTGGCCTTCCAGCACCTGACGGAGCAACCTGCAGCCGGCTCGGCGGAAAAGTGCCTGACGGTAACCCGGCTGCTTGCCCGGGCCGTTGGAACCCTGGGGGGAATGATTGGCGGTCAGGTCGTGGATCTTCTCACCCAGGGAAAACCCTATAGCGCCGAAGATCTGGAATACATCCACGAATCGAAAACCGGCGCCCTGGTGCATGCTTCTGTCTACTGCGCAGCCACCCTGTGCGAGGCGAAGGACGAAGACCTCGCGAAGCTCTCGGCGTTCGGTGCCCGCATCGGTCTGGCCTTTCAAGTTGTCGATGACATCCTGGATGTCGAAGGCTCCTCGCAAGAGATGGGAAAGGCATCAGGAAAGGACGAGGCGATCGAGAAAGCCACCTATCCGGGTCTGTTCGGCCTGGCAGAGAGCAAGAGGATTGCGAGCCGGCTGGTGGACGAAGCCGTGCACAATGTCGCCTTCCTCGGGTCACAAGGCCGGATCCTGGGAGAACTGGCCCGGTTTATCTCGGTGCGCCGGTTTTAGCGGTCTCCGGGTTGCCAACGCACGACGCTGCCTGCGGTTGGCGGTGAAGCAATGAACCAAGATTCCCGGTCCCAACCTCCGTTCTGCCGCCTGGACGACCTGCTGGTTCGCCGGCGTCTGGCCGTCGACCGTAAGCAAGCTGCCGCCCTGATTCTGAGCGGCGTCGTCCTGGTCGGCGATCAACGGGTCGATCAAGCGGGAACCCGCGTCAGGGAAGACGTCCCCGTCCGACTCAAGAAGCGCTCCCGGAGGTTTGTCTCGAGGGCAGGGGAGAAGCTGGAGGGAGCTCTTCAAGTCTTGGGAGTCAACGTTCGGGATCTGATCTGCTGGGACCTTGGTGCATCGACGGGTGGCTTCACCGACTGCCTTTTGCAGCGGGGTGCCAGGAAGGTCTACGCCGTCGACGTGGGGCGCGGCCAGCTGCACTGGAATCTTCAGCAGGATGACCGCGTGATTCGCCGAGACCGCGTCAACGTGCGCTATCTCGACCCCGGAAAAATCGGCGAAAAGCCTGACCTCGTCACCGTCGACCTCTCGTTCATCTCTTTGCGCCTGGTTCTACCGGGACTGAGTCAGGTGTCTCCTGCAACCGTCGTCGCGCTGGTCAAACCACAGTTCGAGGCCCGACGATCCGAAGTGGAGCCGGGAGGACTGGTCAGAGACGAAGTCGTGCGCACCCGGATCATCGAGAGGCTCAAGGATGACCTGACCCAACTGCGAATCCAGGTTCTTACCCAGGCTCCGTCCGGGATTTCCGGGCGAAAAGGCAATCGCGAGCACTTCTTTTTATGCGAGGTGTAACCTGGATCCTACCGGCAATCAGAGCCCCCGGCGGAAGCCGGGGGAAGGGGTACTGAATCAGGCGACCGCCTCCTTCCGGGCGCTTCCGCACCCGGCTCTGATGGTCTCTGCAAACACGGACTGCTAGGTGGAGGCGGAAGCACGATGCGAATCCCGAAGCGCCTTTTGCAGAGCGTCCACAGCCAGATGGACGGCGTGAGTTTTGTGAGAAGGCAATTGGCCCAGGTCGGCCAGCAGATCTTCGGTGGTTACGCCGAGGCAGGTCTGGACGGGTTGATCCTGACAAAGCCGGGCCAGGGCCGCCGCCGCGGCGATGGCTGCGACGCACCCGGTCGCCATGAAACGGCATTCCCTGACCCGGTCGTTGTGGACATGGAGCTCGAACCGGGTCACGTCCCCGCACACCGGGTTCGCGCATTCACCCTGGTGGGTTGCGTCCTTCAGCCTTCCGCTGAAGCGAAGCTCTGCAACAAGTTGTTTGACTCTTTCCGAGTACATAAGTGCTACCAGGGACGGCTAGTGCCTAGGTGGTGACCTTCAGGCGACTTCCGACCTCGACATCCAGAATCCTGGCCGCTGACTTCGAAAAGGCGGCAACCTCCAGGTAGCCACTGCTGCCCAGGATCGAAAAAAGCTCGTTGGGGCGGGCCTCAGCATAGTACCTGCGGTGATGCTCGATGGCCCTGCCCTGGATCTCGACCCGACCCGGGCGATTACTGCCGAGGTGTCTGAGCAGATCAGCCCTTTGAACGTTGGTAATGATGTTCCCGAAGCGATCAACATGAATCACCGTCGCCGAGATTGTCTCCGGTTGTGTCAGATCCAGGGAGTCGATATCCAGCAGCATGAATTCTTCTCGGGGTGGACCAAAGTCCGGGGCCGGGACTCCCCGGGCCAGATGGGCCGCTACGGGACCAAGAATGTCTCTTCCATGAAAGGTCGGAGCCACCGGTTCTCGAAAAAAGCCCGGTTCTCGGATCTCGACCACCTCCTCGATTCCCTCCTTTTCCAGAACCAGGGAGAGAACCCCGTTGTCGGGAGCCACGAAGAGATGCTCCGCGCAGGAGGCGATGACGGCCCTCCGATTGGACCCCACGCCGGGATCTACCACAACCAGGTGGATGGAGTTCGGAGGGAAAAGGTAGTAGCAGGAAGCCAGTGTAAAGGCCGCTTCTCGAATATCGTGGGGGGGCACTTCGTGGCTGACGTCTGTGATTCTAGCATCTGGACAGATGCCGAGAATGACGGCCTTGACCGAGGCGACATAGTAATCGCGCTGGCCGAAATCGCTCAGAAAGCTGATGCAGGGACCGCTGGTCTCACGGATGCGCGCGGGACTCAGCTTCGGTGCTCCGGAACCCCGGACCGGACTCTCCGGTAGTTGTCCAGGCACCGGGGACATTTGAACAAGTGTTCAATAGTCTCGATGACCTCAATGTCGGTCATCTGCTTCCTGGCCAGAGAATGGAGCCTCAAGAGGGGAACATGCGAAGAGTTCGCTTCAGTCAGAGGGAACATCACCATGAAGGAGAAGCGACTGACAACGGTCGAACTCATCTCTCGGACATCATACCAAATCAACCATCCCTTTTCCGGTCACGTGCTATAGTCTCAGGCCCATGAGGGCGTCGCCAGAAGAAGTCTCTGAGCGGATCGAGAAGCTGAGACGCGAGCTCGAAAAACACAATTATCACTACTACATTCTGGATGATCCCTCCGTTAGCGACGCAGAGTACGATCTGACGTTTCGAGAACTGGTGGAGCTCGAGGCCTCACACCCCGACCTGGTCACACAGGACTCACCCACACAGAGAGTTGGTGCCAGGCCGAGTGCGAAGTTCCAAAAGGTCCAGCACCGGGCTCCCATGCTCAGTCTGGCGAATGCTTTCTCAGGCGAAGATCTGCAGGACTTCTCGGTCCGGATCACCCGAATGCTCGGAGAGACCTCGATCGACTTTGTGTCCGAGTTGAAAATCGACGGTGCCGCTGTCTCTCTCACTTATCAGGACGGTTTGTTGACCCGCGGCGCCACCCGGGGAGATGGGCGGTTCGGCGAAGACGTCACGGATAATCTACGAACGATCAGGACCATTCCCCTGCGACTTAAAGGCGACTCTCGCATTCCCGGTTTTGTCGAAATCCGAGGCGAGACCTACCTTCCCCTGTCCGGTTTTCAGGCCATGAATGCCGATCGTGAGGCCACGGGCGAGACCGCTTTTGCGAACCCTCGCAACACGGCCGCCGGAGCTCTGCGCCAGCTCGACGCGGCCGTGACCGCCCAAAGACCTCTCGCCTTCTTCCCCTACGCGATCGGGTACCTGGAAGGACTCGAGATCTCGACTCAGTCGGAGGTGCTGGCACTGCTGGAACAGTGGGGCTTTAAGGTCAATCCTCACCATAGATGTCATGACTCGATGGAACAGGTTCTCGGGTACTGCCGCGAATACGAGAGTCGTCGCCAGCAAATGGACTACGAATTTGACGGGGTCGTCGTGAAGGTGGATCGCCTTGATTATCAGAGGCGCCTGGGCAGGGTGGCCCGGGAGCCCCGCTGGGCGATCGCCTATAAATTCCCCGCCGAAGTGGCCGTCACGAGGCTCCATCAGATCGGGATTAACGTGGGCCGGACCGGTGCACTGAATCCCTATGCGATTCTTGATCCAGTGCATGTCGGCGGGGTCACTGTTCGACAGGCTACCCTGCACAACGAGGACGATATTCGGAAAAAGGACATTCGCGAAGGGGACGTCGTCAAGGTCAAGAGAGCGGGCGATGTTATTCCACAGGTCGTAGGCCCGGTTGTCAGCCGGCGCAGCGGCAGCGAGAAGAAGTTTCGCTACCCCCCCGCCTGTCCGGAGTGTGGGACAGGGATTGTGCGCCTGCCGGAAGAAGTGATGGCTTACTGTCCGAATGCGAGTTGTCCCGCGCAAAGACTCGAAAAGCTCAAGCACTTTGCGAGCCGCGGTGCGATGGACATCAGAGGACTCGGTCAGCAGACGGTTGAGAAAATGGTCGATCTGGGGATGATCCATGACGCTTCGGACCTGTATTCTCTAGCAGAACAGCAGATCGGCGACCTGCCCGGTTTTAAGGAAAAGTCCACTCAAAACCTGCTCGACAGCTTGCAGGAAAGTAAGAGGCAGCCCTTTACCAGAGTCGTCTTCGCTCTTGGGATACGGCACGTAGGAGAGAGTGTTGCCGAACTGCTGGTAGAGCGCTTTCGCACCATTGAGGCGCTCTCCAATGCCGACCTGGAAGCGATCGCAATGGTTAGCGGTATAGGGCCCGAGATCGCAGGCAGCGTGCGGGCCTATCTGGACGAACCCTCCAATCTCCTTTTTATCGAAAGGCTCCGGGAGGCAGGGCTGAGATTTCAAACCAGCGAGGCGGCCCCAGCGGACCTGCCCCTCCAGGGCATGACCTTCGTGATCACTGGCACGCTGGCCGGCTTGAGTCGGCTGGAAGCGAAAGAGGCGATCCAGCGCCGTGGCGGGAAGGTCACGGCAGCAGTTTCGTCAGTGACGAACTATGTTGTTGTCGGTGAGAAGCCCGGATCGAAGGCGGAAAATGCGCAAGAGCTAGGAGTGGAGACAATCGACGAGGCTGGTCTTCGGGATCTTTTGCAAGGCGATGCCGCCCGGGAGAGCGAGGCGGTGGAACAATAGCAGAATTTCAACCAGGGGCTGCATAGATTATTCTGATTCGTGAGGCTGGCTTCAGCCGTTTCCGAATTCCGAAAAAGGATTCGCTCCATGGAAGTGTGTCGGAATTGTGACTACACTGTGCCTGACAGATCGGTCAAGTGTCCGTACTGCGGTTATCGGCTGACAAACCCTTTGTGGAAGAAGGCGGGTGCATGGGTACTGCTGCTGGTGATTGGCTGGGGCTTTGTGAAGTGTAATCTGCGATTGATGCAGGGACTGGACCAGTTCTAAACGGTCCATGGGCGATGGCAAGGACTGACTCCGCGACCCGAAACATATGACGAGCTGAGTCGGGCGTACGAGCAGGCCTCGGCGGAAGCTGTGCTCTCAATCGGATGAAACAGACATGAGTGCTCAAGATTACACGTGTGGATCGTTTCGATTTCAATGCCACTTCATTTCTGACATGGGAAGAGTTCGCAAGAATAACGAAGATGCCTTGATCGAATCGCCGGAAGCCGGTCTGTTCGGGGTCTGTGATGGCCTGGGAGGTCACGCAGCCGGTGAGGTTGCCAGTGCCATCGCTTCAGAGACGATTACCCGGGAAGTCGAGAAGGTCGGTGGGCCGGCAGGGAGCGTCCTGCAGAAGAGCCTGGAGCTCGCCAATCGGCGAATTCTCGAGAAGCAGGCGGCGAACCCGTTAATGCGTGGTATGGGGACGACCGTCAGTCTCGTCTGGGTTTCCGGGGAGCATGATGAAGTCTGGGTACTCCACCTGGGCGACAGCCGCGTCTATCAGCTTCACAACGGAGACATCTCCCAGGTTACCGACGACCATTCGCCTGTCTACAAGCTCTACCAGCAGGGGGATCTGACCAAGGATCAGATTCGGCATCACCCCCAGAAGAACCTGCTGGAGCGCTCTCTGGGCATCACTTCGGCGATCAGCCCCGACATTTTTCAGCTGGAGGCTAGCGCCGGGGATCAGCTTCTTGTCTGTACTGACGGCTTGTCCGATCTTCTGCTGGACCAGGAGATCGAAAGCCGGCTCAGGAAGTACCCCATGCAAGAGGCCGGCGGTGAGCTCGTGAAAGAGGCGAATCGCCGCGGTGGCACGGACAATATCACGATCGCCCAGGTGCAGTTCCTGGACGTGCCCTAGTAGGGGCCGGCCTGGTGCCGGCCCGTTGCCGGCCTGGTGCCGGCCGTTGGGGCGGGCGACCACCAGGGTCGCCCCTACGATCGATCCTAAGCAACAGAACGGCAAGGCGTAAGCCTGCCGTCGAGCCGGGAAACGGTGAGCTCACGCCTTGCCGTGCTCTTGTCTCAGGATCGGCCTTTCACCACCCCCAATCATTGGGGAAAGATGTTGCAGGAACGGAGGAAACGTTTGTCGGTCCTGGACAGTGTCCAGCTGGTCGCTTTCTTTTGACGTTTCGGGGGAAGCAGCTTGCCATCCTTGTTCGCTTTCTTCTTCATGGTGCATCCTCTCCAACCGGATTCCGATCCCTGCCTTCCGTAAAGTCACTACTCATTCAGACGGAGTCAAGCGGAGAAAGTTTTAGAAAAGGTGGGGGAGAAGCTCTTCCAGAAAGCCCCGGGCAGCCTTGTAGATGCCGGGACAATGACTCTCTCTCGGCCCGGCGACGTTGAGCTGCTTGATTCTCGAGCGGCGGACCCAGTGGCGGATGCTGTCGATATCGAGAGGGTCAGCCAGATCCACGACCAGCAACGGCCGGGATTGCCGATTGGCAAGCTCCATCGTCAGGGCCGTGCCGGGGTCCGCCCTGCCGTCAAGCAAAACCAGGGTTCCATTGGAGTCGCGGATATTCCAGGCGGTTCTCTGAGCGTATTCGGTCGAGGGGGTTTCCCGGAGCGGATAGTGCTCATCGAGGCGGCCATCTTCGGCTCGTCGACCCCTCGGACACCATCCGCTAATGCTCAGGCCGGAGGCAAGCGCGATGTCCAGGGCTGCCCGATCGACCCCCGTCTGACCGCCGCTGCGCAGCGCCTCCAGGTCAGGCCTCGCGGGGTCCGTCATTCCGGCACCCCGGGAATCCGACAGGTGAAGCGCCACGGTATGCTTTTCCAGGGCTCAGGGACGGAGTCGATGCCGATTCTGGGCGTTGACTCGATCTGGCGGCGCGGGATTCGGATCCCGGATTCCAGGAACAGGGTCGATCCCTCCGCACACAGATCCCGGGCATTGTCTGCGCCCGTCAGGTCAAAGGCCTGGCAGATCTTGGCGGGTCCATCGGCCAGGTGCCGTCGCCGCCCGTTTCGACGCTCCAGCATCACCTCGCGGCCTTCAACGGGTACGATACTTCGCAGGAGAACGGCCGCAGGGAAGCCATCCCCCTCGGTTACGCAATTCAACAGCCAGTGCATGCCGTAAGTGAAGTAGATGTAGGCAAACCCGGGCCGCCCCCACATGATCGAGTTTCGTGGGGTCTTTCCGAAACGGGCGTGACAGGCCTGGTCATCCGGCCCGATATAGGCCTCCACTTCGTTGATGACCCCCGAGAGCCGGCCCCTCGCATCGATCTTGACGAGCCGCTGGCCGAGCAGGTCAGTGGCAATTTTCAACGTTGGCCTGTCAAAAAAGGAACGAGGAAGGCGAAGCATGGATTCGGGCATAGGAACCGGAGTGCCGGGGGACGGAATCGAACCGCCGACACGGGGATTTTCAGTCCCCTGCTCTACCGTCTGAGCTACCCCGGCAGTGAGCAAGGATTGTATTCTACCCGCATCATTTTGGGCGCGCAAACCCAAGAAAAAAGGGCGGCTCGGAGGCCGCCCATATCTGTGAAATATCTCACCGGGTGAGACGCCTGTTCAGCTGACGGACACCGCAATCTGTCGCGGCTTGGCTTCCTCAACTTTGGGAAGACGAATGGTAAGCACGCCATTCTTGAGAGCCGCCTCAATGCCGGTGGTGTCCACCGTGGCGGGCAGTTTGAAACTGCGGAAAAACTTTCCATACCAGCGCTCGACACGATGGAAGTCTCGCTTCTCCTCCTTCTCGAACTTCCTGTCTCCACTGATGGTCAGGACGTTCTTGTCGAGCGAGATGTCAATCTCGTTCTTCTCGAACCCGGGTAATTCCACCGTGAAGGTGATTTCGCTCGGTGTCTCCGAGACGTCGCCCGAGGGGGACCAGCGATGCCCTGTCAGGTCCTTCTCAAAAGACCGCGTATAGCGATTTCCAAAAAAGCGATCGAAAGCACTGTTCCACTCTGGCAGGTCCCTCAAGGGATCAATTCTCATCAAGGTCATTTGTCTTTTCCTCCTATTTTCGTTTCGTTTCAGCATTCTTTTAACGGCCTTTTTCGGGTGGCCTTCTCGGCCGCTCCAGTCTTTATCTAAGATCCGGGGGACAAGCAGTCAAGGCAGCTTTCAAATCGTGAAACCTGGAACCGGAACAGAAGTAGGGGCCGGCCTTGTGCCGGCCCGGGCGACGGGCGACCACGAGGGTCGCCCCTACGATTCATGTCCCCCAGTCGCGGCCCTGAGGCCCATCCCACTTTAAGAGACGCAGCCGGGGCACCCGGAACCCCCGAGAGGGAACGATGTTAGTATTCTGGTGAAAACGGAACGAAGATGCAGCGACAAGTCTACCTCGACAACAATGCAACCACTCCCCTGGACCCGGTTGTACTGGAGGCGATGCAGCCGTATTTCCTCACGGCCTTCGGCAATGCGTCCTCCATTCACACCTATGGACAGGAAGCCAGGGCTGCTGTCGATCGTGCTCGTTCCCAGGTGGCCCGGCTGCTCTCTGCGAAGGACCGCGAAATCATCTTCACCTGTGGCGGCACCGAGGCTGACAACGCGGCCATCCACGGTGTAGCTCGTCTGCTTGCCCACGGGAGAGGACATGTCGTGACTTCCAGCATCGAGCATCCGGCTGTATTGAAGAGCTGCCAGTTCCTGGAAAGGAAGGGCTTTCGAGTCACCTATCTCCCGGTCGGCGAAAAGGCCGTCGTGCGCGTGGAAGATGTCGAGAAAGCACTCTCCGATGACACCGTCCTGGTGTCGATCATGCACGCGAACAACGAGGTCGGTACTCTCCAGCCGATCGAGGAGATCGGTCGCCTGGCGCGGCGGCGGGAGATCCTTTTCCACACCGATGCGGTACAGTCCGTGGGCAAAATCCCGGTCAGTGTTCAGCACCTGAATGTCGACCTCCTTTCATTGTCGGGGCACAAGTTCCATGGTCCCAAGGGTGTCGGGGCCCTCTACATTCGCGACACGGTGCAGACGGAACCTTTCATGTTGGGCGGCTCGCATGAGCGATCGCGGCGTGCCGGGACCGAAAATGTGCCGGGAATCGTTGGACTCGGTGAGGCCTGCCGTCTCGCCTCCGGGTCACTGGACGATCTGCAGGAGCGTTTGGCCGGGCTGCGTGACCGATTCGAACAGAGCCTGTTGGAACGTCTGCCCGGCTGTATCTTGAACGGAACAAGGAGTGGTCGCGTACCCCATGCGAGCAACATCAGCTTTCAGAAAGTTGAGGGAGAGACACTGCTCGTGGCGCTCGACTTCAAGGGGGTGGCGGTCTCAACCGGAGCCGCTTGCGCCTCCGGTTCACTCCAGCCCTCGCACGTACTCAAGGCCATGGGACTTCCACGCAAACGCGTCCAGGGTGCCATTCGCTTCAGTCTCAGTCGTTTGACCACCAGAGAAGATATGGACTATGCCCTCGACATGGTCGTTGAAACCGTGAACCAGATAAGGAGCGTCGCAGTCGTTTGAGTCACTGCCTGTGGAGACCTTCATCTGAAACTGTCGAGCAGGCAAACCTGACTCGCTTCATAAGCGGAGTTCGCCTGGCTGCGCCCGAAGTGGTTGACTATCCGAGTCTTTACCAATGGTCGATCGATCGTCCTGAGCTCTTCTGGGCCGAAGCCTGGACCTTCTTTGAAATGGTTGTCTCCCAGAAGTGGGATCGGGTTGTCGATGACGTCAAGAAGATGCCCGGTGCCCGCTGGTTCGCGGGTTCCAGGTTGAACTTTGCAGAAAACCTGCTCCGTTACCGGGATGATCACCCCGCCATCATCGGCTGGAACGAAGATGGCCGCCATCAGGTCCTCAGCTATTCTGAGCTGTTCCGCCGCTGCGCCGGGTTCGCCCTGGCTTTGCAGAGGGCTGGAGTCGGGGTCGGTGACCGGGTGGGCGGTTTCATGCCCAATATTGCCGAGACTATTATCGCCATGCTGGCGACCAGCAGTCTGGGAGCCCTCTGGTCGTCGTGTTCCCCCGATTTCGGAGCCAAGGGTGTCGTCGATCGCTTTGGCCAGATGCAACCCAGGGTACTGGTCTGTACCGACGGGTATCGATATGCCGGCAAATCCTTTGATCGTCTGGGACGGGTCAAGACAATCCTGGAACAGATTCCTTCCCTGGAAAAGGTCGTTGTTGTCCCCTATTTGAACCGAGCCCCGGACCTTTCAGGAATTCCGAACGCCGTGCTGTTGAACGATTTTGCAGGCCAGGCCGAGAGCATTGATTTTGAGCAGCTCCCGTTTGACCACCCCCTGTACGTCATGTATTCGTCGGGCACGACCGGTCTTCCCAAGTGTATGGTGCACGGCGCCGGGGGAACGCTCGTCCAGCACCTCAAGGAGCTGGTTCTGCACACGGATTTGAAAAGAGACAGCAGGATCTTCTATGCAACGACCTGCGGCTGGATGATGTGGAACTGGCTCGTGAGCAGCCTGGCCGTGGGGTCGACCCTGCTCCTTTACGACGGTTCCCCCTTCCATCCCCGCCCGGAGATCCTTTTCGACCTGGCTGAAGAGGAGCACATGACAGGGTTTGGAACCAGTGCCAAGTACCTGGCCCTGGCCGAGAAAAGGGGGCTCCATCCCGCGCGTACCCATGACTTGAGCCGCCTACGCGTGATTCTCTCAACCGGATCACCACTGGCGCCTTCCAGCTTTGACTACGTTTATCGGGACATCAAAGAGGATCTTTGCCTCTCTTCGATCTCGGGAGGAACAGACCTCATTTCTTCTTTTGCCGCGGGCAATCCCATCGGCCCGGTCTTCCGGGGCGAGTTGCAGGCCCTGAGCCTCGGGATGAAGGTGGAGATCTTCGACGAGGTCGGCCGGTCCACCCGGGGCAAAGGCGAGCTGGTTTGCTCCCAGGCCTTCCCCTCCATGCCCGTGATGTTCTGGGATGACCCGGACGGGTCCAAGTATCGGCGGGCCTACTTCGACTACTTTCCAGGGGTCTGGCGACACGGGGACTGGGCGCAGCTGACCCCGCAAGGAGGCATGGTAATCTACGGACGATCGGATGCGACCCTCAACCCCGGTGGAGTCAGGATCGGAACGGCTGAAATCTACCGGGACGTCGAACAGATCGCCGACGTCCTGGAGGCGATTGTGGTGGGACAGGAATGGCAGGGCGACGTCCGCATCGTGTTATTCGTGCGACTCGCAGAAGGCACCAGGCTGGATGAAAGCCTGATCCAGGAGATTCGCGTTAGAATTAGGGAAAGCGCCTCGCCCCATCATGTACCGAAAAAGGTGGTTCAGGTCGATGATATTCCTAGAACCATTAGCGGCAAGATCAGTGAACTGGCGGTGCGCAACGTCATCCATGGCAGGGAAGTGACGAATGCGGAGGCGCTGGCCAATCCGCAGGCGCTGGACCTGTACCGGGATCTCGCAGAGTTACGGAGTTGAAATGAGGGTCGAAAATCCGAGATCTTAGATGATCCATTGTGCTGAACAGGACTCCTGCCAAGGAACGTCGGGATAAAGCATGTCCCTGGACCGCATCGCTCTGATCATCTGGCTTGTCTCGGGTCTGAGTTGTCTGGCTTCTGAGCCTGCAGCCGGCAGGCCCCCCGGGTCACCCGCCCCCCATGAGTTGCCCCGCCAGCCGGAGCACGGAGGCAAAAAACCGAACAGGCTGGTCGGCGAAAGCAGCCCTTACCTCCTTCAGCACGCCTACAACCCGGTCGACTGGTACCCCTGGGGGGAAGAAGCCTTTCAGAAGGCCAGGGAAAAAGCAAAGCCGATCTTCCTCTCTATCGGCTACTCCACCTGCCACTGGTGCCACGTCATGGAACGGGAATCGTTCTCCAATCCCGAAATCGCCGCCCTCATGAATCAACACTTCGTGTGCATCAAAGTGGATCGGGAAGAGCGGCCTGACATCGATCGCGTGTACATGGCCTTCGTACAGGCGACGACCGGCCGGGGCGGCTGGCCCATGTCCGTGTTTCTGACTCCTGAGCTCAAGCCCTTTTTCGGCGGGACCTATTTCCCTCCCGAATCTCGCTCGGGTAGGCCCGGCTTCCCCCAGGTGTTGCTGACCGTACACCGGCAGTGGCTGGAAAAGCGCGGCGAGATCCTGGATTCGGCGAGCCGAATTGTCGAGCGTCTCCGCAACCGGCAGAGGCGCTCCGAGAGCCGGGAGGTCAACCTGTCGGAAACACTACAAAAGGGCTATCAGTGGTACACGAGAAACTTCGACGCGACCCTGGGAGGGTTCGGATCTGCCCCCAAGTTTCCCAGACCTGTCAATCTCCAGTTTCTCTTTTACCACTCTCGCGCGAAGGGTGTTGAGCACGCTTCAGAAATGGCTTTGAAGACGCTTCACCGAATGGCCGGGGGTGGAATGAACGATCATCTGGGTGGCGGGTTTCATCGATATTCCACCGATGCACGCTGGTTCCTCCCTCATTTCGAAAAAATGCTCTACGATCAGGCTCAACTCGTGGTGGCCTGTCTCGAGGGGTTTCAAATCAGCCGGGACCCCGCTCTGGCGACTGTGGCTCGAGACACTCTGGGATATGTATTGCGTGACATGGCCCACCCCGGCGGAGGCTTCTATTCGGCTGAAGACGCGGACAGTCGCGTTGCCGGGTCGGAAGAAGAAGTCGAGGGGGCCTTCTACGCGTGGAGCCGGGAAGAAATCCTCAGTCATCTCGATGAGAAAACGGCACAAGTGTTCACCCGTCGCTTCGGCGTCAAATCCGGGGGCAATGTCGATCGCGACCCTTTCTTCGAGTTCAAGAACAAGAATGTTCTTTTCCAGGATCAATCCGTCGAAGATGTCGCATCCGAACTCGGCCTTTCCACGGCCCAGGTGGAGCAGCATGAAAAGAAGGCCCGGCAGGTTCTTTTCGAGGTCAGAAAAAGAAGACCACGTCCTCTCCGAGACGACAAGATCCTGACTTCCTGGAATGGTCTCATGATCTCGGCGCTGGCCAGGGCGTCGCAGATTCTCGAGGACGAAAACTATCTGGAGAGGGCGCGCAGCGCAGCTCGTTTTATCAAGACGGAACTCTATGATCGAGAGGCCGGAACCCTGTACCGGCGGTATCGCGGAGGAGAACGAGGGATTCCCGGGTTTCTGGACGACTACGCCTTCCTGATCCAGGGCCTGATCGACCTCTATGAGACCTCTCTGGAAGAAGAGTGGCTACTCTGGTCGTTGGATCTCGCGCAGGAGATGCGGGTACGCTTCTGGGACCCGGAGGAGGCTGGTTTCTTCAGCACGACCGGCAAGGATGGATCCATTCTTTTGAGAATGAAGAGTCGATACGACGGGGCCGAGCCCTCGCCTAACTCCGTCGCCATGTTGAATCTGATCCGTCTGGGGAACCTGAGCGGCGACGAACAACTGCTGGCCATGGTCGACCGCACTGCCGCGACCTTCGCGCAATGGCTCCGTCCGGCACCTCACAGCATGCCTCTCATGCTGGTTGCCCTGAGTCGGGCAGCGTCCAAGCCCAGGCAGATCTTCCTGTCAGGTCAGCGAAAAGGGGCCGACACACAGTCACTGCTGCGGGAAGTGCACCGACGCTATCTCCCCAACAGGGTTGTCTTTCTGGCCGATGGCGGATCGGCCCACCTCCGCCTGGCCGCCCGGATCGAGGTTTTGGACAGCTTCAGGCCCATCGAGGGAAGGGCAACGGCCTACGTCTGTGAAAACTATGTCTGCCGACTGCCGACCACGGACCCTGAGGTGCTGGGAAAGCTGCTGGAACAGTAAAGCAGGCTACGGACCGGGCAGCAGGTGGGAGTGGAGTGCTGGAGGTCGGCTCAGGGGTGAAAACCGGGATCGCGGGGAGGGGGTGCTATTCCGATATTTCAATAAAAAGAGCCAACCTCCGGCTGTCAGGAGAGCAGTGAATCGCCCGAATCTGCTGCTCTCATAACCTCCTTGCCGAACGTTGATCGTGTTTCCACGACCGTCTGATCAGCATCGGCTGACCAGATGCGAATAAATTAGCATCCCTTGAAGGGTGCGTCAACTAAATTGTTAATTATTTCGCATTTTTATTCTTGGCACTATCGTTCCTACCCTTAGCCCTCCTGCGGCATCCCAGTGTAGGAGGACCCTCCGTGGTCCGATCCGAGCGCTCGCACTGGGTACTTGTCACTCGTTACCGGTTACTCGTTGAAGGTTCGTAGGGGCCGGCCTTGTGCCGGCCCGGTTAACGGGCGACCACGAGGGGGCGCCCCTACCCCGGATTATGCAAGAGATCTAAATTCAAGTGAGATGTGGGCCCAGAAAAAAGGCCGTAGCTCTCTGATATAAAAGGGTTTAGAGAAACAAAGACCCTAAACAGGAGCTACGGCAATGTCAAAAACAGTCTGCCAGAATACCCTGCCATTTCATAGCCACAGAAACATC
The DNA here is from genome assembly GCA_965205615.1 of Acidobacteriota bacterium. Taxonomy (GTDB): domain Bacteria; phylum Acidobacteriota; class UBA6911; order RPQK01; family CBDAPI01; genus CBDAPI01. The sequence continues at coordinate 183,471 of CBDBHK010000030.1, read as the reverse complement.
ACGGCTCGTTTTGATGGGGGGAGCCTCACTTCCGACGCAGGATGGTTGTTGTTTGGATCGCTGGATCGTCAACATCGATTGTGCGAGGGCTTCAGTTCCTGTATTGCGGAAAGTCGAGACCAACGCTACATTCGTCATGACCTGTTGAAGTTGATCCGACAACGAGTCTTGCAGATCGTGGCCGGCTACGAAGACTGTAACGACGCCGATACGCTGCGCTCGGATCCGATGCTCAAGACAGTCTGTGATCAGTTGCCAGAGAGCGATCCCGATTTGGCCACCCAGCCGACTTTCTCCCGCCTGGAGAACTCCGTCACCAAGAAGGATCTGATGCGTCTGAGCCGGTGGCTGCTAGGCCGTTATGTGCGCTCCCTGAAGAAGAGACGTCCCAGCAAGATCATCCTGGATCTGGACAGTACCGACGACCACACTCACGGCCAACAGGAGTTCTCCTTCTACCACGGGTATTACCGAAACCACATTTTGCATCCTTTGCTGATCTTCGATGCCGACACGGGAGACCTGGTCTGTGCCGTGTTGAGACCTGGCAACAAGGGGGCTGCCTCTCACATCGTGCCCATTCTGAAGCGAGTCGTGGAGGCCATCCGACAAGCAGTGGGGACGGATGTCGAGATTGAGATTCGGGCCGACAGCGGCTTTGCCACGCCTCGGCTCTACGAGTTCTGTGAATGTGAAGAGAATAAACTCCAATATGTCATCGGGTTAAGCCGAAACCCTCGCCTGCAGCGAGTGGTCGAGCCCCTGCTGGATTCGACTCGGGAAAGGTTCCTTGAGCTGGAGGAAAAACAGCGTCAGTTTGACGAGTTTCTTTATCGAGCCCACAGCTGGGATCGATCCCGTCGCGTCATTGTCAAAGTGGAGGTCGATCAGCGTGGGATCAATCGTCGCTTTGTAGTTACCAACCGGGACGATCTCTGCTCCCAATCACTTTATGACCACTACACAAACCGAGGGCAGACCGAGAACTTCATCAAGGCCTTCAAGAATCATCTGAGCATGGACCGACTCAGCTGTCATCGATTCCTGGCCAATCAGTTTCGACTCCTCCTGCATGCACTGGCTTACCAGATGTTCGTTCGCCTGCGCGACTATCTTCACGGAACCCCCTGGCACAAGCTCGAAATCGAAACCTTACGTCGTCGGATCCTCAAGATTGGGGCCCGGATCCGACAAACCACTCGACGCATCTGGGTCCATCTTTCCTCAGCCTTTCCCGAACAACCCCTCTTCCACCTCGTCTTGAGTCGCCTCAACTCCAGTTAGCTTTTCCCAGCTCCCCCGAAAAACCGCTTCCGACACTCATCCAGGCCCAGATCTGTCTGAAATTCACTCCCCAAACCACTCAGACGCCTCGCCAACCCATATTCTTCGCAAATCCGCCTGTCACACCTGCCCGCTTCCGAGTTGGGCCACTTCTCGAGTCGTTTTTCAACACCGAACTACGGTTCTTGCATAATCCGGGCTACGAGGTCCGAAACAGAACGGCGCGACATAAGCCGGCAGTTAACCGTGAGGAGTACCCGGTCAGCCGGGCAGCAAGAACGACACCCCGATACAGATCGGGATCAGAATGATGAGGCTGTATGCCATGTAGCCGAAAAAGGAAGGCATTCGAATCCCGGAGTTCTCTGCAATGCTCTTCACCATGAAGTTGGGGCCGTTTCCTATGTAGGTGTTGGCTCCCATAAAAACGGCGCCCAGGCTGATGGCGGCCAGCAAGTGCTCCATGATCGCCTCGCCCTCCGGAAGCGCCACCAGGGGAAGTCCCGGCAGCGGGGGCAGTGAGGTGGCGGTTTCGAAGAAGACGACATAGGTGGGAGCATTGTCGAGCACACTGGACAACAGGCCGGTGAACCAGAAGTACTCCACTGAAGTGTCGATACCAAGCTGAGGTCCTTTGACGTGAAGAATCTCAATGGGGACCTGCATGCAGATGAAGATTCCGCTGAAGAGGGCGGCAACCTCCGTGATGGCGACGTAGTCGAATCGGTTGCGGATGCGGATGTTGCTGTTCGTGGCCAGCAGGGAAACCCCAACAAACAGCAGCATGGCCATCTCGCGTAAAAACACGGGCGGACGAAACGGTGTGCCCAGGAACGGCTCTCCCGGCAGAATGAAAGCAACACAGAGAACGACCCCGAGGAGCCACACGAAGTTGAGGCGGCCACTCAGCCGCAGGGCCCTGACCTGACGCTCGTCCCGGATCAGATCACGCAGGGCCTCCCTTCGGTACACCAACGAGTCCCAGACAAAATAAATGATCAGGAGAGTCGTGTTAACGAGCAGCCAGTAAGGCCACAGGGCCAGGGTCCAGGTGAACGGGACTCCACGCAGATAGCCGAGAAAAAGGGGTGGGTCACCGATGGGAAGTAGCAGACCTCCACAGTTACAGACACTGAAGATGAAGAAGAGGATCGTGTGAACCTTATACTTGCGCTCGATGTTCGTGAGGATCAGGGGGCGGATCAGGACCATGGCTGCTCCCGTGGTTCCGATAAAGCTGGCAAGGAGCGCTCCCAGAGCGATGAACGCGGTGTTGGTCGCGGGGTGGGCCGGCAGGTCACCGGTCAAATTGACCCCCCCGCTGATCACATACAGGCACAAGAGCAGGGCGATGAACGGGATGAACTCGGAGAAGATCCCGTTACTGAAAGCTGTCCACGCGGTTTCCAGTCCCCGGCTTGAGGACGGATCGTGGGTGAAGTGGTTCTCGAGGCCTCCAGGATGTGCCAGCCCATAGTACAAAAGCGTAATTCCCGCCAGGACAGACGCCACCAGGAAACGGTTCTTATTGTGATGCCACCACGTCCGGGTGCTGGAGAGGAGCGGAAAAACGGCGATGATGAACAGGAGAAGGATAAAGGGAGCGATCGCCCAGAGCGAAGGCGTGTAGGTGATGGAGTGTATTTCCGGAGGTTCAGCGTGACTCGATTCTGAGGGGAGCGGACCCGGAAGGAGTCCCAGAGAGAGAATCACGATATAAAAGGCGATGAGCGCGAGGATGCCGGTTACAGCGCGGCGGGAAGTGCTCCGCGTCCGCGCCCGAAGGCTCCTGTGCTGAGTTTCAGTCAGTTCGCTGTCAGGTCGGATTTCTTCCATTGGCCTGTGCCGTACCTATCTCTCTCGCAGAACATCCTCTTGAGGGTAAGCTGTTGATTCTCTCGACGGACCCCCCACCTGCTCGCGCCCGGCTGCCTGTAGCGCCGCTGCAACAAGTTCTTCGATCTGGAGCGGTTCCTCGGCTTTTTCCACCTGATGGATTCGGGCATTCGTAATCGGGTGTTTCGGAACGAACAGGGAGCAACAGTCGTCATCAGCTCCGATCGAGACTCCAAACGTGCCGATGCTTCGGGCCAGGGAAATGATTTCTTCCTTGTCGTCCCCGATCAGCGGTTGCAGAACGGGCAGCCGGCTCACCCGTGTGACAGCCCGGATGTTGTCAAGCGTCTGGGAAGAGACCTGTCCGATACTGTCCCCGGTTACGAGTGCCTTGGCCTTCTCTCGCTGCGCGATCCTGTTGCAGATGCGCAGCATCATTCTTCGATACAGAAGGATTCGAGTCGGGGCCGGCGTGAGGGCCACAATCTGACGCTGCACCGGGGCGAAAGGAACCATGTACAGTCTTGCCGGGGGCTGGTATTGACACAATAGATCCACCAGCTCTCTCACCTTGTCCTGAGCGTCCAGCGAAGTGTGAGGGTGGCTGTGGAAGTGTACAAAGACAGGGCGGCAGCCCCGCTTCATGATCTTGTATGCGGCCACCGGCGAGTCGATTCCTCCCGAAAACAGAACGACCACTTTTCCACTGCTCGACACAGGCAGACCTCCGGGACCCCGGAGCTTCTCGAAGTGCAGCAGAGCGTCGTCACCCAGGATCTGTACGTAGCAGGTCAGATCGGGTCCCTTCAGCTGGACTCGTTTCCCCAGCGTTGACTGAACAAAATAGCCGAGCCGGCTTTCGATCTCGGGAGTCGTCAGGGGATACCGCTTGTCGGATCGTTTCGCCGAAATCCTGAAGCTTTCAAATGATTGCCCCGGTAGGAGTTTCCCGAGGGCGTCCTCCAGCTCCTGCTCCGAAGAAGGCACGATCCATGCCCTGGCATAGTTGACGAGGCCGAAAACCCGTCCGAATCGAGCACCGGCCTCTTTCGCAGAGCCACCCGGGTTCAACTCCACGACCACTCTCCGCGACCACAGGCGCAGGCTTCGGTAGGGTAGATCTTCCAGGGCTCTTTTCACGTTGGACAGAAGCTTGCGTTCAAAAAAGCTGCGATTCCCCTTCTTGAGGGCGATCTCGTGATAGTGACCGACGAGGCAAGGTCTCATGGGAGGTGTTCTCGGAAAGAGGAACGGTTTCCGGTAGAGAGGTCAGTTGACTTTCTTTACCACCAGCGTGATCACGTTTCCCTCGGCCAGTTTCTTGTAGAAGACATGCACCACCTGACCCTCATCAAAGGTGTCGCTTCCTTTGACGGATGCCGTGCCCAACAAAAAAGTCAGCCGACCCTGTTTGGTATCCACGACCAGCTGCTCCGCGCTCATCGAGGCCACTTTGCCGTAGACGTCAAAATCAAGCTCCTCGACGGGAGGTGGCTTTTTCCAGAGCTTCGAGATACATCCGGGCTGAATGGACAATATCAAAGCCACGAGCGCATACCCACAGAACCGACGCATCGGGAGATTCTACTCTGCTGTCCGATTCCCACTCAAGAGGCTGCTTCACACCGGAGAAGGTTCTTTACCTGTCGTTCGACCTGATGACGCACGAGCCTGAAGGCGTCGAGCACTTCCGCAGGTGACCCTCGACTCGAGGCCGGGTCGGCAAGGTCCCAGTGCTCACGGAACACATCGTCCGGCAAGGGCGGGCAACGGTCTCGGGCATCACCACACAAGGTGATGACCCGGTCGAAATCAGACAGCTCACAAGGTATTCAGGGGATCAGAGGTGTGATGTCGAATATCGATCCCCACTTCGCTCATGACCCGAACCGCGTTCGGATTCAATCCCGCGGGACTGGTTCCGGCGCTGGCAACCTCCAATCGCTCGCCGGCGTAGTGTCTCGCGAACGCTTCCGCCATCTGACTTCGGGCGGAGTTCCCGGTGCAGACAAAAAGTATTTTAGCCATGACTAAATATCGTGTTGAATAGCGACTAAATTCGGTTCATAATTGAGACGATGAGTGCGGAGTGGAGGACTTTTGTGCGGTTTTCCTGGATCGCTGCCCTTTTGCTGGCGGCAGGTCTGAGTCTAACCTTGTCTCTCCAGTCTCTCGCGGACGGCTCAGGGGACGAGCGGCAGCTGGTCCTGGCGAAAACCGTCATGGTAGCGCACAAATGTGGCTCCTGTCATACGCTCGAAGCTGCCGGCCTGGTCTGGGATGCTACGATTGGGCCGGACCTCACCCATCAGGCAAACCGAGGCCGGTCTCGGCAATGGCTCCGTCTTCACTTAAAGAATCCCGAGGCGACCCCGGACCACCAGCTGGAAGCTCAATTTCGCGGAAAACAGAAGCTGATGCCCTCCTTCGACCACCTCTCGGAGTCGGAACTGGATGCTGTGATCCACTTTCTGGCAACGCTTCACTAGCCTTGACTGACGAGGGCATGCTGACAGCTGACATTCTTACGGCTGACATGCTGACATTCTTACAGCGGACATCCTGACATCCCATCAGCCTGTCAGCCTGTCGCCCTGTCCGCTCTTCAGACCATCAGATCGGTTATTATGGGCAGCATGATACGAGCGTGTTACGGGCTGCTATTCTGCTTCCTGGTGGTTCTCACGATCCGCGCACAAGACAATTCCACGTTGACCATTCCCTACCGTTCGGCAGACGTTCTCGTCGATGGTTTTCTTTCCGACTGGAAGGACGTGCCCGCGGTTCTGCTCGATCCCGCGGCCACAGGAGTCAAAGTAGCAGGGGTTCCGGCAGGTGATTATGCCACCACAACTCTTAAAGCCTTCTGGGACAAGACGGGCCTTTACCTGGCGATTGACTGGCGCGATGACATCTGGGATATTCAGCAAATCAAGCGCAGCGAGGCCGTGTTCGTAGCCAGTGACGGGCGGCGTCGAGATAAAATGTTCCTGCATGACAACCTCCTCTTTCGGCTGCGCTCTAAGAACTATAATTACCTGTTCTGGATCTCGCCCAGAGCCGGCGAACGGGGCCCCTACTACTGGCAGCGGCTTCAGCGGGGAGGCAAGTTCCTGGAACGAGCAACTCACATCCCGGTGGTCACTCCGCGAGAGAGAGACGGACAAGCTACCCTTGAGATCATGCTGACCTGGGATCAGCTTGGTCTCAATCCGAAACAGATACGAAAAAAGGGGTTCCGGGCCCTGGTCACCCTGGCAGACAGCGATTCCCCGGAGTTGTCCGTGGAGGGCAAGCTGGACCGTGTAGGTCGCCTGGATTGGGCGGGTCTGGTCCACCTGGTTGATGAATAACTGGAAGCACAGAGGAGAAAAGCCATGCGTCAAGCTGTGATTGTTGCGACGGGCAGAAGTCCGGTCGGAAAAGCACCCCGCGGGATCCTCCGCCATACGCGTCCGGACGATATAGCAGCCCAGGTTATTCAAGCGGTTATTGAACGGGCCCATCCTCTGAAGAAGCACGACATCGACGACGTCATTCTGGGCTGTGCCATGCCGGAAGCCGAACAGGGTCAAAATGTCGCCCGGATCGCCGCTCTGCGTGCCGGCCTGCCTGACCGGAGCAGCGCAATGACCGTCAACCGCTTCTGTTCCTCGGGTTTGCAGACGATCGCCCTGGCGACACAGAGTGTCGCCAGCGGCTCGACCGATGTCGTGGTGGCAGGCGGAACCGAAAGCATGAGCCTGCTTCCCCGGGAAGGTCACTTTTTCTCCCCCAACCCGACCCTGGTCGAGGAAGATCCCGACGTCTATGTATCGATGGGGATTACGGCCGAAAACCTGGCCGTCCGAAACTCCATTGATCGTCGCCGGCAGGACGAGTTCTCTCTGCGCAGCCACCAGCGGGCCATGCAGGCCCAGGATAGCGGTCGGTTCGACGCGGAACTGATTCCACTGCAGCTGGAGACTCGGGAGCTGGTCGGATCAACGACACAGGAGAAGGTAGCGCCCTTCGAGAAGGACGAGGGTGTCCGTAGAGATACGTCGGTGGAGGCGCTCTCGAATCTGTCGCCTGTCTTCCATGTCCGGGGGACGGTCACTGCCGGCAACAGCAGCCAGACCAGCGATGGAGCGGCTGCCGCGATCGTCATGTCAGAAGACAAAGCCCGCGACCTGGAACTGCAGCCGGTGGCGCGTCTGATCTCTTTTGCCACCGCGGGGGTCGCGCCCGAGATCATGGGAATCGGCCCGGTCGAAGCGGTTCCGAAAGCTCTCAGGATCGCCGGATTGAGTCTCGAAGACATCGGCCTTATTGAGTTGAATGAAGCTTTCGCCGTGCAGGCCCTTGCCGTGATCCAGGAGCTGGGTCTGGATGCGGAGAAGGTCAACGTAAATGGTGGCGCGGTGGCGCTGGGTCATCCGCTGGGTGCCACTGGAGCAAAGCTGACGGCCACGCTGCTGCACGAAATGGAGAAGCGTGGCGTGAAGTACGGCATGGTGACCATGTGCGTGGGTGGCGGAATGGGAGCAGCCGGCGTCTTCGAATCTCTTCGCATCTGACAGTCCCCGGTAGTCTTACCCGGAGACGGCTAATCCGCAAAAGGGATTTCGATCAAGAGGGGCTATCAGACCCGGGACTCAGGGATGGCCATGCCCATGGAATGGACAAGTAAGAAAGCCATCGTCACGGGGGCTTCTTCGGGAATCGGTGCAGCGACGGCGCTGGCCCTGGCCAGGCAGGGCGTCACGCTTTTCCTGGTTGCCCGTCGACAGGAGCAGCTCACCGCAGTGCGCCGGCAGTGCCTGGAAGAGGGAGCCTCGGGGGCGGTTGCCGCGGTACACGACCTCTCTCGGACCGGGGAGGGCGGGACTGTCGTGGAGAACTGTCTTCGGGAGCTGGGAGATCTAGACTTTCTGATCTGTAACGCCGGATACGGGATATTCGGTCCCACACGTAGCACCACACCGAAGCAGATGGCGCGGATCTGGCAGGTCAATTTCCAGTCCGCTTACGAATCCATTCACCGAGCCCTGCCGCACTTTTCCGCCCGGGGAGCAGGTCACATCGTACTCACCAGCAGCATCGTGGGGAAGAAGGCGATGGCCTATGGAGCGGCCTACAGTGCTACGAAATTCGCTCAGGTGGGCCTGGGTGAGGCGCTGTGGGGAGAGTTGCGGGGAGCCGGCATCGGTGTGACCGTTGTGTGTCCGGGGTTCACGGCCACGGAATTCCACAGCGCCGCTGAGCGGCTGGCGAACAGTCCCGAGATCAACCGATCCGTGTCGGGACAGTCTCCCCGGGCTGTTGCCGAGGCCATTGTCAGTGCGATTGGGCGCAACCGCAGAGAGATCCACCTCACATCGATCGGCAAGCTTCTGCTGGCACTGGATCGGATCTCCCCGGCCCTGGCCGCCCGGGTCATGTCCTGGGTCGGCAATCGCGAACTGAAACCGATAACGACGGACTGACAGGCTGACAGGCTGACACGGAACCCGGCTCAGGGAGTTCCTGGAAAAACGGGAAAGGCGGTAAGCGTAGCCACGTCGTCGGGGAAATTGATCTCCGGATCGTCATTCTGGAGCAGTGTCACGGCCACGATGGGGACGGCACTCGAGATTCCAAGAAGTCCTCGCATCTCATCGATCCCTTCGACATCTGCGAACAACTCAGTCACGAACTGGGCGGTGTGGGTTCCTGCCTCGAGCCCCAGCGCCCGGCTGGCAATTTCCTGCCCCTGCATGTCAAAGAGTGTCAGTTCCAGGTCGGTGTCCTCACCGGCAGGCGTCAGACCGGGTTTGACCAGCGCAATTGCGGTGTTCAAATCTGCGGTTGTGTCCACCAGAAGTGACAGGTTCTGCAGCAGGGGAGAGGCTGGCACTCCGGACTCTGTCTCCAGGAGGCCCGTGGGAAGGTGAGTCTGAGAAAAGACAGCTGATCTGCCGACTCCCTGAAAGCTCGTCACCTTGGCATAGCCGGCCTGCAAGGCTCCCAGGCCGTCGGTTTTCAAAACCCGGGACTCACCCGATTCAAGCTGAAAATCGAAGGACGAATCGGTGCCGATACCTTCCACGGTAACTTCAAGAGGACTACCGGAACTGGCGAAGAAGTCCAGGCGCACCGGGATCTGAGCCGCAGCAAGGTTGACAACGTTCACAGAGGTTTGCAGTTGCGTGGGCCCGGCCTGCCCATTGCCAATCTGGGCAAGGAAGAATTCAACGGTATCGAATCCTCCGCTGGGAGCCGCTCCATTTTCAAGGAGTCCTCCCAACACGGGAAAAGCGGCCAGGGTCGGGATCTCGTCGGGAAACTCGACACCTGGCCGATCACTTTGTCTGAGGGTCGTCAGTGCCACCGGATCCGAGCTCTCGACTGTCAGTATCCCCCGCATTTCTTCGGCCTGCTCAGTTTCCTCGAACAACTGGGAGACAAAGGCGGCCAGATGGCGGCCAGGGGCAAGTTCCAGGCTTCGCTGAGCCACCGGACTGAACTCCTGATCGTAGAGGCTCAGCAGGATTTCACCGGGCTGGGCCGCCGTAGCAGGGGCGGGAGCCGTCCCCCCGGCCGCATTAACGATCGCCAGTCCTGTTTCGAGATTCCCGGTGGAGTCCACGAAAAGAGTGGCTGCTCGAGTCGCGAGTGCGGCGGGCACGCCGGCCTGATAGAGAATGGTTCCCGTCGGGGTGTGGCGCCGGGTGAACACACCGGTCACGCCGATGTGCTCTCCGCCCCGTATGCGAGCGTAGCCGGCCTGGACGTCGCCCTCTCCGGAGGTCTCCATGGTCCAGGTCTCGCCGGGAGTGAGCAGGACCGAAAGAGAAGAGGTGGTGAGGCCCTGAAGGAAAGTGGGACTGTTGGTGAAGGGCAAGAGAGGGGCCCCGCTGGAATCAAAAAAATCGATCGTGAAGGCTTCTCGCTGTTCGCTGCCAAAACTCGCTACTTTGATTCCAGTGCTGAGTGTGAGGTTACCACTCTGGCCGTTGCCGATTTGAGTGAGGTACTGAACGTTTTCCGGCCGGTTCAGCTCGTAGGAACCCACATCCACCCGAGGCCCAAACAGACGATCGTCCCCGTCCACATCCATCAGACCAAGCCCTCCGGGAGGGTCATTGTTACCTGCATCAATTGCGGGGGAGCCGGGAAGAGGTCTGAAATCACCGTTTCCAGGATCGGCCAGGAAGGGATCGTTTCCGATCAGATTGTTGTCGCCGTTGATCGCGCCGGGGTCGAGCAGGTCCGTTTCGTTGCCAAAGACAATGGAGTTGTCGAGATTGGGAGCCAGGAGCTGAATTCCAGTTCCCTGGTTATGAGCGATTGTGAGATTTGTCAATTGCAGGGCTGACCCGAAACCCGAGATTCCGCCACAGCCGTGGGCAACAAGAGAATCGCGCAGGAGGAAGCTTGTCCTGGTGAGGATTTCAACCTGGGCGTCGCCTCCCCCCGGGGGTCCGGAATTCTCCAGCCACTGGTTTTGGTTGGCTTCCAGAATGGCTTCGCCGCGGACCGAATAGCTTGCTCCGTACCCGGTAGCGGGCCCGGTTCCGGTAGCCCGATTGTTCTCGATCCGGTTGCCGTCGAAGAGTCCTATGACCTGATCGGCGGCATTAATCCTGAGAGCACCACCGTGGACCTCCCCCTGGGAACTGATCCGGTTCCCCGAAAAGAGGCTGTCGTGGATCTGGAATCTCGCGTCTTCCCAGATCTCGAGCAGCAACCCGCCGGCCTCGGCGACGCCCACCGATGACTCGCACGAATTCGTTAGAAAGAGGCTTTTTTCGATGTAGACTTCAGTTGAGCCATTGGCGGCGATGGTCAGCGCACCACCCTTGGCGGTGGACTGGCGGGTCCTCACGAAGTTGTCCTCGAACTCGCAGTCGGAGATGTGAAGGCGGTTTGCCCCCGAATTCCTCATCAGCACCTGGACTGCTCCGGTTCCACCCACAAACGCCCGGGTCTCGTTGGCCTTGAAAATACAATCTTCCAGAGTCAGCTCGGCCTGGTCGCTCAGGACCGCATCGAGGGCGGAGGCGGATGCCAGGAGAGAAGATCCGTCCGCAAGCCCGGCCCGGTTGCCGCTGAACACGCAGCCCACCAGGCTCACTACGGTTTCTTCGCTGGCGAGGAGTTTCAGGCCCCCACCCCTTTCCTCGGAAAAACCGCTCTGAAAGGTCAGGTATTCGAGGCGCAGGCTGCCCCCGGAGAGATTTGCCTCAATGAGCTGGGAAACCCCGTTGCCGGTAAAGACAGTCAGCGTTCCGTCCATGGTTTGCAGACTGAAGTTCGCGTTCCAGCCTCCGGAGATGACCAGGCTTCCGGCCAGGTCCCCCTCAATCTCTCCCGACTGAAAATAGACCCCCTGTCGAATCAGGATTTCGTTGTCGCCGCCGGCCCCGATTGCAGCATCAATCGCCGCCTGAAGGGTGGCGTGGGCTCCGCCTGGACCAACCGTAAACGTATCGGCCAGGGCCAGGCCAGCCATCAATGGGAGGGTAAGAAGAGAGAAAACCGACCGTATCATCACTGGACTCCTCAGGAGAATCCTGGAAAACAGCAGGACGCACTGAATTGTGGCAGATCTCTACCACCGTCTGCCATAGCTTCCATCACCGTTGCCATAATTCTATGACGCGAGGCTGAATAAGCCTCTGGAGGAAGAGTCAGCGATCGGAACGGGACTCTTCAAGAGCCTTCCAGAAAATGGCCACCAGCGTTTTCGCATCCCGGATTTGTCCCGAAAGGGCCAGCTTCAGTGCCTCCTCAAGCGTATAGAACTCGACTTCGAGTTGCTCGTCAAATTCGGGATTTTGTGTACTTTCGACGAGTCTGGAGCTGACAAAGAGGTGAAGGTTTTCGTCGCAGAAGCCCGGGGTTGGATAAAAGCTGAGGACATGTTCGATGTCCAGGGCCCGGTATCCCGTCTCCTCTTCCATCTCTCGAGCCGCCGCCGTTGCAGGATCCTCGCCCGGATCCAGCTTACCGGCCGGAAGCTCCAGGATCATCTCCTGCATTGGGTAGCGCAGTTGCCTGACGAAGGGAATTCGGCCGTCGTCCCGGACTCCCAGCAGCACCACGCCGCCTGGATGTCGCACCACTTCGCGAATCGCCGGCCGGCCCAGGATCTCCAGTTGATCCACTTCGAGGCGAACAATCTTCCCCTCATAGACACGTTGTCGGTTCAGGACACGGCCCCGATCTGGTTCTTTCATTTGATTCACCTCGACTTTGAGCGCTCCCCTGGCATCTTATCTGGGAAGGATGTCGGCGCGTGAGCAGCACTAGTCTGATCATTTCGAAGCCCTGGGGACAGCTTGCCCTGCTCTGTCTGCTCGTCTGGCTGGCCTATGGGGACTCTTTCCCGGGAGCTTTCCACTTCGACGACTTTCAATTGATGTTGGAGAATCCTCGTGTTTCGGGGAGGACTTTCGACTACGAACTCTTTCTCAGTCACTACGGAGGTCGGCCTCTGACGCTCTGGACCTTCCATCTCAACCACAGATGGGGCGGTGACGATCCGGCAGGTTATCACGTTCTCAACGTCTTTCTGCACGTGCTGGCCGGTTGGCTGCTGTTCCAAACCGCGGTTTCCTGGGGGCTAGGGCGGGACGTGTCGCTGCTGGGGGCCGCCATTTTTCTGGTGCACCCCCTCCAAACGCAGCCCGTGAACTACATCTGGTCTCGTTCCTTGCTGCTCATGTCGGTCTGGAGCCTCGTTTCGATACTGACCTTCAGGAGAAGTGCCGTGGCCGGGCTGGGGGCGTTTCAGTTGGCGATCTGGAGTCGGGCCGAGGCACTGGTCCTGACGCCCCTTCTCCTGGTCGCCCGTAGCTACCCCCGGGGAGGCGCTGCCGCTGAGGGCGTGAAGCACCCCGACTCAGATTCTCGGCCTGGAACGCTCCTTTTTCTCCGGGAGGTATTCGCTCAGAACCGGCGCAGCACGGTCATCCTGTTCGTGCTGGCGCTGCTGAATATGGCGGGGCTGTGGTGGGGAATCCGACAGCAACAGCCGCCCGAATTTGGACTCAACTATTCCCAGGCGGGCAGCTACTGGTGGTCCCAGCCCTGGGCAATGCTGCGCTACATCTCGTGGTTCTTGTGGCCGTCCGGTTTGAGCATCGACCATGACGCCAGCGAGGTGGGATCGGTTGGAGTCCTCCTGCCTGCTTTCATCGTTCTGGCCGCGATGCTGTTGGCAGCCCGTGCTGGAAGTCCCGCGAGGCGCCTTGCGGGGGCCGGATGGCTCATGGGTCTGGCGATGCTGGCGCTCCTGCCCTCGGCACTGGTGGCCAATCCCGATATTTTGAATGAGAGCAGGCCCTATCTCGCGATGGCGGCCCTCAGTATGGCGGCCGCGATTCTACTCCTCAGAATGACGGGGAAAGCCCCGGTTCGGAGGGCGCTGATCGGATTGGCGATCGTCCTGCCTTTGATCCTGGTCACCCGAAATCGAAACGAGGTGTGGCAAAGTGACGTAGCCATTTGGGAGGATGCGGTCCAGAAGGCCCCGGCCCGGTCTCGGGCCCACTACAATCTGGGAGCTGCCCTGGCAAAAAGGGGCGACACCGGAGGGGCCGAAGAGGCTTTCAGGCGGGCCAGCCGTTTGAACCCGTTCGATGACCTGAGCTATGCTGGATTGGGCTTTTGTGCTGAGCTGGAAGGACGAAAGGAACTGGCCCGCAGGTACTACCAGCAGGCTGTGGAACTGGCCCCCGCCAACCATTATGCTCAGGAAGCACTGGCCCGGGTTGTTGCGCGTTCCGCCCGGGATCGCGCCGCAGAGATCGCGCATGGGGAAAAGCTGAAACCATGAAATACGCCAGTCAGGTCAACATTGCCATGATCGTCGTTGCGCTCATAGCTGTCGGTTATGCGGTCTCCGAGACTCTCCTGCAGCCCCCGCTGACGCCGATTGCCGTCCAAACGGGGGGGACTGCAATGCCGAATATGTCGGGCCAGCCCGAAGGAGGAGGGGGGGGCTCGGATGGCGAGCTCTCTGGAGGTGATATGCCCAAGCGCCAGGGCGCCATCCCGCGGCCGTCAGCCGGGTTGGCATCCGGTCGCCCGGCAGCCTCGTCGGGTTCCCGCCCCGCTCGAGGCCCGATTGGAGCGCCCCCGCGGACCCGGCCGGGAGGAAAAGCGCAGTTTCAACGCAGCGCCCCCACGACGAAGGGCGCGAGAGTGGTCGCAACCCGTCGGGAGTCGCCGCCGCCAGACGATGCTTCGGCCCGGCCAGCCGGGAACGACGAGCCGCTGGTTATCCTCCGGGACCGGAACGCGGAACGGAGGGCGGCGGAGGGACAGAGGCGGAGCCCGGGCCGGTCGCGATCGGCGCCCGCGCGGAACACTTCAGACGACGGCACCCGGCGGAGCAATAGACAACCGCCCCCACCTCCTGCTCGATCGTCGAACCGCTAGCGCCCCGCGGGACCTTCACCACGGGCTGTTAGCCGCAGCCGGCGACTCACTTTCGGCCGCCCGCGAAGGCAGTGTTACAATCCGATCCCATGACAAATGGGGAACCCGCCCGCCGCAACCGCCTGGCCGACGAGACCAGCCCCTACCTGCTGCAGCACGGGACCAACCCGGTGGACTGGTATCCCTGGGGGGAGGAGGCGCTGAGTCGAGCGCGAACTTTGGACAGGCCCATTCTTCTCAGCATCGGCTACTCCGCCTGCCACTGGTGTCATGTGATGGAACGGGAGTCCTTCGAGAATGAGGAAATCGCAGGGCTCATGAACGCGAGTTTCGTTAACATCAAAGTGGACCGTGAAGAGCGTCCCGACCTGGACGCCATCTACATGAACTATGTCCAGATGACCACGGGCTCGGGGGGCTGGCCCCTGACGGTCTTCCTGACCCCCGGGGGAGTCCCCTTTTTTGGCGGGACCTATTTCCCCCCGTCCGACCATTACGGGCGCCCCGGATTTCCCAGAGTGCTGGAGAGCGCCGCTGCCGCCTTTCGGGATCGCCGCAAGGATTTGGAGCGGATGGCTCCCGAGATTGTGGCGCGACTCGAAAAAAGCAGCGACTTCGAGGCCTCCGGGGAAGAGCTGACCGCGGCGCTTCTGGACGAGGCGGCGTCACAGATCGCTCGAACGTTCGACCCTCATTACGGGGGATTTGGTGGAGCTCCCAAGTTCCCTCAAGCCATGACCCTGGGCTTTCTGATCCGGTACCACCGGCGCACCGGTGCCTCTGATGCACTCGAGATGGCGAAGCTGACTCTGGGAGAGATGGGTCGGGGCGGAATCTACGACCATCTGGGCGGAGGGTTCCATCGTTATTCGGTTGATGAGCGCTGGCTGGTACCCCATTTCGAGAAAATGCTCTATGACAACGCCCTTCTCGTGCAGGCGTATGTGGAGACCTACCAGGTCACGGGATCGGTCACGTGGCGCGAGATCGTGACGCACACGCTCGACTTCGTGCTGCGGGAAATGACCGGAGAGCAGGGCGGGTTTTACTCTGCGCTGGATGCCGATAGCGAGGGCGAAGAAGGGCGCTTTTACGTCTGGTCTAAAGAAGAGGTCAGCCAGATTCTGGGCTCTCGCGCCTCGGACTTTTGCGACTACTATGACGTTTCTGCGGAGGGGAACTTCGAGGGCACCAACATTCTTCATCCCAGGACCGAGCTGGGAAAACTGGCGGAGCGACTGGAAGTTTCTCCAGCCCGGCTGAAAGCGGACCTCGCCCGGGCACGCGGGGAGCTCCTCAAGAGACGGGAGGAAAGAACCCGCCCCGGCCTCGACGACAAAGTCCTCACCGCGTGGAACGGTCTGATGTTAACCGCTTTTGCCCGGGCCGGCTTCGTACTTGGCTCCGCTGATTATCTCGAGGCCGCTGTCAAGAACGCTGAGTTTCTAGCCGGTGAACTCATTACCCAGGGCCGGGTCCACCGGACCTGGAAGGCGGGGAATGCCGCGCTCAACGGGTATTTGGAGGACTATGCGGCAGCAATCGAAGGGTTTCTGACCCTGTTTGAGACAAACGGGGAGGTGCGCTGGATTCGGCTGGCAAGCGAGTTGATGGATCGCACGACGGAGCTCTTCTGGGATGATGCGAGCAGCAGCTTCTTTTTCACCTCTCACGACCATGAGCAGTTGATTGTCCGCCACAAGGAATACATGGACAATGCCACACCCAGCGGGAACTCTACATGCTGCCTGAGCCTGCAGCGCCTGGGATACCTGCTTGATCGGCCACAATACCTCGAAATGGTCGGCCGTCAGCTTGCGCGTATGGGCCGCGCTCTGGCCAGGCACCCTTCGGCCTTTGGCAACTGGTTGCAAGCTTTAGACTTCCACCAGGGGCCTGTATCGGAGGTTGTCGTGCTGGGGCCGAGGGGGTGGGACGATCCGCTTCTGGAGCTGATTCGGGAGCGATACTGGCCGACGAAGGTGCTGGTTACCGTGTGGGAGGAAACTCCTTCCGACGAACTGCAGAACATGCTGCCGCTACTGCGCGGAAAACGCTGCTCCAACGGTGCGACCACGGTTTACGTGTGTCGCGACTCTGTCTGCACCCCGCCTTTGACCCGGGTTTCGGAGCTGCAGCGTCACCTGGATTCGATCGAGTCGGCGTAGGGGCCGGTTGTGCCGGCCAGGCCAGACGGGCGACCACCAGGGTCGCCCCTACGTGGTCCGATCAGAGCGTCAGCTCGCTTAACATCATCAGCCTTCGCTTGACTCTGGCCAGCGCCCGGGTCCGGTGGGAAACCTCGTTCTTTTGGGTTGACGTCAGTTGGCCAAAAGTTCTTTGCAGTGGAGGGTAGTAAAAGATCGGGTCGTAGCCAAAGCCCCCGTCTCCGGCGGGCTGCAGGGCGATCTCGCCTTCAACCGACCTCGTTTCGAGGATGACTCCCCCCTCCCAGTCCAGGCAGGCGGCACAAACGAATCGGGCCGAGCGCCTGGGAAGGTCATTCGAATGGCAGAAGTGGCTCAACTGGTCCAGGATCCTGGCCATGCGCTGTTCGTCGGTGGGCGCCCATCTGGAACTGTTGACACCGGGAGCGCCACCCAGGGCGTCAACCTGCAGCCCCGAGTCGTCGGCCAGAGTCGGATAACCCGTCTTGGCACGGTAGTAGGAGGCCTTGATGCGAGCGTTCTCTCCGAAAGTGGAACCCGTTTCTGGGGGAGGAGGAGGACGCTCTTCCTCATCGAGACCCAGGACGTCAAACCCGGTAAGGGTCAGCATCGACCTGATCTCGGCAAACTTGTGCCCGTTGCTGGTAGCAATCAGGAGCTTCCTGACGAAAGGAAGGGAAGCGTGAGACTGAAACTGTGACATTCCTTTTCAAGAACAGTTGTCTGAAAATCGATCAACCGCCGGATGCCGTGAGACGCAAGCTCAATCAGCCGATCCAGGTCCCCGCGTTCGAAAGGATCGCCCTCCGCAGTCCCCTGCACCTCTACGAATCGACCACTGTTGGTCATCACGACGTTCATATCGACTTGAGCTATCGAATCCTCTTCATACGAGAGGTCGAGGAGCGCCTCTGAGTCCACGATTCCGACGCTGACCGCGGCCACCAGCTCTTGAATAGGCGACGCCGGGAGACTACCCGCACGCAGAAGATGATCGATAGCCATCGCCATGGCTACAAACGCCCCGGTTATGGAAGCCGTCCTCGTCCCGCCGTCGGCCTGAATGACGTCGCAGTCTATCCAGATCGACCGGTCTCCCAGCTTCTTCAGGTCGACCACCGAGCGCATGGAGCGTCCGATCAATCTCTGGATTTCCTGAGTGCGCCCAGAAGGCCGTCCCCGAGAAACTTCGCGGCTCATGCGCGATCCGGTTGACCTTGGCAGCATCGAATACTCGGCGGTGATCCAGCCTTTGCCGGTACCTCGAAGGAAGCGAGGGATTTTCTCCTCGACGCTGGCTGTGCAAATCACTCGCGTGTCCCCGCATTCAATCAGCGCAGAGCCTTCCGCATGCTTGCTATAGGGAGACCTGATATGGATTTCACGGAGGCGGTCAAGCGACCGGTTCTGGCGGGACATTGCTCAGCCGCCCGCTGCCTGCTGTTCTCGTCGTTGCAGATGACCAGGCACCAACTTCCTCCTCCTGCCTCGCCGGCACGGTTCCCCGGGGCACGACCGCCCGCGACTTCCACCACGGACTGCTAGATCTTACCTGAACACGGTGGCCAGGGAAACGTGGCCGGCCAGGGTCTCGGCCTCCCGCCCCCCGAGGATGAAACGAACTCCTTCAACCGTTTCGAGATTAGCAGTCAAGGTCCGGGCGATGGAACGTAGAAGTCCCAGCTCACAGGCAACAGATCCCCGCAGCTGTCCCGACGTCTGGCGCTTCAAATCCACGATTGCGGTTTTGTCTTCGAGCAGGAAGACCTGCTCGACGCCGGCTCGCTGCCCGACCAGAGAACCCGACTTCTCCAGGGCCGCCCTGGCTACGAAAAGGGCCATTGCAGCCGGGTTCGGGCGCTGCACAATATGTTCCCGGGTGCTTTTCAGAATCACCTCTCCGGGCCGATTCGGGGAAGGGCGAAAATAGAAGACTTCAAAGGATTGCGTCTCGGTCTCGCTCACCGCTTCTGGTTCGGGTAGATAAGGCAGGCCCGAGACGGGAACCTCCCGAACCGGTTCCTGGGACCTCTCGCGTTCCCACCGATAAGTCATTAGCGCGGCCAGCACGGCAATCGTGACTAACAAGAGCGCTATCGATGCTTTGAGTAGAGATTTCATCTCAGAAACTCCACAACTGCGTCGGCGATGGACGCTGCTATGGCCTCCTGAAAGTCCGGTCTCACGAGGGATTCCGCGTCCCCGGTGTTGGTGAGATAACCCGCCTCAACCAGAACCGCCGGAGCCTCCACCGGGGCCAGCAGCTCCAGGGGAGCCGTGGCAGGCCGGTTGTCGGTTCCGAACAGCCGGTTCAGCCGCTCCTGAATCAGAGCAGCCAGCCGGCGACTCTGGGGTGCGAAGCTGGACTGACCCTGGTGCCAGGGGGTGAGCTTACGTTTCCTGGCCGACCCGGCGGTTTCCGCGCGATGGGTGAAGACAACAGGGCCGTGAATTCGCGGGGAGAAACTACCCCCCAGGTGCAAGCTCAGAAAAACAGCGGACTGATTGCCGTTGGCAACCGAGCTCCGATGCCGTAAAGACGGGTTAAGATCACTGCTGAGCGTCGAGTCGGCGACCAGCCGTCGACCTTCGAGTTCCGCTCTCAGGTGGCGGGAGATCTGAGCCGCCAGGTCTTTTTCGAGTATTCCCCTGGCGGTCACCCCTCGTTCCTCGCCACCATGACCTGGGTCGATGGTGATCACCTGGCGAACCACGTTTCCCGGTGAAGGACGGCTCGTTTCGGGCTCGAACCCTCCCACAGCAGTGGAAAAGATATCGACAAGGAGACGTTCGGGGTCCCGGAGCTCCCTGATCCGGTGACTTCTGAAGTCCAGGCCCTTGACGATCTCGCAGGCGGCTTTTTCATCCGACGTCAGGCAGCGTAAAGAAGAGACGAGTGACGGTTCCGGTCTCACCAGTGGCTCCAGGAACTGAACCTTGCGATCCGATCGCACGTGCAGGGACCGGTCGGATTCTTCGACCTGGAAATGGACTCCTCTGGCCGAAGGGAGAAACACCAGTGAAACGCGGCTGGGAGAGTTCAATACCTGTACCGAGACCTGCTCCTGAACTCCGGGAGCACCAAAAGGGAGGAGTCTCACCGGAGAATCGAGAGCCCGGGGCAGGGTGCGCTCGATGAAGTCGGTAGGAACCAACCAGCGGTTTTCTTGTTTCAGGACCGGCTGAGAAAGAAGATGGTACTCGTGGCGGGATCGCACCAGCGTACGGCCTTCGGTCAGCTCCAGACTGGACTTGGAACCGTGAATGAGAAGCCGGTCTCCGCGGGGTTCGAGAGTCAGTTCGAGCATTGCGGCGAGCTGGTCGATGGAAACGTACTGCTGGGAGGCGATCTCGACCGATTGCAGCGTCCGGGTCTGGTCCCGGTAAACCAGCTGAAGTTCCTGGGCCATCAGGGAGCTTCCCGTCAGGACAACCAGGACGAGAAGCCTGTGGCAAAAGTGGGCTGCCAACGTTGAAAAATTCTGCATCGGCTTCGATACAGATTACAGGAGAGTTCCAGCTCGAGTCGATTGGGGAAGGGTCGGCAACGCACTTTCGGCCACCAGTTCGCAGTGAGAGTTTCCGTCGGCCAAACGGGTAGCCAGGCGTGTGTGCAGGGCGTGACCTGCTTTGTAGGCATGAATACTTCCGATGATGGGGTGACCACAGAGAGAAATGTCTCCAATCAAATCCAACGCTTTGTGGCGAACAAATTCATCGGGAGCCCTGAGGGTCCCGCTCAGAATCGCATCCCCGCTCAGGACAACGGCGTTCTCCAGGGATCCCCCCCGAATCAGGTTGCTCTTGCGCAATTGCTCTACCTCGGACAGAAAACCGAATGTCCGGGCAAAGGCGATCTCTCGAAAGTAGTTCTCCGGAGTGACCTCCATCTCAATAACCTGCTCCTGAATCAGAGGGTGATCGAAGTCGATCTCGTAGCGGATAAGAAAATTATCGCCGGGACGAATCTCGATGAATTTGTCGCCATCTTTGGCGATTATGGGCTTCGTGACGCGCAAGTAGGTACGGTCCGACTCCTGTTTCCGGATGCCGGCCTCCTTGATCAATTCCGCAAAAGGCAACGCCGACCCGTCGGCGATGGGGACCTCCAGCGAGTCAATTTCAATCAGAAGATTGTCGATGCCCAGACCGTAGAGCGCCGAAAGCAGGTGTTCCACGGTGGATAGCATCACCCCTTTTTTCATCAAGGTCGTGGCCAGAACCACACGAGAAACATGCTTCATGTGCGCTTCGATCTCGAAGTTTTGAAGATCGGTACGTCGAAAGACGATGCCGGTGTTCTCAGGAGCCGGACGCAGTCTGACGGTCACGGGACTTCCTGAGTGAAGGCCGACTCCGGAAAGTTCGACCGAACTGGAAACGGTCCGTTGCAAAATAACCTCTTCGCTATCAGAAGTTGTGGTGAGTCCGGGCAAAGATATGCAACACTGCTGCCATTGGGGCCGGGAGCGAGATCGGCCGCTCACCCGCCACGCTAAAGAACCGCCCGGTGCGAGACAACTGTTGTAAGGAAAGGAGATGCAGGCGAGGGCCCCAGAGAAGAGCGAGCCGCAGGATTGATCTGCCGCCGGATCGGGTGCGGCCCCGTCCTGTGACCAGAATGCGACAAGTGTAGGGTGCAGGCAACAGGTATTGCTTCAGTTATCCTCTTGCTCTTGCCTTCTCTTCTCTTGCTTTTTCCTTTGCTTTTCCGCCTTCTTGGCCTGCTCGGGGGTGAGCTGGGGTTCCAGAAAATATTCGGGCGGAAACTGGGTGTTATAGGCGACTTCTTCGAAGAACGTCTCCCGGCTTTTCTCGCCGTCCTTAAAGGAGTGGAAGGACATCGGCGTGAGAACGCCTCCGTGCTCGTGCCAGTTGAAGTACTCTACTCTCCCCTCGTGCCGAAGCCCCATCTTGTCGTTCCAGACGGTTTCCGAGTGAACCGGCAGGTGCGTCTCTATGTTGAAGTAGAGGGTAACGGTGATGTTGGCCTTGTCTATGATTTCTACCGCCTCCAGCTCCCCGCTTCCCGCGACGTTCTCCGCACCGTAATAAAAGAAGGACAGCCCTTCTTCGTCCAGCCTGTTTCGAAGTACGTAGTGGAGGTCCTGTTTGACGCTGGTCCTGAAACGTTCGAACGCATCCGGTGGGACCTCTTCAATGGTGTGGAATCCCTCCTGAATCCAGGCCTTCCCCAGTTCCAGGTTGAAAACCTCCAGGGTCTGTCGCTTTCCCTTGTAGATCTGACGGCGGAAGCGGAACGGATCCTGGTAGTGGGCCCACGACTGGAACGGCACAAGGCCGCTTCTACGGTTCTTCTTGAAGAAGAAATCTCGGCCCTTGACGTACTCCGTTTTGACGGCCAGGTAGCTTTCTCCGCCCATAGCCTCGAGAGCCCGGGCCAGCACCTGCTGCGCCCGTTCACGCGGGTCCTTGAGTTCTTCTCCCGCGGCCACTGAACAGAAGGCCAACGACACGAGCAGCGCGCCTGCCGGGAAAGCGGTCCGTCTGGCGCAACGCTGCGTCATTTCGACAGTGTACCATCTGGCTTCAGGGGACAGCACCATGACACCTAGAGCTCGTCCTGGGCGCCGGAGTGGCCCAGCCCGTTCCAGGCGCGGGGCACGGAAAGCCGCCCCCCGGGGCCGCCGGAAACGAAGCCGCTCCTACTCCCTCAAAAGACGTCTGCTTGTGCTCACGCTGTTGGCCGCCGGCCTGGGCGTCTCAGCCGGTATCCTCCACTACCACTCCATGTACAGCCGCTGGATCGAGGCGCTTCTGATTTCTGACTCCCCGGTATCCAGGGTGATCTGGGCGCAACCCCTCAGGCAGAAGCCCGTCTTTCTCTCGTCCTTTACGTTTGCGGACAGGGAGCGCCGCAAGCCGCTTCGGTTCGAAGACTTGCCTCCTCATCTGATTCATGCACTCATTTCCGCCGAGGATGATCGCTTTTTTCGCCATGGGGGTATCGATCTGCTGGGGGCTGTCCGCGCTCTGGCCGTGAACATCCGGCACTGGGAGATCAGGCAGGGGGGGAGTACGCTCACGCAGCAGTTCGTCAAGAACTATTTTCTGTCCAGTGACCGTCTGATCAGCCGCAAGCTTCAGGAGTTGTTTCTGGCGTTGTTGCTGGAACGCCGCCTGAGTAAACAGGAGATACTCCAGCTCTATGCGAACGACGTCTATCTGGGACAGACAGGGAGCTTTGCCATCCGCGGACTGGGCCAGGCATCCGGAACATTTTTCGGTAAAGAGTGCAGAGACCTGACCCTGGGTGAAGCCGCGGCCCTGACGGCCATGATTCCCGCTCCCAACAAGTACAGCCCCTACAGAAGCCCGCACCTGGTGAGGAAGCGGCGGAACCTGGTTTTGGATCAGATGGAGAGACGTGGATACATCACGACCGCCGAAAACCGGAGCACTCGCGGCCAGCCACTGCGTTTCAAGCAGCAGGACGATGGAGAGTTGACCAACGCTCCCTATTTCGTCGATTTTCTCACCCGTCGGCTGGCGGCCCATTCCCAGGTTGACCTGAGGGTTCCTTCCGACATTGAAGTCTTGTCAACCCTCCATCCCGATTTGCAGGGTGCGGCCTTCGAGGCGGTTCAGACCGAGTTGAAGCGGCTCGAGCGACTCCTTTCCTCCAGGGCAGACCCTCCCGGTCTGCAGGCAGCTTTGATCGCTGTCAATCCTGGGAACGGCCAGATCCTGGCCATGATAGGGGGGCGGCACTACGCCCGGGGCCAGTACAATCGAGCGACACGTGCTCTGCGCCAACCGGGATCCACGTTCAAGCCGTTCGTGTTTGCGGCTGCGCTGGAACAGTCGCGCCGGTGGCGAGAGAAGCGCCTGACCCTGGCCACTCCCGTTTTGGATGCGCCTTACACACTTGAGCATAACGGAGCGAAGTATTCGCCCCGCAACTACAGGGATCAATACTCAGGGATCGTCAGCGTTCGCGATGCTCTAGCCCACTCGTTGAACGTGCCAACCGTCAAGGTAGCGGAGTGGGCAGGTCTTGACCGGGTGACCCGACTGTCTGAAGAGATGGGCTTTTCGGGACGGCTTCAACCCAACCCCTCGCTGGCTCTGGGCAGTTATGAGGTCTCTCTTCTGGAACTGCTACAGGGATATCAGGTGCTGGCAAACGGTGGCTTGAGAATCCCCTTGAAAGCGTGGACCAGAGTGACAGTGGACGGCATTGCTCTCGAAGAAGGGTCTACGAAACAGCGGGTTATCAGTCCCGAGACCGCTTTTTTGATCACTTCAGCCCTGCAAACGGCCCTGGATAAGGGGACGGGAAGGATGGCCCGGCAGCTCGGATTCGAACTGCCGGCAGCCGGCAAGACGGGTACGACGAATGATTCCTGGTTTGTTGGCTACACCCCTGATTTGCTGTGCGGTATCTGGGTCGGATCCGACAATCCTCCCGATCTCAACCTGGAAGGATCTTCAGCAGCACTGCCCATCTGGGCGCGGTTCATGGAAAAGGCCAGGGAGATGGGTCATCTCTCCGGGTCCGGGTTTACCCAGCCTTCCGGTGTCCTGCGCATGAGAGTGGATGAAAAAAGCGGCCTCAAGGCTTCAAGGGGCTGCCGCTCGGTGCGAAGTGAAGTCTTCCTGAAGGGTACCGAACCCCGGACCCTTTGCCGAAGGCATGAAGCCCTGCCGGCTGGCCGGCCAGGCGGGTCGTTCCTGCCATGAGACTCGCTAGAATGGCTTTTCCCGGGAGAGCTCGGGAGGGGCCTCATCCGGCGCGCCCGGGGCGACAGGAAAGGTTGTCAGGGTGGGTACATCATCCGGGAAATCCTGCGATGGGTCATCTCGCTGGCGCAAAGCCACCACCGCCAGCGGGTTGCTGCTGTGCACGGTGAGTATGGCGTTTCGCATCTTCTCCGCCGCCACAGTCCGAAAAATCTGATCCACGAACTGGGCCTGATGTTGACCTTCGGCCATCTCCACCGTGACTTCTCCGAGAAGTCGGAACTCGCTATCGTAGAGCCGCATGAATACCAGTGCCGTTCCAGGGTCTCCGCCGGCAGGATTGACAACGGCCAGACCCGTCTTCAGGACGTCGCTTTGAGTCACCACAACACTGAATTCGGCCAGGCTTTGAGTCAGAGGCACCGCCGCTTCATACAGGAATGTCCCCGTCGAGTGCTGGAGTCCCGAGAACACCCCGGTTCCCGTGAGACCAGTGCCGGTGGAGACTCTGGCGTAGCCTGTCGTAATTTTGTCCGGGGCCCTTGTCTGCAGCACCCAGGACCGTCCGCGATTGAGGTTGACCGAGAAAAAGCTCCCGGATCCGTGTTCCTTGAGGCGAACCTCTAGAGGCTCTCCGTGGCGGTCGAAGAACTCCAGCTGAACCGGAATGGCCCCGCCGGTGCTGGCGAACATGAATGTGGTCTGCAGTTCCAGGTCAAGCACGATTCCCGACCCGACCTGTGGGAAAAAGAAAGTCTGGGCCGGTTCACACTCCGCCAGGAATGATTCCCAGCTCCCATCCGGATTGTCGCCTGCCGGATCACCTCTGGATCCCGTCAGAATCCTATGTCCCGTCCTACTCAAAAAGATTCTTGGAAATCCCCCTTGCGTCACATCATCAGAGGTCACTGGAAACTGGTTGAGACTTTTGGTATTCACGTCCAGTACATACAAGCTGTTGCCGGGATCGCCCGCGATCCCGAGCAGGTTGGCGGACGATTGAAAAGCCAGTCTGGATCCGTCGCCGCTGATGTCCAGGGCCTCAATCTGAAGGGAATCGCCGAACGGGTTCAAAGGGCGCGCAGCAGGTGGGAAGTCGGTCAACTGGGTCAAGGTGTCGAGAGCGTTGGGAAGGTCAGTCTGAAGCCTGAAGATCTCGGCGCTGTCGTCAGGGTTTTGATTGGTGAAATCTTCGCGAGCAACGAAAAAAAGAAACTTTCCGTCACCCGAAAGGAGTGGCAGAGCAATGTTCCGACCGCTGATCAGCACCCGCCGGGTGTCGGAGGACCGGTGCGCGATCACGATATCACTAAAGGCGCTCAGGGGATGATGGAGGTGGTAAGCCACGCGATTCCCATCCCTGCTGACGACGAAGCCTCGCACCTCGGAGGCCTGGCTCAGGTCCGTCAACTGGCTGATCTGCTGTCCGTCCAGATCGAGGGAGAAGACTTCCAGACTCCGATCGTCGTTGAGCTCGACCAGATCGCCGGTGCTACTGAAGATCACGATCCGCCCGTTGCCGCTGATCACGGGATCCGGCCCGGCTTCCAGAATGGCTGACTGCGCACTGGTCAGCTGGTGAAACTTGAGCTCGAGAGTATCCAGGAGAAACAGCTGGGTATGGCCATCTGGATTCTCACCGGTCAGATTTGCAGAACTCCTGAAGACCGCTCTGGCAAGGCCTTCGCTGGCCGAAATTCGGTTGCGGAAGGTGGTGGTGTCTCCCAAATCACTCAGTTGCCGGACGCTCTTGTCGCTCAGGTCCAGGAGGAAAAGCTCCAGACCATCTCCGTTCGATCCGGATCCTGCCAGGTTTCCGCTGGATAGCACCAGGGCTTTACTCCCCGCCAGGTCCAGGGCCACCGGCGTGGCGCCGCTCAGGGCGTGTTCGGTATGGGTTACCTGGGAAATCCCGCAGGCGAGTCTTGGGGATGTCTCAGCGGCCGCGCCCGGGATAAAACGGACCAACACCAGGGCGAGGACTCCCCGATCCGGGAGCCGCCCTCTCTTGAAGGAAGATGTCGGCTCAGAATCCTGGTTCCTCACCCCCCGCAGGATAGAATCCTCCATGCAACCGCTAATGCGAATAAATTAGCATTTCCTGGCACACCTCGTCAACCCAGTCGGGCATGCTCAGGATCTGAGTGTCTTAAGATGCAGGAAAGGGCTCGGAGTCGCGCCGTTGCGGCAATCTGTTGACCCTGAGGGCTCCGGACTGTTAATTTATTCGCACTGGGTTAAGTGACGGTGATCATTTGTATTCTAGATAAATTACTGGGAAAAGCACGGAGGAGGCGACATTGACACCCGCGAAGATTCAAGACTTTAGTCGTAGAGAGCGCCAGATCATGGACGTTATCTATCGACTGGGTGAAGCGACTGCGGCTGAGGTGATGCGACAGATCCCCGAACCTCCAGGTTATTCAACGGTCCGCACCCTACTTGGAGTTCTGGAGCGCAAGGGGCACCTGCAGCACCAGCGTAGAGGTCATCATTACGTCTACAGTCCAACCACCCCGGTGGAAAAAGCCAGCAATTCCATGCTGGAGCATGTGATGGAGACCTTTTTCGATGGTTCGGCAAGCCGAATTGTTTCGGCCGTCCTGGACATCTCGGACACGCAGATGAGCACGCGCGAGTACGACGAAATTCTGGCAATTGTGAAGACGGCGAAAAAGGAAGGCCTGTAGCAGCTCATACAGCCCGGCCGGCAGACCCATGCGATGGAGGGCCGGCCCGGGGACCGGGAGTCGCCGGTTGAGCCCCGCTTGGTCACTTTAATGGATCCCATCTTCTATCCCTGGCTGCAGCAGTATTCGAGTTCCTGGGGAGTTTGGCTGGCCCTGATCGCGTTGAAGGGCCTTTTGATACTTGCCCTTCTCGAGGGGGTTGTCGCCCTCCAGGGCAGAGCTTTCTCCGCCTCAGCAAGACACACGTTTCGAATGCTGGGCTTACTGGCCCTGCTGCTGCTCTCTCTCCTCTCTCTGGGGTTGCCCCAATGGAGTCTTTCCCTGATGGAGCGCCCGGTTCTCACCGAGGACGGGGCTTTACGGGAGGCCGGCGAAACTCCGAAGACCGTGGCGAAGAGGGCGGAGAAGTCTGAGGGGTTACCCGAAAGTGGCGCGCCAGTGGGCCATGCAATGGGCTTGAGCTCGGGGCACCTCAACAACTCGCCGGTAACTCCGTCAGTCCGAAGGCCCGGACTCGCCGGCAACCGGGGCGGGATTTCAGGAGAGAATCTGATTGCCATCGCTGCCGGAGGGTTCGGCATCGTCTGGATCCTGGGATCCCTGATACTGATGGTGCGTCTGCTCCTGGGTATGGCCAGTGTCTGGAGCGTGATACTCCGATCGAAGAAAGTGTCCGACCCGCACCTGAAGTGGGTGGCGTCAGTAACGGCTACCAGGCTGAATCTGGGGCGGGCTGCCCGCCTCTACCTGACCCCTCGCCTGGAGGTGGCCCTTTCGGTTGGCGTTATCCGGCCTGCCGTACTTCTACCCGCCGTGTGGCGCACCTGGTCTGAGGATCGGCTGCGTTCGATCCTGCTCCATGAATTCGCACATGTGAAACGCCTGGACAACCTCAGCAATCTGATATCGGAGCTTGCCTGCATATGCTTCTGGATCAACCCGCTGGTATGGCGCACGGCGCGCAACCTGCGTGTTGATCGGGAGCGGGCCTGTGACGACCAGGTTCTTGAAGCAGGGACGCGGCCTTCTGACTATGCCGGCCATCTTCTGGAGGTGGCGCGGGCTGTATCGAGCCGGCGTCTCTGGGGTTCGCTGGAAGTTTCTCAATCGTCGGTCCTGAAGGACCGTTTCCAGGCCCTGCTCAACCCCGGGGTCAAACGGGGAGTGCTCAGTGATTCGGCAGCTGTGAAGGCTTTCTTCCTGGCCTTTTTCGTGCTGCTGCCCATTTCCACCGTGGTGCCCTGGAGTGCCCCGGGAACTTCTGGAGGGGATGTCTCTTTGTCCTCCGGGCTGGATGGCCCCATTCACCGATCGGCGCTGTTGAGAAGAGGCAGTGAGTCCGATCATCCTCTGAGGTCGATTGTCAATCCGACGAGTCTTCAGCTTCCGTCCCGGTCCAGAGCATCTATTCTGAAAACCCAAACCGGGCCCGTTTCCGGGGACCCGGGCGACACGCTCGCCTCCCGGTTCTCCGCCGGCCGCCTCATCCGCCCGGACCGGGGTCGCGCCATGACTCGGGTCGTTTCTACGAGGAATGCAGTCAGTCGAGCGGAAAACGCTCGCCGTATGGAGCGGTTCAGCGAGGTGTTTCAGAGCGGGACTGCTCCTGGCGCCTCGTCACCAGTTCCAACCAGCCGCCGGGATACATCAATTGTTCCCATTCCGGCTTCGCGGGTTGGGCTCAATGAGGGCGAGACAGAAGCATCCGGATCCCAGAGAGGTGGGGTTCCCGCCTCGGAGCGGGAGATCGAAGTCGTTGAAGTTGTCAGCTTCGATTTAGGGACACTGGGCAGCGAAAGCGCGGCTGCCGACATCAATGATAAGGGGGTCGTCGTTGGTCAAAGCCGAACGGCCGCCGGAGTCGTCCACCCCTTTCTGTGGGACCGCCAGGTCGGAATGGTGGATCTGGGAGAAGACCAGCAGGCTCACACTCGCGCGGTTCAGGTAAACTCTGCGAACCAGGTGCTCTGCGAGACCTTTGACAGTTACGTCTTCCGGGCCTATGTCTGGTCGCTGGATGACGGGTTGGAGAGTGTGGGTGCGCTGGACTCAGCCTCCCCTCTGACGGTTCCCCAGGCTATGAATGAGAGGGGTCACGTGGTCGGGAGCAGCCGGGGCGCACGGGGCGTTCTCAAAGCCTTCGTCTGGTCTCCGGAGACGGGCATCGTGGACATTGAGGCGCCCGGGTGGAGCGAAGCGCTGGCCATCAACGAAATCGCGCAGGTTGTGGGATACAGTGACAACCGGGCCTTTGTCTGGAGCCGGGACGACGGGCTTCGTTACATCGGACCCGAGGCCGCCCTTTTCAGCACGGCCACCTCCATCAATCGCTTCGGCGAAATTGTGGGCTGGGCGCGCTACCAGGAAGACCAGCCCCGGGCTTTCTACTGGAGTCCGGAGAGGGGATTCATCGATCTGGGAGGCCTGGACCTGGGCTTTCCTCTCAGTATGGCCTACGAAATCGGTGACCATGGTGTCGTGGTTGGCCACAGCCTCTCTCTGGGTGGTGCCCAGCAGGAGCAGGAGGTTCGAGCCTTCCGGTGGACGCTCTCAACCGGCATGGAAAGTCTTGGCAGGGCGCCTACCGATTCCCGTATCGCCCTGAACGCACTCGGGCAAATCGTCGGGACCAACCTCCAGGCCAGCGAGGTCAACAACCCTCTGGCCTTCCTCTGGACCGAGGAAGGGCGGGTGACCCTGCAGGCGACGCCGGATCCGGCAAACCTGCCCAGCGAGGGCGTGGCGATCAACAACCACGGACAAATCGCCGGGAACACTCTCCTTTCCAACGATCTGACGCGAGCGTATCTGTGGGAAGTCCGCTTCGTGCCCTCCCGGACCCGCAGCGATTAGAACCCCTGGCCCGTACACGCCACTGAGCCCATCAGCCGTTCAGTCCTGTCAGCCGGAGTACAGGCCCCTCAGCCCACCACCCCCTCAACCCTGGCCACCCATTCTTGTCAGTAAAGGCGAAATATTGTTAAATGCCGTGGATCTTTGACCACGTGCATGGACAAGATGCAGGACCGACCTAGATGAACGAAGACAAAAACTCTTCCGGTGGTTCCGAGGACTTCAAACCCTACGTTCCAGCCGAAACGTCCCTCTCCGAACTGACCCTTCGATCTCTGCTGATCGGTGTAGTGATGGCCTGTGTCCTGGGTGCGGCCAACGCCTACCTGGGCATGAAAGTTGGTTTGACCGTGGCCGCCACTTTTCCGGCAGCCGTGGTGGCGATGGCAGCACTCAGGCCCTTCCGGGCCTCAATTCTGGAAGAGAACATCGCTCGAACCACCGCCTCCGTCGGCGAAGCGCTCGTGGCAGGGGCCATTTTCACGATTCCCGCTTTCGTCTTGAGCGGCGTGTGGGATGAACTGCGTTACCTGGACAGCACCTTGATCATGCTCATCGGTGGACTTCTCGGGGTACTCTTCGTGATCGTGCTGAGACGCACTCTGGTGGAAGAGGCGAATCTTCCTTTCCCGGAGAGTGTGGCTGCCGGGGAACTCGTGAAGGCGGGGCAGGGCGGTCAGAGCGGAGCCGGCTACGTTTTCAGCGCCATGGGTCTGGCAGCTGTCTGGGAACTTCTCAAGAATCCGAACGGCATCCCCATGGTGGCGGATTACGCCCGCACTTTCGTCATGCTGGGGACTTCGCAGATTGAGCTCTTGACTCGGACGGTCCGCTACCGGGGAGGCCTGCTCCTGGAATCCGCGGCGGCTTCACCCGCTCTGATCGGCGTCGGTTTCATCGTGGGTCCGGGAATCGCTGCGAATCTCTTTGCCGGAGCCGTGATCGGCTGGCTCTTTCTGGTCCCGCTCAGCCTTTTTCTTAATCCGGAACTTACATCCGGCATCGGCGATTCGGCCTCATGGATCGATTGGAGTGAGGAGGTGTGGCGGAAGCAGGTGAGGCCCCTGGCCGTGGGCACCATGATAGTCGCGGCCTTTTACACCCTCCTCAAGCTGCGGACCTCGCTTGTCGACGGGATACGAAGGGCGATGAGAGATCTGCAGGCGGCGAAAGATGGGAGCCGTGCAGTCAATCGACTCCAGATCGACATCAACTTCAAGTACACGGGGGCCGGCATCTTTGCTCTGGCCTTCCCTCTCTTCTTTCTTTACCGGTATTTCAGTGGTTCAACGCCCGGAGCACTCCTGTTGACCGTCGTCATGATCATTCTGGGTTTTCTTTTTGCTGCCGTGGCGGGTTACCTGGTGGGTCTGCTGGGCAGTTCCAACAATCCGATCAGCGGTCTCACTCTCAGCACCCTACTGATCTGCGCCGTTTTGATGGTCATGATCGGGGTCACTGGAGATCCAGGGATTATGGCCGTGCTGGGTGTGGCTGGTGTGGTCTGCTGCGCCGCCGGGATCGCCGGCGACATGATCCAGGATCTCAAGGTGGGACATGTTCTGGGTGGGACCCCCTGGCGCATGGAGGTGGGAGAGATCATCGGTGTCGTGGTGGCTGCCCTGGTTCTGATCTGGCCCATGATGGCCATGGACCGTGTCTATGAAATCGGCAGTGCAGAGCTCCCCGCTCCCCAGGCGGGCCTGATGGCTCTGCTGGCCCGGGGAATCGTGGGAGGCGAGATGGCCTGGCCACTGGTCATTGCAGGCATGTTCTTTGCACTCGGGTTGATCCTGATCAACGCTCCTTCCCCTATGCTCATCGCGGTTGGCATGTATCTGCCGTTCCATTCCACCTGTGCAATCTTCGTGGGAGGAATCTTCCGCTGGATTCTGGACGGCTTTCTGCGGCGGGGCAACGCCACGCAGGGAGAGAAGACCACAGCGATCAATACGGGAGTCCTTCTGTCTTCCGGGTTTATTGCCGGGGAAGCGCTGATGGCGGTTCTGCTGGCCTTCCTCGTGCTTGGCTTCGAGCTGAGGGGAGCCGTCAACCCGCTTCCCGTCGTGGCCGGCTATCTTCCCGGTTTCCTGAGAGACAACGCGTGGTTGGGGCTCGTGGGCTTCGTTTGGATTTTCCTGGTTCTGCTCAAAGCTCCGCTCAAGGCGATGACGAAGGGCGGCGCCCTGGGAGTGAAGGTTGAATGAGAAGCCGCAGGGCTTCTTTGCCTTGAAACCCAGACGGCTGCTGGACTGGCAGCTGGACGCTGAAGGCAAAGCGGTCCTCCTGCGACCCAAGTTCGGCTCCGGGGTCCCCGGGCGGTTCCTTTCTCGCTGGTTCGGGCCATCCCACTACCGCATCCGTCTGGATAGCGTCGGTACTGCAGTCTGGCTGGGGCTGGACGGGGAGAAGCCGCTTGCCGCCCTCCTTCGGGAACTTCGGAAAGAATTCGGAAGCCGAGTCGAACCGGCCGATCAGCGCCTGAAACTCTTTATTGACGACATGATTCGAAAACGGCTGATCGAGGTTGCCTGATTTTGAGATTTCTCAGCCCTTTTGAACCTGCGATCGAAACCTAGAGATGGATCCTTCTGCTTCACAACCGGCTTCCCCCCCGGCCAGCCGCTTCTTGCCTCGAACCTTCAGTGCCTTCGGGTATCGCGATTTCCGGATCATATGGCTGGGGTCCTTTACCTCCACCACCGGCACTTTAATGCAGCAGGTCGCATTGTCCTGGCTGATCCTTCAGTTGACCGGGCTGTCCTTTTATCTGGGTCTGACCAGTTTCCTGGGCCAGTTGCCGCTGGTCCTGTTCTCGGTCATCGGCGGAGCTTTTGCCGATCGACTGGACCGGAGAAAACTCCTGCTTTTCTCCCAGGTCGTGCAGATGACAACAGCGCTCATTCTGACCGGCCTGATTTTCTTTGACCGGGTCGAGATCTGGCATTTCCTGGTTCTGGTTTTCGTTGCCGGCCTGGGTCAGGCTTTCGGCGGACCAGCCTCCCAGGCACTGATACCGGGACTGGTCCGGCGCCAGGACGTTCCCAACGCGATCGCCTTGAACTCGATTCAGTTCAACCTGGCCCGGGTGGCCGGCCCGATGCTGGCAGCCGTTGTGATGGCGGCCTTCGGAGCCGTGTTGTGTTTTGCGCTGAACGGGTTGTCGTTCCTCGCGGTCATCATCTCGCTGCTCCTGATCAAGAGTACTTTCAAGCCTCCGAAAACGGAGGCGACCATGGTCGGCCAGATCAAGGAAGGGGTACAGGTCGTTCTCGGGAAGCGCGCGCTCCGCCACCTCATGATTCTGGGTTTCGTGAGCACGTTCTGCGGTGTTCCGCTGCTCACTCTGCTGCCGGCTTTCGTTAAAGGGGTCTACCAGATGGGGGAGGTCACCTACTCCTCGATGATGTCCATCGCCGGTGCCGGTGCCGTTGTGGGAGCCCTTCTGTTCGCCGGCCTTTCGGGCCTGTCCCGACGTGGTCTGCTGACACTCTGGTCACAGCTGGCTCTGGCTATTCTGTCGGCCGCCTTCGCTCTCTCCACCCACTGGATCATAGCCAGTGTCTTTTTGTTCGCGGCCGGCACCTGTCTGATCGGGCTGTTCGCTTCGATTACGTCGCTGGTCCAGCTGGCGACCGCCGACGAGATGCGTGGAAGGGTGATGAGTCTGTTCTTTCTGGCCTTCCGGGGCGGAATGCCGGCAGGAGATCTCACCGCCGGGGCCCTGGCCGATACCTTTTCCCCATCCGTCTCGATCCTGTGTCTGGCTGTGGTGCTGGCCAGTGTCGCCACCACATTCCTGCTATTCGGAACCAGAGTCAAGCAGCTGTAGTGTGGGGGTCTTGCAGGTAATCAGAGCCCACGGCGGAAACCGCGGGAAGCACCGAGACGGTCTGCTACCCCGGATTATGCAAGAGATCTAAATTCAAGTGAGATGTGGGCCCAGAAAAAAGGCCGTAGCTCTCTGATATAAAAGGGTTTAGAGAAACAAAGACCCTAAACAGGAGCTACGGCAATGTCAAAAACAGTCTGCCAGAATACCCTGCCATTTCATAGCCACAGAAACATCACGGCTCGTTTTGATGGGGGGAGCCTCACTTCCGACGCAGGATGGTTGTTGTTTGGATCGCTGGATCGTCAACATCGATTGTGCGAGGGCTTCAGTTCCTGTATTTCGGAAAGTCGAGACCAACGCTACATTCGTCATGACCTGTTGAAGTTGATCCGACAACGAGTCTTGCAGATCGTGGCCGGCTACGAAGACTGTAACGACGCCGATACGCTGCGCTCGGATCCGATGCTCAAGACAGTCTGTGATCAGTTGCCAGAGAGCGATCCCGATTTGGCCACCCAGCCGACTTTCTCCCGCCTGGAGAACTCCGTCACCAAGAAGGATCTGATGCGTCTGAGCCGGTGGCTGCTAGACCGTTATGTGCGCTCCCTGAAGAAGAGACGTCCCAGCAAGATCATCCTGGATCTGGACAGTACCGACGACCACACTCACGGCCAACAGGAGTTCTCCTTCTACCACGGGTATTACCGAAACCACATTTTGCATCCTTTGCTGATCTTCGATGCCGACACGGGAGACCTGGTCTGTGCCGTGTTGAGACCTGGCAACAAGGGGGCTGCCTCTCACATCGTGCCCATTCTGAAGCGAGTCGTGGAGGCCATCCGACAAGCAGTGGGGACGGATGTCGAGATTGAGATTCGGGCCGACAGCGGCTTTGCCACGCCTCGGCTCTACGAGTTCTGTGAATGTGAAGAGAATAAACTCCAATATGTCATCGGGTTAAGCCGAAACCCTCGCCTGCAGCGAGTGGTCGAGCCCCTGCTGGATTCGACTCGGGAAAGGTTCCTTGAGCTGGAGGAAAAACAGCGTCAGTTTGACGAGTTTCTTTATCGAGCCCACAGCTGGGATCGATCCCGTCGCGTCATTGTCAAAGTGGAGGTCGATCAGCGTGGGATCAATCGTCGCTTTGTAGTTACCAACCGGGACGATCTCTGCTCCCAATCACTTTATGACCACTACACAAACCGAGGGCAGACCGAGAACTTCATCAAGGCCTTCACAGAATCATCTGAGCATGGACCGACTCAGCTGTCATCGATTCCTGGCCAATCAGTTTCGACTCCTCCTGCATGCACTGGCTTACCAGATGTTCGTTCGCCTGCGCGACTATCTTCACGGAACCCCCTGGCACAAGCTCGAAATCGAAACCTTACGTCGTCGGATCCTCAAGATTGGGGCCCGGATCCGACAAACCACTCGACGCATCTGGGTCCATCTTTCCTCAGCCTTTCCCGAACAACCCCTCTTCCACCTCGTCTTGAGTCGCCTCAACTCCAGTTAGCTTTTCCCAGCTCCCCCGAAAAACCGCTTCCGACACTCATCCAGGCCCAGATCTGTCTGAAATTCACTCCCCAAACCACTCAGACGCCTCGCCAACCCATATTCTTCGCAAATCCGCCTGTCACACCTGCCCGCTTCCGAGTTGGGCCACTTCTCGAGTCGTTTTTCAACACCGAACTACGGTTCTTGCATAATCCGGGCTACCCTCCCTCCCGGCCGCTCCCGCGGCCGGCTCTGATAAAGTCGCGGAACGCGTAACCGGGAACGAGCGAACATTGACCTAAATCACTGATTTTGCTAGCGTCTTTGTTCTAAATGTCGGAAAAGGTTCTGGTATTCGATACGACGCTGCGGGATGGTGAGCAGTCCCCGGGGTGCTCGATGACCCTGGACGAAAAGCTGAAGATGGCCCGTCAGCTGGAGCGTCTGAACGTCGACATAATGGAAGCGGGATTCCCCATTTCCTCAGAGGGTGACTTCCGGGCGGTACGGGCTATTTGCTCGGAGGTACGCCAGCCCACCATCGCGGCCCTGGCCCGGGCCCGCAGGCAGGATATCGAAAGGGCCTGGGATGCCATCAAGGACGCACACAAGAGGAGGATTCACACCTTTATTGCCACCTCGGACATCCATCTCAAACACAAGCTTCGCAAGACCCGCTCCGAAGTTCTTGAACAGGCGATTGAGGCTGTCCGGATTTCGCGGGATCTCTGCGATGAGGTGGAATTCTCCGCCGAGGATGCAACCCGCAGCGATTTCGATTTTCTGGTCGAGATCTTTGAGGCCGCGATTGAAAACGGCGCATCTGTCATCAATGTCCCGGACACGGTCGGCTATTCCGTGCTGGAGGAGTACGGAGGCCTGATCCGTCGTCTTATCGAGAAGATCTCGAACAGCGACAAAGCCGTCTTCAGTACCCACTGTCACAACGATCTGGGTCTGGCTGTCGCCAACTCCATTTCCGGAGTCTCGGGCGGGTGTCGTCAGATCGAATGCACGCTCAACGGAATCGGTGAAAGGGCCGGAAACGCCGCCCTGGAAGAGGTCGTGATGACCCTGGCAACCAGGCAGGACAGATTCCCCTACCACACCGACGTCGTCGCCACCGAAATCTATCCTTCCAGCCGATTGCTCTGTGAATTGACCGGAAGCCCCGTTCAATCCCACAAGGCGATCGTGGGAAGAAACGCCTTCGCCCATGAAGCTGGAATTCACCAGGACGGTGTTCTCAAGAACACTCTCACCTACGAGATCATGACCCCGCAGTCGGTCGGAGTGGCCGGTAGCAAGCTGGTCATGGGCAAGCACAGTGGACGTCACGCGTTGAGCGTCAAGCTCAAGGAACTGGGCTATGAACTCTCGCGCGAAGATCTGGACAAGGCCTATCACTGTTTCACACGCCTGGCCGATTCCAGGAAGGAAGTCAGCGATGCCGAGCTTGCCGCCATTGTCGAGAACGAATTCGAGATCACTCGGGAGATGGACCAGAAGCTCAAGGCCAGAGCTGCTCGGATCCGCGTCTGATGGCCCGGACTCTTTTCGATAAGATCTGGGACGACCACGTCGTTGACCAGCAGCCGGGACGACCCGCTCTCCTGTACGTCGATTGTCATCTGGTGCACGAGGTGACTTCTCCGCAGGCCTTCGATGGATTGAGACTCGCCGGCCGACAGGTACGGCGGCCAGATTTGACCTTTGCGACCATGGATCACAATGTGCCCACCTGGTCTCGAAGCCGCCCAATCGAAGATCGCGTGTCCAAAGCCCAGATTGATGCTCTTGCGCGCAACTGCGAGGAGTTCGGGATTCCTCTGTACGGCCTGGACAGCCCGGAACAGGGCATCGTCCACATCATTGGGCCCGAACTGGGTCTGACTCAGCCGGGACTGACCATGGTTTGCGGTGACAGCCACACGGCGACCCACGGGGCCTTTGGTGCGCTTGCCTTCGGTATTGGCACCAGTGAAGTTGAACACGTTCTCGCGACTCAATGTCTGCCCCAGTTCAAGCCGAATGCCATGCAAGTCCGGATCAAGGGGCGCCGCCCGTCGGGGGTTACCGCCAAAGATGTGGTTCTTTTCATGATTCGGAAAATCGGAACCGACGGAGCCACCGGGCACGTTATCGAATATACGGGCGAGACCATCCGCGAAATGAGCATGGAGGAGCGGATGACGGTCTGTAACATGTCCATTGAGGCTGGGGCCCGAGCCGGCATGATTGCACCTGATGAGACGACTTTTGAATACCTGAGGGAAAGAGAGTTCGCGCCCGCAGGCGAGGACTTTGAGAGGGCACGTGCTTACTGGGAGGCCTTGCCTACTGATGACGGAGCCCGCTTCGACCGGGAGATCGAACTGGATGTCACCGATGTTGCCCCCCAGGTCAGCTGGGGAACCAATCCTGGTATGGTGACCGACGTGACCGGGGTGGTGCCCGACCCCGAGGACATGCCGGATCCAAGCTCGAGAAAGTCCTGCCGTAGAGCTCTCGAGTACATGGGACTGCAAGCCGGAACGCCGATTGGGGACGTGTCCATCGACCGGGTCTTTATCGGCTCCTGTACGAACTCGCGTCTCGAAGATCTGCGCCTGGCCGCCTCTGTCGTACGCGGCAAACGAGTAGCCGATGGGGTTCGCGCCATGGTGGTTCCGGGTTCGCAGCGAGTCAAGCGGGAGGCGGAAGAAGAGGGTCTGGACAGGATCTTCAAGGAGGCGGGATTTGAATGGCGGGAGTCCGGTTGCAGTATGTGTCTGGGAATGAATCCAGACATTCTGGAGCCTCGGCAGCGATGCGCGTCGACGTCCAACCGAAACTTCGAAGGGCGACAGGGCCGGGGAGGGCGAACTCATCTCGTCAGTCCGAGCACCGCTGCTGCGGCAGCCATCGCCGGTCATTTCGTCGACGTCCGTGAGTGGGATTCGTGAGGACCGCGACGGAAGCGACAGTCGCGAGGGGAAGTCAAACATGGAGCCGTTTGTAACTCACAAGGGCGCGGCCGCGGTGCTGGATCGGATCGATGTCGACACCGATCAGATCATACCCAAGCAGTTTCTGAAGCGGATTGAGCGAACCGGCTTTGGAGAGTTTCTCTTCTACGACTGGCGTTTTCGGGAAGACGGCACCATCGATCCCGCGTTCGAGTTGAATCAGGAACGATTCAAGGAAGCCACGATACTGCTCACGGGAACCAATTTCGGCTGTGGATCTTCCCGCGAACACGCGGCCTGGGCCCTGCAGGACTACGGCTTTCGGGTCCTGATCGCCCCCTCGTTCGCCGACATCTTTTTCAACAACTGCTTCAAGAACGGGATCCTTCCGATCGTCTTGAGTAAAGACGTTGTCCGCCGGCTGCGCGATGCCGTGATGGAGGTCTCCGGTTACCCGCTGGATGTGGATCTGCAGGAGCAGACGGTGTCGGGAGATCCGGGGGTCCGCTTCAGCTTCGAAATCGATCCGTTTAGGAAAAAGTGCCTGCTCAGCGGAATCGATGACATCGGATTGACTTTGGAACTGCAAAGCAGGATTCGAGACTACGAATCAACCCGCCCTTCCTTCCTCCGGTAAGAAAAAAAGGGACAGTCTACTCTGCCACCTTTTCCCCACCTTCGGAAAAAAAGGCCTGTTCCAGACGATCAATGACCTTCAACTCGGACGCTGAGATCTTGCGGCCCAGCCCGAGGAATCCTCCGGCGGCCCTGGCCACCCCAGTCGCTCGCCCTATGACATCGTCCCGAAGAGTCTCGCGGGCTTCGGCCGTCAACGTTTCGGAAAGGGCTGCCACGTAGGCTTCCCAGGCCTCCAGGAGCCTGGGTGTCGGAGGCTCTTTGAGCCAGTTCCTGAGCAGCAGGTGGCTTTCGCTTTCCGGATCGATCCCGATCGAAGCCGCGGCCTCCAGGATCGCCTTCTGCTCACGGTCTGCGACTGAGCCGTCGGCCCAGGCAATCTCCACCAGAGGAATCAGGGTCAGGGCGGCCAGCGTCTCACTGTCGATCTCGAGTTCGAGAAGCAGGTTCAGAAGGATCGGATCCGTGAGACCGGAGCTCTGGGACAAAGCCGTTCTCTTCCGACCGGTGGCGGCCTTTGCCCTTATTGCGTCCCGAAGCCTGGCGTTGTGATCTTTGAAAAAGGACTCTTCGAGCGCCCGACGGCGCTCTTCCAATGCCTCGGGCTTCATGAGCTTCCTCGCATCTTCAGGTACGTCGGATTTTGGCCGCAGTCAACAAGGTCCATTCTCGCACAGAAGGGTCGGCCGATTCCAAACCCACTACCACGGCCGTTTGATCTCCGGGATCGGACCATCGAATTTCTTCTTGACCTGGAAGACATTGAGCCACTCCCAGCGCTTCTCACCCGTGAAACTGATCGGGAGGATGCCCCAGGCTGTGCTGTAAAAACCGGCGGAGGAATGAAAATCGAGGATTCGAAGAGGCGAGTCTGCCTCCAGATGCCGCTGCTCGAGAAGGAGCACGAACTCTTCGCTGTCGTAAAGCGTGATCCAGGGTAGAGCAATATAGGGCTTGACAATGATGTCACCCGCCTCCGGGTCCGTCCCGGTCTGGGTGAGCGCCCGGGCTCCCAGCTGATCCATATAGAATCGGAAGCCCCATTCCCCCGTGTACCAGATCCGCCTGTTCTGACTCTCGAATTCCCGGACCAGTCGGGTGCACTCCTCCCGATAAGATTCCGCAAACCGATGATCGGCGGTGGCGACCAGCAGCGAGTAGGAAACGGTCAATACAAGACTCACCAGAAGTGCCACCCGGGCTCCCATCCTGCCGCGCCCGGTCTCAACCGCGAATTGAAAGAGCAAAAGGAAGGGGGGTAGTGCCAGAACCGCATAACGGACTGAGCCGCTGTAAAAGACCAGACTGCAGGCCAGCAGGATGCCCCAGAACCACAAGAACAGAACTCCCAGCATCGCTACCGAATCCTGTCCTCGATGGGTGGCCGGGCCGCCCCAGAAGATCTCTTCGGAAGCCCCTCCCGGCGACAGCCATGCCAGGAACAGTCGACGTGATCCCTGGGCAACCTTGACGACGGTCAGGAGACCTGTGGTGGCAAAAATCGCAAACAGAAAAGCCTGGATCCACGGCCACTCCGGGTGCTGGACGTAGGCGGGAATGAAGGCCAGGAAGAAGACGCCAATGTAGATCTTCCGGGAAGTCCTGCCCGTGAACGCCAGCCATCCCGCCAGCGGAAAAACGAAAGTCCCCCCCAGATGCAGCCCGAAACTCATCAGCTTCTCTGCAATGGCAGCCAGGGAGAAGGGGTCTCGCTGCTCCATGTGCAGGAAAGTATTGACCAGTACCAGGCGGTCATAGTGCAGATAGGCCCGAAGATACCAGAGAGTCCAGAGCAGAAAAGGGGTCAGGAGCACCAGTCCGATTCGAAGAAGACGTTCGTACGTCCAGGGCCGCGCTCCCTTGTGCAGCAGCCAGTCGGCAGTCAGCAACAGTAATAGACCGAGTGTCAGGAGCGACATGAAACTGGCCACCAGCACAGCACCCAGGCAAAGGACCCAGGACAGCCGGCGAGTGGGGTGAACCAGGAAATGACGCCAGGAAGCCAGTGCCAGGATCCAGAATGCCAGCAGAGGGACATCCGGCATGAGGGTGTGGCTCAGCGTCAGAAACGCAGTGGACGAAACCAGCAGGGCGGCCGCCGCGAAAGGAAAGCTCAACAACATTCTAGCCAGTTCGTAAAAGGCCAGGGCGGCCAGCAGGGGGAATATCAGAAACGCCAGATGCGCCACCCATTCGCTCTCTTGCCCGCCCGCCAGCTGGACGAGAGCCAGGTAATACGAGGTGAAGGGAAGGTGACTGTGACTGGCCGCATCGGGGGCTACGAAGCCCTCATAGAGAGCGTCGAAGTCGTAGGGGTACAAAGGTTTCTCGTAGATGTTTCTGGCCACATCCAGATAAATTCGGTCATCAATGTGGTAGGCCTGGTCGAGAAAAGGGAGGTGGACGGCAAGGACCAGCGCAATGAGTGCCAGTCGCGAGAACCAGGTCTGGCCAGGGGTTTGAGACACAGTGTTCGAGACGCCTTACTCTATAGACTTCGGGCCGCCTTTTCCAGTACAGTAACGGCTAGAGTTGCAGATGTCCCTCAAAGTTCTCCTCGTTCTTCCCATTCGGGAAGGGAACAACTTCCAGGTTACCCCCGATTGCGGAACCCTGTATCTGGGAACCGTGTTACGCAACCAGGGATTTGATGTAACCCTTCTGGACTGTCCCAAGGAGGAGATGACGTTTCAGGCCTTTCGGGGGTTCGTCCGCGAGGGCGATTTCGACGTCGTTGGATTCCGCTGCTACAGTCGGGACCACAACTATGTCAAGCATCATCTGGGAATTGTCAAGTCGGTTAATCCCCGCATCCTCACACTGGCCGGTGGACCCCACCCCTCCTCTCTGCCTGACTTTGTTCTCTCTGTGATGCCGGATCTGGATTTTGCGTGGAAGGCGGAGGCCGAGGAGGGAATGGGGCCGTGTCTGCATCTGTTCGAGGAATATGGCCCGGCGATCCCGGAGACAGAGCTGCAGAAAATTCCGGGTCTGGTGTGGCGCAGCCTTGCCGAAGAGCGGATCGTGACCAACTCACCCAGTTTTGGGGTCGATCTGGACTCATACGGGATTCCGGCCTGGGACCTGGTGGAACCGGATACGTATCCCGGCTTTATCTGGGAGCAGTATTACCCGGTTCTGACAACCCGCGGGTGCCCCTATCCCTGCACCTATTGCGACACGCCGGGACTGTCGGGAAGAAAGCTCCGCCATCGGACGCCGGAACACGTCGTGGAAGAGTTGAGGTTTCTGAAGCAGCGATACGGGATCCAGCGTTTCAGCATCATCGATGATGAATTTACTCTGGCCAACAAGTACGCCACCGCTTTCAGCGAAGCTTTGATCGATTCAGGGCTTGGCCTGAAGTGGGATTGCCCGGTCGGGGTTCGTCTGGATTCTTTGAACCCTGAACTGCTTCGGATCATGGAGGCTGCCGGCTGCGAGGCCATGGCGGTCGGTATCGAATCGGGAAGTGAACGGATTCAAAGCCTGATCAAGAAAAAGGTTACGGTTGAAACCATCCGGGAGCGGGCTCATATGATTGCCGACACCAGCCGTATTCGAATCACCGGATACTTCATGATCGGTCTTTTGGATGAGACGGTGGACGAGATCAAAGAGACTATCCGCCTGGCCTGCGAACTGCCTCTTGTGCGGGCCAACTTCAACGTGGTCATCCCCATTCCAGGGACCGCGATTTTTGATGAGCTGATCGAGGAAGGGCTCCTGAAGCTGGACGAGATCTGCTGGGATACGCTGACCAGCGACCAGGTTGCCTTCGAGCGTAACCACCTGAGCGGACAGGAGCTCATGCGGCTGCAGCGGACGGCTTATCTTCGCTTTTACGGCCGCCCCTCCATCGTCTGGGATCTTTTCAAGGAGTCCCTGCGAAACAAGGAAGTCATGCGGGCCTCCTTCAACAAGCTCAAGATGCTGACGTGGCGCGACCAGACCTATACGTTTACTCCCATGTACCAGCAGGAGAGAGCGCCGGCGGGCTAGCGCGGGCTGTTTTCAGGGGCGTTGGGACTGCCTTTCCTCGAACCCTTGCAAGGGGCGGGCCGAGAGAATCTACCCTTTCGGAAAAAGTGAATGGCCTGGTCAATGACTTTCGGATCATTCATTATGAAAGTGTGTCCGCGCGGAACGGTGAGAAAGTCCGCCATTCCCTCTAAGCGTGTCTCCTCAAGGGTGACTTTCCCATCGCCTGCATTGTTTAACAGTCGCGAAAAAGGGTTGGTTGACTTGTGTCCGGCCACTACACCAACAACGTAGTCGACTGGCCCCATCTTTGAGACTCCGCTACCCGGCCCGGCCCGAAGCTGTTGACCCGCCGGCCCAGTCAGCGCGCGGAACAACTGACTGTCTCCGAACCGGTTTGCAAGCTGGCTACCCTGGCTTGGTGGTGCCAGCATCACCACGTGTCCAAGGTTGCCATCGATTTCGTGACCGGAGAGAAGGGCCCTGACAACGATTCCGCCCAGAGAGTGGGTCAGAAAGTGAACGGTCCTCGATTTATCCTCGATCTTGCGACCCAGCTCAGATCGGACAACTTCAGCAAGCTGCTCAATCGGCTTGCTGCGGGACGGGTACCGGAGGTTGATGACCTCGAATCCGGCGGACTTGAGTCGTAATTGGGGGATCGCCATGGAGAGTCTGGTTCTACCCAGGCCGTGCAACAGTACGACGTAGTCTCCAGGCATCAAGATCACAGGCTCAACTCATTACCTTTGATTCTAACGGGAAACACTCACTGCCCGGCCTGCAGAGAAAATCAGGGGCCTCAACGGTTTGTCCTACCTTCACTATTCTTAGCCTTTGGTAACCAAGATGAAAGCCGAGTACAAAGCAAGTGGGATTGGCCGCAGCAACACCCCTTTCGGGTACATCCGCAAACCTGAGCCCCGAAGCTAGCCCGCATAGATCACCGATTTGGAAATGAAGGTGATTTTGGCAGGCCGGAACGGTTTTCTGAGAGTTTCGCTATCGATCCGGTCCAGGTCGAGTGATGCGGTGGTGTGGATGGTCGTGAATGGAGCGTTTTTCGGGTTCGGAAGAGCGTGACGGAATGCATTCAGGCAGAGCTCGGCCTGAGCGATGGAACGATTTCGTTTTTGGGGGCGTTTGATCGGGACAGACCTCAGCAGCGCAGAGGAATGGCCTGGAGGTTTCGAACGACGGCAGCGAAGACCTCGCTGTAGGGATAGGCTTCCGACATGGAGATCCAGACGTGGCGGACCGTGAGGCGGACGTGGGCGCCGATCTTGAGGAGCTTCAA
Organism: Acidobacteriota bacterium; assembly: GCA_965205615.1. GTDB lineage: Bacteria > Acidobacteriota > UBA6911 > RPQK01 > CBDAPI01 > CBDAPI01. The sequence continues at coordinate 139,330 of CBDBHK010000030.1, read as the reverse complement.
GCGAATCGTCTGACACTGAGCGCGAGCCAGGGGGGTCTGCTTCAGTCCGAGACGACGCAAGGCGTGCATGAGCATGTAGGCGGCGGAGGACAGATACAGCCGGAGTTGATTGGCGCGCATCGTTGCCGCGCTGGTCCGGTCGGCGAACAGACCCAACTGCTGTTCTTTTATGCGGTTCTCCATGTCGCCCCGCGCACAGTAGAAGTCTTCGTAGAGCGCGCGGGCCCCCAGGCGTTCCGGCGACAGGGAGGTGACGACGAATCGGGGATTGGCGCCTTTGTCCAGGAACTCGGCCTTGCCGACGACGCGTCGCTCCGAGGTCCAACTGTGGCGAGTCCGGTAGCGGAAATCCTTGAACACCCGCGCCGGTCGCCCGGTGGCGTTGAACTCGGCTTCGGCCTGAGTCATCGCTTCGGCGCTCTCTGACTTGAGCCGATCATTGTTGGCCAACCCCATCACGTAATCCACGTGATGGTCTTCACACCAGCGGAGCAAGTCATCCCGGCAAAAGCCCGAGTCGGCCCGGATGACGATCGAGACCTCCGGCCAGCTCTGCCGAATCCGGCCGACGATCCGTTCCAGTTCCTCCACCGATCCCGCGGCCCCATCGATATTGGAACACCGCAACCGGGCGCACAGCAGATGCTCCCCCGAGAAGATGTACAGCGGGAGATAACAGTAGTGGCGGTAGTAACCGTGAAAGAACCGGCCTTCCTGCTGGCCATGGATCGGGTCGTCGGTCGCATCCAGATCCAGCACCATCTCCTCGGGCGCCGATTCGTGGGACTCCACGAAGGCATCCACCATCCAGCCGTCGATCCGGTCCGGGTCCATCGCGATCTTCTTGTACCGCTCCTGCTCATCGACCTCGGCGCCGGTCAACTCCAACCGGTTCAGCGTACACCTGCCCGCCAGCGCCTTCCCCCGATCTGAGGCCTGCCGCCGCCTCTCCCCCAACGGATCGGCCTTATTCACCGCCACCGCCAGCATCGGATCGGTGCGCAACTGATCATGATCGTTCAGATCCTCGTACCCCAGACAGAGTCCGTAGATGCGCTGCCCCAACAACTCCTCGACCGTGTGTTCGATCAACCGCGGATCCCGGTGATCCCTGAAACACTCAGCCAGTCCGGCGATCAGACCCGTCCCCCTCTCGACCTCTCGCAACAGCAGCACCCCTGCATCGGAGGTGATCTTCCCGCCGTCGAACCGCGCCTTCACTTTGCGTTGAAATAGTTGGTGAAATTCGAACCTGGCTTGTTTACACTCTGTTCTCATAAGGGCCGCCTCCGTTTGGCTTTGAAGTCTTTCATTCAAAACGCTTTATACCAAACAGGGCGGCCTTTTGAGGTCCTATCGGTGATCTATGCGGGCTAGGAAGAACCCGCGAGTCCGTTCTCGATCACGTACAGCATCTGGTCGTGGATTCCGCCGTTAGAGGCGACGATCTCGGGAAAATCCAGTTGCAGCGGAGAGCCGTCGAAACGGCTGACTTTGCCGCCCGCCTCTTCGACGATCAAGGTGCCGGCGGCCACGTCCCAGGCGTGGAGGCTGAGTTCCCAGAACCCGTCAAGGCGGCCGGCCGCCACGTAGCAGAGATCCAGAGCGGCGGAACCGTTTCTCCTCACGCCGCGAGCACTCAGAACAAAATCCCGAAAGAGATCAAGGTTTCGCAGGATTGGCCGGCGGTCCCTGGCGAAGCCCGTGCAGAGTAGGCTTTCTCCCAGGACTCTTTCAGAAGTCACGCGAATCGGCTGGTCGTTGAGCCGCGCACCCTCACCTCTCCGGGCGCTAAACAGGTCCTGAGCCATCGGGTTGTAGACGGCGCCCAACTCCAGCCTGCCGTCGATTTCCAGCGCTATCGACACACAGAAAAAGAGGTACCGGTGAGCAAAGTTGGTGGTCCCATCGAGAGGATCGACGATCCAGCGAAACCTCGACGGCTCCTCTTGAGGCTGCCGCAGCCCGCTTTCCTCGGCCAGGACGGAGTGGCCAGGAAAGCGCTCCAGGATTCGCGACAGGATCAGCTCTTCCACTGCCAGATCAGCATCGGTGACAAGATCGGTGGGGCCCTTCTTGGAAACGGCGAAGTCCCGGCCCAGGTAGTCGCGGAGCAATTCTCCGGCCTCCAGGGCCAGTTCAGAAGTAAAGTGGAGCAGTTCTTCAGTCATGCTGCGTCGTCTCACCCACAAGAAGGACCACGGCCTGCGCTGCGATGCCTTCGCTACGCCCTATCGGGCCGGCCCGTTCCATGGTTGTGGCTTTCAGTCCAATCCGCACCCGGTCGATGTGCAGCACTCGCGCCAGGTTCGCCTTGATGGCGTCGACATGAGGGTTGAGCCTTGGCTCTTCGGCAATGACCGTCACGTCCAGATTGCTCAGGCGCAGTCCTCTGATCTGGACCAGACGGTAGACCCTCTCCAGGAGAACCATGCTGGAGATGTCCTTGAAGTCGGGGTCCGTGTCCGGGAAATGAGATCCAATGTCCGGGAGTCCCGCCGCACCCAGGATCGCGTCGCTGAGAGCGTGCAGAATCACGTCGGCATCCGAGTGGCCCTGCAGACCACTCTCGTGAGGAATGACGACTCCACCAAGTATCAGGGGTCGATCCGGACAAAATCGATGAAAATCGAAACCGCTGCCAACTCGAAAATCCATTTATGGGGTGCCCGTACTTTGCAGGTCTTCCTCCCAGGTGATTTTGATGTTCCGGCGCTCTCCCTCCACAATGGTCACCCTCTCTCCCGTACGCTCCACCAGCGCAGCCTCGTCCGTTCCAACGATCCCCTGCCGGGATGCCTGTGACAGGGCCCTTTCCAGAACCCCGCGAAGGAAAGCCTGAGGTGTCTGGGTGAGCCGCAGGCGATCGCGGTCGAGCGTCCGGGAAACAAGATTGCCGTCCACTTCTTTGACGGTTTCGGCGATGGGAAGCACCGGGACGCAGGCCGGGCCCTGCTGCAGCCCCGCCAGAACCCTTCGACCCAGCGAGCGCGTCGCCCAGGGTCGAACGGCGTCGTGAACGAGTACCCTGTCGATCATCGGGGAAAGGGCCTCCAATCCCTTCAGAACCGAATCCTGGCGTCGGGAACCTCCCTCGACTACCCGGATTCGGTCGGAGAACGCGAGCTCAGATACGTTCTCCTGAACCCGGTCCAGCCATTCCCTGGACACCGGGATGACAATCTCATCGCAGAGATCCGCCAGCGTCTCCAGGGAATAAAGGAAGATACTCTTGTCATTGAGCCGCAGGAACTGCTTGGGAACCGAAGATCCAAAGCGGGCGCCGGAGCCGGCCGCCACCAGAACGAGACCGGTCAAAGTCTGGAGACCTTCTGTGGCGTGTAGTTGTCTTCCACGCCGGAGGACTCTCCTCGGTAACGTCCGAAAATCATCTTCCCCTGCAGTGGTTTGCAGGACGCTTGTCACTTGAATGTCAATGTTCTTGCCGATCATTCGCCGGGCATTGTCGACCACCACCATGGTACCGTCATCCAGATAGGCAACACCCTGGTTGTATTCCTTGCCCTCTTTGAGGATGAAGGCGCTCAGGCTCTCGCCCGGCAGTAAGACGGGCTTGAGTGAGTTGGCCAGCTCATTGATATTCAGAACCGGTACCCCGTGGAGTTGAGCTACTTTATTGAGGTTGAAGTCATTGGTGACGATCTTACCGTCGAGATCCTTGGCCAGCTGGATCAGCTTGAGGTCCACTTCTTCCAGTTCGGGGTAGTCCTGGTTCACAATCTGGACCATCGCTTCCCCCTTTTTCTGGATCCGCCCCAGTATGTCCAGTCCTCTTCGTCCTCGATTGCGCTTGATCGAATCGGAAGAATCGGCCACCTGCTGCAGTTCTCTCAGTACGAACTCCGGCACCACGACCCGGTCCCCCCAGGAAGCCGGTCTCAATGATGTCCGCCACTCTCCCGTCGATCACTACGCTGGTGTCCAGGATCTTGGTCGACATCTTTGAGCCGCTCCGCTCCTTGACCAGTCCTCCCAGGTTCAGGAGGTCTCCCTTGGAGATACCAACCGCAAACCCGACGTAGGTCATGGTGGCCAGGACCAGGACCTGAAGAAAAGTCGTGGTTTGTGCTGATAGAAAAGCCATATTGCCCACAACCAGGCTGATGAGGATTGCCCCCAGAATGCCTAGCAACGAGCCGCACGCGGCTCCGACCAGGGTTTTCGGAGAGCTGCGGGCGATGATCAACTCAAACGCCACAATTAAGGCGGCGAGAGATGCACCCAGAGCGATCGCCATGGGTACGGAAAGGCTGAACGGGCGAATAAAAAGGGTCGCACAGGTGAAGATGACAGCGAAAGAAGCCCGAACAAACCAGACCTTCACAGTTGCCCTCCCTTCCGGTGCTCACGCAGTCATTCGACAGACTGGCCAAGTGTTACAGTAAGAACAGTTTAGCGCGTTTTGAACGCTTCGTGCAATGGAGTTAGCCCGGATGGCCGGCCTGCACCTGGCCCCTCGAACATTGAGTTTTCCCGCCGAGGTGCGGACCGTGTATGCTTTCTCGAGCCGCCTCAAAAAAGGAAGGAAAGGATAAAAGACATGCCCCTCAGAATTGAAACCCAGGCTGTTCACGCCGGCAAGCCCCGACCAGGAATCAGCAGGGCCGTCAGCATGCCGGTGTTTCAGTCCTCGACCTTCGAATACGCCGGCGAGACCAGCTACGATGACATTCTCTACGCCCGCCTGAGCAATACTCCCAACCATCTGGCGCTCAATGCCAAGCTGGCAGCACTGGAGGGAGGGGAGGCGGCAATGGTCACGGCCAGCGGAATGGCAGCCATCACGACCTCTCTGCTCACGGTGCTGGCGCCGGGTACCCATCTGCTGGCACAGGGTGGGTTGTACGGGGGAACCCACGATTTTCTTACCGGCGAATTCAGCCGGCTGGGCGTGGAGCATGCCTGGATCAGAGGAAATGATCCGGAGAGCTGGAGCAAAAGACTCAGGCAGAACACGCGAGCCATTTATGTCGAGTCGATTGCCAACCCCCTGATGGAGGTACCAAGACTGGAGCAGGTAGTGGCCTTCGCGCGGGAGAACAACCTGACCTCCATCATCGACAACACTTTTGCCACGCCCGTGAACTTCCGGCCCATCGACCTTGGCTTCGACCTGGTGTTGCACAGCGCCACCAAGTACCTCAACGGCCACCATGACCTTGTCGCAGGAGCGCTGATCGCGACCAGCCGGCTGGTGGACGAGATTACTTCACGCTTGAACCACTACGGGGGATCACTCGACCCCCATGCATGTTTCCTTCTCGACCGGGGTCTCAAGACACTCCCTCACAGGGTCCGGTTCCAGAACGAATCAGCTCACCGCATCGCGCGCTTTCTGGCGGGGCACGAGGCGGTGGAATGTGTCAATTACCCGGGACTGGAGGAGAGTCAGGGACATGCCACGGCCCAATCCCTGTTTTCAGGTTACGGCGGTATGCTCAGTTTCGAAGTGGCGGGCGATCTGACCCGCATGGACCGCTTTTTCGAGCGCCTGAGCATCCCGATTGTCGCTCCCAGCCTGGGAGGAGCTGAAACCCTCATCATCCGGCCGGCCGTCAGCACTCACGTGGGTCTATCCCCCCGGGAGAGGGAAGAGTTGGGCATTTCAGACACGCTGATCCGCCTTTCTGTGGGGCTGGAGGCGACGGACGACCTCATCGAGGACCTCGAGCAGGCACTTTCGTGATTCCAGGCTCCAGCAAACGGCGCGGCGTAAGCCGGCAACAGAACGGCGCGGCGTAAGCCGGCCGTTGACGGTGGCCTCACGGCCTACCGTTCGTTGCTCATTTCCTCCAGAAGGACCGGGTAAGGATGACCAGGAATACGTAGAATTCCAGGCGCCCCGCGATCATGCACAGGGCTAGCGTCCACTTGACCAGGTCCGGAAAGCCTACGTAGTTCTGGGTGGGTCCCACTGCGCCCAGCCCGGGTCCAATGTTGAACATGGAGGCGGCTACGGCCGAAATCGCGGTGAAGACATCGGTCCCAAAGGCAGTGAGCAACATGCACGCTCCAAAGTTGATCAAGAAGGCCAGGTAGACGAGGTTCAGGAGGCTCTGAATGGTGGATTCCGAGACGGCTCTCGGACCCACATACACTGCGAAGACACCGCGTCTTTCCACCATGCGCCTGAACTCCCGCCGAATTACCTGGAGGAGCATGTCCATACGGGCGATTTTCAGGCCTCCTGTAGTAGATCCGGTGCACCCGCCGAAGAACATGAGAGCCAGCAAGACGAGTTGTGCAAAAGGAGTCCATTGAGCAAAGTCGGTTGATGAGAGGCCGGTGCCCGTCAGAATCGAGACGACCTGAAACAGCGCGACCCGAAAAGCCGTAGACGGCCGGGTTTCAAGCGCCAGCCAGAGAGAGACAACAACGGCCGCCGTTGCCAGGATGACGAGGGAGGCATAAAACCGCAGTTCCCGATCCTGCAGGAAAACCCTCACCCGGCGCTCCACCAGGAGGCGATACTGCAGAGCAAAGTTAATGCCCGCCAGAAACATGAAAAGAATGATGACCGATTCAACAACGGGGCTGCCGAAGGATCCAATGCTGTCGCTACGAGTTGAAAACCCGCCGGTCGCCAAAGTCGAGAAGGCGTGACAGATCGCCTCGAAAGGGCCCATGCCGGCAGCCATCAGCAGCAGAAAACAGGCCAGGGTGAGAGCAAAATAGATGCCCCAGAGCGAAGAGGCTGTCTCTGCGATTCTGGGCTTCAGCTTCTCCGAACGGGAGCCCGAAAACTCCGCTCGATACAGCTCCATTCCTCCGGTTCCGATAAGAGGAAGAATCGCGATACCCAGCAGGATGATCCCCATTCCCCCCAGCCAGTGCGTCATCGCCCGCCAGAAAAGCAGGCTGCCTGACACCGCCTCAATCTCTCCGAGGACGGTGGCCCCGGTCGTCGTGAAGCCGGAGGCTGACTCGAAAAAGGAATCTGTGAAGCCGGGAAAGAAAGGAGAAAAGTAGAATGGCAAGGCACCGAGCGTGACGGCGGTCAACCAGGTCAGGACCACCATCATGATGGCTTCCCGGTGGCTGAATTCTATCGACCGGCCTCGGAAGCTCAAGATCAGGAGGGCTCCGATGGCTCCGGAAAGGGCGACGGCACTGAGGAGTGGGACAAGCCCATCGTCCCAGAAAAAGAGAGCCACCAACAGCGGCAGCACCATCGAGGCTGCGATCGCAAGGCTGAAATATCCAAGGATTTCGAGGAGTTTCGGCCAGCGAACGATGGACATCATCCCTCAGTGATGAATGCCGCCTCGAGTTCCTGTACAACATCCTCCAGACAGAAGAAAATGACCCGGTCACCCGGGTGAATCGTTGTTTCTCCCCTGGGAACCGTGACTTCACCGTTCTTCCTGGCAATGGCTCCGATGATGGCGCTGTGGGGCAAGTGCACTTTTCGAAGTTTCCTCCCGACGTAGGGAGCGCCGGCCGTGGCAACCACTTCGATCGCCTCAGCCTCCTCCTGCCTGAACGTGTGAACCGACAGAACTCTGCCCTTGCGCACGAACTGCAGGATTCGATCTACTGTGACCAGACGCAGGCTCAAGCTCGCGTTGACTCCCAGCAGGGGAACGATGGGTAGAAGGTCGAGCCTGTTGATCAGGGCGACCGCCTTTCTAGCCCCCAGACGCTTCGAGAGCAGTGAGGCAATAATGTTGTCCTCGTCCCGGCTGGTGAGGGCCATATAAGCATCAATCCCGTCGATGTTTTCTTCAGAGAGAATCCGCTGGTCCGTTCCATCGGCGTGAACCACCACCGTGCGCTTGACCAGGGCAGAGATTTTCTCGCATCGTTGCCGGTCTCTTTCGAAGAGTTTGACCTGGACTCCAGTCTTCTCGAGGCGCCTGGCCAGTTCGATCCCGATTTGCTTGCCGCCCAGAATGAACACCCTCTGAACTCCTGCAGCCGAGGGGAGTCCCATGAAGTCCATGGTCTCCTCAAACTTGTTGGTGGCAACCACGATGTACACGTGGTCACCGGCCATGAGGCGGTCATTTCCCCGAGGAATGATCACGCGATGGCCTCGAAAAATCATGCAGATCAGAGAGTTTTCGGGTGGCGAGCTCTCGTCGAGTTCCCTCATCGACTTTCCCACCACCCAGCTGTCATCGCGAATATTCATGCCGAAGAGCCGGACTCGACCATCCATGAAGCTCCGAACGTCTGAGACACCCGGCAGTGAAACCACGCGCAGTAAACGCGCAGCGGCTTCTCCATCGGGGTGAATCACTCGATCGACTCGAAAGTTGTGCTGAGAGGCCAGCTTCTGCCAGGATCCGGCTTCGTGGGTGCGCAGCCGCATCACTTTGATCCGGACATTGGCGTAGTTCTGGGCGATGAGACAGCCTATGATGTTGATCTGATCGCTGTCCGTGGCCGCGATGATCATTTGCGCCTGGTCGATACCGGCACGTTCCAGGGCTTCTATGCTGGCGGCGTTCCCGTTAACGACGATGGCGTCGAGGCGTCCCTCCAGGTCGATACAGCGCTGCTCGTCACGCTCGACGATCGTGATTTCGTTTCCCTCTCGGATGAGCCGGCGAGCAACCAGGTATGAGACGGCACCGCCGCCTAGGATGAGAACGCGCATTTTTGAGGCGAGACAGAATACAGGGAAATATCGTATCGAGTAAAGAGGCTGGTCAGGCGTTTGGGGCGAGTAGCGTTCAAAACGGCGGGGGTGGAGGTTCGGATCGCGGCTCGTGTCCCGGCTGATCCTCGGCTTCCGGGTGCCAGAATTCCCGCTTGGTCTCTATCCAGCGAAACCCTTCGAGCAGCGCGTTGAACGACGGGGCCGCTTCATCGACCGCCGAAGCCTCGCGCCCCGACAGGATGAAGATCCCAAAGTAAGACGGAACCTCGGTAATCGCTACGATCTCCTTTCGCTGGCTGAAACAAACGAAGGATTTGAAGAGGAAGGTCCTCTCCAGATCCAGGCCCCAATTGAGGTTCTTGACCTGAGGCGAGGTGCAGCCGCTTTTGAATCGATCCTCGTCCTGCTTTACGAAATCGGCAAGAGTTTCACCCTCAGACCGAGGTACAAAGCGTCCGAACATGACGACCGGGGCAGTGCGCCAGCTCGTCTCCGCAGGATGAACCACAAAGTTGGCGATCTGAGACACGCTGCGGGCATCCACGATCCATCCCTCAGGCTGTCCGATGACGAAGGAGTAGAGCGGGGAATTGAAACGTAAACTTGCTCCGGCCAGGGCCACCGAACCAAGACTCAGAAAAGCCAGTGACAGGAACACTTTAGCCACAGAAAAAGTCTACCACGCAATTGAGTTTAGGAGAATACTCCGCTATTCTAAGGGAGGTCGACACGTGGGATGGAGAGTTTGTCCTGCGTTGTTCCCGGCCGCTTTCAGTGCCCCAATCCAGTGCTGCACGTCGAATGCTCTGAACCAGAGTTCGAGGGCCGCTCAGGCGCCAGGGGTTCAGGTGTTACAGTTCGCCAGAGTCCGAATCCGCGGTCTTTGTGAGACCGCAGTCTAAGGAAAGACATGGAAAGGCCCAGTCTCACGATCAGAGATAACCGGACAGGCCGTGAGTATGAGTTGAAGATCGAGGACGGCGCTGTGCGCGCACTCGAATTGCGCCAGATCAAGGAAAACGAAGAGGATTTCGGCCTGATCACTTATGATCCGGGGTTCTCGAATACCGGCGCCTGTCGCAGCACCATTACTTACATTGACGGGCAAAAAGGAATCCTGCGCTATCGGGGATATCCGATCGAAGAGCTGGCGGAACGGGTTTCCTTTCTGGAGGCGGCTTACCTTGTTTTTCATGGAGATCTACCGGATCAAAAGAGTCTCGCTGACTGGACAAAGACAATCCGTTCGAGCAGCGAGCCCCCGGAGGAGATTCGAAAGCTGATTTCGAGCTTTCCGCGGGACGCTGCGCCGATGGCGATGATCATGAGCGCTGTGGCTGCCTTGTCGGGGATCTATCCTGACGCTTCCAACCTGACCGATGGACCGGGCCGACGAGCGCATCTGTTGCGGCTTTTCGGGCACATGCCCAGCATTGCTGCGTCCGCTTACAGGCACTCCATGGGGCTTCCATTCCTGGAGTCGGATCCCGAATTGGACTTTACCGCTGATTTCCTGCGGATGGTCTTCCACGACGGCCCCGAGTTCGAGGTCAACCCGGTTTTCGCACGCACTCTGGACGTCCTCTTCACTCTCCATGCCGACCACGAGCAGAACTGCAGCGCCAACGCCATGCGCAGCGTGGGAAGCTCGCTTCCCGATCCGTACATGGCAGCCGGCTCCGCTATCGGTGCCCTGGCCGGGCCGCTTCACGGTGGAGCCAATGCGGCGGTGGTGAGGATGTTAGAGGAAATCGGCACGAAGGATCGCGTCGACGATCACATCGAACGAGTCAAAAAGGGGGAAGTGAGGCTCATGGGATTCGGGCATCGCGTCTACAAGAACTACGACCCTCGCGCCCAGATCATCAAGAGGATGGCGGACCGGATCCTGGAGACGGCTGAACCAAGCCCCTTGCTCGACCTGGCCGGACATCTGGAAGAGATCGCCCTCAAGGAAGACTATTTCGTCAGCCGCAAGCTTTATCCGAACGTGGATTTCTACTCCGGCCTGATCTACCGTGCCATCGGGTTTCCACCGTCGATGTTCCCGGTACTGTTCGCTGTTGCCAGGACCAGCGGCTGGATCTCACAGTGGGAAGAATTCATGCAGGATCCCGACCGGCGCATTGCCCGACCTCGTCAGGTCTACAAAGGACACATCCTGCGCCACCTGGACAATGAAACAGAACGGTAGAGCGTCAGCTCACCGTTTTTCTGTAGTGCACTCTCGCCGGAGAGTCAGTAGCGCGCACGCAGTACAGTAGCGCGCACGCAGTAAGCGCGTAGATCCCAGCGCGTAGATCCCAGCGCGTGTTGGCTTGGCAGGGACGCGCTTGTTGGTCACGCGCGCTACTGTCGGCCTCGTTGCTCGTGAAGCGTGGCTGCAGGCTCAGGCCTTGCCGTTCTGTTGTCAGGGCCCGGGAGATTTCAGAAACTCAACCAGAGGTGCCCACAGTTTACGGCGTGAGTCGCCCGAGGCGGCCAGCGTGTTGTAGGAAAATACGACGAAGCCATCGGCTCCCAGGCGGCGCGACAGTTTGACCTGCTGGACGATCCCCGCCCCATCGAGCTTATAAGCTCCGATTCCAGCCCACACTCGCGTTCGTGCACCGGCTGCCCGGGCGATGCGAATCCGGTCCTCAAAAACCGTGGCCTGGGGCGTGTAGGCCATGGGGCAAACGACATCCAGAATTCCGGCCTTGATCCAGTGCTGCCAGTCCTGGAGCCTCGAGCTAAATGCGGAACCGGCGTCCGCCACCACGGCAGCCGAGAGCAGCATTCGGGGATCCACCTGGTTCATCCTGTGGTGAATTCTGGAGACAAGGCGCGTCACCTGATCCCGTCGAAACTGATCCCATCGATCCGGATACTTCCTGGCGATGGCAAGAGACCGGGTCGTTGAGGGCCCCTCGGTTCCAATGAGCTCTTCGGGAAGGGAGGGTGCAAACCGGGACATGGCACCCAGGCCGTAAGCAGGGTCCGCTCCCGGGTATCGAACATAGTCCAGATGGAGGCCGTCGAGTCGGTAACTGGAAATCAGCTCATCGATCATCTCCAGCAGATGATCCTGTACTTCGGGGAGAGCGGGGTCGAGAAAAAGTCCTTCCGCCGATTTCTTGTTGTGGAAATAGCGGCTCAGCAGGGAAAGTCTCCGCTTATCTCCTTTCGGAAGAGCCCTGACTTTGCTGAGCAGATCGGTGGGAGTCAACAGCCAGTCCGAGTGCCGAAGCGCCACATGGGTCGGGGATTGGGGCAGACGGGAGAGATTTGAAACCAGCAGCAGGTTGACCCAGGCATGGACTGCCAGGCCCTTTTGGCGGGCCAGCTCGATTGTCATCCGGAGAGGATCGAACTCGAGAGGCTGCCCCGAGAGTTGCTCGGCCCTGGGCATGAGCGTGGATCCGTAGAAAGCGTCTCCCCGGCCACGAACCTGGACGAGTAGTGTGTTGAACCCGCCCTCGACGGCATCGCTGACCACCTGGGAAACAGATTCGGGACTCACCATGGCGTCGCGAACCACCCATAGTGCTCGAGTCTCCCGGGGGGCCGGAGTGCACCCGTTCCAGACGGAAAGCGAAAGGACACAGGAGACCGCCAGAGTGCGCATGACCCAATAATTAACAAAGACGGGTGTCAATCCGGGGCTGCGGGACCACCGTGCTGGACAGAACGGTGGAGCGTGAGCTCACCGTTTTTCTGAAGTGCACTCTTGCCGGAGAGTCAGTAGCGCGCACGAAGTACAGTAGCGCGCACACAGTAAGCGCGTAGATCCCAGCGCGTGTTGGCTTGGCAGGGACGCGCTTGTTGGTCACGCGCGCTTCTGTCGGCCTCGTTGCTCGTGAAGGGTGACGGCAGGCTTACGCCTTGCCGTTCTGCTGTCCACCTGGATGGCTTTGAATCATCACAACTTGGAACGCTAATAAGCTACAATATTACCTATGCCGATCTACGAATATCGTTGCGACGATTGTGATACCGAATTCGAAAAGATCCTTCTCCGTGAGGTAGACCCCATCGAGTGTCCCGATTGCACGAGCCAGCGGACCCAACGCCTGATCTCGGCCTTCGCCGTAGCCCGTCAGGATTCAGCTGGCAGCGCAGTCCGAGAATCCGGTCCCTGCGGCTGTGGAGCGCCTCAGAGAGGCATGTGCAGCAATTAGTGCAGCGCGACGCCGGCCCCTGGATCAGAACTGATAACGAGCTGCCGTTGGTTGCTTATCTCCCGCAGTGGTGCTGAGCCTCCTTGCCCTGACACCGATCCTGACAGTTGCGATCCTTCTGGTCTGGTTGCGACTCCCGGCTCGCCAGGCCATGCCGCTGGCCTATCTTGGAACACTTCTGCTGGCAGCCGTCGTGTGGAGGGTCAGGCTGGAAGTGCTGGCCGCCGCCACGATTCAAGGTCTGATTCTGGCGGTTTCCCTCCTGTATATCGTGTTCGGCGCGCTTCTTTTGCTGGCGACCATTACCCGCAGCGGCGCCGTCTCGGCAATCCGGGCCTCGCTCATGGGGCTCAGTCGGGACCGCCGGGTCCAGGCCATTATCGTGGGCTGGCTGTTCGGGAGCTTTATTGAAGGGGCTTCCGGCTTTGGCACTCCAGCGGCGGTGACCGCTCCACTCCTGATGGCTCTGGGCTTTCCGGCGGCGGCTGCCGTCATGGTGGGACTCATCATTCAGAGCACTCCGGTTTCATTCGGCGCCGTTGGAACTCCCATTCTGGTCGGTGTCGCCGGGGGATTGGATGCTCCAGTGGTCGCTGAATACCTGTCCGCCCGCAACCTTTCGTTTGCCTGGCTGATTGAGGACGTCACTTTCAAGGTTGCTGTTCTCCACGCGCTCTGTGGACTCACCATTCCCCTCTTCCTTTGCGGCTTGCTGAGCCGGTTTTTCGGAGCCCGGCGGCGCTTTCGGGACGGTCTCGACATCTGGCCCTTCGCCCTCTTTGCGGCAGCGGCCTTCACGCTGCCCTATGTGCTGTGCGCAAGATTTCTCGGTCCCGAGTTTCCCTCCCTGATTGGCGCAGCAGCGGGGTTGGCCATCGTTGTTCCGGCGGCCCGAATGGGCTGGTTCCGTTCCGTCGGCTCCTGGGATTTTCCCGACCCCGAGCTGTGGGAGCCGGACTGGTCCGGCCAGCTGCACCCGGAGGCTAAGGGGGCAGTGGCGGGTCGGCCCATGTCCACCTTGCGGGCCTGGTCGCCTTATGTGCTCGTGGCCTTGCTTCTCTTGATCACCAGGGTTCCGGAACTGGGGATCCAGGCCTTGCTGAAAAGCGTTTCGATCGGTCCTTCCAACCTGCTTGGGACAGGGATCGGACAGAGCATCCAACCCCTCTACCTGCCCGGATTTATGTTTCTGATGACGGTCCTTGGGACCTACGCGCTGCACCGTATGACCCGGTCCCAGATTCTGGAATCCTGGCGACTGGCTGGTTCGCAAATCCTTAGCGCGGCTGTCGCCCTGACTTTCGCAGTCCCCATGGTGCGGGTGTTCATCCAGTCAGGATCAGAGTACAATCTCTCGGGACTCGAGAGCATGCCTCTTCTCCTGGCCGAAACATCAGCGAACATCACCGGTGCGGCCTGGCCGTTGCTGGCTCCGTGGATCGGAGCACTGGGGGCATTTGTGGCTGGAAGTAACACGATCTCCAACCTGATGTTCTCGCTCTTTCAGTTTTCGACTGCTCAGAAAATCGACGTCCTGCCGACCCTGATCGTGGCAGCCCAGGCGGTGGGTGGAGCGGCCGGAAATATGGTGACCGTTCACAACGTGGTCGCCGCATCGGCAACAGTCGGTCTGGTGGGGCAGGAGGGCAATCTGATTCGCAAGACCATCATTCCAATGAGCTGCTATTGCCTGCTGGCCGGTTTATTGACGTGGGGCATGTCCATGCTGATTAGCTCTGGATGACACAACGGTAGAGCGTCAGCTCACCGTTGGGGAGACGGCAGGCTCACGCCTTGCCGTTCTGTTGGTTGCCGTGTCAAGGAACGGCACAGAACGGTAGAGCGTCAGCTCACCGTTACTTTTCGAGTAGGAGTTCGAGTTCCTTTTCGAGACTTTTGGGGTCGACTCCGGACTGCGTGTGAAAGGGTAGTCCATGGGTTGCGGCCACTCGATCGGTGAAGGTCAGACCCAGAGGGCCTGCATATTCCTCGGGGGTGGCGTAGGCGGTGTCGCTTAGGGCCTCCACCATACTGACAAACTCGTAACCTCTCGTTTTGAGCGCCTCGATCAAAGGTTTAATCATCATCGCGGTCGCCACGCCCATGTGCAGCTGGAGGACGTGAGGAATGTTGCGCCCGAAGACGGCCTGGCTCTGCTTCTCAGCATAGTCGAGTAACATCCGCACATGGCTGAGGTATCTCTCGCGAAGCGGGTCCAGTTGTTCGCGAGACGCTCTCTGGGCGATCACGAAGGGGCGGTTAAAGAAATTCGATGAAGTCTTCACCGTCACATGAGCAACCCTGTAACTGCGCTTGTAGAGATCCTTTCGGATGCGCTTTTTCTTCTTGGGTGTATCTCCCTCGTGCAGATAGGGAAAACGCAGGAATCGAAAGTTGTTGTCGTGGGCTCTGGAGATCGTTTTCAGAGACTTCTCTCCATCGCGAAGGTGCTCCAGGAAGTACCGTGTTTCCAGCTCATTCAGGTCGGCATCTCCCCAGGTCTGACTCCCCACGAGGTGGCCCCGGGCAGCCCAGTCATCGACAACCACATATGTGGAGGGGTCATCTTCGATCTTTGACTGGACCACGAACGCGGCCGCCTTGATCGTCTCGCTTTCCAGGGCACGCAGGATCATGTTGCTCAGTTCACGAGCTCTGAAGAACCCCAGGGGTTTCATGAACGGAAGGTACTCGAAGGTCAGAGCGATCTGTTTTTCGCCCTGAGAAAGCGCAGGTTGGGAGAATGCTGCAGCCAGCAGGAAGCAGAGCAGGATCAGGCGCTTTCGCATAGTTCGGTTACGCGTGCCGGTTCGCTTGTTCAGTAAGAAGCAGGACCTTCCCCATAGTTTCACGTCCTTCCAGGACTCGATGGGCCTGGCCGGCCTGCTTTAGAGGGAAGGTTCGATCGATTCGAACGGACAGCTGACCCTTTTCCATCCATCCATAAATCTCTTTCGCCCGCCCCAGAAGTTCCTGCCTGGTGGCAACGTAGTGATATAGAGAGGGCCGGGTCAGGAACACAGAACCGGCCGAGTTCAGGATCTGGGGATCCACCGGTGAGACGCCACCGCTGCTCTGGCCAAAGAGGCAAAGCATCCCGCGAGGTCGCAGGCACTTCAGGCTTCCCTCGAAGGTATCCTTTCCCACCCCATCATAGACCACGTCGACTCCTCGCCCACCGGTGCCCTCCTCAACCTGCTCCACGAAGTCGTCGACCGAGTAGTTGATGACATGCTGAGCTCCGGCCTCACGGGCAACCTCCGCCTTAGCTTCGCTGGACACGGTGGCATACACCTCGGAACCGGCGATGCGCGCCAGCTGAACCAGCAGGCGTCCAACGCCTCCGGCAGCCGCGTGGATCAGAGTGCTCGATCCGGGTGTCAATGTGAACGTCGACCGGCTCAAGTAGTGAGCCGTGAGTCCCTGTACGGTTGCGGCCACTGCAGAGGGAACATCCAGCGCCGCCGGCACCGGCATGAGCTGAGCGGCCGGAACGGCGGCCCTTTCGGCGTACGATCCCAGGAACATGCCAAAGGTCACTCTGTCCCCGACTTCGACTTCCTGAACCTGATTCCCGATCTCCAGGACGGTCCCGCCTCCCTCCACCCCCGGAATAAAAGGAAACTCATTCGCATAGACGCCGGTCCGGTGGTACGTGTCAATGAAGTTCACCCCGGCTGTCTCGATCCCGATCAGAGCCTCGTCGGGACCCGGGGAAGGCTCTGCAACCGACACCAGTTCGAGCACCTCGGCTCCTCCCGGACTACCGGCTTGAATGGCTTTCATAGAGCTGTGTCTCCTTTTCTGGGAACGTCAGTCCTGGTAGTGGCGCGGAACTGGTGAGCCCGCCGGGCTACAATGAACCCGTGGTCAAAGTCATCGCCCACCGCGGATGCTCGGCTAAAGCTCCCGAGAATACTCTAGCAGCTTTTCGACTGGCAATTGAACTGAAGTGCGATCTCATTGAGATGGATGTCCAGTTCTCGCGCGAGTTGGAGCCGCTCGTGATTCACGATTCGACTCTGAATCGAACGACCAGCGGCCGGGGCGCAGTGGCCGAATGGAGTGCCGGCGAGATCTTGCAGCTCGACGCCGGGTCCTGGTTTGATGCCGGCTTTGCGCGTGCGCGCGTTCCCTCTCTGAAGCAGGTCCTGGAGCACTTTGGGGCTGAGGCTCCCCACCTGCTCATCGAGTTGAAGGAGGGTGACCTTCTGGAGGCCGGCTGCAGCAGGGCCGCACAGGAGGTTGTGGACGCCGGAATGGCGTCGCGCTCGATTGTGCAGAGCTTCGAGATCGATGCACTGCTCAGGATTCGTGAGTCTCACCCGGAGGTCCCACGTGCTGCGCTTTTCAAGAGATCGCGTCCCGATTATGTGAGGGATGCACTCGAGGCCGGTGCCGACTATCTGGTGTTGTCCCGCCGACTCCTGAGCGCTGGTGTCATTCAGGATGCTCACCAGAAGAACCTGCAGGTCTTCGTCTGGACGGTCGACAAGCCAAGAGAAATTCAAAAGGTGATTGGGCTGGGCGTCGATGGGATCATCAGCAACCATCCCGAGAGAGTGTTTCGAGTGCTACAATCCCCAGGATCTTGAAAACTCCTCCAGTCCTGTCCACCCTGGCCGACCTGATTCCAGAAATGGTCCGCCTGGGCCGCAGAGAAGCGCTGCGTTACGACAACGGGTTCCGAACGTTTCTTTTTTCCTACCAGGAACTTCTCGACAGGATTCGAGGGTTTCAGAGCCACCTGTCGACCCTTGATCTGAACCCCGGCAGCCGGGTGATTCTCTGGTCAGAAAACCGTCCCGAATGGGTCTTTGCCTTCTGGGCTTGCGTACTGGAAGGGATCCAGGTGGTGCCGCTGGACTTCCAGACCAGTCCGGAAATGGTCGAGCGGATCAGCGGGCAGGTCGGGGCACGCATGATCTTGCACGGCGAGGACACGAGACCAACGTCCCTTCCAGACACCCAGCGGCTCACGCGCATAGAATGCGACCGGGTGAGAGCACCTGTACCCCGAGGGGCCCTGCAACCAGACCACACTGTTCAGATTCTGTTTACTTCGGGAACAACCGGGCGCCCTTCGGGGGTCGTCCACAGGCACCGCAACATTTGTTCGAATCTGGAGCCCTTCCGGCGCGAAATCTACCGCTACCGCAGAATAGCCCGGCCTTTTCAGCCTCTTCGAATCCTGGACCTGCTGCCGCTCAGCCATATGTTTGGTCAGGCCATGGGGCTGTTCATCCCTGTGTTGCTGGGGGGCTCTGTTGTCTTGACCCGTCGACACAGCCCCAGAGCTGTCTTGAACTCTATTCGCCGCCACCGGGTTTCCGTCGTCTGCCTGGTTCCGAGGATGCTCAGAAGCCTGCGGGAGGAGGTCGTCAGAAGCTATGGGAAGCCGGCGGATGACGACCTCAAGGGCTGGAGGTCTGTCCTGACACGCTGGTGGCGTCATCGGGCGTTCCACCGTGACGTCGGTCTCAAGTTCTGGGCGTTTGTAGTCGGGGGGGCGGCGGTTGAGCAGGAACTGGAGGAATTCTGGAGGGCGCTGGGGCTCGCCGTTGTGCAGGGCTACGGGTTGACCGAAAGCAGTCCGGTCGTTGCCGTCAATCATCCGTTCCACTCTCGTCCCGGAGCACTTGGCGAGGCGGTTCCCGGTCAGGAAATCAAGCTGGCAAGGGACGGCGAGATTCTGGTGCGCGGGCCCAGTGTCGCCTCCCAGCGAATCGGTCCGGAAGGCCAGATCGAAGAGTTGCTGGACGGGGGTTGGTTGCACACGGGGGATATCGGCCGCATCGACGAGCAGGGTCGGCTCTACTTCCTGGGCCGCAAGAAGGATGTCATTGTGCTCTCGTCGGGTCTCAATGTCCATCCGGAAGACGTGGAGGCGGCGCTGAATCGACTGGACGGAGTGCGGGAAAGCGTGGTGGTCGCGGCGCGGAGCAACGGAGAAGAAGTTGTTCATGCGGCCTTGATTCTGGAAGGAAAGTCAGTCTCTCCTCGCGAGCTGGTGGAGCGGGCCAACCGGAAGCTTCTCGAACACCAGAGAATCCTGAGCTGGTCCATCTGGCCGGAGGACGACTTTCCACGTACTTCCGCAACCGGGAAAGTCAGACGTCACCAGGTCGCGGCCCGCATTCAGCCGACCTCAACGCCGCCCACCCGAAGGCCCGACGAACCCCTGGGGCAACTTCTTCCCGAGCGGGTGTACGAAAAAGGCAGCGTGCGACTGGATGAGGATCTGGGGCTCACCTCCCTGGAACGGGTGGAACTGCTGGGTCGGATGGAGGATCGTTTCGGGGTCAACCTGAGTGAGCGGGCCATCTCCGAAAGCCGGACCATCCAGGATCTTCAGACGCTCATCCGGGAAGCTGACCGGGGCGCCGGCGGAATGCAGGCCGATCGTGGCCCCGGGCGGATTCCCCGGTGGGGAGGAAGCTTTCCCGCCCGTTACCTGCGCCGGCTCTTCCTGAACCTCGTGATGGCACCCCTCTTTCGCAGCCGCATGGATCTGAAAGCAAGGGGAATCGAGAATCTCCGGGACCTGGCTGCGCCTGTTATTTTCGCTGCCAACCACGCCAGCCACCTGGACACGGCAGCCCTGCTGACGGCTTTGCCCGCCTCTTGGCGAAAGCGGATTGCCCCTGCCGCCAGGAAGGAGTATTTTGATGCCTACTGGAGCCGCAGTTCACCATTGACGAAAAGGCTCTCGGCGGGCGGCAAGTTGCTGCTGGCCTGTCTGCTCTTCAACGCCTTTCCCCTGCCCGAGCGGCTGGGAAGAGTCACGGCGGCGCTGCGCTACGCTGGAGAGCTGACCGAACGTCGGCTGTGCGTTCTGATCTATCCGGAGGGACGACGCACTCCCGACGGAGAGGTCCAGACGTTCAAGAGCGGCGTCGGCCTACTGGCGCGAGAGCTGGACCTGCCGGTCATCCCCGTGGGCATTACGGGCACCTTTGAGAGTATGTCTGTCTGGGACTCCTGGCCCCGACGCGGTCCGGTTCGAGTCGTCTTCGGAGAACCCATGAGGCTGGGAGAGAACGAAACCGCAGCGGGACTCGCCGGCCGGATCGAGGACCGGATCAAGCGGTTAACTTCCGGCGGAGCGCCGGTTCATCACCTCGTCTGAAATGGCCTTACCCGTCGCCCACTATTCATTCGCAGCAGGACTGACCGGGTGTCGGACGTGGACGCCGTGTCTGGCGATCGGTCTGATCTCGGTCGCTGCCGATTTCGACCTCGCCCTGGTGTGGGGGGCTGAATCTACCCCTTCAGCAATTCCATCGGACCTTCTCCCATTCCATTGGATTCGCCGTTCTGGCCTCATTGTTGTGGAAATTCTGGCGACCCCGGCAACTTGAAGGCATCGGTGCCCGAGCTTTTCTGATCGCCTGGCTGAGTCACATTTTCATCGACTTGCTTTGCACCCTTGATCGGGCGGATCACGGTCTGGTTTTGTTCTGGCCGATCAGTGAACAGCGGTGGGGATGGGCGGTTCTGGTGCCCCTTTACCAACTGGTTGCCGAAACGCCGTTCACACTGAGAGGCGCTGCCGGCTTTACGCTTCTCGAGGTGGTGCTTGCCTATCCCCTGTGGAAGACGGGATCGTTTCTGAGGCCCTATCTGAAAGCAGCAGCAGATTAGTAGTCCCTCAGAATTGGGCCGGCGGGAGAAGCCGGTTGCTCAACTCGACAACACCTCATCCTTCCCCCGGCTTCCCGGACGTCGGATTCGAAGGCACTCTAACGTACAGCCCCTCGAACCAGACATACCAGTTCCTGCCATCTGAAGACCGTTCGATTTTCTGATGGACGCGCCCATCGGCCAAGGGGTGAAAAGAGACTCGGCAGTGACTCGATACGCCTGCCATGCCGGTAAACCGACCTTCCAGCCGCAGCGTCGCATAGTCGAACACCCCTTCCACTTCGATCACCGAGCCGGCATGGTCAACCCAGATCTGCCGCCACTTTTGCCGACCAGTGTCATAAAAGGTCAGGCTGCGGCCCCGGCCTCCCGTAACCGATTTCCAGTCTTCCAGTAAAAGGCAACCATGGGCGTCCTTCTCGATTCGATTCTCGCCGGCCTTGCTTCCCGCCGGAGTATAGACTTCCCATGAGCCCAGCCAGAAGTCGAACCGGGAGTGCTGATCCGATTGCTCACAGGGGTTCTGGTTCTTTTCAATCATCGAGAGAATCACCTGAAATTCGGGCGAGTTTCGCACCATCGCAAAGGCGTTCGAACTCCGGACTTCGTGCGGGCGGTTGAAGCCCAGGGCTGCCGCTTTCTCCAGCCACTCGAGGGTCCCCTGGCCGGCGTGCCGCCGTCCCTGGGCGAAGGCAAGTTGATAGCTGGTCTCAGCCGGTTGGTAGTCTAGGTCGAAGGCCTTTTCGAAAGCCTCGATCGCCCTTCCATAGAGGATTCGGCGGAGATAGCAGACGCCCAGTTGAAACCAGACTTCTCCGTTTTTCGGGTCCTGCCTTGAAATCTCCCGCAGCAGCTCGGATGCTTCTTTGAAGCGGTGAGCCTGCATGGCCTCCGGGCTTTTGAGTACTGCCCGGACAGGGAGAGGGGAATCTCGGTCTGGCGCCCGGGATCCTGGGCGGGAGAGAGCACAACAAGTAGAAAGACAGGAGTAAGAATAATCGACCACATGGAAGGTGCTCTATTGTAACGAATGATCAGAGCCCCTGGCGGAAGCCAGGGGTGCAGGAGTCTGAGCCGGTGTTTCCGGTTTTGCTCCCGGTCGCTTCCGCAACCGGCTCTGATTGCGGTGCCGGCTGGGAAATCAGAACTCCTGGCGGAAGAGTCCTTCCCGTTTTAGGAAGAAATGGGTCTGGGAGGAAAGGAAACAGGCACGCACACCCAGGCGCCCCAGCAGGTAGAGCTGCTGGAGCAGCACGGCCGCCAGGATCCCCCCTCCCGCCGACTGGGGAATCAGGGAATTCAGCCCCACATATACAAGCACCCAGACAGCCCCCGACAGGACCAGAATGAGGTAGAGGCCGATAGCGGGAAGAAAGTTGGAAATGCAGAAAGTCAGAGCCGAAACGTAGCCGAGAAAAGCAGACGTCCGGTCTTCCGAGGCCACCGCGATCTTGGCATAGTCCGAGACCATCTTGAGGACAAGAATCAGAAGCAGAAATACGGCCTGAAGGCCCAGCGCGAGCACGAAGGCATGGCGGTCTGTCTGGGCGGCAAGGACGAATCGTGTGGCCAGCTCGATCAGCGGAAGGCCGAAAAAACCAGAAGGCGGCTCCCAATACGGAGAGAGCCAGAAGGCGCACTCTCAGGATTCTCCCGAAGAATTCGGCACCATTTCTGAAGAACTCCCTAATTGTCGTACCGGAGGGGTCGTTCGCAAACGACCCAGGATCGCGGCCGTCATGAGGCTTTGAAGGAGCAGATAGAGTGCGCCCATCACCAGGATCTCTGCCGGCAGGCTGGAGAGCCCCCCGATCAGAATGAGCTCCAGGTGGCGAAGGAAGGGCGCCATCCCGAGCAGCCCGGGCCCGAAGGTGGAGATCACACCCACGTCCTGCTCGCGAAACCACTGCATCCAAACGAAATCCATCCCCTCCACCACCAGTTCCTCGTGGGCGCTGTCGTCGAGCGCCGCCTCAAACTGAAGGGCGAACGGAATCGCCAGGCTGAGTCCCACCAGCAGATTCACAAGGTAGGGAAGAAGGATGGCCTTCCTGTGGAGCCTGAGAGTTGCCAGCCCGTCGGAAAGCGCTCTGAGCATTCGATCAGCCAACCAGTCCCAGGGTCTCGATCAGGTTTTGAAACCAGAACATCCACAGGGCTGCCCATTTGAGTGCCGCCAGCGGAAAGGTATCGCTGGAGTTCCTGCGACTGTTGTTGGCGGGATTGACGTCGATCAAGAGAAGGTCGTCAGGATCCACACGTGCCATCGACAATCGTTGGGGTCCTTCGTAGGAAAAACGCCGCCACGGCGCCTGACCGTCCCATTGCTCCCGAAGTTCCGTCCCGTCCTCGAAGACGACCTGCACCGATACGGGCAACCGAACATTCCCGTTCCGCTGTACCATGACTTCACAGGAATAGATTTCCTCTTCAGCGGGAAGGTCATCGCGGCCTCCAGACCTCTTCGATCGGGGAACGGCTGTCGAAACCAGGCTCGCCACGGCATAGTCGAGGAAGTCGTTGCTGTGGAAGGTCTGATCGAAGAACCAGTCCCAGCTGGAGCCCGAGACCTCATTCAGCGTCTTCTTGAAATCGCGGGTCGTGGGGTGGCGGAAGGCATATCTCTGAAAGTAAGCACGCATGGCCCGCAAGAAGAGGTCCTCCCCCATAAGATTCTCCAGCGTGGCCAGAACCAGTCGGGGCTTTGCGTACGAGTTCACCCGGTAGCTCGACCGATTCCGGGTCTGCCAGCTTGTGGTCGTCATCGGATCAAGTCGGCCGTCTCGACGGAGCTTCGACAGGCCGCTGGATGCAAAGGGCTTCTCGACGTTTGAGGTCAGGGGAAGGACACCAAAAAAACGCCGGCTGTAGAGGGGAGGGGAATAGGCGCGGGCCAACAGCCGGACCTCGGCCCAGGAGTTGATCCCTTCGTCCAGCCAGGCTTCTTCGAACTCGTTGTTGGCCACCATCCCGTACCACCATTGGTGTCCAACTTCATGAACCGTGACCGACTCGGGAGAGAGAACCCGTTCGGGTGCGCCCAAGAGAACGCCACCCGTTACCAGCATGGGATATTCCATCCCTCCGGAGCGGCTCCGAAAAGCCGGATCGACGACGGTCAGGGTCCGGTACGGATAGGGCCCGAACCATTCTCCGTAGTACTGCAGGGCCACAAAAACGGCAGTGAAGTAGCGCTCCTTGTAGCTTGCGTGCTCGGGCAGCAGCAGCAGATTCACATTGACGGGAGGAAGTTCAGGATGTTCAAAAACCCGTTGGAACCGACCGAAGCGCGGGCTGGACGTCCACGCGAAATCATGCACGAACTCGGCAGCGAAGCGATACTCGGTTACCTCGGAAACCTGTGACATTTCCACCAGGTTCCCGGTGGCCCCGACCACATGATCGGAAGGGACCTGAAGTGTCACGTCGTAAGTGCCGAAGTCGGAGTAGTACTCCGTGTTGCGATGGTATTGATGACAATTCCAACCGCTTTCTTCCAGAACGCCGATCTTTGGAAACCACTGTGCCACAAAGAAATAGTCGTCGACCCATCCAGTTCTGGCTATTCCCCGGGGCAACCGGGCAAGGAACTCCATCTCGACCTGGATCTCCTGACCGGGCCCGACTGAGCGATCCAGATCCACTCTCAGGACGGTCTTGTCCTCCTCGTTGCCGTCATCCGGCTGGACGAAGTAGCGACCCGCGGCGCGATTCTCCAGCGGCTCGGAAGGCGCATGGACTTTCAGGGAAGTCACGGTGATCGAACCCCGATACAGCTCGGGAATGTCGCCGCTTACACCCCAGTCCAGTTGGAATCCCCCTTCTCGGGCAAAGGTCGACCGGTCATTCTGAAAAGCATTCAGGTAAAGGTGGAAAAGGAGATGATCGGCAGAGGAACCCGTGCGGTTTCGCCAGGTGATCAACTGGGTACCGGCAACGGTCCGCGTCGACGGCTCCAGTCGGGCGGCGATCGTGTAGTTCGCGATCAGGCTGTCCCGGTTGAGTGGGTAGTGTTTAGCAGCCTGTCCGGCAGCCGGCACTTGTACAAACGCGAGTCCGAAACCAACAGCCAGGGAAAATCGAGCCAGGGCCACGAGCCGGGCCGGGCTTTGGACAGAACCAGAAAGTGTGCCAATCAGCGAGTTTTCCAAGTTAGGAGGACTCTCCCAGGTCCTAAACAGAACGGCGCAGGGTAAGCTGGCCGTTAACGGTGGGCTGACGCCCCATTGTTCTGTACGCAGCTGCCTGGAAGCGGCTCCTGCACTTTGCACTCAACCATGTCTGCACCTAAGTACTCCCTTCCATAAATATGATGACGTTTGCGGATGGGTCTTGCGAGGTGAGATTGCGAAGAGAGGAGGAGACGATGCAGTAGCATCGTTGACGACGAACGACAAAGAGATCGCCCGCAACCCCCATCCGCCCGCAGGGTTGGGGCGGGACGGGCCCATCTCTTCGTTGTTCCTCCTCGCCGATGTCCCTGCATCGACTCGTCGTCTCGCCTCAATCTGGTCTCCGTCGCGCTCCCAACAAACGTCATCGTATTTATGGAAGTGAGTACCAAGTACAGGGTTGAGGCGAAGCCTCGTTTGTATTAGTTGGCACAGGGATCCCCGGGTCGAAGGTGACGAAAGCGTTCAACCATGCGCTGCTGAACGAGCAGGTGGTCCAGGATTGTCAGTACATTTTCCGCTCGATGGGCAAGATCATCCATTTCGAGCAGGGTCTGCTTGTTGTAGTCGCTGATATTGACGGACGAGCAAATGGAATTGACGAGAGTGCGGAAGTCCAGATCGGTGAGGATTCCAATATCCGTATCCGTGGACACCATCCTGGAAAGTTCGCCGAACGAATTCACCAGCCTGGAGGTCAGTTGCGAGGCCTCAGCCATCCGCGGGGTTGGTTTGGGGAGGACTCGAACTTGCCCGATTCGATAGGGCGCATGCCTCAGGAGCTTGATCAGCCTGAATCGACTGGTTCCCCTCAACAGGATGTCGAACTTACCATCGTCCAGTTCCCGATACTCGGCAATCTCTCCCATCCCACCGATCTGAAAGGTGTCGTCTCCATCCGGCTGCTCCCAGGGTTGCTTGAGAAGAGCCATCCCGATGCCCCCGTCCTCATCGAGGACCTTCCGCACCATTTTCCGATAGCGGGGTTCGAAGATGTGAAGAGGGAGCAGAGTGTTCGGGAACAGGACCACATTGGGCAGCGGGAAGATCGGAATCTCAATAATGTCGAGGCCGGGAGCCGCTTCCCCTCTCACGGCTTGAGGCTACGTGATTTCGACACTGATTTCAACCTTCCTGGAAAGGCGGTCCGCCGGCTTCGCGGAGACGGTTGCCAGCCACTTCAGCGCTTGGTATCGTACCCATTGCAGAGCCTGTACCGGCAGGACGCGGGAAGCTGGCGAGGTGCTTCGTCAGCAACGGCATCGGGCACGGAAGCTCTGCGCTCGGATCCCAGGAAAGAATCTGTTCGTACCCATCCAGGAGGAGACATGTCGTTTACACTTCCAGCTTTGCCATACGCTTCGAACGCTCTGGAACCATCCATCGATCAGCGAACCATGGAGATTCACCATGGCAAACACCACAATGCCTACGTCGGGAACCTGAACGCGGCGCTGGAGTCGGCCCCCGATCTGCAGGGGAAGAGCCTCGAAGAGTTGCTGGCCGATGGCTGTGCTATTGTGCCTGAGAACATCCGGGCCGCGGTCCGAAACAACGGCGGCGGGCATGCCAATCATTCACTGTTCTGGGAAATTATGAGCCCTGACGGGGGAGGTACCCCGGGCGGTAATCTGGGGGCGGCGATCGATTCCACTTTTGGAACGTTTGGGGAGTTCAAACAGGCGTTCGCCCAGGCCGGAATGACCCGTTTTGGCTCCGGGTGGGCCTGGCTCGTCCGGACCAGTGGAGGGGTGGCGGTCCTTTCCACGGCGAATCAGGACAGTCCGATCATGGATGGAAGCCTGCCGCTTATCGGCCTGGACGTGTGGGAGCATGCCTACTACCTGAAGTACCAGAACCTCCGCGGCGACTACATTGCGGCCTGGTGGGATGTGGCGAACTGGGAACTGGCGGAAGAACGATTCAACTCCTGAACGGAGGATACCCAGATCCGCCGAAGGGCTGGTTGCTGAGGGGCCGAGAACAGAACGGCGGGGCGTAAGCCGGCCGTCGACGGTGGGCTCAAGCCCTACCGTTCTGTCACGCCACTTGCTCAGAAGTGGAACGTGGAACGTGGAATCTGGAACAGCAAAGACCACCCCCGGGATCCCCTGGCTGGATGGGCGCGACTGGGAGGCGCACGTTTCTCGGCGACAGCAATCGGGGACCCTGTCGGAGAACCAGGCCAGGTGGTGCCGCGAGTTTGCCGGGACCGGATTGCTGGTCATCGAAAAGCTGATCTCCGAAGACGAACGCGATCGTACCTGGGAAGCCTACGAGAGGTTTCACGAGACCTGCAGAGAAGAGTTTTATACCAGCAACCTCCCGGGAGACCCCTGGCCTGAACGCTACTTAAACACGCATTTTTCCGTCCCCGAGGTCTCCGCGATCCTCCACCACCCGAAACTGCTGGAGCTGACCGATCTTCTATTCGATCGTCGCACCCGTCCCTTTCAAACCATCACCTCTCACAAGGGCACCGAGCAGGGCGCCCACTCCGATTCGATTCACATGACCACCAGGCCGCCGGGGTATCTTGTGGCCGCTTGGATCGCGTTCGAGGACGTCCATCCTGAGGCAGGGCCTCTCCACTACTATCCGGGGTCGCACCGGTTGCCCTATGTGCTGAGCCAGGACGTAGAGATCGACCACAAGGAGTTTGAGGAACGACGTCACGAGGTCTACCATGATCGCTACGAACCCCGTATTCGGGAGTTGATCCGCCGCCACGGTCTGCGCAAAAAGGAGTTTCTGGCGGCCAAAGGGGATGTGCTTTTCTGGCACGCCAACCTGCTTCACGGCGCAGAAGTCCGCCGAGACCTGAAGCGTTCGCGTAAAGCCCTGGTCTGCCACTACTTTGCCGAGGGCGTCGAGTGCTACCATGACCTCTCGGGCCGGCCAGCCTCTTTTTCGGGAGAGGCGGGCGTAGCGGTCCCGCCCGTCAGCCGGCGTTAGACGGGGCCTCGACGGGCGCTCAACGAGAAAGTGGGAGGGGCCTGTGGCCGCGGACCGGGGGGGATTTAAACGTTCGCTGCCACAGGCCCCTCCCACTTTCTCGTTCATGTCTCCGCTTCAGGGCCGCGACTGGCGGGCGTGAATCGTAGGGGCGACCCTGGTGGTCGCCCGCCCCAACGGGCCGGCACAAGGCTGGCCCCTACGTCCTATCCCTCTATCTTCCAGAAGGCGATTCCGCCGGCCTGTTTCCCGATTTCGGCTACAGCCACGCGCTGCCGGCTGGGCAGGTGGTAGATTTCGACGCTGCCGGGTTCCCCACCCACTCCCTCCACGGTCACAAAGGCATACTCACCATCGGGTGAGATCACGACACCATGGGGAATCCGGCGGATGGTGTCTACGCGAGCGCGCTCACGACCATCCTCGAGGTTCCAGAAGCCGACGGCGGAGTCAGTCTTGTAGGTCGCTACGAGGGTCTTCTCATCCGGCGAAGTGGCCAGATTGTAGGGCCCGCCGCCCGCCTCGGAAAAGGTGCGCAAGACGGTCCAGTTCTCCAGGTCGACTTCAAAGATCTGGTTGGACTTGCTGCCGCTGACATACACTCGCTGGCTGCGGGTGGGCGGGGTTACCCAGGTCGGTTGCACCAAGGGAGTGTGTGAGGGATGCGAACCGTCGGGGGGAGGGTCCGTGGCAGCCAGTTTCAGGCGCCGAGCCACCTGGAACGACAGGGCGTCCACCTCTACCAGTTCGTCGCCCATCATAGTGACGGAATAATGTCGGTCTCCAGCCCGATTGAGACGCGATCCGTGAGGCATCACTCCGGTCGGAATCCGCTCCACCTCCACCATGGTTTCGGTATCCACGACGGAAATGGAGCCGGGAGCCATCGGACCGTGGAGATTGAAGTTCACAACGTAAAGCAGTCCCGTAGTCGCAGCAATGTCCAGTGTGGCCGGATACATTCCCAGCCTGGCGTCGGCCAGCCAGAGGTCGGAGCCGGTCTGGTACTTGTGAACGCTGCCAAACGGATTCCCGTGGGCCAGGGTTACATACCAGTAAAGGCCGTCGGGAGACATATTGATCCCGTGGGGACCCTCGATCTCCGTCGGGAAACTGCCCACCTCGATCACTTTGACGATACCGGCTCCAGCGGGCCCATACTGAACGATAGTCACTTCGTCCTCCGACTCGGCGCAGGCGTACACGTAGTAGTTCCGGTCTGGAGCCGCCGGCCCGGCTGGGACCCAGGGAGCCGACAGGGCAGGGAAGAGAGAACCCGCCAGGAGTGCGGTGACTATCACCGCGGCTCTCCGAAGTATCGGGCCCCGCCCCTGCCCTTTTTCCCGGGTTTGAGCTTCACGGCCCACAGGCCCGAGTTCCAGTCCGCTAGATAGATGTGGCCCTTGAAGGGCTGTGCCCCCCAGACGAAAGGGGCGTTGGGAACAAATCCTTCCGGATCATGGGGGTGCCAGAAGGCGATCTCGCGACCCTGCCGGTAGAGATCTCCTCTCATCTCTCCGGAAACATCCACGACCCTCAATCCTCCGTTGTAATAGCCGATGTAAAGAATGTCGTCTTCGACCCAGAAGTTGTGTGAGCCGGCTTCCGGAACCTGGTAGCGTGCCACTTCCCGCGAATTCGTCCAGTCGTCGAATTCGATCACGTGAATCCATCCGGCCGCCCGCGTCGGCAGCCCACCCCCTTTGCCCAGCATTCCCTCTGGAAAGGCCTCGTCGCCCATAAAAACATAAAACTTGCCGGTCGATTCGCTCCGGTAGGGAAAGGAGGCATGGTTCCATCCGCTGGGGTAAGAATGACTGCCCAGAAAAACAGGGTTCTCGAGGGATCCCCCGCGGCCTCCGCCTCCCACATCGACGGCCACGACACCATCGCTCCAGTTGGACGAATAGGCGATGCCGTCAACCACCCAGACGTCGTGGATGCCGTGCCCCGGTGTGTCCAGTTCGAAGCGCCCCACGAGATAAGGATCGGTTGGATCTTCGATGTTGATGATGTCGTAGCGCCTTCCTGCACTGAGCGCGAAGACATGGTTTTCGTAGATAAACAGATTGTGCACTCCGCCCGTCAACTGGTCGTCATAGCTGGAAAGAATCCGAACCCCTGTCGCGGGAGCACTTACGTCCAGCAGAACGAAGCCGTTCTTGCGATTCGAGGCTCCTTCCCTGCTGATAGCGGCGATTTTGCCGTTCGCCGAAACCTTCACATCATTGACGGTCCGGGCGTCGACTCGAACCACGTCAACAATGCTCATGCCGCGGGGCGAAGTGACGTCCCAGATATAGGCGTGGCCGGCGGCACTCCAGGTGCCCGTGATGGCGTAGTCTCTTCCATCCACACCCTCCCAGACCCACAGATCCGAAGTGTGCCGGTCACGAACGGCGCCGTGCCCAACCAGTTCCACCCTTTGTCGAACGTCCCGCGGTCCGATTCTGATGGTCCGGCTCGCCACCAGGTTTCCCGAGGACGCAACCACCGAATAGATCCCCGGGCGTTCAGCCACGAGAGTCCCGTCCGGGTCGATCTGAACGTGGGCTCCCGGGGCGATGATCCCGGCCGACGGCCGGCCTCCAACCGAGAAGTTGACCGGCATCTCACTGACCGGGCGTCCTTGCGAATCCAGCACCGAGGCTGAAAGGTGGATTACGTCTCCGGTGCGTCCGGTTTCCGGGCTCGCCTGAAGCTCCAGATCCACTGCCGGATTGGCCACGACCATGATTTCGAGATCGTGCGAAACTCCCTCTGCTGAAGCGCTGATTCTGACACTGCCGGTGCGGTGAAGGGACAGGCGGCCAAACTCGTCAAAGCTGGCAACATCCTGCTGGCTGGTCGAGTATTCGATCGGAACCTGCAACCGCACGGTCCCGGACTCGTCGAGAATCTCGACGCCGGGCTCGATGTGCGTGGACGCATAGAATCTACCGGGTAGACCCTGGAACCGGACACTTTCCACCGGAGGGTTGGGGACGGTGACCGGGATGGCGACCCGAGCCCGAGCCTTGGCCCGCCGGGAGACATCTTCAGGGTCCCTGGGCACCAGGGCATAGATCTTGAACTTCCCGGGCTTGTAGGCGGACACCTCGCCGTTGGAATTGACCCCGATGCTGCGCCGCGAGCCCGAGAAGAACACGACTTTCGTTTCAACGGGCTCTCGAGAGGATGCCTTCGTCACCCTGGCCGTCAATTGCCGGGTCTGACCCACCTCGAGGTCCAGCCTGGAAGGGGTTACCTCCAGAATCAGTTTCTCGTCTTCGGGCACCTGCGCAGGGGCAGCGGCCTGCCCCAACAGGTGGTTTGCCGGAAGAGTGAGCGCCAGCAAGAAAACGAACCAAACCGAAGACTTCACAGCAATCTCCGGCTGAGATAAGTGAATGAAGATCGGTCCGTTCCGGTAGCCTGGTGCGCCGGAGAGATGCCCTGTGCCCCGGCCGGCTCTAAACCGAACCCTGAACATAGCGCTCGTAGAGTTCAACGTCCTCAGGGCTGCCGAGCACCAGCGGCACCCTCTGATGCAGATCCTGGGGCGGAATGTCGAGGATGCGCCCGACGCCTGTCGAGGCTCTGCCGCCGGCCTGCTCCACGATGAGGCCCAGTGGATTGGCTTCGTAAAGCAGTCTCAGCTTGGCCTGGGGATTTTCTGGATCGGTGTGGCTGGCGGGGTAGAGAAAAATCCCGCCCCGCAGCAGGTTGCGGTGAAAATCTGAAACCAGCGAGCCAATGTAGCGAAGTGAGTAGGGCTTCCCGTCCGCGTTTGTGGAACCCTTCAACTGTTCGATGTAGGCACGGGTTCCCGGATCCCAGGTGTTGGCGTAGGCCTCGTTGATCGAGTAAATGAAGCCTCGGGCGGGGATCTTAATGGTGGGATGAGAAATGAGGAACTCACCGATGCTGGGGTCTAGCGTGAAGCCGGCGACTCCCTTGCCGGTGGTGTATACGAGCATCGTGCTGGAGCCGTAAATGCAGTAGCCAGCCGCCACTTGATCGACGCCTTTTTGGAGACAGTCCTCCAGGGTTCCATCGGGTCCGGGGCTGCGGCGACGAAGGATCGAAAAAATGCTGCCGATGCTGACATTGACGTCGATATTCGAGGAACCGTCAACCGGATCGAAGATAAGGATGTATTTGCCCTTCTTGAACCGGTCTGGAATTGGAAGGATGTGCTCATTCTCCTCGGAAGCCATGAGACAAAGATGGCCACCGTGGTCCATCGCCTTGTAGATGACCTCGTCGGCAAAGACATCCAGCTTTTGCATCGCCTCGCCGTGGACATTGTGCCGGCCCGCGACACCCAGGACTTCCGCCAGACCCGCCTTGTTGACTTCCTTGGAGATAATCTTGAAAGCCACCACCAGATCCGCCATCAGGTTGGTGAATTCTCCGGTCGCTCCCGGAAACAGGTACTCCTGGTCCACAAGGTGGCGTCCAATGGTCCAGGTGGTGGTTCCCTCAGGGACTGGAACTTTGTTCATAGCCGGGGTGCCTCAACGGGAGAATACCAATCAAGCGGCGATCCAGGCAAACTCGGGGGCGACCGCAGTCAGAGCCGCAAGCGCGACCCCCGTGGTCGTAAGAAAGGTGCCAGAGTAGACTGTCCCTTTTTTTACGCACAGGACGGAGCGGCGTAAGCCGGCCGTTGACGGTGAGCTTACGCTCTACCGTTCTGTTAGGAAGTCCGGCTCAACCGGATCCAGATCATGGCCAGCCCCAGAACCCTTGAGTCGGGTCCTGCTCCGAGCGCGGCAGGCGCAGCCGCATCGGGCGTACGGAATTCGAGGCTGACGGTTTCTGGCTCAGGCATACTGTGTGCCGGGATCGCGAGTCGATAGGTCCGGAAGGTGTCCTCGGAAGCCAGCCACTCCCCCACCTTGCGGCCGTCGGCATAGATTCGGATCCGTTGGGAATCGAGTTGGCCCGGGGCCAGAAAAGGCTTGAAGAAGGCCTCCAGGACGACCGGCCCTCGCGCTCCCTGCACTGCAAGGTGAAGACGGGCTTGCTCGCCAAGGCTCCAGTGCATCCCCTCCACCGGCTGACCCCATCCCTCCCGTAGATAGGGAAGGACGCTGCCGTTCGGTCCAAAGGTGAGAATATCTCCCCAGGTGTAAACCGGGGTGAAATCAATCCCGGCGGTCTCGGGGGAGAAGGGCCAATGCCGGATATCCCGCGGGTAGTGGAGTTCGCCGGCCACGCCTGCAGAGACGGCCAGAACACGCACCCTCGCCTGGCGGGGAGCAACGTTATCCGGCAAGTGGAACTCGAGTCGAAATCCGGACGGCAGCAAGGCCGGGTTCTCGAACATCTTCACCGCTTCGGGACGGTCGAACTGTGTGCGTCCAGTGGCCACGACCTGTTCGTTCACGAGGGCCACGACCGAGGACACCAGTGATCTTTCCCGCTGGTCAACCACCCAGCCGCCCACGAGGAAGCGATCGGGGGTCTCGGTCTCGGCCCCGACCACCCATCCTTTGATGGCGCCCTCCTGGAAGGGCGAGGTGCCTCCGCTCTCGAACACCAGAAGCTCGTCCCCTTCTTCTGTCATTTCAAGGAGCAGGGGAGAGTCTCGTCGCCTCGATCTGCGTAGATTGGGGCGGTTTCTGCTCCCCTCGATCAGGAACACCTCGACGCGATTCGACCCGTCCTGAAAGGAGCCGGGATCAACCAGACCGGTGAACAGACGGTTTCCCTCCAGCGCCGGGCTCGTCCGGGTCGTCGATCGGATCACTCCGTTCACCGCGATGGCCACGTAAAACGGTGACCGGTGCTCACCCATGAGCTCGAGTTGTCCTCGAACCAGACAGAGAAGGAAGGAGCTGTCGAGCTTCACATTTCTGAAAAAATTGCCGCCGTCGACGGTCAGAAGAGGGTCGTTACCCCGGGCTCTCCCAATTTCCAAGTCTGCCACCTCCTTCCCCACCAGTCCCGGGTAGGGACCGGCCTCAAACAGGGTTGACCAGTCCCCTGATCCGAAGAGATCGAGCTTGCTCTCCAGGAATTTTTCTCGGGCAGCCAGCCGGGCGTCGAAAGTGAACCGTTTGCCTTGGTCGCTAAAGGCGACCTTGAGAGGTCTTTCCGGCTGTCCGCCCAGTGCAGAGGCTCCGTCCAGCTGCCAGGGAACGTCGATCTCGAGGATGTCGAGGATGGTCGGAAGAATGTCGATGGTCTCCACGTTTCTATCGTGGACCCGACCCTTCTCTTGAAAGGGTTCCTTCACGATCAAGGGGACGGAGAGAATTGCGGGGTAGTTGGAGGAGGTGATCTTTCGAGGCGAGTCACCGGGCAGAAAGGCGCCGCCGTGATCGGATGTCACAACGAGCAGGGTCTGTTCGTAGCGGCCCTGTTCCTTCAAGTGGGCCACCAGGTCGCCGACCAGTTTGTCGACGTACGAGACCTGCAGGAGGTGGCGCTTGTAGGCCTGGGTAGCCGGCCAATCGTCCTCCAGCCACCGGGTCACGTCCACTCCCTCGTTGCGTCCGATTACCCCCGCGATCCCCGGCTTCTCGTACATTGTGTAAAGCCTTCCATCAGGCAGGTATTTCCAGCTCGCATGGGGAAGCATCGAGTGGAGGAAGTGAAACCCCGGGCGGTCCAGGACCTTGATTGAGTGAATAAAATCCTCAAACTGCTTTCCCCGGACCAGCCAGTCCGCCTTGAAGTCGGTCCATTGTGTCGGTCCCTTCTCCGCGGCGACTGCGAAGTCTTTCCAGGACTGGGTTATCGGGGGCAACTGAGCGGACAGATCGGAGGGGAGTAGCTGGTGCAGGAAAATCAGTTTTAGATCGGACAGAAGAATCGCTGGGTTCAGCTTTTGAGTGGAGGCTCCAGGGGGCGCCAGACGGGTTATATTCTCGTGTATGTTGAGATGGTGCGAGTCTCGGAGGAGAGTGAAGAGCGAGCGGGGATGATCGGACCAGATGGGCAGGCGGTTGCTTCCCGGCTCCGGGTAAAGCCCGTCCAGAATCGCCGGTACTGAAATGAGTGTTCCCTCACTGACCGTGGAGGCGTTCCTGAACCAGTGTGCCTCTCGGGTCAAGGCGGCCAGGTTGGGATACCGCACCGGATCGATTTGCCCCCCGGGTCCCAGCAGAGAAATAGCAGGGAGTTCGTCGAAGACCACCATCACGACAGGTGTCGAGGTGCCGACCCCGGCTATTTCACCGGGGTCCGAGCCCCGGTTCAGGAGTGGAGAACCGAGCAGAAAAACGGCAGGGAAAATGAAAAGGGAGGGGCTCAGGGCAGTCAGGAAATAGCGCAGCCCTGGCACGCGCAAGTAGAACCAGCCCACGCCCAGGCCCACGCCCACGGCCTCGGTCACGAGCAGGGGACCCGGGGCTGTGATCGTGCGGGAAAAGGCCTGGAGAGCCAGCACCCCACTGAGGAGGCCGACCAGCAATACTGCGGTCGCTGTCTCGAGCTGCCTGCTCAGTGTGTTCAGGAGTACGAGGGCTCCCCATGCACACAACGGAAGTGCCAGGGCCAGGCCCAGCGAAAAGGGCAGCAGGCCGGCCCTCCCGATTCCCTGGGCCACCAGAAATTCCGGGTGACGGCCGATCTGGTCGAAGAGGGGCTGAGCTACGGCAAACCCAAACAGAGTGGCGAGGTGCAGGGAGTGTGCCCAGGGGCCCGAGTCGTGACTGTTCTTGAGGGGCGAGGTTTCCTGGCCCGTCACTGCCGGGGCACACAGTAGTAGAGGGTTCTCGTCCCCGACTCGAGGTTCTGCCGGCTCTCGATTCGATAGAATCGTTTCAGATTCTTCTCCAGGAATGCCTTTTCGTAATCTGTATACTGATCGTCCTTGTTTCGCAGCAGCGTTTCCACCATAGGATCCGATTTGTCGACGAATTCAAGGACCAGCTCACGGCTGTGCTGGGCCAGCCACTCGACGAAATCCGGCAAGGGTATGTTGGCGCTGATCACCACGTGATGGATCAGAGCCAGGGCCAGAATCAAATCCGGCCTTCCTCGATTCGTCAGACTTCTTCTCTCCGAGGCCTTCCAGCCCAGGCCCGGTGAAGCGTCCGCGAGGTCATTCACGAGCGGGAGTATGCCTCTGATTTTCTCTTGTCTGAGCCTGAGGTACAGGCGTTCAACCGCCAGTTGATCGGCATCGATCGACACCACGTAGGCGGAGTTCGTGGCGGCTATGCGGCTGAAGACTCCCGTGTTGCAGCCCAGATCCCAGACCAGCGTACGGGGATGGGCCTCAATCACTGTCTGGACGAATTCCCGTTTCCGCCGGCCGTCCGAATCCGAGTATGTGTTGTCGGAGGCGTAGTCCGACCAGGTCGATCCAGCCGGCTTCCATTGCAGGCGGGCGATCAACTTCCGAATTTTCCGCAGGTTGGCAAGGATGACTTCCTTATTGAAGCCGGCCGCCCTCAGCGATTTCCTCACGTCGGTTTTTGCGAAACCGGACCATTTTTCGGACTTGCTCTGCAGGAACACGTGCGAGAAGACACCTGACCTGAACAGATCCCGGGCCGACATAATGGCATTGCAGTCGGCCGGCGGTATCCCCTCGATGCGTCCCCGCAGCAGAGGTTGGAAGGGAAGACCTTTGTAGCTTTGGAGCATCAGGGGATAGAGAAAGAGCTGGCTGAACTGCCGATAGCCCTGCCAGGGCTCCCCTCGGTAGTCCTCGAAAGAAGCCGTATCAATAAAGACCGGCCGGGCGCCCACCCACTGGACGTTGTAGGAGGTTGCATCCTTCAACACCATATCTTCTCCCAGTGCTGCCAGGAGCAGATCAAGCTGCAGCAGGGCGGCGTCCTGCAGCATGCTGAAGCACCACTCGTAGGGGTAGGAGACGAAGGGAATCCGCTCGTGCTCCACGACGCCGGCCCAGTTGCCTTCCAGTTCCCGCGGGTCGAGGTCGGGGGCGGCACGGGTCGGCACGATCAATCCCCGGGACGTGAACTCTTTGAAAAAGCGGGTTGAGGACAGGTGTTGCCAGTCATTCCAGGCCTTGCTGCTCAAGGCCCGGTAGATCCGGCTCCCGGAATAGAAGATTCTGCCGTGGCGATCGCGAAAAGAGCCCGACTCAGCTCTGGTGTCCGGCATGATTCATTACTGGTGGTGCAGGAGACACCTGGCTGGATCTGGTCGACTGGCCGGGCTGACTGCTAAGTGCTGGTCGGTTCATCCTCGACTTCGGACTCGGGCTCCGAAGCTGGCTGTTCTCTTCTGATTCCGAACAGTGCCAGAATGCGGTGCCAGAACAATCGGATGACGACAAAAAGGCCGGCCACTCCTCCCAGAATCAGCTGCAGCAGCATACTCCCGGTGCCGGGGTCCATATAGGCAAGGGGCCCAATCATCATCCTGTCACCTACTCAAGAAAGTAGCAGAAGCACGGCTCGGGGTGCAATGGAGTTCGGAGTTTCGAGTTAGTTTGTCAGCCTGTCAGTCATGAGCCCCATCCAAGCTGACGGGCTGACAGTCTGACCATCAACAGCACCTCCGTCATCCTGTTGAACAAAAGTGCTATGATCGCACTCTCGACCGGCTCTTGACCGGCGAAAAAGGCCACTGACGACTCGATGGAATCCATGAATAGCGTACGCAAGGGAGTCATTCCGGCGGCAGGGCTGGGGACCAGATTCCTGCCCGCCACCAAGGCTATTCCCAAGGAGATGTTGCCCATCGTCGATAAGCCCACCATCCAGTACGTTGTGGAGGAGGCGGTGGATTCCGGGCTGAAGGATATCCTTTTTGTCACCAGCCGGGGTAAGAGCGCCATTGAAGATCATTTTGACTTTGACTTCATGCTCGATCACCTCCTGGAGAAGCGCGGAAAACACGAGCTTCTCGAGACCGTACGCCGCGTTGCCCGGATGATATCGGTGTCTTCGGTCAGGCAAAAGGAGCCGCTGGGCCTGGGTCACGCTGTTCTGGTTGCGGAGCCTTTCGTAGGTGACGAGCCGTTTGGGGTTTTTCTTGGCGACGATATCATCCAACATGAGATTCCCGCCATGAAGCAGATGCTGGCAGTCTTCGCAGAGTATGCTGGCAGCATCCTGGCCGTACAGGAAGTTGCACCCGACGCCGTTTCCAGATATGGAGTGGTCAAGGCCGTGCCCGTTGAAGGGAGCAAAGGAAGACTGCTGCGGGTGGAAGATCTGGTGGAGAAGCCGTTGCCCGCGGACGCGCC
The DNA here is from genome assembly GCA_965205615.1 of Acidobacteriota bacterium. Taxonomy (GTDB): domain Bacteria; phylum Acidobacteriota; class UBA6911; order RPQK01; family CBDAPI01; genus CBDAPI01. Next base: position 101,611 of record CBDBHK010000030.1, on the reverse strand, counting down.
CTCTAATCTGGCTATTATAGGACGTTACGTCCTGATGCCGGAGATTTTCCAGAGTCTCCGCCATACGAAGCCCGGTGCCATTGGGGAGATTCAGTTGACGGACGGAATCGCGGGGCTGATCGAGCAGGGCTATCCAGTGTACGCCTATCGCTTTCGCGGGAGGCGATATGACGCCGGTGACAAGCTGGAGTATCTGATCGCTACCGTGGAACTGGCGCTCGAACGCGACGATGTGGGAGAGGCCTTTCGAAGCTACCTTCGCGATCTGACGTTAGAAGACGGCCCGCCTTAGCGGCCCGCGGGCTGCCGGCTCAGGCATATCGGGTTCTGAGACCAATGCTGGAACGAAGTCGGATACGTAACCACCTGCAATTCGTGCAGGAACGACTGGCTCGAAAAGGCTATGTGCTCGACGAGCAGGAATTCTCAGTACTCGACGGGCGGGAAAAATCTCTCAGGATCGAGAGTGAGGAACTCCGCGCGCTCCGCAACCAGACCAGCGAAGAGATCTCGCTGCTGAAAAAGACGGGTGAGGACGCCACTGCCCGAATCGCGGAAATGAGGAGCGTCTCGGAGAAAATCAAGGAGTTGGACGGCCTTTTGGCGAACGTCGAGGGCGACCTCTTCAATTTCCTGGCTGACATCCCCAACCTCCCACACGAAACCGTGCCGGTAGGTCAGGACGCGGAGGCGAATGAGGTGGTCCGGGAAGTGGGTGAGGTTCCTGAATTCGGCTTCCAGGTGAAGGATCACGTCGAACTGGGCCAGGAGTTGGCTATCCTCGATCCGGGACGGGCGGCCAAGATCACCGGCTCGCGTTTTAGCAATTACTATGGGGCGGGGGCTCTGATGGAGCGGGCGCTGATCAACTTCATGCTCGATATCCATACGGTCGAGCACGGGTACCTGGAAACGATGCCTCCCTTAATGGCGAATCGAAAAAGTTTCTTCGGGACCGGTAATCTGCCCAAGTTCGAGTCGGATCTCTTTAAAATTGAGATGACGGAAGACCCGAAGGGGGACTACTTTCTGATTCCTACGGCAGAAGTGCCGGTCACCAATATTTTCGCCGACGAAATACTGGATGAAGACAAACTGCCCTCCTGGTTCACGGCCTACACGCCCTGTTTCAGGAGAGAGGCCGGTTCGTACGGCGTCGACACCAGGGGTCTGATCCGGCAGCACCAGTTCAACAAGGTCGAGCTGGTGCATTTTTGCAGGCCTGAAGATTCCTACGAGCAGTTGGAGATTCTGACCAGCAATGCCGAGACGATTCTGAGACGGCTCGGTCTTCCCTACCGCGTGGTCGTCCTTTCCACGGGCGACATGAGTTTCAGTTCGGCCAAGACCTATGACATTGAAGTTTGGATTCCGAGTCAGGACACCTATCGAGAGATCTCATCCTGTAGTAATTTCGAAGACTTTCAGGCTCGCCGTGCTAACATCCGATGTCGAGGTTCGGCGCACAAGAAGACCCGATTCGCCCACACTTTGAATGGGTCCGGGCTAGCCATAGGTCGCACCTGGGTGGCGATTGTCGAGAACTATCAGCAAGAGGACGGATCTGTTCTGATCCCCGAAGCATTACGTCGTTACATGGGGGGATTGGAGTCGGTATCCGCCCGCGATCCAGGACTCTTGAGGATTACTTGACGGAGTCGACGCTCTCGAAGCCGGATGCTTAGATTCAATCTGGACAAATCCAGTCCACTGCCCTACTTCGATCAGATCAAGGGTCAGCTCCTTTCGGCGATCTATTGCGGCAAAATCAACGAGGGTGATCGTCTGCCCTCGATCCGGGAGCTGGCGGACGACCTCGAGGTGAACAACAAGACGATCCGCCGGGTCTACCAGCAGCTGGGCGAAGAGGGCCTGCTCGAGATCGTAGCCGGAAGCGGTGCCTTTCTGCGCAAACGGAAGGGTGGCGAGAGTTTTGAACACATGCGCCGCCACGCCATCTTCCGAATGCTGGGCGATTTTACCGGTAAGGCCCAGGATCTTGGTCTGACAACCGAACGCCTGGTGGCGCTGCTGGAAGCTTACACAAGTGGTCGAAACCTGAAACCATTGAAACTGGCCGTTGTGGATGACGAGGAGGAAGCTTTCATCTTCGCCAGCGAGCTCGAAACCAGACTGGGAGCCAGTGCTCTACCTGTGTCACTCGAAGAAGCACCAGGGCCCGCAGGCACCAGCCAGTTGAAGGAATGCGATATTCTGCTCACGACCAGTTGGCATCTGGAAGACGTGACTTTGCTGGCCCGGGAACTGGGCAAGGAAGTCGTTGAAATCAAACCCAGTCATCAAATCTACGCCGAAATTCTCAGCGCAGCACAGGACCACAATATCGGGATCGTGATTCGGGATGAAAAAACGATGCATGCGTCCTGGGAAGTCTTCATGAGCATCTACCATCCGTCTACCGACAAGCGTTTCTGGATCGCGCCGATTCACAGAACAGATTTGATTGAAAAGATCATTGAGGAAGCGGATCTCATCTTTGTTTCTCCCATGTGCTGGGACGAGATGCGTCGACTGACACCTTCTGAAAAAGAACTGAAGACCTACGAAAACTTCATCTCCGAGGAGACTCTTGCCGATTTGCGACAGATTCAGCTGTTGAGTTGACCGCTGTCAAAGACCCCGGCGATTAGTGATCCGCAGATGCCCGAGAGTGCCGGTTCTGGTGTCAACGAAAAGCTGGTTTCTCTAATACCGATCCTCCCTAAGGTTGAACTCCATCTGCATCTGGAAGGATCCATCCGGGCCGAGCGGTTTTTGAAGCTGAGCCGGAAGTACAAGACGGACTTCCGTCGGCATTCGGTCACGGAGATTCAAGACCAGCTTTTCTCCTATCCCGATTTTTCCAGTTTTCTAGCGACCTTCAAGGTGGTTTGCCAGCACCTCAGAGAAGCGGAGGACTATGTCTCCCTGGTAACCGACCTGCGCTCCTATCTGCAAAGTCAGAACATCCGTTATGCCGAGTTGATGGTCACCCCGGCCATACCCGCAAAGTTCGGCTTCAAGACACGAGAAATCCTGAAGGCCGTCCTGGCTGCCGGGAAAGTGGTCGCTGACGAGCTGTCGATTGAGCTTCGCTGGATCTTTGACTGTGTCCGTCAGTTTGGTCCCGAGTCGGCCCGGGAAACCGCTGAACTGGCGGCGGAATTCCGGGGGCAGGGCGTTGTCGGCCTGGGTCTGGGCGGAGATGAGACGGCAGTCCAGAGCCGTGAGTTCGAAGAAACCTTCGGCTGGGCCAGAGCTCAGGGACTCCATGCGCACGTTCACGCGGGCGAAACCGGAGGACCTCAAAGCGTGTGGGAGGCCGTAAAGATCCTGGGAGCAGACCGCATCGGCCACGGCATCCAGGCCGCTCGAGACCAGGAACTGATGAGCCATCTGAAGAATCACGCAATCGGCCTGGATATCTGCCTCACCAGCAACGCCAGAACAAGGGTCTGCGCGCCTGTCTCCACAAACCCCTTCCGGCTGCTTTACAAACGGGGCGTGCCTGTCACCCTCAACACCGACGATCCGGGACTTTTTGACACCAAACTCGAACAGGAGTATGCCGCAGCCATCCGGTGTTTCGGGCTGGGGAAAAGCGACCTGTCACGGATCATCCTCCAGGGAGTCCGCAGCTCCTTCCTGTCCCGCCAGGAGCGAACGAAGCTGGTGCAGGAGTTTCAGGATGCCCTTCGAGTCCTGACTGACCGGTGACGGCTGGGAACCTTGAACCTTCAGCTTTCAACTTTTAACTTTCAACTCCCTCAAAACCCGAGCACCAGCCGGCATTGATCAAACCTGGACAGCCTCGTCTCCGGACCTGGATCCGCGGCCAGAGCCACAACCGTTCTTCGCAGCCGGCTGGAACGAGCCAAAGCCAGCCTGGCCCGCTCCGCCAGCCAGGGGAACCGGAGTGAACTGAGAAGCCTCCGGGACAAATGACAGGAGTGGAGGAAATAGTCCTCGCGTGCTCTGGTGTAGGCGCTGAGGTCATCGGCACTCAGGCGGTTCGCTTTGAGGCCACGCCCCACGGTGGCGGCGGCCAGATGTGCATCGCGGAGGGCAATGGTCATTCCCTGACCTGTGATCGGATCGACAGCACCTGCCGCATCACCCACCAGTACCAGGCGATCGGCGTGGCATCCCGTGAATCTGGCTGAAACAGGGGAGGTCGCCTCTGCCCGGCTGCAGTGACCGGCCTTTCCGATGCGATCCCGGACGGCGGGGAAGCTTTTCAGGAGTTCTTCGTAAAGAGCGTCCGCCCCTCTCGAGGCAGGGGCAAAACGCCTGTCCGCGAGCAGGGTAATGCGGGCCCGATCGGGGGCGAGGGGAGCGACGTAGGCCTCTGCTCCAGTTGCACAGTAGACTTCAACAGCCCGACCTGTGTGGGAGTATTTCTCGTAGAGGCGACGCAGCGCAAAGCGAGGCCGGCCGGAGGAGAGGGTGCTTATGCCGGCGGCTGCTCGAAAGCGAGATCGAATCCCGTCTGCGCCGACCAGAACCCGAGCTCGAACGGTTTCAGATCGGTCGCCGTTCTGGATTTCGAGTTCGACCTGATGGGGCCCGACCCGGCTCCGCACAACCCTGACCCCCTCTTCCAATCGCACTTCCGGGTGCGAGGCGGCGAAACGGACCAGTACCTGATCGAGCGACTCGCGGGTGAGGACGCAGCCGAGTCGGTGAGGGGCGTGCTCCGAGAAATCAAGCTCCAGGATGCCCCGATTGGGAAGATGAAAGCGCAGGGCGGAAAAGCTCCTGGCCCCGGCCTGTTGAAGGCGTTCACCCAGGCCCAGGTTCTCCAGCAGCAACCTCCCGGCCGGCATCAGCCCTTCCCCGCAAATCTTGGACCTGGGAAACTTGGCTTTATCGATGAGGATGACCCGAAAGCCGGACCGGGCCAGGAGCGCGGCGCAGACCGACCCGCCGATGCCGGCCCCGACGACAGCCACGTCGTAGCTGTCACAACGGCCGGAAGAGGATCCGGGCAAAACGGAGACGGCCGGTCCGGAGAGCGAAGAAGCCTGCACGGCGGCAAGTATATCCCGCCCCCGGTGTTAGGCTTAACCGGATGACCTTCAGTACAAAGCGCCTGCCCACCGCGCCCGACGTCGTGATCGCTCCTTCGCCTCTCACGTCTGGCACACTCCGGGCGGTTGAGTGGGAACCGCTAACTTCAAAGGAAAGAGCAGGAGCACAGGAGATGCGTTCGATCAGTCCTCTGCGTGACAGAAAACCGGTGTGGGATTGTCCGGGGCTCCGGCTCCCAGCCTGTCTCCTGGCAGTGCTTCTCCTCCTGACGGCATCCGCTTTCGCCACGGGAAACGAGTCCGACAGAGCTGCGGAGCCCGAAGCGAAGCGAAGTTCGGAACCTCCAGAGCCGGGATCGTTCGTGGCCCCTTCCAGCCGGCAACCTTCCGCCTCCGGCGCGACTGCTGATAAATGGCAAGTCGCCATCACTCCTTATCTCTACCTGGCCCGGATGGATGGAGAAGTGGCTCTGGGAGGTCTGCAGAGTGACGTCAACGCCTCGGCCAGGACACTTCTGGACAATCTGGAGTTTGCCGCGGCCAGCCGATTTGAAGTGCACAAAGGACCCTGGGCGGGTCTCTTCGATGTCAACTTCATGGCACTTGGCGACCAGGGCGACCTTCCACTCGGAGGCCGCATCGATGTCGACATTGACATGCTGACGTTTGAATCCGCTCTGGCCTACCGGCTGGGGTCGGCTGACACCGGCGTGGATGTCCTGGGTGGAGTGCGCTACGTCCGGCAGGACCTTCGGGCCTCCCGAACAGGAGGCATCGGTCCCGGCGCCCAGAGACAGTTCACGCCGGACTGGGTCGACCCGATCTTTGGAGTCCGATTCACGAAGCAAATCTCGCCTCGGGCATCTTTCATCGCCAGGGGAGACATCGGGGGCTTTGGCGCCGGCTCGGATTTCACCTGGAACGTTGAGGCCGGAGCCGAATTCCGCTTCACCCGCCATCTGGGAGTCCAGGTCCTTTTCAAAGCTCTGGGTATTGATTACGAAGAGGGCTCGGGAGCCGATTTCTACAAGTACGACATCGTGAGCCCGGGAGTCGTGTTCGGGTTCCCGATACGCTTCTAGTCCATTAGCGGAAAACAGCCCACCCACAACAGGTCCATGATGAACTTCTAGAACTTATATTGTGATCCGTCGTCTTCGAGACGAGCAATTCCTGCCGCTCTGGGCCGAGAAGGCTCTCATCGGGGTCGAGCCAGACAAAAACCTGACGGGAAGTCAGCGGAGATTCTTGCAGCGGGCGCGCACCGCGCTCGCCGAATCACTCAACGAACTTGAAGAGCTGCCGTTAGCGAGTGTAGAAAAGGGAACGCTCACGAAAGAGGATCTGAAAGTGCTCGAGGAGAACAAACTGATTGAAATCAAGCAGGTGGGTCGTCAAGCGATCGTCTCGAGCGACGCCGCCGAGATCATCGAGCTGTTCGCGAGCCTGAGAGAAGCTGGTTTTACGCGCGAGCGAGGCTATACGGGTGCTGAGATCGTAGTTTTCGACCGGGCTATGGAAGAACTCGTAGAAAAAGAGTTCCAGCTCGGGCTCAAGCGTCTCGAGACCCAGCCGATGGAGGTGCTCCGGGCCATCGCCGCGAAGGGCAATCCGTTTCTCGAGCAACTGATGATCGTCATGCGGCGCAAGAAGATTCGACTTGGGCAAAAAACAGGCGTTTTCGCTTCGGATCGGGATGCCCCGGAACTTTAACTCTTAGCAGGGACAAAGGAGAGCAACGATGGAAGATCTCAGGATGGAGGCTTTAGATGAGCTGGTTCTTCGCGGCCGTTCCAGCCGCCGGGCTCGTTTCAGCATTGTAGTCATTCTTGGTCTCGGGCTCGGCCACCCTCCGGGCGGGCAGCTCCAGGCACAACCTCAGGGTCAGCAGGTTGCCCAGAAACTCTCGCAGAACCAACAAATGCTGCGTGCCTACAGCTGGACAAAGCGTACGGAAGTTCTGGTTGAAGGACAGCCTGTCACCCGTCTCGTCAAGATTCGCTACGACATCGACGGCAAGCTGCAGAGGACCGCCGTGGGCGGGAGTGGTGACCTGACACCGGAGATGCGGGGGATGGTTAGAGATCTGGAAGATCGAGGCTTTGCCTATACACAACCGGATCCCAAGGCCTTTGCCGCTTTCCTGCAGCGTTCGGAGATCTGGGAGGGACGCAGCTCCGGGACGATTCGAATCGAGGGCGAGAACTTCCTTCAATCCGGGGACTCCGTGGAACTGACCGGGCGCGGGCAGAGACTTGAGAAAGGCGAAGTCGAGACCAGCTATCGGGCAGCAGCCCTCCAGATCAAGGCCGACTACCGGGCCCTTCCCAATAACGGACCGACCTACGTGGCCCGCCTGATCGTGAGTTATCCCAGCCAGGGGTTGGAGCTCAAGATCGAGAACTTCGATCATTTCTCCAACGCCCAGGCCTCCGCCAGGTCGGCATCGAAACCCGCCCCGCCACCATCTCGTCCTGCCCCCAAGGCCACCGCGGCGCCTCCGAACTCCCTCCCTGCCGGGACCGCATTGCAGGTTCGCCTGGTTCAGGGTCTCACGAGCGGGAAAAACGAAACGGGAGAAAACTTCCGAACCGTTCTGGATAAGGATGTGGTGGTGAACGGTGTTCCCGTATTGAAAAGGGGCGCCGATGTCACCGGTACAGTCATCGAGGCAAAAAAGTCCGGAAGGGTCAAAGGGAAAGGGAAAATGGTATTGACCCTGAGTTCCTTCAAGGCCGGTCAACAAAGCGTGGCCATTCAAACCAACACTTTGACCTTTGAATCAGGGGGCTCGAAAGGCCGTGATGGCAAGCGTATCGCAGTTGCGACCGGAGCGGGGGCCGGCATTGGTGCCATCGCTGACGGAGGAGACGGGGCCGCCAAAGGCGCTGTGATCGGAGCGGCCGTCGGCGTCGGTGCGACCCTGTTGACCCGGGGCCAGGAGGTCGAGTTCGGCGCCGAGTTCGGCGCCGAGCAGAAGTTCAGTTTCAAGCTCGAGAACTCTGTGAGGCTGCCCACTGTCGCAGCAGCAAAGCCGGCCCAGGCTTCGCCCGAGCAAGCGGCCAAGCAGCAGTAGGCGCAGGCCCAGGTGGCTTCTTTCAAACAGTCTTCAGCCGAAAACAACAAGAAGCTGGCTCAGTACACGTGGAAACAGAAGGTCGAGGTTCTCAAGGGCGGCGATGTCAAGAAAACGATGGTCTACCAGATCGCCATCGGGCCGGATGGAAAGCAGCAGAAGACGGAGATCGCCCAGCCAGCAGGGGAGCAAAAGAAACGCCGTGGCGGAAAGAGGATCCAGAAGAAGATCGCCCGGAAGGTTGAGGAGCTCAAGGATTACGCCGAGCGCATGATGAGCCTGGTCGGGCACTACGCCAAACCGGATCCGTCTCGCCTGCAGGAACAGTTCAAGGCCGGAAAGGGCTCCATGACCATGGGTCCGGGAGAAGGGATTGTCAATCTGACGGTTGCCGACCTCTACAAACCCGGGGATACGATGACCATCTCCATCGACAAGACGGTCCAGGCAATCCGCAAGGTCACGGCTTCCTCTTATCTGGACGCTCCCGACGACGTGGTCGAGCTCTCGATCAACTTTTACGACAACCTGCCCGACGGGACCAACTATCTGGGCCGCATGGCCGTCGATGGTAAAAAAGAAAAACTCACTCTCAGAGTGGAGTCTTACGAACACACCAGAAAGTGAGCGAGCTGACCAAATGAACCGATCCAGGAGCCTTTTCGTTGCGTTGAGTGGTCTTTGTTGCCTCTTCCAGCTTCCACTTTCCGTCCTCGCACAGGTGAAAGAAAAAGAGGACACAATTGCCCGAATTGATACCCCGGCGCTGAAGGCTCTTCGCTCAATGAGTGATTATCTGGGCAGTGTTCAGGAGTTTGCCGTGAGTGTCGAGGAGACGGTAGACGAGTTCATCGACGGAGGCCTTCGGGTTCAGTTCTCCAATGTTCGGAAGGTTGGCGTTCGCCGCCCCAATCGGCTGGCAAGTGATGTCCACGGGGACACTGAAAGACGCAGTCTCTGGTACGACGGGACAAAGATCACATTGTTTCACAAAGTACACAACGTATATGGCGTCCTGGAAGGGGTCCCGGAGACCATTGATGCAACGCTTGATCATCTGGCCGAGACCTATGATCTGGTTCTGCCGGCGGCTGATCTACTCTACAGCGACGTCTTTCAAGCTCTTCAGCCTGGAATCCGAACCGGTACCTATGCCGGTCTGCACTACGTGGGCAGCCGGAAATGTCACCATCTGGTGTTCACCCACGAGGCCATCGACTGGCAGATCTGGATCGACGCGGCTGCAAAGCCCATTCCCAGAAAGCTGGTCATCACCTACAAGCTGGAGGAAGGCCATCCGCAGTACCAGGCAGTGATCACTGACTGGAAAGAGACAAGTCTTCCCGACGAGGTGTTTCAGTTTAAAAACACGACCTCAGCCGACAAGATTGATCTGCTTCCCATGATTGAGAAGGCAAAACCTTAGCAAGTCGCTTTCTCGGGACTTGCGAGGCAGGAGAAAGACATGAGACGAAGTAAGCCGTGCCAGGGTCTGAGTATCTCACTGATCTTCATGATGCTGGCTTTGACGATTCAGGATGTGGCGGCTCAACGACGGGCTCGCGGGTCGTCAGCATCTCGTGGCTCTGTCCGTTACGCAGGCAAGACCTCCAGCCAGGGTTCCCACCAGACCCAGACGCGGCGCGGCAGCCTGGACACGAACACCAGCGTGGACGGAAATAAGACAAATCGCGAGACGTCCGCCGAGGGGCGCTATGGTCGTAGTGCCGAAGGGTCGAGTACGGTGGAACGAGAGGACGACAAGGTCAAGTGGGAGCGCGAAGTCGAGACCGACAGCGGACACACACGCACTGTCGAAGGAGAGCTCGAGTACGGCGAGAAAATCGAGCGGGAGGCGACCACGACCAATCGTTACGGTGACGAAGTCAAGCGAGAGCAAAAACTGGAGAACAAGGGCGGCTACCTGGAATACGAGGGGAAAACGGAGACCAGCTGGGGTCGGGAAGTCGAGGTCGAGGGCGTGGCCGGCCGCGACTACTGGGGGCGGCCCGTAGCCTACGGAACGGTCGACACCAAGCACTATGGGAACTATGGCGTCGCGCGCGGGCCTTACGGCGGCAGGATGGTGACCACGCTCCCCAGCAATTATCGCCCGGTCACTTACTATGGACGGCCCTACTACACGCACGGCGGTCTGTATTACGGACGCTACATGTACCGGGGTGCCTGGATTTACCACCCGGCCTATCCTCCCTACGGAGTGTATTACAATGAGGTTCCGGTAGGAGCGATTGCTCTGTTGGTGGCCGGTGCCACCTACTACTATGCCAAGAGTTCCTACTACAAACAGACGACCTCGCAAGGCGAGGTCAAGTATGAAGTCGTGCAGGCTCCCTCCGGGGCCCAGGTTGCTTCGCTACCCACCGGTACGGCCACCATCACGATCGCCAACACACGTTATTCCTATTACAACAACATCTTTTATCGAAAGGCCCAGCAGGGAGGGAAGACGTCCTACGTGGTCGTGGATCGCCCGCCCGCCCTGACCGTGGTGGATTCGCTGCCGGCCGACTTCGATCCTCTGCCCGTGGAGGAGGTGACCTTCTTCATGGCCAACGGAGTGTTTTACCTGCCTTACTTTGATGGGAAGAAGGAAGTGTGCCTGGTGGTGGACCAACCACCCCAGGCCGCTCAGATGCTGGCTTCGGCCGCGGCGAGTCCGGCCTCAGCACCTGTGAGTTCTTCTTTTTCTCAATCGTCGGCTCCGGCCAGGACATCAACGTTGACGGTGGCCGCCGGAACCGTGCTCAGGGTCCGCATGGCCAATGAACTCTCGACGTCTCGGCAACAGGCCGGAGATCCTTTCACGGCCTATCTGGACTCCGATCTGCTCGTGAACGGGCGCGTCGTCGCGACTCGCGGAGGTCAGGTGTATGGGAGGGTCTCCAAGTCCCGTGCCGGTGTCGAGATAGTCCTCTCGCTGACGGAGGTCAGTCTGAACTACAGACTTGCACCGGTGATTACCAACGAGGTGACCGTGGATGCCCGGAGGTCACAGAGTCTCTCCTCCTCAGCCGGGGCGGACATCCACTCAGTGTTGGGAGGCGGCTCCGGCACTCAGGGGGCCATTCAAGTCCCGGCTCAGTCGGTACTGGAATTCCGACTCCAGCAGCCTCTCTCGATCGAATTAGAGGATGGGGCCTGAGTCGTCCCTATTCACCTCTCGACGAGCCCGATCGACGTATAGGTTCTGAAACGCGAACGACGGCTTTAAAACCAGAAAGAGGTCAGGAGAATGGCTAGAAAGCCGGTCGGAAATACAATTCGCGACGCGCGATTGATTCCGGACGCCATCCGGTTTTTCCCGCTACGGTGAAGCGCAACCGTTGTTACGGTTTCAACCAGGCCGAGAAAGACGAGCGCCGAAGATCCGATGAAAAAAAGGTCCATCCGAGTCAAATACGGTAGCCTCGGAAGGAGATTTGACAGAGCAAACTGGTAGGCAATGATGGTCAGGATTGCCGTCGCCGACAAACCCAGCCGTGCGGGCACAATCTCTGCCTCTATCCAAAAGACCGCCCATGACATCATCACGACCAGCGCCAGAGGAACAATAAGTTTCCAGACAAAATAGGAGGGTTGCCTTGAAACCTGAACCGAGAAGCTGACTTCCGGAAGATCCAGGTTCTGCGGTTCCCAGAGAAAGGTTCCTGTTTCCGAAGTAAATTCCCCAACGATCCAGCCAGAGAGTTGCAGATCACTTCTTCGCCCGGTAGCAGTGGGGTCGACAACAATCCGGACATCTGAAACCGGGTAACGCGAGACGCCTTGTATCGTCAGCTCTTGAGCGTCGAACGGGAAATCTTCGAGGTTGCGTTCGACTGTAAACTCACCGTAGCCTCGCTGAGAGTAGAGAACGGTTCCACCATCCCCAACCCTGACGACGTCTGCTTGAACTTTGACGAGATCTCGCCGATTGACGATTTGAAGCCTTGGAGACCAGATTGAACCCAGCGGAAGGACACATCCGGCCAGATCAGTCAACCGCGGGTCACGCCAGCGCACCGCTGCGGCGATATCAGCAACAAAGATTTGATCGGCGTCGTTAATGCCGTGAAGGTCGACCAGGTACAGCCCCACATGCACCTGGGTTGGAGGACCGTCCGGATCCGGTCGAATCGTTGTCGTTCTGGAAGGAGGAACGCAACCAGGGTCTGTTTCCGATCCAGCGAATACTCCCTCTATCGGGGGACAAACCAAAACCAAAAAGACGGCTAGCCGCCATTTCTCACCGATGGGACCTGAAAAGGCCGCCCTGTTTGGTATAAAGCGTTTTGAATGAAAGACTTCAAAGCCAAACGGAGGCGGCCCTTATGAGAACAGAGTGTAAACAAGCCAGGTTCGAATTTCACGGACTATTTCAACGCAAAGTGAAGGCGCGGTTCGACGGCGGGAAGATCACCTCCGATGCAGGGGTGCTGCTGTTGCGAGAGGTCGAGAGGGGGACGGGTCTGATCGCCGGACTGGCTGAGTGTTTCAGGGATCACCGGGATCCGCGGTTGATCGAACACACGGTCGAGGAGTTGTTGGGGCAGCGCATCTACGGACTCTGTCTGGGGTACGAGGATCTGAACGATCATGATCAGTTGCGCACCGATCCGATGCTGGCGGTGGCGGTGAATAAGGCCGATCCGTTGGGGGAGAGGCGGCGGCAGGCCTCAGATCGGGGGAAGGCGCTGGCGGGCAGGTGTACGCTGAACCGGTTGGAGTTGACCGGCGCCGAGGTCGATGAGCAGGAGCGGTACAAGAAGATCGCGATGGACCCGGACCGGATCGACGGCTGGATGGTGGATGCCTTCGTGGAGTCCCACGAATCGGCGCCCGAGGAGATGGTGCTGGATCTGGATGCGACCGACGACCCGATCCATGGCCAGCAGGAAGGCCGGTTCTTTCACGGTTACTACCGCCACTACTGTTATCTCCCGCTGTACATCTTCTCGGGGGAGCATCTGCTGTGCGCCCGGTTGCGGTGTTCCAATATCGATGGGGCCGCGGGATCGGTGGAGGAACTGGAACGGATCGTCGGCCGGATTCGGCAGAGCTGGCCGGAGGTCTCGATCGTCATCCGGGCCGACTCGGGCTTTTGCCGGGATGACTTGCTCCGCTGGTGTGAAGACCATCACGTGGATTACGTGATGGGGTTGGCCAACAATGATCGGCTCAAGTCAGAGAGCGCCGAAGCGATGACTCAGGCCGAAGCCGAGTTCAACGCCACCGGGCGACCGGCGCGGGTGTTCAAGGATTTCCGCTACCGGACTCGCCACAGTTGGACCTCGGAGCGACGCGTCGTCGGCAAGGCCGAGTTCCTGGACAAAGGCGCCAATCCCCGATTCGTCGTCACCTCCCTGTCGCCGGAACGCCTGGGGGCCCGCGCGCTCTACGAAGACTTCTACTGTGCGCGGGGCGACATGGAGAACCGCATAAAAGAACAGCAGTTGGGTCTGTTCGCCGACCGGACCAGCGCGGCAACGATGCGCGCCAATCAACTCCGGCTGTATCTGTCCTCCGCCGCCTACATGCTCATGCACGCCTTGCGTCGTCTCGGACTGAAGCAGACCCCCCTGGCTCGCGCTCAGTGTCAGACGATTCGCTTGAAGCTCCTCAAGATCGGCGCCCAAGTCCGCCTCACGGTCCGCCACGTCTGGATCTCCATGTCGGAAGCCTATCCCTACAGCGAGGTCTTCGCTGCCGTCGTTCGAAACCTCCAGGCCATTCCTCTGCGCTGCTGAGGTCTGTCCCGATCAAACGCCCCCAAAAACGAAATCGTTCCATCGCTCAGGCCGAGCTCTGCCTGAATGCATTCCGTCACGCTCTTCCGAACCCGAAAAACGGTTCATTCACGACCCTCCACACCACCGCATCACTCGACCTGGACCGGATCGATAGCGAAACTCTCAGAAAACCGTTCCGGCCTGCCAAAATCACCTTCATTTCCAAATCGGTGATCTATGCGGGCTAGAGGGAAGGCCATCCTCCCTCGCGGAGATGACCGACGCACACGCCCGGCTCCGGCCAAACAAAACATGGGTAAGATATCGCCTCCTTCAGGCAAGTGTCGTAGCTTCCTCGTATTCAGTCAAGTAGCTCGAATACCACCTTCTCCGGGGAACAACGCCCTCTTCACGGCAGATTCCTGACTCGGCATTGTCGTGTCTTGGTTAAAACGTGTCAGGCATTGCGAACCTGACACTATTGGAGAATATATCTGTCGCCACTACTCCGAAAGTTCGCTGAAGATTAAGCGGGTTGGGGTTCATGGCCGCAAATAGTGTCTAGACAGGAGAACACCAATGAAAAAAACTGTATTGACGCAGGTTTTCGTGTTCCTGATTTGCTGCATGGCGGGTTCTGCTAATGCTCAGGAGGTCGATGAGTTCAAAGGCAAGATCGGGCCAACTTTCGAGGAGTCTGTTGAGGACTGGCCGGAAGAGCCCGTTTTCACCGGAGATGAACCTAATGTATTGCTCATCCTCCTAGACGACGTCGGTTACTCCCATCTAGGCAGCTTCGGCGGCCTCACCGAAACACCCAATATCGACAGGCTCGCCGCTGGTGGGCTTCGGTACAACAATTTCCACACGACTGCACTTTGCTCGCCGTCTCGTGCGTCGATACTTGCGGGACGAAACCATCACTCCATCGGGCTCGGCTCACATGCCCTGTCGGCGATGGGATTCCCTGGGTATGCCGGCCGGGTGCCCATGACTGCCCAGGAGGTGACCAAGACGGCTCGGAATGAGGGCTGGTCCACTTACGCCCTAGGCAAGTGGGATCACACGCCGGGGTATCAAGTTCACCAGCTGGGCCCCTACACCTACTGGCCGACCAATGACGGTTTTGATCACACCTACACCTTCATGGCAGCGGATGCCAACAACTTTACGCCGGTGATGTTTGCCGGACATGAGCCTGTCGAGCCGTCACTTGGCAATCCGGACTACCATCTCTCGGAAGATCTGGCCGACAAGGCGATCTACTACCTGACCGGGCAGACCTCCATTGATCCCGAGAAGCCCTTCTTCATGTTCTGGGCCCCCGGCGCCATGCACGCGCCGCACCATGCGCCGCAGGAGTACATCGACAAATACAAGGGTAAGTTCGACATGGGCTGGGACAAGGCTCGGCAGATCATTTTCGAGAAACAGAAGCCAATGGTCGCGGTGGTCAGGCCGATCCCCTCATCATCCACTGGCCTGAGGGCATCAAGGACAAGGGTGCGATCCGCAAGCAGTATGGCCACATTATCGACATCGGCCCCACGATCATGGACGCGCTCGGTCTGGAACCGCTGGAGGTGATCGATGGTGTCAAGCAGCAACCCTTCGACGGCATCAGCATGGCCTTCACCTTCAACGACGCCGATGCCAGGGATCGGCATACCCGCCAGTATTACGAACTGTTCGGAAATCGCGCCATGTATCTCGACGGCTGGAAAGCGGTGACCATCCATGCCAACCGCATGCCCTGGAACCTGGCTGTGATTGCACCCTTCGATGACGACGTTTGGGAGTTGTATCATGTGTCTGAGGATTTTTCGGAATCCAACAACCTCGTCAAGAAGCATCCCGAAAAGCTCAAGGAACTGATCAAAGAATGGGAAAAGGAAGCCTTCAAATACAATGTGTACCCGCTCTATGATGATATTGGGGCCCGCGTCGCAAATGTAAACAAGAGATACACACCTCAGCGGAAGATCTTTAACTTCTATCCCCCTGGTGCGATCCGGATTCCAGAGTCCTACTCACCACCAGTGAAGAACAGGAATCACATCATTACCGGGGAACTCGTCCTGCCTTCTGACAGGACCTCTGGAGTGATCGTCGCCCAGGGCGGTATCTACAGTGGTTATGCGCTTTATCTCGTTAATGGCGAGCTTCGCTATGAATACAATGCCTTTAACGAAAATCGCTACAAGATCCGCTCCTCCAGGAAGGTTCCTGAAGGCAGAGTCGTGGTCAAGGCTGAGTACCAGGTTGGAGAGCGCATCCCTAATCGTGCCGATGGTGGAACCGGCACCGTAACGCTCTTCATCAATGGTGAGAAAGTTGGCGAAGGCAAGGTAGGTCGAACGGTTTCCGCTTTATTTTCCCTATCGGAGACCTTCGACGTCGGTGTCGACACCGGGACGCCGGTCTCAAGGGATCACACCAGGACCACTGGCAACGATCTCAGAGATCATGTCGAGAAAGTTACGATTCAGATCACCGATTAGGTCAACCAAGTTTGTCTAATCGTTTGAATGACCGCTCCTGGCCGAAAGCCGCTATCTAGGCCGCCTGCATTTATCGGCATTTCCACAAACCAAACTTGAGAAAGTCGGCTTGAACCGGAAAAAACGACCTTGGTAGAGGGGGGATGGGACAAGCTGATCCTGTTAGCAAGAGCGGGTCATCCACCAGCTAACTGCTTTGTTTTCAACAAATTAAGAAACATGGCGGAGGAGGTAGGATTCGAACCCACGGTACCCTCTCGGGTACAACGGTTTTCAAGACCGCCGCCTTCAGCCACTCGGCCACTCCTCCGCGGTTGAGGTCTCTGACTCTCTTGTGACGACCCTGCAGGTGTCCAAGTATACTCGAAGGCCCTCAGCGGGAATCCCACTTCCTGACCCTTCTCCCAGCCGCTAGTGTGCTGTCCGAGAAATTCCTGTTGTTAACATTGATCGATGGATCTTTGAGCTCTTTCGACCTTGTCTAAGATCGAAGTAGCGTTGGCCCGCCACTTAAAGGGCTTGGCCAGGTGTTGGTTATGCACTCGAATATATCTTCGTATTTCGTTCCTCAACTCTTGAACACTAGTGAAAGAGTTGCGGTAAAGGGAACGCCGCTCAAGCTGTGAAAACCAGGTTTCGACAGCGTTTAACCAGGAAGCACTGGTAGGAGTAAAGTGGAGATGAAAACGTGGGCGTCGTAGGAACCAGTTTCGGATTTTCTGGGTCTTGTGAGTGCTCGAGTTATCGAGAATGAGGTGAACGTCCAGATCTGGATGGACGACTTGCTCGATCTGACGTAAGAAGGCTAAAAACTCTATGGCCCGATGCCGTTTCGTGATTCGGCCCATTACTTCACCGGTGGCCACGTCGAAGGCGGCAAACAGACTGGCCGTCCCGTGGCGTTTGTAATCGTGGGTTCTGCGTTGGACCTGCCCGGGTTTGAGCTGAAGCATGGGCTGGGTTCGGTCCAGAGCCTGAATCTGAGTTTTTTCGTCTACAGACAAAACCAAAGCGTTGTCGGGCGGGTCCATGTACAGGCCCACCACGTCGATCACCTTCTCGGCGAAATCAGGATCGTTGCTGATCTTGAAAGAGCGAATCCGGTGGGGCTTAAGATCTGCGGCTTTCCAGATTTCAGTCACCTGATGTTTGCTGACTTGGGCATACTCTGCCATGAGGCGCAGGCTCCAATGAGTCGATTCCCTGGGGATGGTCTGCACGGTGGCCTTGAGAATTTTTCGTACCTTCGCTGGCGATAGTCGCCGTGGTCGACCCGAACGGGGCTGATCCTCCAACCCTGATAGCCCCACCTCAAGGTAGCGCTTTCGCCACTTCTGTATGCTGCCCAGGCGCTTGGACAGCCTTTGGGAGACCTCAATTGCTGTGAGTCCGTCCCCGCACAGTAAGATCATCTGGGCTCGCTCGGCGAGGATTCTTTTGGTGTTGGAGGCCCGCAGCCAGGACTGTAGAATTGCTTTGTGTTGTTGGGGTAGATCGAGTCGAATATGTGGTCTTGCCATGCCCAAGGATAGAAAAGTACCCTGACTATTAACTACAAGAACTTTCCGGACAGTACACTAGTGAAAGAGTTGCGGTAAAGGGAACGCCGCTCAAGCTGTGAAAACCAGGTTTCGACAGCGTTTAACCAGGAAGCACTGGTAGGAGTAAAGTGGAGATGAAAACGTGGGCGTCGTAGGAACCAGTTTCGGATTTTCTGGGTCTTGTGAGTGCTCGAGTTATCGAGAATGAGGTGAACGTCCAGATCTGGATGGACGACTTGCTCGATCTGACGTAAGAAGGCTAAAAACTCTATGGCCCGATGCCGTTTCGTGATTCGGCCCATTACTTCACCGGTGGCCACGTCGAAGGCGGCAAACAGACTGGCCGTCCCGTGGCGTTTGTAATCGTGGGTTCTGCGTTGGACCTGCCCGGGTTTGAGCTGAAGCATGGGCTGGGTTCGGTCCAGAGCCTGAATCTGAGTTTTTTCGTCTACAGACAAAACCAAAGCGTTGTCGGGCGGGTCCATGTACAGGCCCACCACGTCGATCACCTTCTCGGCGAAATCAGGATCGTTGCTGATCTTGAAAGAGCGAATCCGGTGGGGCTTAAGATCTGCGGCTTTCCAGATTTCAGTCACCTGATGTTTGCTGACTTGGGCATACTCTGCCATGAGGCGCAGGCTCCAATGAGTCGATTCCCTGGGGATGGTCTGCACGGTGGCCTTGAGAATTTTTCGTACCTTCGCTGGCGATAGTCGCCGTGGTCGACCCGAACGGGGCTGATCCTCCAACCCTGATAGCCCCACCTCAAGGTAGCGCTTTCGCCACTTCTGTATGCTGCCCAGGCGCTTGGACAGCCTTTGGGAGACCTCAATTGCTGTGAGTCCGTCCCCGCACAGTAAGATCATCTGGGCTCGCTCGGCGAGGATTCTTTTGGTGTTGGAGGCCCGCAGCCAGGACTGTAGAATTGCTTTGTGTTGTTGGGGTAGATCGAGTCGAATATGTGGTCTTGCCATGCCCAAGGATAGAAAAGTACCCTGACTATTAACTACAAGAACTTTCCGGACAGTACACTAGCGTCTGCTTGCTGGTCACTGCGAAGAGACGACCACCGGTCTCGAGGGAAAGCTGTTTCAGGATCTTCTCGCCGTCGGGAGGAGGCCGCTTCCCACCGGGCCTCGGGTTTCCGCCCGGCCCCGGATTGCCGCCGGGAGGAAAGGGAGTCCCCCCGCGGCCACGGCCCCTTCCCATTCCCGGAATCCCTCCTCCACCCTGTCTCTTGTACATCTGGTCGTCGTAGTAGCGGATCGCGTAGACTATGGAATCCGCTCGGTGCACGGTCTGGATCGCCTCTTCTAGGCTGACCATGCTCCCGAAGTCCACGCCGTCTGAGATGATCACCAGGGCCGTTCGCTGAGCTTCCAGCGGAATGACTTCGTCAGCAGACAGAAATACAGAGTCGAAGAGCACCGTCCCGATTCCTGCGCGCCCGCGTTCTGCCCGCGTTCTGAGGGCACCTGCAGATCTCCCAGTGCCTCCTTCAATCGCTGCCTCGAGTGAGTGAGGTCTTCCAACAACTCGACGTCCACGTCAAAGCTGAGGACGAAAGCTCGATCCTCTTCTCGCTCCAGGATCTGGTCGAAGAACCGGTAGCTGGCTTGCCGCTCCTCTTCCAGGATCCGGCGCTGACTCATGCTGGTATCAACGAGTAGTCCCAGCGTAAGAGGCAAGTCGCCGTGCCGGGCAAAGAACTGGATCTTCTGGAGCTGGCCTTCCTCCTCGAGGATGAAGTCGTCTCGGGTCAGGTCCTGAACCAGTTTGCCGTCGCTGTCCCGCACACTGGCCACGACGTGGACCAGATCGACCTGTGCCTTGAACGGGGGGTCCTGTCCCGTCGCCTGAAACCCGGGGGGCCAAATCAGAAGGGCAAGACCGACAATGAGCGTTCTACCGTCACGGGAGCACATGCATGCCTTCTCTAGCAGCCCGCGCGATTTCTTGCTAGGGTCCGCTGGATCACAATACGAAACCACGCACAGACTGTTTCTGATTTCCGGCTCAATTCTAACGCCTGATCCGGCATGTGCCGCCACCGGGCGGCTCGAGGAGGCCTTTGTCCCGGTCAGCAGCCTGTTAGCCGGTCCCGGCGACTGCAATCTTCTATTGCGGAACCCTGGAGCATATTCCCGTCTCCCCGTCCTGCAGCCATTGGCCGAACAATCGACTAATTCGTTGACGAAAAGCTTCTTAGATGACATGCGGGCGGACTGGCACGGATCTTGCTAGAAATGCAGGCATGAATGTAGTGAGGGCGAAAACGACACACCTTTCGGGGAGTCCCGTAATCTTCTCCGAATTCTTCGCGGACACCCCTTCGCCTGAACAGATTGAATCGATATGGATCAATTGCTTTGGATCTATATAAATGACTATCGAACAATACTTTTTTGGACTTTTCCGCAGCGTCTTAAAGGCCGCTGATCGATCCTGCAACGCAGGTTCGAAATGAATGTGATGGTGGTTGCGATTTCTGTTGACGCGTGGCGTTTTTCAGGCCCATACTGACCAGGAAGTCAGGGGCTGGTTTCAGGGATCCGGCTACCAATTGAGGAACGTATTAAACTCAGTTTCTTGGAGGGTAGAACGATGAAAAAGAGTATCGCGATCTGTAGTTTAATTGTCGCCGGATGTCTGGTGATCCAGGTTTCGGGACAGGCATGTCCGGGGATACCCGTGTCGCCTGGTACCGGTTTCGATGGGGTTCCGACCGCCGACGATCTGGCGGCCGTTCTGTTGGCGCACACGCTGAACACCTCGACGGTGGGCAGTGTCAGTTCCGCCACGATGAATATCAGTATTAGCGTACCGGCGGGAACCACGCGTCTGTGTGTGTATGGTTTCGACCTGGATTTGAACAACAATCTCTAGGGTGGAACCTTCTGGGATCAATCTCCCGCAGGCTATGACGAAACGATCTTCGCATTCTATTCGGATCCGGGTCTGACTGCCGACACATCCAACTTCCTGGGGCAGTTTTTTTCGGACCACCCGGTTCTTTTGTCGAGCGATGGGGTCTGGAGAAAAGTCGTGAACTCCGCGCATTTTGCGTCAGCGCAGGATGCCGATGGCAACCACAACTATCTTCGGCAGGTCACCTGGGAATCGGAGTTACAGGACGTGAATGAGGCGAACCGTTTCATGGCAGCGGTCCCTGATCCAGGCACGATCAAGGTCCATGATGGAACGATTGCAGGCCTTGTGGGCCAGAAGACCATTCCTGAGTTCCCCGGTGTGTTTCCGGGGATGGTCACCAACTTCATCGGGGATTACACTTCCACCCGCGTTATCGACGAGGCGAACGTCTGTCACGTCGACCTGTGGGAGGCGGACTTCGACTATGCAGACGACACGGATAATGCCTTCACGACGCCCACGGATCCACCTTTTGCCTCCGACGGGGGGGTTGCTGAAGGGATCAATCTGGGCAAACCTCCCGATGACAAGTCGACTCCGGACTTCAATACGAATCTGGGAGAAGTGAAGTACACGCTGAGCGTGGATGCGCTTGCGCTGGCAACCAACACCGATCCTTCCGGGGATCGGGAATGGGAGAGGTATACGCTCTGCAGCGCTCTCAGCGGGGCGGAGGGATGCCCGACCGTTCCCTGTACGGAAACGGTTGACACCATCTCGGGTACGACTTTGACGCTTGATATTGAGGATTGGGATTCACGCAACACGATCTTTTTCCGTTTCGATGTCACGGAACAGGAGGACACCGGAGCTCACTGTGTCGTCCTTCTCGACCAGGAGGCCATTGATAATACGATCAGCACGGTGGTCGCCGCTGCCGCCAGTCACAATGTTACTCCCCAGACGCTGATCAACGACAACAGCCCGACCCATGGGCCGAACCCGTGGCTGTACTGGAACGAGAACCATGCGGGCGACATCGTCCAGCTTCCCACCGGCGAGACCGGTCTGGAGAGCTGGTTCGCGATGCCCCCCAACCCGGTGGGCAAAAACGGTGCGTTCACGCTCGAAGACTTCGTGGCGGGCACGGTGGCCGAGGCCGACCTGGACGAAGTTGAGGACGTGATGCCGATGCGCAACCAGGACCTTGCCAGCATGGTAGGCCGCAGCTGCGTGGGGGTCCTCTACGACAGCGATGTCAGCATGAACTATGAACCGCTCCAGGGCAACCTGCAGGGAGCCCGTCTGGGTCTGTTCGCCTTCAAAATGCTGGCCCTGGAAGTAGCCGGATCCTTGGACGAGTCGGGATCCTCGACCAGTTTCTACGATTTGTGGCTGGAGGTGGAAGAGTGTGAAGCACTGGGTGCTATTGAATCGCTCGGAGTCGACATCCACGATCATGTGGTGGACGGGGTGCAACTCACCAAGGCTGAATGCAGCGGGACCACTTTGACGATCGAGGCGACGAGCGACAGCTTCGGGTCGAATGCGATTATGACCACGACCGTGGACGGCCCGGATGCGGGGTCCGACAGGACTGTCGACCCTTACTTGACAGAAGGTGCCATGACCTGGACGGGCAGCAAGTACCAATACACAGAGGCTGGCGCCAATTGCACGGATCTGGACGGCCGCCGTCTGGTGGTTCAGAACGATCATGGTGGTGCCCGTAACGGTACCGTCCAATAGCTCAGCGAGGATGGGGGAAAAGCGGGCCGGCCTTGGGCCGGCCCCTTAACCGAATAGGGAGCGGAGGACCTACTTTGCTCCCATATGATACGGTTGTCCGGGGTGTGGACCACTTGAGAGCTCTGAAAAGGGTTTTCACATTGGAGGGTAAAATGAATCTTCGAGTCGTTTCGATTCTCTTGATTTCCAGTTCCTTATGGATGCAAGCCTGGGCGCAGCCATGCCCGGCGGTCCCCACTCCGCCCGGCACCGGGTTCGATGGGGTTCCGACTGCGGACAGCGCTGCGGCAGTTTTACTGGCGCACACGCTGAACACCTCGACGGTGGGCAGCGTCAGTTCCGCCAGGACGAATATCAGCATCAGCGTACCGGCGGGAACCACGCGCCTGTGTGTGTATGGTTTTGACATGGATATCAACAACGATATCCCGGGTGGGACCTTCTACGATCAATCTCCCGCGGGCCATGACGAATCCGTCTTCTCGTTCTATGCGGATCCGGGTCTGACTGGCGACACATCGAACTCCCTGGGGGAATTCTCTTCGGACCACCCGGTTCTTTTGGCGAGTGACGGGGTGTGGAGAAAGGTCGTGGACTCCCCGCATTTTGCGGCTGCACAGGATGCCGGTGGCAACCACAACTATCTTCTGCAGGTCACCTGGGAAACGGAGCTGCAGGACATCAATGAGGCGAACCGTTTCATGGCAGCGGTCCCTGATCCAGCCACGATCAAGATCCAGGATGGGACGATTGCAGGCATTGTGGGCCAGAAGACCATTCCTGTGTTCTCCGGTGTGTTTCCGGGGATGGTCACCAACTTCATCGGGGATTACACTTCCACAC
Source organism: Acidobacteriota bacterium (assembly GCA_965205615.1). Classification (GTDB taxonomy): domain Bacteria; phylum Acidobacteriota; class UBA6911; order RPQK01; family CBDAPI01; genus CBDAPI01. Next base: position 78,268 of record CBDBHK010000030.1, on the reverse strand, counting down.
GCGTTATCAACGAGGCGAACGTCTGTCATGTCGACCTGTGGGAGGCTGATTTTGACTATGCAGCCGACACGGATAATGCCTTCACGACGCCCGCGGATCCACCTTTTCCTAGCGACGGGGGGTTGCTGAAGGGATCAATCTGGGCAAACCTCCCGATGACGCATCGAGTGCGGACTTCAATACGAACGTGGGAAACGTCTTCTACACGCTGAGTGTGGATGCGCTGGCGCTGGCCTCCAACACCGATCCTTCCGGGGATCGGGAATGGGAGAGGTATACGCTCTGCAGCGCGCTCAGCGGGGGGGCTGGATGCCCCGCGCCACCCCTGGGCTGCGCAGAAACGGTTGACGCCATCTCGGGTACGACTTTGACACTTGATATTGAGGATTGGGATTCGCGCAACACCATCTTTTTCCGTTTCGATGTTACGGAACAGGAATGCGTAGGGTGCGGGTGCGGGTGCGGCTCGGGAGGAGGCGACGCGCGGATCTTATTGAGCGATGATTGCGATGACTAAGAAATCCAACTGAGCGCGATACTAGCCACCGTAAAAAGGGGACAGTCTACTCTGTCCCCTTTTTTATGTGTTGAGAGTGCGGGGGCGAATAGATCGTGCAAGAATAAGGGCATATCAAGCCCGGGTTCTACAGCTCATGAAGTATGGGATTGTTTTCCTTCTTCTCCTGGTGGTCTCCTTCGCTCAAGCACCCGGGCAGAGCGCCGATGCACCGGAGCCGGAAAAGGTCAGTTATTCTCGACACATCTGGCCCGTCATGCAGCGCAACTGCCAGGGATGCCATCAGCCCGCCCTGAAGAAGGGATTCCTGGATCTGACAAGCTACGACGCCTTTCGGAGCGGCGGCATGAGCGGGCTCGTTGTGGTGCCTGGAAAACCACAAGAGAGCCTGGTTTTCACCCACATCACGGGAGACCAGAAGCCCCGAATGCCGGTTGGGCAGGATCCTCTTTCGGAAGCGGACATCGAATTATTTCGAAGATGGATCGAGCAGGGTGCGGAAAATGATACGCCTGCACAACTTCAGCGCTCGTCGAGTGGGGATCCTCCCTCCTATCGGCTTCCTCCCGTGGTCACGGCCATTGCTTATTCGACCGACGGATCCCATCTTGCGGTGTCCGGCTACCGGGAGGTTTTGCTCCATGCAGCCGACGGTTCCAGACTCGAAGCTCGTCTGCCGGGGCTCTCAGATCGAATTCAGACGTTGAGTTTTCTACCCGACGGGAAGACCTTGCTCGCCGCCGGGGGCACGCCGGCACGATTTGGAGAGGCGCAGTTCTGGGATCTTCCATCCAGGGCACTCAAGAATTCCGTTACCGTTTGCAGCGACACACTGTTCGGTGCTTCTCTTTCGCCGGATTCCTCGAAGGTGGCCTTTGGCTGCTCCGATAAGACGGTGCGGGTTCTGGAGGCCTCTACGGGGCGCGAGCTGCTCCGGATCTCCCAGCACGAAAACTGGGTCCTGGGAACGGTTTTTACTCTCGACGGGAAGCGCATCGTTTCGGTGGGGCGCGATCGGGCCGCCAAGCTGGTCGACGCTTCCACCGGGGCCTTTGTGGAGAATATCAATCGGCTGCGCGGAGAACTGACGGCTATTGCGCGCCACCCGGGTAGAAGTACGGTCGTGATCGGTGGAGAAGATCGGATTCCGTTCTACTACAGGACCAAGAGGCCTCGAAAGAGGGTGATCGACGACGACACGACTCTGATCCGCGAATTTGAAAAGCAAGCCGGAGAAATTCTGAGCCTGGCATTCAGTCCGGATGGAAGCATGCTTGCAGTCGCTACCACCGGCAAGGGGCTCCCCGTGTACGATGTTGAGACTGGCGAGCGTCTGTTTGAGTGCCAGGGGAGCACGGCCGGCATTTACACGGTTGCCTTCCGTCCGGGAGGTCGAGAGCTGGCCACAGGAGGATTCGACGGCCACGTGAGGATCTATGCGGCAGACTCGGGGAGGGCGCTCCACGAGTTCGTACCCGTCCCGCTGGAGGAACCTCGTCAATCCTCGAGCCTTGCAGCCACAGCGTCTGAAAGCTCAGGAGTCCATTGATGGGGATCGGGGTGCTCCGCCAATCCTTGGGACTTTACAGGTGCCGGTCGTCCCTACGGCCCGTTTTCCTTCTTTTCATGCTGTTTCACGTCCCCTGCCTGGCCCAGGCGCCGGTGCTGTTAAGGCTGGATCCTCCCGGAGGGCAACAGGGAGAGGCCCTGGTCCTGAAACTAGTGGGACGAAACCTGCCTCCGGACCCCAGGATCATGACGCCGTTGCCCGCGACTTTTGCTCCGATGACAGCCCGGTCGGGCTCGCTGCCGCAGAGAGCCGAAAATCAGATCCTCCCTTACCTGGTTGAACTGGATCCCGAGGTGAGCGTGGGCCTGTACCCGATTCGGGTGAGCTCACCCGAGGGACTCTCCAATATTCTCCTGTTTAGTGTGGGAGCCTTTGCGGAAGTGAGGGAGGAAGAATCCCTGCTGTTGTCGCATCAGGGGGTCAATGATTCTCCTGAATCGAGCCAGATCCTGGGATCGCTGCCCGTGACAGTGAACGGGACGCTCAACGGTCCGGATCGGGACGTCTACCGGATTGAGGGCCAGAAGGCCGACACGCTCGTGTTCGAAGTGGAAGCGAGACGGTGCGGCTCTGCTGTGGACCCTTTCATTCAGCTCCTTGACTCACGGGAAAAGGAAGTTGCCTCTAATGACGATGCCCCCGGGCTGGACGTGGACAGTCGTTTGGACGTCCGCCTTCCCGAGAGCGGTCCTTATTATGTCGTCGTCCACGATTCTCGCTTCAGCGAACAGACCGACAACTTCTACCGCCTCAAGATCGGCTCTTTCAGCTATGCTGATGCCCTTTTTCCGCTGGGGGGGAGGAGAGGAACGAAGGTGGACGTCGAGTTGCTCGGTGGGAACCTGCCCCAGCCGACGAAAGTGACCCTGGACCTGGGCCAAATCGGTGAGGAAAAACTTGTGAAGGTCGTCCCTCCAGGTTTTCCCGGGGCTCTTCCCATGCTCTTTAGAGTAAGTGATCTTCCGGAGGTGATGGCGCCTGACGGAAGCGGATCGATGGAGCTCGACGCAGGGACGATCATCAACGGTAGAATCTCACAACCCGGAGAAGTCGATCGGTATACTCTGGACGTCTCTGGCGGGGAGCGCTGGGCAATCGAAATCCTGGCTGCAGGACTGAAGACATCCCTCCTCTCAGGTCTCATCATGGTTCACGACGAGGAAGGCAGGCGGATCGCCTCCGCTGGAGACGATTCACCCAGGGCCGGAGTTGACAGGGTGATTCCCCGGGGCCTCACCAGCTCGGATCCACACCTGAATCTCACGGTCCCGGATGGAGTCACTCGCCTGCTGGTCTCGGTCGAAGATCTCGTCAATAGAGGCGGACCTTCCTTTGGATATCGCCTGGAGGCTCGGCGAGAGCCGCCCGACTTCACCCTGGTTCTCAAGGATCCCTTCATCAACCTCCCCGCAGGCGGTAGCGCCCGGCTGGGTGTGAAGGTCAACAGGCGTGGCTACAAGGGGGCCATTCGATTGGGTGTCTCGGGAGACGTTGACGGGCTCCTGATTCGGGGAGGAGACATTTCACCCGATACAAGTGCTGAATCGGTTTCCACAGATGAGGGCGCTCTCACCATCACGGCCGGGCCGGGGGCAAAACCAGAGATCAGGGAGCTTGTCGTCTGGGGAGAAAGCGTATCCGGGGAGGGGCCGGTGATCCGGAGAAGCGCCCTGGCGCCGGGCATGATCACGAACGTTCTGGTGGGAACGGGCCGATCGGCTGCCCCAACCGTAAGAGATGTGCAGAAGCCGTTCACCGCGCCGTGGCTGGGGCTGAACCTGCCGGTGATGGTCACGAACGAGCTTCCCGTGCGGGTGGTGCTGGAGGGGCCGGAGCGGATTCGACTGGTGCAAGGTGCGGAACAGATGCTCAAGTGGCGCTTGGAGCCGGAAGGTCCAGCTGTGCCTTCTCCTGAGCTGATATTGGTCGAAGCACCGGGAGCCAGGGAGATCGACGTCAAGTTTCTGGATGAACAGGGCCGCCGGCTCAAGTCATCGCCGATTGAGAACCCCGGGTTTAAGGAGGGCCGCGTTCGATTGCAAACCACTACGGGAACTTCCCTGGGTCAGTTCAATGTTCTCGTAAATGTAGACATCAAAGTTGCAGGTGAGATTCGGAGACTGTATTCACCGGCAATCGCCGGGGAGGTCATCCAGGGGTATGAGATCGAAGTTGTTGCCGACCCGGTGAGGTTGGGCCCAGGCGGCGAAGCCGAGCTGGTGGGAAGGGTGTCTCGGTCCGAAGGCTTCAACGAGTGGGTCGACATTCACGTCGAAAATCTTCCTCCAGGTGTCAGCTGTGCTCCGGTGCATGTGGACAGCGGTGAGGATCAGTTCGCAATTCCGTGTGAAGCTCTGGATTCGTCACCGCCTGGTGACTACGACATTGAGCTGATCTCTTCATCGGTATTTCCGGATCACGAGAAAGAAAACGTGCCCTACAGTATTCCAGCGGTCCAGGCCCGGCTGACTGTCAGAGATCATCGAGGCGAGGAAAGCCCGGGCCCGGGGGGTTAAAATAGGAAGCTATGCGAGGAGTTACTCTCCCGGCCATCATCACGACTGGTTTACTGGCGACGCTGTCGCTGGCCTCTACGGCATCCCAGGAAACGGTAGGTGAAGCTCCTATCCAGGAGGTGCGAGTCCATCCTTCCCGTCTCGTGTTTTGGGCTGTTCATGAGGGCCGCTCGCTTCTGGTCACGGGCGTAACCCCTGCCGGGACCATGGTCGATCTCACCTCCCAGGCCCGGATCGAGTTTTCAGGCGACGGGCTTCGGAGAGGGGAGGATGGGTATCTGTATCCAACCAGGGAAGGTGAGTCGAGCCTGCGAGTAAACGTGGCCGGTCAGAGTCTCGAGATACCCGTAAGTGTCAAGCCTCTGGCGAAAGCCGGTGCTCCCAGCTTTGTTCGCGAAGTCCTGCCCGTGATCAACAGGGTCGGCTGTACGAACGGGGTGTGCCACGGAGCCGCTAAGGGCAAGAACGGTTTCAAGCTCTCTTTACGGGGCTACGATCCTGAGTTCGACCACCAGTCACTGATCTACGACATGTCGGGACGGCGCTTCAATCGAGCCGATCCGGCCCAGAGCCTGATGCTGGCCAAGCCCACGCAGCAGGTGGCCCATGGCGGAGGACGGGTTCTGGAACTCGGCTCCCGCTACTACAACACCATTCTGAACTGGATTGCGGGGGGTGTTCCCCTGGGAGATCCGGTTACCGATCGGGTGGAACGACTGGAGGTCCTGCCCGACGAGATTTTCATGCATGGCCCGGGGAAAAAGCACCGCGTCCTGGTCATCGCTCACTATTCAGACGGAGTTGTTCGGGACGTGACCAGAGAGGCCCACTTCACCAGCACGAGTACCTCGGAAATGAGAATTACGGAGGACCGTCGAGTCGAGGGTCTGCGCAAGGGAGAATCTGCTCTGCTGGTTCGCTATGAAGGGAAGTTTCTGGCTGTTCCGGTCACCGTTTTGAATCCCAGACCGGGCTTTCACTGGGAGCGTCTGCGCCAGTACAACTTCATTGATGAGCTGATCGACGCCAAACTGAAAAGGCTGAAAATCCAGCCCTCACCCGAAGTGCGTGATGCCGGTTTCCTGAGACGCGTTTACCTGGATTTGACCGGACAGATCCCGCAGCCGGAAGCAGTCCGCGCCTTTCTGGCAGACAGCGCCGAGACACAGCAAAAGCGGAGTCGGGTCATCGATGAGCTGATCGGCAGTCCCGAATACGTCGACTACTGGGCGCTCAAGTGGGGCGACCTGCTGCGGAGTAACCGGAAATTCATGACCGACAAAGGGATGTGGACTTTCCGCCGCTGGCTGCAGAAATCCGTCGCCGAAAACCAACCCTATGATGAGTTTGTCAGAGAGCTTTTGACCGCCACGGGAAGCACCTTTGACAACCCGGCCGGCTCCTTCTTTCGAGCCGCCCGCGACCCCAAAACAGCGTCGGAAGCGGCTTCGCAGCTATTCATGGGTGTGCGACTGGTTTGTGCACAGTGTCACGACCATCCCTTCGAGAAATGGACGCAGGACCAGTACTATCAAATGGCCGCTTTTTTCTCGGCCGTGGGGATTCGACCGGGCTTCCGGAACGGAGACGAAGTCATCTACGAAAAACGCTACGACAATGAAGTCAAACACCCCCGAGACGGTCGGATTGTCAGGGCCAGGTTCCTGGTGGACACACCCGACGCTCCTGTGGTTCCGAGCCATGGTGACTCTCGGGAGGCATTCGCGAAGTGGCTGACTTCACCCCGGAACCCGTTTTTCGCCCGGGCCATTGCCAACCGTGTGTGGAGCTACTTTCTGGGGCGCGGGATCATCGATCCGGTGGACGACATCAGGGCTTCCAATCCACCGGTCAACCCGGCGCTGCTGGACGCGCTGACAAAAGACTTTATTGAACACGGTTTCGATCTACAGCATCTGATGCGGACGATCGTCAACTCGCGAACCTACCAGGCGGTTTTCCAGACCAACGGCTGGAACGAAGAGGATCACCTGAACTTCTCTCACCGAACGCCCCGGCGACTGGGTGCCGAACAGTTGGCGGACGCCATATCCCTGGCCACCGGATCGGCCTTTCAGTTTCCAGAGGTCCCCGGAGGTTTTCGGGCTGTCCAGCTCCCCGATCCTCACATCGGAATGGACGGGTTTCTGGATCTTTTTGGTCGGCCCCAGAGGGAAGACCCTTGCGAGTGCGAGCGCAAGAGTGAAATGAGTTTGCCCCAGGCCATGAATCTGGTCAACGGGGCGACGCTGGCCGATGCCGTCGCAGACCCGGAGGGAAGAGTCGCCCGGTTGATACTCGCCGGCACCGATGACACCGAGATTGTTGAGGAACTGTACCTCTCCACGCTGGGCAGACCCCCGAGCAGCGATGAGTCCAGGTTGGCCCTGGCCCACCTCGACACGGCCACGAGTCGGGCCGCTGCGGCTCAAGATCTGCTCTGGGCTCTCTTGAACAGCAACGGGTTTCTTTTTAATCAGTAGGGAAGTTTCATCTATGAGAGTTCACACAACGGTAGTGAAGTCAGAGCCCCCGGCGGGAGCCGGGGGTGCAGGAACCTAAAGCTCTCCTGCACCCTTGCCTACCGCCTGCTTCCGCAGTCGGCTCTGAACGTCGCGTCCCGCACTGTAGATCAGAGCCCCTGGCGGGAGCCCGGGGTTCTTGGGTACTATGCTGAGAAGAGGTGACTTATGCTGGTAATTCCTGGTTCCCCCGCTCACACCTGTGACGGCGTGAGCCGTCGAGACTTTATGAGAGTGGGATCTCTCGGTCTGTTTGGCGTGAGTTTGTCGAGCGTCCTGTCTCTCGAGCGCGTCCAGGCCTCCACATCGGCCCTGGCGGGGATGAAAGGCTTCGGGTCTGCCAAATCGGTGATCCTTCTGTTTTTACAGGGGGGACCCAGTCACATTGACATCTGGGACCCGAAACCGGAGGCCCCCTCCAACATCCGGGGTGAGTTCAAGGCGATCAAGACCAGGGTTCCCGGCATCTGGCTGAGCGAGACGATGCCCGGGCTGGCCGGACAAGTGGACAAATGTACTCTGATTCGCTCCATGAGCTACACACCCAAGGGATTGTTCAACCATACGGCTGCGATCTATCAGATGCTGACGGGATTTCCCCCCGACCGGGTCTCGCCCTCTGGTCAGCTGGAGCCGCCCTCACCCGCCGACTTTCCCACCGCTGGTTCCCACATATCCAAGATGCTTCCTCCCACCGAACCCGTCTTGCCTTTTGTGGAATTGCCGCGTCCTCTGCAGGAATCTTCGGTGATTGGGAAAGGCGGTTCGGCCGGCTTCCTGGGCAAGGCTTATGATCCTTATCGCCTCTACCAGGATCCCAACCAGCCCCTCAAACTCGAGGATCTCGAGCTGCGCAAAGAGGTGCCGGCCGAGCGCCTGCAGGATCGCTTTACTCTTCTAAAAGGTATCAATGACTCGATGCCCGACCTCGAAAAGGCGGTCGAGAAGCACGCGCTGGACGAGTACTACGAAAAAGCCCTCGACCTGGTTCTGTCGGGAAAAGCCCGTGACGCATTCGATCTGGAGAAAGAGCCTCGTGAGATGCGGGAGCGGTACGGCAGGACCACTTTCGGGCAGGGAGCGCTGCTGGCCCGGAGATTGATCGAAGCCGGCACAAGATTCGTTCAGCTCAACTGGCCGTCGGTCGCCAACGGCCCTCCGGAGGTGAGTTCCTGGGACACCCACGCGGCCAATTTTGGTCCCTTGAAGAACCTGCACTGTCCGGTTCTGGACCAGACTCTTTCGGCCCTGCTGGGAGACATGCACGATCGGGGCCTGCTCGAGGAAACGCTGGTCGTCGCGGTGGGTGAGTTTGGCCGTTCCCCTCAGCTGGGAGTCAGCACCTCCGGAAACCGGAATGCTCCGGATGGACGCGATCACTGGCCCTACTGCTACACCTCCATGATTGCAGGAGCAGGCATGCCGGGAGGACGGCTCTACGGGGAATCGGATGAGACGGCGTCAGCTCCTCGGGAAAAACCCGTGCACCCGAATGACCTTCTGGCGACGATCTACTACAGCCTGGGCATCGATCCGGAGATGGAGATTCGGAATCATCTCGATCAGCCGCGGGAGCTGGTAAAGGGTAAAGTGCTGAGCGATCTCTGGGTTTGACATAATCTCTGGGGATTCCTTCCCGATATGACTTTCGAAATTGGCTGTCTGTTTTTCATTCTGGCAGTCATGGTCATTCTTTTTCTGACCGAAAAGATCCCGGTGGACCTGACGGCGTTTCTGGGACTCGTGGTCCTGATCTTCATTGGCTTTGTGGAGCCCGACGAAGCCTTCACGGGGTTTGCATCTTCGGCTGTCATCACCATGCTTTCGATCTTCATGGTCAGCGCCGGCCTCCTGCACACCGGCGTGGCGGATATGGTGGGCGAACGCATTCATGCCTGGGTGGGTAGCCATGAAGTGGGTCTTATCATCACCATCATGCTCGTGGCCGGAGTCTTGTCGGCGTTTATGAACAATATCGCCGCTGCCGCCGTCTTGATGCCCACGGTGGCCAGTCTGGCACGTCGCGCCGGCCTCTCTCCCTCCCGCCTTTTCATGCCTCTTTCTTTTGGCGCCATTCTGGGCGGCACGACAACCCTGGTAGGAACTCCCCCCAACATTCTGGTGGGATCCATGCTCGAAGCTCACGAAATGGAGTCCTTCGACCTCTTCGACTTCGCGCCGTTGGGTATAACCTTTCTGGTGCTGGGAATCGTCTTCATGGTGACCGTGGGACGAAAACTTCTGCCATCTCGCGAGATGGGTCCGTCTCCTTCGGCTACCGCGGACCTTGCCGACGTCTACCACCTGGATGAGAGGATTTTCTCCATCCGTATTCCTGAGGGCTCCGGCCTGGACAGCGCGACTCTAGAGGAGGCGCGCCTGGGAACCGCGCTCGGTGTGCAGGTCGTGGCTATTCTGAGGAATGGTCGCAAAGAACTGGCACCCAGCCCCGCGACTGTGCTCAGCTCCGGGGATACTCTGCTGGTGGAAGGTCAGTTGTCGGATCTACAGCACATCCTCAAAGTTCAGGGCACCGAGATCCAGCAGGCCAGGATCAGCCAGTTACCGCGGCCCAGCCCCGGATTCAGTGCTGTCCGCGTCCAGGTCGGCGACAACTCAACATTCCGGCACAAGAGCCTGAAGCAGTTGGATTTCCGGGGCAAGTACGGAGCGATTGTGCTGGCCATCAAACGAGGCTCACAGCTGCTGAGGGACGCTTTGGGGGGGAAGATCCTGGCAGCCGGGGATGAGCTGGTCCTGATTGGATCCCGCGAGGCACTGGCTGAGCTGGGCTCGCATCCTGGACTGACTGTCCTCGAGAGTGGCCTGGCAGCCATCCGACAGCTTCGTCAGCACCTCTTCGTGATCAAGGTGCACCCGGGCTCGCCGCTGGCAGACGCCACCCTGGGAGCGAGCAGAATCGGGGAACTGATCGGCCTTACGGTCGGGGGCATTGTCCGGGAAGGTGAAACGCGCCTTGCCGTTTCTCCCGACGAAGTGATCCGGTCGGGAGACAATCTCCTGGTGGCCGGGGAAACAGAGAGGATTGCCGGCCTTCTGGAACTGGGTGACCTTCAGTTCGATTCCGAGGTGGACACGTCGGAATTGGGATCCGAGGACGTGGCCCTGGTGGAGGCCTCGCTCGCACCTCGTTGTTCGCTGATTGGGAAGGCTCTCAAGGAGATCTCTTTCCGGCAGCGATACGGATTGCAGGTCCTGGCGGTGTGGCGTGAAGGGGCGCCCCTACGATCCAGGCTGGCCAGCCTGAAACTGACCTTTGGCGACGCTCTGTTGCTGCAGGGATCCGCTGAGAGAATGCGAATGCTGGCAGCCGATCCGGACTTCCTGGTTCTTTCCCATATGGTTCGGGCTGTGCGCAGGGTGAGAAAGGCACCCTTTGCAGTTGGTTGTCTGTTACTGATGATCGGGCTGGTGACGACCGATATCCAGCCGATCCAGGTGGCGGCGTTTACGGCCGCTTCGCTGGTTGTTCTGACCGGTGCAGTGACCATGAAAGAGGCTTATGCCAGCATTGAGTGGAGGGCCATCTTCCTGGTTGCCGCAGTTCTGCCGGTGGGCATCGCAATGGAACGAACCGGAGCCGCACCCTGGCTGGCCGATACCGTTGTCTCGGCGGCAGGTTCTCTGGGGCCGCACATGGTGCTGGCAGTGCTGGTCGTCCTTTCCAGCCTTTTGAGCCAGGGGCTGGATGGAGCCCCCACTGTGGTGCTTCTGACCCCAGTGGTCCTGAAGGTAGCTAGTGGGCTGGGCTTGAGTCCTTATCCCATGATGATGGGAGTCGCGCTGGCCGCCTCGGCGGCGTTCATGACGCCCTTCAGCCACAAAGCGAACCTGCTGGTGATGGGTGCCGGGGGTTACCGCTCTGCCGATTACCTGAAGGTAGGGACTCCATTGACGATTGTCATCCTCATTGTCCTGGTCTTCATGGTGCCTTTGTTTTTCCCGTTCTAGCAGTCCGTGGTGGAAATCGCGCGGCCCGCGGGATTTTCACCATGATGAGATGGACTCCTCCTTTAGGCTTAGACGGCATCTAAAGTGCCAGAGCCAAAGTTTTTAACTGTATCAGGAGGAGTCTGAAATGAAGCATAGAACAATCGCAGTGGATTTGGCAAAGTCGGTCTTTGAGATTGGGATTTCCGAGCAGCCTGGTCGGATGGAGAAGACGCATCGCCTGGGTCGAGCTCGGTTGTTGAGGTTCATGGCCAAGCAACAACGGGCAACGATTCTGATGGAAGCCTGCGGTTCGGCTCACTACTGGGGCCGGCGATTCCGGGAACTGGGGCACGAAGTTGTGCTGCTGCCGCCAGCCTACGTCCGGCCGTACGTGTTACGCAACAAGACGGATCGCAGTGATGTGAAAGGGTTGTTGGAAGCCCACCGCAACAGTGCCATTCGACCGGTTCCGATCAAAAATGAATCGCAGCAGCAGTTGACCGCCTTACATCGGGTGCGGACGGCATGGATGCGCACCCGCACGGCACGGATCAATACGATGCGGGGCATTCTACGGGAATTCGGTTTGACGATTCCCGTTGGAGCCTGCCAGGCCGTGGAGCGGGTGCGAGGATGGATCGAAGATGCAGAAGTGGAGATTCCGAATGGGATCCGATCGGTGCTGGAGGAGATCTGTCTGGAAGTCAGAGAGCTGGAGGGGCGAATCGATCGGATCGAAAGGAAACTGAAAGCGCTATCGCGACAGAGTGTTGCGATTGAACAACTGCAGTCGATCCCCGGGGTGGGATTGCTGACAGCCACAGCGGTGGCCGGTTTTGTGGGAGATCTGAGGCGCTTTGATTCGGGACGACACTTTGCCAGTTATCTGGGCTTGACACCGCGGGAGCACTCCAGCGGTCTGCGGCGTCGACTCGGGTGCATCAGCAAGCAAGGGGACATCTATTTGCGCACTCTCTTGATCCACGGTGGGCGATCGGTCTTGTGGACGGCCAAGTCCAAGCAGCGGCCAGACCGTTTGCACAGGTGGGGTTTGGAGATTGAAAAACGACGGGGGCACAACAAAGCGGCAGTGGCTGTGGCCAATAAGCTGGCCCGTCTACTCTGGGCCGTTTCCACCCGTGACGCCGCCTATGAACCCCAGCGAGCTTAAGCGATAAAAGATTTGTCAAGATCTTTCCCTGGGAACTGCATGAGAGGATTCGAACTGATGGCGAACCGGTCAGACCGGCGCGGGGAACACGCCGATAGCAGCCTTGGCCACTCGATGGCCGTCACCACGATAGGCGCCCCACGCGCGAATATTCATCATGGCCCGGAGCCAGAACACAGCTCCACTAAGAGGCCGGAGATACGACTGCAGTCCACACCGAATCGCAAAAAGTCGATGCTTTCATGCCAGAGACCCAAGGAGGAGAAGATGATCCGATAGCGATTCTGGACCTGCAGCGAAACTCCTGGCTTCAACCCAGCATCCGAGTTTCGTCGCCAGGGCCCAGATCAGCTGAATTCGAAAAAATGAACAGGACCCTTGACAGGAGGAGTCCAGATACGGGCTGCTAGCGGTAGACGTTGCGGCGATGGGCCACCCGGACAGCGGAGATCAATAGATTCCGTCCGTCAAAAGCATAGACAACCCGGTAGGTGCCGATCCGGAGTCTCCTGAAGCCTTTCCATCTGCCACTCAGAATCTCGCCTCGCAGCGGATCATCTGCGAGCGCACCGACCGAATCGAAGACCTTCTGCCGATCTTTTTTCGGGATCGCGGCCAGTTCCTTGACCGCCCTCCTCTCCCACCTAATCGAGACCGAGCTCACGCCTGACCTTGTCATGCTCGAGCCATTCAGCCTCCGGATCGCGGAAGCGGGCCAGGGCCTCCTCGAGGTCGCCCTGAGCTTCGAGGTATTGTTCCAGAGCCTCGACGATGTGGGAGCTTTTTGAGCGCCGAGTCGTCTTCGCCAGTTCGGTCAGTCGTGTTGCCAGCTCACCAGGCAGCCTTACCGATTGTGTAACCATAGATCACCTATCAGTTCAATTGTATTATTTGTAATACAAGTGCTTTAGCCGACCTGCAGGTAGGAGTATTCTTGTTGATAGTGTGCATGGCTCCAGACCGGACCCTGTTAAGACCGGCGGAAGCCGGGGGGGGCTGGCATTTACGGTCCAACCTAGCCCCCGGGCGCTTCCGCACCCGGCTCTGATTGTCTGGGCAGACCGGCTCTGATCCCTGGCTGAGTGTGGGCGTTCGGCTGTCCGTGGTCGAACTCCTGGTGGTGCAGCGCAAGGACATCCAGTCCGTAGTCGTTTTCGAACTCGCGCCAGACCGAGTGCGAGTGATTGCTCAGGTTCTGGGTATTGTCGTATTCGATCAGGAAGGTCGGCGCCTGAACGCGGTAGTAGTTGCCGCGGGGTTCGTGCTTTCCGGTGGTGACGCCCCCAGCGGGTACGGGTTCCGGCTTGGGCCGGCTCAGCTGTCCGGCCCAGGCAAAGTAGAGCTGATCACGCGGAGTCTCTTGCGCCACGCCCATCCGGGCCGCCGCCACGTCCCGTGGAAGGATGTGGGCGTACTCGGCGATCAGGTGCAGGAGCATCTCGTATTGCCGACTGTTCATCTCTGAAGCGGGCAACCCTTCGGGACTCCCCTCCAGGCGGGCCCTTTCATTGGCCAGGGTGAGGATGTCGGGAAGCGCGATGTCGGCGAAAACGGCCCTGTTCTTCTGTTCCTCGTCCAGCGAATTCACTAATGCCAGCGCCAGATCTTCTTCCCGGCCCAGAGCACGCAGCCTCTTGTGGACGCCCTGCGCCACTTCGTGGGGATTCGCGCCCAGGAAGGTCGGGCTGCTGGATACCAGGCGGCCGTCCTTTATCGTGTAGTGCAGCGAAAGGTGGTGTCCTTCCACGCGCCAGCCCCAGCTGTCGGTCAGCGAGGGAGATCCAAACATCGAAAAATGGTAGCTCTCGGTGTCTCGATGACCTGAGCTGTCCGCTTCGATGACCCGAATGATGTCTTCCAGCGCCATCACCTGGACGACCTTGAAGTACCCCTCCCGGCTCAAGCCCGAACTGAGCAGCGCGTGGGCCAGGTGCTTCTGCTTCGGGCTCATTTCCTTGAAGGTGACTCCATTCCTGCGGTACCCGTAGGTCGAGATGAAGGAACGCTCCGGGAAGTAGTGCCACTGGGTCCGACTCCTGGCATCGAAATCGAGTAGCGTTCGACCCGCCTGGAGACGGTCCAGGGACTGGACGAACATCTTTCCCGCCTCAACCATCAGACGTTCGGTTTTGGCAGTTGAACCCGCCAGCATGGTCACGCCCCAGACCAAAAGCGGGAGAAGTGCGATCCGGATACCCTGTGTCATAACTGACCTCACTGGTGGATGAGAGTGTCCCTCGATTCTAGACGGTCCGCGAGACTTTCACCACCGGCCCCTGGTCCGTGTGAGACTGAGGCGCACCTTTCCCTGACAGTTGGAGAGAGCTCGACGAGACAACAACGGTTTTAGGGCAGGGAGTCCTCTAGGGAAGCTGGTGTCCCCAAAGCTGAGCTCTGAGAGCGCCAGGGGGAAACGCGGCCGTGTGCACATTGACGTAGATGTTGTCCATCCGTATCGCGGCCAGGAGAGATGCGATGTTGTTGATTACCATCCCACACTCTTCAGCCGTTTTGGGCATGATGTCATCGTTGGTGATCATCACTTTGCCAATTTGGCCGCGCGCGTGCATGGGAGCGCCAAACAAGCCTCCCTCGAGGAGGCCTGCCACGATGGGGCCGTTCGCGCCTGCCATACCGCAGTGAAGGTGGGCTCCTATGACATTGGCCGCATAAACGGTCAGATTCAAATCAGCCGCCGAGAGATCGTCTTCAAAGGAAATGCCAAGGCGGCCTTCGAAGGCGTTACTAACCGAGGGAACCTCCTGGTCTCCGCTCAGATAGACGAGGAGGGCTCCAATTCCGCCGCTGCGAGCGGCGGCGGGCAGCGTTAGCCGCCATTTCTCACCGATGGGACCTCAAAAGGCCGCCCTGTTTGGTATAAAGCGTTTTGAATGAACGTTTTCACACGCAAACGGAGGCGGCCCTTATGAAGGGGTGTACCGTTCTTTCTGTAATTTGAGGAAGGTGAGCTAAAAGGATCAGAGGTCTGGGGCAGGATTTCTCCAAAAACTCAAGACAAGAGCAAGGAGGATCCGAATGACCCCAGACCCAGAACAGAGGCTACCACGAGAATTGTTGAAAGAACTGATCGAAGAAGGCAGCGACGCGTTTCGAGGAGTGTTGGAGAAACTGCTCAACACCGCCATGCAGATGGAACGAGAAGAGTTTCTGGGAGCTCGACGCTGGGAGCGGAGCGAGCAGCGTCGAGACCACGCCAACGGGTACAAGGCCAAGACGCTGTCAACTCGAGTGGGACAGCTTCAAACCCGGATTCCACAAGTACGTCACCTGGACTTCTATCCCCGATCCCTGGAGCGAGGGTGCCGCTCGGAGAAAGCCCTGAAGCTGGCCATCGCCGAGATGTACGTGATGGGCGTGTCGACGCGCAAGGTCACTGAGATTACCGAGCAGCTGTGCGGCACCGAGATCTCCGCCAGCCAGGTCTCAAGAATCTCCAAGCTGCTGGACGACGAACTCGAGCAGTTTCGCAACCGCCCTTTGGGCAGCTATCCAGTTGTGTACCTGGATGCCCACTACGAGAAGGTCCGTCGCCAGGGCAGCATTCAGGATGTGGCCGTCTTGAAAGCGACCGGAGTCAACTGCTGGGGCAAGCGGGAGGTGATTGGGGTCAGCTGCCGACTCAGCGAGGCGGAGGTCCACTGGCGAGAGTTTCTGCAGCAGCTTCAAAAGCGTGGTCTGGAGGGTGTGCAGCTGATTGTCAGCGATGACCACTCAGGACTACGAGCTGCCAGAAGAGCTGTCTTTCCTTCAGTGCCCTGGCAACGCTGTCAGTTTCACCTGAGCCAGAATGCTCAGCGATACGCCCGCCGATCCGACCAACGTGCCGCCATCGCCACTGACATTCGAGACATCTTCAATGCCCCGTCTGGAGGCGAAGCTGAGGCGATGCTTCGGGCCAGAGTCGAGCAATACTACGACCGCAACCCGGAGCTGGCCGATTGGATGGAGACCAATCTGCCGGAAGGCTTTACGGTCTTTCGTTTTGCACGTTCTACCTGGCGGCGCATTCGCACCAACAACGGGCTGGAGAACCTAAACCGTCAGATTCGCCGGCGTACCCGGGTCGTCGGTATCTTTCCAAACACCGAGTCTGCACTACGACTCATCACCGCTGTCGTCGAGGAGATTCACGAAGACTGGCTGATCGGGAAACAGTACCTCAGCCTGGTCGATTTCAAACCACAGGAGAATCCGATCTCAGATCACTCTCAGTCAAATTACAGAAAAATAGTTGCTTAGCCCCTTATGAGAACAGAGTGTAAACAAGCCAGGTTCGAATTTCACGGACTATTTCAACGCAAAGTGAAGGCGCGGTTCGACGGCGGGAAGATCACCTCCGATGCAGGGGTGCTGCTGTTGCGAGAGGTCGAGAGGGGGACGGGTCTGATCGCCGGACTGGCTGAGTGTTTCAGGGATCACCGGGATCCGCGGTTGATCGAACACACGGTCGAGGAGTTGTTGGGGCAGCGCATCTACGGACTCTGTCTGGGGTACGAGGATCTGAACGATCATGATCAGTTGCGCACCGATCCGATGCTGGCGGTGGCGGTGAATAAGGCCGATCCGTTGGGGGAGAGGCGGCGGCAGGCCTCAGATCGGGGGAAGGCGCTGGCGGGCAGGTGTACGCTGAACCGGTTGGAGTTGACCGGCGCCGAGGTCGATGAGCAGGAGCGGTACAAGAAGATCGCGATGGACCCGGACCGGATCGACGGCTGGATGGTGGATGCCTTCGTGGAGTCCCACGAATCGGCGCCCGAGGAGATGGTGCTGGATCTGGATGCGACCGACGACCCGACCCATGGCCAGCAGGAAGGCCGGTTCTTTCACGGTTACTACCGCCACTACTGTTATCTCCCGCTGTACATCTTCTCGGGGGAGCATCTGCTGTGCGCCCGGTTGCGGTGTTCCAATATCGATGGGGCCGCGGGATCGGTGGAGGAACTGGAACGGATCGTCGGCCGGATTCGGCAGAGCTGGCCGGAGGTCTCGATCGTCATCCGGGCCGACTCGGGCTTTTGCCGGGATGACTTGCTCCGCTGGTGTGAAGACCATCACGTGGATTACGTGATGGGGTTGGCCAACAATGATCGGCTCAAGTCAGAGAGAGCCGAAGCGATGACTCAGGCCGAAGCCGAGTTCAACGCCACCGGGCGACCGGCGCGGGTGTTCAAGGATTTCCGCTACCGGACTCGCCACAGTTGGACCTCGGAGCGACGCGTCGTCGGCAAGGCCGAGTTCCTGGACAAAGGCGCCAATCCCCGATTCGTCGTCACCTCCCTGTCGCCGGAACGCCTGGGGGCCCGCGCGCTCTACGAAGACTTCTACTGTGCGCGGGGCGACATGGAGAACCGCATAAAAGAACAGCAGTTGGGTCTGTTCGCCGACCGGACCAGCGCGCCAATCAACTCCGGCTGTATCTGTCCTCCGCCGCCTACATGCTCATGCACGCCTTGCGTCGTCTCGGACTGAAGCAGACCCCCCTGGCTCGCGCTCAGTGTCAGACGATTCGCTTGAAGCTCCTCAAGATCGGCGCCCAGGTCCGCCTCACGGTCCGCCACGTCTGGATCTCCATGTCGGAAGCCTATCCCTACAGCGAGGTCTTCGCTGCCGTCGTTCGAAACCTCCAGGCCATTCCTCTGCGCTGCTGAGGTCTGTCCCGATCAAACGCCCCCAAAAACGAAATCGTTCCATCGCTCAGGCCGAGCTCTGCCTGAATGCATTCCGTCACGCTCTTCCGAACCCGAAAAACGGTTCATTCACGACCATCCACACCACCGCATCACTCGACCTGGACCGGATCGATCGCGAAACTCTCAGAAAACCGTTCCGGCCTGCCAAAATCACCTTCATTTCCAAATCGGTGATCTATGCGGGTTAGGGCAAGGACAACGAAGAGAATAACCAGGCCACGTTTCATGTCAAATCTCCGTTGGGTTGGTTTGGGGCCGACGGTCCTCATCTTCACTTTGAACATGCGGTCAGCCTGCCTCCCTGTGCCGAATTCGTCAAAAAGCTATCAGCCGTCCCAACTCGAGTCAACGGTTCCCTGTCGGTTTTCCAACTGAAAATAAGGCCTCTCCTGCCAGGCTGCGGTAAGAGTCCCGCGCGGTCGCGCGCCACGGACTGCTAGATCAGTCCTTTGACGGGTTGGCCGGTCACGTCATCGAGGGAGTTGGCAATCTTGACTGGTCGCCCGATGGGACTCATGATTTCTTTCGTCCAGTCGATGCCAAAGGCTTTGTAGATGGTGGCGGCGAGGTCTCCGATGGGCGTTTTGGCGCCCTCGATGTTGGCGCCCTGCTCGTCGCTGGCCCCGATGACCTGCCCCCCCTGGATGCCTCCGCCTCCCAGCGCCAGTGACCAGCACTGGGGCCAGTGATCCCGGCCGGCGTTGGCATTGTGGTGGGGAGTCCTTCCGAATTCACCCATTGCGATCACCAGCGTCGATTCCAGCAGGCCGCGCTGTTCCAGGTCCTGGAGCAGAAAGGAAAGGCTCTGGTCAAGCTGGGGAACCAGGGTATCGCGGTGCGAATCGTCGTTGGACTGGTGGGTGTCCCACTCGTTCCATTTGTACCCTGCCGCAGTCACGAAGCGGCACCCGTGCTCGACCAGCCGTCGCGCCAGCAGGACACTTTGACCAAAGCCGTGAAGACCGTAAGACTCCTTGATCTCGTCCGGCTCTTCCGACAGGTCGAAGGCCTTGTGAACCGCCGGAGACAGGATCATGTTCAAAGCCTCCTCCTGGAACCGGTCCATGTGGGCGTACTGAGCGACGTCTTCGATGTCCCGGAAGGACTGGTCGACGATCTTGAGCAGGGAGCGGCGATCGTGGAGGCGCTCGACCGAAACCGACTTGGGAAGAGTCAAATCCGGAACCTGGAAGCCGGCTTTGCTGGGATCGGGAACGATCATGGGGTCGAATTCGGGCCCCAGAAAGGCTGCTTTGAAGTAGTCCTCGTAGACCCTGTTTCTTTCCCACTGAGGCTGCAGCACGTAGGCCGGCATGCCGTTGATCTGGGGGCCCATCTCTTTACCGAC
The DNA here is from genome assembly GCA_965205615.1 of Acidobacteriota bacterium. Lineage (GTDB taxonomy): Bacteria > Acidobacteriota > UBA6911 > RPQK01 > CBDAPI01 > CBDAPI01. Next base: position 58,959 of record CBDBHK010000030.1, on the reverse strand, counting down.
AACCGAACCGAAGCTGGGAAACTGCATCGCCGGGTTGGGACGGTGGCCCGTCATCGCGTAGTAGACGGCCGGATCGTGATCGAGCTCGACGCTGTACATGGAGCGAATGATGGCCAGCTTGTCCATGTGGTTCGAGACTCGAGGCAGCAGCTCCGAGACTTGAATACCGGGCACGTTGGTGGGGATGGCTTTGAAAGAACTGTTACGCTTGGGATCCCAGGTGTCGATGTGACTGGGTCCCCCTTCCAGCCAGAGCAGGATGCAGGCTCGAGCACTGCCCTTCGGCGCGGTCGAACCTCCGGTTTCCGCTCTTAAGCTCTCGAGCCTGAGGAATTCAGGCAAGCTGACGCCGAGCAGGCTCGTCAATGCCCCCCACGCGCAGGAAATCGCGTCTCGGAAAACTGCTATCCGGGCAGCCGCACCGCTTTGAGTCCTTCATAAGCTGCTCCCCCTAATGGTTATAGGGAAATTCTCGCGAACTGATCAAGCTCCAGGCCAGGTCCTCCAGAGGTTCGCGGCTGGAGGGGCGCTGGGCGATCCATGCTTCAACTTCCCTGTGCTCCCGGTCGGTCGGATACCGCGAAAGAGCAGCCAGATACAGCTCTTCGATGACCTGCCGGCTGGAAGCGCTCTCTGCAAGCAACCGGTCGATGCGGCCTCCCCTTTTGGCCAGCTTGCTGGTGTAGGTTGAACCGGTCAGTATGTGCAACGCCTGCCGCAGATTGGGCTCTCCGGTCCGTTCCGGCACGGTTAACCGTGTGGGCTGTCCATAAGCCTGCAGGAAGTGTATGACCGATATCGGGCCCTCCTCGAGGGACTCCGCGGGGAACAGTTCCGGTGACACCAGGTTGATTGTTCGCGTGCGGGTGGAAGCCCTGCCCCCCCTCCACCGTTCTAGATCCTCTTCGACGCCGACAAACTGATTGATCGCGTCCCAGAGTACCTCGGCGTCGAGCGGCCGGGGAAGAGAGCGCGAGTTATTCACTTTGTCGTCCCGGTTCGTTTCATTTGGCTTCTGCGACAACTGGTAAGTCCGGGACTGCACGATCACACGCAGCAGGTGTTTCAGGTCGTATGCGTGTTCCTTGAAGTCTCCCGCCAGAGCGCGCAGCAGTGCCGGCTGGGTGGGCGCGTTGGAGGCGCGGAAATCGTCCACGGGATTCACAATCCCTCTTCCGAAAAAGTAACTCCATATCCGATTGACAGCCGCCTCGGCGAAGTAAGGATTCTGGGCTGAGGTCATCCATTCCGCCAGGCGCATCCGCGGGTCGCTGTGTTCAGTTTCAGGAAGCAACCTGCCGTCCAGAAATCGTGGCTCTACTTCTTGTCCGGTGCGCGGGTGGGTCATCGTAAAGCCTTTGCCCAGCTGACCGTGCCCCCCGGGATAGTCGATCATGACAAAGTCCAGATTGTCACCCAACCGGGTCAGGCGGCTGAAGAAGGCCGTCATTCCCCAAAACTGATCCTGGCTCCAGGCCTCGTAAGGGTGGTCGTGACACTGGGCGCAGTCCAGCCTTCGGCCCAGGAAGACACGCACCTCCTCGGCCATGACATCCTCGGGTTCCCTGAACTCGTCGACCGGCTGGAAGTGCATCACGGGGCCTGCCTCACCCTGGGCCGCGATGCGCTCGCGGGCCATCTGATCGTAGTGTTTGTTAAGGGTGACGCTTTCCCGAACCCACTCCCAATAGCTCTGGCCGTTCTTGGTGGAGTTCTGCACGAGCATACCCACACGAAACAGCTCAGCGAAGCGAAATGTCCAGTACTCGACATACTCGGGAGACTCGAGCAGTGTTTCGATTAACCTGTTCCGTTGCTGCGCATCATTGCTGGCCAGAAACTCGCGAGCCCTGTCGGGCGGAGGCAAGGTGCCTGTGAGATCCAGGCAGACCCGTCGCAGAAACTCTGCATCGCTCGAAAGCCGGGAAGGAATGATCGAAAGTCGTCTGAGCCGCGTGAAGACGTGCTCGTCGATAAAGTTGCTGCGCTCCACGGGAGGATAATCCAGAATCGGGTCGGCGACCACGACGACGCGCAGGCCGTGGGCCGACCGGCCGGCCCCATGAATCGTCACCAGCGTTTCGCCCCCCTTTTTCGCTCTCAGGAGACCGCTTTCGGTCACTTCCGCTACGCTCCCGTCGCTGACCACGTATCGCACCTGGTCGCTGACGTCCTCCTGGCGTGCGTCGGCAAAATGGGCGAGCACTAAAAGCTGGTGCGTACCGGTTGAGTCCAGGACCACCTCCTCAGGAAGAACTTCCAGCCTGTCGAGCCTCTCACCTGAGTCTTCTTCCGGGTAAGTCGCTCCATTTCGGATCCAGTCCAGAAGGGCCTGATGCTCTGCCGAATCCGGGCGGAACATCAAACCGCCTCCGTGTGGTTGTGTCGCGGTGGCCTTGAGCAGAAACAGGCTTTGCTCGGGCTGCTGGAGGTTGACCCGGGGAGGCGAGGGCGCTGCGGGTTCGGCGCTGAGAACAGAGTAGACTCCGCCCTGCATAATCCAGTTGTAGTCCTGCCGTGGGTTCAGGGCGTTCATCGACAGTTTGAAGCCCCCGCGGCCGACCACGCTGCCATGGCTGCTGCTGTTGTTGCAGCCTCGTCTCGTGAGAATTCCACCAATGTCACGTGCGAACCGAAAAGGGCGAGCCTCGCCGGAGTCCTTGACTTGAATTTTCATGCGGGCGGTGTACCCGCGGAATTCGACGCTCAAATCGGTCGGCCCATCCGCCAGACCCCTCAGCCTGCCCGCCCCATCGAGTCTGGCCAGGGCCGGGTCGCTGACCCGGATTCGACTCTGTGAGGTGACGTCTCTTTCCAGGCCATCCGCAAAACTGGCGAGCACCACAAACCGGCGGGAAGCGTCGACTCCGCGCAGGACCATTTCTGCTGGGAGCATCCGAATGGAGAGCAATTCGGCAGTCGGGGAGGCAAACCCGACCGGGCTCGAGCCCAAAACGAGCACCAGGGAGAGCCAACCGCTCCACCACCAGCAGCCGGGCCGGGGCTTTGTCAGGGGCCGGACCTTCACGGGGAACCCTCCTGGTCGGCCTGTCCCCCCGGATGGCGGACCACCATGAGGGGCACCTCACGCACGCTCAGCGTGGAGCCCTTCCCGGTGAAGCTCCGAACTGTAAACCGAACCCACTGCGGCGTTTCAGTAAAAACGGCGTCCGCGTCGGCAATCAGCACGACGGGCGCCCGGCTCGTCGTGGGAAGAAACCTTTCTTTATCCCCTTCATCGAGCAGCACCTCGGGCTGGGTCGCGAGTGCAGAGGCCGGAAGCAGTTCCACCCCCTGCGGCAGACCTTCCGCCCCCACGGCGATGGCGGCCGCGAAACCTTCTTCCAGACCTGTGACGACCGTCAGGGTCTTGGGCACCCCCGCGATCAGATTGATGTGGTCTATGGGCACACCGGTTCCCGGCTTTGACCCCTCATTGACCTCGATTTCACCGATATGCGGGATCCAGGGACGGATGAGCAGCCTGTACTGGAAGTCCGGGCCGCCGTGACGATAGGTGATGTCGCGAATCCGTACCCGGAATTCGCCTCCCCTTTCGAACACGTGAAGGACCTTGGGCTGCACCGTCTTGCGGTAGTTCGGCCATCGCCCCACCCTCTGATACACATTCGAAAGAACCTCACGGCCTTCTTCGTCCAGGACAACCATCCGGGGATTGAACAGCGGAGGGGCCAGACGGGGGGTCTCGATCTCAAACACGAGCGCCTGGCCCGCCTCGGGGACACTGAACCGGAAGGTGTCGACGTCGCCCGCGGGCTGAATCGTTCCATGGGCCACGGTGAGAGGACGAATCTGAATCGCCTCAGCGGGGCTCTCGTTGGGTTCCTGTTCGTCGACGGCGGAGAGGGAGGGTGGCTGTTGCTCTGGATCCGTGTGGTTCGAGCGCTGGTGCAGCTGAGTCAGGTGATCGGATTCCAGGCGTCGCTCGAACGTCTGCTCTTGCCAGTCCGAGCGCGCCAGCAGGCGCCTCTGCCATGTCCCGATCGCACGCTCCGAAAGAGAAGGCGTTTCGGGTGGTACGATCCGAAGCAGGTAAACATGATCCGGCCCGCCGCTTCCCAGCTTGGGCGGTTCGCCCGGAAAGACTCCGACTTCCAAGATGTAAAGCCCATCCCGGGTGAAGCGGTGAGTCAGCTGGGGGTTGGGATTGATCGAGGCAAAGACGGGCTCGTCACTGAACGCCAGGGAACGCACCCGCTCGGGATCAAACCAGCTCCCCCGGGCTTCGTACAGGCCTAGCCGCGCATCGAAGCCGCTCCCGACATGATGTAAAGCCCATCCCGGGTGAAGCGGTGAGTCAGCTGGGGGTTGGGATTGATCGAGGCAAAGACGGGCTCGTCACTGAACGCCAGGGAACGCACCCGCTCGGGATCAAACCAGCTCCCCCGGGCTTCGTACAGGCCTAGCCGCGCATCGAAGCCGCTCCCGACATGTTCGAAACGGGGCCCCACGCCAACGGGTCTGGAAAAAACCTCAAAGGACAGCTGCTGGCCCTTTCGGGCCTGGAAAGAAAAGTAGTCGAGTTCAAGCGGCTGACCGATCCGGCCATAGACGACGACAGGAAAATTCACCGGCTGAGCGTCCGCCGGCGCGTGGTGAGAGGTGCCAGCTTCCAAAACCACGGACTCGGAACCCACGACGAACGGCAGAGGATTCGAAATTCCCCCCGCTGAGACCAGTCTGAGCGCATGAACCCCGGGTCGGGTCGAACCGTACGATTGAAACGCGCATCCCCACCCGATGGCCGGGCCGGCCTGCCGCTCCCCCGCCGGGTTCTTCGTCTGCCTTGCCGTGCAGGAGTGCGACTTCCTCAACTCCTACGATGTCCGCCCTCAAGCCGGCGCCGTCGAACCAGACAGCGTAGGCTCCATCCAGCGCCAGGCCTCGAACCTCCGCCTCGATGCGGGTTCCCAGCTGTCCGCCGAGTGGGAAAACAGAAGTCACGCGCGGCGCCTGCGGACCCTCGGAGTCCCGGGCCGAGAGGCACAGCCCGGACCAGGCGAAAACGGCGAGCAAGAGGAGCCTGGATCGTGCAGACAGCATGATTTTCGTTCTGGATGGTTAGCTTCAGTCTACGCCCGCGCCGGTCCAAATACCAGTTCGGTCCGCCGCAGGTGTCGAGCTCTGCAGGGAGACCGCAAACGACCTTCCCCACGGGCTACCGGCAACTTCCGCATGGACCGACGTGCGGACAGGCAGTACAATCCGGGCAAGCCCGGGACGGCGCAGTCCCCATCCATGAAACAGTCCCCATCCATGAAACATGCGTGACCACTTCCGTTTTCACATGGGCCGACCGACGTGAACCCTGTGCTTTTTCCCACAACCGTCATCGGTAGCCTGCCGCGTCCAGCCTGGGTGTTGGACATCATTCTAGATCGCAAGGCTGGCCGAATCTCGGAGACGGATGCCGCACCCTTCCTCGACCGGGCTATCGAATCGTCCATCGCCCTTCAGGAACGCTCCGGGCTGGACGAGATCACCGATGGTGAGTGGAGGCGCGAGAGTTACGTCACAGTGTTTGCCGATCGTGTCCGCGGTTTTGAGCCGGACCTTCACGTGAGCGGCCTCCCCTATCCGGCCGTGGTCGCTCCTATTGAGTACTATCGCCCCCTGGTGCTGGATGAGCTGCAGTTCACTCGCTCGCGTACCAGCCGGCGCATCAAGGTCACACTCCCGGCTCCCTACATCATTGGACGGCGCATGTGGCACGCCGAACATTCCCGCAAGGCTTACCCTACCCGTGAAGCGCTGATGGAGGCATGCGTGCCCATCCTGCGCCAGGAAATCCAGGCGCTACGCACTGAAGGTATCGACACGCTTCAGCTCGATGAGCCCTGGCTGGCCACCATGGTGGACCCCGACTTCTGCCGGCGCGAGGGCGTCGACGATCCGCCCCGCGAGATGGACCGGTGTGTCGATCTCGTCAACCAGGTGCTGGACGGCTTTGATGACCTGGCGACAGGGATGCATCTCTGCCATTCTCACTTCGCTCGGCGTCACGGTACCCGGGGCTCCTACGAACCGATAATGCCGGCTCTGAGCAAGGTGCGCGTGGGCACGATTTCGATGGAATATGCTACGCCAGCTGCAGAGGGGCTGGGCTCGCTGGCACAATTCCCGGATCGGGTCCGCCTCGGACTGGGCTGCATCGATCACTGCGATTCCAGCGTAGAAACAACCGATGTCGTGGTCGGGCGGGTGGAAGGCGCCATGCGTTATGTGGATAAGAACCGGATCACGCTCAACCCGGATTGCGGGTTTGCCCCGTCGGCCCAGAATCCGCTGGACCTTGACGAGGCCTACGCGAAACTCAAAGTTATGTGTGAGGCCGCCGAAGAGCTGCGCGACAAGCACGGTTAGGCAGTTCCAGCCTGGCCGCCGCCAGATTCCGAGGTCTGTTGCCTGCGTACTCGTCATCCCTGCGCCCGAGAGTGCCTGGCACCTCGTCGGAGCTGTCCAACTCGACACCGCTACCGAAGCTCGGTAGGCAGGATCTTGGGCTGCTGTCCGGCAGCGATCGTTAGTTCGTACAACAGCATCGACGCCTTCTCCAGCGGATACCAGTCGGCCACCGAAGTTGGCGTCCACCCGTTCTCCCCCTGGGGGTCGGGGTCCGCACCGTGCTCGGCGAGGAATCGGATCACGTCGCAAATCTCGTCTTCTGTCGTGAGTTCCGACGTGCCCAATACCGCCGCGTGCATCACGGTGCGCCCTATACCGGTCTTCGCCGTGACGTCCCCGTCCAGCGCATAGGCGTATTCGACACCGGCATGCGGGCGCTGCCGGCGGCCTGCATGAGCAGCGTCGCACCGTCCTGGGTGCGGGCCTGCGGGTCGGCCCCGGCAGTGACCAGCCGCCGCATCACTTCGATGTGTCCCCCCCGGGCGGCAGCCAGCAGCGGCGTGAACTGCGCGTCCAGCCGCTCGAGGCCGTCGCTGCTCAGCTCTTTCCGAGCCGTGGCCCGGTTCGGGTCGGCGCCCGCCTCGAGCAACAGCGCTGCGGATTCGAGGCGGCCCGACTCGGCCGCGCCATAAAGCGGAGTCTTGCCGTCACTGTTCGCCGCTGCGGGGTCCGCACCAGCCTCCAGCAAGACCCGGACGGCATCCGGGTGGCTGTATGCGGCGGCAATGCTGAGCGGCGAAGTGCCGTTATGGCTTGCACCGTCGGGATCGGCGCCAGCCTCCAGCAATTTGTGAATGGATACGAGGTCGTTCCGAGTCACCGCGAAAGCCAGGGGCGTAAAGCCCGTTTTGGATGCGCTGTTCACATCGGCTCCCCTGCGGATCAACACCTCAACAACGTCCGCGTGCCCGTCCGCCGCTGCCCACATCAGCGCATTCTGTCCCCGCCGCGATTCCGTCCTGTCCCAGCGGGCGCCTTTGATGAGCAAAAGTTCGACCGAGTCCGCGAGGCCGGTCCCGGCAGCCAGCATCAGCGCCGTTTCGCCATTCCAGCGTTCGGCGGTCGGGTCCGCGCCCGCTTCCAGAAGCTTCTCGACCAGCCAGGAGTCAGCGTTGGCGCAGGCCAGGGTCAGCGGAGAGTCCCCGTATTCGTCGCTGGTGTTCACGTCTGCTCCGGCTGCCAGAAGCAGCCTGGCGGTCTGGCGGTCCTTGAGATGCACCGCCCAGGCCAGTGCGGTGGCGCCGTCCGGTTGGGCCGCGTTGACATCAACCGGCTCCTTCATCAAGGCGGAAACGCTGTGGTGATCACGGTTTCGGACGGCTTCGATTAGCCGCAGGTCGACGCTAGGCGCCGCCAACGCGAGGCCGACGAAGCAGGTTGAAACCGTCAGGAGTGCCGCATGCATTCCACACCCCCCGGCTAAGAGTCTGAAAGTCCTCCGAGCTTCCCGGTGCTGTCACCGAACTGCTCGGTTGGCGCCCCTGCGAGGTCCAGCAGACTCAACAGGAGGTTGTTCATCGGAGTTTCTCTGGGGAAGCGCAGGTGCCGACCGCCGCGCAGCCGCCCGGCCCCGCCGCCGGCGAGAACGAGCGGAAGATCGTGGTGCGTGTGCTGATTGCCGTCGGCGAGCGCGCTACCGTACAAGATCATCGAATGGTCGAGCAGGCTGCCTTCACCGTCCTGCATGGAGGCCATTTTCTCCAGCATATAGGCGAATATTTCCACGTGGTGCTGGTTGATTTTGATGGTCTTGGCAATTTTTTCGGGATCGTCCTGATGATGCGTTACCGCGTGGTGGGCATCGGGCACTCCGATGTGGGGATAGCTCCGCCAGGTACCCTCCCGTCCCATCATGAAAGTAGTGACTCGTGTCATGTCGGTCTGGAAGGCCAACAACTGCAGGTCCACCATGAGTCTGGCGTGTTGCTCAAAGTGATCGGGGACGCCTGAGGGTCGTTCTATAAGTGGGATTCCCGGGTCACTCTGCGCCTCCGCCTTCTGGATGCGCCGCTCCAGGTCACGGATGGACTCGACGTATTCCTCGAGTTTCCGCCGGTCGGCCGCCCCCAGGCCGGCCCGCAGGCGTGACAGGTCCCCGCGAACGAAATCGAGAATGGTCCGCCGCTCGCGGCGTCTCGCCTGCCGCTCTTGCGGGTCGGTACTTTCGCCGTCTCCGAAGAGATGTTCGAAGACTCGTCGGGGATTGTCTTCCATGGGGCTGGGGGTGGTCTCCGTACGCCAGGAAAGCGTGTTCGTGTAGGCGCAGCTGTAGCCGGAATCGCAGCCCCCTGCGATGCTCGAATCCTCAATCGCGACATGGAGGGACGCCAACTGGGTATGCTTGCCCAGTTCTCGGGCGGCGATCTGGTCAGCGGAAACGCCCGCCCGGATGCGACACCCTCTGTCTTGACCGCTCGGGCGCCGGTGAGGAAGGTGGCGGAGGCACGGGCATGGTCGCCGGCTCCGTCACCCAGCGGTCTGCCCCTGACCTGGGCAAGCCCGCTGAGCACAAGCAACCGTTCCCTGAAGGGTTCGATCGCCTTCATGACCGGAGCGAACTCGAAGTCCGTCCCCTCCGCTTTCGGAGTCCACTCGCCGTTCAGGTCCATGATGCCGTTTGGCACATAGACGAATCCTAGACGCACTGCCGGTTTGGCAGCCCGCTCGAGCGGGCCGGCCAGGGCCGGGACCATGGCGTCGAGGAAAGGCAGAGCGAGTGAAGCCCCGAGGCCGCGCAGCACGGTCCGGCGAGCCAGAGATTTCTTGGTCACGATCACGATTCCGGACTCCTTCTCATTTGAAACGGCAGACTCTGGACAACTGTAACGATCAGGTCCGCCAGACGATACTCGTTGCGCCGCGCCTGGCGAACGATCGAACGGACTGTGGCCCTGTCGTAATATTCTACTCCTCTCCCCAGGGCGTACGTGAGCAGTTTTTCTACAACGGTCGCCACGAAAGCATCTGCATAATCCGTCGCCAGCACCTGCTTGAGCTCGGCCGGGCCGTCGAACGCAATTCCGCCAGGCAGCACGCCCGCCGCGTCAATGGGAGAACCTGCGTCTTCAGTACGCCAGCGCCCGATCGCATCGTAGTTTTCGAGCGCGAATCCGATCGGGTCCATGCGCGCGTGGCAGCCTGCACAGGTCGGGTTCCTGCTGTGCAGTGCCATGGATTCGCGCAGGGTGAGTGGCCTGCCGTCGTGGCCGGCCTCTTCCAATTCCGGAATGTCCGGGGGTGGCGGAGGCGGGGGCATGCCGAAAAGGTTTTCGAGAATCCACTTGCCGCGAACGACTACCGAGGTCCGATTGGGATACGACGTGACTGTAAGAATGCTTGCCTGACCCAGCAGGCCGTCTCGCCGAGAGTCGCTCAATTTCACTTCGCGGAACTGCGGCCCGTAGACTTTGCCCACGCCGTAGTGGGCGGCAAGCCTCTCGTTCAAGAACGTGTAGTCCGCGCCCAGCAGGTCAAACACACTACGGTTGTGTCTCAGAATCTTCTCGAAGAAGAGCTCGGTTTCTCGCTGGGCGGCCAGGCGCAGTTCGGCGTCGAATTCCGGGAACAGCACCTCGTCCGGTTTCACCTTGGCGACGTTTCGCAGATGCAGCCACTGGCCGGCGAAGTTCTCGACGAGAGCATGGGAACGCCGATCGGCCAGCATACGACGCACCTGCGTTTCGAGCACCACGGGGTCCCGCAAAGACCCCTCCTCGGCGAGGCTCAGCAGCTCTTCGTCCGGGATGCTGCTCCACAGAAAAAACGGCAGCCGGGAGGCGAGTTCAATATCGCTGATCCGGTAGGGAGTTGCCGGCTCGATCCCTTCCGGGTCCTCTTCGAAACGAAAAAGGAAGTGGGGCGAGACAAGCAGCGCCTCCAGCGCCTTTTCCACTCCTCGCTCAAAGCCGGCCTCGGCTCGCCCCGCCTCGTAGATCGCCAGCAGCGGGCTTAGATCGGCCTCCGCTACGGGCCGCCGATAAGCCCGGCGGGCCAGGGTCGAGAGAATTCGCTCCGCACACGGATCAGGATTCGATTCGGGGCCGGGAAGGCACAAGAAAACCCTGCGGCGGCTGGGAGTGTCGCCCGGTCCGGTGACGTCGTAGGGCCCGTCACATTGAAATCCATCGGAGCTCGTAAGGCTTCGGCCGGTCCGGCAACTCGAGCAGTTTCAGGCGCTTTCCGTCCAGTCGGATGTCCAGTGGTGGCTGGGCGAGGTCTCCGGGTGCCGTGAGTTCGGGCCTGGAAGACTCGCCCAGGAACGTCAGGGCCAATATGCGCAGCCCGGCTTTCACCGGTTGTCGCAACTCATGGGAGTCGTATTCCGTACTGGCGGAAGTCAGATCCGATCGGACGCCAAGGGAAATCACATATTCACCGTCAAGCGGAAAGTAGTAGCGCAGAGCGGCCCCACGATCGGCGCCGAAGGGAAGATCCTGCCGCGAGCTGGGTTTGTGACCGGCAAAGAGGAAGCCGGTTTCGCGATTCCTTTGAAAGATCTCTTTTCGAGGCTTGAGATTGGGGTTGCCGGTAGCCAGGCGGCTGATCCTCCGGGCGGCGCTCAGATAACGTTCCAGCAAGGCAGGCGACAACGAGAGGACGTCAGCAATATTGTCGAAGCCATAGCCGGAATTGTCGGCGGGCAGCATGGCTCCGGCGTTGATGTCAACTGCCAGCAGATCTCGGATCGCATTACTGTATTCCGCTCGATTCAAGCGATGCGCGGGCGGGCGGCCCGGGTTGGGGGCGGCCGCCGCGGCCGCGTCGAGGGCCTCTTCCAGCCGGGCCACGAACTGCGCCGAGTCCGCAGCCGCGGGAGCGGGAAAGCCGGCAGGCGGCATTTCGCCCAGATTGACTTTTCGGAGCACCTTTTCCCACAAAGCGGCCCGGGGGCCGACGTCGGTCAGATCGTGCCCCTCGAAAGACAGGCCGGCTGTACGAAGAGTGTCATTATGGCAGCCGAGACAATGCTTTCCGATCAGCAATCGAACCGGATCAACCTGCCCTGCCGAGAGAGTTCCATGCTGCTGTGCAACAGCCAGAAGAACCGCCATGCCAGCCAGGAAACGAGTCTGCAGCACGGGTCCATTTTACCCGAGTCCGATCAAATCGGTCGGGAACTAGATCGAGAGCTCCCACTGCACCCGGATGCGGGTGTCCGATTCATTGTCCGCCGGGCTGTTCAAGCCGAGGCGCGACACCTCGAAATTGAGCTTGTTTCGGTGCCCGAGAAAGTACCAGTTCACGCCCGCGGTGTACTCTGAGCGGGTGTCTTTGCCGACCACCAGATCGGGATCGACGAAGGCGACACGCCCGGCGATTTCCAGCGGGTCCGGGACCCAGCTCAAAAGCTTGTCCGGAAAGTACCCCGCTTGAAAGTAGACTCCGCGCAGCCGGCGCAGCGTACGGTTCACCCGGTCCTCAACCTTCTTCCAGTGAAACTCCGACTGCAGGGAGAGCCCCCGGTAAAAGTAAACAGCGTCGACGTTGGCCTGCGTCAGATCATACTGGCCCGGCAGTCCGGGTTCGAAGCCTTCGAGCTGTGCGCCGCCATCGCTGTTGAACCGGGTAAAGGGGCTGCGGTTGCGAACGAAGGCCACACCCAGGGTGCCGGCGGGTGTGTCATGACGCTCGACATCCCCCTCCGTGAATCCTGCGTCCCGGCCCATGAAGTTCCACTGATAGCGCCAGAGATACATGGGGAAACCGTCTCCATCGCCCCAACTCAGACGCCCGTTGCCCGCAAAGACCCCGAAGTAGTACGTCGAATCAAGCGGCTTACGGCGCAAGAGGCGGCCATGCACCATTGCCCCAATCTGCCCGTCCAGGGTGAAGTCACGGTTGACGATGGAGCGGTCCACGAGCTGCTGTTTTCCGCTCGACACGACGCGCTCCCGGTTGAATTCCGCCTTCCATTGCCCGAACCGCAACCGCAGCCAGCTTAATTTCCGGAACTCGAGGTATCCATGATAAAAACGCGTGTTCTTGAGGTCGATCTCAATGAAGTTCGAAAGCCAGGGACGCAGCAGGTGGCCTCCCGTCTTGAAACGCCCCCGGTTCAAGGCGAACGTGTGCGAGTCTTCGCCCCCCAGGTCTCCGGGAGTGACGGGATCTGCCACGAACGGATAGGAATAGCGGAACTGTCCGCGAAGCGTGAACCACTGGAACTGGTTTTTGTCTTCGGACCGATACTGCAGTCCCTTACCGGCGTACGACCAGCCCTGATCCTCCTCCCGTTTGTGGGCTTTCTCGGGACGCTCGTGGTACTCACCTTCGTCGTCCTGGCGTTTATCGGGGCCTGGTGCCTGCGGCCACGCCGTGGACAGGCTCAGGAGGACGAGAGCCAGCGTGAAAAGAAAACGCCGATGTGAGGAGGGTCGAAAGGCTCGGCGGGGCATCACCCGAGGCTGTGCCCCGTTCCTAGCCATCTCCGGCCCACTTGAGCCGCACCTCGTGAAGATCCATGACTTGTTTCCCGGCCACGGAGAGCGGTCGGATCTCAAGAGTCGACAGGCCATTGTGCAGGTAGAGGAATCCCACACTTCGCGTCTCCCACACATCCGCCGCGGGCGTCGGCTCCAGGACGAACTCAAAACGGTCTTCGGCTCCCTTGATCAGAATCCGTGAGCCCGCATCTGCAGTTGCGCACCCGTACTGCAGGATGACCTCATATCTTCCCTGTCGCTTGACGTGCAGGTCCCAGCGCAGGAAAGCGTCCGAACTCTCCCAGCCGGTGATCCTGTCCCGTATCAGCTTGCCGTACCCGTAGCGCAGCCCGGGTCCGTGCAGCCCGGCCCAGGCGATGTCGATCACCGTTCCTCCCAGAAACAGATTGGTCATGACGGAGGGAGTTTCTGCCTCCGGGTCGACGGGGACGACAGAAGGCCGTGACAAGTCTTGCCCTTGAATGGCCTCATCCGCCCACCGATCGAAGGCCTGCTGGAGTTCATGTACGATTCCCGCGTGACGCGTGGCCAGGTTCTTCCGCTCGGAGGGATCGTTTTTCAAATGATACAGTTCCGTGCCCCGCACCAGTTTCCACGGCCCGGCGCGCACCGCCCAGTTTTCCCTCGGATAGACCACTCGATCGCCACCGCTCCCGGGGGTATATCCACTTCGCGGCGGCGGGCGATCACTCCAGAAGAAGAGTTTCTCGTGCAGGGTGCTGCCTTTTCCGCTCTCGAGGAAAGGAGCCAGGCTTTTGCCGTCCAGTGGGGGTCCCTGGGGACGGGTCACACCGCAAAGCCCCAGAATGGTCGGCAGCACGTCGATGTGGGCGGCTGCGATGTCCAGGGTTTTTCCCGCCGGGAAACGGCCCGGCCAGCGTGCGAAGAAGGGCGAACGAATACCTCCCTCGTACACGCCGGCTTTTTCTCCCCTTAGATTCGAGTTGTAGCGGGCCACGCCCTTCCACATGGCGTCCATGCGCTGCCACTGGGGAGATCGGAACTGCTGCATGTGCCGGCTGGTTTCCATCTGGGGACCGTTATCGGAGAGAAAGAGGACGATCGTCTTTTCATCCAGGCCCAGCTTTTCCAGGGTCTCCAGGATTCGGCCGATCCCGTCGTCCAGGCAGGTGATCATGCCGTAAACCTTGGCCAGGTGAGAAGACAGGCCCCGGTCGATGTATTCTTGCTCATACTTTTGGGGGACCTGGTTGGGAATGTGTGGGGCGTTGTAGGACAGGTAAAGAAAAAAGGGGCGGTTTTGATTGGTACGCACGAAGCGAATCGCTGCCTCGGTCAAGGCGTCCGTGATGTACCCGTTGATCCGGGCCGGCCGGCCGTTGTACTCCAGGGCGGTGTCGAAGTAATCATCGATCATACCGTCCCGGAATCCGAAAAACTTGTCAAAACCGTGGGACCAGGGACCGAATTCCGCGTACCTCCCGAGGTGCCACTTTCCGATGATCGCGGTCCGGTATCCGGCCTCTTTCAAGGCTTCGGCGATGGTTATCTCACGGTGACGCAACACTTCATGGCCCCAGAACGGCCACAGCACCCCGGTTCGCTGGTTATAGCGCCCCGTGAGCAGACTCGCCCGCGTCGTCGCACACAGCGGCGTCACGTAGAATTCCTTGACCCTGACACCTTCCCGGGCCAGGCGATCCATGTTCGGTGTGCGCAGGATCGAGTTCCCATGGATGCCCACGTCCCCGTGACCCTGATCGTCGGTCAAGATCAAAATGACGTTGGGCCGCCCCGGGGCTGCTGGAGAGGCCACCCCCAGAAGCAGCAGAAAAAAGACGCACCGAGCCGTGCCGATGGAGATACGGGCGACACGGCTGGTTTGAACCCCTCGCATTCCGGGAAACCTCGCCGGCTTGTCAGTTCCTGTCTCAGAACTTATGACGCGCTGCACTAGTCCTTGGCCGGGTAGTCTTTCTGAAACCCGTTGCGGCTGTTGGTGACGGTGAAGGAGCCGTCGCGGCGCGCGGCCAGCTTGATCCAGGAGGCCCTGTGGTCGTCTTCCAGATTGGCCAGATACTCGGCCGGAGAGTTGGCCTCTTCTCCCGCCGCCACCGTGTAGTGGAGCTGCCACAGATCCTGGAGCCCGGGAGAGTCGCGGACCACTTTCCATGCCTCGGGGTGGCCACCTTTAGCGGGCCCGTTGTTCATGATGGCCACGCGGGGACGAAGCGCATGGACGAGGGCTCGAGGACCCGAGGAGGGCAGTCCGTGGTGGGTGGTCAGGTAAACGTCGATCGTGCCGATCAGATTTCTTGGGCAGGCCAGGTCCAGCTCCCTGTTCCAGGTCAGATCTCCCAGATCGATAAACCGGAAGCGTCCGAATTCGAGCAGGAAACCGACCGAGCTTGCATTCTCGGAGGGGTCGTCCATCTTCCACTGGGTGGATCGGCACAGAGGATTCTCTTCCCCGGCCCCCTCGAGTGGAGAGGAAAGCACCTCGCGCGCCGCTGAGACTACGGTCAGCTCGGTGCCTGCGAGCGGCACCTGGTCGCCCGGGGACACCAGCAGGTGGCCGGCATTGGCACGGACCTTCAGGTAATTCTCGTACAGCCGGGCGGCGTCCTCCGTTTCTTCCTGGTTGGGACCGTGATCGACAAAGGTCCCGATGGGGATTTGCTCGGCCAGCTCCGGAACCGCTCCCACATGGTCCCCGTGGTAGTGGGTGATGAGCATGTAGTCCAGTTGTGTGAGCCCGGCCAGCTGTGCCGCTTGCAGAATGCGTCCGGTATCGCGGCCCTCAAACCCGGGATGGCCCGAGTCGATCAGCATCGACTCGCCTTCGGGAGTGACGATGATAGTCGCCTGTCCTCCCTCCACATCCACGAAGTAGATGTCCAGCTCCTCAGCTTGCGGTGCCGGACTCTCCGGTGGTGGCGCCGGTGGGGTGCAGGAGAGCAGCAGCAGTGATAGAAAAAAGGGGAGGCAGGAACGCATGAAAATCATTGAAAATGCTCCTGAATGGCAGGCAGATTGTCAACCATGCCCGCGCCCGTGCGGCGGAGCTCGGCGACCGCTGCCTTGCGGAAATCTCTCAAAGTTGCGGCATGTGCTCGCTTCAGCGCCAGGTTCGTCAGCTCATGGGGATCGTTCACGAGATCGTACAGTTCCTCGATTTCTCCTTCGATCAGCGTCCGGACGTACTTGTAGCGATCCTGCCGGAGGGAGACCCACCAGGGGACGCCGACCAAATAGAGGCTCTCCGGGTCGGTCGGTACCCGGTCCGTATCGGAGCCGTATTTTTTCCCCGTCAGAGTGGTCAACACCGGATGCGGCCACCTGCGGCCCGGATCCCGCAGCAGCGGCGTCAAATCGTGGCCGTGCATTTTCCAGGGGAGCTCAATTCGTGCGAAACGGAAGAAGGTCGGCACCAGGTCGGCGCCGCCGACCGGGGTCGCGCACACAACTCCCTCGGGCAGGGTCCCCGGCATGCTGACGATCATAGGCGAGCGGATGGTCGCGTCATACGGGGCCAGCTTCGTACAAAACCCGTGTTGTCCCCAGGCATGACCCTGATCCGAAGTAAAAACGACCAGGGTGTTCTCGAGCTGGCCGGTCTCCTTGAGCGTCTTCATGATGCGGCCGACACCCTCGTCAATGGCCAGGACGCCCTCATGATACTGCCGAACGCTCGACTCCAGTGTTTGGCCCGGATTGGTTGGAGTCATGGTTCGCTTCTGGAGCGGCTGGCCGTCCTTTCCTTTGATCCAGAACTCGATTTTCTGCATGTACGCGGGCTTGCCGGGACGGGGCGGATAGATATCGACCGGTATCGGGACTTGCGCATCCCCGTAGGCCTGCAAATGACGATCCGCCGGGGTGAAGGGTGCGTGGACCGCTCCGTAACACAGCCACAGGTACCACGGTTTGTCCGGGTCCCGGTGGTTTCCGCGGATGAAATCGAGCGCCCAGCGGGTGTAGTTGTCGGTCGAGTACCCCTTGACCAGTCGGGTTTCACCGCCGTTGGTTGTGATGAGCTGATCATAGTAGTAGTTGCGGGAATTCTCCGGATAGGCGGGACGATTCCAGACAATCTGGTGATCCCAGTCCCGTCCGGCACCCGTATCAGTTCCGGTGTGCCATTTCCCGATCTGGGCGGTCACGTAACCGTTTTCGCGAAACACCCTGGGCCAGAAGGGACACTGCACGGGATCGTAAGCGCTGCCGGGATACTCCCCCTCCATTCGCATCGATTGCACACCGTAGGGATGATGCCCGGTGAGCAGGGTCGCCCGCGAAGGCATGCACCAGGTGCCGATGTAGGCATAAGAAAACTGCACACCCCGCTCTGCCAGGCGGTCGATGTTCGGGGTGCGGACCCACTCGTAGGCCTCGGGATAGGAGCTGACGGTCCGATGCGAATGATCGTCCGTGTAGATAAAAAGGATATTGGGGCGCCCTTGCTTTCCTGTCGCGGTCGAAGCTCCCCCCGCGGCCAAAAACAGTACAGCGGTGAAACAGATGACCGCCCCGACTCCGCAGGAACGAAACCATAACAGCTTGTTTCTCATCGGTTCCTCCTTTTAGACCGGTACTCCAGACCAACAAACGATACTTCAATGCACCTGCTCGAACAACCGGCCCTCTCGTCAACCTCGGCCCGACCGTGATGGTACGGTCGGCAGCCTGGCCGCCTCCCAGGCCGCGATTCCGCCGATCAGATCGGCGTAGGTGCCCCGGTTATCGCGCTCCAGCAGACTGACGGCAATGGAGGAGCGGTAACCACTGGCGCAGTGGACGGCAACCAGGCGGTCGCGAGGCACGTCGGCGATTCGCTCTTGAAGCTGGTTCAAAGGAATATGGAGACTCCCCTCGATCCTCTTTTCCAGCCACTCCTTTTCCGTCCTGACATCCAGGACAGCCGGGGGATCCGCCGAGGCAAGCTGTTCGGCGAGTGTCGCCGCCTCTATGCGGGTCGAGGCTTGAAACTGCTCGGGTTGGGCCCGAAGGGCCTGGAGACCACCCTTGAGATAGCCGGCCACATGGTCAAAACCGATGCGACCGAGGCGCACGGCCGCCTCCTCCTCTTTTCCCGGCTCGGCGATTATGACGATGGCCTTTTCGGGATCCAGCAGGGTGCCGGCCCAGGTCGCGTAAGTACCCCCCAGCCCGATGTTGGCGCTGCCGGCCACATGAGTGCCCGCAAATTGTTCCGGGTTTCGCGAGTCGAGGAGTTGAGCTCCCTCCTCCTGCAGTCGAAGCACCTCCTGAAACGAAAGAGGCCTTAGAGTCCTCTCCAGGGTTTCTTCGAGAGTCGCGTGTTCCCTGGAGTTGAGGATGGCGTCGTAGGTAAAGTAAGCCGGTGCATCGGGTTGATCGGCAATGATCATCCCTACGAACTCTTCCCGGCTCATGGGTTGGAGTGCGTAGTTGTACCGGCGCTGCACCCCAATGGTGGAAACGGTCTCCTTGCCCAGGTTCTTGCCACACAGTGAACCCGCCCCGTGTGCCGGGTAAACCAGCGTCTCATCGGGAAGAGCCATGAGTTGTCGATGCAGCGAGTCGTAGAGCATGGCTCCAAGTTCACTGGCTGACCATCCCAGAGAGGCCCGCAGGTCGGGCCGGCCGACATCGCCGATAAAGAGCGTGTCCCCTGTCAGAACGGCATGCGGCCGGTCTTCGCTCTTTTCCAGGTCGTAGACCACAATCGATATCGACTCCGGCGAATGACCCGGGGTTTCCAGGATCTCGAGACGCACTTGACCGAGCTCTAAGACGGCCTGATCCTTCATCGGCGTGAATTCGTACTCCGCCCGGGCCTGGGCTCCCAGATAGATCCGGGCTCCCACCTGGTCCCTCAACTCGAGGTGGCCCGCCACGAAATCGGCATGAAGGTGACTGAGAAGGACATGGCGGATCTGGAGATCGAGATCTTGAGCGTCCTGCAGGTACAGGTCGACGTCCCGTTGAGGGTCCACTACTGCCGCGGCACCAGTCTCTTTATCTCCGATCAGATAGGAAGCGTGGGCCAGGCAGCCCAGGTAATATTGTTTAAGGAACACGGCTGGACGGAACCTCTATACTCTACTCAGTGTCTCGAGTCTTCTCGCAAAGTAACCGCGCCAGGTCTCGGGCAGAGCCTCGGTTTCGACAGCCTTGCGCAGAAGCTCTCGATTCTCCCGATCCGACGTGTACAGCCGCGTGACTTCCCGGACGCGAAGATCGGACCCGGGGTTCTTCTCGAGCAACTCGATCGGATCACCCGCCTCGACCCGTCCTTCCTCTTCGACGCCAAAATAAAAGCCGCTCCGCTCACTCTGAAGGAAGCGTTTGATCATACCGGGATCGCCGAATCGGATTCCCAGCTTGAAGCAGGGCATGCGCGGTTCGGTCACGACCAGACGCGCCGCTCCTATACGGTATCGGTCTCCGATGGAAATCGATGATTCCCCCAGGCCCTCCGTTGTGAAGTTCTCGCCAAAAGCACCCCACTCCAGGACGGTTCCGGTGAGTTGCTCTCGCCAGAACTCGTAGTGTTCGGAGGGGTAGGCGTAAATGGCCTTGGTGGGCCCGCCGTGGACCGTGAGGTCGGCCTGGCGGTCGCCCTCCAGATTGAGACGTCCGACCCGGACCGAACCCGCGACGGGATCTTTGAAGATGGCCGTGGAGACCACTCTTCCCTGCCACGAAACCTCTCTGGGAAGACCGACGTTGACGGACAACAAACGCATCAGCAACCTATTTTTAAGGGAAGAGAGGGTCTTGTGTAAACCCTGCACGCCACCGGCATCCTGAGGCGGTGTCCCGCGGTTCCCGAAGGTCGGATGGACTATCTTGCGGACGGGAGACGGGTCATCGGCCCGCCCTTAGAGATGGAGCCTCGACTCTGGAATTCAGTAAGAAATCGACATCTCACTGGTGGCAGTGAGTGGGATCGACGGGAACAGGACACTGACCGGCTGGAAATTGTATTGGACAGTGACGGTGACACGGCTGCCCCGCGAATTATCCGGATCCCAGGTCGTGTTGACGCTGATCCCATTTGACAGTGCTCCCGGCAGTTGATCGACGATGTAGTCATGGATGTCGTCAGCCGAAGCCGGATTGTTGGCTCGCTCGCCGTGGACAATTGCATGACGCGTTGCGTCGCGAGCCGCGGCGGCGATGGAATTGTGAGCCCAGACGCCACGACCGATGTCGAGGATACCGAGCAACAGGACAAAAAAGGCCATGATCACGAAAGAAAGCTCGACAATCGTGGTTCCCCGTTCCTGCCCCGGAGAATGCCTGACCCGGCCCCCTCTCCGCAAAATCTTTACTCTCACGATACTCTCCTTTGAATCCGTGCTACCGTGCCCGCATGTAGGATTCACGGGTAATCTCGAACGAACTCGGAATGCCCGGGTATGGAAGCGACGTCTCAAAGGTCTTCGATGCTGAGACCTTGGAATACAATCGCGAAGCGCCTTCACTACAGGAACCCGTCTCGCAATCAATTTCAGAGCCGTCATTGCATTTACAGACCTGTCCTACTTCTAAGCTGATCCCGTTTGCGACGTTGTAGGCATCAGCGGTAGCGTACTCGGTGATCTTGGTATAATCCTGGGATTTTCCTTCGTCCAGAGACCCGTAGGACAGCCCCGCACGAGCGGCTCCGGTCACGGAGACAACGTCGTAAAAGATCTTGCCCAGATCTACTGCGCCCAGTGCGACTATGACCAGAAGCGGCACCATCAGAGCCATTTCAACGGACGCCGTTCCTCGGTTGTTCTTCGATGTTTTCATTCGTTCGTTCCTCACGTCCCTACTCCACGAGTGTTGGTTCGTCGATTCCCCCTTGGCCACCGGTGAGATTGCCATTCATGCCCAGCTGGGTCCCGCTGGAGACCTCCAGCGTGTCGGAAATGGCCATGGTATATGCTGCTGACGATTCCCCGATGGTGTTGCTGTGAAACATCAGGTGCTGGGTCGGGAAATAGAGTATCCCTTCGAAATATGAAGAGGCATCGCTCTCGATCTTGTTCTTGTATTCCAGGAAATCGCCCGTGATGGTGCGATCCTGCCAGAAGAGTATCTCGCTGTCGTTTGGAGCCGAGAATTGGACATTGGAGCCGCTCTGTATCTCAATGGGCATGTACGGGTAGTCGGAGTTGTAATCCGTGTTGAAGAAGGTAACGCCAAACCCGGTGGCTGATGAGGCGCTGTCAATGTTCAGGCCGGCCACCTTTCCCCCTCTAAGGTAGTAGATCCCCGGATTGAAATTGACGTGTGAGCCACTCTCGATGCTGATCCCTCCGCAAAAGGTCCCGGGCCAGATGTCGACGCGGTTATTGGTGCTGCCCTGACTGCTGAGCGAAAACTCGGTGTTGTCGCAGGTATTGGGCACAGTGGGTTGGGGAAGGTGGCCCAGCGGATCCACTCCACGTTGGCAGGGCCTTCCGTCGCACCGACCCTCGTCCGGATCCGGTGTGACCGTTCCCCCGGAAGAGTTGGTCTCACCGCAGACGTCAATGTCGGCGGCGGTGAGCGATGAGCCACTGGTAACGTGTAGTGCTTCCTCGTCGCAGGAAGAGACTTTGACGGTGCAGTTGTTAGCAGTCGTGGTGCTCCCACTACTGACTTCAAAGGCTTTTTCCGCGGTGCCGTTGAGGACGTAAATGCAACCGGCGCCGGTTCCGAACCCGGCCACGGCCCGAGCGCTTACCGTCATGTTGTTAACCCCCAGGACAGGCATGAAATAGGTCGACATATCCTGGCTGATGGTCACCTCGATGAAGTTCTCGTCGCCCTCGAAGTAGCCGGTGAGGGGCGGTACGTTCACGGTTCTGGTCTCGCCGCTGGACCCGTCGAACCCATTCATACCGGCGTCGTAGAGAGCATCGGTTGAAATGGTTCCCGAGTCTGGATCGATAATCAGCGAATGAGCTGCCCCGCGAGCACCGGCGTCGGCGGCCGTCTGCATGAACCGCTTGTACTGGTAAGCAAACCCGAGGTCGATGATGATGCCCAGGACCCCAAGCATTATGGGAAGCATCACTGCCGTGATGAGCACAATGATGCCTGAGTCCTGAGAGAAACGGTTTTTCGAATTACCCATCTTACCCCCCGTCTGACTGAATCCCCTTCTGATAACAAAAAGTATCGTATCCTACAAAAGTCCAATCATTTGTGACGAGGGGCACTCGCTTGAGTGTTTACACACACAATAGAGTGATTTCGCTAACAGACAGATGGACTCGGATGGGGGTGGGATGTTGCGTCAGGCGTCCGTAAGAAGGGGCATCAGAGTGTTTTCTCCTGATCCCCTGCTTTGACCCGCTTCACCGCAAGGTCTCCGGCCTTCATATTGACAAAAGGCTTAGCTTTGTTTGATCCAGGAAAGGAACGAATTATGATCCGACACTTTACACCCGGCACAGCTCTGCCTTCACTCGTGTTCCTTCTGCTCTGCCCGACTTTTACGCTTGGAGCGGAGCCGTCGATAACCGTCCGCCTCGGCAAGCGCCACGATACGGTGCAGAATCTGTTGACCGGCCAGATTCATCGGCTCGATCTTCAAGGCTTCATGCTCCGGGTCGGGCCCGAAGGGGGAACGGAAAAGCAGGAACTCCGATTCTCCGACTTCTCGCTCACACGAAAGATGAAGGTGGGAAAGGCCCGGTGGGAGGCATTCCCCGGCGTTTTCGCCACGGCCAAGTGGGGTTGGCGTATCAATCTTCAGAAGGACCCCTGGGAAGTAACCATGTTTCTCTATCCCAATCGAGAGAAAGGGCTCTTCTATAAATGGTTCGAGATCAAGAATGCCTCCGATCAGCCACAGATCGTGTGGGAGTGCCGACTTCTGGAGACAAGCATTGAAGTCGAGGTGAAGAAAGGAGAGTGGGTGCCGGCCCCAGCCAAGCTGAGTTCCGGAGGGCCGGAAGATCGGGTCGCCAGCCTGGGAGACCACGGAATTCCGGTCTTTGTGGGCTCGCTATTCTATGGTGCTCAGTCTCCGCTCCATCGATCCCACTACGATGAAGGAAAGGGCCTTTTCTATTCTGAATACGACCCGGCTGAAGTCGTTCATCCCAACACGACCTTCCAGACGGAGCGACTCGTGATGGGCCTGATCGGCCCTCCAGCCCCGCCTTGAGGGTCAGAAAAGCCGAGACTGGTGAGCCCTTGAGTCTGGACAACTCACCAGAACACCACGTAGCTGAGAATCACGCCGACCGCATCCACATTTCACGCTTCGCCCTCCAGGTTTGTAGCATACTTATCCGGAGGGCAAAATCGCAGTCGGTACCGGCATGATGTTCCAGGTGAATCGAGCAAGGTCGTCTGTGTACTTCACAAGTGTCTCGCTTTGCCATCCCTCCCCGGTCAGGAAATAGCGCCGCACCTCTCTCTGGTTGTCGCTCGCCACATACAGTTCGTCTCTGCCGTCCCCATCCAGGTCGAGCAGAATCGAGGCGTGCTCGAAGCCGGAAGTATCGGAGGCTATGAGCTGCTTGCTCCAACCGTCCGATCCGGGACGCAACAGCCACAGGCCTGCCCGGGAGGTTGCAGCCACTATTTCTTTTTGACCATCACCGTCGACGTCGCCGGCGGTGAGAAAGCGACACAGCCTGTCCGTCAACCTGGCGACGATGTTCCAGGCCCCTGGATCGCTGACGGAGTGGTAGCGGCGAATCTCCACCTTTCCGCCCGACACGGCTTCCACCGAAACGTAAAGCTCGTCGCGTCCGTCGCCATCGACATCGTCCACCAGGATTTCCTTGGCGTGACGCATCCCGAGATCGACGACCTCGACTCGCCCCTCGCCTGCGGCCGGGACATAGCGAACGATTTTGCCCGGCTGTCGACTGCCGTCCAGTCGGTTCGGCGCCGAAGGAGTGGCATAGATCTCCAGCTTTCCGTCGTTGTCCAGATCGCCCAGTTCGATCTCGTGCACGATGGTGTCGGACCTTTCATCGAGCTTGTGGACCGAGAAAGTGCCGACTTCATCCGGACGCAGCACAGCCACGATGCCCTGATCGTGCGTCGCCACGGCGATGGCCTGCTTCCCATCGCCGTAGATGTCCCCCACCTCGGCATCGCGCATGCGGCTGAACTTGCCACCGAAATCCGCTTCCCAGAGAATCTCCGAACGCTCCCGCTGCCACAGCTTGACAGCCGCTTTCGTGCCGCCCAGGGTCAGGATCCCCGTGGCTCCATCGGCCGACGGGTAGGCCATGACTTTGTGGAAGACATTACTGTCCGGATCTTCGACGACACGGTGTTTCCACTGATCGCCGTGGCGTGTCAGGATTCCCATTCGGGCCGGGAGTGGCTTTGGCGTCCCGTCATCGTGCTCTCCGAGAGCCGCGAGAGCCAGGACAATAGAGAGTCGGTCTCCCGTTTCAATCTCCCGGGATTCAACCAGGGGACGCTCGGCGGAACAGGCGCAACACGCGATGACTGCCCCCGCGGCGATGGTGTTCCTCCAGGTTCGTTTTCGTGGCAGGTCCATCCTCCGCTATTCTCACCCCTCTTTTCCGGCCGGGTCAAGAAGCCTCCGACCGACGCAGAGCGCTTGTCATCCAGGCCCTCCCAGTATAGGGTCGGGAACAGATGCACTCGGAAAACACGGGAAGGCTGGCATGAACGACAAACTCGAGAAAATCTCCGACCACCTGTATTGCCTGGCTGACATCTGCAATGTCTATCTGATCGTTGCTGACGGCAAAGGGCTTTTAATCGACACGGGCTCCGGCCGGATCCTGGACGCCCTGTCCGAACTGGACGGGATCGAGGTCGAGGTCGTCCTGCATACCCACCACCATCGCGATCAGTGCATGGGGACTCCTCGAGTGCGGGAGCAGGGGGCGAAGGTCATCGTGCCCGAATACGAGCGACACCTGTTCGATCGGGCCGAGCTGTTCTGGCAGTCGAGAAGGACATTCGACAACTACAATGATCGAAACACTTTCTTTTCGATCGGAGAAGATATTCCGGTCGACTCCGTGCTGGAGGACTACGAGGTCTTCAAATGGCGCGGCTACGAATTCTTTGTCCTTCCGGCCAAAGGACACACCCTCGGTTCCGTGGCCTTCATCTCCACAATCGACGGGCGCAGCGTTGCTTTCACCGGTGATTTGTGTGCGGCCGACGGCAAGCTGTACCAGTTGCACGCCGTGGAGTACACCTACGGCGCCATGGAGGGCATTGTCTTCACATTGCAATCGATTCAGGCGCTGCGAAAGAAAGACGTGGATCTCTGCCTTCCTTCCCACGGCGAAGCGATCACCGACGTTTTCCCAGATCTAAGCAAGCTTGAAAGCCGCCTCATGAAATGTGTCAGCCTGGGCAGGGGAATGCGCATTTGCGGCCGTCACAGCGTGCCGGAGAACATCTTCCTGCCCACATCGCGTTTCATCCAACTGTCCAGACACCTGCTGTGGGGTGGACCCTGGACCTGCTCAAACTTTTATGTCCTCCTGAGCGAGAGTGGCAAGGCTCTGTTCTTCGACTATGGACACGCCTACTTCCCCCACATGCACATCTGGGCGGACCATGACGGATTCGAGACGATGCGTTTCGTCGAACATCATCTGGATGAGCTGAGCGAGGAGTACTCGGTTGAAAAGTTCGACCTGGTTCTGGCCACCCATATTCACGACGACCACACCTGCGGCATTCCCTATCTGCAACGCCACCATGGAACACGCTGCTGGGCGCTGGAAGAAGTCGCGGAGGTCCTTGAGAATCCTGCAGCCTGGGCGAGTACACCCTGTGTCTTTCCCAGGCCGATCGGCATCGACCGGCGCCTGAAAGACGGGGAACGGTTTCAGTGGGAGGAGTATGAGCTGGAAATCTTCTTTGCTCCCGGACAGACAGAGTTTCACTCCGTCGTGTCTGTGATGGTGGATGGCAAGAAGGTAGCCTTTACGGGAGACAACTACTTCGTCGAGGAAGTCCTGGAGGCGGGAAACGTCAAACTGCGTCCGTTTCAGACGACCGTTCTGAGAAACAGTTTTCAGCTTCACATGCACCACCGCTGTGCGGAAGTGATGAAAAACATCAGTCCGGAACTGATCTGTCCGGGCCATGGTGACGTGCTGGCCTGCACCAAAGACGACCTCGATCGATACTGCGATTTCATAGACCGAAAAGAGGCCGTTTTTCGTGAGCTTGTGGGTGAACCGGCCGATCACTACATCGATCTCTTTTGGGTCCGGCTGCTGCCCTATCTCTCGGTTGTCGAGCCGGCAGAGGAATTGGACTACAGGTTGCTGGTTCGAAATAACTTTGGAAGAGCGGTTCGCTACGCTGCACGGCTTCTGGCGCCTCCCGGGTGGAGCGTGTCGTCTCAATTCTCAAGTGTGACTCTTGAAGAGGGGTCTCGAGGGGAAATAGCATTGAGTGCGGCGGCACCCTCGGAAGCCGACGATATTCGTCGCCTGATGACGGCAGAAATCAGGATCGATGGGAACCTTCAAGGGCCGATAGCAGAAGCACTGGTCCGAGTGCAGCGCCGTGAGGAGTCGGCCGGCCCGGCTTAAGGATGATCGAAATCAGGAGCCTCTAAGATCAACCATGGACGATCTACGATCACAGACGAATGAAACCGTTGAAGCCGGGGTGCTTCCGCCCTGGACGGTGGGAGACCTGCCCGAGCCGCCCAGTCTGAGCTGGCGCAGCTGGGCAGGGTTGATCGGGCCGGGTGTCTTGATCGCCGGCGCTTCGATCGGTTCCGGGGAGTGGCTGGCCGGACCGGGCGTGACGGCTCAATATGGTGGCACGCTGCTGTGGGTGGCAACGCTGAGCATCGTGGCCCAGGTCTTCTGCAACCTGGAGTTCCTGCGCTACACCTTGTATTGCGGCGAACCGATCCTGGTCGGCGCCTTTCGAACCAGGCCCGGACCCAAGCTCTGGACCGTCGTTTACGCGATTCTGGAATTTGGCCACATCTGGCCCTACAACGTGGCCAGTGCCTCGGTGGCGGTGGCCGCAATCGCGCTCGGTCATCTGCCGCGCGCTGAGGACAGCACGTTCGTACATGTGCTCAGTTGCGTGTTGTTCCTGCTCGCTTTCACACCGCTCATCTTCGGAGGCACGGTTTACAAGACGCTGGAACGGATCATGACCGCGAAACTGGTGTTGGTTTTGATCTTTCTCTCTTTTGTCGCCGCGTTTTTCATTTCGCCGGCGTCGATGTACGAAGTGGGCACCGGCTTTCTCCGCTTCGGCCAGATCCCTTTGCGTGCCCATACCATTGTTGCCGGCCGTCACTTCACGCTTTACGAGCAGGAGGGCAGTGATTCTTATCGAGTGGCGGGCACCGTCGAAGCGACGGGAACAGTCGTCACCGAGTTCCGGGTGGGAGAGCTTTTGTACAAGATCAACGACCAGGTTCCCGCTCGCTATGCGCCGCGCCGGAACCAGATGGTCGCCCGTGCCGAGGGACTCTCCCGGCCGGGACGATTCTTCTTCGAGCAAGCGGAAAACGAGGTCATCCTGACCGCGCAGGGCGCGATCGACAGGCAAGACGGGAGCTGGCGCCTCAACCAGGTCAAAATAACCGATGAGGCAGGCCGCCGGACCTATAGGCGGGTCGACGATATACCCGAGCGAGAACTGCGGGAGAGCGTGGGGGAACTAACGCGGAATCGAGGCCTGCGTCGAGTTCAGCTGATCGGCTACGTGCGCGAAAAGGGACAACTGCCCGACCTGGACTGGGCGCTGATTGCCGTGTTCGCCTCCATCGCCGGGGCAGGCGGGCTGACGAACGTGCTTTTGTCCAATTACGCCCGCGACAAGGGATGGGGCATGGGAGCCCACGTGGGAGCCATCGCAAGCGCCGTGGGCGGCAGGACCGTCACCCTTTCGCACGTCGGCAAGGTGTTCCGTCCCAGCGCGGAAAACATGACCCGGTGGCGGGGCTGGATCCGACACATCGTCCGTGACCAGGTGGCCGTCTGGATGATTTGCTGTTTCATCGGCATGGCTCTGCCCTGCATGATGTCGCTGGAGTTCATCCGCAACGCCCCGGTCGCGGGAATCCGGGTGGCGGGCATGACGGCGGAGGGAATCGATCACCGATACCCCGGTTACGGGTTGTGGGTCATGACGCTTGCGGTTGGCTTCCTCATTTTGTACCCGGGCCAGATCTTGTCCGGTGACACGATTCCAAGACGGTGGTGTGACATCCTCTGGACGGCCAGTGCCCGCGCTCGTCGCCTGGGTGAGCATCGTGTGAAACAGGTCTACTACGGCATGATGGCGGTAAACGGGGTGTGGGGACTGTTGGTCCTGATGTTTCTGGAGCCACTCGCGATTCTCAAGATCGCCGGCGTCTTGATGAATGTGGGCCTGGGCGCCTCGGCTCTTCACTCGCTCTACATCAATTGCACGCTGCTTCCGCCCGAACTGAGGCCCAACTGGTTCATCCGACTGGGTGTCGTGTTTTGCGGCCTGTTCTTCTTCGGTATCAGCGGGATCGTGTTTATCTCGCTCCTCTGACCGATGGAGCAGAACTCAACACTGCGCGCTCCACTAGCTCCGGGTGAGGTGAGGGGGGTTGTCAGACTGATTTGCTTTAATTCCCGTCTATTTGATTGAATTTGTTGGAATTTGATGCGACAATAACAGCGCTGAAGATGCTGGGTCCCTGCTGCCATCCTGGAAGCAGCGCCCTCGGCGAATGCAAACGCAAGGGAGAAACAGCTTGGAAGTTCCTGAATTCAGCAGTCTGGATTTGACCTTAATCCTCGGCTGCATCTATCTGGCGACGCTCGTCTTCCACATCGTCCGGCCGGCCTGACGACTGCTTCGGTCGATCGCGACAGCGAGAGGCAGAACCGGTACTCCCCCCTCGAACCGGCATTGATTTGGACTTATTTCACTCGGGAAGAACATCGGCCGGGATACTGGTCAACTGAAACCCGCCCCCCGGTCTAGCCCGGATTATGCAAGAACCGTAGTTCGGTGTTGAAAAACGACTCGAGAAGTGGCCCAACTCGGAAGCGGGCAGGTGTGACAGGCGGATTTGCGAAGGATATGGGTTGGCGAGGCGTCTGAGTGGTTTGGGGAGTGAATTTCAGACAGATCTGGGCCTGGATGAGTGTCGGAAGCGGTTTTTCGGGGGAGCTGGGAAAAGCTAACTGGAGTTGAGGCGACTCAAGACGAGGTGGAAGAGGGGTTGTTCGGGAAAGGCTGAGGAAAGATGGACCCAGATGCGTCGAGTGGTTTGTCGGATCCGGGCCCCAATCTTGAGGATCCGACGACGTAAGGTTTCGATTTCGAGCTTGTGCCAGGGGGTTCCGTGAAGATAGTCGCGCAGGCGAACGAACATCTGGTAAGCCAGTGCATGCAGGAGGAGTCGAAACTGATTGGCCAGGAATCGATGACAGCT
Organism: Acidobacteriota bacterium; assembly: GCA_965205615.1. Lineage (GTDB taxonomy): Bacteria > Acidobacteriota > UBA6911 > RPQK01 > CBDAPI01 > CBDAPI01. Next base: position 29,751 of record CBDBHK010000030.1, on the reverse strand, counting down.
GAGTCGGTCCATGCTCAGATGATTCTTGAAGGCCTTGATGAAGTTCTCGGTCTGCCCTCGGTTTGTGTAGTGGTCATAAAGTGATTGGGAGCAGAGATCGTCCCGGTTGGTAACTACAAAGCGACGATTGATCCCACGCTGATCGACCTCCACTTTGACAATGACGCGACGGGATCGATCCCAGCTGTGGGCTCGATAAAGAAACTCGTCAAACTGACGCTGTTTTTCCTCCAGCTCAAGGAACCTTTCCCGAGTCGAATCCAGCAGGGGCTCGACCACTCGCTGCAGGCGAGGGTTTCGGCTTAACCCGATGACATATTGGAGTTTATTCTCTTCACATTCACAGAACTCGTAGAGCCGAGGCGTGGCAAAGCCGCTGTCGGCCCGAATCTCAATCTCGACATCCGTCCCCACTGCTTGTCGGATGGCCTCCACGACTCGCTTCAGAATGGGCACGATGTGAGAGGCAGCCCCCTTGTTGCCAGGTCTCAACACGGCACAGACCAGGTCTCCCGTGTCGGCATCGAAGATCAGCAAAGGATGCAAAATGTGGTTTCGGTAATACCCGTGGTAGAAGGAGAACTCCTGTTGGCCGTGAGTGTGGTCGTCGGTACTGTCCAGATCCAGGATGATCTTGCTGGGACGTCTCTTCTTCAGGGAGCGCACATAACGGCCTAGCAGCCACCGGCTCAGACGCATCAGATCCTTCTTGGTGACGGAGTTCTCCAGGCGGGAGAAAGTCGGCTGGGTGGCCAAATCGGGATCGCTCTCTGGCAACTGATCACAGACTGTCTTGAGCATCGGATCCGAGCGCAGCGTATCGGCGTCGTTACAGTCTTCGTAGCCGGCCACGATCTGCAAGACTCGTTGTCGGATCAACTTCAACAGGTCATGACGAATGTAGCGTTGGTCTCGACTTTCCGAAATACAGGAACTGAAGCCCTCGCACAATCGATGTTGACGATCCAGCGATCCAAACAACAACCATCCTGCGTCGGAAGTGAGGCTCCCCCCATCAAAACGAGCCGTGATGTTTCTGTGGCTATGAAATGGCAGGGTATTCTGGCAGACTGTTTTTGACATTGCCGTAACTCCTGTTTAGCCCGCATAGATCACCGATTTGGAAATGAAGGTGATTTTGGCAGGCCGGAACGGTTTTCTGAGAGTTTCGCTATCGATCCGGTCCAGGTCGAGTGATGCGGTGGTGTGGATGGTCGTGAATGGAGCGTTTTTCGGGTTCGGAAGAGCGTGACGGAATGTATTCAGGCAGAGCTCGGCCTGAGCGATGGAACGATTTCGTTTTTGGGGGCGTTTGATCGGGACAGACCTCAGCAGCGCAGAGGAATGGCCTGGAGGTTTCGAACGACGGCAGCGAAGACCTCGCTGTAGGGATAGGCTTCCGACATGGAGATCCAGACGTGGCGGACCGTGAGGCGGACCTGGGCGCCGATCTTGAGGAGCTTCAAGCGAATCGTCTGACACTGAGCGCGAGCCAGGGGGGTCTGCTTCAGTCCGAGACGACGCAAGGCGTGCATGAGCATGTAGGCGGCGGAGGACAGATACAGCCGGAGTTGATTGGCGCGCTGGTCCGGTCGGCGAACAGACCCAACTGCTGTTCTTTTATGCGGTTCTCCATGTCGCCCCGCGCACAGTAGAAGTCTTCGTAGAGCGCGCGGGCCCCCAGGCGTTCCGGCGACAGGGAGGTGACGACGAATCGGGGATTGGCGCCTTTGTCCAGGAACTCGGCCTTGCCGACGACGCGTCGCTCCGAGGTCTAACTGTGGCGAGTCCGGTAGCGGAAATCCTTGAACACCCGCGCCGGTCGCCCGGTGGCGTTGAACTCGGCTTCGGCCTGAGTCATCGCTTCGGCGCTCTCTGACTTGAGCCGATCATTGTTGGCCAACCCCATCACGTAATCCACGTGATGGTCTTCACACCAGCGGAGCAAGTCATCCCGGCAAAAGCCCGAGTCGGCCCGGATGACGATCGAGACCTCCGGCCAGCTCTGCTGAATCCGGCCGACGATCCGTTCCAGTTCCTCCACCGATCCCGCGGCCCCATCGATATTGGAACACCGCAACCGGGCGCACAGCAGATGCTCCCCCGAGAAGATGTACAGCGGGAGATAACAGTAGTGGCGGTAGTAACCGTGAAAGAACCGGCCTTCCTGCTGGCCATGGATCGGGTCGTCGGTCGCATCCAGATCCAGCACCATCTCCTCGGGCGCCGATTCGTGGGACTCCACGAAGGCATCCACCATCCAGCCGTCGATCCGGTCCGGGTCCATCGCGATCTTCTTGTACCGCTCCTGCTCATCGACCTCGGCGCCGGTCAACTCCAACCGGTTCAGCGTACACCTGCCCGCCAGCGCCTTCCCCCGATCTGAGGCCTGCCGCCGCCTCTCCCCCAACGGATCGGCCTTATTCACCGCCACCGCCAGCATCGGATCGGTGCGCAACTGATCATGATCGTTCAGATCCTCGTACCCCAGACAGAGTCCGTAGATGCGCTGCCCCAACAACTCCTCGACCGTGTGTTCGATCAACCGCGGATCCCGGTGATCCCTGAAACACTCAGCCAGTCCGGCGATCAGACCCGTCCCCCTCTCGACCTCTCGCAACAGCAGCACCCCTGCATCGGAGGTGATCTTCCCGCCGTCGAACCGCGCCTTCACTTTGCGTTGAAATAGTCCGTGAAATTCGAACCTGGCTTGTTTACACTCTGTTCTCATAAGGGCCGCCTCCGTTTGGCTTTGAAGTCTTTCATTCAAAACGCTTTATACCAAACAGGGCGGCCTTTTCAGGTCCCATCGGTGAGAAATGGCGGCTAGGGCGCCGCACCAATGACGAGGGAGTTCTGGAAATCCTGGAGACGGGACACGACACCATGCCCGCTGCGCACCTGAACGACGATCAAAAAAGGATGCTGCTGGACTTTTTGTTCGACCGCGACCTCCCGAAATCAAACAGAAAAGCAAAGGACCCCCAACGGCCGGATTTCATGTACCTCACTTTTCAGAAGCTACTCGACCAGCGAGGCTACCCGGGCTGCAAGCCGCCCTGGGGTACCCTCAACGCGATCAACCTGAACACAGGGAAACTGGCCTGGAAGGTCCCGCTGGGGGAACACGCAGAGCTGACGCTCGAGGGAATCGACAAGACGGGCACCGAGAATCTCGGCGGTCCAACCGTGACGGCAGGCGGCGTGGTGTTCTGCGCGGGCACGCAGGATCGATTGATCCGCGCGTTTGACGGTAAAACCGGTGCGGAACTGTGGCAGCACGAACTGCCGTGGGGTGGCTACGCGCCGCCCTCCGTGTACCAAGTCAAGGGAAAACAGTATATTGTCATCGCTGCGACGGGCGGAGGAACTCTTGGCGGGCCGACAGGTGATGCCTATGTGGCCTTCTCCTTACCGTAACCCAGCCTGGCTCAGGCATGGTGCACTTCGAACGCAACCCGTTTATTCCCGTCTACAAAAGGGTGGTTGATGAGCAGAGACTCGAACAGAGCCGCCGCCATTTCAGCTAGATCCTGATAGTATCCGGTCTGCGGCCGATACAGGGCGCTTTCCAGCAGACCCAGATCGCAAGATCTGTCAAGACAGGTACCCGGGCTACCGGCCAGTGAACCCCTGGATATCAGTAATAGTGGTACAGACAGAAGACAGCGAACGAACACAGGATCCCGGCCCAGAGGCGGTCGTCACGAAGGACAACTCTTAAGGCCGACATCTCTTCGCCGGCCTCTTCGCGCCGCTTTTGGAACTTCAGCGCAACCACTCCCAGGAACATGGCCAGGGTCCAGAGGGCTCCCAATGCCGCGCACACGGTCGGACTGAGCCACCCGGCCGCCATGATCCAGGCCAGAATCGCAAAGAACAAGATCGATGCAACCAGGGCGCCGATGAGATTCCTCAGAGTCTCCGGCCGGTGTCCGCCAAGGTCGGTCCAGGTGAGTCTGCTTTTTTCCGGGTCGGGCTCAGAAAGCAGGCTTACCGAAATGTGAGTCAGGAGGCAAAGCAGGATGACGATGGAAACGCGGTGGAAGAAATTGAGATCTTCTCCCAGGTAGACGCTGATTGCCGGAATGTTTCCAAGGTAGCTGTCGTAAACGGCCCGGGTGATCCAGGAGTAGAAGACGCAGGCCAGGATGGTTACAAAGCTGCCCAGGCCGGTGGCGCGCCGCCAGAAGATCCCCAGGGAAAAGGTCACTACGAGCCCGGGGGTCAAGTAACCCTGGTAGTCGACGATCTGCAGGAAGAAATGCTCCTCCGAGTTGGGATCCAGAACCAGAATCGCCAACAGGGTCGCCAGCGTGACGAAGACCGCGATCGAGACGCGTCCCGCCAGGATCATCTGGCGGTCGCTGGCGGGGGGGTGGATGTGGCGCTTGTAGATGTCTACGGTGACGATCGTGGCCGCCGAATTCATCATGGAGTCGATGGACGAAAGAATGGCTCCAATCACGCCCGCCGCGATCAAGCCCACGATGCCGTAGCCAAGGGGAACCACGAGATTCACGAGCTCCGAGAAGGCGGCATCCGACGCGATCGTCTGATCGGGCAGCCTCACCTGGAACAGGTAGTACGCCGCTACACCGGTGCCGATCGCAAAGAAAGGAATGGTGAGTTTGAGGTAGCCTGCGGCCACGATCCCCAGCCGGGCATCGCGGTCACTTTGCGCAGCCAGAACCCGTTGGACGATGAACTGGTTCGTGCCCCAGTAGTAAAAATCCATGGCCTTGAGCCCGATCAGTATCCCTGTCCAGGGCAGCTCGCTGTGATTCATGGGCAGGTAAAGATGCAGCTTGTGGGCACCCTCCCGGGCGTGATCCAACGCCATCATCGCGCCCCAGCCCCCAATTTCATTGAACGTGAGCAGGGCCAGGGTCAAGCCGGCTGCCAGGAGGAGAAGAGACTGCACGAAATCGGTCCAGACCACAGCCTTCAGCCCGCCCAGAATGGTGTAGCTCGCGGCAATCGAGGCCAGCCCGATCACGATCATCAGGTAGTGCGTGTAATCGACCTCGAGGGCGATTCTCCCCCCTTTTTCAACCTGCGCGACGAACTCCCCGCCCATGAGGATGCAGGTGGTTTGAGCGCCGATATAGAGGGCGGGTACCATGAGCACGACGACCATGACAAACACCATGATGACCGCATACAAAAGCCGACTGCGCTCGTCGTAGCGCCGGCCCAGGTACTCGGACAGCGTGTAAACCTTGAGCGCCCGATAGACCGGAAGGAAGCCGTAACACAGGAGCATCAGCCCCACGATCGCTCCCACTTCGAAATGACTCTGCGCAAAACCCACTCCAAAGCCGATCCCCATCATGCCGACCAGGTGGTTGGCGCTGATGTTGCTCCCAAAAATTGAACCCGCGACTCCCCACCAGGGAATTTTCCTTCCCGCCAGGAAGTAGTCCTCGGACGTCTCCTCCTTGCGCCCGGCGATAAGGCCAATGGTCATGGCGGCAACCAGGGCTGCAAGAAAGACGGCGAGGTCGAGGCTGGATGAGACGTTTTCCATTCGATTACCTCAATACGCCAGATGGCGATCGTGAGGAGGTCAATTCAGAGCCTGGGAGACGCGTTGTCCAAACCGCATCGGACGCCCACACTCGTCTTGACCACGCCCTCCCCTATGACGCCCGGATCTTTGACGTACTTGCGTATGGATGCCTGGGAACCTGCTTCTTCCAAATCCGGCAATTCGAAAGATCCCAGGGTTACTTCAACCTGGCCCTGAAGGAGGCCCCTGGGAGCACGGAGCTCCGGTTGAAGGCGGGACTGAGTTCCCGCAAAGCCGTGTCACTCTGACGATCCCGGGATAGACAAGTCAATCCTCTGCCGTTTAGCCCTTTTGAAGCCCGTCCCGACTGATCGCAGACAGGTCAAGACAGCGTGGTCCAAAAAGCGGCCCCAGGACCGGCCCCCGGGGAATCTACTCGACCAGCGTCGGCTCCGGAAGGCCCTCGTCTCCCGACCCGCCCGCCGAAAGGTTCAGGGTGGTCCCGCTGGACACCTCCAGCGTGTTGGCCACCACCACGCTGTAGCCGGCTGACGACTCACCCGTCGTGTTGCTGTGGAACCTCAAATGCTGATCACGGAAGTAGAGTAGCCCTTCAAAGAAGGAGCCGGTGTTGCTCTCGATCTTGTTGTCGTAGTCGCCGGTGATAGAACGATCCTGCCAGAACAGGATGCGGTCAAAGACCCCTGCACTATCACCCTGTTGGGCGGTGAACTCGACATGGGAGCCACTCTGAATGCCGATCGGCTCGTAGCTGTACCCGGCTCCCTCGCTGTTATATATCGTGATCCCGTCCCCGGTGGCCGTCGAGCCACTCCCGATATTGAAGCCCCCACCGATAATCCAGTAGGTCCCGGGATTGAAGTTCACATGGGAGCCGCTCTCCACCCAGAGTCCGCCGCAATAAGTCTGATCCCCATAGATCTGGAAGCGGTTACTCTGGGTGCCCACCGAGCTGACCTTGTATTCCGTGTGGACACAACCACCCGGCACCACCGGGTCGGGCACGGTCGCCAGCGGGTCTTCGCCCTTGGCGCAGGGGTTGCCGTCACACTCGCCCGTGTCCGGAGTCGGCTCACAGGTTGATCCGGAACAGTCGTAATCGCCGCACACGTCGATGTCATCCGCCGTGGCACTAGACCCGCTCGTCGTCGACATCGCTTCGCTCGAGCAGGAAGAAACCTTGATCTTGCAGCCCAGCGCCGACAGAGTTGATCCGCTGCTGACTTCCAGTGCTTTGTCCTCCGTGCCGTCCAGGACATAGACACAGCCCTGCGAACCTCCGACCCCGGCCACCGCCCGGGCGGCAACCGTCATGTCGTTGATCCCCAGGACTGGCATGAAATAAGTGGGCAACTGCTGGCTGATGATAACTTCGACAAAGCTATCCTTGCCTGCAAAATCACCGCTGGTGGGCGGCCGGTTGATGGTCCGGGTCTCCCCGTGTGATCCGTCGAAGCCATTCCTCCCGGTGTCGTACAGGACTTCGTTGTTCAGGGAGCCGACCTCACCGCGGTACAGCCAGTGGGCTCCCGCCATAGCGCCGGCGTCAGCCGCCGTCTGCATCAGACGCTTGTACTGATAGGAGGGGTGTACCGTTCTTTCTGTAATTTGAGGAAGGTGAGCTAAAAGGATCAGAGGTCTGGGGCAGGATTTCTCCAAAAACTCAAGACAAGAGCAAGGAGGATCCGAATGACCCCAGACCCAGAACAGAGGCTACCACGAGAATTGTTGAAAGAACTGATCGAAGAAGGCAGCGACGCGTTTCGAGGAGTGTTGGAGAAACTGCTCAACACCGCCATGCAGATGGAACGAGAAGAGTTTCTGGGAGCTCGACGCTGGGAGCGGAGCGAGCAGCGTCGAGACCACGCCAACGGGTACAAGGCCAAGACGCTGTCAACTCGAGTGGGACAGCTTCAAATCCGGATTCCACAAGTACGTCACCTGGACTTCTATCCCCGATCCCTGGAGCGAGGGTGCCGCTCGGAGAAAGCCCTGAAGCTGGCCATCGCCGAGATGTACGTGATGGGCGTGTCGACGCGCAAGGTCACTGAGATTACCGAGCAGCTGTGCGGCACCGAGATCTCCGCCAGCCAGGTCTCAAGAATCTCCAAGCTGCTGGACGACGAACTCGAGCAGTTTCGCAACCGCCCTTTGGGCAGCTATCCAGTTGTGTACCTGGATGCCCACTACGAGAAGGTCCGTCGCCAGGGCAGCATTCAGGATGTGGCCGTCTTGAAAGCGACCGGAGTCAACTGCTGGGGCAAGCGGGAGGTGATTGGGGTCAGCTGCCGACTCAGCGAGGCGGAGGTCCACTGGCGAGAGTTTCTGCAGCAGCTTCAAAAGCGTGGTCTGGAGGGTGTGCAGCTGATTGTCAGCGATGACCACTCAGGACTACGAGCTGCCAGAAGAGCTGTCTTTCCTTCAGTGCCCTGGCAACGCTGTCAGTTTCACCTGAGCCAGAATGCTCAGCGATACGCCCGCCGATCCGACCAACGTGCCGCCATCGCCACTGACATTCGAGACATCTTCAATGCCCCGTCTGGAGGCGAAGCTGAGGCGATGCTTCGGGCCAGAGTCGAGCAATACTACGACCGCAACCCGGAGCTGGCCGATTGGATGGAGACCAAGCTGCCGGAAGGCTTTACGGTCTTTCGTTTTGCACGTTCTACCTGGCGGCGCATTCGCACCAACAACGGGCTGGAGAACCTAAACCGTCAGATTCGCCGGCGTACCCGGGTCGTCGGTATCTTTCCAAACACCGAGTCCGCACTACGACTCATCACCGCTGTCGTCGAGGAGATTCACGAAGACTGGCTGATCGGGAAACAGTACCTCAGCCTGGTCGATTTCAAACCACAGGAGAATCCGATCTCAGATCACTCTCAGTCAAATTACAGAAAAATAGTTGCTTAGCCCTGATAGGCAAAGCCAAGATCAATGATGATGCCCAGAATTCCAACCAGGACGGGCAGCAAAAGAGCGATGATGATGGCGATGACACCCGATTGTTCTTTGAGACGTTTTCTCAGATAGCTCATTGTCCTTGCTCGCGACCTCTTTGATGTTGGTGATCCGCCTCTTCAGGACGGAATGACTGATAAAGAATCATGATTATCTTGGGCGGAAGGTCTGACACCGACAAGGGTCCCCTGCTAACTTGCCATGTTCCGTTTTCGTTTCGAACTGCGCCTTAAAGGGCAGGAAAGAAAACGAACTGGAGGTTACGATGCGAAAAGAATTCCTGATCGCAGTCCTTATCTTACTGCTGCTCACCGGCGCGGTGACAGCGGAAACCAGACAAACCCAGGATTCAGACGCGGATCAACGGCGGGAAGCCGGAGACAGGCTGTCCACTTTGCTTGCATTGGAGAAGGAGGGATACGTCGCGCCCACTCATCTGGCCTGGGCACACATCGCTCTTGGCCAGACCGACCAGGCCGTTTCTCCACGCCGAATCAACGAGATTGTTCACCGGAAGCGTGCGATCTCAGCAAACACGGCTCTACGGCTCTCTCGATACTTTGGAATGTCTGAACGCTTTTGGGTGAACCTGCAGGCACGTTATCAGATCGAAGTTGAGAAAGATCGCCTGGGCGAGCAACTTGACCAAGAGGTCGAGCCCCTGTCCCGGCCGGCTTGAAGTCGAAAGCCCGGCTTTGCTGTCCCGGGCCTCGGTATACCCTTTGAAAACGTGTCTCTTTTTGCCGAATTGCCGTGGCCCACGATCTCCAACTGGATGCCTGTATGATAATCAATAGTTCGCCGCGGGTCTTCACACCTGCCAGAGGAAACAACGATGAAATTATCAATACTTCCAATCTTCGTTGCTTTCGTTTTTGTCTTCTGCCTGGCGATTACCCGTCGGGCAAGGTCGAATGAATCGATAAAAGCCCCAGAAGCGCGGAGCGTTTACCTGCTGCTCCTGACTTTCTTTGCGTGGGCACTGATCGCGGTTGTGCTGGGAATCAGGGGGACGCACATCGAGCTCATGCCCCACCTGCCGCTGCTGTGGCAGTCCCTCGTCCCCGTTGTACTGTTGAGCACTCGCTTTCACCTTCTCCAGAACCCTCCGAGGCGGCTTGCGCGGCATCGCCACGACTACACCGGGGCACTGGCTGGTCTTTTTCCAGGCTCTCCGCCTTGGAGCCCTGGGTGGAATCATGAAGGGGATCCGAGGGGAAGTCGAGTCCAGCTTCGTCTTCTGGATCAGTATACCTGACTTCCTCTTTGGCCTCTCGGCTCTGGTCGTCGGGTGGCTGCTGGTGCGAAAGTCTGTCGGGCCCCGATTCCTGGTCGCCTGGAACCTCGTTGGCTTTGCGCTAATCGTCCTACCCACGTTCATCCCGATGAACTACTGGATGAGCGAGCCGGGGTTCAGCTTTATCTTTGAGTTCCCAATGGTCCTTGCCCCGAGTATCGTCATTCCCATTTTCATTTCTCTGAACCTGTTACACGCATGGGGAATCTTTGTAACGGAAAAATAGAGGGTCGGTGAATCACTAAGATTGAAGGCGTGGCGCCACATGGGAAAAGATCGATCAGGTTCCGAGAAAATTCCGTTACTGGAACGGTGAGCGACGATCCTCAGAAGAAGGAAAAGAAGATCCAAAAAGGTCTGGCCAAACTCTTCGAAAAGTATCCGCCGGGCAGGGCCGGTTAAACTATTGACGCCGCTCGCTGGTGAGATGAGGATCGGAACAATGAAATCACTCAATGAGCCGATCGCTTGCATCGGGACCCCAATCCTTACCTCTTAGATGGAAGGACGCCTGTTATGCCACGGGGTCGCCTGTTCATAGGCGTGGGCCACCCGCAGCACCGTCTCTTCGTCGAAAGCGCGGCCTGCCAGTTGCAGGCCGATAGGAAGGCCCGAGGCACTGAAGCCACAGGGTACCGTGATGGCAGGTAAGCCGGTCAGGTTATGGGCCCGGGTGTACGTGACAAGGGCCGGCACCGTAGGCATCCTGGTGTCCCCCACCTGCACCTCCTCCTCACCAATTGTGGGCGCCGTGATGGGCAACGTAGGACCCGCCAGGATGTCCACTTGCTGGAGGAGGTCGTAGCACTCCTTGTTCAGGAGAGCCCTGGCCCGCTGGGCCTGGATATATTTGGCGACCGGCACGAAGAATCCCGACTCTATCCGACACCGTGCCGCTTTGCCGATCCTGGGCCCGTGTTGCTGAACGAGCTTTTGTAGCGATTCGGCGACGTCTGCCAGCAGGATGGCGGTAGAAACGGCATGAGAATAGTGGAACATGGGCCAGGAAACCTCTTCAACTTTGGCCCCCAGGCTCTCCAGAACCTCAAGAGCTGTCTGCACCGTCTGCTTGACCTCCGGGTCCACGGGCACCTCGAAGAACTCCTTGACCAGGCCAACCCGGAGGTTCTTGATGTCGCCAGTAAGGGCCCTGGTGTAGTCCGGAACGGACACCTTGGAGGAGTGGGGGTCTTTGGAATCGTGCCCCGCCATGACTTGCAGCATTAAGGCGCAGTCACCCACGGTGCGGGTCATGGGACCATGGTGGTCCATGGTCGGTGCCAGGCCCATGAGGCCGTGGCGACTGAGGCGCCCAAAGGTCGTCTTGAGACCCACAATCCCGCACAATCCTGCGGGCATGCGTACGGACCCACCGCTATCGCTGCCCGTAGCAATGGTGCATCCTCCGGCAGCGACCGCGGCCCCCGACCCGCCGCTGGAGCCCCCGGTGTGGCGGGTCACGTCCCATGGGTTATGCATGTCCCCGTAGTAGTCGTTTTCTCCCGTGGCCCTAAACTCCAGCGTGTGAAGGTTGAGTTTTCCCAGGGTGATGGCCCCCGCTTCAGAGAGCTTCACCACGGTTGTAGAGTCCTCACTGGGCTTGTAGCTGTCGAACACTTGACAGCCAACGGTGGTGCGGATGCCCTTGGTATGATAGACGTCCTTCAACCCCAACGGGATCCCGTGAAGAGGCCCTCGAGAGGTGCCTTGTTGTACCTCCTCTTCTGCTCGGCGTGCCGCCGCCCTGGCCTCATCCGGCAGCAGGGTAATAAACGAATTCAGCCTGGGTTCCAGTGCTTCAATGCGTTGAAGGTGCGCTTCCACCACCTCGACGGGCGAGACCTTCCTCTGTTGGATGAGCGCGCCCAGCTCAGCGGCGCTCAGGAAACAAAGCTCTTCACTACCCACGCTATTCCTCGTTGCCCGGCGTAAAGAGCAAGTCCGGCTCAACCCCCGAGAGGTCCAGCTCATCGAGGGGCGCTATACCCTGGAGCATGCCCTGGACCCAGGGATAGACCTCGTCCAGATGCGGGTCGTCGGGGTCCGTACCCAGTATGATTTTCGCCAACTGCTTAAAGCTCTCCTTGTCCAGCTTCTCTTTCGGCATGGCTACCTCCTTTCCTTTCAAAGGCTACGAGTTTCTGGTGAAGACAAGTGGTGTTCAACGTCTCGTTGCGAGTTGGGAGCACAACCCTTTACAGGTATTCGCGCGTAGAAACCCGAGTTCGATCACATCGGTTGCTAATGGATGAGAGAATCGGTGGACTATGGCACGCCCTCGACTTCGAAGCCCATGGCCCGAGCGGCCAGGGCCTGGACTTTGTCGTGTGTGACAAAAACGGGCTCGACATTCTGGTGCTCGGAAAACAGCTGGGCACTCACCAGATGCAGTGCATCCAGGGTCTTGACCGACGTGGCCATGGGCATAGAGGCACGTCGAAGGACCGGGCGCGTCAGGCCGATTGAGCCAATTGCCCTTTCCATTCGCTTGAGCAACTGCTGGGCCTCCGCTACCTTCCTGTCATCCAGCGCGCCCTGAAGGCGAAACCGGTCAATGGCTCGGCGCGCTTCGATTCCCATCAACTCGCTCGACCAGGCAGCCTGCCAGTTTCCCCAGCCGCCCCAGCGAGGCTCTTGCCCAAAGACGGCCCGGAGGACCACGCTGGTGTCCAGGTAGACGATCACCGGGCTTCGCGATCTTTTCGCAGGGCTTCCACGACATCTCCCGGTTGCAGAAGCTTGACCGGGGAGAGTCGTTGCAACTCACTGGCCACCCCTTCAGGCCCCTCTATATGAAGCTCCTCAGAGCTCCGCCGGTAGGGTACCAGCTTCGCAATCCGCGTTTGACGGTCCCGCACGATCACCGTCTCACCCTTCCGAACGGCGGACAGATAACTGCTTAGCCTGGCTTTGAGCTGGGAGACCATGGCTTCCTTCATGACCTTATTATGACTAGATGTGGTCATGTAGTCAATGGGGCGAGAAGCTCGAGATCCAACCCCCGGAACTGTTTGAAAGCGGCGTCGGTCGTCACCATTCGATATCCGCCGGCCAACGCAAAAGCGGCGAGGTAGGCGTCCATCCAGATCTTGGGCGAAGCGGTATCGCACACCGCGAAGCGCTCCCAGCGAGTCTCAAGCCCGGCCGGTTCTTCCGCACACAGGACAAGACGGTCGTCGGCCAGAAGGGCTTCGTAGACTTCCCAAGCCTCTCGATTCGTCAGGGGCGGATTTCCGTACGGGCTCAGAACCGAGGAATTGGTGAGCAGACGAAGAAAAGTCTGCTGCGTCGCCCGACAGAAACAGATGGAGGCGGGCTCCTCGACAGCTTCGAACCACTCGCGGGCCGCTACATGGTGGGCATGTTTGGAAAGCGCCAGCGCCAGCCAGACGTTGCTATCGCAGAGCACCACGTCGCTTCTCGGACTCCTCTTCCAGCAGGAACCTCGCCACGCGCTCCGGGGTCATCTCCTCTCCAGGTTGGGCTTCGTGAGCGCACTGGACGAGCGGGAGCTTAACCCGATTGCGCAGAGTCGGCGGCGCCACCATCTTCTGCGAAAGCCCGCGCCTCAGCAGGTCGGCGATCGCGTCCTTGAGCTTGCGATTCTCCTTGACGGCGCCAATTTTAATCTCCCGCATCAAGTCGTCGGGTAGGTCTAGCGTCGTCTTCATGTTGCCATAATACCAGGAATATGGTTTTCTGGGAAAACTTGGCCGCTCAAGAATTTTTCAACAACCTAGAGAGGGAGTTGGAGGCGGCGGGCGGATTCGAACCGCCGAATGAAGGTTTTGCAGACCGGTTCGGCGGGCTTAGTAAACATTAGCAAAGCTTAACAAAATCAATGAGTTAGCCCGGTTACTGCAAGTCACATCTTACCAACAGTTACCAGCTTCTACCAATCGAAAAGGGCGGCAAACGGGCGGCAACTTCCAGTTGGTCGCCTGTCGGAGATTTCGGGGCTTATTGAGGTTGCCCGTGACTCTTACATCGGAAGAGAGGGAGGAGGGTGAAGGTGGAAGGGGCGATTTGGAGTGATCTGTCCGGAGGGGGTTGGCCTGGAGACTCTCTCAGGGTCTTTGAACCGGATCCAGCTCCTGGACCACCTCGGATGCCACCTGCGCAGCCTCCAGCCCCGGATCGTAGCTCTCACAGGCGGAGCGGCGAGTCGGGAGCTGAAGCTGCCCCTGGGCGGCTCCGGTGAGGCTTAGAAGCGTGAGGACGAGGACCAGCATGACCCTCAGAAACCAAAAGCCAGGGGCGCCAGGATCACGGTCACGACTCCCACCAGGATCGTCAGCGGTATCCCCCGGCGCGCATGAAATCGCTGAACTGGTAGTTGCCGGGCCCGTAGACCATCAGGTTGGTCTGATAGGCGCTGGGTGTGATCAAGGAGCCGACCGTTCCCGTCATCAGTGCGATCACGAAGGGCATGAAGCTGACCCCCAGTTGGGTGGCGATGGAGCGCGCGATCGGGTACATAAAGACGGCCGATGCGGCATTGGTGATCAGGTTTGCCATGATCGAGCGCGCCACAAAGACGACCGCCAGGGCTACGTAGGGATCGCTGCCCCCGGTCTCGATGAGCATCTCGGCAATGGCCTGGGCCAGCCCGCTTTGGGTGACAGCGGCCGCCAGCCCGATGGCGCCGGCCAGAACAAAGAGCGTCGCAAAATCGACGCTGCGCCCGGCGGCTCGCAGGCTCATGCACCCGGTCAAAAGCATGGCGCCGGTGGCCAGCATGGCGGCGTTGAGCATCGACATCAACCCCAGGGCAACGACAGCCACCATGGAAAGCGTGATCAGCGTGGCTGTCACGGCGCGGTTGAGGCGCTGCATCTGGTAGCCGCGCAGCGTCTTGCTCAGCGAGAAGTCCTGTTCGCGCAGATTGACGTAAAAGAAGGCGTCGTCAACCTCGATAATCGCGTTGTCGCCGACCTCGATTCGCTGGTCTCCCACGGGTCCTTTCAAGGGTCGCCCGGCGCGTGAGGTCGCGACCAGTCTGAGATGGTAGGGAGTGTCGGGGAGGGGAAGCTCGGACAACTGACGTCCCAACCCCACCGATGTCGGCGCCACCACCACCTCGACCAGGCGTCGTGTATGACGCTCGGACTCCATCGACAGACCCCTGATTCGGGGACGCAGTCCCGGCGTGGACCAAAGAGTGCCGACCATGTCTGCGTCGGCCGAGAAAGCGAGAATCTGGCCGGGTTGCAGCAGCGTAATGCTCTCCACCGCCAACTTCGAAGCATCCGGCAGCCTGCAGGACAGCAGTTGGAACTTTGTCGAACCGGTGAAGCCGGCGTCTGCAAGCGACCGCCCCACGAGTGGAGAGTCCGGAGCAACGACAAACTCGGCTCGATAGAGCCGGGTCTCGCCGGAAGTCTCCTCTTCCTCTCGGGCGGGAAAGAGGAATCTGCTGCCCAGGATCATCAGGGCGATTCCCAGAACCGCCGCCGGAACGGCAACCCAGGCAGGATCGAAGATCTCGAGCGCTCGCATCGGTGGAGTTCCCGGCGCGTTCTGAGCGATCGTATCCAGGATCATCCCGCCGATGATGATGTTTACCGACGTCCCGATCAGTGTGCAGGTGCCGCCCAGCACCGAGGCGAAGCTGATTGGCATGTACAGCTTCGAACCCTGAAGAGGTCCCGTACGCACCAGATCTCGGACGATCAGGATCAGCATCGCGACTAGCTAGCGGGGTGTTGTTCAGAAAAGCACTCCCGAACGCCACCGGAGGCAGAATCTTTCCCTGCGCCGCACGGGTCGTCTCTGGTCGCCCGATCAGTCTGTCGGCAAGGATGTTGATGGCCCCGGTCGAATACATCCCGGCCGCCGCCATGAAAAGGGCGCCGACCGTCAGGACCCCGGAGTTCGAGAAGCCCATCAAGCTCTCATCGAGCGGTGCCAGGCCCAGCGTCACACTCATCGTGAGGGCGCCCAGAAAGACGGCGACCGGCGGGATTCTGGTCAAGAGCAGCAGTCCGAAAGTCGCGACCAGGATCGAAATAGTGAGCCAGGCATCGACCGTCATAGGTCTACTCTACCAAGTCGTCAGAATGAGCTTCAGGTACCTGCTTTTTGTGGCCGTCACACTCATCCTGACAGTGTCCGGTGTGGGGCAGACTCAGCCGAGATTCTCTGGTTTTCTAGATGAGTATCCGCGATGAGTCCACTCGAGTCTCTCATGCAAGGCATCCGCTAGTAACTTGAATGCGTCGGGCTTATGCCCGATTCACTGCTGACGTTCCCTGAGCAACAGCAGAATGTAAGGTGATGCACCCGTCAGTTCTGCACCCTCAGCGGCCAGTGACTGAAGTACCTCTATCCCTTTGGAGTCTGCTCTTCTCAGGCCGGACAGGTCAAGCAGTACGGTAGTTTCAGCCGAATCGTACTCCTGCCGGAGAGCAGCGGCTCCGTCTCCATCGAGAACACCGTCGATGCGAATCAGTTGACCACCCTACCGAACGGAACGGAGTATTCGATATGACAATCCTTTACCTCCGAGCTGCTTCAGAAGTGAAATCCGAGCCCGAACTCGGGGCCGGGCCGCCGTCACGTCGAAGAAGAGCATTACCAATGGTTACCAGCTCCTACCAATCGAAATAGGCGGCAAACGGGAGGCAGTCCAGATTCTGGCAGAGACTGCCTCCCCAGCGAAGAAATGGAAGCGCTGGCTGCAACAGATACTATTCTGGGGAAAGAGTAGACTGTCCCCGGTTTTGCCCGGCTTCAGTACGTCTCGGTCATAAATCGCCGCCCTTCCAGCGCCTTTATGTCATTGTAGGCGCCTGAATCGTCCCGTCCGGGCAGCCCCACTTCGGCCTCGGGTGCATCCTGATACGGAATGAGGCTCAACAGGTGGTTGATGCAGTTCAGCCGGGCCCGGCGCTTGTCGTCGGAGCGGAGGATGTACCAGGGTGCGTAGTCCGTGTCACTGGCTTCCAGCATAGCGTCACGGGCGCGGGAATAGTCGTACCAGCGGCGCCGGGCTTCCATGTCAATGGGGCTCAACTTCCATTGCCGAAGCGGGTCTTCAATCCGTTTGCGAAATCGCCGCTCCTGCTCTTCACTGCTGACCGATAGCCAGTATTTGATCAGGAGAATTCCGTCTTCCACTATGGCCCGTTCGTAGGTTCTCACATTGCGGCGGAAGCGCTCGTACTCCTCATCCGTGCAGAAACCCATCACCCGTTCAACTCCAAGCCGGTTGTACCAGCTGCGATCAAACAGCACGACCTCTCCGGCAGCCGGGAGGTGGGCGCTGTACCGCTGCATATAGAGCTGTGACCGCTCCCGCTCGGTGGGGGCGGGCAGAGCCACGATGCGAAAAATACGAGGGCTGACTCGGGCCGTGAGGCGCTTGATCACTCCCCCTTTGCCGGCCGCGTCCCGTCCCTCAAAGATGACAACAATCCGAGCACCCGTCTTCTTGACCCAACCCTGCAGCGCAACTGTTTCAACCTGCAGCTTCTCCAGCTTTTTTTCGTACTCTTTTCGTTTCATTTTGGCCATGATGTCACCCCCAGCGGTTCCTTAGGGGGTCAAGCTGCCAAGCACTTCACGAGTCAAGAGGGCGTTTCGTGATTCTTTCGGTTTCAGCTCGGGGCGTGAACTACTTGACCCTTCTGATGGCTGCCAAGAAAAGCGTATCAGGCTTCTCGCGACACACCGTGTCCAGACGGGCGACGAACTCGTTCACCCTTTTCCATGTGATGGCCGTCTCGCTTGTATGATCGACACCAGTATGCGCGCTATGGTAGCCGTGAGCCCAGACATTCACCACATCAGCGCGCCCGTCTTCGGCCTCAACCACCTCGATATACTCGGCGCAGCTGGTCTTCGTCGGCTCCAGCCGGCCTTCACCCGTGGGTTGCTCTTGAGGACCTCCGACGACCGTGCTGAAGGTCAGTATGGCAACGGCTGATATCAATAGGAACTTCATTGAAGCCTCCATTTCCTGAACTCGGGTCATCTGCTTGCTGCTGTGTCATCGATAGCTAGCTTTGGTTCCCCAAAGGGGAGGTCCACCGTCATCGGATTGTGGTCGGACAGTGGATGTTCGAGCAGGGCAAAGTTCACTCGTGGCATGGTCCGCGCAAAATGGGGCGTGATGCGGTAGGGTCCAGTAACACTATCGCGAGGGTCTTCCAAGTAAGATTTCACGAAGACCCAATCGAGTTTGTACCTGCCGATGACTCCGAGGGAAATCACAAACTCGTAAGTGTGAACGAACCCTTTGCTCGCTCGTTGGTTCGAGTTTCCTAAAGTGCCTCCTCTGCCGTCAACGGTACGGCTTTGATCTCCACGGAAATCGAATGATGTCCCATCTTCGAAGCGAAACTGCTCGAGCTTCTTGAAGAAGTTGCGTTCTTTGTTGGGGGCAACGAAGGGAACGCTGGCTATCGTCGGGTCGCTCACGTTCTTAGTGAACTTGAAGCCCCACCTGAAGACGTCATAGCCTAATCCGACACCGGTTGCGTACTTGACGCCCATGTTGACCCAGGTGTCGGCTTCCGTGTATTTCTTGTACAGGTGCTTTTCCAGGCGAAAGGATTCAGAGTCGCCTCCCGTCGTGTTCAAATCTCCAGCCACGATAACCGGATTCTTGATGTGCCGGATTCTGTCGAGGACTTCCTGAAGCTGTTTCTGGCGATTCTTGGGCTTGGTCCGGTTCTCCAGGTGTGGCGACACCACGGTCAAGCGTTCTTCCGGCAAGTGCGGTACGTCCAGATCCACGGTCAAAACCGTCCGTCCTCCGCGGCGCATTTCACGAGCCATCGGGGAGCCGATGAAGGTGCTTCCGATCCGGATGCCTTTCTCCTTTCCATACCAGTCGTAGGCCCGGGTTTCGAATGGTTTCAAAGTAGCGGACCGGATCGGGTACCGAGACAAGATGGCGGTGCCATGGAGAGCTCGCAGCCTGTCCTTGTCCACTTTGGTTAGGGCCAACAGTTCCTTTCGCGCCTCCTCGTCCTCTATTTCTTTGAACTGCTCCGTCCCCAGTACAACGGGGTCGATCTCGATGAACTCCACTCCATAAGCCCAGTTCATCCGAAGGGCATCGCCCAGTTCAACAATCACCTCGCGGTAGTTGCTCCGGGGCATGCCCCAATCAACTTCATTGAGCACGATCACATCAGCGGACTGCAAGACGTCAACTTCTTCCGCAAGCTTGTTGAGATCAATTTGTGCGTAAGGGTTCTCCGAACCGGCTTTGGGGCCGAGCTTCACTCCCTTTCGGCGTTCCACTTGGTCTTTGCTGGATGCTTTCCCCGTTGCCTCCGTGCTTTCGGTTGGCTGCTCGTCTTGGCGGCTTTTCTTGACTTTCTCCATGAACCGCTTCTTGTCTGTGAATAGCAGCATGATGTCGTCCAGCATGACGCCGCGCTCGATATTCCAGAAGACAACCCGGAGCGATGGCCCTAGCCCTGTGATCTCGGGTACCCGCGGGTGGCCGTTCTGATGGTCCTTGCGGTTGCTGACGAACGGCGTGGTGGTAATGCGCGTGAGCTTCTCTTGCAGGTCTGCTGGGAACTCCACATCCTGGCTCAGCGCCAGCAGTTCCTCATAAGTGAGCATCTCCGGTCCGGAGTAGGGGCGGTGATCTACCGACCTCGCAGCTGGCCTGAGTGCAACCACTGCCACCAAAAGGAAGACCATAGAAACCCACGGTTTAGGAGCCGTGATCTTCATCCCATACCTCAGCACGTCATTGGGTGCCCTCGCGATTATGGCGTCTGGTGAATCAGCAAAGCAAACCTTACCCGCACTCGGCGATGAGCCAGAGATGGGCGCGCGAACAAGTGATTTGGATCAACCCACCTCACGCGCGTGGTGCGAAAGATACCGCCATTTCACTCCCGTTCGGAGGACCGCGCTGAGCACGTCATGGATGTGCGCGATCGTCTTCGGCGCGTAACCGCGTCGCTCCAGCTCCGCAATGTACGCCTGAAGCGCCGGGGCAGTGAGGGCGGACAACTCATCCGCTCCAAACCGGGGCTTCAGGTGCTTCTCGAGGATGTGCTCATGGTTCATCTGTGCAGCACACGCTGCCACTTTGCCTTGTGAGGTTGGGTCCTTCTTTCGGTAGGCGAGGCCAATGTAGGCTGTCACTATTGGTAGTGAATGTATGTCGTCAGAGTGGACGATATTCCAAGGGAGGCGTAACTGGTTTCGGTGGTCACCAGCATGTCATTTCAGGTGCGGGAGTAGTCATACCATCGGCGCCGGGATTCGAGGGCCACCGGACTCAGCCTCCACTTTCTACAGGGGTATAACACTTACAGCATGTTTCTCACGGCTTTCGTGATGGTCATGCTCGATAGTATTCTGGATGCATGAGTTCAGGAAGTGGGAAGCGGCGGAAAGCAGCAACCCTGGCCTTTTGGGGAAGCCTGACCGTAATGGTCTCACTGGCTTATGGGCAGCCGGATGTGGAGACGGAAAAGTTCGGGGGTGAATACAATCAGCTCTCGCATGGACAGCAGAGACTGATTGATGATTTCTACCTTCGTGTCAGCCGGGTGACTGGCCGGGAACTCGATCCGGAGACGTACTACAACCGACTTCGTCTTACCAAACGGACGACCTTTGAAGCGGTCACCAACGCTTTAGAGAAGACTCGGCTCACCGGTCCAAGTGGCGGTTCCCTGGGAACGACACTCGATCTGATCGAACACGTGGAAGGCGTCCGTGGGAAATTTGAAAAGGCCCGTGGAGATCTGCAGTTTCGCGTCTATGCAAGGCTCAATGCCGACGCCCTCGACAAGCTAAATCGCAGTCAAGAATTCGAACGGAAAAAAGACAACTCGCGGTATCACAAAGGGAATTATATACTTAGCTTTAAAAAATGTCCCCCCAGTCGGCTATAATGAGGACATGGGAAAAGAGCAAAAACGGAATTCGAAAGCCCCTGGAAAGTCCAATCGAAACGGCATATCCCTGCTCGAATTGGGAGCTCTTTTCCCCGACGAGAAATCGGCCGCCCGGTGGTTCGAGGAAACCTACTGGCCCAACAGACGTTGCTGCGGACGGTGCGGGAGCCTCAACACCCGCGAAGTCAAGAACCGCCATCCCATGCCCTATTGGTGCAAGGACTGCCGGAAGTATTTCTCTGTTAGGACCGGCACGGCCCTGGAAAGCTCCCGGCTCCCCCTTCGCAAGTGGGCCTTCGCGGTCTATATCTACGTCACCTGCCTCAAGAGCGTCTCCAGCATGAAGCTCTCCAGGGATTTGAAGGTCACCCAGAAGACGGCCTGGTTCATGCTTCACCGGTTGCGGGAAGCCTGGGACGGCAGCGGCATTGAGCCTTTAGAAGGACCGGTCGAAGCCGACGAATCCTACTTCGGGGGGCTCCGGAGCAACATGACTAAGGCCAAGCGAGAATCCCTGACGGGCCGGGGTACCACGGGCAAAACCGCCGTGATCGGTATCCGGGACCGAGCCACCAATTGGATCCGGGCCCAGGTCATCCAGCAGACCGACGCCAAAACGCTCCAGGGATTCGTCGCCGAGAACACCGGTCCCACGGCCCAGGTCTATACCGACGACGCCACCGCCTACCAGGGGCTTCCCCGGCAGCACGAGGTCGTGAAGCACAGTACCGGGGAATACGTCAAAAAGATGGCTCACGTCAACGGGATCGAGTCGTTCTGGGCAACACTGAAACGAGCCCATAAGGGAACCTTTCACAAGCTCTCCCCCAAGCACTTGAACCGTTACATCCGTGAGTTTTCGGGGAAGCACAACCGGCGTCCCCTGGACACTATCGACCAGATGCGGTCGGTGATTGCCGGGCTGATCGGGCGTCGTCTCATGTACCGGGAGCTGATCGCAGACAACGGCCTGGATTCTGCTGCTCGGTCCTCCTGAGTCCAAAACCTATTTCCCGGACTTCCTCTCCAAAATCTTGTGGACCTCCTGGGAAATGAGCCTGGGTTGCTCGGAAAACTGATCCTGCATGTTGTCCTGGAGGGTATCCACCTTATTCTCCAGTTTGCCCATACGCTTTCCCAGGGGTTCCACCCCCTCCTCGACGGCCTCCTTGAACACCCGCTTCATGGCCTTAGCCAGAAGGTCAACACCACTGCCCTTTGAATTGTTGTTCTTTCCCATGTCGCCTTTTCTCCTTTATACCTTTGGGAATTATACGCTTGACTCCACTTACGTTCCGATCCCCGAACTTAGTTGGTGATAGGCAAAAGACTATTGGCGCAGTCTTTGTCAATACCGAGATGCCGAACTAGGCTGCGAACATGCCCGAGTTCGATTTCATCGTGCTTTGGTAAGCTGGGGTATATCTTGTCGTTGTACGTGACGCGACGATGGTGAACACTTAGCCTGATGCTGTAACCCTCGGCGCAATCGTCCAACATTTTTTTGACCTTGCCGAATCGAACGGATGCCGACACTAAGCAGCCAGCAGCTCGGGGTGTTCTTGAAAGACAGAGGGCGGCAGATTATCGGACGGGGACGACTTGCTAGGTTCGAATTCCACTACGCTTATTTCTGGTTCGTTTTGCTCGGGGGGTTTTTGGGGGAGACTTGCGAACGGCTCCTCGGGGTCTACATCCCCTGCACGTATTAACCTGAAAGCATTGGTCCACTGACGCTCGATAGTCTCTTCCGAATCGTTAAAAAATTTCCGAACTTCGGTCTCCAACTGGTCGATGTCCGCAGCGTCTGTAGCGAAATCGTATAGGACACGTTTGTACCGTTCTCGAAAACGAAGCGAGGTTTCTTGAGGAGTTTTCCCGTTCTCGGCTATTGCGGATGGGCGCACTCCGTACATCCACCATTCATCGTCCTCTCCTGCTTCTTGGATCATCAGTGCCCGGCCTGAAATCTCTACACAAGCCAGAAAACCGGACCCTGCTACATAGTCTTTATAGCGGAACAACAAAGGGTAGCGGATGGAGGCGACCTGTTCTTTATCCGAGCTCATCTATGCCGCTCCGACTGGCAAGGAGAATCGAACCTAACCCTTCTTTCAGACATTTCCGGTCGAAATCTATACCAACTCCATCAACTAATTGTCAAGAAAGAAACAATGCCCCTTTTAAAGCTAAGTATATAATACCCAAACGTTTGATCTCTGTATCGAAGATACGAGAATCGAAGATCGTTGGAATGTTGTCATCGCCAAGTCCATACTCGGCTTCCCCGGTTGATTCATCGATCCTGAAACTGTCATAGAATCCCAGGCCGTGACCGATCTCATGCAAGGCGACCGAAACGAAATCATGCTGATCCTCTCCAGGCCGACCGTCCAATCCAAAGAACCAATCTTCTGAACTGGAGAAGGCCATTTCGATGTCTGGATCATCTGGCGTCCGATCTTCGTCGACCGCCTGGTTAACAAGACTAACTGGCGCACAAATCATGGTTGAACAGAAAAAGGTGGACGGGACGGCCGCCCCCAGTGTACCCGGGTCGAGTGAATCAAAACTCGCTTCGATTTCGATCGGAACCGTCGTAATCAGCAGAGAGGACCAGATATCTACAGCCCTCTGGAAGGCTGCCTGCGCCTCTGGAGTGAAACCAGTGTAGTTGACGGATATATTGGCCGCAGGAGGGGCCAGGGCGTATTTCCCAGAGGGTGCAGTCCTCGGTGACCTCCGATCGAGCATTTCACGAATATCATTCATTTCCTCCTGTGTTGCCAGACCACAACTCACCCCGTTCCCATCAGTCAATCGGATGACGTATGGCCTGACTGGATCACTCATCTCCGTCCAGTCTTGGGCTGCCAAGATGCTGATGCCGTCCGTGTTTATCATCCTTTGGCCGACCACAAGACGGTGAAACGCCTGTTCGTCTTCTGGGGCGGTCCTTGCCTGGGCCTGCAAGGGCGGACTGCCCGCCGCCAGCAGAAGGACCACTGCGCAGGCGGCCACGAAGACGGCGAGGACGCGGCGGACCGGACCGAGGTGCCACATATCATTCGTCATACCCGATAAGCTGATTCGATTTTCCATATTTTTCTCCCAATTCCGTTCTGGGGCTCTCCCTCCCATTGTCAAGCCCTTGAGAAGGGTCCCACTCTCCACCGCCTGAAGGCGGTGGATTCGACATGCGACTGAAGTCGCCTAAAGACCTCGCTTCGCTCGCAGGCTGACTACTCAGTGACCCGAAAATCGTCGTCTCGGGTCTCGACATCTTGGGTTTCTATATACTCTGCAACCATCGTATCGCTCACATTCCCAGTCGTCGCCACGAAGTACCCTCGTGCCCAAAGATGTCGTCCCCAAAACTCCTTGCGCAACTTGCGGTGATCTTGCAGTAGATGATGCGACGTTTTCCCTTTGATCGCCTGCATCACTCGGCTCGGCGCCAATCTCGGCGGCACATCCAACAACAAATGCACATGATCGGGTCGCACATGCCCCTTCACGATCTCGATATCCAACGATCGGCAAATCTCTCGCGTCAGATCCCGCACCTCTTTCCCGATCTCTCCTCGCAGAGCCGGCTTGCGGTACTTGGTGATGAACACAAAGTGATATCTCAGCCGATACACTGCATGCGAACTTTTCCGATACTCAGACACCTCCGCAGTGTACCCCCAAGCCTCCTGAAGGCTTCGCCTAAAGGCGAGGGGGTTCACCCATCCCAGAGTGGGACCCTAAGTTCGATATATTCTGCCCCCTTTTTCGAGAGGGCACCGTTTACACAGCCCCCAACCTCTGTTTGATCTTGCTCGTGACCCGTCTGAGCTGGGCCGCCGCCACCCGCCCCAGCTTCGAGGCGTCAGACGCGTCGATCGTCGCTATCTTGGCGCTACGGATGAGGGAGGGGACGGGCAGGCCCGCCAGCTTCAGGTTGGCGACCGGCACATCGTCGGGCCAGCCCCGGTTCTCGGCGCTGGTAATCATGACGACCCATAAGAGTCCGTGCAACTCCTGGAGTTGAGCCGTCGAGACAACCACGGCTGGTCGCGACTGCCGCGTCGCGCGGTCCGTGTACGGGAACGGCACCTTAATCACGTCACCGCGCTCAAAGGTCCGCATAGGCCGTAGTGTCCGCTTCCGAGCGCCATTCCTCGAAGGTGCGGAACGGGTCGTCCGTTGTGGTCCCTCGTTGCCCCTTCGTGATCATGACTCGCCCATCGACGATCTCGTACGCCAATTCGTCTCCTGGCTGCAGCCCGAGCACAGCGCGGATCGGCTGCGGGATGGTGGTCTGGGACTTGGAAGTCAACTTACTGACGATCACGACACGCACCTCGGGTTGGTTGGGCATGTGTTCTATGGTAAGTAATTTCCTTACTTCTGTCACCCCTCCATGACACGTCTCGTCGCCCACAGCGACACACCGCCGATAAACCTACCGGTCGCAGTCATAGCCCCCGGCTGCGACTGCGCACTCTGCCTTAACTAGCGCTCCCATCCGCGACTTCTTTCGCGCCACCGTTTAGCGAGGCCCCGTTCAGGGAGGCCCCGATCCCGCGTGAACTTGATTTTTTTCACCTCTCGTCCAATAGCCTCGCCAGCTCGTTGTATGCCAAGGTCAATTTCTCGACATGTGCGTTCAAGCGTCCGTGCTGCTCTCCCATGTGCTCGCTCCACCCGACGTACTCCTTCAGTTCGTCCGCGTGCTGATTGGCCAATGTCTGCACTTGCTCCCGCAAGGCTGTCACGCGCTCCCCCAAGGTTTTGCTCCACTCGATATACCGCCCCACTTCGTCCGCGTGCTGCTCGGCCAATTCTCGCACCTGTTCTTCCAAGTGCTCGACCTGCCCGGCTAGCCGCTTCTGATCCTGCGCGTATTGCGCGGCCAGCTTGCTGTATTCGTTTGTCAATCGCTCTTCTAATTCGGTCATAGCTCTCCTTCAGCCGCGCCTCGACCCGGCGAATCTCCCGCTCGATCCGCGCTACCTCCTGCCTGTCGGCGTCCCGCTCGGCGGCGTCCACTCGGTTCCCACGTTCCACGCGCTCTGCCTTCTGTAGCTTTTCCTCCACCGCTGCGCCGCTGCCCTCGCGGTGCCGGGACGGACCCAGGTGGACATTGGGCTCCCGGCTCAACTCGGCCGCCCGCACCAGGTCGCCGGACCGGTACGCCTCATCCCGCCGCTCGGCCAGGCTGCGCCCGTCGATCCGTTCCTCCCGGCCAGCACGCTCCAGCGCTTGGTTCGCCGTCTGTTCCCACGCCTTGCGGGTGTTCTCCAGCCAGTCCCCGGCCTTGGCCGCCCGCGATTTCCGCGCACCGCCCGTCTCCGGAGCCTTCCCGTTGTAGCGCCGGAACCACTGCTCGGCGCTCCGCTCGATCCCGTCCTGTCCCCGCTCCGAATACATCAGGTGCGCGTGGGGGTTCTCCCCCTCCGCGCCGCCGCGGTGAATCGCCATCGTGTACGGCAGCTTCTCCGGGCCGGTCAGTTGCGCGGCGAAGTCCGAGGCCACATCCCGCCGCCCGGCCTCGTCGAACTCCTTGGGAAGCGCGAACTGGATCTCGCTATACAGCCGCCCGTTGGATCGCTCGTGCTTGTCTGCTGCCTCCCAGTATTTTCCGGGGTCGTCCTCGGCCCATTCCGGCATATTCCCGTGCTCTTTGTATTCCAGTTCCTCGCTGTCCTTCTCGTAGCGGCCCTCGCGCTCGATGTAATCGCTCTTGGCGCGGGCCGACTGCCCACCGGCGCGGGAACCGAAGCTAGCTTTAAGATGAAATACTGCCACGCCTTAATGCCCCTGTTACTGATTGTAAGCACGCCGTTTCTCAAAGTGAAACGGGAATAGTGCTTACTCTCTATTGTTCGGGGATTTTCAGGCCTGCATTATGTTCGGTCAAAATTGACCTCTCTGCGGGTCCGATGCTACCATCGACGGCGATGGAGCCACAAGAAGAACTCAAGCAACTGCTGGCCCGGCAAGAGACCCTCAAACAGGAGCTTAAAGCCCGGAAAAAAGAACTCCTGGAAGCCCAGCGCCGCCAGCGCGACAACCTCAAACGCCAGATCCGGCGCGCCCAATCTAGAATCACCGCCGTCGAACGCAAGCGCCGCACCCGCCGCCTGATCCTCATGGGCTCCTACCTTGAGCAC
The DNA here is from genome assembly GCA_965205615.1 of Acidobacteriota bacterium. GTDB lineage: Bacteria > Acidobacteriota > UBA6911 > RPQK01 > CBDAPI01 > CBDAPI01. The sequence continues at coordinate 2,922 of CBDBHK010000030.1, read as the reverse complement.
GTCACCGGCGACGATCCCGGCAAGCGAGATCGCCTCATGAAGGGACTCGATGGCTTCCTGGAACGGGACCGCGATCGAGAATTATTTGATCTACCCGGCAAGGAGAATGAGAATGGCAACCCCGACTGAACCCACCACCACGGAGCCTACCGGAGCACTCTTTCGAGCCCTGCGCAGCGTGGACGTGGACCCCGACCTGGCCTACCGCGCCGACGATGAGGTCCGCGCCCAGGCCGGACAGAACGTCGTTGCCGCCATTGGAGCCAAGATCGACTCCCAAGGGGCCAAAATCAATGCCCAGATCACTGAAATTCGGGCCGAGATGAAGGCTGGGTTTTCCGAAGTAAACTCGCGAATCGACACGCTGGAGAAGGTGGTCTGGCGCGTGATCTGGCCGCTGATCATTCTGCTGGCCGTCCCCGTATTCGGTTTGCTTTACAGGGTTCTCACTGACGCCCCTAGTTAGGAGAGGACCTCTCCAAGGGGGGGCGGCATCCTGCATCCCTTTGTATATCTAAAAAGATTCAAAAGAATCACATGGTGATCAGCGCCAACATACCGCTGCCGGATTTCGTAGAGTGGCTGGCCCAGAATAGCCGTGAGCTGGTCCTTGAATTCGTCGACAAGTCCGATCCTATGGTGGAGACGCTGCTGCGAAACAAGGATGATCAGTATACAGATTACGAAAAGGCATTCCTGGAGAAGAATCTGAAACGATTCTATCGAATCGAGAGCCAGCAGAATCTAGAGTCGGGGACGAGAACCCTCTACTACTGCGTGCCCCGGCAGTGAGGGGCCAGGAAACCTCGCCCCTCAAGAATACTCACGACTCGGGCTCGGGACCCTGGGCACACTCCCTGCACCTCGCCACCCTGTTCGGGTTTGCCGTAGCTCAGCCCCTCTTTGACCAGATCGGCCAGCACCCGGAATTTCTGGTGGCCCCGGGAATCGGAAGGGCCGGGCGGCTGCCCTTTTCGCTGGGCCTGGCTCTGGCACTTCCGTTGTGTGCAATGGGGAGCCCTCGTACTCCTGAACATGCTGAGCAGGCAGCTGGAGACTGCCATCGCCGAGATGTACGTGATGGGAGTCTCGACCAGAAAGGTTACCGAGGTTACCGAGCAGTTGTGTGGTCTGGAGATCTCGGCAACCCAGGTCTCGAGAGTGGCCGGGATGTTGGACGAAGAGCTGGAGGAGTTTCGAAGCCGAGAGCTGGGGGAGTATCCGATCGTGTACCTGGATGCCCACTACGAGAAAGTTCGAAGAGGCGGCAGGGTGCAGGACGTGGCCATCCTGAAAGCCATTGCAGTCAATCGTTTCGGGACGTGAGAGGTGTTGGATCTGAGCGCCAAGATCAGCGAAGCGGAGGTGCATTGGCGAGAGTTTTTGGCGGATCTGCACAAGCGGGGACTGAGCGGGGTCGAGCTCCGGGTGATTGGCCCTTCCGAGGTGAAAGCGAAAATGGAGGCACTTCGAGGTCTGGGCGTACAGATGGCTATACAGGATCGAGTGAGTGTTAACTAACGGAGTGTCTCTACGGTTAGAGGTGGACCCGGAATCCTTGACCCTTCTTAAACGTCCCCTTTTTTCTGTGGTTCTGGTTTGTCCTTCCTATTTTTTGCACAGACTCGTCGCTCCTACTACTTGTTGTCTTACTACTTGTCTTACTACTTGTATGGTGTACCCGAATGGTCGAAGAATCGGTGGCGGAGTGTACCCGAAGGGTCGAAGAATTGAGACGGGGAGTGTACCCGAATGGTCGTGGAAAACTCCCCAAAATCACAGCGGTCTGTGGAAAATACCGGACCGAACGGGCCGGAGGAAGCTCGTAGCGGCCTTCTCAGCGGGCCAGGCACTTGAGAAGGGTCCCACTCTCCACCGCCTGAAGGCGGTGGATTCGACATGCGACTGAAGTCGCCTAAAGACCTCGCTTCGCTCGCAGGCTGACTACTCAGTGACCCGAAAATCGTCGTCTCGGGTCTCGACATCTTGGGTTTCTATATACTCTGCAACCATCGTATCGCTCACATTCCCAGTCGTCGCCACGAAGTACCCTCGTGCCCAAAGATGTCGTCCCCAAAACTCCTTGCGCAACTTGCGGTGATCTTGCAGTAGATGATGCGACGTTTTCCCTTTGATCGCCTGCATCACTCGGCTCGGCGCCAATCTCGGCGGCACATCCAACAACAAATGCACATGATCGGGTCGCACATGCCCCTTCACGATCTCGATATCCAACGATCGGCAAATCTCTCGCGTCAGATCCCGCACCTCTTTCCCGATCTCTCCTCGCAGAGCCGGCTTGCGGTACTTGGTGATGAACACAAAGTGATATCTCAGCCGATACACTGCATGCGAACTTTTCCGATACTCAGACACCTCCGCAGTGTACCCCCAAGCCTCCTGAAGGCTTCGCCTAAAGGCGAGGGGGTTCACCCATCCCAGAGTGGGACCCTAACCCGCATAGATCACCGATAGGACCTGAAAAGGCCGCCCTGTTTGGTATAAAGCGTTTTGAATGAAAGACTTCAAAGCCAAACGGAGGCGGCCCTTATGAGAACAGAGTGTAAACAAGCCAGGTTCGAATTTCACGGACTATTTCAACGCAAAGTGAAGGCGCGGTTCGACGGCGGGAAGATCACCTCCGATGCAGGGGTGCTGCTGTTGCGAGAGGTCGAGAGGGGGACGGGTCTGATCGCCGGACTGGCTGAGTGTTTCAGGGATCACCGGGATCCGCGGTTGATCGAACACACGGTCGAGGAGTTGTTGGGGCAGCGCATCTACGGACTCTGTCTGGGGTACGAGGATCTGAACGATCATGATCAGTTGCGCACCGATCCGATGCTGGCGGTGGCGGTGAATAAGGCCGATCCGTTGGGGGAGAGGCGGCGGCAGGCCTCAGATCGGGGGAAGGCGCTGGCGGGC